>CAWJME010000009.1:0-67721 GCA_963843895.1 uncultured Actinomycetota bacterium | reverse complement strand
CGAAACCCCACGCCTCCCACCTGCGGCGATACCTTGCCCAGTGGCCCGGCCCACGACACCTGTCCCCGGTGGGGTGACCACGCACGGGGACCGCCAGGGGGGTGCCGCGGGAAGCCGGTGGGACGACGCGAGAAAGGGGAGTGCCGTGACGACGACGGAGACGACACAGGAGGAGGAGAAGCCGGTCCGGAGCCTCATCCCGGCGCGGATGCACGACATGCCGTGGGTGAAGTTCCACTGGCTCGTGATCTTCGGGTTGGGGACCGCCTGGATCCTCGACGGGCTCGAGGCGCAGATCGTCGCGGCGGGGGGCTTCGAGAAGACCCTCGACATGTCCGCGGCCGACGTCGGCCTCGCCGGCACGGTCTACCTCGTGGGCCAGGTCTTCGGGGCGATCATCTTCGGACGGCTCACCGACACCCTCGGGCGCAAGAAGCTGTTCACGCTCACCCTGGCGCTCTACCTCATGGCGGCGGCGGCAGCCGGCCTCGCCCCGAACATGCTCATGTTCCTCATCTTCCGGTTCATCTCCGGGATGGGGATCGGCGGCGAGTACTCGGCGGTGAACTCCGCGGTCGACGAGCTGATCCCGGGACGCTTTCGCGGCCGGGTCGACCTGGCGATCAACGGCACGTACTGGGCCGGTGCGGCCATCGGCGCCTTCGCCTCCACGATCCTGCTCGACACGGAGCGCTTCGGGCAGGACGTCGGCTGGCGCATCGCCTTCTTCATCGGGCCGGTCCTGGGCCTCGGCATCATCTACCTGCGTCGCCACATCCCGGAGAGCCCGCGGTGGATGGTCACCCACGGGCGGGGCGAGGAGGCCGAGAAGGTCGTCTCCGCCCTCGAGGACGAGGTGCGCGAGGCGGGCAAGGAACTGCCCCAGCACGACGAGGACGATGACGGCATGTGGATCAAGGCCCGGGAGGGCCTGACGCCCAGGCAGCTCGGGTACGTGTTCTTCCAGAAGTACCCGACCCGGACGGTGCTCGGCGCGACGCTCATGATCACGCAGAGCTTCCTCTACAACGCGATCTTCTTCACGTACGCCCTCGTGCTCCAGAACTTCTACGACAAGACGCCGGCGCAGTCGGCCCTCTACTTCTTCCCGTTCGCCATCGGCAACCTGCTGGGCCCCCTGCTGCTCGGGCCGCTGTTCGACACGGTGGGCCGGCGCCGGATGATCACCGGGTGCTACTCGTTCGCGGGTGTCGTCCTCGCGATCTCGGCCTGGCTGTTCCAGCAGGACGCCATCTCGGCCGGTGTCCACACGGCCTTCTGGTGCGTGGCGTTCTTCTTCGCCTCCGCCGGCGCGTCGGCCGGGTACCTCACCGTGTCGGAGATCTTCCCGCTCGAGGTCCGCGGGCAGGCGATCTCGTACTTCTTCGCCATCGCGCAGGTGTTCGGCGCCATCGGTCCGGTGTTCTACGGATGGCTCATCGGCGACGGCGCGGACCGCACGCCGATGTTCTACGGTTACCTCATCGCCACCGGGATCATGCTCGTCGGGGCGCTCGTCGCGTGGGTCTGGGGTGTCGACGCCGAGAACAAGTCGCTCGAGGAGATCGCGCCGCCGCTCACGAGCTACGACGAGCACGGCAACGAGACCGTCCACCTTCCCGTCTGATCGGAGGCGACCCATGGACCAGCACACGTACACGGTCGTCGTCGGGGTGAGCCCGGGTTCGGCCTCCCCGACGGCACTGGCCTGGGGCCGGGACCAGGCGAGGGCGCACGACGGGCGGCTCATCGCCGTCCGCGCCTGGCGGGCCCCCAACCCCCAGGCGACGCCGGCCGGCACGACGGCGTCGCGCGTCGACCGCGGCAGCGACGTCGAGCGGGAGGCGCGGGCCCACCTCGAGGCCGATGTCGCGAGCGTCCTCGGGCCGGACCACGACGCCGAGGTGCGCCTCGTCCGGGGGGACCGACGCCGGGCCCTGCTCGACGCCGCCCGCCACGCCGACCTGCTCGTCGTCGACGCCCCCCGGACCTACGCACGCGCGCCCCTGTTCGCGCACCGCCTCGTCTACGCGGCGACCTGCCCGGTCGTCATGATGCCGCCGCGGATCTCCGGGGAGCCGGAGACCGGCCTGGCCCGGGCCTCGCGCGCCGCCGGGTGGGCGGCCGTCCGGGCCGCCGGCAGCGCAGGCCGGCCCGGCCTGGGCACGCCCCACTGACCCGCTGCTGACCGACCGGGGTCCTCCACCCGCCGAACGGGTGGGGACCTCGGTCGGTCACGTTCGACCAAGAAACCACAAAAGCGGGTGCCCGTTTCTCTTTACATCGGACCGAGCCGGTGGTTTCATGGAGTCACGAGCCCAACGGTGGGCACCGGAGGACGAGGGAGTCCGATGTACGCAGCGGAGCGTCAGCAGCGCATCCTCACGGAGGCGCGCCGGGCCGGACGGGTCGAGGTCGCCGCCCTCGCCGCGTCACTCGACGTGGCCGCCGAGACGGTCCGGCGGGACCTCACCGTCCTCGAGCGCCGCGGGTCCCTCCGCCGGGTCCACGGGGGCGCCATCCCGGTCGAGCGCCTCGAGCTGGAGCCCACGCTGGCGGCCCGGTCCACGCGGCTCGCCGACGTCAAGCGCCGGATCGCCGCCCGCCTCCTCGACGAGCTGCCCACCGGTGGCACCGTCCTCCTGGACTCCGGCTCGACGACCCAGGCGCTCGTCGAGCTGCTCCCGCCGGACGTCGACCTCACCGTCCTCACCAACTCCGTCGCCGCGGCCGCGGCCCTCTCGACCCACCCCGGGGTGACCCTCTACCTGCTCGGCGGCCGCGTCCGTGGTGTCACCGGAGCTGCGGTGGGGGAGTGGGCGACCCGGGCCCTCGCCGACGTCACCGTCGACCTGGCGGTCCTCGGTACGAACGGGTTCTCCGTGGCCCGCGGGCTCACCACGCCGGACCAGGCCGAGGCCCTCGTCAAGCAGGCGATGGTCCGAGCGGCTCGTCGTGTCGTCGTCGCCACCGACTCCAGCAAGGCCGGGGACGACCACCTCCACCGGTTCGCGACCCTCGCCCAGATCGACGTGCTCGTCACCGACCGCGACCTCGCCGACGACGTCGCCTCCGAGGTCCGCGCGGCCGGCCCCGAGGTCGTGACCGCATGATCGTCACCCTGACGCCCAACCCCTCGGTCGACCGGGCCATCGTCATCGACGCCCTGCACCGCGGCGAGGTCCACCGCGCCACGAGCAGCCGGATCGACCCGGGCGGCAAGGGGGTCAACGTCTCCCGCGCCCTCGCGGCGCAGGGCGCCGGGACCCGGGCGGTCCTCCCCGCGGGCGGACCGGAGGGGCACCTCCTCGAGGAGCTGCTCGACGCGGCCGCCGTCGTCCGCCGCAGCGTCCCCGTCCGCGGCTCGGTCCGGATGAACATCAGCGTCCTCGAACCGGACGGTACGACGACCAAGCTCAACGAGCCCGGGCCGGAGCTGTCGGCCGACGAGGTGGGTGCGCTGCTCGACACCACCCTCGAGGAGGCCGTCGGGGCAGCGTGGGTCGTCGGGTGCGGCAGCCTGCCGCCCGGCGCGCCGGCCGCCCTCTACGCCGACCTCGTCGCGCGGGTCCGTGCCCTCGGCGTCCGCGTCGCCATCGACTCCTCCGGTACTCCGATGGCCCTCGCCGCCGCTGCCCGCCCCCACCTCGTCAAGCCCAACCACGAGGAGCTCGCCGAGCTCGTCGGCCACGACCTGCCGACGCTCGGCGACGTCCACGCCGCGGCTCTCGACCTGGTCACCGACGGGATCGAGACCGTCGCCGTGAGCCTCGGCGGCGACGGCGCCCTCCTCGTCACGGCCGACGAGGTGGTTCACGCGCGGGCGACGATCGCCCATCCCCTGTCCACCGTGGGCGCCGGCGACTGCATGCTCGCGGGTCTGCTCCACGGTCTGTCGAGCGGTCTCCCGGCCGCCGACGCCCTCTCGGCCGCGGTCACCTGGGGTGCCGCCGCCGTCACCCTCCCCGGCAGCCGCGTCCCGGCCCCGGAGGACCTCCGCGACATCCCCGTCGACCTCACCCGCAGTCCCGACCTCACCCGCCGGCTCGGCGCGTGACCCCCGAAAGGAACACCATGTCCCTCATCACCGAGCAGCAGGTCGTCCTCGACCTCAGCGGTGCCGACCGCCACGAGGCCACCCGGATCCTCGCGGAGCGGCTCGTCGCCACGGGTCGCTGCACCGACCTCGACGCCTTCCTCGACGACGTGCGCGAGCGTGAGACCAAGATGGCGACCGGACTCCCCGGTGGCATCGGGATCCCGCACGCCCGCAGCGCCGCCATCACCGAGCCCTCGCTCGTCTTCGGCCGGACCGACGGCATCGACTGGGGTGCCAAGGACGGCCCGGCGACGCTCGTCTTCCTCATCGCGGCCCCCGAGGGCGGCGGCGACGCGCACATGCAGATGCTGCCGAAGCTGGCCCGGGCGCTCATGAAGAAGGAGTTCAAGGCCGCCCTCGCGGCGGCCACCACCGAGGCCGAGGTCGTCGACCTCGTGAGCGCCGAGGTGGCACTGGACCCCCAGCCCGCCACGAGTGCCGCCCCGGCCGCGGGAGCCGCCGGCGCCGGCTCGCCCGCCGCGGCGGCGTCCGCGACGCCGGAGAAGCGCAGCCTCACCCTCGTCGGGGTCACGTCGTGCCCCACCGGCATCGCCCACACCTACATGGCGGCCGAGGGACTCGAGAACGCCGCGAAGGCCGCCGGCCACACGATGACCGTCGAGACCCAGGGGTCGGCCGGCTCCAACCCGCTCCCGGCCGACCTCATCGCCTCGGCGGACGCCGTGATCTTCGCCCACGACCTGCCGGTCAAGGACGCCGGCCGGTTCGCCGGCAAGCCCCTCGTCGACGTCGGCGTCAAGAAGGGCATCTCCGAGGGCCCCGCCCTCGTGGCCCAGGCCGAGGCGCTCGTCGCCGAGTGGGAGGCCGACCCGAGCAAGGCCGCCGCTGCTGCAGCCGCCCCGGCCGCCGCCTCGGGTGGCCTCGTCACGAAGGTCGACGACGGCGCGAGCACCGTGACCCGCGTGCGGCAGTGGCTGATGACCGGTGTCTCGTACATGATCCCGTTCGTCGCGGCGGGCGGCATCCTCATCGCCCTGTCGTTCATGCTCGCGCAGGTCGCGATGGGTGAGCAGGGCGCCATCGAGATCGTCAAGTACGGCCTCACGGCCGAGGGCGACTACAACATCACCCAGAACTTCAACCCGGTGAGCCTCACGTCGTGGGCCGCGCTGCTCTTCGTGATGGGCGCCGCGTCGTTCGGCTTCCTCGTGCCGATCCTCTCCGGCTTCATCGCCTTCGCCATCGCCGATCGCCCGGGTCTGGTCCCCGGCATCGTCGGTGGCTCGATCGCCGCGACGATGGGCGCCGGCTTCCTCGGCGGCCTCGTCACCGGCATCGTCGGCGGCCTCGTGGCCCGGTGGGTCTCCGGCTGGAAGGTCGCCAAGGGCGTCCGCGGCATCATGCCGGTCGTCGTGATCCCGATCGTCTCCACGTTCATCACCGCGGGCCTGTTCATCACCGTCCTCGGTCGCCCGATCGTCGGCGTCACGAACAGCCTCACCGACGCCCTGAGTGGGATGACCGGCGCGAGCGCCCTCGTCCTCGGCCTGATCCTCGGCGCGATGATGGGCTTCGACCTCGGCGGCCCGGTCAACAAGGTCGCCTACGCCTTCGCCACCGGTGGTCTCGGTGCTGCGGGCGCCGCCTCGGACAGCCCCCAGCTGAAGATCATGGCCGCCGTGATGGCCGCCGGGATGGTCGCCCCGCTCGCGATGGCCCTCGCCACGACGGTCCGCCCGAAGCTCTTCTCCGAGCCCGAGCGGGAGAACGGCAAGGCCGCCTGGCTCCTCGGGGCCTCGTTCATCTCCGAGGGTGCGATCCCGTTCGCGGCCGCCGACCCGGTGCGCATCATCGCCTCCTCGGTCGTCGGCTCCTCGATCACCGGTGGACTCGCGATGCTGTTCGGTGCCGCCATCCGCGCCCCCCACGGCGGGATCTGGGTGCTGCCGATCATGGGCAGCATCGGGCAGGTCCTGCTCTTCCTGCTCGCCCTCGCCGTGGGCGTCCTCGTGATGGCCGCCATCGTCGTCACCCTCAAGTCGCGCGACAGCCGCCTCGCCGAGGTCGACGCCGTCGCGACGATCTGACCACACCACACCGATCCAGGAGAACCAGTCATGGCACAGCGCACCGTCACCATCGCCTCGTCCGTCGGGCTCCACGCCCGCCCCGCCGCGCTCTTCGTCGAGCAGGCGAGCGAGTCCGGCCTCGACGTCGAGATCGGCCGCCCCGGGGAGGACGCCGTCGACGCGACGAGCATCCTCGGGGTGATGGCCCTCGGCGCCACCCACGGCGAGGAGGTCGTCCTCACCGCCGAGGGCGAGAACGCCGACGCCGTGCTCGACGGCCTCGTCGAGCTCCTCTCCCGCGACCTCGACGCGGAGTGAAGGGCATGACCGCGACGGAGACCCGGCAGGGGATCGGGGTCAGCCCCGGGTCCGCCCACGGGCCGGTGGTGCAGGTCGCGCCGCCGGTCCGGCCCCCGGCCGACGAGCCGGCGGCCACCGACACCGAGGCCGCCCTGGCCGAGGTCCGGGCCGCGTTCGAGTCCGTCGCGGTCTCGCTCGAGGGCAAGGCGCGGCACGCCGACGACACCGCCCAGCAGATCCTCAAGGCGACCGCCCTCATCGCCCGCGACAAGGGACTCGTCAAGGCCGCGGCGAAGTTGCTGGCGGCGGGCCGTGGCCCGGCGAACGCCGTCGAGGGGGCCGTCGAGGAGTACGCGGCCCAGTTCGAGGCGCTCGGCGGCTACTTCGCGGAGCGGGTGACCGACCTGCGTGACGTCGGCTCCCGGGCCGTCGCCGCAGTGCTCGGGGTGGCCGCCCCGGGTGTGCCCGACTTCACCGAGCCGAGCGTCGTCGTCGCCGAGGACCTCGCCCCCGCGGAGACCGCCACCCTCGACCGCTCCCTCGTCGTCGGCATCATCACCGAGGCGGGGGGCCGGACCAGCCACACGGCGATCCTCGCCGCCCAGATGGGCATCCCGGCGGTCGTCCAGCTGCCCGGTGCCACGGGCATCCCGCCCGGCACGCCGGTCGCCCTGGACGGCGACTCCGGCGTGGTCACCGTGGCGCCCGACGTCGCGCTCGTCGAGGCCCAGCGCGTGCGCCGGGAGCGGCGGGCCGAGGCCCTCTCGGCCACGAGCGGCCCCGGCCGCACGAGCGACGGCCACGCGGTGGCGCTGCTCGCCAACATCGGGGGGATCGAGGATGCCGAGTCCGCCGGTGCCCAGGACCTCGAGGGGGTCGGGCTGTTCCGCACCGAGTTCGTCTTCCTCTCCGCCGAGAAGGCGCCGACCGTCGACGAGCAGGCGGAGATCTACCGGCGCGTGTTCGCACCCTTCGGCGACCGACGCGTCGTCGTGCGCACCCTCGACGCCGGTGCCGACAAGCCGCTCGCCTTCGCCGACCTCGGGCCGGAGGAGAACCCCGCCCTCGGACGGCGCGGACTCCGGCTCTCCGCCGAGCGTCCCGAGCTCCTCGACGCCCAGCTCGAGGCGCTCGCCGTCGCCGCCCGGGACACCGGGGCCGACGTCCGGGTCATGGCGCCGATGGTCGCCACGGCCGAGGAGGCCGCATGGTTCGCCCGCCGGGTCCGCGAGAACGGGCTCCCGAAGGCCGGGGTGATGATCGAGGTCCCCGGCGCCGCACTGCGCTCCCGCCACGTCCTCGCCGACGTCGACTTCGGCAGTCTCGGCACCAACGACCTCGCGCAGTACACGATGGCCGCCGACCGGATGCAGGGTGCGCTCTCGGACCTGCTCGACCCGTGGCAGCCCGCGGTGCTCGACGTCGTCGCGGCCGCCTGTGACGGGGCGCGGCGCGCCGGGGTCCCGATGGGCGTCTGCGGGGAGTCCGCGGGCGACCCGCTGCTCGCGCTGGTCCTCACCGGCCTCGGGGTCTCGAGCCTGTCGATGGCGCCGAGCAAGGTGCCGGTGGTGCGGCTCGCCCTGTCCCTGCACACCCTCCCCGAGTGTCAGGCGCTCGCCGAGGTGGCCCGCGAGGCCCCCACGGCGGTCGCGGCGCTCGCGGCGGTGCGCGACCGGGCCCGTGCGGAGCTGACCGACCTGCTCTGAGGGTCCCCGGAGGGCCGGCCCGGAGCCCGCGCGCCCGGCGGTAGCATGGCGAGCGCCCGTGGCACCGACCCCACCTGGAGCACAGCGCGTGAACGCGACCCGACCGGCCGCCGTCATCGTCCTCGCCGCCGGCGAGGGGACGCGGATGAAGTCCTCGACCCCCAAGGTCCTCCACCGCATCGGTGGGACCACCCTCCTCGGCCACGCCGTGCGCGCGGCACGGTTCACCGGAGCCGAGCACGTCTCGGTCGTGGTGCGGCACGAGCGCGACCTCGTCGTCGAGTTCTGCACCACGTTCGACGAGGGTCTGGTGATCGCCGACCAGGACGACGTCAAGGGCACCGGCCGGGCCACCGAGTGCGGGCTGCAGGTCCTGCCGGAGGACCTCGAGGGCACCGTCCTCGTCACCTACGGCGACGTCCCCCTGCTCACCGGCGAGACCCTCGCGGGGCTCGCGGAGGCGCACGCCGCCTCGGGGAGCGCCGTGTCGGTCATCACCGCGCACCTCGAGGACCCCACCGGCTACGGGCGGATCGTCCGCGACCCCGACGGCCACGTCGCCCGGATCGTCGAGCAGAAGGACGCCACCGACGACGAGCGCGCCCTCACCGAGATCAACTCCGGCATCTACGCCTTCGACGCGGCCCTGCTGCGCGAGGCGCTGGCCCGGGTCGGCACCGACAACGCGCAGGGCGAGAAGTACCTCACCGACGTCGTCCAGATCGCCCGCGAGGCCGGGCGCGGGGTGAGCGCCCACGTCATCGACGACCCCTGGCAGACCGAGGGTGTCAACGACCGGGTGCAGCTCGCGACGCTCGGACGCGAGCTGAACCGGCGGCTCTGCGAGCAGCACATGCGCGCCGGGGTGACGATCGTCGACCCGGCCACGACCTGGATCGACGTCGACGTCTCGGTCGGCCGGGACACCACGCTCCTGCCCGGCACCCAGCTGCTCGGGGCGACGTCCATCGGCGAGGGAGCAGTCATCGGTCCGGAGGTCACGCTCACCGACACCGAGGTCGGCGACGGCGCCGAGGTGCAGCGCGCCGTGGCGCACCTGGCGGTCATCGGCGCCGGGGCCACCGTGGGCCCGTACTCCTACCTGCGACCCGGGACGCGGCTCGGGGCGCGCGGCAAGATCGGCGGCTTCGTCGAGACCAAGAACGCCGACATCGGCGAGGGGGCCAAGGTCCCGCACCTCACCTACGCCGGCGACGTGACGATCGGCGAGGGCGCGAACATCGGCGCCGGGACGATCTTCGCGAACTACGACGGCGTCGCGAAGCACCACTCCCGGATCGGGGCGCACAGCTTCGTCGGGTCGCACACCGTTGTCGTCAGCCCGGTCGACGTCGCCGACGGTGCCTACGTCGCCGCCGGCAGCGCCCTGACCGGTGACGTCCGGCCGGGCCAGATCGCCGTGGCCCGCGGGCGCCAGCGCAACGTCGACGGCTGGGTCGCCCGGGCCCGCGCCGGCACCCCGACCGCCGAGGCCGCCGAGCGTGCCCGCGGCGCAGCACCGACCACGCCCACCGACCCCACCCCGGAGGACCCCGCCCCGTGAGCAGCCACCGACCCCCCTCGGCCAACATCCGCAAGCGGCCGAAGAAGCAGCTCATGGTCTTCTCGGGGCGGGCGAACCCCGGGCTGGCGCAGGAGGTGGCGGCGCAGCTGGGCACCGAGCTCGTCCCGACCAGCGCGTACGACTTCGCGAACGGCGAGATCTACGTGCGCTTCGAGGAGTCGGTGCGCGGCTCGGACGCCTTCGTCATCCAGAGCCACACGAACCCGATCAACGAGAACATCATGGAGCACCTGCTCATGGTCGATGCGCTGAAGCGGGCCAGCGCGAAGCGGATCACGGTGGTCATGCCGTTCTACGGCTACGCCCGCCAGGACAAGAAGCACCGCGGGCGCGAGCCGATCAGCGCCCGACTCATGGCCGACATGTTCAAGACCGCCGGCGCCGACCGGCTCATCTGCGTCGACCTGCACACCGACCAGATCCAGGGCTTCTTCGACGGCCCGGTCGACCACCTCATGGCGATCCCGGTCCTCAGCGAGTACGTCGCGACGAAGTACGGCGACGAGCACCTCGCGGTGGTGTCCCCGGATGCCGGCCGGATCAAGGTGGCCGAGCAGTGGTCCAAGCGCCTGGGGGGTGCGCCGCTGGCGTTCATCCACAAGACGCGCGACATCAACCGGCCGAACGAGATGGTCGCCAACCGGGTCGTCGGTGACGTGAGCGGGCGGGTCTGCGTCCTCGTCGACGACATGATCGACACCGGCGGCACCATCACGAAGGCCGCCGACGCACTCCTCGCCGAGGGGGCCAAGGACGTCGTCATCGCCGCGACCCACGCGATCCTCTCCGAGCCGGCCGTCGAGCGACTCGAGACGTGCGCGGCGCGCGAGGTCATCGTCACGAACACCCTGCCGATCTCGGCGGACAAGGAGTTCGAGGGGCTGACCACCCTGTCGATCGCGCCGCTCATCAGCGCCGCGGTCAAGGAGGTCTTCGAGGACGGCTCGGTGACGAGCCTCTTCGGCGGCCGCGCCTGACTCGTCAGTGGGGGAGGGTCAACCGGGGGCGGCGGCCTTGCGGGCGCGGTAGGCGGCGACGTTCGCCTTCGTGCCGCAGGTGCCGTCGCAGAACTTCCGGGACCGGTTGCGCGACAGGTCGACGTACACGTCGTCGCAGTCCTCGGCCGAGCACACCGCGAGCCGGTCGCGCTCGCCGGCGCGGATGACGTCGACCATCGCCATCGCGAGCTCGACGGCCACCCGGTCGGCGAAGGGGGCGTCGTCGTCGGTGGCGTGGACGTGCCAGCCGAAGTCGTCGTGCTCGACGAGCCGCGGCAGGGCGTGACCCTCGGCGAGGAGGGCGTTCACCTCGGCCACCTGGACCTCGAGCGGTGCCGACCAGAGGCCGGCGACGCGGGCGCGCACCCGGTGCAGGTGGGCGACCTCCCGGACGGTGCCGGGACGGCCTCCGCTCCACTGCCACTCGGCCATCCAGGCGAGGACGGCCTCGAGGTCGGGGATGTCCTCGGCGCCGGTCGTCCCGTGCCCGGGCGCGGTGTTGACGAGCGCCGCCGCGTGGCGCAGCACGACATCTGTGTCATGGGTGAAAACCATCTTGACTCCTGACAGGGATGGCCCGTAGTGTCAGGACCAACGTAGCAGTTGACTCATGACATGCGTGGACCGCCGAGGTGCGCTCGCATGGAGCGGACCGGAGGAGGTCGTGATGGTCGAGGCGATGCGCCGGCATGTCGGGGTGGGGCTCATGGCCCTGCTGCTCAGCAGCGCCGCGTTCGGGACCTCGGGCCCGTTCGCGAAGTCCCTCATCGGGGCGGGCTGGACCCCGGGCGCCGTCGTCCTCATCCGGATCGCCGGTGCCGCCGCGATCCTGCTGCCGTGGGCGCTCTGGTCCTCGCGGCGCAACCTGCGCGGACTCGTCCGGGAGCTCCCCCTCGCCGCCATGTACGGCTGCCTGGCCGTCGCCGCGGCCCAGCTCGGCTACTTCCAGGCCGTCGAGCGGCTCACCGTGGGGGTCGCCCTCCTCATCGAGTACCTCGGCATCGTCCTGGTCGTCCTGTTCATCTGGCTCATCACCCGCCGCGCGCCGCACGGGCTGACCGGCCTCGGGGTCGTCCTCGCCATCGCCGGTCTCGTGCTCGTGCTCGACGTCACCGGGCAGACGACACCCGACCTCGTCGGCGTCGCGTGGGGTCTCCTGGCGGCGACGGGCCTGGCCGGGCACTACGTGCTCGCGGCCCGCGAGACCACGCTGCCGCCCATCACCTTCGCCGCGCTGGGGCTCACCGCGGGCGGGACCGTCCTCGCACTCCTCGGCGCCACCGGCGCCATCACCATGCGCACCGGGGCCGGCCAGGTGCTCGTCGCCGGCCACGGCGTCCCCGCCTGGGCCGCACTCGTCGAGCTCATCGTCATCGCCGCGGCCGTCGCCTACGTCCTCGGAGTGCTCGGCGCGCGCCACCTCGGCTCGACCCTGGCGTCCTTCGTCGGGCTCACCGAGGTCCTCTTCGCCGTGCTCATCGCCTGGCTCGTCCTCGGCGAGCTCCCCGGACCCTGGCAGCTGGTCGGTGGCCTCGTCATCCTCGCCGGCATCGTGGCCGTCCGGCTCGGCGACCGTCGCGACACCCGGCGTTCCGAGCGTGAGGTCGACGTCGATTTCGACGTTCCGTCACCCGTCGCCTAGACTCTCGGGGTTGCCTCGGCGAGGGACGTCGCACCGGACGAAGTGGTCCGGCCCACCGCAAGGTCCGCGACCTCCGTGATCGACGCTGGCGGCACGCAGACCCCCGGGTCCGCGGGCCGTTCGCGCGCCGGTTCGGTGCCACGTCCCGCGTCGAGGACCGACGACCATTCGTTCCGATCCACCCCAGGAGTCCACTGTGTCCACCGAGGTCACCAAGCTCGTCGCCGAGCAGCGCAGCCAGTTCGGCAAGGGCGCGGCCCGCAAGATCCGCCGTGCCGACAAGATCCCCGCCGTGATGTACGGCCACGGCACCGCGCCGGTCCACATCACCCTCCCGGGTCACGAGACGATGCTCGCGCTCAAGCACACGAACGCGCTGCTCACGCTCGTCATCGACGGCAAGGAGCACCTCGCGCTCGCCAAGGACGTGCAGCGCGACCCGATCAAGCCGTTCATCGAGCACGTCGACCTCGTCGTCATCCGCAAGGGCGAGAAGGTCACGGTCGAGGTCGGGGTCCACCTCGAGGGCGACGCCGCCCCCGAGACCGTGGTCACCCTCGTCCAGTCGAGCCTCGAGGTCGAGGTGCTCGCCACGAACATCCCCGAGTGGGTCACCGTCTCGGTCGAGGGCCTCGAGGCCGGCACCCAGATCCACGCCGGCGAGATCACCCTCCCCGACGGCGCGGAGCTCCTCACCGACGCCGAGTGGCTCGTCGTCAACGTCACCCAGCAGCAGTCGGTCGAGGAGCTCGAGGCCGAGCTCGAGGAGGCCGAGTCGGAGGCCGGCATCGAGCGCGAGGAGTCCGAGGACGAGGCCGCCGCCGAGGCGGGCTCCGCCGAGGGCGAGGGCGACTCCTCCGACGAGTCCTGAGCCGACGCACTCCCCGACGGGGCCCGGTCCGTGACGGACCGGGCCCCGTCGCCGTCCCCGGACCGGATGGCAGAATCGTCGCCGTGACCGACTCCGCTCCCTGGCTCGTCGTCGGGCTCGGCAACCCCGGGCCCCAGTACGCGGGCAACCGTCACAACGTGGGCGCGATGGTCGTCGACGAGCTCGCCGGCCGCACCGGCACGAGCCTGCGGACCCACAAGGCACGGGCGCAGGCGGCCCAGGTGCGCATCGGCACCGGGCCCGGGGGGGTGCCGGGGCCGGCGGCCGTGGTCGCCGTGCCCTCCTGCTACATGAACGAGTCCGGTGGCCCGGTCAAGGCGCTGCTGTCCTTCTTCTCCGTCCCGGCCGAGCGGCTCGTCGTCATCCACGACGAGCTCGACCTGGACGCCGGGACCGTCCGGCTCAAGCGCGGTGGCGGCGAGGGCGGCCACAACGGGCTGCGCTCGATCAGCTCCTCGCTCGGGACGAAGGACTACCACCGCGTCCGGGTCGGTATCGGACGCCCGCCCGGCCGGATGGACGCCGCGGACTTCGTCCTGCGCGACTTCTCCCCGACCGAGCGCAAGGAGCTGCCGTTCCTCCTCGGCGATGCGGCCGACGCGGTGGAGGAGCTCGTGACGCTCGGGCTGCTCGACGCGCAGCAGCGGGTGCACGCCCCCCGCTGACCCGCCCTGGGCGCCGGGGCCGACCGTGGTGCTCGGCCCCTAGAAGTCTACCCCCCGGAGGTTCTCGCGTCCCACGCTAACGCTCGTCTCGCTGTCCACGGTCGTCGTCTGCTGGTGGAGCGTGCCCCCAGGGGTGGGCGGTGCCCATCCCGGGCGATGGGGATCTCCCGTCAGTGCGCCCCCGGTGGGTGGCCCGGTACGACGCCGAGGGCGAGGCCGCGTTGGCACCGGTCCTCACGCCCGCACTCGAGCCCGCGCCGGACCAGCGCTCAGGTCGAGGCCGCGTCCTGGCCGCCCGCGGCGCGCACCGCCGCGGTCCGGACTGCTCGCGCCCGAGCTCTGGATCCCGGCCCGGTCGTCTCGCGGGTCCTGCGCCGCCACCTCGTGCCCTACCTGCGGGTGCTGGACCCGCTGACCGGGGGGTGATCCGCTCCTCGTGACCACCGCCGTCCGCTACGAGCGGGAGCGGCCCGGGGAGCTGGTCCACGTCGACGTCTAGAAGTCGGCCGCATCCCCGACGGCGGCGGTTGAGCTTCACCGCGGCGCCGGTGTCGTCCCAGACGTTGCCGCCCTGGCTGATCGGCACGTTGACTCGCGTCGCCCCGTACCTGGACTGGCGTCCGAAGCGGTTGTTGGTGATGGTGATGTTGTCGACGAAGTACCGACCGTCGCTTCCGTCGAGGCAGAAGAGCGTGTAGTTGCCGCCGTTGAGCCAGTTGTCGGTGATCAACACCGGCCCAACGGTGCTGGGGCCGAGGTCCGGGGCGAGGAACAGCGCGGCGTTCCCCAGCTCCCGGCCGTTGACCATGTCGATCGTGTTGTGGCGGACGACGAGGTTGCGCACGCCGTTCTGCATCTGACCACCGTCGGCATGGGCGCCAGCACCGGGGGTCATGTCGTGGATCCAGCTGTCCTGGAGGGTCACGTTGCTGCCGAGCTTGACGCCGTCGTCGGTCATCCCGTGGAGGTTGACCCGGATCGCGGTCCAGCTGTCGAACCCGATGCCGTTGGCGAACCCGTAGATCTCGGAGTCCTCGATCCGCACGCTTCCGGACCGCACGTTGACCCCGAAGGAGTCACCGCCGTTGCCGTGGATCTTCGAGCGCTTGATCGTGACGTTCTTGGCCTGGACGTACACAGGCCCGCTGATGTCCTTGGCGTCGACCACCGTGTTGTCCTTGGTGATCGTCATCCCACTCGACGGCGTCAGGGTCGTCCCCACCGGCACGCCGGTGTTCGACGAACTCGGCCTTCCGCTCGTTGCGGGCGGCGGAGGTGTGGGTGAGGGGCTCGTCGGGCTCTGGCTGCTGGACGGCCGGCTCGGGGTGGACGGCGCGCGGGTGTGTGCCGGCGACGGCGCGGTCCTCGCCGCGGACTGCGTCGGCGAGGACGCAGCCACCGAGGTCGGAGTCCGCGTCGAGGGTGTCGACGGGGACGTCGACGGCGTCGACGGGGCGGACGACGAGGTCGACGGCGTCGACGGTGAGGGAGAGCTGACCTGCGGACTCGTCGGGCCGTCGCCCGCGTCCTGCTGGGACGGCTCCGTCGCGACCGACACCCCGCTCGGCGCCGCACTCGGTGTCGACGACGACGATGCCGCCAGGAGCGCGGCGGAGTCGACCGTCTTCGTCACGACCGTCGGGCTCGTCCGCGCCTGTGCGACCGAGCCGGCCAGGGCGCCACCCACGAGGGCGGTACTGGCGGCGACGGCGACGACTGCGGTCCGCGACCGTCGTCGCCCGGGCCGGGCCTCCGGTGCGAGGAACCCGGCGCGTGGTGGAGCCTGGGGGGTAGGGAGACGCTCCATCGGTGACTGCTTCCGCTCTAGGGCAAGGGTGCGACGTCACGACGGCACGGCCCCTGTTCCGTGCACGGTCGACGTCCGACTGCGTGGAGCCTGCCCAGGGCCTACGTGGAGCCCTACCTCCGCCCTGGTGGTGCTGTGACTCCGCGCCTGACGGTAGGTGCGCGCGCCGACGCACACGACTCGAACCGGCCGGCCTCGGCTGTTCGTCCGATCGAACATGGCCGTTCGGCCGCAGGCAGGCGCGGGCCGGCCGCGCCCGAGTGCTCGGCCTGTCGGCGCCCGCGACTACTCTGAGAGGCGACATGCCCTCCCTCTCCCCGCTGCGCTCCCGCGTCGCCGCGCTCCCCGGACTCACCCGTCTCGCCGAGGCACTCACCGTGCCCTCGGCCGAGGTCGAGGCGACCTCCCCGCCCGGAGCCCGCCCCGCCGTCGTGGCCGCCCTCGCCCCCCGTCCCTCCGGCGCGCCCGTGCTCGCCGTCACCGCCACGGGGCGGGAGGCCGAGGACCTCCACGCCGCGCTCGCGGCGAGCCTCGGCGCCGACGCCGTCGCCCTCTTCCCCTCGTGGGAGACGCTGCCGCACGAACGGCTCTCACCGCGCTCCGACACCGTCGGCCAGCGACTCTCGGTCCTGCGTCGCCTCGCGCACCCCGATTCGGGTGACGGCGCCCACGGCGCGCTCGCCGTGGTCGTCGCGCCCGTCCGGGCCGTGCTCCAGCCGATCGCCAAGGGCCTCGGCGAGCTGCGGCCCGTGGCCCTGAAGGCCGGCGACGAGGCCCCCCTCGAGAAGGTCGTCGAGGACCTCGCGGCTGCCGCGTACGCCCGGGTGGACCTCGTCGAGCGCCGCGGCGAGTTCGCCGTCCGAGGTGGCATCCTCGACGTCTTCCCGCCCACGGAGGAGCACCCCCTCCGGGTCGAGTTCTGGGGCGACACCGTCGAGGAGATCCGCTGGTTCAAGGTCGCCGACCAGCGCTCGCTCGAGGTCACCGAGCACGGGCTGTGGGCACCGCCGTGTCGCGAGCTGCTCCTCACCCCCGCCGTCCGCGAGCGGGCCGCCGCCCTCGCCGACCAGCTGCCGGGCGTCGCCGACATCCTCGACAAGCTGGCGCACGGCATCGCCGTCGAGGGGATGGAGTCGCTCGCCCCCGCCCTCGTCGACGGCATGGAGACCCTCCTCGAGGTGCTCCCCACCGACGCGGTGCTCGTCGCGTGCGACCCCGAGCGGGTGCGCACCCGGGCCCACGACCTCGTCTCGACGAGCGAGGAGTTCCTCCAGGCCGGCTGGGCCAACGCCGCCGGCGGCAGCAGCGTCCCCATCGACCTCGAGTCCGTCCTCGGCACCGCCTCGTTCCACTCGATCGCCGACCTGCGCGAGCAGGCCCGTCAGCTCGGCGTGCGCTGGCTCGACCTCACCCCCTTCACCGGCGACGACGAGGACGACACCCTCGACCTCGGCATGGTGGTCTCGCCGACCTTCCGCGGCAGCACCGAGGACGCCGTCGCGGAGCTGCGCCGTCTCGTCGCCGAGGACTGGACGGTCCTCGTGGCCACGGAGGGGCCGGGCCTGGCGAAGCGGGTGTCCGAGGTGCTCGCCGAGCACGAGATCGCCCACCGGCTCGTCCCGGAGGCGGCGCAGCCGCAGGCCGGACTCGTCACGGTCACCACCGGAGGGGTCGGCAACGGCTTCCTCGTGCCCGACGAGCGGTTCGCCCTCCTCACGGAGGCGGACCTCACCGGCTCGGCCGGCGGCTCGGGCACCTCGACCAAGGACATGCGGCGGATGCCGTCCAAGCGCCGGGCCCAGGTCGACCCCCTCCAGCTGCAGCCGGGCGACTTCGTCGTGCACGAGCAGCACGGCGTCGGCCGCTTCGTCCAGATGACGCAGCGCACGGTCCAGGGCGCCACCCGCGAGTACCTCGTCCTCGAGTACGCGGCCTCCAAGCGCGGGCAGCCGGGCGACCGCCTCTACGTGCCCACCGACCAGCTGGACCAGGTGACGCGGTACGTCGGCGGCGAGCAGCCCACGCTCAACAAGATGGGCGGCTCCGACTGGCAGCAGACCAAGGGCCGGGCCAAGCGCTACGTCAAGCAGATCGCCGCCGAGCTGATCCGCCTGTACTCGGCGCGGATGGCCACCACGGGGCACGCCTTCGGACCGGACACCCCGTGGCAGCGCGAGCTCGAGGACGCCTTCGCGCACGTCGAGACCCCCGACCAGCTCGTCACCATCGACGAGGTCAAGGCCGACATGGAGCGCGAGGTCCCGATGGACCGCCTCGTCTGCGGCGACGTCGGCTACGGCAAGACCGAGATCGCGGTGCGCGCGGCCTTCAAGGCCATCCAGGACGGCAAGCAGGTCGCGGTGCTGTGCCCGACGACACTGCTCGTCCAGCAGCACCAGAACACGTTCGCCGAGCGGTACGCCGGGTTCCCCGTCACGGTGCGCTCCCTGTCCCGGTTCCAGAGCGACGCCGAGGCCAGGGCCGTCCTCGCGGGCCTCGCCGAGGGGTCGGTCGACCTCGTCATCGGCACCCACCGGCTGCTCTCGAAGGAGGTCCGGTTCAAGGACCTCGGGCTCGTCGTCGTCGACGAGGAGCAGCGCTTCGGGGTCGAGCACAAGGAGCAGCTCAAGACGCTGCGCACCGCCGTCGACGTCCTCGCGATGTCGGCCACGCCCATCCCGCGCACCCTCGAGATGGCGGTCACCGGCATCCGCGAGATGTCGACTCTCGCAACGCCTCCCGAGGAGCGGCACCCCGTCCTCACCTATGTCGGCGCGTACGACGAGAAGACGGTCACCGCGGCGGTCCGCCGTGAGCTGCTCCGCGAGGGCCAGGTCTTCCTCGTCCACAACAAGGTGTCGACCATCGAGAAGGCGGCCGCCCGGCTGCGCGAGCTCGTGCCCGAGGCCCGCATCGCGACGGCCCACGGGAAGATGGGCGAGCACAAGCTCGAGGAGGTCGTCGTCGACTTCTGGGAGAAGCGCTTCGACGTCCTCGTGTGCACGACCATCGTCGAGACGGGCCTCGACATCAGCAACGCGAACACGCTGATCGTCGAGCGCGCCGACCGTCTCGGGCTCTCCCAGCTGCACCAGCTGCGCGGGCGCGTGGGGCGCGGCCGGGAGCGCGCGTACTCCTACTTCCTCTACCCGGCCGAGACGCCGCTCACCGAGACCGCGCTCGACCGCCTCCAGACCATCGCGAGCAACACCGACCTCGGGTCCGGCATGCAGGTGGCGATGAAGGACCTCGAGATCCGCGGCGCCGGCAACCTTCTCGGCGGGGAGCAGTCCGGGCACATCGCCGGGGTCGGCTTCGACCTCTACGTCCGGCTGGTCGGTGAGGCGGTCGCGTCCTTCCGCGGCGAGGGCGAGGAGGCCCCCGCGGAGATCAAGATCGAGCTCCCGGTCGACGCGCACCTGCCGCACGACTACGTCGCCCACGAGCGGCTCCGGCTCGAGATGTACAAGAAGCTGGCCGCCGTCGTCGACGAGACCCAGCTCGCCGAGATCGAGGGCGAGCTCGTCGACCGCTACGGCCCGGTGCCCGAGCCGGTGCGCAACCTCCTCGAGGTGGCCCGCCTGCGCACGGTCGCCCGGGCCGCGGGCATCGCCGACATCAGCGTCCAGGGGCAGCACGTCCGGTTCGGCCCGGTCGAGCTCCGGGAGAGCCAGCAGCTGCGGCTCAACCGCCTGTTCCCGAAGTCGATCCTCAAGGCGGCGACCGGCACGATGCTCGTCCCGGCGCCCAGGACCGCCCTCGTCGGTGGCCGTCCGCTGCGAGACCGTGACATCCTCGAGTGGGCCGCCCAGGTGGTCCGGACGGTCGTCATGGACAATGTCGGTGAGGCCGCCCGTGCCGCGACCGCCCCCGCCCGGGGGTGACCCGATGAAAGGACTGCTCGTGACCCTCCCGGTTCGCCGCGTCGCCGCCGCGCTCGCCCTCGGAGTCGCCCTCGCCACCGCCGGCTGCGGCACCCCCGAGGCCGGCCGCGCCGCCACGGTCGACGGCCGCGTCATCACCGAGTCCGAGGTGCAGACGGCCCAGTCCCAGATCAACGAGGCCTTCCCGGACGCCAACCTGACGACCGACGACGTCCTGGCACGGCTCATCAACGCCCCGTACGTCCTCGACTTCGCGGCGAAGCAGGGCAGCCCGCAGTCGGCGTCCGTGGCCCGGTCGAACTTCCCCGCGGGGATGGACCCCGCCCCGGAGACCGTCGAGCTGCTCCGCGGCCAGTACGCGCTGCAGTTCCTCCAGCAGACCGGTCAGCAGATGCCGGTCGACACCTTCCAGCAGCTGAAGGTCGAGGTCAACCCGCGCTACGGCACGTTCGACCCGACCACGGCGTCGCTCTCGTCCAGCCTCCCGGCCTGGATCACCCCCTACAACGCGGGCCAGTGACGCCGGGCCGGCTCGGGCTCGTCGTCACCTCGCCCCGGGTCGCTCCGGGGCTCCTCTCGCACACCGCGTGGGCGGCGGTCGCCGGCGCGGACCGGCGCCTGGGACGCGCTCCGGACGAGCCGCTCGTGGAGGCCCTCGCCGAGGCCGGGCTCGACGTCGAGTGCGTCGGCGACCTCGCCCCGGCGGCCCTCGCGCGCACCCTCGTCGACCTCGCCGCCGGCTCCTCGGTCGTCTGGCTCGGCTCCGACGACGCCGACCCCGGGCTGTCCGACGCCGTCGCCTCGGAGGTGTCCCGGCTCGAGGTCCCGCCGGACGTCGAGCTCGTCGTGGGGTCCTGGGACGTCCAGGGCGGCCGGCTCCTCGACGTCGTCGCCGCCATGGACCGGCTCCGGTCGCCGGGCGGCTGCCCCTGGGACGCCGAGCAGACCCACGCCTCGCTGGCCCCGTACCTCGTCGAGGAGACCCACGAGGTGCTCGAGGCCATCGAGTCCGGAGACCCTCGGGCGGTCGCCGAGGAGCTCGGCGACGTCCTCCTCCAGGTCGTCTTCCACGCCCGGGTGGCCGAGGACGCCGGGGAGGACGGCTTCGACGTCGACACCGTCGCCGGCCTGCTCGTCGAGAAGCTGGTCCGGCGCCATCCGCACGTCTTCGGCGACGGTGACGCGAGCACGCCCGAGCAGGTCGAGCAGGAGTGGGAACGGATCAAGACCGCGGAGAAGGACGCCGCCGGAGGGGGCTACGCCGAGGACCTGCTCCACGGCGTGCCGGCCTCCCTGCCGCCCGAGCTCGCGGCCCGCAAGGTCCTCGCCCGGGTCCGGCGCCGGGGCCTGACCCCCGACCCCGCGGCCCTCGACCGGTTGGAGGCCGCCCGGGCCGCGCTCGCGGACGCCGAGGTGCAGGCGCGGCAGGCCCTGCGCGGGCTGGCCGACACCGTCACCGGTGACCTGCCGGGCGACGCCTCGCCCAGCCTCTAGGCTGCCCCGGTGCCCGAGTCCTCCCGCGTCGTCGTCGTCGGTGGGGCCGTGGTCGACGTCAAGCTGCGCCTCACTGCGCCACCGGTCCCCGCGACGAGCAACCCCGGGGTGGCCACCCACGCGGTCGGGGGAGTGGGGCGCAACATCGCCGAGAACCTCGCCCGGCTCGGGACCCCGACCACCCTCGTCGCCCCGGTCGGGCGGGACGTCGCCGGCCAGTCGGTCCTGGCCCGCACGACGCAGGCGGGCGTCGACTGCACGCACCTCGTGCGGACCGCGCACCCGACGGGGACGTACACGGCGGTGCTCGACGACGCCGGCGACCTCCACATCGCGGTCGCGGACATGCGGGCCACCGACGAGCTGACGGTCGCCGAGCTCGGGGCCGTGCCGTCGCTCCTCGTGGGGGCGGGCGCCCTCGTCGTCGACTGCAACCTCGCCGTCGGCGTCGTCCGCTGGCTGCTCGGGCTCGCCGCGGCCGAGGGAGTGCCCGCCGTCCTCGAGCCGGTGAGCGTCGCCAAGGCCACCGGGGCCCGGACGGCGCTCGACGGCTCCGTGCCGCTGCACACCGTGACCCCCAACGTCGACGAGCTCGCCGCGCTCGTCGGGCGGCCGGTCGCCGACACCGTCGACGAGGTCGCCGCGGCGGCCGGGGTGCTCCACGACCACGGGGTCGAGCGCGTCTGGGTGCGGCGTGGGACGCGGGGCAGCCTGCTCTCCGTGGCCGCCACCGGAGAGCCCCGGCGCCTCGTCCGGGTGTCGGCCCCCGCCGTGGAGGTCGCCGACGTCACCGGCGCCGGCGACGCCATGACGGCCGGGTACGTCCACGCCCTGCTGTCCGGCGGCGACGCGGTGGAGGCCGCCCGCCACGGCCAGGTCCTCGCGGCCCTCACGTGCGCCTCGTCCGACACCGTCCGCCCCGACCTCACCGCCGCCCTCGTCGCGGCGCGGCTGACCCCCACCGACCCACCCACCGAGGAGCTCTCCCGATGACCACCCCGCCGCACCCCTCGCTGGCCGTCGCCCCGGAGGTCCGCGAGGCGCTCGCCGACGGACGACCCGTCGTGGCGCTCGAGTCGACCATCATCAGCCACGGCATGCCGTACCCGCAGAACGTCGGGATGGCCCGCGAGGTCGAGGGCATCGTCCGGGAGGGGGGCGCGGTCCCGGCGACGATCGCCGTGATCGGCGGGCGGCCGACCGTGGGCCTGTCCGACGACGAGCTCGAGCTGCTCGCGTCCGACGGCTCGGTGCCCAAGGTGAGCGTCCGCGACCTCGGCTACGTCGTCTCGACGGGCTCGCACGGCGCGACGACGGTCGCGAGCACGATGCGCCTCGCCGGCCTCGCGGGCATCGAGCTCTTCGTCACCGGCGGGCTCGGCGGGGTGCACCAGGGTGCGGAGTCCTCGATGGACGTCTCGGCCGACCTCACCGAGCTCTCCCGCACCCGGGTCGCCGTCGTCTCGGCCGGGGTGAAGTCGATCCTCGACATCGAGCGGACCCTCGAGGTGCTCGAGACCCTCGGCGTCCCGGTCGTCGGGGTCGGCACGGACGACTTCCCCTCGTTCTTCTCCCGGTCCTCCGGCGTGCCGGTGCCGATGCGCCTCGACACCCCCGAGGAGGTCGCCCGGCTGGCCCGAGCCACGTGGGATCTCGGCCTCGACCACGGGATCGCCGTCGCCAACCCCGTGCCGGCCGAGGACGAGATGCCACGCGCCGACATCGACGGGGTCATCGCGCAGGCGCTCGCCGACGCCGACGCGCTCGGGGTGCGTGGCAAGGACATCACCCCGTACCTGCTCGGGCGCCTCGTCGAGCTGTCCGACGGGCGGTCGCTGCAGACCAACCTGGCCCTCGTGCGGCACAACGCCCGTGTCGGCACGGCGATCGCCGTCGCCCTCGCGGCGCTGCGCTGACCGCCCCGGGCCGGGGATGCCCGCGGACCCCCGCCCCGGGCGTCCGCGGCGCGGGTCGGTCGGTGGTGAGGCCGGTCACCCCGGCTACCCTCGGGGGTGAACCCAGTCCCACCCACGGTCAGGAGCCGATGTGGCCAGCATCGAGGCAGTAGGCGCGCGCGAGATCCTCGACTCGCGCGGCAACCCCACGGTCGAGGTCGAGGTCGCCCTCGACGACGGCACGGTGGCCCGCGCGGCCGTCCCCAGCGGCGCCTCGACGGGTGCCTTCGAGGCCGTCGAGCGACGTGACGGCGACAAGAACCGCTACGGCGGCAAGGGCGTCGAGAAGGCCGTCGACGCGGTCATCGACGAGCTCGGCCCCAAGCTCCTCGGCTTCGAGGCCAGCGAGCAGCGCCTCGTCGACGCGGAGATGCTCGCCGTCGACGGCAGCGCCAACAAGGAGAAGATCGGCGCGAACGCCATCCTCGGGGTCAGCCTCGCGGTGGCCCGCGCCGCCGCCGACTCCGCCGACCTGCCGCTCTTCCGCTACGTCGGCGGCCCGAACGCCCACGTCCTGCCCGTGCCGATGATGAACATCCTCAACGGCGGCAGCCACGCGGACTCCAACGTCGACATCCAGGAGTTCATGATCGCGCCGATCGGCGCCGAGTCCTTCCGCGAGGCGCTGCGCTGGGGTGCGGAGGTCTACCACGCGCTCAAGGCCGTCCTGCAGGAGAAGGGCCTGGCCACCGGGCTGGGCGACGAGGGCGGCTTCGCGCCGAACCTCGAGTCCAACCGGGCCGCGCTCGACCTCATCCTCGAGGCCATCGAGAAGGCCGGCTACACCCCGGGCGAGCAGATCGCCCTCGCGCTCGACGTCGCCGCGTCGGAGTTCTTCGACGACGGCGCGTACGGCTTCGAGGGCGGCACCAAGAGCGCGGACGAGATGGTCGACTACTACGCCGACCTCGTCGCGTCGTACCCGCTGGTCTCCATCGAGGACCCGCTCCACGAGGACGACTGGGACGGCTGGAAGGCGATGACCGACCGCCTCGGCGCCCGGGTCCAGATCGTCGGCGACGACCTCTTCGTCACCAACCCCGAGCGCCTCGCCCGCGGCATCGCCACCGGCACGGCGAACGCCCTGCTCGTCAAGGTCAACCAGATCGGCTCGCTCACCGAGACCCTCGACGCCGTCGACATGGCCCACCGCGCCGGGTACCGCTGCATGATGAGCCACCGCTCCGGCGAGACCGAGGACGTGACGATCGCCGACCTCGCCGTCGCGACGAACTGCGGCCAGATCAAGACCGGCGCCCCGGCGCGCTCCGAGCGGGTCGCCAAGTACAACCAGCTGCTCCGCATCGAGGAGGAGCTCGACGACGCCGCCGAGTACGCCGGCGCCGCCGCCTTCCCGCGGTTCGCCGCCCGCCAGGGCTGACGGGGCCGGGGGGAGCACCTGATGCCGAGCGGTCGCAGCACCGGCCCCGCGTCGCGCCCGCCGCGACGCGGGGCCGCTGCGCGCCCGTCGGCCGGCGCGTCCGGCAAGGCTCGCGCGTCGACGCCGAAGGCTGCCGCGACCCGGGCCACCGGGCCGCGCGCCTCGGCCACGGCGCCCACGACCGCCAAGGTGGTCCAGCGTTCTGCCTCCGGCTGGCGCGGCCGGCTCGGGGGCGCGGTGTCGAACCGCGCGGTCCGGCGCGGTGCCGTGCTGACGGCCATCGGCGTCTTCATCACCGTGCTGCTCACCTCGTCCGTCGCGGCGTGGGTCCAGCAGCGGGGGCAGATCGCGAGCCTCCGGGAGCGGGTCGCCACCCAGGCGTCCGACGTCGAGGCGCTGCGGGCCGAGCGGGAGCGGTGGGACGATCCCGCCTACGTCGAGCAGCAGGCCCGTCAGCGGCTGAAGTTCGTGCGCCCGGGCGAGCGCTCGTACACGGTCCTGGACCCCCAGCCCGAGTCGGCCGACACCCCCGCGATCGCCGGTCCGGGCATCGACGAGGCCGCCTCCGTCCTGCCCTGGTACTCCACCGTGTGGGAGTCGGTGCGCACCGCGGACGCCCCGGGCGCGCACCGGTGAGCGCTGCGCACGACCTGCCGCCCGTCGCGCAGGAGGACCTCGACGCCGTCACGCGCCAGCTCGGCCGAGCGGTCCGCGGTGTCGCCGAGGTCGGGCACCGCTGCCCCTGCGGCGAACCCGACGTGGTCCGCACGGAACCGCGGCTCCCCGACGGCACGCCGTTCCCGACGTCGTTCTACGCCACCTGCCCCCGGCTCACCGGGGCGCTCTCCACGCTCGAGAGCCAGGGCGTCATGAAGGAGATGACCGACCGCCTCGGCGAGGATGCCGAGCTGCGGGCCGCGTACGAGGCCGCCCACGCCGACTACCTCGCCCGTCGCGCGGAGCTCGGGGAGGTCCCCGAGATCGCCGGGGTCTCCGCCGGCGGGATGCCCACGCGGGTCAAGTGCCTCCACGTGCTCGTCGCCCACTCGCTCGGCGCCGGGCCGGGCGTCAACCCGCTGGGCGACGAGGCCCTCGCGATGCTCGAGCCGTGGTGGGAGCGCCACCCCTGCTCGGAGGCGTGCGCGGAGGACGACCGATGACCCGCCGGGTCGGGGCGGTCGACTGCGGCACCAACTCCATCCGCCTGCTCGTCGCCGACGTCGACGACGCCGGGCTGCTCACCGACGTCGTCCGCCGCACCCAGATCGTCCGGCTCGGCCAGGGCATCGACCGGACCGGCGTCATCTCCGCGGAGGCGATGGAGCGCACGCTCGCCATGTCCCGCGAGTACGCGGCGCAGTGCCGGGAGCACGGCGTCGAGGCGGTCCGCTTCGTCGCGACGTCCGCCTCGCGGGACGCCCGCAACGCCGACGAGTTCGTCGCCGGGGTCGTGGAGGCGTTCGGGGACCTCGACGTCGCGCCCGAGGTGGTCGGCGGGGACGACGAGGCGCGGTTGTCGTTCACGGGGGCCACGGGCGACCTGCGGCGGCTCGGCATCCCCGGGCCGTACCTCGTCGTCGACCTCGGCGGCGGCTCCACGGAGCTGGTCCGGGGCACCGACGACGTCGAGGCGGGGCGGTCGATCGACATCGGCTGCGTGCGGATGACCGAACGGCACCTCGCGGGTGACCCGCCGACCGACGACGAGGTCGTCGCGGCACGGGCGGACGTGGCGCTGGCCCTCGACGACGCCGAGCGGACGGTCGACCTGTCCGGGCTGGGGGCGGTGGTCGGGCTCGCCGGGTCGATCACGACGGTCACCGCGCACGCCCTCGGGCTCGGCAGCTACGACCGCGACGCCATCCACCTCGCCGAGGTGCCGCTCGAGGAGCACCGGCTCGCCTGCCGCTCGCTGCTCGGGATGTCGCACGAGGAGCGGCTGCGGCTCCCGTACATGCACCCCGGCCGGGTCGACGTCATCGGCGCCGGCGCGCTGGTGTGGCACGAGGTGCTGGGCCGGGTGGCCCTGCGATCGCCCGGGGTGCGGGTCGTGACGAGCGAGCACGACATCCTCGACGGCATCGCCCTCTCCGTCGCCGACTGACCCACCGGGGCGCGCTACCGTGGGCCCGCCCCCGTGGCCCAACCGGCAGAGGCAGGCGACTTAAAATCGCCACAGGTGCGGGTTCGACTCCCGTCGGGGGCGCGCCAGCGCACCCGCAGGGAGTCGGGAGGCGTCCGAACGCCGTGAGGTGGGCGGTTCCCGTCGGGGGCCGGCCCGGGCTTCTCAGGCGGAACTCAGGGAGGCCGCCGGACGTCTAGGGTGGTGTAGACGACGGTGAACACCACCGCCACGACCCAGCACGGAGGAACGATGGCCAACAACCCGGCCTTCAACCGACTCGAGAAGGACGCCCGCAGCGGCTACGCCGGCTTCGGCAGCGGCGCCGCGGGAGCCTCGCACGCCGCCACCGACCAGCTGACCGCCCAGCAGCTCCAGGACATGTACAGCGCGCCGTCGGCCCTGCGCCCCGGCACCGACCGGGTCGTCACGATGGACGACGTCGTGATGAAGACCCTCGGCCTCTTCGCGCTGGTCGTCGGGTTCGGCGCCGTCGGCTGGCTCATCGCCGCCACCGACCAGACCCTCGGGTTCGCGGTCTGGATGGGCGGGATGATCGCGACGCTCGTCCTCGGGCTCGTCATCGCCTTCAAGAAGACGCTCAGCGTGCCGCTCATCGTCACCTACGCCGTCGTCGAGGGCCTGTTCGTCGGCGCCGTCAGCCAGTTCTTCGAGCAGCGGTACCCGGGGCTCGTCGCCCAGGCCGTCCTCGCCACGCTCGCGACCTTCACCGGCATGTTCATCGCCTACAAGGTCGGCCTCATCAAGGTGACGCCCAAGTTCCGCCGGATCGTCACGATGATGATCTTCGGCTACGCGATCTTCGCCGTCGTGAACTTCATCTTCGCCATGGTCACGAACACCGCGTTCGGGTTCGGCGGCTCCGGCCCCCTCGGCATCGGCATCTCGCTCTTCGCCGTCGGCCTCGCCTCGGTCTCGCTGGCCCTCGACTTCGACATGGTCGACCGGGCCATCGCCACCGGCGCCCCGCAGAAGTACTCGTGGCTGCTCGCGCACGGCCTGATCGTCACCGTCGTCTGGCTCTACATCGAGTTCCTGCGGCTCTTCGCCCGGCTCCGGGAGTGAGCACTCCCCCCACCGGTGAGGACGCCGGGGCGGCAGCTGCCGCCCCGGCGTCCTCGTCCGCCGACCCGGCCTCGCTCGGGGCCCGCGCCGAGATGGACCGGATCCGCCGCCGCTGGTCCGAGCTGCCGATGGAGCGCGCCGAGGCGGCCGTCCCGCTCGTCCGGGCGCTCGTCGAGGACGTCGCGCACCGCACGGCGCCGGGCTCGGTCGTCCCCGACCTGGGGCCCGCCGCGCTCGTCGACCAGCTGGCCGTCGTCGTCTGGGACGCCTGCGCCGATGGCCGGGTCGACGGCCTCGAGGCCGCGCTCACCGACCTGCGCCGCGCCCTCCCCTGACCGGAGCGCCCGAGGAACCGGCGTCAGGAGAGACGCTCGACGATGATCGCCATGCCCTGCCCGCCGCCGACGCACATCGTCTCGAGCCCGAACTGCCCGTCCCGCGTCTCGAGGCCGTTGAGCAGCGTCGTCATGATCCGGGTGCCGGTGGACCCGAAGGGGTGACCGAGGGCGATGGCGCCGCCGTGCACGTTGAGCTTGTCGAGGTCCATCCCGAGGTCGTCGGCGCTCGGGAGCACCTGGGCCGCGAACGCCTCGTTGATCTCGTACAGGTCCATGTCGCCGATCGACATCCCGGCCCGGGCCAGCGCCTGCTTCGAGGCCTCCACCGGCCCGAGACCCATGACCTCGGGGGACAGGGCCGAGACGCCGGTGGAGACGATGCGCGCGAGCGGGGTCAGGCCGAGCTCCCGGGCCCGGGTGTCGCTCATCACGACGACACCGGAGGCGCCGTCGTTGAGCGGGCAGCAGTTGCCCGCGGTCACGGTGCCTCCCTCGCGGAACACCGGCTGGAGGCCCTGGACGCCCTCGAGCGTCACCCCGGCGCGCGGCCCGTCGTCCCGGGAGACCACCGAGCCGTCCGGCAGGGTCACGGGGAGGATCTCGCGCTCGAAGAACCCGTCCGCGATGGCCTTCTCGGCGCGGTTCTGGCTCGTGACGCCCCACTCGTCCTGCCGCTCGCGCGAGATGCCGCGCAGCGACGCCACGTTCTCGGCGGTCTGGCCCATGGCGAGGTAGACGTCCGGGAGCCGGCCGTCCTCCCGCGGGTCGTGCCACGGCGCGTTCGTGCGCGCGGTCTCGGCGCTGCGGGCGGCGGCGTCGGCGAACGCCGGGTTCTGGGCGTCACCGGTGCTGCCGCCGGCCCCGGTGAAGGACTCGTACTGGCTGACGCACTCGACCCCTCCGACGAGGAACGCGTCGCCCTCCCCGGCCTTGATGGCGTGGAAGGCCATCCGCATCGTCTGGGTCGAGGACGCACAGAAGCGGTTGACGGTGGCGGCCGGCAGGTGGTCGAGCCCGGCGAGGACGGCGATGACGCGCGCCATGTTCGAGCCGTGCTTGAAGCTCGGCTCGGCGCAGCCCCAGTAGAGGTCGTCGATCGTCTCCGGGTCCAGGGCGGGCAGCTGGTCGAGCAGGCCGCGGACCACCTGGACGGAGAGGTCGTCCGGGCGCATCTCCCGCAGCGAGCCCTTGAAGGCCCGGCCGATCGGGGTGCGGGCGGTGGCGACGATGACGGCCTCGGTCACGGGGTCCTCCTGGCAGTGGTCGGCGCGGGCGGTCGGCGGAGCACCGGCCCGCCGGTAAGCGCACGCTTACCGGATGGAGCCAGCGTAGGCGCTCGACGCCCCGGGCGGAACCGGGCGGGCGGTGTGGGGTCCGTCTCGCCCGTGGGGCGGCGCCGGCCGCCCGGAAGGGGTCGTGCTCGCGCGCGGACAGGGCCATGATGGCAGGCATGGACACCACGCGGAGTCGCGCCAGTTCGGGGTCGCCGTACGAGGGCAGCGTGGGCTTCTCCCGCGCGGTCCGCGTCGGGCAGCACATCGCGGTGTCGGGGACCGCGCCGATCGGCGAGGGCGGGCGGGTGAGCCCGGACCCGGGCGAGCAGGCCCGTCGCTGCTGGGAGATCGCCCTCGGGGCGCTCGCCGAGCTCGGCGGCCGGCCGGAGCACGTCCTCCGCACGCGCCACTTCGTCACCGACCTCGAGGTCGTCGACGTCGTCTCGGCCGTGCACGGCGAGATCTTCGGGGAGATCCGCCCGGCGAGCACGATGGTGCAGGTCGCCGGGCTGCTCGACGAGCGCTGGCTCGTGGAGGTCGAGCTCGACGCCGTGGTCCCCGAGAACTGAACCGGATCGAGACCCTCGCGAACGGTCAGCCGGCGGGGCGCGAGGCCTCGGGATCGCTCGTCCCGGGGGTGTCGGGCGTGGCCGGCACCGTGGCGGCGGCGGGGTTGGGGCGCCGCCGGAGCAACACGGCCCAACGGCCCCGGGGCCCGCGGTCCTGGCCGGCGATCTCGGTGGGGGAGACCTCGGTGCCGGCCTCCCGGACGGCCTGGCCGGCGGCGACGGCGACCGGTCCGACGCCCTCGCCCCGGCGCGGCTCGGGGGCCCGGTCGCCGGTGTCGGCGCCCCACACCCGCAGCGCCGCGCAGACGCTGGGGAGCAGCGCGGCCGCGGCCCGGGCGTACCCGGCGGGCGAGGGATGGAACTGGTCCCGGCTGAACATCTCGCGCGGGGAGCCGGCGAACTCGGGGCCGAGCAGGTCTCCGAGACTCACGGTGCGCCCGCCCGCCTCGACGACGGCCACGGTCTGGGCCGCGGCGAGGTCGCGGGACCAGCGCTTCATCAGGGACCGCAGGGGCTGCCGGATCGGCTCGATGGTGCCGAGGTCGGGGCAGGTGCCGACGACGGCCTCGCTCCCGAGCGCGCGGATGCGGCGGACGGTCTGCTCGAGGTGGCGCACCGAGGCGGACCGCTCGATGCGGTGCGTCACGTCGTTGGCGCCGACCATGATGACGACGACGTCGGGGCGCAGGACCTCCTCGAGGGCGTTCGCGAACTGCCGCTCGAGGTCGCTCGACTCCGCGCCGACGACCGCGCGGTTCGTCAGGCGGACCCGGCGCCCGGTGAGGGCCGCGACGCCGTTGGCGACGATCGCCCCGACCGTCTCGTGCGGGTGGTCGGCGCCCATCCCGGCCGCGGAGGAGTCGCCGAGGACGACGAGCTCCCAGGGGTCGCCCACGCCGGCGCCGTAGACCCCGTCGTCGTCGGGGGGCTCGTCGAACGGCAGGCCGATGACGCGCCGGGCCAGGGCCGCCTCCACCTTGATGACGCCGTAGCCGAGGGCGCCGAGCGCCGCCCCGGCAGCGGCGACCCCACCGCCGCCGTACGCGGCGGTGGCGGCGATCTTGCGCGCCCTTCGTGCACGTCCCATCCGCTGGTGGCCTCCTCCCGGATCCGACCTCCCACGGTAGCCCCGCGAGCCGACGGTGCGGAGCGGATCGGCGGGCCGGTGTCTACGCTGACCGGATGGACGTGGAACCGGGCACGAGCGCGGCGGTCACGCACGAGGTCACGCCCTCCGACACGGCGGACGCGCTGGGGTCCGGGAGCCTGCCGGTGCTCGGCAGCCCGCGGCTGCTCGCGTGGGCCGAGGCGGCGACCGTCCTGGCCCTCGACGGGCTGCTCGACCACGGCGAGACGAGCGTCGGCACGAGCATCCGGCTGGAGCACACGGCTCCCAGCGCGGTCGGTGACGTCGTCACCGTCACCGCCGAGGTGACGGTGGTCGAGGGCAGCCGGGTGACCTTCACGGTCGCGGCCACGGGGCGTGACGACGAGGTCGTGGGGCGCGCAACGGTCGAGCGGGCCGTGGTCGACGCCGCCCGCTTCACCGCCCGGGTCGCCCGCGACTGACCGCGCGGGGCCCGCGCACAGCCCGTGCGAGGATGGCGCGCGTGAAGTACGCCGACCACATCGCAGACCTCGTCGGGAACACCCCGCTCGTCAAGCTCAGCTCCGTCACCGAGGGCATCGGGGCCACCGTCCTCGCCAAGGTGGAGTACATGAACCCCGGCGGGTCGGTGAAGGACCGCATCGCCCTGAAGATGGTCGAGGCCGCCGAGGAGTCCGGCGAGCTGCAGCCCGGTGGGGTGATCGTCGAGCCGACCTCGGGCAACACCGGCGTCGGCCTCGCCCTCATCGCGCAGCGCAGGGGCTACACCTGCATCTTCGTCTGCCCCGACAAGGTGTCCGAGGACAAGCGCAACGTGCTCCGCGCGTACGGCGCCCAGGTCGTGGTCTGCCCGACCGCCGTCGCCCCCGACCACCCCGACTCCTACTACTCCGTCTCCGACCGCCTCGTGCGCGAGACCCCGAAGGCCTGGAAGCCCGACCAGTACTCCAACCCCAACGGGCCGCTGTCGCACTACGAGTCGACCGGGCCCGAGATCTGGCGCGACACCGACGGCCGGGTCACCCACTTCGTCACGGGCGCCGGCACCGGCGGCACGATCTCCGGAGCCGGGCGCTACCTGCACGAGGTGAGCGCCGACCGGGCGAGCGGGCGGGTGCGCGTCGTCGCGGCCGACCCGGAGGGCTCGGTCTACAGCGGTGGGAGCGGGCGGCCGTACCTCGTCGAGGGGGTCGGCGAGGACTTCTGGCCCAGCGCCTACGACCCCTCGCAGGTCGACGAGGTCGTCGCCGTCTCGGACGCCGACTCCTTCGAGATGACGCGCCGGCTCGCCCGCGAGGAGGGCCTGCTCGTCGGCGGGTCCTGCGGGATGGCCGTGGTCGCCGCGCTGCGCGTGGCCCGCGACCTCCCGGACGACGCGGTCGTCGTCGTGCTGCTGCCCGACTCGGGGCGGGGCTACCTCTCGAAGATCTTCAACGACGAGTGGATGGCCTCCTACGGCTTCATGCGGGCCGAGGGCGAGCGCACCGTCGGGGACGTCCTGCACGCCAAGGCCGGTGACCTCCCCGCCCTGGTCCACACGCACCCGAACGAGACGCTGCGCGACGCCATCGAGATCCTCCGCGAGTACGGCGTCTCGCAGATGCCGGTCGTCAAGGCCGAGCCGCCGGTCGTCTCCGGCGAGGTCGCCGGGTCGGTCTCGGAGCGTGAGCTGCTGGAGGCGGTCTTCGCGGGCCACGCCCGTCTCGCGGACCCCGTCGAGAAGCACATGGGCCCCGGGCTCCCGCTCGTCGGGGCGGGGGAGCCGGTGTCCACCGCCCGGCACGAGCTCGAGACCTCCGACGCGGTCCTCGTCGTCGAGGACGGCAAGCCGGTCGGCGTGCTGACCCGGGCCGACCTGCTCTCCTTCCTCGCCGACTGACCCGCCGTGACCGTCCTGCGCTCCCGTCGGGCCCTCGTGGCCCTGGTGCTCGTGCTGCTCGCCGCGGTCGTCGTCGGCCTGCTGCTCGTGCGCGCCGGCGGTGGCGACCAGGCCGGGGCGGCGCCGACCGGGGCGGCCCTCGCCCCGGCCGCCACCGGGACGGCCACGAGCCCGTCGGCCACCCCCTCGGACGGGGCGACGGCCTCGCCGTCGCCGTCGCCGTCGAGCCGGTCGTCCGCCACGGCGAGCCCGACGACGACGCGACCCGCCGCGCCCGGGACCACGTCCCCCGCGCCGAGGACGACCGCCCCGAAGCCGCCCGCCACGAAGAAACCCGGCACCTCGACGCCCACGCCGCCCCCTCCGGCCACGACGTCGGCCTCCGAGGCCCGCGAGGTGCTGCGACTGACGAACGTCGAGCGCGCGTCGGCGGGGTGCTCCCCCCTCGCCTGGGACTCGCGGCTGGCCGCGGCCGCGGCCGGCCACAGCACCGACATGGCGAGCCACGACTACTTCTCGCACACGAGCCGGGACGGTCGCTCCTTCTCGGCCCGGATCACGGCCGCCGGCTACGGGTGGTCCCGGGTCGCGGAGAACATCGCGGCGGGGCAGCCCACCCCGAAGGCCGTGGTCGCCGCGTGGATGGACTCGGACGGCCACCGTGCGAACATCCTCAACTGCGCCCTCACCGAGCTGGGGGTGGGCGTCGCGCGGAGCGGTGCGTCCGGCGACGTCCCCTACTGGACCCAGGACTTCGGCACACCCCGGTGACGACCTGAGGGAACGCGCGGCGGTGGCGTCCCGTCGGAGCACCATGAGCGACCTCCCGACGGCTCCGGCCCGGCGTTCCCGCATCGGTGCGCTGGCCCTGCTCGCCGCCGCCCTCCTCGCGGGCTGCGGCAGCGCCGGCCCGGCGCCCGTCGCCGCCACGGCGACCCCCCCGTCGGCCGATCCCGACGCCCTGCTCGCCGGGCTGGTCGCGCAGGGCGGCATGTGTGCCGGCGGGCCCTGTCGCACCGAGCTCACCGTGCTCCGGGACGGACGATGGCGGGCGACCCGGGCCGCCGAGGAGCCGGAGCGCACGGGCACCCTGGAGGGCGCACGGCTGGCCGAGCTGCGGGAGGCCGTCGCGGGGACCACGCTCGGGGGCGCCCCGCCGTTCACCGGCACCTGTCCCACCGCGTACGACGGGCAGGAGATCGTCGTGACGTGGGCCGAGGCGGGGGAGACGCGGTCGGCCTCGAGCTGCGAGGTCGAGTTCCCGCCCGCTGACCCCCTCCCGGCATCGCTGCGCTCCCTCCTGGCGAGCATCGACCGTCCGGCCGGGTGACACTGGGAGCCATGGAACGACCTCGCGACGAGTCGCCCGTGGAGCGGGCCATCCGGGAGGCCCAGGACCGCGGCGAGTTCGACGACCTGCCGGGTGCCGGCAAGCCGCTGGACCTCGGCGACACCGACGACCCGATGTGGTGGGTGCGCCGGCTGGCGGAGCGCGAGCAGCTCGACTTCACGGGCGCCCTGCCTCCCGCCGTCGCGCTCCGCAAGGAGGCGGCGACCTTCCCGGAGAGCCTGCTCGACCTGCGGACCGAGGAGTCGGTGCGGGCCGTCCTCGACGACTACAACCTCCGGGTGCGCCGCGACCGGCTCCGGCCGCCGGACCCGCGCCTGCCCGCGCTGCTCGCACCGACGGTCGACGTCGACGACCTCGTCGAGCGGTGGCGGGCGCTGCGAGCATCCTCACAGCCGGTGGTTGTTGACCCGCCGGTAGCTTCGGGAGAGGCTCGTGACAGGCGCCGCTGGTGGCGCCGCCGCCGAGCCCCGTCGGGGAGCTGACCCGGTCGTCGACGCTGGTCCGTCGACCCGGACCCCGGACACGAAGTGACACTTCCGTCGGTTCGTGTCCGGACCGCGACCGGCCCGGCGTGTCCGACGAGGAAGGCCCGATGAGCGACCACCCCCACCTGCTCGCCCCGCTCGACCTCGGCCACCTGACGCTGCCCAACCGGGTCGTCATGGGGTCGATGCACACCGGGCTCGAGGACCGCGCGAAGGACTTCCCGAAGCTCGCCGCCTACCTCGCCGAGCGGGCCCGCGGCGGAGCCGCCCTCATCGTCACCGGCGGCTTCGCCCCCAACCTCGAGGGGACCCTCTACCCGGGCGCCTCGAAGCTGACCAGCCGCCGCGAGCTGGCCCGGCACCGCCTCGTGACCGACGCCGTCCACGCCGAGGGCGGGCGGGTCGCCCTCCAGCTCCTGCACGCCGGTCGCTACGCGTACACCCCGTGGTGCGTGGCGCCCTCGGCCGTCAAGAGCCCGATCAGCCGCTTCCGGCCCCGGGCCCTGTCCGACCGGGGCGTGCGTCGCCAGGTGCGGGCCTTCGCCCGGGCCGCCCGGCTCGCCCGCGAGGCGGGCTACGACGGCGTCGAGGTCATGGGGTCCGAGGGCTACCTCATCAACCAGTTCCTCGCCCCGCGGACCAACCGCCGCACCGACCGGTGGGGTGGGTCGCCGGAGAACCGTCGCCGGTTCGCCGTGGAGGTCGTCCGCGCCGTCCGTGAGGCCGCCGGGCCGGACTTCCTGCTCGTCTACCGGATCTCGGTGCTCGACCTCGTCGAGGAGGGGCAGACCTGGGACGAGGTGACCGCCCTCGCCGGCGAGGTGGAGGCCGCGGGAGCGAGCATCCTCAACCTCGGCATCGGCTGGCACGAGGCGCGGGTGCCGACGATCGTCACCTCGGTGCCCCGGGCGGCCTTCGCGGGCTACGCGGCGCGGCTCAAGGAGCACGTCGCCCTGCCCGTCGTCGCGACGAACCGGATCAACACCCCCGACGTCGCGGAGGAGGTGCTCTCCGGCGGCGCCGACCTGGTCTCGCTCGCGCGCCCGTTCCTCGCCGACCCGGAGTTCGTCCGCAAGGCCGCCGAGGGCCGATCCGACGAGATCAACACGTGCATCGCGTGCAACCAGGCCTGTCTCGACCACACCTTCGTCAAGCAGCGCGCCACGTGCATGGTCAACCCGCGGGCGGGCTACGAGACCGAGCTGGTCATCGGGACGGCGCCGGTCCGCCGCAAGGTGACCGTCGTCGGCGGTGGGCCGGCCGGGATGGCGGCCGCCGTCACCGCCGCCGAGCGGGGCCACGAGGTCGAGCTCATCGAGGCCCGCGACCACCTCGGCGGCCAGTTCGACATCGCGATGCGCATCCCGGGCAAGGAGGAGTTCTCCGAGACGATCCGGTACTTCACCCGTCGGCTCGAGGTACTCGGTGTCCCCGTGCGCCTCGGGGAGTGGGCCGACGCCGACGCCCTCGCGGCCGCCGGGGTCGACGACGTCGTCGTCGCGACGGGCGTCAGCCCGCGGCTCCCCGACATCCCGGGCATCGAGCACCCGATGGTGATGACGTACGACCAGCTGGTGCGTGGCGAACGGGAGGCCGGTCACCGCGTCGCGGTCATCGGGGCGGGCGGCGTCGGCGTCGACGTCTGCGAGTTCCTGACGACCGACCACTCGGCCACCCTCGACGTCGAGGCCTGGCGGCACGAGTGGGGTGTGGGGGACCCGGCGCGGACCCGGGGCGGGGTGGTTCCCGCCGAGCCCGGGACCAGCCCGCGCGAGGTGGTCCTCCTCCAGCGGAAGGCGACCTCCATCGGCAGGGGCCTCGGGAAGACGACCGGATGGGTGCATCGGGCGTCGTTGCGCGCCAAGGGTGTCGAGCAGGTGACCGGGGTCGTGGAGTACGAGCGCATCGACGACGACGGCCTGCACGTGCGTCTCGGCGAGGACGGCGGCGAGCGTCGGGTCATCGCCTGCGACAGCATCGTCGTGTGCGCGGGGCAGGAGTCCGTGCGCGGACTGGCCGACCCCCTCGCCGAGCGCGGCGTCCGGGTGCACGTCGTCGGCGGGGCCGACGTCGCGGCGGAGCTCGACGCCAAGCGCGCCATCCGGCAGGGCACCGAGGTGGCAGCGGCCATCTGAGCGCCCACCCACCCGCAACGTGTGTGAACACGCCGGGGATCCCCGGCGTGTTCACACACGTTCGGTGTCGGAGAGGGCCGTCAGGTGGGCGGTGCGATGTCCTGCTGGGCCGGGAGGTTCGCGACGCCGACGGGGCAGGTGAGCCCGTTCGGTCCGTGGTTGCAGTAGCCGCCGGGGTTCTTGTGGAGGTACTGCTGGTGGTACTCCTCGGCGTACCAGAACGGACCGGCCTGCTCGGCGGGGGCGATCGTCGTCGTGATCTCGCCCCGCCCGGCCTGCGTGAGGACCCGCTGGAAGGCCTCGCGCGTCGCCTCGGCGGCCGCCGCCTGGCCCGGCGTCGTCGTGTAGACCACCGAGCGGTAGGCGGTGCCGACGTCGTTGTACTGCCGGTTGCCCTGCGTGGGGTCGTGGTTCTCCCAGAACGCCTTGAGCAGCAGCTCGGGCGAGGTCACGGCGGGGTCGTACGCCACGAGGACCGCCTCGGCGTGGCCGGTGCGGCCCGTGCAGGTCTCCTCGTACGTGGGGTTGGCCGTGTGGCCACCCATGTACCCCGCGGCGGTCGTGACGACGCCGGGGAGCTGCCAGAAGATCCGCTCGACCCCCCAGAAGCAGCCCATGCCGACGTACAGCACCTCGGTGCCGTCGGGCCACGGCCCCTCGAGCGGGGTGCCGAGCACCTCGTGGAGGGCCGGCACGGGGAAGAGCCGGTGGTCGCGGCCCGGGAGGGCCTCCTCGCGGGTGGGGAGCGTCGTCTTGGCGCGGGAGCCGAAAATCATGTCGAGTCCAACTCCGGGGGGTGGCACGGTGTTCCTCGTGCCCGATCTCGTCCCGGTCTCCGGACTCGACCCCGCTCCCGGCGCCTCCGCCCGCTTCACGGCCTGGGCCGACGTCTTCACCGCGGCCGGGCACCACGCCCTCGGCGACGCCCACGACGCCTGGACCGCCGACGAGCTGCGCGGCCTCGAGCGGGACACGACGAAGCACCGTCCGCAGGTGGCGGCGCTCGCGGAGGGCGTCGTGGTCGGGGCGGCCGGGCTCGTGGCGCCCCGGCTCGACAACACGCAGGTGGCGTGGGTGTACCTCGCCACGCACCCGCGGCACCGCGGGATGGGCGTCGGGTCGGCGCTGCTGCGGTGGGCCGAGGCGACCGCGCGCGACCTCGGGCGCACCACCCTCCTCGCCGAGACCCACTGGCTCGGCCCCGCCGACGCGGACCCCGAGGAGGGCTGGGCCCGGCGGCGCGGTTTCACCCCCGCGCAGACCGTCCTGCGCTCCGACCTCGACCTCGCGGCCGGTGCGCCCGCCGCGGTGCCACCGCCGGCGCCGGGTTACCGCCTCGAGTCCCACGTCGACGCGATGCCGGACGCCGACCTCGAGGACCGGGCCGTCCTCGCGCGGCGGATGTCGACCGACGCGCCCCTCGGCGAGCTCGACCTCGAGGAGGAGGAGTGGGACGCCGCCCGGGTCCGGGCCGAGGACCTCACGACGGCCGGGATGGGACGCCGGGTCGTCTCGACGTACGCGCGTCACCTCTCGAGCGGGCGGCTCGTCGGGTTCACGACCGTCCAGGTGCCCCGCGACGCCCCGGGGCTGGCCTACCAGCAGGACACCCTCGTCCTGCGGGAGCACCGCGGCCACGGGCTCGGCCTCGCCCTCAAGCAGGCCAACCTCCGCGCGCTCGCCGAAGCGGTCCCGGAGGTGCGGACGGTGCGGACGTGGAACGCCGTCGAGAACGCCCACATGCTCGCGGTCAACGCCGCCCAGGGGTACCGGGAGAGCGGCCACCTCCGGGAGTGGCAGCGGCGCCTGCGCTGACCGGGGCCGTTTCGTGACCGGTCGGCCCGAGCGCCTACGCTCGACGGCATGACTCTCGACGACCTCGGCTTCTCCTCCCGCGCCATCCACGCCGGGCAGGAACCGGACCCCCTGACCGGCGCGGTCGTGCCGCCGATCCACCAGGTGAGCACCTACAAGCAGGACGGCGTCGGCGGCCTCCGTGGCGGCTACGAGTACTCCCGGTCGGCCAACCCGACCCGCACCGCGCTCGAGGAGTGCATCGCTGCGCTCGAGGGCGGCGAGCGTGGCTTCGCGTTCGCGAGCGGCCTCGCCGGTGAGGACACGGTGCTCCGCGCGCTGCTCACGCCCGGCGACCACGTCGTCGTGCCCTCCGACGCGTACGGGGGCACCTACCGCCTCTTCAACCGGGTGCTCAAGCCGTGGGGCGCCGACCACTCGATCGCCACCGTCGCCGACGTCGGGTCGGTGCGCGCGGCCATCCGGCCGGAGACCCGGATGGTCTGGGTCGAGACGCCGACGAACCCGCTGCTCGGCATCGCCGACATCGCGGCGATCGCCGAGGTCACCCACGAGGCGGGGGCGCTGCTCGTCGTCGACAACACCTTCGCCTCCCCGTACCTCCAGAGCCCCATCGCCCTCGGCGCCGACGTCGTCGTGCACTCGACGACCAAGTACTGCGGTGGCCACAGCGACGTCGTCGGCGGGGCCGTGGTCGTCGCACCCGGCGCCACGACGCATGACGGCGAGTCGGTCTCGGAGCGGATCGCGTTCCACCAGAACTCGATGGGCGCCGTCGCCGGCCCCTTCGACGCCTGGCTCGTGCTGCGCGGACTCAAGACCCTCGCGGTCCGGATGGAGCGGCACTGCGACAACGCGGAGGCGGTCGTCGACTTCCTCCAGAGCCACCCCGGCGTCACGGCGGTCCACTACCCGGGCCTGCCGGACCACCCGAACCACGACATCGCCGCGCGCCAGATGAAGCGCTTCGGCGGGATGGTGGCCTTCCGGGTCAAGGGCGGCGAGGACGTCGCGGCCAAGGTCTGCGCCGAGACCCAGCTGTGGACGCTCGGGGAGTCCCTCGGGGGCGTCGAGTCGCTCATCGAGCACCCGGGGCGGATGACCCACGCGTCCGTCGCGGGCACCGAGCTCGAGGTGCCCGGCGACCTCGTCCGGCTCTCCGTCGGCATCGAGGACGTCGCCGACCTCGTGGCCGACCTGCGGCAGGCCCTCGACCGGCTCACCTGAGCAACCGCGAGACCGGCCCCGGCCCCGGGTCGGCGGCGCCCGGCGCTAGGGTTCCGCGGGTGGGTTCGGTCCTGTGCGTCGACGTCGGGTCGACCTTCACCAAGGCGCTGCTCGTCGGGGACGACGGCGCGGTGCTCGGGCGGGCCTCGCACCCCACGACGGTCGGCACCGACGTCATGGACGGCGTCGACGCCGTGCGCGCCGAGCTCGGGGTGGACCCCGACCGCGGGCGCGTCCTCATGTGCTCCAGCGCCGGGGGTGGGCTGCGCCTCGCCGTCGTCGGCTACGAGCGGGAGGTGACCGCCGAGGCGGGCTTCCGGGTGGGGCTGTCCGCCGGGGCCCGGGTGGTCCACGTGGCGGCCGGGCCGATGGCCGGGGTGGACGTCGCCGCCCTCCGAGCAGCCCGCCCCGACGTCGTCCTCCTCGTCGGCGGCACCGACGGAGGCAACGCCGACGTCCTCGTGCACAACGCCCGCCGGCTCGCCCGCGCCCGGGTGTCCGCGCCGGTCGTCGTCGCGGGCAACGCCGAGGCCGTCCCCGCGGTCGTGGCCGAGCTCGCCGCGACCGGCCGGCGGCACGTCGTCACCGGCAACGTCCTCCCCCGCATCGGCGCGGTCGCCCCAGAAGGTGCCCGGGCGGCCATCCGCGAGGTGTTCCTCCGGCACGTCATCGGCGGCAAGGGGCTCTCCCGCGGCCGGGGATTCGCCGAGCTGGTCCGGGCGGCGACGCCCGACGCCGTGCTCCGCGGGGTCGAGCTGCTCGCCGAGGTGCGCGGCGAGGACGTGCTCGTCGTCGACGTCGGGGGCGCCACGACCGACGTGTACTCGGTGATCACCCCGCAGGGCGAGGACGCGACCATCCACCGCGAGGTCGTCGGCACCGTCTGGCACGCCCGGACCGTCGAGGCCGACCTCGGGATGCGGTGGAACGCCGAGGGGGTGGTCGAGGCCGCCGACCGCGAGCGGCTGCCCCAGCCGGGTGTCGTCGCGGAGTACGCGTCCCGGGTGGTCGCCGACCCCGGGCACGTCGCGTCGACGCCCGCCGACTGGGCGGCCGAGGAGGCCCTCGCCACGGTGGCCGTCACCGTCGCCGTGCGTCGACACGGTCGCCCCGCCCCGGGTGAGCGGCCCCGCCCCCTCGCCGACGTCGGGCTGGTCGTCGGCTCCGGCGGCGTGCTCCGGCACGGACCGGACGGACTCGCCGGACGCGTCCTCGGTGCCGCCCTCGCCGACCACGCCGGCGGCTGGCGCGTCCCCGACCGGGCAGCCGCCGTCGTCGACCGCGACTACCTGCTCTTCGCGGTCGGCCTGCTCGCCGAGACCCACCCCGGGACCGCGCGGGCGCTCGCCGCCGCCCTCGGCCGTGCGAAAGCCGGGTGACGGATGTCGGTGGCGGGGCATACGGTCGCGGGATGACGGCTGGCGACATCGCGATCGAGGCCGTCGACCTCGTCAAGCGCTTCGGTGACTTCACGGCGGTCGACGGCGTCAGCTTCTCGGTGCCGGAGGGCAGCGTCTTCTCGATGCTCGGCCCGAACGGGGCGGGCAAGACCACCACGGTGCGGATGATGACCACGCTGTCCCGGCCCACGAGCGGGCACGGCCGGGTCGCCGGACTCGACGTCGTCCGCGACGCCGACGCGGTGCGGCAGCGGATGGGCCTGACGGCGCAGTCGGCCACCGTCGACGAGCTGCTCACCGGTCGCGAGAACCTCCGCCTCGTCGCCGACCTCTACGGCCTGGAGCGGACCGCCGTCCGGCGGGTCGCCGACGAGCTCCTCGAGCGGTTCTCGCTCACCGAGGCCGGCAGCAAGGTCGTCAAGGAGTACTCGGGCGGGATGCGCCGCCGGCTCGACCTCGCGGCGAGCCTCGTCGCCACGCCACCGGTGCTCTTCCTCGACGAGCCGACGACCGGTCTCGACCCCCGCAGCCGCGTCGAGCTGTGGGGGGTGCTGCGCGACCTCGTCCGCGACGGCACGACGCTGTTCCTCACGACCCAGTACCTCGACGAGGCCGACCAGCTGGCCGACCGCATCGTCGTCGTCGACCACGGCAAGGTCATCGCCGACGGCACCCCGCTCGAGCTCAAGGACCGCTCGGGCGCCGCGAGCCTCGTCGTCGCGGTGAGCCGCCCGGACGAGGTCGAGCGGGCCGCGGAGGTCGTCCGCTCCGAGATCGGTGAGATCCACGTCGACCACGGGGCGCGCCGGATCAGCGCCGCCGCCGAGGGGGTCTCGGCCCTGACCCGGATCGCCGCCCGGCTCGAGCAGGAGGGGATCGCCCTCGACGACATCGGCCTGCAGCGCCCGAGCCTCGACGACGTCTTCCTCACCCTCACCGGCCACCGGGCCGAGGACCCCGACGCAGAGCCCCAGCCGGAGGACCCGCGATGACCATGACGCCCGACCGCACCTTCCACCCCGTCCACACCGCCGACCAGCGGCCCCGGCCCGGGCGCCAGGTGTGGGCACTCGTGCGCCGCAACCTCACGCACATCAAGCGCCAGCCCGAGATGCTCACCGACGTCACCGCCCAGCCGGTGATGTTCGTCCTGCTGTTCGCCTTCGTGTTCGGCGGCTCGATCAGCATCCCCGGGGTCGACTACAAGGAGTGGCTGCTCCCGGGGATCATGGCCCAGACGATGACGTTCAGCGCCTTCGTCGTCGCGATCGGCCTCAACACCGACATCGGGAAGGGCATCGTCGACCGGTTCCGCTCGCTGCCCATCGGCCGCTCGGCGGTCGTCGTGGCGCGGAGCATCTCCAGCGTCATCCACTCGATGATCGGCGTCGTCGTCATGTCGGTCACGGGGCTGTTCATCGGCTGGGGCATCCACGACGGCCTGCTGCGGGGGCTGGCCGGCTACGCCCTGCTCATCCTGTTCGGCTTCGCGATGATCTGGGTCGGCATCCTGTTCGGCTCGGCGCTGCGCTCGGTCGAGGCCGTCCAGGGCGTCATGTTCACGACGGTCTTCCCGCTGACCTTCCTGAGCAACGCCTTCGCGCGCACCGACGTGATGCCCGACTGGCTGCGCCTGCTCGCCGAGTGGAACCCGATCAGCTCCCTGGTCCAGGCCCTGCGCGAGCTGTGGGGCAACGACGGCATCCCCCTGCCCGCCGACGCCGCCCTACCCCTGCAGCACCCCGTGCTCACCACCGTGCTCTGGGCGGTCGGCCTCTCCGCCGTCCTGGCCCCGCTGGCCGTGCGGGCGTTCGTGCGCCGCACCACCGACTGAGGCGCCGGGTCATGCCTGCCGTGCGCTTCGTCGACGTCTTCTCCGACCGGGCCTTCCGGGGCAACGCCCTGGCCGTCCTCCACGACGCCGACGGGCTCGACGACGACGAGATGCTCGCGGTGGCCCGGTGGACGAACCTCTCCGAGACGACCTTCCTCGTCGCCCCCACCGACGCGGCGGCCGACTACCGGGTGCGGATCTGGACCACCGGCGGCGAGCTGCCGTTCGCGGGACACCCCACCCTCGGCACGGCCCACGCGTGGCTCGAGGCCGGGGGAGTGCCGCAGCGCGACGGGGTCGTCGTCCAGCAGTGCGGGGCAGGTCTGGTCGAGGTGCGCCGCGACGGCCTCCTCCGGTTCGCGGCGCCACCGCTGCGCCGGTCGGGACCGGTGGCCGACGACGAGCTCGGGCGGGTCGTCGACGCGCTGCGGCTCGACCCGGGTGTCGTGCTCGGCGCGGCCTGGGTCGACAACGGGCCGGGGTGGCTCGGGCTGCTCCTGCGCTCCCCGGAGGACGTGCTCGCCGCGGACCCCGACCGCACCCGCTGCTCCGGGATGAAGGTCGGCCTCGCCGCGGTCCACCCCGAGGGTGCCCGCGCGGACGGTGTCGCCCTCGAGGTGCGGGCGTTCTACTCCGACGACCGGGACTTCGGGGAGGACCCCGTCACGGGCAGCCTCAACGCCGGCCTCGCGCAGTGGCTCGTGCCCGCCGGCCACCTGCCGGAGCACTACGTGGCGGCGCAGGGCGCGGTCCTCGGACGCGAGGGGCGGGTGCACGTCGACGTCGTCGACGGCGTCACCTGGGTCGGCGGGGCCACCCGCACCCTCGTCGTCGGCGCGCGTCCCGCCTGACCCGGGCCCGGACGCCGGACGGCCCGGCCCCTCGAGCGGGGACCGGGCCATCCGGTGCGGTGGGGGCTCAGCCGGTGTACGGCACGGCCTTGAGCACCTTGACCTCGATCTGCTTGCCGGTCGGTGCCTCGTAGGAGACGGTGTCGCCGACCTTGTGGCCGTTGACCGCGGCGCCGATCGGGGACTTCTCGGAGAACACCTGCATCGAGGAGTCGGTGATCTCGCGGGACCCGAGGAGGAACTCCTCCTCGTCGCCGAACATGTCGACGGTGACGATCATCCCGGGCTCGACGATGCCGTCGTCCTTGGGCGTCTCACCGATCGTCGCGTTCTCGAGGAGCTGGGTCAGCTGGCGGATCCGGGCCTCCATCTTGCCCTGCTCCTCCTTGGCGGCGTGGTAGCCGCCGTTCTCCTTGAGGTCGCCCTCCTCGCGGGCCGCCTCGATCTTCTTCGCGATCTCGGTCCGACCCGGGCCGGAGAGCTCCTCGAGCTCGGCCTTGAGACGGTCGAAGGCGCCCTGGGTCAGGTAGCTCTGGTTGGTCGTCGTCTCGGTCACGGGTGGTCAACTCCTGCGGGTACGTGGGCGCCGGACCCTCGCGGGTGCGCCGGGGGTGCTACGGCAACGGGCCCGGGGCCGACCGCTGGTGCTCAGCGACTCGTCGGACCCAGACCCGAACGTGAAGCCCTCAGTCTAGCAACGGGCGCCCCCGGAAGCACATCCTCCGGGTCGAACGGGGTCTCCGGGGTCCTCCGGCTCAGCCCCCGGCGCCGACCCGGGTGCACGACTCGACGACGCCGGTGACCGCCCGGGCGCTCGTGCGGACCTCGACGACGCGGTGCACCGTGGTGGGACCGTCGGCCGGGACGGCGTCCTCGACGGTGCCCACCCGGCCCTTGCGGGAGTCCAGGGCGCTGACCCGGCAGGTGACCGCGGTGCCCTCCGGCCGGGTCAGGTCGTAGCCGACCTTCGTCACCGAGTCCGACACCACGCTGTAGCCGGTGACGGTCGGCCGGACCTGACCGGCGGTCGTCGTCCAGCCGTACCAGGCGACGCCCACCACCGCGGCGGTCACGGCGAGGATCGCGAGGACGGCGCGGCGACCGGCGGGGGTCCTCGGGTCGGGCAGGGGCACGGTGCTCCTCGGGGCGTCGGTGGGCAGTGAGAGGATGGTCCTCGGTCCATTCTCGGGTACCGCCCGGTCCACCCACACCGAAGGGTCATGCATGTCCGAACGGCTCCGGCTCATGTGCGTCCACGCGCACCCGGACGACGAGTCGAGCAAGGGCGCGGCGACGATGGCGAAGTACGTCGACGCCGGCCACGAGGTGCTCGTCGTCTCCTGCACGGGAGGGGAGCGGGGAGACATCCTCAACCCCCGCCTCAAGGACGACATCCACATCCTGCGCGACCTCGCCCAGGTCCGCCGCGACGAGATGGCCCGGGCGCGCGAGATCCTCGGCGTCCAGCACACCTGGCTCGGGTTCGTCGACTCCGGGCTCCCCGAGGGTGACCCGCTGCCGCCGCTGCCCGACGGCTGCTTCGCCCTCGAGCCGCTCGAGGTGACGACGGAGGCGCTGGTCCGCGAGATCCGCCGGTTCCGCCCGCACGTCATGACGACGTACGACGAGAACGGCGGCTACCCCCACCCCGACCACATCATGTGCCACGACGTCTCCAAGGCGGCGTTCGACGCCGCCGGGGACCCCGGGCGCTTCCCGGACGCCGGTCCGGCCTGGCAGCCGCTCAAGCTCTACTACAACCAGACCTTCAACCGGGCCCGCATCGAGGCCTTCCACGAGGCCCTCACGGCGCTCGGCGAGGAGAGCCCCTACGCCGAGTGGCTCGAGGGCTGGAACCGCCCCGACCGGGTCGTCACCACCCGGGTGCACTGCGCCGACTGGTACGACCGCCGCGACGCCGCACTCCTCGCCCACGCGACGCAGGTCGACCCCGACGGCAACTTCTTCCGGGTCCCGCGCGAGATGCAGGCCCGGGTCTGGCCCGTCGAGGAGTACGAGGCCGCCGCGTCCTACGTCCCCATCGCCGAGGGCGAGGACGACCTCTTCGCCGGCCTCCCCACCGACCTCGCGGAGGCCGACGCGCTGGCCACCCGCGGCGATCTCACCCTGGTCCTCGACACCCGCACGGAGCGTGCCGCATGAACGACTCACCCCCCGACGTCTCGACGGGCTTCCTCGCCTTCCTCGCGTTCGCCCTGCTCGGGCTCGCGCTGTGGTTCCTCATGCGGAACATGAACGCGCGGATGCGCCGGATGTCGTACCGCCAGCAGCGTGCCCACCGCGGCAAGGACGACCCGCAGGCCGGTCCCGACGAGGTGGACGACGAGGTCCGCACGGCGGACGACGACGGCACCCGGGGTCCCGACGGCGGGAGCGCCACCTCCGGTGGCGGTGGTGACGGCGGCGGGGACTGACCCTCCACCCGGCCCCGGGGGCCGGGCCCCACGGATCAGGTCGCGTGGCCGGTGAGCGCGATCGACGCGGCGACGAAGTGCGCCCCGAAGGCGAGCACGGTCAGCGCGTGGAACACCTCGTGGAAGCCGAACCAGCGCGGCGAGATGTCCGGCCGCTTCGTGCCGTAGACGACCGCCCCGAGGCTGTAGAGCACCCCGCCGACGACGACCCAGGCCATGACCGCGGCCCCGGCGTGGTCGACGAGCGGGCCGAAGTAGAAGACCGCGACCCACCCGAGCATCACGTAGGCGGGGACGTAGAGCCAGCGCGGCGCGTGGCTCCAGAAGACCCGGAAGAGGACGCCGAGCACCGCGCCGCTCCACACGATGAGGAGCATCGTGCGGGCCTGGTCGGCGGGCAGCAGCAGCGCGAAGGGCGTGTAGCTGCCCGCGATGATCAGGAAGATGTTCGAGTGGTCGAGGCGGCGCAGCACGCCGCCGACGCGCGGGGACCAGGTCCCTCGGTGGTAGACCGCGGAGGTGCCGAAGAGGAGGACGGCGGTACCCGCGAAGACCGCGGCGGAGACCTTGCCCTCGGTGGTCGTCGCGAGGAAGACGAGGATGATCCCGGCGACGAGCGCGATGGGGGTCATCGCCGCGTGCAGCCACCCGCGGAGGTGGGGCTTGACCTGCTGGAGGGCGGCCTCGACGCGGCTCTCGAGCACCTCGAGACGGCCCTGGTCGGGCGTGGTCGGCTCAGGCTCGGTCATGGGTCGAGCGTAACCTACGCGACCGTAGGTTACCAGCCGTCGAGGTCAGTGGGGGTGTGGTGTCCCGGCCGGAGGTGCCGGGCGCACGGAGTAGCGTGGGCCGCACGGACCCGGGCCCACCGGGCGACGGCTCGGGAGCGCGCGGGAGGACGTGAGGCATGCGGCGGCTCAGCGACGTGGTCTACGCCGCGTACGCCAAGCGGCTGACCCGTCAGCTCGGGTCGGTCCACATCCCGCGACACGTCGGTGTCCTCGTCGACGGCAACCGCCGCTGGGCGAGGCTGCGCGGCGCCGGGACGCAGGAGGGCCACCAGGCCGGCGCGGACAACATCGCCCACCTCCTCTCGTGGTGCGAGGAGGTCGGGGTCGAGGTCGTCACCCTCTGGCTCCTCTCCACGGACAACCTCAACCGCCCCGAGGCCGAGCTGCGTCCCCTGCTCGACATCATCGGGCGGACCGTCGACGAGCTCGCCGCCACCCACCGCTGGCGGATCCACCCGGTCGGGGCGCTCGACCTCCTGCCGGCCTCGACGACCGAGGGGCTCAAGGCGGCGAGCGAGTCCACCCGTGACGTCGAGGGGATGATCGTCAACGTCGCGGTGGGCTACGGCGGCCGCCGGGAGATCGCGGACGCCGTCCGGTCCCTGCTCCACGAGCACGCGACGAAGGGCACGAGCATCGAGGAGCTGGCGGAGCTGCTCGACGTCGAGCACATCGCCGAGCACCTCTACACCAAGGGCCAGCCCGACCCCGACCTCGTGATCCGCACCTCGGGGGAGCAGCGGCTCGGGGGGTTCCTCCTCTGGCAGAGCGCCCACAGCGAGTTCTACTTCTGCGAGGCCTACTGGCCCGACTTCCGCAAGGTCGACTTCCTGCGCGCCCTGCGCGCCTACGGGGAACGGCACCGGCGCTTCGGGACGTGACCGCGGGGTGACTTTTCGTCACATTCGTCCCATGGGCCACACCGGCCTCGTCCGTTCCGACACGCCGGTCCCGTCCTCCGGCCCCCCGCCGTCGGGTGGGTCGTACCGTCGAAGGACGCACCTCCCTCGACCATCAGGAGCGGCAATGGCCTCGAGTACGCCGACGGCAGGCACCACGCGACGGGGGAAGGAGCCGCGCCGGACGTTCGTGCTCGACACCTCGGTCCTCCTCTCGGACCCGAGGGCCATCCTCCGCTTCGCCGAGCACGAGGTCGTCCTCCCCGTGGTCGTCGTCACCGAGCTGGAGGCCAAGCGCCACCACCCCGAGCTCGGGTACTTCGCGCGCACCGCGCTGCGGATGCTCGACGACCTGCGGATCAAGGCCGGCCGGCTCGACGCCCCCGTGCCCGTCGGCGACGTCGACGGCACCCTGCGCGTGGAGCTCAACCACACCGACCCGATGTCGCTGCCGGCGGGCTTCCGCCTCGGCGACAACGACACCCGGATCCTCGCGGTCGCGCGCAACCTCGCGAACGAGGGCCGGCTGGTCACGGTCGTCAGCAAGGACCTGCCGATGCGGGTCAAGGCCTCCGCGTGCGGGCTCGACGCCGAGGAGTACCGCGCGGAGCTCGCGGTCGAGTCCGGGTGGACCGGGATGGGCGAGCTCGACGTCACCGTCGAGGAGATGGACCACCTCTACGAGTACGGTCGCCTCGAGAACGTCCAGGCCGCCGAGCTCCCGTGCCACACCGGCCTCAAGCTGATCTCGCCCCGCGGGTCGGGGCTCGGGCGGGTCGGCCCGGACAAGCAGGTCCGGCTCGTCCGCGGTGACCGCGACGCCTTCGGGCTCCACGGCCGCAGCGCCGAGCAGCGCATCGCCCTCGACCTCCTGCTCGACCCGGACGTCGGCATCATGAGCATCGGGGGGCGCGCCGGCACCGGCAAGTCCGCCCTCGCGCTGTGCGCGGGGCTCGAGGCCGTCATGGAGCGCCGCCAGCAGCGCCGGGTCGTCGTCTTCCGCCCCCTCTACGCCGTCGGCGGCCAGGAGCTGGGCTACCTTCCGGGCTCCGAGGCCGAGAAGATGAACCCGTGGGGCCAGGCCGTCTTCGACACCCTCTCGGCGCTCGTCTCGCGCGAGGTCGTCGAGGAGGTGCTCGACCGCGGCATGCTCGAGGTGCTGCCGCTGACCCACATCCGTGGACGCAGCCTGCACGATGCGTTCGTCATCGTCGACGAGGCCCAGAGCCTGGAGCGCAACGTGCTGCTCACGGTGCTCTCCCGCATCGGGCAGAACTCCAAGGTCGTCCTGACCCACGACGTCGCCCAGCGCGACAACCTGCGGGTCGGCCGGCACGACGGGGTCGTCGCGGTCGTCGAGGCGCTCAAGGGGCACCCGCTCTTCGCCCACGTGACCCTGACGCGGTCCGAGCGCAGCCCGATCGCGGCCCTGGTCACCGATCTGCTCGAGGGGATCGAGGTATGAGCCGAACGGCCGGTGACCTGCTCGGCTGAGTGGATGCTCAGCGCGCGATTTCGGGCCCGTGCCCGGAGTCCCTATTGTAAGGTCTCGATTCCGTAACGTCCGGTCCGTGGCCCCGACCACGCCCGCCCCCGCCCCTGCCGGAAGGTCCCGACAGCCCTCATGGCTCGCTACACGCCGCGCCACGCCCCGCGCCACGCCGCTCCCAAGCGGTCGCTCGGGCGCACCGCCGTGTCGGTGGTCGGGCGGCCGCTCGTGTCGACGAGCCTCGTCGCCGCGGTCGTCAGCAGTGGCGTGGCCCTCAGCGCGGCGAGCGAGAACACGGCGAACGCGGAGCCGTTGAGCCTCGCGATCGACGACACCACGACCGCCACCTCCACCGAGGAGAGCCAGGTCGCCCTGCAGGACGCGGTGCGGGTCGCGGCGGACCGGTCCGCCACGAACTCCCAGCGCGCCGTCGTCGCGGCCAAGGCCGCCGCCGTCGACCGGGCCCGCGCCGAGGCGGCCGCCAAGAAGCGCCGTGAGGCCGCCGAGCGCGCCGCCCGCGCCGCCGAGCGCAAGCGCGTCCTCGAGAACGCCCAGGACGACCCCAAGGCCGTCGCCCGGCTGCTGCTCCCCGAGTACGGCTTCGGTGAGTCGCAGTGGTCCTGCCTGGACCAGCTGTGGATGGGTGAGAGCGACTGGCGCTGGTGGGCCTCGAACCCGTCGTCGGGCGCCTACGGCATCCCGCAGTCCCTGCCCGGCTCGAAGATGGGCACGGTCGCCGGCGACTGGCGCACCAACCCGGTCACCCAGATCACGTGGGGCCTCGACTACATCAAGCGGTCCTACGGCACCCCGTGCAACGCGCTGAACCAGTGGCAGGCGCGCTCCCCGCACTGGTACTGAGCCGGCCCGTCTCCCCGCGCCCGCGCGGTCAGATCTTGCGGAGGCGGATGCTCGTCACGGCGTGGTCCTCGCCCTTGCTGAGCACCAGTGTCGCGCGGTCCCGCGTCGGCTGGATGTTCTCGACGAGGTTCGGCTCGTTGATCGCCGCCCAGATGCCGGCCGCGGTCTCGCGGGCCTCGGCGTCGCTGAGCCCCGCGTACCGGTGGAAGTACGACTGCGGATCGGCGAACGCCGTTTCGCGCAGCCGCAGGAAGCGCTCGACGTACCAGCGGCGCACGTCGGCGACCGGGGCGTCGACGTAGACCGAGAAGTCGAAGTAGTCCGAGACCGCGCTCGCCGGGCCGCCGTCCGGGCGGACGCCCGGGGGCTGGAGGACGTTGAGGCCCTCGACGATGAGGACGTCGGGCTTGCGGACCTCGAGCGGCTCCGTCAGCACGTCGTAGGTGAGGTGCGAGTACTGCGGCGCCTCGACGACGGGCATCCCGGACTTGACGTCGGCGACGAACCGCAGGAGGGCGCGCCGGTCGTAGGACTCGGGAAAGCCCTTGCGCTCCAGGAGGCCCCGCGCCTCGAGCTCGACGTTCGGGTAGAGGAACCCGTCGGTGGTCACGAGCTCGACGCGCGGGGTGTGCGGCCACCGCGACATCAGCTCACGGAGGATGCGGGCGGTCGTGGACTTCCCGACGGCCACCGACCCGGCGACGCCGACGACGAAGGGGACGCGGCTCGGCCGTTCGCCGAGGAACTCCGAGGTCGCGAGCCGGAGCCCGTGGACGGCCTCGACGTAGAAGTGCAGGAGCCGGGAGAGCGGCAGGTAGACGTCCTCGACCTCGAGCAGGTCGAGGCGCTCGCCGAGGCCCCGCAGCCGGGCCAGGTCGTCCTGGGTCAGGCTCATGGGGTGCTCCTCGCGGAGCCGTGACCACGCCCGGCGGTCGAGGTCGACGTAGGGCGTCGGGACGGCGGCGTCCACGGCGACGCCGAGGCGCGCCAACGCCTGCTCGGCAGCGGTCACACCCTCATCATCGCCCATCGCCCTCCGGGGCCGTCGTGGGACCCGCGCCGGCGCCCGTCACGAGTCGGGGCGGAGCCGCTCACGGGCTACGCTGGCGGCCATGTGTGGAATCGTCGGTTACGTGGGGCGCACCGTGGACGGTACGGCGCTCGAGGTCGTCATGGAGGGGCTCTCCCGCCTCGAGTACCGGGGGTACGACTCGGCCGGTGTGGCGCTGGTCACCGAGGACGGTGTCGCGTCGGAGAAGCGCGCCGGCAAGCTCGAGAACCTCCGCTCGGCCCTCGAGGCGCACCCCCTGGCCGCCTCCCGCACCGGCATCGGGCACACCCGCTGGGCGACGCACGGTGGGCCGACCGACGGCAACGCCCACCCGCACCACGGCGGGGACGACGACCGGCTGGCCCTCATCCACAACGGGATCATCGAGAACTTCCATGCCCTGAAGAAGGAGCTGCTCGCCGAGGGCGTCGAGTTCCGGTCCGAGACCGACACCGAGGTCGCCGCGAAGCTCGTCGGGCGCGAGTACGACCGCCTCGGTGACCTCACCGAGGCGATGCGCGCCGTCGTCGGCCGGCTCGAGGGTGCCTTCACGCTCCTCGCCGTGCACGCCGACAGTCCCGGCGTCGTCGTCGGCGCCCGCCGGAACAGCCCCCTCGTCGTGGGCCTCGGCGAGGGCGAGAACTTCCTCGGCAGCGACGTCGCGGCGTTCATCGGCTACACCCGGCACGCCGTCGAGCTCGGCCAGGACCAGATCGTCACGATCACCCCGGACGGCCACTCCGTCATCGGCTTCGACGGCTCGCCCGCCGAGGGCAAGGCCTACGAGGTGACCTGGGACGCCGCGGCCGCCGAGAAGAGCGGCTACGACACCTTCATGGAGAAGGAGATCCACGACCAGCCGCACGCCGTGGCCGACACCCTCCTCGGCCGCACCGACGAGCAGGGCCGCCTCGTCCTCGACGAGGTGCGCATCCCCGAGGCGCGGCTGCGCCGCGTCGAGCGGATCACCATCGTCGCCTGCGGCACCGCCGCGTACGCCGGGATGGTCGCGAAGTACGCCGTCGAGCACTGGACCCGCATCCCCGTCGAGGTCGCCCTCGCCCACGAGTTCCGCTACTGCGACCCCATCGTCGACGAGAACACCCTCGTCGTCTCGATCAGCCAGTCCGGCGAGACGATGGACACGCTCATGGCGGTCAAGCACGCGGCCGAGCTCGGTGCGATGACGCTCTCCATCTGCAACACGCACGGCTCGACCATCCCCCGTGAGTCCGACGCCGTGCTCTACACCCACGCCGGCCCGGAGATCGCCGTCGCCTCGACCAAGGCCTTCCTCGCGCAGATCACCGCCTGCTACGTCCTCGGCCTCTACCTCGCGCAGCTGCGCGGCGAGACCTACGCCGACGACGCCCGGGCCGTCATGGCCGAGCTCCACGAGATGCCCGCGAAGATCGAGGAGCTGCTCGGCCGGATGGGCCGGGTGCAGGAGATGGCCGAGTTCATGGCCGACACCCGGGCGGTGCTCTTCCTCGGTCGCAACGTCGGCTTCCCGGTCGCCATGGAGGGCGCACTCAAGCTCAAGGAGCTCGCGTACATCCACGCGGAGGGCTTCGCGGCCGGCGAGCTCAAGCACGGCCCGATCGCCCTCATCGAGCCGGGCCAGCCGGTCTTCGTCGTCGTCCCGGGCCCGGACACCCCGCACGAGCTGCACAAGAAGGTCGTCTCGAACATCCAGGAGATCCGGGCCCGCGGCGCGCGCACCCTCGTGATCGCCCACGACGGCGACGAGGACGTCGAACCGTTCGCGAGCGAGGTCATCCGCATCCCGCAGTGCAGCCCGATGCTCGCCCCGCTGCTCGCGGTCGTGCCGCTCCAGGTCTTCGCGCTGCACCTCGCGACGGCCAAGGGCCTGGACGTCGACCAGCCGCGGAACCTCGCGAAGTCGGTGACGGTCGAGTGACCGCGCGGTGATCGTCGGCGTCGGGATCGACGTCGTCGACGTCGCGCGCTTCGGGGCCGCCCTCGAGCGCACGCCGGCGCTGGGCGACCGGCTGTTCACCGAGTCCGAGCGCGGCCTGGCGCTCGCGTCGCGGGCCGCCCGGTTCGCCGCCAAGGAGGCCCTGGCCAAGGTGCTGGGGGCCCCCGTCGGCCTGCACTGGCACGACGCGGAGGTGACCCGCGGCCCGGACCGGCGGCCCTCGTTCGTGCTCCGGGGCACGGTCGAGGCGAAGGTGGCCGAGCTCGGCATCACGAGCATCCACGTATCGCTCTCGCACGACGCGGGGATCGCCTCCGCGGTCGTCGTCGCGGAGCGGAGAGAGGAGCCTCGATGATCGAGGGGTACGCGACCGCCGAGGTGTACGCCGCCGAGGAGGCCCTCATGGCGACCCTCGACGACGGCGAGCTGATGGCCCGCGCGGTCGAGGGTCTCGCGGCCGTTGCGGCGGCGCGGCTCGAGGAGCGGGGCGCGACGTCCGTGGTCGCGCTCGTCGGTCCCGGCAACAACGGCGCCGACGCCCTCTACGCGGCAGCGCGGTTGTGCGAGGCGGGGTTCGGGGCCGTCGCCGTGCACCACGACATCGTCCACGAGGGCGCCCGGGCGGCTGCCGAGGCCGCCGGTGTGGTCCTGACGACCGACCCGAGGATGATCTCCGAGGCCGACCTGGTCCTCGACGGCGTCCTCGGCATCGGGGCCCGGCCGGGGCTGCCGGACTGGGCGGTCGGGTGGGTCGACGCGGTGCCGGAGACGGCCTACGTCCTCGCGGTCGACCTGCCGTCCGGGCAGGACCCGGCCGGTGGCGTCCTCGACCCGGACGGGGTCATCGCCGACGAGACGGTGACCTTCTCGGTCGCCAAACCGGTGCATCTGCTGCCGGCGACCGAGCAGGCGTGCGGCGTGCTGACCGTCGTCGACATCGGGCTCGAGGTGGCGGCGGTCCCCGTCGTGCGGCGCCTCGACCACGACGACGTCGCCGGGCTGTGGCCGGTCCCGGTCCCGAGCGACGACAAGTACTCGCGGGGGGTCGTGGGCATCGTCGCCGGGGGCGAGTCGTACACGGGGGCGGCCGTCCTGTGCGTGACGGCCGCCGCCGAGGCGGGGGCCGGGATGGTGCGGTACGTCGGGACCCCGACGCCCGACGGGCTCGTGCGCGCCGCGGTCCCGGAGGCGACGCACGGGGTCGGACGCGTGCAGGCGTGGGTCGTCGGGCCGGGGCTCGACACGACGTCGCGGGCCTCGGGGTCCGAGGCGCAGCTCGACGTGGCGCGGAACGCCCTGGCGGGGGAGGAGCCGGTCGTCGTCGATGCCGGAGGCCTCGACCTCGTGGATGCCGTCGTGGTGCGGCGGCGCCGGGACCGGGTCACGCTGCTCACCCCGCACGCCGGCGAGTGCGCGCGCCTGCTGACCCGGCTGGGCGGCTCGGAGGTCGGCCGGGACGAGGTCGAGGGCGCACCGCTGGAGCACGCCCGGCGGCTCGCCGCGCTCACCGGCGCCACGGTGCTGCTCAAGGGTGCGACGACGCTCGTCGTGCCGCCCGGGGAGGGCGCCCCCGTCTGGTCGCAGGCGGATGCGCCGGCGTGGTTGGCGACGGCCGGTGCCGGCGACGTGCTGGCGGGCCTGCTCGGGATGCTGCTGGCGGCGGGTCTCCCGGCCGACGAGGCCGGTGCGCTCGGGGCGCTCGTCCACGGCGTGGCGGCCGACCGGGCCAACCCGGGGGGTCCGGTGCGGGCGCTCGCCGTGGCGAGGGCGCTGCCGCCGACGGTCGCGGGACTGCTCCGCCGCTGAGGCGCGGTGGGTGACCGAGCCGGCGAGGGTGAGCGCGGCGCGGGGCAGGCGGCGCCGGGCAGGGCGGCGCCGGGCAGGGCGGGGAGACCATGGTGCCCTCCCCAGCTGCTCTCGGTGCGGAGCAATCGATCACGCAGTGAGAGCACTTCTGGCAGGGGGGCGGAACTGCTCCGCCGGGCGAGCGATTGATCACGCGGTGGGAGTAGATCGTGAGGACCCCCCCGGGTGTACCTCCCGGCCGTGGCGCCGAGCTCCCGGTGCGCTGCCCCCGCCTGCGGCATCGTCGGCCGTCCGGCCACGTTCCACCACCTGCGGACCGGCGCCGCCCCGCCCGGTCCTAGACTGGTCCGGCCCATGACCGACGCCGCCCCCACCCCTGCCCCCGCGACCGCGGGTGCTTCCGCGTGGGTGACCGTCGACGCCGGGGCCATCCGCGACAACGTCGCCGAGCTGGCCCGCCGCGCGGGACCCGCGCAGGTGATGGCCGTCGTCAAGGGCGACGCCTACGGGCACGGCCTCGTCACCAGCGCCCGGGCCGCCCTCGCCGGGGGCGCCTCGTGGCTCGGTGTCGCCCAGCTCGAGGAGGCCCTCGCGCTGCGCGCCGCCGGGGTCAGCGCGCCGGTCCTCACGTGGATCTACCCGCCGCAGGGCGACGTCGGCGCGGCCGCGGAGGCCGGCATCGACATCACCGTCGGCAGCGCCTGGAGCCTGCAGTCCGTGGTCGACACCGCCCGGCACACCGGGCGGACGGTCCGCGTCCAGGCCAAGGTCGACACCGGGCTCGCCCGGGGCGGGGTCCTCACCGACTGGACGGAGTTCTGTTCCGCTCTCGTCCGCGCCGCCTCGGAGGGGGCGATCGAGCTCACCGGCACCTGGTCGCACTTCGCCTGGGCCGACGCGCCGCAGCACCCGACCGTGCGGGCCCAGCAGGAGCGCTTCCTCGAGGCCGTCGCCGAGCTCCAGGGTGCCGGCCTCGACCCCGGGATGCTGCACCTGGCCAACTCGGCCGCCACCCTGACCAACCCGTCGGCCCACTTCGACCTCGTCCGCCCGGGGCTGGCCGTCTACGGGCTCTCGCCGGTGCCCGACCTCGGCGCCCCCGCCGACTTCGGCCTCCGCGAGGCGATGCGCGTCACCGCCCGGCTCACCCAGGTCAAGCGCGCCCGCGCCGGCCAGGGCGTCAGCTACGGCCACGAGTACACGACCGAGTGCGACACCGTGCTCGGGCTCGTCCCGATGGGCTACGCCGACGGCATCCCGCGCCACGCCGGCAACGCCGGACCCGTGCAGGTGCGCGGCCGCCGCCACACCGTCGCCGGCCGGGTCTGCATGGACCAGTTCATGCTCGACCTCGGCCCCGACTTCGACGGTGCTCCCGGCGACGAGGTGACGGTCCTCGGGCGCGGCGCCGAGGGCGAGCCCACCGCCCAGGACTGGGCGGTGGCCGCCGGCACCATCAACTACGAGATCGTCACCCGGATGGCGCCGCGCCTCCCGCGCCTCGTGGTCGGAGGCGAGGCCTGATGGCGCGCGGTCCGGTCGCGGAAGCCCTCGACGCCGTCAACGTGCGGGTTCGTCGCGTACGCGCCTCCTGGGCCGACGCCGACCCGGCGGAGGGCTGGACGCACACCCCGTCCGAGGCGCTGCGGGTCACCGCCGACGACGGCGTCGAGCTCCACGTCGAGATCGACGCGCCGAAGACCGCGAGCCGGGGCCGGCGGCACCTCTCCGGCCGGGCGCCGACCGTCGTCCTCGCCCACGGGTTCGCCCTCACCATGCAGTCCTGGGTGCTCCAGCGCCGCGCCCTCATCGACCAGGGGCTGCGCGTCGTCACCTACGACCAGCGCGGGCACGGCCGCTCCGGCATCCCCGACCCCGCCTCGTGCACCGTCGAGCAGCTGGGACGGGACCTGGCCCGGGTCATCGAGGCCACCTGCCCCAGCGGGCCGGTGGTGCTCATCGGGCACTCGATGGGCGGCATGAGCGTCATGGCGTTCATCGGCCAGCACCCCGAGATCGTCCGCGACCGCGTGCTCGCGGTGGCGCTGGTCTCGACCTCGCCCGGCGGCCACGAGGTCACCGAGTTCGGCCTCGGCCCGCTCGCCGGCCGCGTCGTCGGGACCGTGGGCCCGGGCCTGCTCACCCGCCTGTCCCGGCACGCCGGCCCCATCGAGCTGGTGCGGAGGATGGGCAAGGGCGTGCAGGACGTCGCGGTCGCGCGGTGGGCCTTCGACTCCAGGGTCAGCCCGGCGCTCCTCGACCTCGTCGCGGACATGATCTTCGGCACCTCCTTCGAGGTGATGGCGGCCTTCCTCCCCGACATCGACGGCCTCGACCTCATCCCCTCGCTCGCCCCGCTCACCGGCGTCGAGACCCTCGTGATGAACGGCGCCGGCGACCTCATCACCCCGCCGTCGCACTCCGAGGACATCGTCCGGCACGTGCCGGGCGCCGAGCACGTCGTCGTCGAGGACGCCGGGCACATCATCATGCTCGAGCACCCCGACCTCGTCACCGTGCAGCTCGTCTCGCTCATCCAGCGGGCCCAGCGCGCCGTCGCCGAGGGGGTCGCGGTCGGCAGCAAGCCGCGCGTCCGCCGCACCGTCCAGGACATCTCGAAGAAGCGCCGGGGCCGGGCGCGGCGGGAGGCGGCGTCGTGAGCGCACGCCGCGTGGCGTTGCCCGGGGTGGAGGACACGCAGGCGCTGGGGAAGGCGCTCGGTGGGCTGCTGCGGGCGGGGGACCTCGTCGTCCTCACCGGGGGCCTCGGCGCCGGCAAGACCACCCTCACCCGCGGCATCGGCGCGGCCCTCGGCGTCCGGGGCGACGTCACGTCGCCGACCTTCGTCATCGCGCGCGTCCACCCGTCGACGGTCGGCGGGCCACCGCTCGTCCACGTCGACGCCTACCGGCTCGGCGGTGCGCTCGAGCTCGACGACCTCGACCTCGACGCGACCGTCGAGGAGGCCGTCACCGTCGTCGAGTGGGGCCACGGCCTCGCCGAGGGGCTGGCCGAGGACCGGGTGGAGGTGGTCCTCGACGTCGACCTCGGGTCCGAGGAGCGCACCGCCACGGTGACCGGTGTCGGGGGGCGCTGGGCCGGGACCTCCCCGGGCGACCCCGACCCGCTCGCGAGCCTCGGAGGGGCCCCGTGCTGATCCTCGCCATCGACACCTCGACCTCCGCCATCGCCGTCGCCGTGCACCGGCCCGGGGCGGACCCCACCGTGGCCGTGGCGGTCGACGCCCGAGCGCACACCGAGCTGCTCGCGCCGCTGGTGCAGCGCGCCCTCGACGAGGCCGGGGCCACCGTCCGCGACGTCACGGACATCGCGGTCGGCACCGGCCCGGGGCCCTTCACCGGCCTGCGGGTGGGCCTCGTGACCGCCGTGACGATGGGGTACGCCCTCGACGTCCCCGTGCACGGCGTGTGCTCCCTCGACGTCCTCGCCGAGCAGGCGCTCCTGGCGTGCGACGCCGACGAGGTGCTCGTCGCGAGCGACGCCCGGCGCCGCGAGGTCTACTGGGCGCGGTACGCACGCGACGCCGGGGCCGCCCGTGCGCTCACCCCGCCCGCGGTCGAGGCGCCCGCCGGGATCCCGGAGACCGTGCGGATGCTCCCGACGGCGGGCCGCGGGCCGCTGCTGTACCCCGACCTCCTCCCGGCCCAGCTCGCGACCGTGCTCGACGTCGACCCGGCCGTGCTCGCCCGGATCGCGGAGCGCCGCCTCGACGCGGGGGTGCCGATGCCCGTGGAACCGCTCTACCTGCGCCGGCCGGACGCGCTGACCTCCGCCGAACGCGCCGCCCGATGACCGCCCCCGCCCCCGCCACGACGCGGCTGCGCGACGCCCGCTGGACCGACGTCGAGCCCCTCGCCGCCCTCGAGGCCGAGCTCTTCCCGGACGACGCGTGGTCGGCCCGCTCGTGGTGGGCCGAGCTCGCCGGACGGCCGCGGCGCGACTACGTCGTCGCCGACGAGGGGTCCGGACTGCTCGGGTACGGCGGGCTCGACCACGGCGGGGAGGTCTCCGACGTGATGACCGTCGCCGTCGCCCCCCGGGCGCGCGGGCGTGGCCTCGGGAGAGGGCTGCTCGACGAGCTCGAGCGGCGGGCGGCGGCCCGCGGGGCGCAGCACGTCATGCTCGAGGTCCGGGCCGACAACGCGGCGGCGACCGGGCTCTACGAGACGGCCGGTTACACGGTCCTCACCACCCGGCGCGGCTACTACCTGCCCGGCCCGGTCGACGCCCTCGTCATGCGCAAGACCCTGCGGCAGAAGGGACCCCACGATGACTGACGCCCCCCTCGTCCTCGGCATCGAGACCTCGTGCGACGAGACCGGTGTCGGCCTGGTCCGCGGCGAGACCCTGCTGTTCGACGCCATCGCCTCGAGCGTCGACGAGCACGCCCGGTTCGGTGGGGTGGTTCCGGAGGTCGCGTCCCGGGCCCACCTCGAGGCGATGGTGCCGACCATCGAGCGGGCCTGCCGCGAGGCCGGGGTCACGCTGCGCGACGTCGACGCGGTGGCCGTCACCTCGGGCCCCGGCCTGGCCGGCGCGCTCATGGTCGGCGTGGCCTCCGCCAAGGCCCTGGCGCTGGCGCTCGGCGTCCCCCTGCACGGCGTCAACCACCTCGCAAGCCACGTCGCCGTCGACATCGTCGAGCACGGACCGCTGCCCGAGCCGACGCTCGCACTGCTGGTCTCCGGTGGGCACTCCTCGCTGCTCCTCGTCCCGGACGTGACGCACGACGTGCGCAGCCTCGGATCGACGATCGACGACGCGGCGGGGGAGGCCTTCGACAAGGTCGCCCGCGTCCTCGGGCTCCCCTTCCCGGGCGGCCCGCACATCGACCGGATGGCGCGCGACGGCGAGGTCGTCATCGACTTCCCTCGTGGCCTCACGACCGGGCGGGACATGGAGCGGCACCGCTTCGACTTCTCCTTCTCCGGCCTCAAGACGGCGGTGTCGCGCTGGGTCGCCGCGAAGGAGGCTGCAGGAGAGCCGGTTCCGGTTGCCGATGTCGCGGCGAGCTTCCAGGAAGCCGTCACCGACGTGCTCACCCGCAAGGCGCTCCTCGCCTGCCGCGAGTACGGCGTGGGGCACCTCCAGATCGGCGGTGGCGTCGCTGCGAACTCGCGCCTTCGCGCGATGGCTCAGGAGCGCTGCGACGCCGCGGGGATCGAGCTGCGCGTGCCGCGCCCGGGCCTCTGCACGGACAACGGGGCGATGGTGGCCGCCCTCGGGGCGCAGATGGTCCTCAAGGGGCGCCCGGCCTCCGACCTCGGCATCTCCGCCGACTCCTCGATGCCGGTGACCGAGGTCTCCGCCTGACCGCTCAGCCGTCCGAACCGCCCGAGCAGGGCAGCAGGCCCATCCGGTCCTTGAGGGCGAGGACCCGCTCGACGGAGGACTGCACCCGGTCGGCGAACTCGGGGTCGGCCGCGACCTTCGCCTTGAGCGCGGCGAGCATGGCGGGGGCCGTCGACGCGTCGCCGGTGAGGACGATGTCGCCACCGGCCTCGATGACCTTGACCGCCCGGTCGGCGGGCTTGGTGGCCTTGACCGCCTCCGCGTTGACGTCGTCGGTGATGACGACCCCGTCGAACCCGAGCTCGCCCCGGAGCAGGTCGGTGACGATCGGCGCCGAGAACATCGCGGGCACCTTCGGGTCGATCTTCGAGTACGTCGCGGACCCCACCATCACGAGCCCGGCGCCGGCGTCGATGCCCGCGACGAACGGCTGGAGGTAGGGGTCGTCGACCGTCGTCGTGTCGTCGGTGATCCCCGTGGAGCTGAAGTCGGTGTTGTTCCGGATCCGGCCCAGGCCCGGGAAGTGCTTGACGGTCGGTTCGACGCCGCCGGCCAGCATGCCGGCGATGAACGCCGTCGCCGAGGTGGCCACGACCTCGGGGTCGGAGCCGTACTCGCGGTGGTACTTGCCGATCGGCCCGTTGCCGGTCCCGAGGCTCTTCGGCACGGTGTCGGTGACGGGGGCGAGGTTGACGTTGACCCCGGCCGCCTTCAGCTCCTTCGCCCACCCGGTGGCCGCCTTCGTGAGGGCGGCCGGCTTCATGGTCGCCTGCTTGCTCGCCGACGGGGGCTGCGTGAAGCCCGTGCCGCGCAGCTGGTGCACCTCGCCGCCCTCCTGGTCGGCCGCGATGAGCAGCCCGAGGCCGGCGGTCGCGCTGTCCGAGACCAGCCCCTGGAGGTGGGTCGAGGTGCTCGTCACCTTGTCCGCACCGTCCCAGCCGCCGAGGTAGATGACGTTGCCGACGTGCTGCTCGGTGATGAGGTCGTCGAGGGAGCCGCGGGCGGCGTTCGTGTCGAAGCCGACCATGAGGAGCTGCCCCAGCCGCTGGTCCTCGGTCAGTGCGTCGAGGGCCCGGTCCGCGCAGACCGGCGTCGACGACGCTGACGGTGACGCCGACGCCGAGGGCGCGGCCGTCGGGGCGGCCGTCGTCGTGGGGTCGGTGCCGGACGAGCCGGAGCAGCCGGTGAGGGCGACGGCGAGCACACCGGCGGAGGCCAGCGCGGCGTGACGGGGGCGGGCGGTGCTGCGTCGGGTGGTCACCGGCACGACGCTACGCGACCGGGCGGGAGCCGGGGAGCATCCGGCCCGGTCCGGGTCCGGCACGCCGACCTGGCCGACCCCTGACGCGACGGCCACCGGATCGGCCATGATCGTCCCCGTGCAGGGAATCCCGCTCGTGCTCGACGTCGACACCGGCGTCGACGACGCCTGCGCCCTGCTCCTCGCCGCCCTGCACCCGGGCCTGGACCTGCGGGCGGTGACCTGCGTCGGCGGCAACGCCCCCCTCGTCGACGTCGTCCGGAACACCCTGACCGTGCTCGACCTCGTCGACCGCCGGGACGTGCCGGTGGGGGTCGGCGCCGCGCGCCCGCTCCTCGAGGACCCGGTCGACGCGCGGCACGTCCACGGCAGTGACGGCATGGCCGACCTCGGTCTCCCCGCCCCCTCGCTGCGGCCGGACCGTCGGGTGGCCGTCGACCTGCTCCGGGACACGATCGACGCGGCGTTCCACGAGGGTCGCCCGGTCACGCTCGTGCCGCTCGCCCCCCTGACGAACATCGCGCTGCTCGCCCGGTTGCACCCCGCCGCCTTCGGCCGGCTGGGGCGCGTGGTCTTCATGGGCGGCGGGGCCTCGGTGAGCAACGCGACGGCGGCCGCCGAGTTCAACGTCTTCCACGACCCGGAGGCGGCGGCGATCGTCCTCGACGCGTGCGCCGTCCACGAGGTGCCGGTGACGATGTACGGGCTCGACGTCTTCTACGAGCCGAAGGTCACCGACGCCCACGTCGCGCGGCTGCGCTCCATCGACACCGCGGCCGCCCAGCTCGCGGCCGCCCTCGTCTCCTTCCACCACCGGCGGTTCGCGAGCGACGGCGCGACGATCGGCGACGCCGGGGCGGTGGCGATGCTCCTCGCGCCCGACGCGGTGCGCACCGAGCGGCTCCCCGTGCGCGTCGAGCTGGCCGGCACGTGGACGCGCGGGCGCACCATCGTCGACACCCGGGACTGGGTCGGCGACATGGCCCACGACCCGCACGGACCGGCGCCGGCGACCGTCGACGTGGCCCTCGAGATCAACGGGCCGTGGGTCGCCGACGTGTGGCTGCGGACCATGGGAGGTGAGCAGTGGTGAGCGCGCGCGTCCTCGTCCTCGGATCGCTCAACGTCGACCTCGTGACGCGGGTGGAGCGGCACCCGCGCCCGGGGGAGACCGTCCTCGGGGAGGGGCTGCGCCGCCTCGCCGGCGGCAAGGGGGCCAACCAGGCGGTCGCGGCGGTCACGGCCGGCGCCACCGTCGCGATGGCCGGCTGTGTCGGCGACGACGACGGGGGGCGGGCCTACCGCGCCCGGCTCGCGGCGCTCGGTGTGGACGTCTCGGCGGTCCGTGTCGTCGCCGGGACGGAGACCGGCCACGCGCTCATCCAGGTCGCGGACGACGGCGAGAACTCCATCGTCGTCGTCCCGGGGGCGAACGCCGCCCTCGACGGGCGCGAGGTCGAGGCGGTGGACGCCCTCGGCCCCGGCGACGTGCTCCTGCTCCAGCTCGAGGTGCCCCTGCCCGTCGTCTGCACGGCCGCCCGACGGGCGGCCGGACGCGGCGCGCGTGTCGTCCTCAACGTCGCGCCGTACGCCGCGCTGCCGCCCGACGTCGTCGCGATCGGCGACCCGGTCGTCGCCAACGAGCACGAGATGCAGGCGCTCGCCGAGGCCGGTGCCCAGCCCGCGTCGCTGCTCGTGACCTTCGGGGGCAACGGGGCGTCGTGGGACGGCGCGACCGTGCCGGCGCACGTCGTGGACGCCGCCGACGTCGTCGACACGACCGGGGCCGGCGACGCCTTCTGCGGGGCCCTCGCGGCCGCCCTGGCCGCCGGGCGGACCCGCGAGGAGGCCCTCGCCACGGCCCTCGCCGCGGGCGCCGACGCCGTCCGTCGCGAGGGTGCCCAGCCCGATCCCCACCTCTGAGTACCGTCGGTCACGGCCCGGCGCCACGGGCCGCCCCGCGTGCCACAGTGGAGCGCATGGCCTCCACCGACGCCGGCCCCCGTCCGTCCCCCGGAGCACCCGCCGAGGCGCCCCCGCTCGTCGCGGACGCCGGGGCGCTGCGGGCGTTCCTCGACGGGCCCCACGCCGCGATCCGCGACGAGGTGCGCGCCGCGCTCGTCGAGCAGGCCGGCCTCCTCGACGAGGGGGTCGACCTCCCGCGCGAGGAGCTGCGGCGCCGGGTGCGCGACCTCGTCGTCGAGATCGGCGCGAGCGGCCGTGCCGCGCACGGCTTCCCACGCGAGTACGGCGGGGGCGGCGACATCGGCGCGGCCGTCGCCTCGTTCGAGACCCTCGGGTACGGCGACCTCTCCGTCCTCGTGAAGTCCGGCGTCCAGTTCGGGCTGTTCGGCGGGGCCGTGCTCCAGCTCGGGACGCGCCGCCACCACGAGGCGTACCTGCCCGACATCCTCGCCGGGCGCCTCCTCGGGTGCTTCGCGATGACCGAGACCGGCCACGGCAGCAACGTCCAGGCGCTGCGCACGACGGCGACGTACGACCCCGCCACCGACGAGCTCGTCGTACGCACCCCCGACGACTCCGCGCGCAAGGACTACATCGGGGGCGCTGCACGGGACGCCGAGCTCGCGGTCGTCTTCGCCCAGCTCGAGGTCGACGGCGAGAGCCACGGCGTGCACGCCGTCCTCGTCCCGATCCGGCGCGACGGCGAGGTCCTCCCCGGGGTCCGGGCCGAGGACTGCGGCGCCAAGCTCGGCCTCGAGGGCGTGGACAACGGCCGGCTGTGGTTCGACGACGTGCGCGTGCCCCGGGCCAACCTCCTCGACCGGTTCGCCGCGATCGAGGACGACGGCCACTACCGGTCGAGCATCGAGAACCCCGACCGCCGCTTCTTCACGATGCTCGGCACCCTCGTCCAGGGCCGGGTCAGCGTCGGCGGCGCGGCCATCGCGGCGTCCAAGGTCGCCCAGGAGGTGGCCGTCCGGTACGCCCTGCGGCGGCGTCAGTTCGAGTCGACCGAGGGCGAGGAGGAGACCCTGCTCCTCGACTACGGGATGCACCAGCGGCGCCTGCTGCCCCTCGTCGCCCGCACCTACGCCCTGAGCTGCGCGCAGGAGGAGGTCGCCCGCCAGCTGCACGAGGTCTTCTCCCGCGACACCCCGGAGGCCGAGGACCGGGCACGGCGGGCGCTGGAGTCCCGGGCGGCCGGTACCAAGGCGCTCGCGACGTGGCACGCGAGCAGGGCGATCCAGGAGTGCCGTGAGGCGTGCGGGGGAGCGGGGTACCTCGCGGCGAACCGGTTCGCCGCGCTCAAGGCCGACACCGACGTCTTCACGACGTTCGAGGGGGACAACCACGTGCTCCTCCAGCTCGTGGCCAAGGGCCTGCTCACCGACTACGGCTCGGAGTTCGAGGACCTCGACCAGTTCGGGATGGTCCGCTTCGTCACCGGCCTCGCCGTCGAGACCGTCATCGAGCGGACCGCGGCGCACCAGCTGCTCGAGCGGATCCGCGACGTCCTGCCCGGCGGCCGCGACGACTGGGACCAGGAGGCGGGGCTGCTCGACCCGGACTACCAGCTCGCGATGCTCCGCTTCCGCGAGGAGCACCAGATCGCCGGGGTGGCCCGGCGGCTCAAGGCCGGGGTCGAGGCCGGGAGCCCGCCGGGGGCGGTGTTCAGCGCGGTCCAGGACCACGTCATCACGGCCGCCCGCTCGCACGTGGAGCGGATCGTCCTCGAGGCCTTCGTCGCGCGGGTGCGCGCGCTGCCCGAGTCGCCGACCCGGGACGTCCTGACCGCCCTCAGCGACCTCCACGCCCTGAGCACCATCGAGGCCGACCGCGGCTGGTTCCTCGAGCACGGCCGGCTCTCGGCGCCGCGCTCCAAGGCGATCACCCGGGAGGTCTCGGTCATCCTGCGCCGCCTGCGCCCGGTGGCGGCCGAGCTCGTCGAGGCGTTCGGGGTCCCGCCCGAGGTGCTCGGAGCGCGCGAGCTGCTCGGCTGACCCCGACTTCTCATGCTGCGGTCGGCGTGTCGCGGAGCGACACGCCGGACCGCAGCGGACGCGGGCATGAGAAGTCGGGAAGAGGAGGGGAGGGTCAGGTGGGGTCGACGATGATCGCCGTCTGCTGACCGGCCACCCGGGTGAGGATGACCGTCGCCTGCGCGCCGTCGCCCGCCTTGCGCCCGATCCTCAGCTGTCGGCGCAGCTCGTCGTCGTCGAGGCGCACGCCGCGCTTCTTGATGGTGAGCCCGGTGACGCCGTGCTGCACGAGCCACGACCTCAGCACCTTGACGGTGAAGGGCATCGACTCCAGGACGGCGTAGCGCCGGGCGAAGGGCAGGTCGACCTCCGCCTCGGAGAGGACGTAGCCGAGCCCGGGGTCGACCTCGACGCCGAGGGTGGCCGCCGTCACCGCACCGAGCAGCCCGGCCTGGGTCACCGCCTTGTCGGGCTCGTAGAGCCAGGCCCCGATCGACCCCGGCCCGTCGGCGGTCGGGGGGTCCGCCTCGGCCATCGTCTCGTCGACCTCGACCGGCGAGCGGCCCGGCGCGAGGATGCGGGCGCTGCGCCCCGGCTCATGGGCGAGGGGGCCCCACCAGACGGCGCACTCGAGCACCTCGCCGGCGTAGGAGGTCCACTGCGCCTCGGCGCCGAGGGGGATGGCGTCGTGCGGCATCGAGGGGGAGAGCTTGGCGCCGGTCGCGGGGACGGCGGTCGCCACCTGGAGGACGAAGTCCCACGTCGGGCGGATCTCGTCGAGGCGGAACACGCGCTTGATCCGGCCGTGGCGCCCGGTCTTGCCGGGGACGCGCCGGGCCGGGTCGAGCCACACGCCGACCCGGGCGCGCAGCGGGTCCTTGGGGGGCTCGAACTCCTCGGCGTAGCCCTCCCGGGCGCGCGAGTCCGGCCAGGGGCGCAGGTTGGTGTCGGCGACCGCGGCGGTCACGGGGTCGATGTCGACGCCCTGCACGGTGACGCCGAGCGCGGACATCGCGACCGCGTCGCTGCCGATGCCGCACCCGAGGTCGTGGACGGTCGCGAGGCTCGCGTTGTAGAACCGGCCGGCGTGGGTGGCCGCCACCTCGAGCCGGGAGGCCTGCTCGAGCCCGTCGGGGGTGTAGAGCAGGTCGCCGGCGAACTCGCCGAACTTGGCCTCGGCCCGCTGGCGCAGGCGCTGCTGGGTGAGCACGGCGGCGACGAAGTCGGCGGAGTGGCCCTGCCGGCGCAGGCTCTCCTGCAGCCCGAACACCGCCGACGCGTCGTACGGTGGGAGGGAGCGGAGAAGGGCCTTGCCGTCGGGCGATCCGAGTGCTCGCACGATGCCGACGTCCACGTCCGCACATCCTGCCACCCGGCCCGGGGCGTCCGGACCGAACCCCTCGAACCGGTTCCGAGGGCCGCCCATTGGCACTCGAGTTGACCGAGTGCTAACGGCGTCCTAGATTTGGCTCACTGGCACTCGTCACCGGCGAGTGCCAGCGCAGCCCGGTCCGGGATCGACCCCCGCGACGGCGTGAACGGCCCGGCAGCGCACGTTCCCATCCAACTTCGACTCATCCCAGCAAGGGGAGGAGCACACCGTGTCGGTTTCCATCAAGCCGCTCGAGGACCGCATCGTCATCAAGAGCCTCGAGGCCGAGCAGACGACTGCGTCCGGGCTCGTCATCCCGGACACCGCGAAGGAGAAGCCCCAGGAGGGCGAGGTCCTCGCGGTCGGTCCGGGCCGCATCGACGACAAGGGCAACCGGGTTCCGCTCGACGTCCAGGTCGGCGACCGGGTCATCTACAGCAAGTACGGCGGCACCGAGATCAAGCACAAGGGCGAGGAGTACCTCATCCTCTCCGCTCGCGACGTGCTCGCCGTCGTCGGCTGAGCACCGCGCTGACGCCGTGACCGCGTCCCGGCGGCCCCGTGCCGCCGGGACGCGTCCGGCACCCCCTGACATCCGCGACGGGCCGGGCGCCACCGCGCCGCCCGTCACCCCCAGCAAAGGACACC
>CAWJME010000008.1:0-190953 GCA_963843895.1 uncultured Actinomycetota bacterium | reverse complement strand
GAGCTCGACCCGGATGCCGTGCGCCACGCGAGCCGGGAGCACCTCGCCGGGTACAAGGTGCCCCGGCGGGTCGTCGTGGTCGACGAGCTGCCGCGCTCCCTCATCGGCAAGGTCCTGCACCGGCAGGTGCGCGACGCCCTGCTGTTCCGGTAGCGGGACGCCGCCGCCCGCCCGCTCACAGCCACGGGTGAGGTGGGGGAGTGAGCACGCCGGCGGCGGCCTCGCGGATCCGGTTCGGGTCGGCGGTGTCGACGGGGCTCGCGCGCGGGTCGATGAGGTGGAGCGCCACGAGGTCCGCGGCGACGCGGTGCTCGTCGAAGAGCGGCGAGGCCCGGGCGCACGTCTCGCACCAGGCGAACCATCGATCCGTGCCAAGGCCCGGGGAGATGCCGACGATGGTGTCGTGCATCCCCCCGATGCCGTCGGGGGCGGTGCTCATGACTCCCGCCCCGCGATCTCCGCCTCGATGGTGCGCAGCGCGCGGGTCAGCCAGTCGTGGGCCGGCGGCCGGTGCTCCCGCTCGCGCTCCCACGCGAGCTCCGAGCGGAGCTCCACCAGCTCGTCGGGCGTGAGGCGTTCGACCGCCTCGGTGACCGAACGGCCCACCAGCGGGACCGGGCCGTGGGGGTTGACCTTCGGGTCGGGCATCGCCGGGATGCCCCGGTGCCACTCCCAGACGGCGGCCGCCAGCGTCGCCGCGCTCGTCCTGGCGTGGGACGCGTACCCCGCCGCCATCGGGGCGTCGCCGTTGACGATCTCCCGGCGCAGCGACTCCACGGTGCGCGCGAGGTCGTCCGCCATCGCCATGAGCCCGTCCGTGGGGAGCTCGTCGGACGGGTGCGCCGTCACCTCGTCCACGTGTGCCTCCACATCCGGGCGGCGAACGACCGTCGCGCCGGGTAGCCGGCGGCCAGCAGCTCGTCGAGGATGCGATGGCCCGCACGGATGTTGGCGCTGTGGACGATGACCGCCCCGACGCGGGTCGGCCGGCCGCTGCGAGCCGCCTCGACCAGGTGGTCGACCACCGGCTGCACCGTGTCGTCGCCGACGAGGTCGTGGTCGAGCCACAGCTCGTCGATCCGCCGGTCCTCGAGGGAGGCGAGCACGGCGAGGGCGTCGGCGGAGGACCGGGCGACGAGGGCGGCGCGGCCGTCGAGGAAGTCACGGGCGTCGTCGACGAGGACGCGGAGGACGTCGTGGGTCATCGGTCGCCCCCTGCCGTTGCCCAGGCGGTCGGCGCGAGGCCTCGCCGGACGAGTGAACGCTGCCCCTCGGAGAGCTGCTTCGACAGCCACCAGCGGCCGTAGGCGTCGGGGTGGCGAGCCATCCGGACGTCCAGGTGGCGCAGGTGCTCGACGAGCTCGGGGGTGGGCAGGGCGTCGAAGATCTCGGACGTCCAGCCCGAGGGGAGGTCGGCGGCGCGGTACGGGTTGGTTTCGGGCACGGTGGCTCCTTCGGGGTCACACGGACCCCTCGGCCTGACCGTGGAGATCCGCTGTTGTCATCGGATGACCAGCTCGTCACCTGGAGCACCTCCGCGGCGGAGGTTGCCGGACAGCAAGCCAGGGCTTGTCGCTGCCACTCGTGAGCTGCGACCAGAGTAGAGGATGTCGTGCGGTCGGTGGGTGGAGTTGTGCAAGAGGCGTGTCGGCGACGTGCTTGGCCGCTGAGGGGAAGCAGCGGGCCGTGCGAGGACCTCGTCGGCTCGGCCGATCCCTCGCGCACGATCCCGGAATGGTCGAGGTGCTCGACGACGTTCTTCGTCGACTTCGGCGAGGGCTACTCCGGCGGCTGGGGATCGACGTCGTCCCGGTCACGAGCGAGCAGGTTGCGATCGCGCGGGCTGCGTACCGCGACCCGGCCGGGGGAGCGGTCAGCCGCCCGTTTCACCTTCGGCGCCTGCTTCGCCTACGCCGTGGCGCACGAGACCGGGGAGCCGCTGCTGTTCACGGGCGACGACTTCGGCCACCGACGTGACGCCGGCGCTGCCGAACTGACGTCGTCCTCCGTGTGGTACGGCCTCGACGCGCTCGGCGGGCTCGTCATCCGGATGGGGAGCTGGAGACGGCCTCAGTGGCAAAGTCGCTGGTCAGAGGGGATGTCAGTGGTCCCGTCTAGTGTCTTCCCATGGACCAGCCGACCGTCAGCCTCGCGGAGCGTCGCTCCGCGATCGAGGCTGCCGAGGCCGGGCTGTCCGGGCTCACGGACGTGCTGCACCAGGCGTCGGGTCCCGAGCTCGCCGAGCTGCTGACGATGGTCGACGGTCTGGCCGCGAAGTCCGCCGCCGCGCGGGTCGCCGTCACGGCGGAGGCGCTGACCCGCGGCGAGGTCGCGGCGTCCGGCACCAACGCCCACGCGTGGGTGCGCGACCACGCGCCGTCGCTGCGACAGGGCGGTGCCGGGCACGTCGCCTCGGTCGCGATGGCGCTCACCGGTGGTGGGGCTCCGTGGAACCCTGACCAGCCGGGGCCCGACCCGGAGTCGCCGCTGGGGATGGTGGCGGCCGGCGTCGCCGACGGCTCGGTGTCGCCCGCGCTGGCCACGGCCGTGATGCGCGAGCTCGAGCGCCTCGACCCGCACCTGCGTGACGAGGCCAAGCCCACCGTGGCGCGTGCGCTGCTCGACCTCGGCGTCCAGTGGGGCCCGTCGATGATGCGACGGCTGCGGCCGCGGCTGCTCGCCGAGTACGGGCTCCCCGGTGAGCTCGACGACCTGCAGGAGCGGCTGGCCAGCGGAGCGCGGTTGTCGGCGCCGTTCGTCGAGTCGGGCGACCTCACCGAGTACCAGCTGCTCATGACGCCGGAGCAGGCCGCGGCACTGGAGGCGGCGATCGGTCCGCTCAGTGCGCCGGCGCCCGACGACGAGACGGGGGAGCGCGACCTGCGCCCGGCCGGCCAGCGACGCGTCGAGGCGCTGACCGAGGTGTGCCAGCGCTCCTCCGCGGTCGATGCCGGCCGCCGCGGCGCCGATGGTGCTGCCGCCGCGTCCGCCGCGCTGCACGTGACCATCCCCCTTGCCGACCTGCAGGCGCGGACGGGGTGCGGCGAGGTCATGAGCTCGACGGCCACCGGCACCGTCCTCTCACCCGAGGTCCTGCGGCGCATCGCGTGCGAGGCCGACCTCATCCCGCACGTGCTCGGAACGGCGGGGGAGGACCTCGACCTCGGGCGGGTCGTCCGCCTCTTCACCCGGGCCCAGCGCCGTCTGTTGCGGCGTCGCGACGGTGGCTGCACATACCCCGGATGCGGTGCCCCCGCGGCCTGGACGAAGGCCCACCACGTCGTGCACTGGGCCGACGGCGGCGCCTCCGACGTCGACAACGCCGCCCTGCTGTGCCAGCGCCACCACACCCATGTGCACAACCGTCGACTGGTGGCCACGGTGCGCCGCAGACCCGATGACCAGGCGCGCTACGTCGTCTGGGACCTCGACGTCGGCAGCTACGACCGGCACCTCGAACGACTTCGAGCCGAACGGGCCGCGCACGACCCACCCCCGCTGACGCCGGAACGGCTGACGACGTTGCTCGACGCCGTGAGGGAGACCGACCCGGAGGCGCAGCGCTGGGCCGAGGCCGAGCTGAGCTGGTGGGCGGCCGAGAACCCGTGGGCCGACGAGGCCGACCCCGAGGTCCCGTGGGCGGAGCCGGCCGACGGCCACGCCCTCGAGCGGACCGCCTGAGACGGCGAGACGCGCCCGAACTCCCCCGTTCGACTTCCGGACAGGCCAGGTGAGCGCTCCGGTGCCTGTCGATGATTCCCGGGGTCAGCGCGCGCCGTGCGCGCGTGTCCCGGGACGCGGACGCGCGTTGGACCTGGTCGGCGCCGGAGCCCTCTCGGCCGGCAGTAGAGAGAGGTGCCGCGACGCGGCACTGAGTGAGGGCGTGAAGCCCGCACGCCGGTCGTGGCACCCCGTCCAGCCGTGATCCGTCAGGAGGTAGACGTCCCCGTCGAACGCGTTCCCGAGGTGGTTGCTGTAGCGCCAGGCCATGAGCCACATGAGCTCGTGCGGGCCCGGAACGACGCGTCCCGTGCGACACACGATCGTCACGAGCACGAACTCCGGCGGCGCCCATCCCTCACCCGTCCATGGACGCGGGTCGACGAGGCGACAGGCATGATCTCGCAGCAGCTCGGACCCCTCGTGGCGCCCCGGCGGCGCCCCACTGTGGACCCGCACGACATCGACGACCGGCTGTTCGGGAGCGTCGGCTCGGTTGAGGAGGGCGACCAGCACGTCGCCCGCCGTGGGGCGACCGCGAGCCAGGACCTCCTCGAGCATCGCGGCCGGTTCCCGGACGTCCCAAGGGTCGAAGTTCGTCATACGCGACACCTTCACAGGAACGGGACTCGTGCCCGCGTGCTTTTCCACAGGTACCGGCCCTGTGGATGGCCGCCACCGGGGAACGTCGACAGGCGGCACTCTCGGGGTGGCCCTGACGAACGACGAGAGGCGAGGACCATGGGGTACGACACCGAGTACCTGGGTCACCTGAACGTGACACCGCCGCTGAACCCGGCCGAGGTGGAATGGCTGAGCGGCTTCGCCGACTGGGCCGCCCTCCCGGACGGAGACCCCTTCCGGCTGCCGATGAACCCGAGGGCCGAGCTCGCGCAAGCCTTCAGGGACCGGGGTGGGGCGATGAGCCGGCCCAGCATGGTGCCGGCCGGGATTCGACACTGGCGGGTTTGCGCCGACGGTGACCGGATCTCCTGGCGCTGGGCTCCGAAGTCCAACGACGCCCGGGCCGCCCTCCGGTTCCTCGTCGACCACTACCTCGGGCCCGACGCCACGGCGAAGAACTGCGGCAGGAGAGACTTCGAGCAGTTCACCTTCGACCACCGTCTCGACGGGGTCATTGCCGCGTGTCGGAACGATACCGACGAGCTCTTCCTCATCACGGTCGTGGACAGCGCAATCGACACCGAGACACTCGTCCCCGGCATTCCGTGGTGGTGACGGACACCGCCCCGGCCGGCATCGACGATCGCAGCGAGCGCCGAGCCCGGCGCGCGGATGTCAGCGCGGCCCTTGGTGTCGTGCCCATCGAGAACCGACCGCATGACCTCGGTCGGGCCACACAGATCTGACGCCGGCGCTCCCGACCTGACCCGGAACGCCGCGACGGCGCCCGGCGGGTTGGTTCCGCCGAGCGCCGCCCGCCGAGCTCAGAAGGTGTCGCTGATCGTGATCTTGTCGAACGACGTGGGCTTGTCGTCAGCCGACAGGCAGGTCAACGTGACCGTCGTGCCGGGGAGCACGGGGTCGGAGGAGCACGTGACGTCGCTCAGGACCTCGGTGCCCTTCCAGAACTTGATGTCGACGATCGCCGAGTCCTTCTCACCTCGGTTGTTGGTGACCTTCAGGCCCTCGATCTCCATCCCGAATCCGCTGTCGGTGACCTTCCAGCCTGCGGCGTAGGAGAAGTCACGGACGTCGAAGGCGGCGCCCTCCGTGATCTCGACCGGGTTGTTCTCGTCCCCCGACCCGTCGGTCCCCGTGGTCGTGCCGGTGTCGGTGCCCTCGAGCTCGGTGGAGGCACTCTCCAGGGCCTTCGAGACCTCGTTGCCGGCCGACGCCACCATGGCGACGCACGAACCGACGATGAGGACCATCACCAGCCCGATGCCGAGCAGGACCCACTTCAGTGCGCCCCCCTTCTTGGCCGTGGCTGCCCCCGGGCCCGCTGCGTCAGAGGCCGGCGCGTACTGCTCCGTCCACTGGCTCCCGTCCCAGTACCGCTGGCGCCCATCCGGCGTCGGGTACCAGCCCGCAGGGGTCTGCTGATCAATCATTCGTGTTGTCTCCCATTGAAGTTCCAGCGATTGGCGTCGTGAACAAAACCACGCCAGAACGGTTTGGCGCATGCAGACCGGGCGACACGGGCCGTTCGGCCATGAATTCGTGACGAGGGCCACGGGCCATCCAGCGGGACCTGTGATGTCCGCCGCGGCGGTTCCCGGTGTGACACGCCGGGACGTGCGCGGTCGACGCGCACACCGCTGGGCTCGTGGAGACTCTCCCGCGATCGAGGACCGAAACGTGCACGACTATGGGGGGAGACCCGCGCACGGTCCCACGCCACCCCGCCGGCCGCCCAGAGGGGGCCCAGCACCTACCCGCTGCGGCCCGGTCAACCGGCCCCTCGTGGAGGGGCCCTATGGATACGCCCCGGCCGTCCGGGTGGCCCCCCAAGAGCGCAGGGGTGGCGGTCATCGCCTCGTTCCTCCTGCCCGGGCTCGGCCAGTTCGTCAACGGGGATGCCGGCAAGGGCGCGGCCTTCCTCCTCAACTACCTCGTGGGTGACCGACGACCCGGAGAGCTCCGAATGGATACCCCCATGGGTGTGTGGCAGGGTGAAGCGACAGCCACCCGACCCATCGAGGAGGAGACCATGACCTACACCATCACGGCATCCGTGGACCGCCCGTTCGACGAGACCCTCGCCGCCACGCGGGAGGCGCTCTCGGACCAGGGCTTCGGCGTCCTCACCGAGATCGACCTCGCGGGCGCGCTCAAGGAGAAGATCGACGTCGACATCCCGCCGCAGGTGATCCTCGGCGCGTGCCGGCCGCCGCTCGCCCACGCCGCGACCCAGGCCGAGCCGTCGATCGGCGTGCTGCTGCCGTGCAACGTCGTCGTCCGGGCGGGGGAGAACGGCACGACCCTCGTCGAGGCGATGGACCCCGACTCCATGGTCACCGTCACCGGCAACGCCGCGCTCCAGGACGTGGCGACCGACGCCGGCCGCCGACTGCGCGCCGCGCTCGAGGCCGTCGCCGGCTGACCGGCCACGTCGCCGGCCGGCGGTGGACCGCCCACGTCGTCCGCCGGCCGGCCCCGACCGTCACATGCCGGGGACGGGCTGCACCTCGTGCACCTCGATCTCGCAGCCACCCGGCATGTCGAGGTGCGGGTGCACCCGCGCGAGCTCGAGCGCGGCCTCCGTGTCGGCAGCCTCGATGATCGTGTAGCCCGAGACACCCGCGGTGCTCGGCGAGGTGCCGTCCTTGGTGACCCGGACCCCGCCGGCGAGCGGGGTCCCGAAGTCGACCATCCCGCTACCGACCTTCTCGGCCCAGGCCATCCACTGGCCCATCACCGCCTGCATGTCCTCGGGGCTCATGTCCGGCGCGCCCTCGGGGGGAGTGGGTGCGTGGTAGATGAAGACGAACTTCGTCATCGTCGTGGTCCTTTCCATCGGTGCCGTCCGTGGCGACGTGACCCGGGATGGGCCCCTGCGACCGCCGCGGGCGGATGCTGCGTCAGGCAGTGAGGGGGGCGCGGCCCGCATACGCCGCGAGCCGGTCCATGGCTGAGGCGCCGTCTGCCGGGGCGACCTCGTCGCCGAAACTCCGCCCACGCCCGCCGGGGACGACCGTCTCGGCGATGCCGCGGACGTAGCCGACGACCTCGTCGGAGAGCCGGAGCTCCTGCCCGGTGGCCTGCGCGAGGTCCCAGCCGTGCAGGACGACCTCGATCGGGAGGATGCCCACGAGGAAGCCGGCCGGCATCTCCTGCCCATCGGGACCGGGCACCGTGCCGTCCAGGTCGACCCCGCGCCACGCGTCGACGGCGCGGGCGGCCGCGACGGACACCCGCTCCTCGACGGACGTGCCCCCGGCCGGTTCGGGCGCGGCCGGCGCCCCCGCCATCGCGCCGAGCTGCCCGAGCGACCCGACGAGGTGCTCGACGAGGTCGTGGCAGGTGAAGTCGGCGCACGGCGTCGGCCTGCCCCGGTCCGTCTCCGAGACCCCCCGGAGCACCGGCTGGAGGGCGGCCAGCGCGGCCTCCGCGGCGACCAGCGGGCTGAGCGTCTCGGGGGCCCACGCCCACTCGTCCGCGCCCGCGTCGCCCGTGGCGGCGACCCGCTCGAGGCGTTCGAGGTAGTGCGCCCAGCCCTGCGCGTGGCGCTCGGCCTCGACGTCGCTCAGGCCCTCGTGCTCGAGGGTGACCCGGGACCCACCCTCGCCCACCGGCTCGACGGTGACCGTGACGGTCGAGGCGTCCGGCGGGACGTCCTCGCTGCCCTCCCAGCCCCAGCCGAGGACGAGCCGGCGCCCGGGCTCCACCTCGCGGACCGTGCCGGCCGCGATGTGGCCGGGGGTGACCGTCCAGCGGTACGAGCCACCGGCGCGGAGGTCGACGACGGCCGAGACCGCCTGCCAGCGCCGCAGCCGCTCGGGTTCGGTGAGGAGGGCGAACGCCTCGTCGGGGCCGACCGGCAGGTCGACGCTCTTGCGGTAGGTCATGGTCGTCTCCTCGGGGAGTGGGCGTCCTCGACCAGCCGGTCGAGCTCGCTGGTCCAGAACCGGTCGATCTCGGCCTGGAGCCGCTGCAGGCCGTCGGGGACGACCCGGTAGATCCGCTGCCGGCCCACCTTCTCCGCGGCCACGAGCCCGGCGTCGGCCAGCACGAGCAGGTGCTGGGAGACCGCAGACCTCGTGACCGGGAACTCCGCCGCCACCTCGGTGACGGTCCTCGGCCGCTGCGCGAGCAGCTGGAGGATGCGGCGCCGACTGGGCTCGGCCGCGGCGGAGAGCGGGTCGGTCACATGCACATACGTTAGCGACCACTAACGCATCTGTCGAGGGGTGTCGGTCGGACGCCGATGTCGCCGCGGGCACGAAGCGGCCCCGGTCGGGGGGATCCGACCGGGGCCTCGTGCCGCGATGAGGGGTGGCGACGTCGCGGCGTCCTGGGGGTCAGGCGTGCGCGGGAACCCGCTCGGCCGACGTGGCCGGGCCCGCCTGGACCGTGGTGGCGTGACGCAGGCCGAGGAGGCCGAGGAGCAGCATCACGGCCGCGCCGACGAAGGCGGCGATGGCGGCCCACATCGCGATGGCGCCGAGGGTGCCGAACGCGTAGGCGTTGAGGAGCATGCCGCGGAGGGTGGTGCCCATGAACAGCGTCTGGCGGAGCTGGCCGAGGTCCTGCGTGGCCTGCGAGGTGGGGTCGGCCTTGAGGGCGGCCATGTACTCGCCGGAGACCTGCGAGTAGGTCTTGCCGGCGGAGGACTCGTCCATGTGTGCCTGGATGTAGTAGTCGGCGTATGCCTTGGCCTGGGCGCCCGTGGTGAGCTCCTGGCCCTCGTACTGCATGAGGTTGTCCTTCATCTCCGGCGTCGTGAGGGCGGCGGCGACGGGCATCGTGATCTGCTGCGCCGCGAGCTGGTCGTGCACGTTCGACGTCGCGAAGGCGGACGCCCACACGAGCAGGCCTCCGGCGACGAGCAGGACGCCCGCGAGGGCGAGGCCGGTCCAGGAGATGAGCTTGTCGATGATGGGTCGCATCTGGTGTTCCTTGTCCTTTCGAGGGCTCGCGGTGGCGGTCCCTCAGGTGGTGGTCTGACGTCTCCGACATTACTACTACGAAATGTAGTAATTGAACGGTCTCGGAGTCTGGTGCGTCACACCGGAGCGGCGAGGGCGAGGGTCAGGACGTGCCGTGGCGGAGGACGGCCAGCGTCACGTCGCGCAGGTCGGCCGCCGTCCAGTCGCGGGGGCCGCGTGGCCCCGGCCACCCGTGGACGGTCGCGGCCCAGTCCTCGGGGATGCCGTCGACACCGGCCGCGGCACCGAGGAGCCCGCCGGCGATCGCGGCGACCGTGTCGGTGTCGTCGCCGACCCGCACCGCCGCCTGGAGCCCGTCGGCCACGGAGGACGCGCCTGCGCCATGCTCCACCGACCGGATGGCCGCGACCGCTGCCTGCAGCGCGGTGACGGTGAACCCGTTGGGGCGGAACCGCGTCGGGGGAGTGGCGGGGTCGAGGGCGGCATCCAGCCAGTCACGCCAGGCGGCCCGGCGGCCGGGCGCCAGGAGGTCGAGGCCGGCCTCCATCCGCAGCTCGCCGCTGACGACCGCCACCCGCACCGCCTCCGACCACAGCACGCACGACTCGGCCGCCAGCGGGTCGTGGTGCGTCAGTCCGGCGACCGCCGCGGCCGAGGCCGCGACCTGCTCGCGGTCGTCCGGGGCGGTGAGGGCCACGACCGCCGTGCGCATGAGGGCCCCGTTCCCGGCGCTGCGGCCGGTGCGCTCGTGCACCCGGCGCGCGGCCTCCCGGAGCCGGGTCGCCGGTCGGCCCGTCCGCCCGCCCGTCCGCCCGCCCGTCCGCCCGCCCGTCAGCCCGCCGGCCAGGGTCAACACGGCGCGGGTCTGCGTGCCGACGTCCGGGGGGTCGTCGGCGATCCACTCCTCGAAGAGGGTGGCGACGGCGTCGAGCGGGCCCTCGGCGGTCAGGTCGGCCCCGGTGGCCGCGACCCTGGCGATGCACAGGGCCATCTGGGTGTCGTCGCTCCACTCGCCGGGGGCGTAGCCGCCGAGCCCGCCGCCGACCATCTCGGCGCGCTCCCCGAGCGGCCGGGCACCGAACTCGTAGGGCACCCCGAGGGCGTCCCCACAGGCCTGGCCGAGCAGCACCCCGAGGGCCCGTCGGGTCAGGGCGTCGGGGGCCGTTCCGGTCACATGCACGACGCTACCCGGCAGTTCATCGGGTGTCCGGACAGGTGTGGTCAACCGTTCGGAGGAGGGAAACGACCCCGTCGGTAAAGGCCCCTGCCGACCTTCGTAAAGGCTTGGTCAAGTGTCGTCCGAACCCCACTTTGCGTCACTAGTTTTCATGGTGCAGCAGGGAGGAGTCGGAGGAGTCAGGTGAGCACGACGATGAGCAGCGGGACGGGCGGCAGCGTCCGTGTCTCGAGCCCGGGGTTCCGGGCGACGTTCGCCCCGAGGGCCGCTCTCGCGACCGTCGAGGCCAGCACTGTGGGTGTGGCGGGTGTGCCGGTCTCCGGCCACCTGTCCGCGGCGGCGCACATCGCGCACGCCGCGTCTGTCGAGCGCCCCATCACCCGACTCACCTCGGCCCACGCCCCGGCGGCGAAGGCGGCCCTCGCCGAGTCCATCCTGGACGCGGAGGACGCCCTCACCTCCGTCCACCGGGCGTGGTTCGCGCCGGCCCAGCGGCCGGCCGCTCCCGCCCCGCCGCGGGTCGACGAGACGACCATCCGGACGCGGCACGCCGAGGCCGCACTCCGCGGCGTGCCGTGGTTCGACCTCCCGAACCGCCGTCGGGCCGCCAAGGCGGCGAGCCGACGGGCCGGGACCGACATCGACGTCGCCCGTCGCGCCGCCGAGGAGCGGGCCCAGGCGGAGGAGCGTCGCATCGACTCGTGGTGGTCCGCCCTGTGCGCCAATGACCCCCAGACCGTCACCGAGTACGTCAACGGGGTCTTCGCCTCCGACTCCGACAGCCGTGCCACGGCCCTCGGGGCCCACGGCAGCTGTGTCGAGGTCGCCCTCCTCGCCCCCGGCGAGCACGTCCTTCCCTCGGAGGAGGTGCGGATGGCCGCCGACGGGTCGCTGACGATCCGCCGCGCGTCGGTGGCGCACCGTGCCGAGCTCTACCGGCAGCACGTCGCCGGTCTCGTCGTGGCCACCGCCCGCCGGGTGCTGTCCGCGTCGCCGGGTGCCGTCTCCGTCAAGGTGCACGTCCTGCGGTCGACGTGCTCGGGCCCGTTCGACGACGTCTGCCTCCTCGCCGTCGCCGAGCTGACCCGCGGGGACCTCCAGCGGGCGGACTTCCAGATGGACGCCGTCTCGCTGCTGGAGCGCTTCGGTCGCGGTGTGCGCCTCGGGACCGCCGGTGCGGAGTCCGCCATGGTGCCGCTCCCGCTGGAGAGCGTCCCCGGGCTGGCCGACCGTCTCGAGCAGGTCTGCGGCGACGTGCGCCGCGCCTCCGCATAACGCCGGCGATGCGGTTCACGGCACCACCCACGTGGCCACCCATGCCCGAGGGCTGGTTCCCGGACCCCGGATGGACCCCCGAACCGGACTGGCCCGCCGCTCCGCGCGGATGGAGCTTCTGGTCCAACGACTACGGCGTGCCCGTCCCCGGGCCCGCCGGCTTCTACGGCAGCAAACCGCAGCTGCTCACCGGGCACGGCATCATGCTGGCGCTCGCGACCGGGCTCCTGGGCCTGTACGTCGGTGCGGGTGGGGGCGCCGCCGCCCACACCCAGGAACAGACTCCGGCACGGACGGTCGTGACCGTGCCGGGGTCTGCTCCGGCGGTGGGCGACCCGCTCGTCGTCCCCACGCCGTCGAAGTAGCGGGCTCGTCCGCACCCGTCCCGCCGTGGCGTCGGGGGCGAGGCATACGGTGAGCCCATGGACTTCCGATACCTCGGCAACAGCGGACTCAAGATCTCCGAGATCACCTACGGCAACTGGCTCACCCACGGCTCCCAGGTCGAGAACGAGGCGGCCGCGGCCTGCGTGCGCGCCGCCCTCGACAACGGCATCAGCACCTTCGACACCGCCGACGTCTACGCCAACACCAAGGCGGAGACGGTGCTCGGCGAGGCGCTCAAGGGCGAGCGGCGCGAGAGCCTGGAGATCTTCACGAAGGTCTACTGGCCGACCGGTCCGGGCGGCAAGAACGACACCGGCCTGTCCCGCAAGCACATCATGGAGTCGATCAACGGGTCGCTGACGCGGCTGCAGACCGACTACGTCGACCTCTACCAGGCACACCGGTACGACACCGAGACGCCGCTCGAGGAGACGATGCAGGCGTTCGCCGACGTCGTCCGCCAGGGCAAGGCGCTCTACATCGGGGTGTCGGAGTGGACCGCGGACCAGATCCGCGCGGGCCACGCGCTCGCGAAGGACCTCGGCATCCAGCTCATCTCGAGCCAGCCGCAGTACTCGATGCTGTGGCGCGTCATCGAGGGCGAGGTCGTGCCCGCGTGCGAGGAGCTCGGCATCAGCCAGATCGTGTGGAGCCCGATCGCGCAGGGCATCCTCACCGGGAAGTACAAGCCGGGGCAGGCCCCGCCGGCGGGGTCGCGCGCCACCGACGACAAGGGTGGCGCCGACATGATCAAGCGCTTCATGGACGACGACCTGCTCGGCCGCGTCCAGAAGCTGCAGCCGATCGCGGACGAGGCCGGGCTGACGATGGCCCAGCTCGCCATCGCGTGGGTGCTCCAGAACGACAACGTGGCCGCTGCGCTGGTCGGTGCGTCCCGGCCGGAGCAGGTCGAGAGCAACGTCAAGGCTGCCGGGGTCACGCTCGAGGCGTCGGCGATGGCCGCGATCGACGAGGCGCTCGGCGACGTCGTCGTCCGTGACCCGGGGATGACCGCGGAGACGGCTCCGAAGACGCGGGTCGCCTGAGGGGCGGTCCGCCTCCGGCTCGGCAGCGGCCGTCGTCCCCGAGGGGGGCGGCGGCCGCTGCGGGCGACGGCGAGGCTCGTGTGCCCGGTGGGGTACACGGGGCCGGGGAGGCGGAGGGGGCAGGGTCTGGTCGGAGCCTGTGGACAACTCGGGTGGCGAAGTCGCGGGTTTTGGTTACCTTGAGGCGTGCTGGGGGTCGCCGAGGGGGCGGCCGGGAAGGGATCCATGGCGCGGTCGGTGCGGTCGGTGGGGCGCTCGCTGGGGGCGGGGCTGCTGGCTCTCGTCGTGGTCACGGGGTGCGACGCGTCCGGTGACCCGGAGGGCACGGCGAGCCCGTCGGTCTCGTCGGCGAGCCCGTCGGCCAGCCCGAGTCCCTCGCCCACCCCGTCGGCTTCCCCGTCGGGTCCAGAGGTGCCCGCCGCCGCGCGGGAGCACACCGACGCCGGAGCCGAAGCCTTCGTCAAGTTCTTCTTCGAGCAGTTCAACGAAGCGTGGACCGAACCTCAATCCGGGCTCATTGAGGGCCTGAGTGACCCTGAATGCAAGTTCTGCCGAAAGCTGAGGCCGCACCAGCGCAGATCTTGACGAGCAGGCGAGAGATACGCGACAGGCGCCGGTCACGCTGAGCTCGGTCGGAGCCTTTGGTGGTGCGCCAGACGGCCAGCAGTTCGTTGCGTTCGGCTCGTTCAGAACGCGCCGAGCTGTCGTCGATGGCAGCGGGAACGGTGGTGACAGTCCGACCCGCGTGCGGAGAATGCATTTCTACGTGACTCTGCGCTGGCGCAGGACGGCTCTTGGACGCTTCTCGGAGTTGAGCGGACATGAGCGTGCAGGCGCTGAGTCGTCGCTGCGCTCGCCGCGGTGGCTCATGACTCCGCGGGGCGGTGGCCTGCGGCCAGCGGGCAGACGGCGATGGTCGGCTTCGGATCGCCTCTGCCGGCGGGACGCGTGGTCAGACTCTCAGCCAAGGACGAGCTGCGCGCTCTAGCGGGCGTCGTACTTCAGGAATGTCGTGGCCAATGGTCCCTTCATCGACTATCGCGGCAGTGTCGCGTCTGCGGTAACCCTCGGCCCGGACAGCGTGACGCCGGCAACCTTGTGCCCGCAGTCGTGGGGCTTGTGCCGCATCGCCATCGGGCGGCGGGACGGCCCGGCAGTGGCGGTCTGGCGGCGTGAGGTAGAGCGGGATGGGACCCCCGTCACCGGCGCCGTGCGGGCAGTGGGAGCCAGTTGACCTCACCTGTTGGCCGGAGCTGGTGCCTGGCGCCGGCCGGGCTCTCACCATGGCAATGATCCAGGACGCGTTCCACGACACCGACTTCACGCTGCCGACGGTGAACATCCAGCCCGAGGGTGACGTCACGCTCGTCAACCTCCCGACCTACTTCGAGGTCACGTTCCCCGAGGCCGGTTTCGGACCCGACGAGGTCGACCAGCCGGACCCGGCGCGTCTGCTGGGCTACCGCATCGAGGTGCGACCCCGGCTGAAGTCCGTCACGTACCACCTGGGGGAGCGGACCCTCGGCCCGACCACCGACCTCGGCGGCCCGTACCCCACCGGCACGGTCGTCCAGACCTACACCCGCCCGGGGGAGCACCAGGTCCGCGTCGACATCGTCTACACCGGCCAGTTCCGCGTCGGCGGCAGCGGCTGGATCGACATTCCCGGCGAGGTCGACCTGCAGGGCACGCCCGTGACCCTCACCGTGCGCGAGGCGAAGTCCCGGCTCTACACGAGCTGAACGGACGGGGTTGCCGTCGGCGGACGCGGCAAGAACCCCGTCCGCGGCCGGGTGCCCTGTCGTGTCACGCCGCAGGGTGCAGGGCCCGGTTCTCGGGGATCTCGCGTGGTCGTCCACAGGGGCGGCGGGCGGGCCACGTCGTCCACAGAGCCCGCCGTCTCCCGGTGTGGCTCGGGCGAGGTGTCGGTGGAGGTGCCTAGGGTTGTCGCAGACGGCAGCCGGGGTGCTGCCGGTGCGGACGTGACGAGGCGAGGAGGTGCCCGGTGGAGGTCCAGCACGCGCTCGCGATGGGGCGCCGGCTCGTGCGCGAGCACGGCCTGGACGGGTGGTCCGTCGTCGCCGACCGGGCGAAGACGCGGGCGGGGGTGTGCCGCTTCGCTCGCCGGCAGATCGGCATCAGCGCCCCGCTCACCACGTTGCACTCCGAGGACGAGGTGCGAGACACCCTGCTCCACGAGATCGCGCACGCCCTCGTCGGTCCCGACCACGGCCACGACGAGGTGTGGCGCTCCACGGCCGTCCGCATCGGCTGCTCGGGGGAGCGGTGCGTGCCGGCGGATGCCCCGCGCGTCCCGGGCGACTGGGTCGGCCGCTGCCCCGCCGGCCACGAGCGGATGCGGTACCGCGCACCGACCCGGCTCATGTCGTGCGGGCGCTGTTCGCGCACCTTCGACACCGACCACCTGTTCTCGTGGACCTACCGGGGTGGCCCGGCATCCCTCCCGCCGTCCTACGCCTCCGAGCTCGCCGCCCTCCGGCGCTCGGCGATGGCCGCCGTGGGTCCGCTCGAGCCACCGCGCCTCGGCGACCTCGTCGAGGTGGCGGCCGGGCCGATGGCGGGCCGGACCGGAGAGGTCGAGCTCGTCGGCGCGCTGCGGTGCCAGGTCCGGGTCGGGGACGACCTGCTCAGCCTGCCCCTCGACGCCGTCCGCGCCACCGGTGACGGGGACGCCGCGTGACCACGGTCACCACCCCCGCAGCCAGCGGGGCGTGACCGATGAGCCCCCGACCCCCGACAATGGCCGACGTGGACGAGCAGGGCATCGAGGGCACGACCCGGGTCGCTGACCCTTCGAGCGGGACCTACGCCGACTGGCAGCCCCCCGAGGAGGGCCTCGAACGGGCGCTCGTCCTCGCCGGCGGCGGTGCCACCGGCATCGCCTGGGAGGCCGGCATCATCATCGGCCTGCGCGACGAGGGCGTCGACCTCCGCGACGCCGACACCATCATCGGCACGTCCGCCGGCTCCATGGTCGCCGCCCACCTGCGCCTCGGCACCGACGAGGGCGACGCCTACGCGCGGATCCGCGAGGGCGCCCCGCTCGAGAGCTACGGCCGCCTCGGCCCCTCCGACGCCCGGCGCTACGTCCGCGCCCAGCTCTCCCGGGACCCCCGCGGGGGCCGGGCCGTCGTCGCCCGCGCCGCGCTCGGCGCCGCGACCCCCACCGAGGAGGAGTGGCTCGACACCGTCGGCTTCGGCCTCGCCGGCAAGCCCTGGCCCCGGGGCCGGCTGCTCATCACCGCCGTCGACGCCGAGACCGGCACCTCCGTCGTCTTCGACGGCTCCGGCGGCTTCCCGCTCGAGCGGGCGGTCGCCGCGAGCTGCGCCGTGCCCGGCGTCTTCCCGGCGGTCGAGGTCGGGGGCCGGCGGTACGTCGACGGCGGCCTGCGCACCATCGCCAACGCCGACCTCGCGGCCGGTCACCGGCGCGTGCTCGTCCTCTCGCCCTACCCCGTCGGCCCGCACCTGCGCGACCTGCCGCGGATGCAGCTGCGCGCGCTGCGGCCCGCGAGCCGGACCTTCCTCGTCGTCCCCGACGCGAAGGACCTCTGGGCGATGGGCGCCAACCCCCTCGACACGACCCGCGGCGCGGACACCTTCGAGGCCGCCCGCGTGCACGGGCGCCGCATCGCCCCCCGCGTCGCCGACGTCTGGACCGGCTGACCCGGGCGCTCCGACCGGACCCGGCGGCCGGAGGAGCCCCAGGTATCAGCGGACCCGCCTCGCCCCTCCTCCTCGGCGACGGCCACGGTGGCCGTCCCCGCCCGCCGGGAGGTCCTCGTGTCCACGCTCCGCTCCCTGCCGTTGCTGTCCGTCCCCCCGTCGTGGCCGCTGCCCGTCGTCGCGGTCCTCGCGATGGGCGTCCTCGCCGGTCTCGACCTCCTCGGCGCGGTCGCCGCGAAGCACTGGGCCGAGGACGGCAGCCGGTGGGCCGTCGCCGGGGGACTGGTCACCTTCGTCGCCCTCTTCTGGGTGTACGCGTCCTCCCTGCGGTACGCCGAGCTGGCCATCGTGACGATGGGCTGGATCGTCCTGCTCCAGGTGGGGATCCTCGTCGTCGACCGGCTGCACTTCGGCGTCGCCCTCCCGACCGGCAAGCTCGTGGCCATCGTCATCGCGCTCGCCGCGGAGGGATACCTCGTCCTCGGCCCCGGGGGGACCTGATCAGCGGCGCGGAATCGGCCCGGAGCCGTCCTGTCGAATAAGGTCTCGGGGACGAAGGAGGTCCCCCACGATGACGACCCACCAGACGACGCTCGACACCGGCGCCCACATCGCCCTCACCGAGCGCTACGCCGCCCACAACTACCACCCGCTGCCCGTCGTGCTCAGCCACGGCGAGGGAGCCTGGGTCACCGACGTCGAGGGGAAGCGCTACCTCGACTGCCTCGCCGGGTACTCGGCCCTGAACTTCGGGCACGGCCACCCCCGGCTGCTCGCCCGCGCCCACGCCCAGCTCGACCGGCTCACCCTGACCAGCCGCGCGTTCCTCAACGACCAGCTCGGCCCGTTCGCCGAGGCGCTCGCGGAGCTCACCGGCATGGAGATGGTCCTGCCGATGAACACCGGCGCCGAGGCCGTCGAGACCGCCCTCAAGGTCGCCCGCAAGTGGGGCTACCGCGTCAAGGGCGTGCCCGAGGGGGCGGCGAACATCGTCGTCATGGAGGGCAACTTCCACGGCCGCACCACCACCATCGTCAGCTTCTCGGACGACAAGATCGCCCGCGACGAGTACGGCCCGTACACGCCGGGGTTCCGCACCGTGACCTACGGCGACGCCGACGCCCTGCGTGCCGCGGTCGACGACGACACCGTCGCCGTGCTGCTCGAGCCGATCCAGGGCGAGGGCGGGGTCGTCATCCCGCCCGAGGGCTACCTGCGCGACGTCCGGGCCATCTGCGACGACGCCGGTGTGCTGATGATCGCCGACGAGGTCCAGTCCGGCCTGGCCCGTACCGGACGCACCTTCGCCTGCGAGTTCGAGGACGTCCGCCCCGACGTGTACGTCCTCGGCAAGGCGCTCGGTGGCGGCCTCTACCCCGTCTCGGCCATCGCCGCGGACCACGCGGTCCTCGACGTCATCACCCCCGGCTCGCACGGCTCGACCTTCGGGGGCAACCCGCTCGCGGCGGCCATCGGCCACGAGGTCGTGACGATGCTCGCCGAGGGCGAGTTCCAGGCCCGCGCCGCCCGGCTCGGCGCCCTCCTCGAGGAGGGGCTGCGCCCGCTCGTCGGGAACGGGCTCGACGCCATCCGCGTGCGCGGCCTGTGGGCCGGGCTCGACGTCACGCCCGGCGGTCCCACCGGCCGCGAGCTGTGCGAGCGGCTGCTCGAGCGCGGCGTGCTCGCCAAGGACACCCACGGGTCGACGATCCGGCTCGCGCCGCCGATCGTCATCACCGAGGACGAGGTGCGGATGCTCGTCGACACCGTCACCGCCTCGCTCGGCTGAGGCGCCCCGCCGCCCCCGGCGTCAACCCCCGGCGGTCAGCCGCCGGGGGAGACGTGGGAGGCGCGCCGTGCGTTCTGCACGATGGCGTCGACGATCTCGGGCCGGCGGGGCCGCGGCAGGTCGTGCCCCATGTCCGGGAACATGAGCAGCCGCGACCCGGGCACGGCCTGGGCCGTCGCGATGCCGCCACTCGGCGCGACGAGGCGGTCCGCGAGCCCGTGGATGACGAGGGTCGGGACCCGCACGTCGCGCAGCTGCTCGGTGCGGTCCGGGCTCTCGAGGATGGCGAGCAGCTGGCGCACCGTGCCGATCGGGCTGACGCTGCGACGCACCGCGGAGCGCACCATCTCGGTCATCTCGGCCTCGTCGAAGAGCGGGCCGGCGATGCGGCGCCAACCCTCGACGCCGAGGCGGACCGCCTCCTCCTCGTCGCTCGGGCGGGGCGTGGTGAGCGAGAGCGCCATCGAGGGGAGCAGGCGGGGCGAGACGCGCCCGCTGCGCCGGCTGCCGGTGTTCGACATGATCGACGTGAGGCTGAGGACCCGCTCCGGGTGGTCGATGACCAGCTCCTGGGCGATCATCCCGCCCATGGAGGCGCCGACGACGTGCGCGGCGCCGACGTCGAGGTGGTCCAGGAGGGCGCGGGCGTCCTCGGCCAGGTCGGTCAGCAGGTAGTCGGCCCCACCGGAGCCGGGGCGCAGGAACGAGCGGACCACGGCCGAGCGGGCCGGGGCCGGGCCGTTCGTGAAGCTCGAGAGGCCGACGTCGCGGTTGTCGTGCCGGATCACCCGGAAGCCGCGGTCGACCAGACCCGAGACCAGGTCGGCGGGCCATCCCACGAGCTGGGTCCCGAGCCCCATGACGAGGAGCATCGGCTCCCCGTCGTCGGGTCCGTCGACCTCGTAGGCGATCTCCACGTCCCCGAGCTGCGCCGTAGCCATGAGCGCAGTGTCGCACCCCCGTCGGAGCGGTGGCGCGGGCGACCCGTCCGGTGGACCGCCGGGCGTCGCGTCTAGCATTGCCGGGTGATCGCTGCGCTGACCTACGTCGTGGTGGGCCTGTCCGTGGTCCTCTGCCTCGCCGCGATCTGGTACGCCGCCCGTGACCGCCTCATCGACGACCGCGTCCTGGCCGTCGTCGGCCTCCTCGAGGTCGGACTCCTGGTCCTGCTCGTCGGCGGGCTCGTGGGGATCGGCCACATCGCCGACTCCGCGGAGCGCGCGACCTTCATCGCCTACCTCGTGAGCCTGCCGGTCATCCCCGTCGGGACGGCGTTCCTCGCCATCAAGGAGAAGTCGCGCTGGGCCATGGGCTCGATCGCGGTGGGTGCCTTCGCCGTGGGCGTGATGAGCGTCCGCCTGCTGCAGATCTGGATGTCCCATGGCTGAGCCCCTCCCCGCCGACCGCGACCCCGGGGACCGGGGACGTCGGCGCGCCCTCGGGGGTCCCGGGGTGCTCCTCGTCGTCGTGTACGGCGTGCTGGCCCTCGCCGCCACCGGGCGCTCGGTGCTGCAGATCAGCGAGTACTTCTCCCGCGCCCCGCTGGCCTACCTGCTGTCGGCGGTGGCCGCCGTCGTCTACGTCCTCGCGACGTGGTGCCTGGCGCGGGGCGGCGCCTGGGTGCGCGTCGGCATCGTCGCCTGTGCGGTGGAGCTGGTCGGCGTCCTCGTCGTCGGGGCCGCCTCCCTGCTCGTGCCCTCGGCCTTCCCCGACAAGACGGTGTGGTCGCACTTCGGGCAGGGCTACGGGTTCGTGCCGCTCGTCCTGCCCGTGCTCGGGCTGCTGTGGTTCCGGCGCGTCGAGCGCGCGGCGGCCACGGCCCCGGCCGCGGACGGCCGGGGGACCTCGCTCACCGAGGGCTGACCCACCGGGTGCGGAGTCCGTCAGGTGGTGACGGGCTCCAGGACCAGCACGGGGATGAGCCGGTCGGTCTTGGTCTGGTACTCGGCGTACGGCGGGTAGGCGGCGACGCACCGCTCCCACCACATGGCGCGCTCCTCGCCGGTGACCTCCCGGGCGACGGCCTGCCACGAGCGGTCGTCGTCCTGGAGGGTGATGGCCGGGTCGGCCTGGAGGTTGGCGTACCACTGCGGGTGCTCGGGGGCCCCGCCCTTGCTCGCGACGGCCGCGTAGACGCCGTCGTGCTCGACCCGCATGAGCGGGACCTTGCGGATGGCGCCGGTCTTCGCGCCCCGCATCGTCAGCATGACGACGGGCCGGTCCATGACGGACACGGCGCGCGTGGTGCCCGACGCCTCGATCTGCTCGACCTGCTCACGGACCCAGTCGCTGGGGCTCGGCACGTAGTCGCTCACGGTGTCTCCTTCGGACGAACGGGTGGTCACCGGGTGCAACTCACTTGTCGCTCGAGGTCTTCCACAGGTTGATGCCGGCGTCGACGGCGTGCTTGTCGATCTTCGCGAGCTCCTCCTGCGTGAACCTCAGGTTCTTCACGGCGTCGAGGCTGTCGTCGAGCTGCTCGACCGAGGAGGCGCCGATGAGCACCGACGTCACGCGCTTGTCCCGCAGCGCCCAGGCGAGGGCCATCTGCGCGAGCGACTGGCCGCGGGCCTTCGCCATCCGGTCGAGCGCGCGCACGTGCTTGAGCGAGGCCTCGGTGAGCAGGCCCGGGTCGAGGGACTTCCCCTGCGCCGCACGGGAACCCTCGGGGATGCCCTTGAGGTACTTGTTCGTGAGCATCCCCTGGGCCAGCGGCGAGAACGCGATGCAGCCGGTGCCGGTCTCGCCGAGGACGTCGAGGAGGTCCTCCTCGATCCAGCGGTTGAGCATCGAGTACGACGGCTGGTGGATGAGCAGCGGCGTCCCCATCTCGCGGAGGATGTCGACCGCCTCGCGGGTGCGGACCCCGGAGTAGGACGAGATGCCGACGTACAGGGCCTTGCCGGCCCGGACGAGCGAGTCGAGCGCGCCGAGGGTCTCCTCGAGCGGCGTCGTCTCGTCGAAGCGGTGGCTGTAGAAGATGTCGACGTAGTCGAGGCCCATCCGCTGCAGCGACTGGTCGCAGCTCGCGACGACGTACTTCCGGGAGCCGCCGCCCTGGCCGTAGGGGCCGGGCCACATGTCGTACCCGGCCTTGCTGCTGATGACGAGCTCGTCGCGGTAGGGCCGGAAGTCGCGGGCGAAGATCGTCCCGAAGTTGCGCTCGGCGCTGCCGTAGGGCGGCCCGTAGTTGTTCGCGAGGTCGAAGTGGGTGACCCCGCGGTCGAACGCGCGGCGCAGCGTCGCCTGCTGGCGCTCCAGCGGCACGTCGTCGCCGAAGTTGTGCCAGAGGCCGAGCGAGATGGCCGGCAGGTCCAGGCCGGAGCTCCCGACCCGGCGGTAGGGCATCCCGGCGCGGTAGCGGCCCGGGGCCGCCTTGTACTCGTCAGCGTGGAAGGTCATGCGCTCATCCTGCCCGCCGGGCGGCGCGCACGGTGGCGGGGGAGTTCGGTGGGTGAGACGGGGCGGGCGCGAGGTGGCCGGCGTCCCGCATCATGGGGGCAGGTCATGAGTGCCAGCGCCAAGCCCCGGCTCGCTGGCCGGCAACCCTCCTCCGCGGTGGGGTGCCCCGGGTGAGGACCTGGCGAGCGGCGCCTGCCGCTCGCAAGCGCGGGAGACCCCCCGGTACCCCCGCCGTGCACACGTCCGCGTGCGCCGGCCTCGCCGTCGGCGCACCACGAGTCAGGAGCCAGACGATGACCGACCCGTCCCAGTGGGGATTCGAGACCCGCCAGGTCCACGCCGGGCAGCAGCCCGACAGCGCCACCGGCGCCCGGGCCCTGCCGATCTACCAGACGACCTCCTACGTCTTCGACGACACCGCGCACGCCGAGAACCTGTTCGCGCTCAAGGAGTTCGGCAACATCTACACACGCATCATGAACCCGACGCAGGACGCGGTCGAGCAGCGCATCGCCGCCCTCGAGGGGGGTGTCGCCGCCCTGCTCGTCTCGTCCGGCCAGGCCGCCACGACGCTCGCCCTGCTCAACGTCGCCGAGGCCGGAGACCACATCGTCTCGAGCGCCGCGCTCTACGGCGGCACCGTCAACCTGCTCAAGTACACGTTCGCCAAGCTCGGCGTCGAGGTCACCTTCGTCGAGGACCACACCGACCCCGAGGCGTGGCGGGCCGCGGTGCGCCCCACCACCAAGGCCTTCTTCGGCGAGACCATCGCCAACCCCAAGGCGGAGCTGCTCGACATCGAGGCGGTGGCCGCCGTCGCCCACGAGGTCGGCGTGCCGCTCGTCGTCGACAACACCATCGCCACGCCGTACCTGCTGCGGCCGCTGGAGTGGGGCGCCGACGTCGTCGTCCACTCGGCGACCAAGTACCTCGGCGGGCACGGCACGTCGATCGCCGGGGTCATCGTCGACGGCGGCACCTTCGACTACACGACGGACCCCGAGCGGTTCCCGAGCTACAACCTCCCCGACGAGAGCTACCACGGGCTGCGCTACGGGCCCGACCTCGGCGTCGGCAGCGCGCTCGGGGCGAACCTCTCGTACATCCTCAAGGCGCGGGTCCAGCTGCTGCGCGACCTCGGCTCGGCGGTCAGCCCGTTCAACGCCTTCCTCATCGCGCAGGGCCTGGAGACGCTCAGCCTGCGCGTGGAGCGGCACATCGAGAACACCCGCCGGGTCGCCGCGCACCTCGAGGCGCACCCCCAGGTGGAGGCGGTGCGGTGGGCCTCGCTCGACAGCAGCCCGGGCAAGGCGCTCGCCGACAAGTACACGCCGCGGGGCGCCGGGGCCGTGCTCGCCTTCGAGATCCGCGGCGGCATCGCGGCCGGGCGCGCCTTCGTCGAGGGGCTGAGCCTGCACAGCCACGTCGCGAACATCGGCGACGTCCGCTCGCTCGCCATCCACCCCGCGTCGACCACCCACAGCCAGGGCGGTGACGAGGACCGCCTCGCCGCCGGCGTGACGCCCGGTCTGGTCCGGCTCTCGGTCGGGATCGAGACGATCGAGGACATCCTCGCCGACCTCGACGCCGGGTTCGCCGCGGCGCAGGGCTCGGGTGCGACGAGCGAGGCCCCCGAGCTCGTCGGGTCCAGCGCGGGCTGAGCCGGGCGACCGGCCCCTGTGGAAAACCTCGGGGGCCGGTCGGCGGTGCGGCCTAGCGTGGCCGCATGACGACGTACCGGGTCGACGCCGAGACGGTCCTGCGGGTGGGGGCCGCGCTCGTCGACGTCGCCGAGGGCCTCGCGACGATGGGCGACCCGCACGCCGACCGCTGGGCGTTCGGCCCGGGGCGCACCGGCCCCGCCGTCGAGGAGCTCCTCGGGGGGTGGCGGCACAGCCGGCTGCAGCTCGCCGGGGCGCTGGCGGAGCTGGGCGAGGCGGCGGCGGAGGCGGGTGGCGCCTACCTCGACACCGAGGCCGGTCTGTCCCACCGGATCGGAGGGGGTCCGACGTGATGGCGCCGCCGGCACCCCCGCCGGTGCCGGGGTCCGCGGTCGCGATCCGGGCCGTGGCCGACGCGGTGGAGGCCACGGGCCTGCGCCTCGGCGACGCCGCGGCCACGCTCGTCCGGCTCCGCGACGGCGCGGTGTGGGACGGCCCGGCGGGCGAGGCGTTCGGCGCCCGCATCGCCGCCGCACCGAGCGTGCTCGACCGGGCCGCGCGCCGGTTCCTCGGGGCGGTGGGCCCGTTGCGCACCTTCGCGGCGGTGCACGAGGAGGCGCAGGCCGCCGCCCAGCGGGCCATCGCGGAGGTGACCGAGGCCTGGGACGGCTACCTCGTCCTCGAGGAGCGTGCGGCAGTGCTCGTCGGCTCGGGCCTCACCGAGTCGGCGCCGGAGATGCTCGCCCTGCGGCACGCGCAGCAGGACGAGATGGCCACCGTGGCCGGGGCCGAGTCCCGCCACCGCGCGGCGATGGACCGTCTCGAGGCGGCGGACGCCCGGTGCGCCGGGGTGCTCGTCGCGCTCGCCGACGACGACATCTCCGACACGGCCGTCTACCGGGGTCTGCGGACCCTCGGCAGCGTCGGGCACGGCGTCGGGTACGTCGCGATGGTCCCCGCGCGGGTGGCCCCCGAGCTCGCGGTGGTCGGCGTGGTCGGGGACGCGGTCGGCACGGTCGCCGACGGCGCGCTGCTCCTCGGCTACGACGAGGGCAGCTGGCGCGACGTGACGGTGGGGGCCGGGTCGGCAGTCCTCGGCGCCGGGGGGAGGACGCTGCGGAACGGCGCGAAGGCCGGCGCGGTGGTGCGGGCCGACGGCACGGTGGTCGCCACCGCGATGACGCGGCAGGAGCGCGTGCTCGCCGGCGCGGTGAGGACCGCGCGCGACCGGGTGGACGCCGCCCGCGCCCGGTTCCGGGTGCCCCCCGAGCGGGGGACGCCGAGCGCGCTGGTCGGGGGTCCGCCGCCGACGCGGGGCGGGTCCAGGGTGCGACGCGCGGCCGGGTCGGCCCGGGACGGGCTCCGGAGCCGGGTGGCGTCCGCGACCACCGAGCTGCGGCTCGTCGATGCCGGTGGCCGGCAGACCCGGCGGATGTACGCGGCCGGCGTCGGTCTCGAGGCGGCCGCGCGCGTCGCGCCCCGGGTGGTGCCCGAGGACGCCCGCCCGGCGGCGGCCCGGCCGGTCACCCTCCGGCCACCGGGCCACCCGACGCCGGGTGCCGCGTCGGGTGCGGGGCCGGGGGTGTGGTGAGCGCGACCTATCCTGTCGGCCATGCCCGACCGCCCCGCCGACGCCCTCGACCCGGCGGAGCTGCGGTACCCGGAGCAGCTCCCGGTCGTGGCCCGCCGCGCCGACATCCTGGCCGCGATCCGCGACCACCAGGTCGTCGTCGTCGCGGGTGAGACCGGCTCGGGCAAGACGACCCAGATCCCCAAGATGTGCCTCGAGCTCGGCCGCGGCGGGGGCGGAGCGCAGATCGGGCACACCCAGCCCCGCCGCATCGCGGCCCGTTCGGTCGCGGAGCGGATCGCCGAGGAGATGGGCCTCGAGCTCGGCGGCCTCGTCGGCTACCAGGTGCGCTTCGGCGACCACAGCGGCGACGCCACCCGGGTCAAGGTGATGACCGACGGCATCCTGCTCAGCGAGATGCAGCGCGACCGCGACCTGCGCCGCTACGACACGATCATCATCGACGAGGCGCACGAGCGGTCCCTCAACATCGACTTCATCCTCGGCTACCTCAAGCAGCTCCTGCCGCGGCGGCCCGACCTCAAGGTCGTCATCACCTCGGCGACGATCGACCCGGTGCGGTTCGCCGACCACTTCGGCACCGACGAGCGGGGCGAGGTGGTGCGCGAGGTGCCGGTGCTCGAGGTGTCCGGCCGGACCTACCCGGTCGAGCTGCGCTACCGGCCGCTCGTCGAGCTCGACCCGGACGGCCGGCACGTCGTCGAGGAGCGCGACCAGACCGCCGGCGTGGTCGAGGCCGTCGAGGAGCTGTGGACCGAGGCGCCGCCGAGCCCCGAGGCCACCGACATCCTCGTGTTCTTCAGCGGCGAGCGGGAGATCCGCGACGCCGCGGAGGCGCTCGAGGCGCGCCGCTTCCCGAACACCGAGGTGCTGCCGCTGTTCGCCCGGCTCTCGGCGGCCGAGCAGCACCGCGTCTTCCGGCGGGGGAGCGGGCGGCGGATCGTCCTCGCGACGAACGTCGCCGAGACCTCGCTCACCGTGCCGGGCATCGGCTACGTCGTCGACACCGGCACGGCCCGCATCTCGCGGTACAGCCAGCGCACCAAGGTGCAGCGCCTGCCCATCGAGCCGGTGAGCCGGGCCAGCGCCGCCCAGCGCGCCGGGCGGTGCGGGCGGGTGGCGCCCGGGGTCTGCATCCGGCTCTACTCCGAGGAGGACCACGAGGCGCGGCCGGAGTTCACCGAGCCGGAGATCCAGCGGACCTCGCTCGCCTCGGTCATCCTCCAGATGACCTCGCTCGGCCTCGGGGACGTCGCGCGCTTCCCGTTCGTCGACCCACCGGACGCCCGGCAGGTCGCCGACGGCGTCCGCCTGCTCGAGGAGCTCGGGGCCTTCTCCGCCGAGGAGCGCGGGCCCGGTCGGCACCGCGGCCGCGCCCGGCGGCTCACCCCGACCGGCCGCACGCTGGCCCGGATGCCGCTCGACCCGCGGCTCGCGCGGATGGTCGTCGAGGCCGGCCGGCTCGGCTGCACCCGGGAGGTGCTCGTCCTCGTCGCCGCCCTCTCGATCCAGGACCCCCGGGAGCGCCCGGCCGACAAGGAGGCCCAGGCCGCCCAGAGCCACGCGCGCTTCAAGGACGAGCACTCCGACTTCGCCTCGCTCCTCACCCTCTGGCGCTACCTCAAGCAGCAGCAGAAGGACCTCTCCGGCAGCGCGTTCCGGCGGATGTGCAAGAACGAGTACCTCCACTACCTGCGCATCCGCGAGTGGCAGGACCTGCACGCCCAGCTCCGGCGGGCGACCCGCTCCTCGCGGATCGACCCCGACCTCGCGACCGCGGCCCGCGACGCCGAGCCGGACTGGGACACCATCCACCGCGCCCTGCTCGCCGGGCTGCTCTCGCACGTCGGCGTCCGCGACCAGGTGAAGCGCGAGTACCTCGGGGCACGGGGCGCACGGTTCGGCATCAACCCCGGCTCGACGCTGTTCCGCAAGAAGCCCGAGTACGTCATGGCCGGCGAGCTGGTGGAGACCTCACGGCTCTGGGCGCGCACCGTCGCGACGATCCAGCCGGAGTGGGCCGAGGAGGCCGGTGCGCACGTCGTCGCCCGCACGGTCAGTGAGCCGCGGTGGAGCAAGAAGGCCGGGGCGGCCGTGGCGACCGAGCGGGTCACCCTCTACGGCGTCCCGCTCGTCACCGACCGCACCATCCAGTACGCCCGCATCGACCCGGAGGCCGCGCGCGAGATCTTCGTCCGCTCCGCCCTCGTCGAGGGGGACTGGGACCCGCGGCACGACTTCTGGGCGCTCAACCTGCGCACCCTCGCCCGTGTCGCCGAGCTGGAGGAGCGGGCTCGCCGGCGCGACATCGTCGTCGACGACGACGTGGTGTTCGCGTTCTACGACACCCGGATCCCGCCGGACGTCGTGTCGGAGCGGCACTTCGACCGGTGGTGGCGCGGGGAGCGCCGGCGCCGTCCCGACCTGCTGACGCTCACCGAGGACGACCTCATGTCGGACGCCGGTGAGGCGGTCTCGGCGGCCGACTACCCGCGCACCTGGCGGCAGGGTGACCTCGAGCTCGAGGTCACCTACCAGTTCGCCCCCGGGCAGGCCGCGGACGGCGTCACCGTGCACGTCCCCGTCGCGGTGCTGAACCGGGTGACGTCGGCGGGCTTCGACTGGCAGGTCCCGGGGCTGCGCGACGACCTCGCCGTGGCACTCATCCGTTCGCTGCCGAAGGCGACCCGGCGGCACTTCGTCCCCGCGCCGGACCACGCGACGGCGGCGTTGCGCGACGCCGACCCGTCACGAGGGTCGATGACCGACGAGCTCGCACGAGTCCTGCACGAACGCACCGGGATCCGCATCGACCCGGGGGAGTGGGACCTCGCCCGCGTGCCCGACCACCTGCGCATCACGTTCAGCGTCGAGCGGCCGGGTGGGCGCGTCGTCGCCGCCGGCAAGGACCTCGAGGCGCTGCGCGAGCAGGCCGGCGGCGCGGTGCGCGAGGGGATGTCGCGCGCCGGCGCGTCCATCGAGCGGTCCGGGCTCACGACCTGGGACGTCGGCACGGTGCCCGAGACCTTCGAGGGGCGGGCCGGGGGGCACGCCGTCCACGGCTACCCGGCGCTCGTCGACGAGGGGGCGTCGGTGGCGCTGCGGGTGCTCCCGGACGCCGGGTCCGCCGCGGCCGCGCACCGGGCCGGGGTCCGGCGGCTGCTGCTCCTCGCGACGACGGCTCCGTGGAAGCGGGTGCTCGCCCGGCTGAGCAACGCGCAGAAGCTCGCGCTCGCCGACAACCCGCACGGGTCGGTCCCGGCGCTGCTCCAGGACTGCCTCGACGCGGCGGTCGACGCCATCGTCGCCGAGCACGTCACCGGTCAGGTGCGCACCCCCGAGGACTTCGAGGCGGCGCTCGCGGCCGTGCGGACGCACTCGGTGGCCCGGGTGCTCGGGGTCATCGAGGCCGTCGAGCCGGTGCTCGTGCTCGCCGCCGGTGTGCGCCGGACCCTGGGCTCCCTCGAGGGCGGGGCGGCCGCGGCGTCCACCGCGGCCGCCCGGGCCGACGTGCGGGCGCAGCTCGAGGGGCTGGTCCGCCCGGGGTTCGTCGCGGCCACCGGGGTCGCCCGGCTGCGCGACCTCCAGCGGTACCTGCGGGCGGCCCAGCACCGGCTCGAGCGGGCGGCGACCAACCCCCGCGAGCCGGTCCTCCAGGAGCAGGTCGACGCCGTCGAGACCGCCTACGCCGACCTGCTCGACGGCCTCCCGGCGGTGCGCCGGGCCGCGCCGGAGGTCACCGACATCGCGTGGATGGTCGAGGAGCTGCGGGTGAGCCTGTTCGCGCAGTCGCTCGGGACGAACGGGTCGGTGTCCGAGAAGCGGGTGCGGCGGGCGATCGCGGCGGCGTCGGCGGCCTCCTGACCTTCGGGGACGACCCCGGGGAATCCGTCGTCCTGCCCGGACGTTCCTCCACTACGAGCACCAGCGTGAAAGGCTTCTCCCGTGCAGAACCCGTCCGACCTCTACCGCCTCGAGACCGACGTCGACGCCTCGCGCCCCGGCGTCCTCCTCGTGCTGCTCGGAGCCTTCATCGACGCCGGGCATCTCCAGGACACCCTCGGGACCCACCTGCTGGAGAGCGGGGAGCCCGAGGTCGTCGCGTCCTTCGACCTCGACCAGCTGCTCGACTACCGCGGCCGCCGCCCGACGATGGTGTTCGACACGAACCGCTGGGCCGAGTACGACGACCCCTCGATGCTCCTGCACCGGCTCACCGACCGCGACGGCCAGACGTACTACCTGCTGACCGGGCCGGAGCCGGACTTCCAGTGGGAGCGCGTCGTCGAGGCGGTCCGCGAGCTCGTCGACCTGCTCGGGATCACGCTCGTCGTGACGACGCACGGCATCCCGATGGGTGTCCCGCACACCCGGCCCGTGGGGATGACCGCCCACGCCACCGACGACACGCTCATCGGTGAGGCCCGCTCCCCGTTCGGGCGCGTCCAGGTGCCGGCCTCGATCGGCGCCCTCCTCGAGCTGCGCTTCGGCGAGATGGGCCGGCAGGCGCTCGGGTTCGCCATCCACGTGCCGCACTACCTCGCGGGCGCCGAGTGGGCCGAGGGGGCGCTCGCCTCGCTCAACGCGATCACCGACGCCACGGGGCTCAACCTGCCGAACGACGACCTCGTGACCCGGGCGCGCGTCAACCAGCAGGCCATCGAGGCCGAGGTGGCGGGCAGCGACGAGGCGCGGCAGGTCATCAGCGCGCTCGAGCAGCAGTACGACGCGTTCGTCGAGGGCAAGGAGCGGCCGAGCCTGCTCGCGACCGAGACCTCGCAGATCCCCTCCGCCGACGAGCTCGGCGCCGAGTTCGAGGACTTCCTCCGCTCCGTCTCCGACGACGACGCCGACGACGCCTGACCTCGCACCCCGAGCCCCGCGGTTTTCTCGGGCGACCCGACAACGCCGGCGGGGGTCAGTCCTTGGCCTCGGACCAGCGGCGGACGACCGAGGTGTCGGCGACGAAGCGGACGGGCGCCCCGCCGGACCAGCGTCGCGCCGCGTCCTCCAGCGACCCGTCGACCCGGCGCACCGCCTCGGCGGCGTGCTGCTCCGGGACGTGCACGAGCAGCTCGTCGTGCAGGCACAGGACGACCGACGCGTCGAGGTCACGCACCGACGCCCGCACCGTCGCGGCCCACGCCTTGAACAGCTCGGCCGCCGACCCCTGGATCACCGCGTTGCGGGCGAACCGGCCCCGCGCCGCGTCGAGCTCGGGGTCGCTGCCCGGCGGGCGCCCGGCGAGCAGCCGCCCCGTCGGCACGAGACGCCCCCCGTACGTCCGCAGCGGCTCGGCCCGCCGTCCCGAGGCGTAGGCCCGGTCGAGCAGGCCCATCGCCACCGGGTAGGCCGTCTCGAGCCCCTTGAGCGCCTCGCCGGCCGCACCGCTGCGCTGGCCGTACATCGCGGCGAGCACGGCGATCTTCGCGACCGCCCGCTCCGCGCCGAGCCGGGCCGCCACGGGCGCGTAGAGGTCGTCGGCCCGGGTCGCCGCGGCGAAGGCGGGGTCCCCGCTGACGACGGCGAGCACCCGCGGCTCGACCTGCCCGAGGTCGGCCCGGACGAGGACGTGGCCCGGATGCGCCGCCACGCCCGGGCGCAGCGCCGCCGGGAGGTTGTGCAGGCCGTTCTCGGCGGTCATCCGGCCGGCCGCGCCGTCGGAGGCGGTCCACCGCCCGCGCAGCCGGTCGTCCGGCCCGACGTGGCTGTCGAGCCAGCGGTAGCCGTACGTCGTCGTGATCCGTTCGTCGCGGCGCCACGTGAGGAGGGCGTCGACGACGGGGTGCACCTCGCGGTAGGCCTCGAGCACCCACTTGCGCGTGGTCGGGACGTCGACGCCCACCGCCGCCAGCAGCTCCTTGACCTGGGCCGGGTTGCGCAGGTCGACGGACTCGCGCCCCGGGACGTGCCGGAGCACGGTGGCGTCCCGGGCCCGCCGGGCGGCGAGGGTCTCGGAGTCGCCGACGGTGCGTGGGCCCGCGGCCCGGGCGACGAGCTCCTCGGTGCGGGCGCGGTCGAGCGGCAGGCCGTCGCGCTCCAGCTCGAGGCACAGCAGCGCCGCGGCGGACTCCGAGGCCACCGTCATCGCCAGCCGGGGGGAGATGCCGGCCGCCTGCTCGAGCTGCCGCCGCGCCACGGTCAGCGCGGCCTCGGCCCAGGGACGCAGGTGGGCGGGATCCTCGAGCCAGCGCTCGTGGTCGGCGCGCAGGTGACCTGCCGCGTCGAGGAGCACGTCCGCCGGGGGGAGGTCGGCCGCACCGACGAGGTCGAACAGGTCGTCGGTGGGCGGTGCCGGGACGGACGACGCCGAAAGCCCGTGCGCGGCCGCCCAGGCCAGGGCGGGGGAGGCGTCCCACCCGCCGCGCAGCAGACGGTGCGCCTCCGCGACGTCCCAGGCCCGGGCCAGGTGCACCCGGCCGGCCACGACGCCGCGCGCTCCGGACTCGGCCGACCACCACACCCATCGGGGATGGTGCGCGGCCTCGACCGCCGCGACGTGCCGCAGCAGGTCCTCGCCGGTGGCCGTGCGCAGCTCGCCCCCGTGCAGGACCGCCGTGGGCGCGCCGGGACCGCTGCCGACGACGATCACCCCCACCTCGCCATCCAGCATGGCGCCGAGCGTACGGCGGTGGACCGTCACGGAGGGACCGTGCCCGCCGCGCCGCAGGTCAGGCCGCGTGCGTGGCAGGATGGCCGGAGCCGGAGCGCGAGCGGACGCACCCAGGGTCCGCCCCGGCCGACCCGGGAGGACACCGTGGGACTGCTCGACCGAGGCCGCCGCAGCAAGGAGGCCGTGGAGGACGCCCGGTCCGCGCTGGAGCGGGCCGCCGACGCCCCCTCCGACGACGGGGTCCTGGGCCGCCAGGCGATCCGCGTCGTCGACCAGATCCTCGACATCGGCATCGACGGCAAGGGCTGGTTCAGCCCCGCCGGCGACGTGGCCGACGCCGCGCTGCGCTCCCACGGCGGGGATCCCGAGCAGGCGGTCGACGCCATCGTCCGCTCGCACACCATCCAGGCGGGTGCGGAGGGGTTCGTCACCGGTCTCGGGGGCTTCATCACCCTCCCCGTCGCCCTCCCCGCGAACGTCGTCGCGTTCTACGCCCTCGCCACCCGGATGACGGCGGCGATCGCCAAGGTGCGCGGCCACGACATCGACCAGCCGCAGATCCGCGCCGCGGTCCTGCTCACCCTCGTCGGCGCCGACGCGGACGACCTCCTGAAGAAGGCCCAGCTCGCCGCCCCGGTCGGCGGGACGCTGACCAACCTCGCGGCGCAGCGGCTGCCCGGGCCGGCCTCGATGGTCATCAAGAAGGGCGTCTTCTTCAAGCTCGTCGCGAGCACCGGCAAGAGCGTGCTGGCCCGGTTCGGACGCGGAGTGCCGGTCGTCGGCGGGGTCGTCGGCGCCGGCATCGACGCCGTGCTGCTGCGCCGGGTGGCCGTCGACGCCAAGCGCGAGTTCCCGCCGGCCACCGGACGGATCGGCTCCGCCTGACCCGCTGCGCGTCACGGGAATCCCGGCGCGCACCCCGACCGTTGAGACAGCGGGACACCCCCGCGAGCCCAGGAGGAAACCATGGCCAGAGCCCGCACCCTGTCGTACGTCGGCGCCCTCGGACGAGCGGTCCGCCTCGCCACCCGCGCCGGTGGACCCTCGCTGGGCGACCGCGCCGTCGCCGTGCCGCGGCTCGTCCGCGCGGTCCGCAGCGGTGAGTACACCGGCACCTCGCTCACCAAGCTGGGGCTCGTCGTGGCCGGGGCCGCGTACGTCGTCTCGCCCATCGACCTGCTGCCGGAGGGGCTGCTCGGCGTCTTCGGCCTCGCCGACGACGCGATGGTCCTCGGCTGGGTCGCGACGACCCTCGTCGAGGAGACCGAGCGCTTCCTCGACTGGGAGGCCGAGCACGGCCGTGGCCCGGGGCACGAGCCGCCCTCGACCGTGCGCTCCGACGTCGTGTCCTGACCCGGCGTCGTCCACAGGGCGGCCCTCGCGGGTCCGTCGTCCACAGATCCGCGTCGGGCCTGTCCTGCAGCCCGGCGGCGGGCCAGCGTGGCGGAATGACTCCACAGATCAGCCTCCGCGGCCCCGGGGACGTGCTCGCGGTCCTGCCCTACCAGCTCGGCTACCACCCCCGGCGCAGCGTCGTCGTCGTGGGCCTCGAGGACCGGCGGGTCGGGCTCGTCGTGCGCGTCGACCTCCCGCCCGCGGGCCGCGAGGCGGTCACCGCCGCTGCGGTCGTCGGACCGCTGCGCCGGGAGCGCGTGGGTCGCGTCCTCGCCCTCGGCTACGAGGACGAGCCGGACGAGTGCCTGCCGCTCCTGCTGCGGATCGTCGAGGACCTGGAGTCCGGGGGAGTCGACGTGGCGGAGGTGGACGTCGTGCGCGACGGCCGGCGCTACTCGCCCGTGTGCTCCGAACCCTGCTGCCCCGCCGAGGGCGTCGCCGTCCCGGGGGCGGACGAGGTCCCCGCCGTCGCCGAGCTCGTGGCGCTGGGCCGGGCGCCGCTCGCCGACCGGGAGGCCGTCGACCGCCTCGTCGACGCCGATGCCGGGTGGTCGGCACCCTTGTCCGCCGCGCTCGCCGGGGTCACGAGGGAGTCCCGGCGTCGGCGCCGGGAGGCGGTCCGCGCGTGGGCCGCGCTGCTCGGCCGGGACCCGGCCCCGGTCGCCCTCGGCGGGTCGCCGCCCGGCCCACCCCGGCTCGTCGCGGCCGCCGTCGCCGGGCTCCGTGACATCGCGCTGCGCGACGGCCTCATCGGCTGGCTCGCGCCGTCGGTGCTGCCCCGCGACGCCCTCGACCCGACCGTCCTCGCCCTCCTCGAGCGCCGCCTGCCGCGCTGGGCCGGCATGGGGTCGTGGCACGCCGGCTCGGACGGTGCGGATGAGCGCGAGCTGCTCCTCGACCGGCTCGTCGCGCTCTGCCGCTGCGTCCCCGACGACCGACCGGGCGACGCCGCCGCGGCCTGCACCGTCGTGGCCCAGGTCGCCTGGTCCACCGGTGACGGCGCCCGGGCCCGGGCCGCGCTCGACCGGGCCCTGCGCCTGGACCCCGGGTACCGCCTCGCGATGCTCCTCGGCCAGCTCGTCGACCACGGGCTGAGGCTCGACCGGAGCCCGCCCGGTCGGCACCTCGGGTGGGCCGGCTGAGGCCGACCGACCTGCGGACAGGGGCCTCGCGGGCCGGGGGGCGGGCGGTACCATCGGGACAGGTCATGAGTCCCAGTGCCAAACCCCGGTTTGCTGGGCGGCAACCCTCCTCGCGGTGGGGTGCCCCGGGTGATGACCCGGCCGCAGCACCCGCTGTGGCAAGCGCGAGTGCCCGAGGAGTCTGCGATGACCGCCACCCCGACCCGGTCGATCGGCGCCGTGTGGCGTCCCGGTGACCCCGTCGGAGACCGCCTCTTCGTCGAGGTCGGCGACCTCCCGCTCGAGCGCGGCGGGGTGCTGCCCGACGTCACGCTCGCGTACGAGACGTGGGGGACGCTCTCGCCCGAGGGCGACAACGCCGTCCTCGTCGAGCACGCCCTCACCGGGGACAGCCACGTCGTCGGTGATGTCGGCCCGGGGCACCCCACCGCCGGGTGGTGGCCGGGGCTCATCGGGCCGGGCGCGCCCCTGGACACCGACCGGTTCTTCGTCGTGGCGGCGAACGTCGTGGGCGGCTGCCAGGGCAGCACCGGCCCCTCCTCGGCGGCGCCCGACGGCCGCCCGTGGGGCGGGCGCTTCCCGTACGTCACGATCCGCGACCACGTCGCCGCGGAGGCCGCCCTCGCCGACGCGCTCGGCATCGGACGCTGGCACCTCGTGCTCGGCGGGTCGATGGGCGGGATGCGGGCCCTGGAGTGGGCCGCCACCCACCCGCACCGGGTGGAGCGTGCCCTCGTGCTCGCGTCCACCCCGGCCACGACGGCCGACCAGGTGGCGTGGTGCCAGCCGCAGCTGCTCGCGATCCGGCACGACCCGGACTACCAGGACGGCGACTACTACGACACCGGACGGGCACCGGTCACCGGGCTCGGCATCGCCCGCCGCATCGCGCACACGACCTACCGCCACGAGGGGGAGCTCGACGACCGCTTCGGGCGTCGACCGCGCGCCGGCGAGGACCCGCTCGGCGGGGGTGGCCGGTACGACATCGAGAGCTATCTCGACCACCACGCGACGAAGCTGGCCCGCCGGTTCGACGCCAACAGCTACCTCGTGCTGTCCGAGGCGATGAACAGCCACGACGTCGGGCGGGGGCGCGGCGGGGTCGCCGCGGCGCTGCAGGCGTTCCCCGGCGTGCTCCACGTCGCCGGGGTCACGACGGACCGGCTCTACCCCCTCCGACTGTCCGAGGAGATCGTCCGGGCCCGCCCCGGGACCGGTCTCTCGGTGCTCGACTCGACGCACGGTCACGACGGCTTCCTCGTGGAGACCGCGCAGGTCGGTCGGGTGATCGAGGAGGTCATCACCACGGCTGCACCCGCGGGCTGCGGTACGGTCAGGCGAGACAGCGCACCACCGCCGAGGAGGACATCGTGACGATCGTCGTAGGCTTCGTCCCGACGAAGGAGGGGCGGGCCGCGCTCGCTCGCGCCGTCGAGGAGGCGAGGGGCCGGGGGACCAAGCTCGTCGTCATCAACTCCCACCGCGGTGGGCTCGACGAGGAGGCCGCCCGGGCCGCGGAGGAAGAGCTCCAGCGGATCACCGACGACATGACCGCCGGTGGTGGCGAGATCGAGGTCCGCCAGCTGGTGCGGGGCAACGAGCCCGCCGAGGACCTCATCGCCGTCGCCAACGAGACCGACGCCGACCTCATCGTCATCGGGCTGCGCCGCCGCACCCCCGTCGGCAAGCTGATCCTCGGGTCCAACGCGCAGCGGATCCTGCTCGACGCGCCCTGCGCCGTCCTCGCCGTCAAGGGCTGAACACCACGCGGCACGCAGCCGGGCGGGGCCGACGATCGTCCCCACGACCTGCCGGATGTGCTCCGCGGGGCCCGGGAAAGTTATAATGATAGTGCGCACCTGGCCGGACGGGCCGAGTCCGAACAGCCGGGTCGCCCCCCCGGACCCCCCACGCCGCACTCGTGACCCCTCGTCACGGGCCGTGGCCATCCGCGACGAAAGGTAGTCGGTGTCGCCTGTGTCCACGAAGTCCCCTGAACCGAGTGCACTGCCCCCCGAGTTCTCCCACCAGGCCCTGCAGGCGCTCGTGCGCCAGGGTCGGACGAGCGGGTCGGTGACCGGCGAGCAGGTGGCCGAGGCCATGCGCGCAGCCGACGTCCGGCCGAGCCGGGGCCGAGTCGTGCTCCGTGCCCTCGGGGACCAGGACATCGAGGTCCGGCACGACGACACCTCCGGGGTCGCCGCTGCCACCACCCGCACCGCGAAGAAGGCCTCGGCCACCGCGTCGACGAAGGCCCCCGCGACGAAGACGGCGGCCAAGTCCGCCACCAAGACCGCGACCAAGCCCGCGACCAAGCCCGCAGCGAAGAAGGCCCCGGCCAAGAAGGCCGCCGCCCCCGCCGCCACCCCGGCCGCTGCCGCGAAGAAGGCCGCCGCCACGTCGACGACCACCCGCAAGGCCGCCACCGCGGCCGCCGAGCCGGCGGCCCCCACCACGAAGAAGGCCGCCGCCTCGACCCGCGCCGCCGCCAAGAAGGCCGCGGCCAGTGCCCGGGCCGCCGACGAGGACGCCTCCGCCGAGGGCGAGGACGCCGACGACGCCGACGAGGCCGAGGTCCCCGCCACCGAGGGTGTGCGCGAGGCCAGCCCGAAGACCGGCAAGGACGGCGAGGACAGCGGCGGCTTCGTCATGACCAACGACGACGACGACGCCCCGGCGCAGCAGGTCGTCACCGCCGGTGCCACCGCCGACCCGGTCAAGGACTACCTCAAGCAGATCGGCAAGGTCGCCCTCCTCAACGCCGAGCAGGAGGTCGAGCTCGCCAAGCGCATCGAGGCCGGCCTGTTCGCCGAGGAGATGCTCAACTCCGGCGACAAGATCGACATGAAGCTCAAGCGCGAGCTGTGGTGGATCGCCCAGGACGGCAAGAAGGCCAAGAACCACCTCCTCGAGGCCAACCTCCGGCTCGTCGTGTCGCTCGCGAAGCGCTACACCGGTCGCGGGATGCTCTTCCTCGACCTCATCCAGGAGGGCAACCTCGGCCTGATCCGTGCGGTCGAGAAGTTCGACTACACCAAGGGCTACAAGTTCTCGACCTACGCGACGTGGTGGATCCGCCAGGCGATCACCCGCGCGATGGCCGACCAGGCCCGCACCATCCGCATCCCGGTGCACATGGTCGAGGTCATCAACAAGCTGGCCCGCGTCCAGCGGCAGATGCTCCAGGACCTGGGCCGCGAGCCCACGCCGGAGGAGCTCGCCAAGGAGCTCGACATGACCCCGGAGAAGGTCGTCGAGGTCCAGAAGTACGGCCGCGAGCCGATCTCGCTGCACACCCCGCTCGGCGAGGACGGCGACAGCGAGTTCGGTGACCTCATCGAGGACTCCGAGGCCGTCGTCCCGGCCGACGCCGTGAGCTTCACCCTGCTCCAGGAGCAGCTGCACAGCGTCCTCGACACGCTCTCCGAGCGCGAGGCGGGTGTGGTCTCGATGCGCTTCGGGCTCACCGACGGCCAGCCGAAGACGCTCGACGAGATCGGCAAGGTCTACGGCGTCACCCGCGAGCGGATCCGCCAGATCGAGTCCAAGACGATGTCCAAGCTGCGTCACCCGAGCCGCAGCCAGGCCCTCCGGGACTACCTGGACTGAGCCGGTACCGGCACGACGGGAGGCCCCGGGGCACAGCGCCCCCGGGGCCTCCCGTCGTCGGTCCGGCCCCTCAGCCGGTGCCGTCGTCGTCGCCGTCCCGGGAGGAGCGGCGGACCGGGAGGTGCAGCAGCGAGCGCCAGTGCCGGCGGCCCTCCTCGGGGAGCAGCAGGGCCCGGACCCGGTCGCCCCGGCGCCGCCGCCCCAGCGCCGCCCGCCACACGGTGTCGGCGTCCTCGCGCACGTCGGGCAGGCTCGCCCCGGGCCGGGCGTAGCGCGCCTGCTCGAGGGTCGCGACGACCCGCCCGAGGGCGGCGTCCTCGTCGGGGCCGAGGTAGGCCGCCCGCCCGAGGTGCCGCGAGGCCTGCCGGGGGGTGTCGCCGTCGCCGGGGACGATCCCGATGTCCCCGAGCCGCAGCAGCAGGCTCTGCCACTCCGCCTCGACGCGCTCGGCGTCGTCGCGGGCGCGGCGACGGGAGCGACGCCGGGCGAGCCACGCCCCGAGCGGGGTGAGGGCACCGAGGACCAGCACGGCGAGCACGCCCCCGACGGTCGCGAGGTTGCGCCGGACCAGCTCGAGGACCCCGGTGCCGGCGCCGTTCGCGCCGGTGTCCTGCGGGGTGTCGATCGGGACGTCCTGTTGCGGGCGCGTGGAGCCGTCGGAGGTCGCGGAGGCCGAGGGAGCGGCCGTCGGGACCTGCGGGTTCGACGGGCTGCTCGCCTCCCGGGTGTACGGCGGGGCGAGGCCGCTGCGCACCCCGGGCGTGGGCTCGAAGCGGACCCACCCGAGCTCGGGGAAGTACAGCTCGGGCCAGGCGTGGGCGTCGTTGACCCGGACCACCCGGTCGTCGCCCTCGACGGAGCCGGGGAGGAACCCGACCGCCATCCGGGCGGGGATCCCGGCGGCCCGCGAGAGCATGACCATCGCGCTGGAGAACTGGACGCAGTAGCCGCGCTTGGTCTCGAGGAAGCGCAGCAGCGGCTCCTCGGAGCGCTGGCCGGCGGCGGTGTCGTCGACGAGCTCCTCGGAGTAGGTGAACTCCGGGCCGCGAAGGTAGTCCTGGATGCCGGTGGCGATCTCGAGCGGGCTGTCACCGCCACCGGTGATCTCGCCGAGCAGCTCCCGGACCCGCGACTCCGAGTCGGGGTCCATCGCGAGGTCCGCGGAGTCGGGCGCACCACCGTCGGGTGTGGACCCGAACTGCCCGGCCTCCGGGCTCAGCTGCTGGTACTCGACGGTGTACTTCCCCACCGGGGCGGTGAGCTCGACGAGCCCGCTGCCGGTGACGCGCCACGACCCCGTGGGGAACGGGGTCCCGAGCGGGTTGTTCGGCATGGCCACCTGGGGGACCCCGATCGACGTCGAGGACACCTCGAGGCGTTCGGTGGTGCGCTTGACGTCCGGGCTCGCGCTGGCGCCCGGCAGCCGACCGTCGAGGGGGACGAACGCGACGCCCGGCGAGGCCTGCCAGCGGCCCCCGCGGTAGGTGTCGAGGATGCCGACCCGCAGCGGCTCCGGCTCGGCGGAGCTGGTCTGGTACACGAGGACCGGATCCGTGGACCGGTCGCCGAGGTCGCGGGCGATGTCGATGCTCGTCGAGAGCCGCACCGCGCCCCCGTTGCCGCGCCCGGTGTCGCTGCGGGCGAGACCGTCCGCGATGAACGTCGTCGGCAGGTGCGGCACCAGCCCGGGGAGGATGACGGCCGCGGCGAGGGCGACGACGCCGACGAGGCGGCCGACGGTCGCGAACGAGCCGGCCGGGTCGGCGGTGGTCCGGGCGCCCTCCGCGGCCGTCCCGCCCCACGTGCGCAGCGCGCGGACCCCCTGCCGCCCGACCATGGCGAGCCAGGCCAGGGCCGGCGGCACGACGAGCCACGCGGCGAGGCCGGAGCCGGTGTTCGTCGCGGACGACAGGTAGGCGGCGAGCAGCGGGATGCCGGCGACGGCGGGGCTGCGGTAGGTGACCGCCACCGCGTCCGTGGCGAGGGCGGTCAGCCCGATGAGGAGGCTGACCGCGAGGGTCGTGCCCCGGTCCGCGGGCGCCGGGGCCGAGTAGGTCGTGACCGTCGTGTAGGCGTCCCCGAGGAGGATCCCGAGGGCGTGGCCGGTGTCCGGCGTCGGGAGCACGCCGTGCCAGAGGTGGCCGCGCCCGTGGAGGAGCGCGGTGCCCTCGAGGAGGGCGAGGAGCTGGCCGGCCACGACGAGCGGTCGCGTGGCCGTCACCGCGCGCAGCAGGGCGCCGGTCGCGGCGACGAGGGCGACGAGCAGCACGCTCGGCCGGACCCAGGCGGACGCGGGCGTGAACAGTGCGGCGAGGGGAAGCGCCACCATGAGCGTGGCGAGGGCGGCGAGGGCGGTGTCGGCGGGCCGGGCGCGGGTCATCGGGCCCCCACGAGCCCGCTCGACACCACGGCCGTCCAGGCCTCGGCGGGAGCGGTCGAGGCGTCGACGACGGTCGTGAGCCACCCGGACGCCCGCAGCGTCGCCACGGTCGCGTCGGCGGCCGCGCCGATGGCCGGCGCGCGCCGCGACCCGCGGGCACCGAACGCGCTCGGGTCGACGACGAGGGCGACCCCGCTCGACCCGGGCTGGCGGAGGGCGGCGAGGGTGTGGGCGTCGTCGTCGCCGAGCGGCCCGCCGACGTAGACGACGAGGCCGCCCTGGCCGGTGAGCCCGCTCGCGGCGTGCAGCACCGAGTGCGCCGAGTCCTCGTCGCCGAGCTGGACCCTGGCCAGGGTGTCGAGCGCGCGCTCGACGGTGTCGTCGTGTCGGGTGCCGGTGTCGGTGGACGCGTCGGCCGTGAGCAGGTGGACGGCGTGCGCCCCCTCGACGAGGTGCGCGGTGACCGAGGCCGCGGTCGTGACGCACCACTCGAGCGAGCTCGAGCGCCCCGAGCCGCCGTGGCCGACGGCCCGCGAGTCCAGGAGCACGACGGCCCGGCGCTTCGCGGGGCGGTCCTCCTGCCGGACCATGAGGTCGCCCGTGCGCGCCGTGGCGGGCCAGTGGATGCGGCGCAGGTCGTCGCCGTCGCGGTACTCGCGGACGGTCTGGTCGTCCTCGCCGTGCAGGGCCACCATGTGCGGGATCGAGCCCTCGCTGCCGATCCCGCTGCCGAGCGAGCGCCCGGCCGAGAGCGGGACGACCCGGGGGAGGACGACGACCTCGGCGTCCCCGCTCACCGCGGCGCTGCGCAGGGTCAGCCCGAAGGGGTCCCGGACCCGGACCCGCAGCGGCCCGACCCGGTGGACGCCCCGGGTGTGCGAACGCACCGTGTACTGCACCTCTCGTGTCGTGCCGCCCCGCATGGCCGGGAGGACGAACCGCGGCCGGTCGCCGAGCGCGTAGTCGATCGACTCCTCGGCCATGAGGACCGGGGTCGGGGAGGCCTCGGTGTTGCGCACCCGCACGGTGACGAGCGAGCGCTGGTCGATGGCGACCCGGCTGGGGGAGAGCCGGCGGGAGACCTCGAGGTGGAGCCCGTGGCGGCGCACGAGGAGCACCGACAGCGCGGCGAGGGCGAGCAGGAGCACCCCGACCCGGGTGACGTCGCGCTGGCCGAGGAGGACCCCCGTCAGCACGAGCACGAGGCCGCAGCCCACGAACGATGCTCCGCGGGTCGTCAGCGTCCGGCGCAGGGTGAGCACGGGCGACTCAGCGGGTGGGGGCGGGCACGCGCACCCGCTGGAGCAGGTCGGAGAGCACGTCACCGGTGCTGCGGCGCGCCATCTGGGTCTCACCGGTGGGGATGAGGCGGTGGGCCAGGACGGGGACCGCGATCTGCTGGACGTCGTCGGGCAGCACGTGGTCGCGTCCGGAGAGCGCGGCGTGCGCCCGGGAGGCGCGCAGCAGGTGCAGCGTGGCGCGCGGCGAGGCCCCCAGCCGCAGGGCCGAGCTCGAGCGGGTGGCGCCGATGAGGTCGACGATGTACTGCCGCACCGCGGGCGACGCGTGCACCGTCCGGACCGCCTCGACCATGGTCTGGACGGTGGCGGCGTCGGTGACGGGCCGCAACGACTCCAGCGGCGAGACGCCCCCGTGCAGCTCGAGCATGTCGAGCTCGGAGCGCGGCGAGGGGTACCCGAGCGAGATGCGGGCCATGAACCGGTCGCGCTGGGCCTCCGGCAGGGGGTAGGTCCCCTCCATCTCGATGGGGTTCTGGGTCGCCATGACGATGAAGGGGCGCGGGAGGGTGTAGGTGGTGCCGTCGACCGTGACCTGACCCTCCTCCATGGACTCCAGCAGCGCCGACTGGGTCTTCGGCGAGGCGCGGTTGATCTCGTCGCCGACGACGACGTTGGCGAAGATCGCCCCGGGCCGGAACTCGAAGTCGCGGACGTCCTGGTTGAACACGGAGACGCCGGTGATGTCGCTCGGCAGCAGGTCGGGGGTGAACTGCACGCGGCGCACCGAGGCGTCGAGGCACCGGGCGAGGGTCTTGGCGAGCAGGGTCTTGCCGACGCCGGGGACGTCCTCGAGGAGCAGGTGCCCCTCGGCGAGCAGCACGGTGATCGCGGTGCGCACGACGGGCTGCTTGCCCTCGATCACCGAGTTCATCGCCGCGGCGAGCTGGCTGGAGACCTGCAGCACCTGGTCGAGGGAGGCCCCGCGGGTGCTCGGGTCCGTCGTCGTACGGGGGTCGTGCTCGCTCACGCGGGTCCCTTCATCGGTTCGTCTCCCCGCGCAACGCCCGGGGTGGGCGGGGAGTGCCCTCGATCTTGCTACACCGGACGCGGGAAGGGAGGGGTTCGCCCCGCTCGATTCGCCGGCCGTCGCACCCTCGCCCTCCGGGGGCCGCCGAGCGTCCGCCCCACCCCGCTCCACCCCGTGCCCCACCGCGCACCACCGCGTGCCCCACCGCGCTCCACCGGGGGCTTCGTGGTCGCGAGGAGCGACCGCGCGACCCCCCAAGCGCGACGGTAGCCGGGTGTTCTGCGATTCTTCCCCCACTTCGCACCACCGCTTTGACCTGCACTGATTGGACGAAGTTCGTGGCATTTCTCCCAAAAGAGGCTCCTGTGGTGCACTGGGTGGAGTAAAGTGGGGAACAACGGAGGCAGAGGGAGCCGCCGGACGGGTCGAGGAGGTGTGGCGTGGACGAGTTCCTCGGCACCCACACGCCCCGGCTCGACGAGAAGGGCCGGCTCTTCCTCCCGGCCCGGTTCCGCGGGGCCCTGGCCGACGGGCTCGTCGTGACCCGTGGCCAGGAGGGGTGCCTCTACGTGTTCCCGACCTCGGAGTTCCACCGCATCTCCCAGGAGATGCAGTCCGTGTCCGGCGGGGCGAAGGCGGTGCGCGACTTCATCCGCGTCTTCCGCGCCAGCGCGCACCCCGACACCCCCGACAAGCAGGGCCGCGTCACGATCCCCGCCGCGCTGCGCACCTACGCCGGGCTCGACAAGGACTGCACGGTCATCGGCAACGGCGGCCGCCTCGAGGTCTGGGACACCGCCCGCTGGAGCGAGTACCTCGACCAGGTGATGCCCGCCTACTCGGCGTACTCCGCCGGGACCGAGGAGGTGGTCCCCGGGCTCTGAGCCGCCGACCGACGACCCACCCGCCCGTGACCACCCCGACGCCCACCGGCACCGCCCCGCACCCACCAGCCACGACCGACCCGACCGCCGGCCTCCAGCCGACCCGACACCCGACGCGACTTCCCCCGCGCCGGGCGCGGATCGGATGGGGACCCGCAGCCGGGTCGCCCCGCACCAGGACCCCCGCACCAGGACCCCCGAACGACCCGGAAGGAGTGAGATGACCAGCAGAGGCGACGCCGGCTCGCGCCACGTCCCCGTGCTCCTCGACCGGGTCGTCGAGCTCCTGGCCCCGGCGCTCGAGGCCGACGGCAGCGTCTACGTCGACGCGACGCTCGGGATGGGCGGGCACGCCGAGGCGGTCCTCACCCGGTGCCCCGGAGCGCGCGTCATCGGCCTCGACCGCGACCTCGACGCCATCGCGCTGGCCGAGGAGCGGCTGGCACCGTTCGGTGACCGCTTCACCGCCGTCCACGCCGTCTACGACGAGGTCGGCGAGGTGCTCGAGCGGCTCGCCGACGGCACCGCGCGCGGCATCTTCTTCGACCTGGGCGTCTCCTCGCTCCAGCTCGACGAGGCCGACCGCGGTTTCGCCTACCGCCACGACGCGCCCCTCGACATGCGGATGGACCAGAGCACCGGGACGACCGCCGCCGAGGTCCTCAACACGTACTCGCACGGCGACCTCGCCCGGATCCTCAAGACCTACGGGGAGGAGCGGTTCGCCGGCCGGGTCGCCTCGGCCATCGTGCGCGAACGCGAGAAGGCGCCCTTCACGACGTCCGCCCGGCTCGTCGAGGTCGTGCGCGGCGCCGTCCCCGCGGCGTCCCAGCGCACCGGGGGCCACCCCGCGAAGCGCACCTTCCAGGCGCTGCGCATCGAGGTCAACACCGAGCTCGCGGTCTGGGAGCGCGCCGTCGGGGCCGCGATCGACGCGCTGGCCCCCGGGGGGCGCCTCGTCGTCCTCTCCTACCACTCCCTCGAGGACCGCATCACGAAGCAGGCCCTCGCGCACGGAGCGCACAGCCGGACGCCGCCGGGCATGCCCGTCGAGCTGCCCGAGCACGCGCCCTACCTGCGGCTGCTCACCCGCGGCGCGGAGGTCCCCTCCGAGTCCGAGCAGCAGGTCAACCCCAGGTCCGCCTCGGCCCGGCTCCGGGCCGCGGAACGTCTCTCGCCGATCGGAGTCCCCGCATGAGCCAGCACGCCACGGCACGGCCCCAGGCCCGCCCGTCGGGGCGTCGCGCCACGTCGCCGACGCCCCGCCGGCTGCGCGTCGTCGCGCCGCCCGTCGCCGAGGGCAACGGGGTCTTCCTCGCGCTCTGCGTGGCGCTCGTGCTCGGCGGCTTCGTCGGGGTGCTCGTCCTCAACACCGCGATGGCCAAGGGGTCCTACACGATGCGGGACCTCCAGCACCGCTCCGACGAGCTCTCCGACACCCGGGACGAGCTCCAGCACGCGCTCGACGCGGTCTCCGGGCCGGGGCCGCTCGCGAGCCAGGCCCGCGCCCTCGGGATGGTCCCGGCCGAGACCCCGGCCTTCCTCCGGCTCTCCGACGGCAAGGTCGTCGGCGTGGCGCAGAAGGCTCGGGCGGACGAGACCTTTAGCGTGGTCACCGAGTCCTCGTCCACCCCGCGCCCGGCCACCGCAGCGCCCTCCACCATCGCCCCCAGCCGCTGACGACCGCGAGGACGCCGTACCCGTGACTCCCCGAAAGACGCCGCCGAAGGGCACCCGTCCGCGTCGCCCCGCCCCGCGTCCCGCCGCCGGCACCGCCCGCCCCGCCGCGGGCAGCGCCCGGCCCGCCCGCCCCGCCGCGGGCGGCGCCCGGCCCGCGCCGCGTCGTCGGCCGGCCCAGGGGACCCGGGGCTCCTCCGGCGGCGGCCGTCGTCCCGCCGCGCCGCGCGTCGACGAGCCCGGTCCCAGCCCCCGCCGTCGGATGCGGGCCCTGACGATGACCACGATCTTCGTCCTCAGCGTGTTCGGGGCCCAGCTCGTGCGCATCCAGGGGCTCGACGCGACCGCCGTCGCCGCCGAGGCCGAGAGCAAGCGGGTCACCGCGCAGATCATCCCGGCGATGCGCGGCCAGATCGTCTCCGCCGACGGCACCGTGCTCGCCTCGAGCGTCGTCCGCGAGGTCGTCGTCGCCGACCAGCAGGCGGTGTGCACGTACCGCACGAAGAAGAACACGTGCGCGCCCGAGACCTCCGCGGCGGCCGTGCAGCAGGCGGCCGAGCGGCTCTCGCCGCTGCTCGGCACCCCCGTCAGCGAGCTCGTCACCGAGCTCACCGGCACCAGCCGCTACCGGATCCTCAGCAAGGACGTCACGCCCCTCACGTGGAACAGGATCGCGGCGCTCGGCATCCCGGGCATCGCGCGGGACCGCCGTGAGACCCGCTCGGAGCGGACCTACCCGCAGGGCACCACCACGGCCGCGCTCGTCGGCTACGTGACGGACGACGGCACGCCCGGCGGCGGCGTCGAGCTGATGGCCGACGACCAGCTCCAGGGCACCCCCGGCAAGCAGACCTACGAGCAGGGCCTGGACGGCACCGCCATCCCCGCGGGGGAGAGCAGCACGACGCCCGCGGTCGACGGTCGCGACGTGCACCTGACGATCAACGCCTCGCTGCAGTGGTACGCGCAGAACGCCCTCGCGCAGCGGATCAAGGAGACCAAGGCCAAGGCCGGCACCGTCGTCATCATGGACGCCCGCTCCGGTGACCTGCTGAGCGTGGCGTCCTACCCGACGTTCAACCCGAACACCGACGTCGGGAAGCCGGGCGCCCAGCTCGACAACAAGGCGTTCTCCGACGTCTTCGAGCCCGGGTCGACCGCGAAGATCATGACGATGGCGGCCGCGCTGGAGGAGGGCACGGTCACCCCCTCGACGCCCGTCGTCATCCCCAACCGGCTCCCGCGCTACGACGAGCGGTTCAAGGACAGCCACGAGCACGCCACCGAGTACCGCACCGTCGCGGGGACGCTCGCCGAGTCGAGCAACATCGGCACGATCCTCGTCTCCGAGACGCTCAAGAGCTCGACGCTCGAGAGCTACTTCCGCAAGTTCGGCCTCGGCAGCAGGTCCGGCGTCGGGTACCCCGGCGAGTCCGCGGGCATCCTCCCGAAGTCCTCGACGTGGAGCGGCACCAAGCGCGCCACCGTCGCCTTCGGGCAGGGGATCTCGGTCACCGCGATCCAGGCCGCGTCGGTCTTCCAGACGATCGCCAACGGTGGCGTGCGGGTGCCGCCCCGCCTCATCGACAGCGTGACCGAGGCGGACGGCACCGAGCGCGACATGCCCGCCTCCACCGGGAAGCGGGTCGTCACCGAGCAGACCGCCTCGGACGTCAGCAAGATGCTCGAGGGCGTCGTCAGCCCCGAGGGCACGGCCACGGAGGCCCAGATCCCCGGGTACCGGATCGCCGGGAAGACCGGCACCGCCGACTACTACGACGACCGGCTCGGGAAGTACAGCGGCCAGACGGCGAGCTTCATCGGCTACGCCCCGGCCGACGACCCGCAGATCGTCGTGGCGGTCATCGTCCAGAAGCCCACCTACCCGTACTTCGGCGGCTACGTCGCCGGCCCGGTCTTCAAGGACGTCACGACGTACGCGCTCCAGGAGCTGAAGATCCCCCCGACCGGCAAGAAGCCGCAGCACCTGAGCCTCGAGGTCACCCAGAAGGAAGCGCTGTCCGACCCCACCGTGCTGCGTGACGGCAAGAAGCAGACCAAGCGGTAGGGTCGTGCGGATGGTTTCTCCCCGACCGACCGCGCTGCGCCGCACCCCGCTCCGCGAGGTCACGACGCTCGTCGGAGCGCCCGACCCCGGCGCCGACCCGGACGTCACCGGTGTCACCCTGGACTCCCGGGCGGTGCGCCCGGGCGACCTCTACGCGGCCCTCCCCGGCGCGCGGGCCCACGGCGCCGACTTCGCGGCCCAGGCCGCCGCGGCCGGTGCCGTCGCGCTGCTCACGGACACCGCCGGCCGCGACCGGATGACCGCGGCGGGGGTCGACCTCCCGGTCGTCCTCGTCGAGGAGCCGCGGTCCGTCCTCGGCGCCGTGGCGGCCCGGGTCTACGGCACCGAGGACCTCCCGCTGCGGCTCATCGGGATCACCGGGACGAACGGCAAGACGACGACCGCCTACCTCGTGCAGTCCGCCCTGACGGCGCTCGGGCAGCGGGTCGGGCTCATCGGCACCGTCGAGACCCGGTTCGGCGACGAGCGGGTCGACAGCGTCCGCACCACCCCGGAGGCCCCCGACCTGCACGCCCTGCTGGCGCTCATGGCCGAGCGCGGGCTCGGCACCTGCGTCATGGAGGTCTCCAGCCACGCCCTGGCCCAGCACCGCGTCGACGGTGTCGTCTACGACGTCGCGCTGTTCACCAACCTCAGCCAGGACCACCTCGACTTCCACGACGACATGGACGACTACTTCGCCGCCAAGGCGTCGCTCTTCACCGCCGCGCGGGCGCGCCGCGGGCTCGTCTGCGCCGACGACGCCTGGGGGCGCCGGCTCCTCGAGCAGGCGGAGGTGCCCGTGCAGTCGCTCGCGACCGGTGGCGGAGCCGACTGGGACGTCGTGCCGGACGGCGCCGACCCCGCGGCCTTCCGCCTCACCGGCCCCGAGGGGGTCGACCTCGCGCTGAGGTCGAGCCTGCCGGGGGACTTCAACGTGACGAACACGGCCATGGCCGCCGCGGCGCTCGTCCTCGCGGGCGAGGACCCCCGCGACGTCGGCGCCGCCGTGCTGGCGGACCCGCACGTCCCGGGCCGGATGGAGCGGGTCGCCGTCGACAGCGGCTCGGACCTGCCCCGCGCCGTCGTCGACTACGCGCACACGCCCGACGCGATCGGTGCGGCGCTGCAGGCGCTGCGCCCCACGACCCCCGGCACCCTGGTCTGCGTCACCGGCGCCGGTGGAGACCGCGACCGCGACAAGCGCCGCGCGATGGGGCAGGCCGCCGCCCGCGTGGCCGACCTCGTCGTCGTCACCGACGACAACCCCCGCTCGGAGGACCCCGCGGCGATCCGCGACGCCGTCCTCGAGGGGGTGGAGTCCGTGCGCGCGACGGGGCGCGCGGTCGCCGTCACGGTCGTCGGGGACCGCCGGCGCGCGATCCGCGAGGCCGTCGCGGCCGTGCGCTCCGAGGGCCCCGCCGCCACCGTCGCCGTCGTCGGCAAGGGGCACGAGACGGGCCAGGACGTCGGGGGAGTGGTCCACGCCTTCGACGACCGCGACGAGCTCCGCGCGGCGCTCCGGCTCGCCGCCGAGGGGGTGGCCCCGTGATCCCGATGACCCTCGCGGACCTGGCCCTGGTCACCGGCGGGCGCCTCGCCGGCGTCACCGAGGCCGCGGCGACCTCCGTGCTCGTCGACGGCCCCGTCGTGACCGACTCCCGGGAGGCCGGGCCGGGCGGGCTCTACGTGGCCCGCGTCGGGGAGCACGCCGACGGCCACGACTTCGCCGGGGCCGCCGTCGAGGGCGGGTGCGTGGCCGCCCTGACGACCCGGCCGCTCGACGGACTGCCCTGCATCGTCGTCGCGGACACCCAGGAGGCCTTCGCCGCCCTCGCGCGAACCGTCGTCGAGCGCCTCCCCGGCCTCGCCGTCGTCGGCATCACCGGCAGCTCGGGCAAGACGAGCACCAAGGACCTCCTCGGCGCGGTGCTCGCGACCGCGGGCCCCACCGTCGCGCCCGTCGGCTCCTACAACTCCGAGGTGGGCGTGCCGCTCACGGTGTGCCGGGTCCGCCCGGACACCCGCTTCCTCGTCGTCGAGATGGGTGCGCGCGGCATCGGGCACATCCGCTACCTCGCGCAGATGGCGCCGCCCCGGATCGGGGTGGTCCTCAACGTCGGGACCGCGCACGTCGGCGAGTTCGGGTCGCGCGAGGCGATCGCCCGCGCCAAGTCCGAGCTCCCCGCGGCGGTGCCCGCGGACGGCCTCGCGGTGCTCAACGGCGACGACCCCGCCGTGCGGGCGATGGCCGAGGTCACCGCGGCCCGCGTCGTCCTCGTCGGCGAGGGCGACGACGCCGACGTCCGGGCCACCGACGTCTCGCTCGACGCCTCCGGGCGCCCCACCTTCACCCTCACGACCGCCTCCGGCGCGGCCGAGGTGTCCCTCGGCCTCGTCGGCCGCCACCACGTGGGCAACGCCCTGGCCGTCGCGGCCGTGGCGCTCGAGCTCGGGCTCACCCTCGAGGGCGTCGCCGCCGCGCTGAGCGCCGCCCGGCCGGTCAGCCGCTGGCGGATGGAGGTCACCGAGCGCCCGGACGGCGTCACCCTCGTCAACGACGCGTACAACGCCAACCCCGACTCGATGCGTGCCGCGCTCTCGGCGCTGGAGCGGCTGGGGGAGGGGCGGCGCACCTGGGCCGTCCTCGGGACGATGCTCGAGCTCGGCGACGAGTCCGCGGCCCTGCACGCCGAGGTCGGTGCGGAGGCCGTGCGCCACGGCGTCGACGAGCTCGTCGTCGTCGGCGAGGCCGCCCGGCCGCTCGCCGACGGGGCGGTGGCGGCCCTCGATGGCCCCGGCGCGACCCGCGTGCGCAGCGTCGCCGACGCCGAGGCGGCGGAGGCGCTCCTGCGCGCGGAGCTCCGGCGCGGCGACGTGGCCCTGTTCAAGTCCAGCCGGGACGCGGGGCTACGGTTGCTCGGAGACCGACTCGCCACGACCACCGAGGAGCACCAGACGTGAAGGCCGTGCTCATCGCCGCCGTCGTCTCGCTCGTCCTGGCGCTGTTCGGCACCCCCGGCTTCCTCCGGTTCCTCGTCAAGCGCGGCTACGGCCAGTTCATCCGTGACGACGGGCCCACCTCGCACCACACCAAGCGCGGCACCCCGACGATGGGCGGCGCCGTCATCGTCCTGTCCTCGCTCGTCGCCTACTTCGTCGCCCACCTGGCCACGCTGCAGCGTCCGTCGGTGAGCGGCCTGCTCGTCCTCTTCCTCATGGCGGGGATGGGCATCGTCGGCTTCCTCGACGACTACATCAAGATCAGCAAGCAACGCAGCCTCGGGCTCCGGTCGCGGGAGAAGCTCGCGGGGCAGACGCTCGTGGCCGTCATCTTCGCCTTCCTCGCGCTGCAGTTCCCCAACCGCTCGTTCCGGACCCCCGGCTCGACCTTCGTCTCGTTCGTCCGGGACACCCCGTTCAACCTCGCCTTCGCGGGCCCGGTGATCGGCGTGGTCCTCTTCATCGTCTGGGCCAACGTCATCGTCGCGGGCACCTCGAACGGGGTGAACCTCACCGACGGCCTCGACGGCCTGGCGACCGGTGCCTCGGTCATGGTGTTCGCGTCGTACGTCCTCATCGGCATCTGGCAGTTCAACCAGAACTGCCAGTGGAACCCGGGCACCAAGTGCTACGAGGTGCGCGACCCGCAGGACCTGGCCATCGTCGCCGCCGCGGGGATGGGGGCGTGCTTCGGCTTCCTCTGGTGGAACGCCTCACCGGCCAAGATCTTCATGGGGGACACCGGGTCGCTGGCGCTCGGCGGGGCCCTCGCCGGCCTCGCCATCCTCACCCGCACCGAGCTGCTCGTCGTCATCCTCGGCGGCCTGTTCGTGACGATCACCCTCTCGGTGATCATCCAGGTCGCCTCGTTCAAGACCACCGGGAAACGGGTGTTCAAGATGGCACCCCTGCAGCACCACTTCGAGCTCATGGGGTGGCAGGAGGTGACGATCGTCATCCGGTTCTGGATCGTCGCCGGACTGTTCGTCGCGCTCGGGCTCGGGCTGTTCTACGCCGAGTGGGTCGTGGGCGCCGGATGAGCACCGGGTCCGCACGCACCGACGCGCTGACCCACCGCGACGCCGACTGGGCCGGGCTGCGCGTCCTCGTCGCCGGGCTCGGCGTCAGCGGGTTCGCGGCCGCCGACGCGCTCCTCGACCGCGGCGCGGCGGTCACCGTCGTCGACGCCGCCGAGCCGGCGGAGGGGTCCGAGATGTCCGAGCGGGCCCGGATCCTCGACATCCTCGGTGCGGGTCTGCGGTACGGGCCGGACGCCGTGTCGGCCCTGCCCGCCGAGCCGGTCGACCTCGTCGTCACCTCGCCGGGCTGGCGGCCGGACCAGCCGCTGCTCCTCGCGGCCGCGGACGCGGGCGTGCCGGTGTGGGGCGAGGTCGAGCTCGCGTGGCGGATGCGGCCGCGCGAGGGTGCCGCACCGTGGCTGACGGTCACCGGCACCAACGGCAAGACGACGACGGTGCAGATGCTCACCGCGATGCTGCGCGCCGCCGGGTTGCGTGCGTGCAGTGCCGGGAACGTCGGCACCCCCGTGCTGGAGGCGGTCCTGGACCCCCAGCCGTACGACGTCATCGCCGTCGAGCTCTCGAGCTTCCAGCTGCACTGGTCGGAGTCGGTCGCGCCGCGGGCCTCGGTCTGCCTCAACGTCGCCCCCGACCACGTCGACTGGCACGGCTCGCTCGACGAGTACGCCCGGGCCAAGGGTCGGGTGTACCGCAACACCGAGGTCGCCTGCGTCTACAACGCCGACGACGCCCGCACGCTGCGCCTCGTCGAGGACGCCGACGTCCAGGAGGGGTGCCGCGCCGTGGGGTTCACCCTCGGCGTGCCCGGTCTCTCCGAGCTCGGGCTCGTCGAGGACGTGCTCGCCGACCGTGCCTTCGTCGCCGAGCGGCGCACCGCCGCTGCCGAGCTCGGCACGCTCGAGGACCTGCGCCCCGGCCCCGACGCACCGCCCCCGGCGCCCCACCTCGTCGCCAACGCCCTCGCGGCGGCCGCGCTGGCCCGCGCCCACGGGGTGCCGCCGGCCGCGGTCCGCCAGGGGCTGCGCGACTTCGTCCCGGAGCCGCACCGGATCGCCGACCTCGGCACGGTGCGCGGGGTCCGTTGGGTCGACGACTCCAAGGCGACCAACCCGCACGCCGCACGGGCCAGCCTCGCCGCCTACGAGCACGTCGTGTGGGTGGCGGGTGGCCTGCTCAAGGGCGCCGACGTCGACGACCTCGTGGCGGGCGCCGCGGGTCGGCTCCGGGGTGTCGTCCTCGTCGGGCGTGACCGTTCGGTCATTTCCGAGGCGCTGGCCCGACACGCGCCGGATGTCCCGGTCGTCGACGTCGACCGTACCGACACTGGAGCCATGGACGCCGTGGTGGCGCACGCCCTCGACCTCGCCCTGCCGGGCGACGTCGTGCTGCTCGCTCCCGCCGCCGCGTCGATGGACATGTTCGCGAACTACGGTGCGCGCGGCGACGCCTTCTCTGCGGCGGTGCGTCGGCTCACCGACGAGGGGTAGCCCGTGACCAGCGCGACCGCGCCCGCCCGAGCCCGGGAGCCACGCGGTGGGTCCTCCCGGGTGCGGTCCTGGACCGCGCGGTTCGACTCGCCGGTGACGACCTACTACCTGCTGCTCTCCCTCACGGCGGCGCTCGTCGTCTTCGGGCTCATCATGGTCCTCTCGGCGAGCGCCATCACCTCGCTCGACCAGAGCCGCTCGGCCTACACGATCTTCGTCACCCAGGCCGTCTACGCGGCCATCGGGGCCGTGGCACTGGCAGTCGCCTCCCGAATCCCGATCCGGGCGTGGCGCCGACTCGCGGTGCCGGTGCTCGTCGTCGGGATCGGGCTCCAGCTGCTCGTGTTCACCCCGCTCGGCGGAAACGGCTTCCAGGGCAACCGCAACTGGATCTTCCTCGGGCCGGTCAGCGTGCAGCCGTCGGAGGCGATCAAGCTGGGCCTCGTCCTCGCCGGGGGAGCGGTGCTGGCCCGCAAGCGTCGCCACCTGCAGTCGCTCGGCCACGTCGCCGTGCCCTACCTCGTGCCGCTCGTCGCGGTCGGTGTGGCGTCGGTGGCCCTCGGCCACGACCTCGGCACGGTCATGGTGCTCGGCGCCATCGTCGCCGGGGTGCTCTTCGCGGCCGGGATCCCGGTCCGCTGGTTCGCCATCGCCGGCGTGCCCTTCATCGGGATGGTCGTCGCGTTCGTCGTCACCAGCCCGAACCGGCTCGGCCGCTTCGACGTCTGGCTCGGTCGCGACACGAACGAGTGGGGCGTGGCCCGTCAGTCCATCCACGGCCGCTACGCCCTCGCCGACGGCGGCTGGCTGGGCCTGGGCCTCGGCCAGAGCCGGGAGAAGTGGGGGCTGCTCTCCGAGGCGCACAACGACTTCATCTTCGCGATCATCGGCGAGGAGCTCGGGCTCCCGGGCACGCTCGCCGTCCTCCTGCTCTTCGGCGCGTTCGCCTTCGCCTGCTACCGGCTGGTCAGCCGCTCGGACGACTTCTTCGTCCGCGTCGTCACCGCCGGCGTCATGACGTGGCTCGTCGTCCAGGCGCTCATCAACATCGGCGCCGTCATCGGCCTGCTGCCCGTCATCGGCGTGCCGCTGCCCCTCGTGTCGTCCGGCGGCTCCTCGCTCATCACGACGATGGCCGCGCTCGGCATCCTCCTGTCCTTCGCGCGGCACGAGCCCGGCTGCGCCGAGGCGCTGTCCGCCCGCCCGTCCTCGCTGCGCCGCTCGCTGTCCGTGGTCTCCGGCGCCGTCCGCACCCGCAAGGGCCGGTCGTGACCGCGGCCGGCCCGCGGTCGGTCCTGCTCGCCGGTGGCGGCACGGCCGGGCACGTCTCGCCCCTGCTCGCCCTCGCCGACTGCCTCCGGCGCCGCGACCCCGACGTGCGCATCACGGCGCTCGGCACCGCCGAGGGGCTCGAGTCGCGCCTCGTCCCCGCGCGTGGCTACCCGCTCCTCGAGGTGCCCCGGGTGCCGTTCCCCCGGCGCCCCACGGCCGACGCCCTGCGCCTGCCCGGCAGCCTGCGTCGGGCGATCGCGGCCGCGGAGGCGGCCATCGAGTCGACGGGGGCCGAGGTGGTCGTCGGGTTCGGCGGGTTCGTCTCCTCGCCGGCCTACCTCGCCGCCCGCCGCCGCCGGGTGCCGGTGGTCGTCCACGAGCAGAACGCCCGCCCCGGCCTCGCCAACCGCCTCGGGGCCCGGATCGCGGCCGAGGTGGCCGTCACCTTCCCGGGCACCCCCCTGCGCGGGGCGACCGTCACGGGGATGCCGCTGCGGCACGAGATCGCGACGCTCGACCGCGCGGCACACCGCGCCGAGGCGCGGGCCCACTTCGGGCTCGGCGACGGTCCGACCCTCCTCGTCACCGGGGGCTCGCTCGGCGCGGCCCGGCTCAACGGCGCCTTCGCCGAGTCCGTCGGCGCGCTCTCGGCGGCCGGGGTCCAGGTGCTCCACGTCGCCGGCACGGGCAAGGAGTTCGACCCCGGCGACCTGCCGGGAGCGCCGTACGTCGTCCTGCCGTACTGCGACCGCATGGACCTCGCCTACGCCGCCGCCGACCTCGTCGTCGCCCGGGCGGGAGCCAACACGGTCTGCGAGCTGACCGCCGTCGGGCTGCCCGCGGTCTACGTCCCGCTCCCGGTCGGCAACGGCGAGCAGCGGCTCAACGCCGTGCACGTCCTCGAGGCCGGGGGAGGGCTGCTCGTCGACGACGCGGCCGTCGACGCCGCGTGGGTGCGCGAGACCGTCGTGCCCCTGGCCGTCGACACCGCGCGCCTCGACGCGATGTCGGTCGCCGCGGCCTCGGTGGGCACCCGCGACGGCGACGAGCTGCTCGCCGACCTCGTGGTCCGTGCGGCGGGGGGTCGCTGAGCCGTGCCCGTCACCAACCCGAGGTTCGACCTCGGCGCCGAGGTCCCGTCGTGGGACGACCTCGGCGCGGTCCACCTCGTCGCCATCGGCGGCGCCGGCATGTCGGCCGTCGCCCGGCTGCTGCTGGCCCGCGGCGTGCGGGTCAGTGGGTCGGACGCCGCGGACGGCCCGGTCCTCGAGGTGCTGCGGGCCGCCGGCGCCCGGGTGCACCTCGGCCACGACCCCGCCCACCTGGAGGGTGTCGACACCGTCGTCGTCAGCTCCGCCGTGCGTGACGACAACCCCGAGCTCGCCGCGGCCCGGGCGGGCGGGCTCCGCGTGCTCCATCGGTCGCAGGCGCTCGCCGCGCTCCTCGCGGGCAGCCGCGGCGTCGCCGTCGCGGGGGCCAACGGCAAGACGAGCACGACGGCGATGCTCGTCGTCGCGCTCACCGAGGCCGGTGCGGACCCGTCGTACGCGTGTGGGGGAGAGGTCGCCCAGCTGGGGACCAACGCCGCGCTCGGGCACGGGGACGCGTTCGTCGTCGAGGCCGACGAGAGCGACGGCACCTTCGTCGTCTACCGGCCCGAGATCGGGGTCGTCACGACCGTGCAGCCCGACCACCTCGACTTCTACGGCACCGCCGAGGCGGTCGCCGACGCGTACACGGAGTTCGCCGCGACGATCGCGCCCGGCGGGCTGCTCGTGGCCAGCGACGACGACCCGGGGGCGCGGGCCCTCGCGGTCGCCGAGCGCGCCCGCGGGCGGCGGGTCGTGACGTTCGGGGTCGGCCCGGGCGCCGACCTCCGGCTCGGCCCGACCACCGCGGACGGCCTCGGTACGCGCACCGACCTCACCCACGACGGCACGACCCGCGAGCTCGTGCTCGCCGTCCCCGGCGCCCACAACGTCGCCAACGCGGCGGCCGCGTACCTCGCCGGCGTCGTCGGGCTCGGCGCGGACCCCGACGCCGTCCTGCGCGGGCTGGCCGGCTTCACCGGCGCCCGGCGCCGCTTCGAGGTGCGCGGCGAGGTCGGTGGAGTCACCGTCGTCGACGACTACGCCCACAACCCCGCCAAGGTCGCCGCCGTGGTCTCCACGGCCGCGGGGGTCGTCGCACGGGCCGGGCGCGGGCGCGTCCTCGTCGTCTTCCAGCCCCACCTCTACAGCCGCACCCGCGACTTCGCCGAGGCGTTCGCCGAGGCGCTGGCGCCCGCCGACCACGTCGTCCTGCTCGACGTCTACGGGGCGCGCGAGGCGGCGGTGCCCGGGGTCACCTCCGCGCTCATCGGGGACCCCCTCGTCGAGCTCCCGGGAGTGCGCCGGGTCGACGTCGGACTCGGCCGCGACGCCGCCGTCGCGACCCTGGCGGCCTCGGCCGGCCCCGGTGACCTCGTCCTCACCGTCGGGGCCGGCGACGTCACGGCGCTCGGGGCGCCGCTGCTCGAGGCGCTCACCGCCCGCGCGGGGGAGGCGCCGTGAGCCACACCGCGACCCGGGGCCCCCGGGCCCACGGCCTGGACTCGTCGGCGTCCCGCTTCCGCGAGCGGGCCATCGCCCGCCGCCGTCGTCCGTGGCGCAGCGTCCTGTCGCTCGTGCTCGCCCTCGCGATGCTCGCCGGCGCCGGCTGGGTCGTCGGGTGGACGGGGCTCCTGGGGGTCCACGACGTCGAGGTCGTCGGCGTCACCGGGGCCGAGGCGAGCGCCGTCCGGACGCTCGTCGACGTCGCCCCCGGCACCCCGCTGGTGCGCGTCGACACCGCCGCGGTGGAGACCGCCGTGCGGGAGCGCGTGACGGTCGCCGAGGTGTCCGTCCGGCGTTCGTGGCCACGCACCCTCGTCATCGACGTCGTGCCCCGCGTCGCGGCGATCGTCGTGAAGAACCCTCAGGGTGCACTGGAGGTCGTGGACGCCACGGGGGTGTCGTTCGGGCGCGTCAAGAAGGCCCCGAAGGGCGTCCCCGTGGTGACGGCCACGGGCAGCCGCTCGATGACCCCCGAGGCGCTCCAGGCGGCGCTCGCGCTGCTCCGGGACCTGCCCCGGGACCTCGCGAAGGACGTCTCGGCGGTGACCGTGAGCAGCGCCGACCTCGTGACCTTCACGCTGCCCGGGCACACGGTCGTCTGGGGCGGGGAGGACGACGGCGAGCTCAAGACCCGCGTGCTGCGCGCACTGCTCACGACGAAGGCCAAGGTCATCGACGTCAGTGCTCCCGACACCCCCGTCACGCGCTGAGACGGGAGTGACGGGAGTGATCGGTGGGGCGAGTGTGACGCCGCGTCCGGACCGTGGGAGGATTTCGCCGCGGGGATGTCGCGACACGCCCCGTCGTAGGTGTGCAGGACGCCTGCGACGGACGTAGCGTCGTCCCCATCGCACCGTGACCCAACCGTGACCGTCAACCTGAGGTTGAGGGTTTGAGCGGCCCACCGAACGCCGTGACCCGAAGTGGAAGGCCCAACGCCGTGGCAGCACCCCAGAACTACCTGGCCGTCATCAAGGTCGTCGGCATCGGCGGCGGCGGTGTCAATGCCATCAACCGGATGATCGAGGTCGGCCTCAAGGGCGTCGAGTTCATCGCGGTCAACACCGACGCGCAGGCCCTCCTCATGAGCGACGCCGACGTCAAGCTCGACGTCGGCCGTGAGCTGACCCGCGGGCTCGGCGCCGGCGCCGACCCCGAGGTCGGCCAGAAGGCCGCCGAGGACCACGCCGAGGAGATCGAGGAGGTCCTCAAGGGGGCCGACATGGTCTTCGTCACCGCCGGCGAGGGCGGCGGCACCGGCACCGGTGGCGCTCCCGTCGTCGCACGCATCGCCAAGGGCCTCGGCGCCCTGACGATCGGGGTGGTCACCCGGCCGTTCACCTTCGAGGGTCGCCGCCGCGCCAACCAGGCGGAGTCGGGGATCGCGGACCTGCGCGAGGAGGTCGACACCCTCATCGTCATCCCGAACGACCGCCTGCTCTCGATCAGCGACCGCGGTGTCTCGATGCTCGACGCCTTCCGCAGTGCCGACCAGGTGCTGCTGTCCGGTGTCCAGGGCATCACCGACCTCATCACGACCCCCGGCCTGATCAACCTCGACTTCGCCGACGTCAAGTCGGTGATGCAGGGAGCCGGCTCGGCGCTCATGGGCATCGGCTCGGCCCGCGGCGAGGACCGCGCGGTCCAGGCCGCCGAGCTCGCGATCTCCAGCCCGCTCCTCGAGGCGAGCATCGACGGCGCCCACGGTGTGCTGCTGTCGATCCAGGGCGGCAGCGACCTCGGCCTCTTCGAGATCAACGAGGCGGCCCGCCTCGTCCAGGAGGCCGCGCACCCGGAGGCCAACATCATCTTCGGCGCGGTCATCGACGACGCCCTCGGCGACGAGGTGCGGGTCACCGTCATCGCCGCCGGCTTCGACGGCGGGGCCCCGGCGCGGCGCGCCGACGACCGCGCGCTCGGCACCATCCAGGGGCGTCCGGTCCCGCCGGCCGTCGCCCCGGCGGCGTCCGTGCCCTCGACGCCGGCCGCGCCGCCGAGCCCCGGTGCCGCTCCGGCCGCCGGTCACGGCGCTCCGGCGCCGGTGGCCCCGCCGGCACCCACCCCGGTCCACGACAGCACGCGGGCCGCGGCGGAGCACTCCGCGGACCAGTCCTCGGACGACGAGCGCGCGGTGCGCACCGAGCGCGAGTCGACGCCGACCGAGCCGGCCCGCACCCAGCCGCCGCGCACGGTGACGTTCGACGAGAACGACGACCTCGACGTCCCCGACTTCCTCAAGTAGGAGTGGCACCCGCGTCTACCGTGGGTCCCGTGTTCACCTGGGACGAGACGGCCGGCGGCGCACGGCGTGCCCTCACCGGTCGCGCCGGCGGGGTCAGCTCGGGGCCGTGGGCGGGGCTCAACCTCGGCCTGCACGTCGACGACGACCCGGCGGACGTCGCGGAGAACCGGCGCCGGCTCACCGCCGCCGTCGGCCGGCCCCTGGTCTGGATGGACCAGTGCCACGGCGCCGAGGTCGCGGTCGTCGACGCCGTCCCCGACGTCGCGCCGCAGTGCGACGCCCTCGTGACGACCTCATCCGACCTCGCCCTCGCCGTGCTCGTCGCCGACTGCGTTCCCGTGCTGCTCGCGAGCCCCGAGGGCGTGGTCGCCGCCGTCCACGCCGGACGTCCCGGCCTGGTCGCCGGAGTCGTCCCCGCGGCGGTGGCGGCGATGCGCGACCTCGGGGCCCGCACCGTCGACGCGGTCGTCGGACCCTCGGTGTGCGGTCGCTGCTACGAGGTGCCGCCCGCGATGCGCGACGTCGCGGCCGCGGTCGAGCCGGTCAGCGCGACGGTCTCCTGGACGGGCACGCCCGCGATCGACGTCGCGGCGGGCGTCGTCGCCCAGCTGCACGCGCTCGAGCTGCCGGTGACCTGGGTCCCCGGCTGCACCCGCGAGAGCGACGAGCTCTACTCGTACCGCGCCTCCGGCACCACGGGGCGCTTCGCGGGCGTCGTCGCGAGGGCGTCGTGAGCGAGCGCCGCGACGACCTCGCGGCCCGCCTCGCCGCGGTACGAGAGCGGGTCGAGGCGGCGCGGCAGGCCGCCGGGCGCACCGACGCCGTGACGCTCGTCGCGGTCACCAAGTTCTTCCCGGCGAGCGACGTCGACCTCCTCGCCGAGCTCGGGGTCACCGACATCGGCGAGAACCGCGACCAGGAGGCGGCGGCCAAGGTCGGCGAGCTCCGGCACCGGGACGCGCTCACCGTCCACTTCATCGGCCAGCTCCAGACGAACAAGGCCGCCTCCGTCGTGCGGTACGCCGACGTCCTCCACTCCCTCGACCGCCCCAAGCTCGCCCGGGCGCTCGACCGCGCGGCCGGCACGGTGGGGCGCTCCCTCGACGTGCTCGTCCAGGTCGGCCTCGACGCCTCGGGCGGCCGCGGAGGCGTGGCTCCCGAGGAGCTGCTCGCCCTGTGCGACGTCGTCGCGGGCACCGAGCACCTGCGGCTGCGCGGGCTGATGGCCGTCGCCCCCCTCGGGGAGCCGGCCCGGCCGGCCTTCGCACGGCTGCGCGGGCTCGCCGAGCGGGTGCGCGAGGAGCACCCGCAGGCCCGCTGGCTGTCCGCGGGGATGAGCGCCGACCTCGAGGACGCGGTGGCCGAAGGTGCGACACACCTGCGTGTCGGCTCGGCAATCCTCGGATCTCGTGAGTCACACCGGTAACTTCGGTCACGAAGAACGGCCGCGAGAAGCGGGGCCGACGACCGAGGAGCACGTGATGGCTGGCGCGCTGCGCAAGACGATGGTCTACCTGGGCCTCGCCGAGGACCAGGGCCACTACGACGACGAGTACTACGACGGCTACGACGAGCCCGAGGTCGAGGAGCGCACGGAGCACCGCGGGGCCGAGGTCACGCCGCTGCCGACCCGACGCCCCGTCGCCGAGGTCGTCCGCAACCACGACGCGGCGAGCGTCTCGCGGATCACGACGATCCACCCGCGGACGTACAACGAGGCCAAGACGATCGGGGAGAACTTCCGCGACGGCGTGCCGGTCATCATGAACCTGACCGACATGAGCGACTCCGACGCCAAGCGCCTCGTCGACTTCGCGGCCGGCCTCGTCTTCGGCCTGCACGGCTCGATCGAGCGGGTGACCTCCAAGGTCTTCCTCCTCTCGCCCGAGACCGTCGAGGTCAACGCCGAGGAGGGCCCGGTGGCCGTCACCGGTCGCGGGGTCTTCAACCAGAGCTGACGCCGGACCCGTCCCGGCCCTCCCGGGTCGATGGTTCACACTCGTGTCATGCCCGCCGCACTCTCCACCGTCTTCGCCGTCCTCGCCTTCGTGGTCTTCCTGTACCTCGTCGTGCTCATCGGCCGGGTGGTCTTCGACTGGATCCGCATCTTCGCCCGCGAGTGGCGCCCGCGCGGGCCGGTGCTCCTCGTGGCCGAGCCGGTCTACACGCTCACCGAGCCGCCGCTGCGGGCGCTGCGCAAGGTGATCCCGCCGCTCAAGCTCGGGGGAGTGTCGATCGACCTCTCCTTCATGGTCCTGTTCTTCGGCGTGATCATCCTGTACTCGGTCCTTTCCGGCCTGGGGGCCTGAGCCCCGTCCGGGAGGTCCATCGGATCACTTCCGGCTACACCCGTCACGTGGGCCCCGTCATCGCGTAGGCTGTCGGATCGGACCACCGGCACCGCGATGCTGCGTCACCGACGGTCCGGTTCCGTGACCCCACCGGCCACCAGGAGTTGCACATGGCTCTCTCGCCCGAGGACGTCCTCAACAAGACGTTCACCCAGACTCAGTTCCGTCGTGGCTACGACGAGCGCGAGGTCGACGACTTCCTCGACGACATCGTCGCCGAGATGCGCCGGATCACCAAGGAGAGCGACGACCTCCGTGGCGAGCTCTCGACGTGCCGGGAGGGCAAGGGCCTGGCCCCGGCCTTCACCCGCTCCGACGTCGACGCGACCGCGCGCGACCTCGAGGAGCTCCGTTCCAAGAACGCGACCCTCGCGGCCCGGGTGTCCGAGCTCGAGGGGACCCGCAGCGAGCTCGTGGCGAAGCTCAGCGAGTTCGAGGGCTCCAGCGGTGACGGCGAGGCCCGCGCGGCCGAGCTCCAGGGCACCCTGGCCCAGCTCGAGCAGCGCACGACCGAGCTCGAGCACCTCCTCCAGCAGCGGGACGCCGAGATCGAGGCCCTCCGTGGGGCCAGCGGAGACGTCGACTCCCGGCTCGCCGACGCCGAGCGCCGCGCGGGTGAGTTCGAGAACCACGCGACGCAGGTCGAGCGCCACGCCGCGACCCTCGAGGAGCGCGTCCGCGAGCTCGAGGCCGAGGCCGAGGCCGCACGCCAGCAGGCCGCCGCCGCGGCCGCCGAGCGTGACGACCACGCCGCGGCCCTCGTCGCCGCCCGCGACGAGCAGGGCTCTGCCGTCGACGAGCGGGTGTCGATCCTCGAGACCCGCCTGCAGGAGGCTCGTCAGGACGCCGACCAGCGGGTCAGTGCCGCCGAGCAGCGTGCCCAGGAGGCCGAGCAGCGCGCGCAGGACGCCGAGCGTCGGGTCCAGGAGGCCGAGCAGCGTGCGGCCGCCACGGCCGACACGGCCACCGCGGACCACGCACAGGGAGACGGTGGCCTCGGCGCCGCCGCCCTCGCCGGTGCCGGTGGTGGGGCCAGCGCGGCCGGGGTCATCGCCCTCGCGCAGCGTCTCCACGACGAGCACGTCGCGGCGGGTGAGAGCAAGCGCGACGAGCTGTTCTCCGAGGGGCAGCGCAAGCACGACGAGCTGCTCGGCACCGCCCAGCGCAAGCACGACGAGCTGGTGTCCACCGGGCAGGCGCGGCACGACGAGCTGGTCTCCACCGGGCAGGCCCAGCACGACGAGCTGATCTCGACGGCGACCGCCCAGCGCGACGAGATGATCAGCACGGCCACGGCGCAGCGGGACGAGATGATCGGCACCGCGACGACCCAGCGCGACGAGATGCTGACCGAGGCCCGTGAGCGGTCCACCGGGATGGTCGCCGAGGCGCAGCAGAAGAAGGCCGCGATCCTCGAGGAGCTCGGCCGTGAGCGCGGCCTGCTCGAGCGCAAGATCGAGTCGCTGCGTGGCTTCGAGCGTGACTACCGGGCCCGCCTGCACGACTACATCCAGGCCCAGCTCGCCGACCTCAAGAACGTCACGGACGGCGACGAGGAGGTCCCGGCGGAGGGTGCGGCCCAGCCGCAGCACGAGCCGCAGGGCTGACCAGCACGAGCGACGAAGGGCCCGGGAACTTCCCGGGCCCTCCGTCGTTGGGAGGAGATGCACAGGGTCTCGCAGCGTTTCGCGCGTTGAGCGGGCCTGTGGCACCCCGTATCCTCCTCGCACCGGGCAGGCCGTACGGGCCTGTCCAGCCCCGGAAAGGGTTCTCGTCATGGTGGTGAAGCGGGCGTTGTCCGCCGCGAAGAAGACGACCTCCAGTGCGGCCGCGAAGGCGCGCACGGTGGTCTCGCGAGGCGGGTCGGGCACGACGAGCTCCGCGACGAAGGCTGCGGCGGCGAAGAAGACGGGTGCCACGAAGGCGGCGCCGGCGACGAAGACTGCGCCGGCCAAGAAGGCTGCGCCCGCCAAGAAGGCTGCGCCCGCCAAGAAGGCTGCGCCCGCCAAGAAGGCTCCGGCGGCCAAGGCTGCACCGGCGAAGAAGGCTGCGCCGGCGAAGAAGGCTGCACCGGCGAAGAAGGCTGCACCGGCCAAGAAGGCTCCTGCCAAGAAGGCGTCGGCGACCAAGGCTGCGCCCGCCAAGAAGGCTCCTGCCAAGAAGGCGTCGGCGACCAAGGCCGCGCCGGCGACGAAGGCAGCGCCCGCCAAGAAGGCTGCGCCCGCCAAGAAGGCGTCGGCGACCAAGGCCGCGCCGGCGACGAAGGCAGCGCCCGCCAAGAAGGCAGCGCCCGCCAAGAAGGCGCGCCCGCCAAGAAGGCAGCGCCCGCCACGAAGGCAGCGCCCGCCAGGAAGGCAGCACCGGCGACCACGGCTGCTCCGGCGAAGAAGACCCCCGCGAAGAAGGCGCCGGCCAGGTCCTCGACCCGACGCTCCGCCCGCCCGGCCGCCCTGCCCGTCCGCGACGACGAGTCGCCGTGGACCGCGGCCGAGCTCCGCGAGGTCCGCGGTGAGCTCGAGCGCGACGTCGCCCAGCTGCGCGAGGAGCTCGAGCACGCCGAGTCCGACCTCGTCGACCTGATGCGCGACTCCGGCGACGGAGCCGGCGACGACCAGGCCGACGCCGGGGCCAAGACCTACGAGCGCGAGCAGGAGATCTCCCTCGCGAACAACGCGCGAGAGATGCTCGAGCAGACCGAGCACGCCCTCGAGCGCCTCGAGGACGGGTCGTACGGCACCTGCGAGTCCTGCGGCCACCCGATCGGCAAGATGCGGCTCCAGGCAGCTCCTCGTGCGACCCTGTGCATGCCATGCAAGACGAAGCAGGAGCGCCGCTGACGGCGACAGAGCCCACCCCGACCCCGACGCCCGAGACCTCCCGGGAGGGGCGGCGTCGGCTGCGTACCCTCCTCGTGGCGATCGCGGCCGTCGTGCTCGTCCTCGACCAGGCGACCAAGGCGTGGGCCCTCGCGGGCCTGACCCCCGGGCAGCCGGTCGACCTCGTGGGCTCGGCGATCCGGCTCAACCTCATCCGCAACCCCGGGGCGGCCTTCTCCCTCGGTGACGGCTCCACCTGGGTCCTCACCCTGGTCGCGCTCGTCATCCTCGGGTGGGTCGTGGCGGGCGCCCGCAAGGTCGGCAACCGGCCGTGGGCGGTCACCCTCGGGCTCCTGCTCGGCGGCGCCGTCGGCAACCTCGTCGACCGGCTGGTGCGCGAGCCCGGCCCCGGCCGCGGGCACGTCGTCGACTTCATCGACTACTTCGGCTTCTTCGTCGGCAACGTCGCCGACGTCGCGATCGTCGTCGCCGCCGGGGTCGTCATGGTCCTCGCCTCCCGAGGGATCTCGCTGAGCCGCCCCCTGCACCGCCCCGAGCACGCCGATGGGTGACCAGCGCACCGTCCTCGTGCCCGACGGGCTCGAGGGCGAACGGGTCGACGCGGCCATCGCCCGCCTCTTCGGGCTCTCGCGCACCCGGGCGGCCGACCTCGCCGCCGCGGGCGAGGTGAGCGTCAACGCGAGCAGCGTCGGCAAGAGCCACCGGGTCAGCGCCGGGGACCTCCTCGAGGTCGCCCTCCCGAGCGGGCCCGCCGCGGTCCTCGAGGTCGTCGCCGAGCCCGTGCCGGGCATGTCCGTGATCCACGACGACGACGACATCGTCGTCGTCGACAAGCCGGTCGGGGTCGCGGCACACCCGAGCGTCGGCTGGAGCGGCCCCAACGTGCTCTCCGGGCTCAAGGCGGCCGGCTACCGCATCTCGACGAGCGGCGCGAGCGAACGACAGGGCATCGTGTCGCGGCTCGACGTCGGCACGAGCGGCCTCATGGTCGTCTGCAAGAGCGAGCGCGGCTACTCCGTGCTCAAGCGGGCCTTCAAGGAGCGCCGGGTCGACAAGACCTACCACGCGCTCGTCCAGGGCCTGCCGGACCCGCTCGTGGGCACCATCGACGCCCCGATCGGCCGCCACCCCGGCCACGACTACAAGTTCGCGGTCATGGACTCCGGCAAGCACGCCGTGACGCACTACGAGCTGCTCGAGGCCTTCCGCCACGCGAGCCTGCTCGAGATCCGCCTGGAGACCGGGCGCACGCACCAGATCCGCGTGCACATGGCGGCGGTGCGCCACCCCTGCGTCGGCGACCCCACCTACGGTGCCGACCCGACGCTCGCGAAGCGGCTCGGCCTCGAACGCCAGTGGCTGCACGCCGTCGGGCTGGGCTTCGAGCACCCCGGGTCGGGGGAGTGGGTCACCTTCGAGAGCTCCTACCCCGAGGACCTCCGGGACGCCCTCGACCGGCTCTGAGCCGGGTCCGCACGACACGACCCACGACACGCCGAGGGGTGTCCCCGGGGCGACCTAGGATGGTCGGCGATGTCCACCCCGTCCGCCCCGAACCCCGCCCCGACGTCACGCGCGAAGGGCTCCGACTCGTTCGTCCACCTCCACGTCCACACCGAGTACTCGATGCTCGACGGCGCGGCCCGGATCGGCGACCTGTTCCAGCGCGCCGCGGAGCTGGGGATGCCGGCGCTGGCCACGACCGACCACGGCTACGTGTTCGGGGCCTACGAGTTCTGGAAGAAGTCCCAGGGCACCGGGGTCAAGCCGATCATCGGCGTCGAGGCCTACGTCACGCCGGGCACGCACCGCACCGACAAGACCCGCGTCAAGTGGGGCGACGAGCGCACCCGGCCGGGCGACGACGTCTCGGGCTCGGGTGCCTACACCCACATGACGCTGCTCGCCCGCGACAACACCGGGCTGCACAACCTGTTCCGGATGGACAGCCAGGCCTCGCTCGACCAGGTCTACGCGAAGTGGCCGCGCGTCGACCGTGAGCTGCTCGACCAGTACGGCAAGGGCCTCATCGCCACCACCGGGTGCCCGTCCGGTGAGATCCAGACCCGCATCCGGCTCGGGCAGTACGACCTCGCCAAGCAGGCCGCCTCCGACCTGCGCGACATCTTCGGCGCCGAGAACTTCTTCTGCGAGCTGATGGACCACGGCCTCGACATCGAGCGCCGCGTCCAGAAGGACCTGCTGCGGATCGCCCGCGAGCTCGACCTCCCGCTCGTCGCGACGAACGACCTCCACTACACGAGCCCCGAGGACGCCAAGGCGCACGGCGCCCTGCTCTGCGTGCAGTCCGGCTCGACGATGATGGACCCCACCCGGTTCAAGTTCGACTCCGACGACTTCTACCTCAAGTCGGCCGAGGAGATGCGCCACACCTGGCGCGAGCTCCCCGAGGCCTGCGACAACACCCTGCTCATCGCCGAGATGTGCGACATCTCGTTCACCGAGGGGGAGGGCCGGTACATGCCGCGCTTCCCCTGCCCGCCGGGGGAGAACGAGGAGAGCTGGTTCGTCAAGGAGGTCCAGAAGGGCCTGCACGAGCGCTTCCCCGAGGGCATCCCCGACTACGCCCAGCGGCAGGCGGAGTTCGAGACGAACGTCATCGTCTCCAAGGGGTACCCCGGCTACTTCCTCGTCGTCGCCGACTTCATCACCTGGGCCAAGGAGAACGGCATCCGGGTCGGTCCGGGCCGTGGCTCCGGCGCGGGGTCGATGTGCGCGTACGCCATGAAGATCACCGACCTCGACCCCGTCCCGCACGGGCTGATCTTCGAGCGGTTCCTCAACCCCGAGCGCATGTCGATGCCCGACTTCGACGTCGACTTCGACGAGCGCCGGCGGGGCGAGGTCATCAAGTACGTCACCGAGAAGTACGGCTCGGAGCGGGTCGCGCAGATCGTCACGTACGGCACGATCAAGGCCAAGCAGGCCGTCAAGGACTCGGCCCGCGTCATGGGCCACCCGTTCGCCGTCGGCGAGCAGCTGACCAAGGCGATGCCGCCGGACGTCATGGGCAAGGGCGTGCCCCTCTCCGGCATCTACGACCCCGAGCACCCCCGCTACGGCGAGGGCAAGGAGTTCCGCGACCTCGTCGCCCAGGAGCAGCACCTCCAGGAGGTCGTCGAGACCGCCAAGGGGCTCGAGGGCCTGAAGCGGCAGTGGGGCGTCCACGCGGCCGGGGTCATCATGTCGAGCGAGCCGCTCATCGACGTCATCCCGATCATGCGGCGTCTCCAGGACGGCCAGGTCATCACGCAGTTCGACTACCCGAGCTGCGAGTCGCTCGGCCTGGTCAAGATGGACTTCCTCGGCCTGCGCAACCTCACGATCCTCGACGACGCCATCGCCAACGTCACGGCCAACCGTGGCGAGGACATCGACCTCGACGCGCTGTCCAAGGACATGACCGACGCAGCCACCTACGAGCTGCTCGGCCGGGGCGACACCCTCGGCGTGTTCCAGCTCGACGGCGGCGGCATGCGCACGCTGCTCAAGCTGATGCAGCCCGACAACTTCGAGGACATCTCCGCGGCGCTCGCGCTCTACCGGCCGGGACCGATGGGCGTCAACGCGCACACGAACTTCGCGTTGCGCAAGAACGGCAAGCAGGAGATCGTCCCGCTCGACCCCCAGCTCAAGGGCAAGCTGCAGCCCGAGATGGTCGAGGCGCTCGAGCCGATCCTCGGCACGACCTACGGCCTGGTGATCTACCAGGAGCAGGTCATGGAGATCGCGCAGAAGCTCGCCGGGTACACCCTCGGCAACGCCGACCTGCTGCGGCGGGCCATGGGCAAGAAGAAGAAGGAGGTCCTCGACGCGGAGTACGTCCCCTTCTCCGAGGGGATGAAGGCGCAGGGCTTCAACGAGGCCTCGGTCGCGGCGCTGTGGGGCGTCCTCGTGCCGTTCTCGGACTACGCGTTCAACAAGGCGCACACGGCCGCCTACGGCCTCGTGTCGTACTGGACGGCCTACCTCAAGGCGAACTACCCCGCCGAGTACATGGCGGCGCTGCTCACCAGCGTGGGCGACGACAAGGACAAGTCGGCCCTCTACCTCGGCGAGTGCCGGCGGATGGGCATCAAGGTGCTGCCCCCGGACGTCAACGACTCCGTCGGGCAGTTCGCCGCGGTCGGCACCGACATCCGGTTCGGCCTGCACGCGATCCGCAACGTCGGGCACAACGTCGTCGAGGGGATCATCCGGGCGCGCGAGGAGAAGGGCCGGTTCACCTCCTTCCGCGACTTCATGGCCAAGGTGCCGGCGGTCGTCTGCAACAAGCGCACCATCGAGTCGCTCATCAAGGGCGGCGCCTTCGACGGGCTCGCCGAGACCCGCATGGGCCTGCTGCGCATCCACGAGGAGTACGTCGACGCCTTCGTCGCGGTGAAGCGGCAGGAGGCGATCGGGCAGGACAGCCTGTTCGGGGCCTTCGGCGACGACTCCGCCGGGGCCAGCGGCGGCGACCTCATGGGCCTGAGCGCCGTGCCGGGCGTCGAGTGGGACAAGCAGACCCTGCTCTCCTTCGAACGCGAGATGCTCGGCCTCTACGTCTCGGACCACCCCCTCTTCGGTGTCGAGCACGTCCTGACCCAGCACGCCGACACCCAGATCGCGGTGCTGACCGGCGACGAGAGCGGACGGCCGGAGGGGTCGATGGTCACCATCGCGGGCCTCATCACGGGCCTGGCGATCAAGCGCACGAAGAAGGGCGACCTCTGGGCCATCGCGACGGTCGAGGACCTCGCCGGCTCGATCGAGTGCCTGTTCTTCCCGAGCACGTACATGACCGTCGCCGGGATGCTCCAGCAGGACCAGATCGCCGTGGTACGGGGCAAGCTCAACCGCCGCGACGACTCGGTGTCGATCTACGCCCAGGAGCTGACCCTCCCGGACGTCTCGGAGGGGCCGCGCGGCCCGGTCGTCGTGACGATGGAGACGGTGCGGGCCACGACCCAGCGGATCGAGGAGCTCAAGGGCGTCCTCACGAACCACCCGGGGACCACCGAGGTCCACCTGCGGCTGCTCAAGCCGGGCCGCGCGGTCGAGATCCGGCTCGACCCCGCCTTCCGGGTCACCGCCGACGAGGCGCTCTTCGGCGACCTCAAGGTGCTGCTCGGTCCCCGGTGCCTCTCCTGAGCCCTGGCGGCGCCCGCCGGCCGGTGACGCTCCGGTGAGGACCGGGTGAGGAGAGAGGGTCGCCGCGCCCGGGGGGTGTCGGTGCGCCGGTCTTTCTCCTAGGGTCTACCCGACGCGCCCGCCCGGACAGGGGACGGGTGCGCACCGAACCAGGGAGAACTCACGATGAGATCGACTCGACGACGCGCCCTCGGCGCCGGTGTCGCCGCGGCCACCCTCGCCGCGTTCGTGGCGGCCTCGCCCGCCGCGGTGGCCGGTGGCCACGACGACGACCGCGGCCACGGCAGGGGCCACGGGCACGGCCACGGCCACGGCCAGGGCTCCAGCCAGAGCATCCAGCTGCTGTCCTTCAACGACTACCACGGCCACCTCGAGGCCACCGACGGGCCGTTGGCGAAGACGCTCGACCCCAGCCAGACCCCGGTGGGCGGTGCGGAGCACCTCGCGACCGCGCTCAAGGAGCTGCGGAAGACGGCGCCGAAGGGTCGCTCGCTCACGGTCGCCGCCGGTGACCTCATCGGTGGCTCGACCTTCCTCTCCGGCCTCTTCCACGACGAGCCCTCGGTGGAGACCCTCAACGCGATGGACCTCGCCGTGAGCAGCGTCGGCAACCACGAGTTCGACGAGGGCACCGCCGAGCTCCTGCGCATGCAGAAGGGTGGATGCCACCCCGTCGACGGCTGCTACTTCACGAACGACCCCTACGGTGGCGCGGACTTCCAGTGGCTCGCCGCGAACGTCGTCAAGAAGTCGAACGGGAAGACCCTCCTGCCGGGCACCTCGATCAAGAAGGTCGACGGCATGAAGGTCGGCTTCATCGGGATGACCCTCGAGGCCACCCCGACCCTCGTCGACCCGGCCGGCGTCGCGAGCGTCGACTTCAAGGACGAGGTCGAGACGGCCAACCAGCAGGCGAAGCTGCTGCGCAAGAAGGGCGTGAAGTCGATCGTCGTCCTCCTCCACGAGGGCGGCTACCAGAGCGGCACCTACGACCAGTGCGTCGGCATCTCCGGCCCGATCGCGACCATCGCCGAGCAGATGAGCCCCGAGATCGACGCCCTGATCACCGGGCACACCCACCAGCCCTACGTCTGCTCGATCCCCGACCCGGCCGGCAAGCCGCGTCTCGTGACGAGCGCCGCGTCCTTCGGGCAGGTGGTCACCGAGACCACCCTCGTCATCGACCGTCGCACCGGTGACGTCGACCGGGCCCGGACCACGGCCACGAACCACCTGGTCGACCGCGCCCTCTACCCGGCCGACCCGAAGCAGACGAAGATCCTCGCGAAGTGGCAGGCCATCGCCGGCCCGCTCGCCGCACAGGTCGTCGGCAGCAACGCCGAGGACATCACGGGTGACTCCAACGGCAACCGCGGCATCGAGACGCCGATGGGCGACCTCGTCGCGGACGCCATCCTCTGGGGCACCAAGGCCCCCGCGAACGGCGGCGCCCAGATCTCGTTCATGAACATCGGCGGCGTCCGGGCGAGCCTGCTCAGCGCCCCGAAGTACGCCGAGGGCACGGGTGAGATCACCTACGCCGAGGCCTACGACGTCGCGCCGTTCGGCAACCTGCTCGTCTCCATGAACCTCACGGGCGCCCAGATCAAGACGATCCTCGAGCAGCAGTACCAGCCGGTCGCCGCACGCGGCAGCCGGCCGATGCTGGCGCTCGGGGTCTCCGAGGGCTTCTCGTACCAGTGGGACGCCACGCAGCCGCAGGGCTCGCGGGTCGTCCCGGGGTCGATGACCCTCAACGGGACGGCGATCGACCCGGGAGCCACCTACCGGGTGTCGACGCTCAACTTCCTCGCCAACGGCGGTGACCTGTTCACCGGGTTCTCCGCCGGCACCAACGTGCTCGGTGGCGCGGAGGACCTCGCGAACCTCGTCGCGTACTTCCGGGCGAACCCGGGCCTCACGGCTCCGGCCGACCGCGTCGCCGGTCTCTGACCGGTCCCGCACCGACGAGGGCCGCACCCCACCGGGGTGCGGCCCTCGCCGCGTCGTGGCCCCCGCATAGGGTGGCCGCATGCCGAGCCCCACCCCACCCACCGCCCCGCAGCGACCGCACGTCCGCGAGCACCACGGGGAGCGCATCGAGGACCCGTACGCCTGGATGAAGGACCTCGAGGACCCCGAGCTCCTCGCCCACCTGTCGGCCGAGAACGTGTACGCCGAGGAGCGCACGGCGCACCTGGCGGACCTGCGCGGTGCGTTGTTCGACGAGATCCGCGCCCGGGTGCAGGAGGACGACCTGTCGGTCCCGGTGGCGAGCGGCCCGTGGTGGTACTTCAGCCGGACCGCAGAGGGACGGCAGTACGCGACCCACGTGCGGGCGCCCCGGGCCGAGGGCGATGCCCGCCCGGACCCCGAGGGCGCCCTCGTCCCCGGGGAGCAGGTCGTCCTCGACGGCAACCTCGAGGCCGGGGACTCCGAGTTCTTCTCGCTCGGTGCGCTGACCGTCAGCCCGGACCACCGGCTCGTCGCGTTCGCGGTCGACACCGCCGGCGACGAGCGCTTCGCCCTCACCGTGCGCGACGTCGCGAGCGGTGAGGTCCTCGACACCTCGCTCACCGGTATCGGCTACGGCTGCGAGTTCAGCCGCGACGGGTCGTTCGTCTTCTACACCCGGCTCGACGACGCGTGGCGCCCCCACCAGCTGTGGCGGCACCGCGTCGGCGGGGACCCGGAGCAGGACGTCCTCGTCCACCAGGAGGACGACGAGCGGTTCTGGATGGGGGTCAGCAGCAGCCGGGACGAGCGCTGGCTGCTCCTCGGGCTGGGCTCCAAGACGACCTCGGAGGTCCGGATGCTGGCCTCGGACGACCCGGAGGGGGAGTGGCGCGTCGTCGCGCCCCGGCGCGACGGGATCGAGTACGACGTCGAGCCGACCACCGACCGACTCCTCGTGGTCCACAACACCGACAGCCCCGACTCCGACCTCGCCTGGGCGCCCCTCGACGCCACGAGCCACGAGCAGTGGGTCCCGCTGCTCGCCTCGGGCGAGGGCGAGCGCTTCGTCGGGGTCGACGCCTTCGACGCCGCCAGCGTGCTCTCGCTGCGGACCGGCGGGCTCACGGCGCTGCGGGTGCTGCCCCGTGACGTCGCCTCGGTGTCCGGCCACGGCACGCCGTGGGACGTCGTCGTCGACCAGCCGGTCCACTCGATCGGGCTCGGCGACAACCCCGAGCCCGGCCAGGACAGCATCCAGGTGGTCGTCGAGTCGTGGACGACGCCGCGCACCGTGCTCGACGTCGACCTCGCCACGCGGGGTCGCACCGAGCTCAAGCGGCAGCCGGTCCTCGGGGGCTTCGACGCGGCCGACTACGTCGAGTCCCGGGAGTGGGTCGAGGTCGGTGACGGCGCGCGCGTGCCGGTCTCGGTCGTCCGGCGCCGCGGGGTCGAGCCGGACGGGTCGAACCCGGGGCTGCTCACCGCGTACGGCGCGTACGAGATCTCGTCCGACCCCTACTTCTCGGTGGCGCGGCTCGGGCTCCTCGACCGCGGGGTGGTCTTCGCGGTGGCCCACGTCCGTGGGGGCGGGGAGATGGGCCGGCGCTGGTACGACGAGGGCAAGCTGCTCGCCAAGGCGACCACGTTCTCCGACACCGTCGCCGTCGCGGCCCACCTCGTCGACTCGGGCTGGGTCGCCCCCGACCGGCTCGGGCTCGAGGGCGGGTCGGCCGGCGGGCTGCTCGTCGGTGCGGTGCTCAACCTCGCACCCGAGCGCTTCCGGGTCGCCCACGCCGCGGTCCCCTTCGTCGACGCCCTCACCACGATCCTCCAGCCGGAGCTTCCGCTCACGGTGGGGGAGTGGGAGGAGTGGGGCAACCCGCTCGAGGACCCCGCCGTGTACGCCGCCATGCGCGGCTACACCCCGTACGAGAACATCCGGGCCGTCGAGTACCCGGCGGTCCTCGCGACGAGCAGCCTGCACGACACCCGGGTGTACGTCACCGAGCCCGCGAAGTGGGTCGCCCGGCTCCGTGACACGGTGACGAACGACCCCGCCACCCGCCCGGTGCTCCTGCGCACCGAGCTGTCGGCGGGGCACGGCGGCCGCAGTGGCCGTTACGCCGCGTGGGAGCAGGTGGCCTGGGAGTGGGCGTTCGTCCTCGACCAGCTCGGGGCCACCGCGCGGCTCGACGCCGGGACGGTCAGCGGCTGACGAGCACCGGGCAGGCGCTGCGCCCGACGAGGCGCAGCGCGGTGGACCCCACGTGCAGGCCCTCGAAGCCGCCGGTGCCCCGGCTCCCGACGACGACGAGGCTGGCGCCCTCGCTGCGCTCGCTCAGCGCGTGCAGCGGGTCGTCGCGCAGCACGTGCACCTCGACCTTGGTGTCCGGGTGCTCGGGCCGCATCTGGGCGACCGTGCGGTCGACGAGGCGCTCCAGCCCGGCGACGTAGTCCTCCCAGCTCGAGGCGCTCGCGAGGGTCGGGTCGGTGGCGGCGCGCGGCTGCCACGCGTGGATCACCTCGACCGAGCCGCCGAGCACGGTCGCCTCCCGCACCGCGGTACGCAGCGCCGCGAGGGACTCCTCCGAGCCGTCGACCCCCACGACGACCCGGCCCCCCGGGGCGGGGGTGGCCGAGGACGCGTGGCCGACGACGAGGACGGGGCAGTGCGCGTGGGTGAGCACCTGCATCGCGACGGCGCCCATGCTCGTGAGGCTGAAGACGCCGTGGCCGGTGACCCCGACGACGACGAGGGCGGCCGTGTGCGAGGACGCGATGAGCGCGTGGCTCGCATAGCCGTCGTGGAGACCACTGGTGACGGTGAGGTCGGGGTGGGCGGCATGGGCGCGCGCGGTGGCGTTCTGGAGCAGCCGATGACCGTGCTCGGTGACGACGGACCGGTCGGCGAGGGCGCCGAACCCGAGCATCGGGAGGTCCGGCGCGAAGGCGTGGAGCACGTGCAGGGTCATCCCGCGGGTGCTCGCGAAGTGGGCGGCCTGGACGACCGCCGCCTCGGAGGGCGGCGACCCGTCGACTCCGACGACGACACGGGGTTGGTTCATCGACCTATCCGTCCTTCCGATGATGCGGGACCCGGCGGCGGGACCGCCACGGGCGGAAGGCGGGTGACGTGTCCGTCGTCGTGCGGGCCGGTCGGCCCGTACCCCGACGCTCCCACCGTCGGCCCGCCGAGGCAAGGACCGAGGTCACAGTGTGCCGGGCCGCGGAGAGGGCGGCGCGGCGCGCGTCGTAGGGTGCCCGTCATGACCCTCCTCGCCATCGACTGGGACGACGCCGCGGCCGACGGCCGTGGAGCGCTCCGTCTCCTCGACCAGACCCTCCTGCCCGCCCGCACCGAGCACCGCGTCGTCCGGGGCGTCGACGACCTCGTCGAGGCCATCCTCGCGCTCGCGGTCCGCGGCGCGCCGGCCCTCGGGGTGGCGGGGGCGATGGGCGTCGTGGTGGCGATGGACGAGGCCGCGCGCGAGGGCTGGGACGCCGAGCGGCTCGACGCGGAGATCGACCGGGTGCGACGGGCCCGGCCGACCGCGGTCAACCTCGCGTGGGGTGTGGACCAGGTCCGGCCGCTCGTCCCCCAGGGCCGTGAGGTGGTCCTGGCGGCCGCACGACGGCTCGCTGCCGAGGACGAGGCCGCGAACCGGGAGCTGTCGCGGCTCGCCGCCGACTGGCTGCTCGAGCGGATCGACCGGCCGACCCTGCGGGTCCTCACCCACTGCAACGCCGGGGTGCTCGCGACCTCCGCCTGGGGGACGGCGCTCGGCGTGGTCCGCGAGCTGCAGGCCCGGGGGCGGCTCGAGTTCGTCTACGCCGACGAGACGCGGCCGCTGCTCCAGGGGTCGCGGCTCACCGCCTTCGAGCTGGCCGCCGAGGGCATCCCGCACGCGGTCCAGGTCGACGGGGCGGCGGCGTCGACCATCCTGCGCGGCCTCGTGGACTGCGCCGTCGTCGGCGCCGACCGCATCGCCGCGAACGGCGACGTGGCGAACAAGGTGGGGACGCTCGGGGTGGGGCTGGCGTGTCGCGAGGCCGGGATCCCGCTGCTCGTCGCGGCACCGTGGTCCACGGTCGACCTCGCGATGGCGGACGGCTCGGGCATCGAGATCGAGGAGCGGCCCGGCGAGGAGGTCACGGTCTTCGCGGGGCGACGGACCGCGCCGGAGGCGACCCGGGGCTTCAACCCGGCCTTCGACGTCACACCGGCCCGGTTCGTCACGGCGCTGGCCACGGAGCGGGGCGTCCTCGAGCCGGCGGACGGGCAGGGGCCGGGGTCGGCATCCTCGATCTGAAGTCCCTGGCTTCAGATGGGCCAAATGAAGGTATGATCTTCAGATGGACAACCTGAAGGCTGGTACTTCACTGTGTGTCGTCATCGGGGACATCGTCGGGTCCCGGGCGGCGGAGGACCGTCGGGCCGTCCACGACGCCGTGACCGGGGCCCTGGCGGTCGCCGACCGGGTCGTGCCGTCGGTCCGCGGCCTCGCCGTGTCGATCGGGGACGAGTTCCAGGGCGCCTATGCCACGCTCGGGGAGGCGCTCGACGCCGCCCTGAGGGTGCGCCTGCTCCTGCTCCCGGACGTCGACGTGCGGGTCGGCGTCGGACGCGGCACGGCGAGCGTCCTCGACCCCGAGCAGGGCGTGGAGGACGGGCCGGCCTGGTGGGTGGCGCGGGACGCGGTCGTCGCGGTCGAGGCCGACGCGGAGCGCGCGGCGACCCGGCTGGCGCGGACGGCGTTCCGCGACGCCGACGGCCCCTCGCCGCAGGTCGACGCGGTCAACGCCGCCCTGCTCTGTCGGGACCATCTGGTTGGCTCTCTCTCGGACCGATCGCTCCGACTCCTGAGAGGCCGCATGGACCCCGACACCACCCAGGCCGAGCTCGCCGAGCGCGAGGGCATCAGCGCCTCCGCCGTGTCGCAGCGGGTGCGCGCCGACGGCATCGGCGCCGTCCTCGCCGCCCACGAGCTGCTCCGGCGGCTCCCGTGACCTGGCTCGGGGTCTGGCTCGTCGGGGTCGGCCTCACCGACCTCGTCCGCGCCAGTGCCCGACCGGGGGTCGCGCGCTGGGCTCCCTGGTGCGGTGTCGCGGCGATCGCGGTCCTCGGGCCGGTCGCCGGGCTGCTGGGGCCGGTCGACCTCGTCGTGGCCCTCGGCGCCGTGCTCGCCCTCGTCCTCTGGGTCCGCTGGTCGGACCAGGCGCTCGACACGGGCACCGGTCACGGTCCCGCGCTGGCCGCGCTGGCGGGCGGGGCGCTCTGGCTCGTCGGGCTCTCCGGATGGGCGTCCGACCCGGGCGGTCTCCTCCTGCGCTGGCTGCGCTGGGCCGACCTCCCCGCCGTGGGGGCCACCGCCGACCCGGGTCAGGTGCTCCTCGTCGCCGGGCTGCTGCTCGCCAACCTCGCCACCGGCAACGTCATCGTGCGGCTGGTGCTCGTGAGCGTGGGCGCCCTGCGCCCGGTCCTGCCCGCCACCGCCCCGACCACCCCCGAACCCGCCGAGCAGCTGCGCGGCGGGCGGCTTCTCGGGCCGATGGAGCGCGTCCTGATCATCGGGCTCGGGCTCGCCGGCCAGCTGACCGCCGCCGGGCTCGTCATCGCCGCCAAGGGCCTCATCCGGTTCCCGGAGCTGCAGAGCAAGCGCAGCGACCGCGAGTCGGTCGACGGCGCCGGCATCGACGAGGTCACGGAGTACTTCCTCGTCGGGTCGTTCGTCTCGTGGCTCGTGGCGCTCGGCAGCCTCTTCCTGACCCGCTGACCCGCCGACCTGCCGCGCGGCGCGCTCAGACGTCGATGATGCGGTCGCGCCACTGCTCGGGGAAGTCCGCCGTGGTGTCCCCGGCGACGAGCAGTCGGTAGGTCATCGTCGCGGCCTCCTCGAGGTTGAGGGCGCGGCGCAGGGCCATCGAGACGGTGTCCCCGAGGGCCGAGCAGCCGTGGTGGGCGAGGACCACGGCGTCGTGCGTGCGCGCCTCCTCGGCCGCGGCGTCGGCGAGCTCCCGGCTCCCCGACGGGAGGAACGGCACCCGGCCGGTGCTCCCGAGGTAGTACTGGTGGTCCAGCGTCGTGAACCGGATCGGCGCGCCGAGCAGGTCGACGAGCAGGACGTGCTGGGGGTGCAGGTGGACGATCGCGGCGACGTCCGGTCGCACCTCGTAGGTGCGCTGGTGGAGCCGCCACTCCACCGAGGGCCTCGCCCCGCCACCGACCCGCTCGCCGGCGAAGGTCAGCTCGGCGAAGTCGTCGTGGGTCAGCCGGTCCAGCCAGGTCCCGGTACCCGTGACGAGGAAGCGGTCGGTGCCCGGGACGCGGGCGGAGAGGTTGCCGCCGCTCGCCTGGACGAGGCCACGCTCGACGACGTGCCGTCCGGCGCCGGCGAGCTGGTCGAGGATCTCGGTGTGGTCGGTGCTCACCCCCCGATCATCGCGCACGGTCTCGGCCGCGGACGTACCGGTGGAGCACGACCCCGTGCGGGAGTGGCGTCAGCGCGTCGAGGCGCCACGGGAAGGCCCGGGGTTGACCTTGAGGTGCAGCTCGTCGAGCTCGTCCACGAGCTGGGTGGCGAGGCCACCGCCACCACAGCGCCAGATACCCCGTGCATCCCCGCAGGGTGCGCAACGGCGCCGCACCCTGCGGGGTGCGGCGCCGTCCGGAGGGGAGCGGGAGTCAGGCGCTGACGGACTCGCTCCTGGTGTCGTTCGCCTCGCCGGAGATGACCTTCTGGCCGCCGGTGTGGCTGATCGAGATCTTGCGCGGCTTGGCCTCCTCGGCGACCGGGATGGTCAGCGTGAGGACGCCGTCGGCGTAGTCCGCCTCGATGCGGTCGGGGGCGACGCCGTGGCCCAGGGTGAGCTGGCGGGCGAAGGTACCCGCCGGGCGCTCGTGCGAGAGCCACTGGACGTCGTTCTCGGACTGCTCCCGGCGCTCGGCGCGGATCGTCAGGGTGCGGTCCTCGACGTCGACGTCGATGCTGCTCGGGTCGACCCCGGGGAGGTCCACCTTCGCGACGAACGTCTCGCCGGTGCGGTAGAGGTCCATCGGCATCGCCGTCGACGCCGGGGTGCGCAGCGTGCCGGCGAGCATGCGGTCGAGGTCGCGGAACGGGTCGAAGGTCGTGGCCATGGTTCATGTCCTCCGTGGTGCGGGGGCGGGGTCTCCGCCCGGGGATGTGTGCATGAGTGACAACGACTCAAGTTTGCGACGTGTTCCCCGCTCAGGTCAAGTTCGTACGCCTGGTCCGCTCAGGGCGTGAGCATCACCTTCGTGGCGCGCCGCTCGTCCATCGCCGCGTAGGCCTCGGCGACGTCCTCGAGGGGGAGGGTGAGGTCGAAGACGCGACCGGGGTCGATGCTCCGGTCCCAGACCCGCGCCATGAGGTCGGGGAGGTGGGCGCGCACCGGCGCGGGACCGCCGCGCAGCCCCACGTTGCGCCAGAACATGTGCGCCTGCGGGATGTCGGTGACATGGGGGACGCCGACCCACCCGACCATGCCTCCCGGTCGGGTCGACCGCAGCGCCTGGACGACCGAGTCCTGCGTTCCGACGCACTCCAGGACGGCGTCGGCGCCGACGCCCCCGGTGAGCTCCATGACGCGCTCGACGCCCTCGTCCCCGCGCTCGGCGACGATGTCCGAGGCGCCGAACTCCTCGGCGATCGCCTGGCGGTCGGCGTGCCGGCTCATCGCGATGACCCGCTCCGCGCCGAGCTCGACGGCCGCGAGGACACCGCAGAGGCCGACGGCGCCGTCGCCCACGACGACGACCGTGCTCCCCGGGCCGACGTCGGCGCACACGGCCGCGTGCCATCCGGTGCACAGGACGTCGGAGAGCGACAGCAGGCCCGGAACGAGGTCGTCCGCCGGCATCTCGGGCGTCGCGACGAGGGTGCCGTCGGCGTTCTGGACGCGGATCAGCTCCGCCTGGCAGCCGTCGTAGCCCGTGCCGTTCTGGCAGTTGGCGTGGGCGCCGGCGCGGCACACCGGGCAGGTGTTGTCGCTCGTGAGGAACCCGCCGACGACGAACTGCCCGGGGCGCACGGTGGTGACGTCGGCCCCCACGGACTCGACGACCCCGACGTACTCGTGCCCGATGGGCGTGGGCCGGGTGACCTCCTGGATGCCCCGGTAGCGCCAGAGGTCCGAGCCGCACACGCAGGCGGCGACGGTCCGCACGACGGCGTCCGTCGGCTCGAGGACCGCGGCGTCGGGACGCTCCTCGAGCCGGACGTCGCGGGTGCCGTGGATGATGGTGCCGCGCATGGGGCGCTCCTTGGGAGGGGACGGGCGGGCGGTCGTGCGAGCCCACTCCAGCACACCGGGGCCCGTCGTGGTGCAGCCGGTGCGTAGGGTCGTGGCGACCGTGACGAGAGGAGTCCCGTGGCGTACTTCGACCGCCTCGACGAGGCCCGTTTCCGCGCGAGCGAGCAGACCGGTGGGGCGTGGCGCGAGGACGAGCAGCACATCGCACCGGCGCTCGGCCTGCTCGCCCACGTCGTCGAGCGCGACCACGCCGCACGCCGCGACGAGCCGCTCGTGGTCAGCCGGCTCTCCTACGACATCCTCGGCACGGTGCCGGTCGCCGAGGTGGGGACCACCGTGCGGGTGCTGCGGCCGGGTCGGACCATCGAGCTCGTCGAGGCGTCGATGACGTACGGCGGGCGGACGGTCGTCACGGTGCGCGCGTGGCTGCTCGAGCCGCGCCCCACGGAGGAGGTCGCCGGCACCGCGCTGCCGTCGATCCCCGCGCCCCGCGACCTCCCGGCATGGACCCCCAGCGAGGTCTGGCCCGGCGGCTTCATCCGGTCCGTCGAGCTGCGGCGGCACCTCGAGGAGCCGGGTCGCGGCTGGTTCTGGGTGCGTACCGACGTGCCGCTGGTCGCGGACGAGGCGGTGTCGCCGACGGCCCGCATCGCGGGACTCCTCGACATCGCGAACGGGATGACCGTGCGCGCCGATCCCGCGGACGTGCACTTCCCGAACGTCGACCTCACGGCGCACCTGCTCCGGGTGCCGGTGGGGGAGTGGCTCGGCATCGACACGTCGGTGACGTTCGGGGACAACGGGATCGGGCTGACGAGCAGTCGCCTGCACGACGCCGCCGGTCCGCTGGGGACGCTCGCCCAGAGCCTCACCGTCCGGCCGCGCTGACGGCGGAGCCCGGCGGTCCGGTGCAGCACCGGACCGCCGGGCGTCATCGCGTGGGTCAGGTCATCGCTCCCGGCCGAACATCCTGTCCATGGGAACCACGCCCTCGCCGGTCTTGCCGGCGTGGCCGAGGTAGTCCAGGCCCCAGTTCTTCTCGATGGTGGTGAGCAGCGAGTAGTGGTTGTACGGCGTGCTGTCGACGACGTGGTGCGGGCCGCGGCCGGTGACGACGATCGCGGGGATCTTCCCACCGCCGTAGGTGCCGCCCGGCCAGGCTGCCGAGATGCGCGGGTCGTGCGCGGCCACGTACGGGCTGCCGCAGCACCCGTCGGCCGACTCCCAGCCGCCGGTCTCCTCGGTGCCGGTGTAGTCGTTCTCGTCGGTGACGATGACGATGGCGGACTTCTTGGTCCACGCCCTGCTGTGCATGATCGTCGTCACGGCACCCTTGACGAAGGCGTCGGCCTTCTGCTTGAGGGAGGCGTCGTTGGCGTCGTCCTTCGTCGACCCGTAGGGGCAGGGGGTCTCGGGGTGACCGTCGACCGCGGTGTAGACGCCGCCGTGCATGTCGTTGCACTGGTTCGGCGAGATCCAGACGAACCGCGGTGCGGACGACCCGTTCAGGTCGCTCTTGAGGGCGGAGTAGTCCTTCACCTTGGCCATCTCGGACGGGCTGTTCTTCACGCTGTCGAAGAGCACGAACGGGTTGTGCTTCTTGGCGTAGAGCTTCGTGGAGTCGTTGGGCCAGTACCTGTCGAGCGGGTTGGCGGGCAGGTCCTCCATGTAGGCCCCCCACCGGATCCCGGCGCTGGTCAGCTGCTGGGCGAGGTTGGGCCGGTCGAGGTTGACGACGTTCTCGTCCTCGTCGTCCTGGATGCCGAAGGTGTCGCCGGCGACGGTGGCGATGTAGTTCGGCATCGACGGGTGGGTCACTCCGTAGTAGTTCGTCGCCGTGGCGTAGTGGTCGGCCAGCGAGTTGAGGTACGGGGCGTTGGCGTCGCCGATGACACTCGACTGCGAGTGGTTCTCGAGCATGATCACGTACAGGTGGTCGAAGGTGCCGTGGGCGCGGTCGTCGGGGCGGTGCTCTCCGCTCCGGCCACCGTCGCCGGTGGCGAGTGCGGGGGCTGCGGCGAGGCCGAGCGTCGCGACGGCTGCCGCGAGCACGGTGGGGGTGAGTCGGCGCATCCGGGTTCCTCCTGGTCCGTTGGGGTGTGGGACGGCCCGGAGGCTACGCCCGATCGGAGGCCTGCGGCGCCCTGGTGCGTCGGCGATCGCGTGCCGTCATCCGACCCCTCTCAGCCAGCTCTTACCGGTCCCGGTGCTCGGCCCACCCGCACCCGGCCGGCTGGGACGACGGCGACGCCCCCGCCGGGGTCCCGTGCGGGAACCGCCGGCGAGGGCGTCGCGGTGCTGCAGGTCAGGGCCGGTACGGCCCCGGCCGATCAGATGTCGAAGTACATCTCGAACTCGTGCGGGTGCGGGCGGAACCGGATCGGGTCCACCTCGTTCTTGCGCTTGAACTCGATCCAGGTGGCGATGAGGTCCTCGGTGAAGACGTCGCCCTCGAGGAGGAACTCGTGGTCGGCCTCGAGCGCGTCGAGGACGGCCGGCAGGGAGCCGGGCACCTGCTCGATGGCGTCGTGCTCCTCCGGGGGGAGCTCGTAGAGGTCCTTGTCGACCGGCTCCGGGGGCTCGATGCGGTTCTTGATGCCGTCGAGGCCCGCCATGAGCTGGGCCGCGAAGCACAGGTACGGGTTGGACGAGGGGTCCGGGATGCGGAACTCGATGCGCTTGGCCTTCGGGCTGTCGCCGGCGATCGGGATGCGCACGCAGGCGGAGCGGTTGCGGGCCGAGTACACGAGGTTGACGGGCGCCTCGTACCCGGGAACGAGGCGGTGGTAGCTGTTCACCGTCGGGTTCGTGAAGGCGAGCAGCGCCGGGGCGTGCCTGAGGAGGCCGCCGATGTACCAGCGGGCGAGGTCCGAGAGGCCGCCGTAGCCGCGCTCGTCGTAGAAGAGCGGTTCGCCGTTCTTCCACAGCGACTGGTGGGTGTGCATGCCCGAGCCGTTGTCGCCGAAGATCGGCTTCGGCATGAAGGTGGCGGTCTTGCCCTCCTCCCACACCGTGTTCTTGACGACGTACTTGAACTTCATCATGTCGTCGCCGGAGCCCAGCAGCGTGGTGAAGCGGTAGTTGATCTCCTGCTGACCGGCCGTGCCCACCTCGTGGTGGCTGCGCTCGACCTGGATGCCGACCTTGGCGAGGTTGAGGCAGATCTTGTCGCGGGTGTCGGCGAAGTGGTCGACCGGCGGCACGGGGAAGTACCCGCCCTTGTAGCGCGTCTTGTAGCCGCGGTTGCCACCCTCCTCGGCGCGCCCGGTGTTCCAGGCGGCTTCGACGGAGTCGATGTAGTAGTAGCTCGCGTTGGCCTTGGTCTCGAAGCGCACGTCGTCGAAGACGTAGAACTCGGCCTCGGCGCCGAAGTACGCGGTGTCGGCGATGCCGGTCGACTCGAGGTAGGCCTCGGCCTTCGCGGCGATGTTGCGCGGGTCGCGGCTGTAGGGCTCACCGGTGAAGGGGTCGACGATGCTGAAGTTCATGATCAGCGTCTTCTCGACCCGGAAGGGGTCGACGTAGGCCGTCGCCGGGTCCGGGATGAGCTTCATGTCGGACTCGTGGATGGCCTGGAAGCCGCGGATCGAGGATCCGTCGAACATCTGGCCGTTGATGAAGAAGTCCTTGTCGACCGTCTGCGCCGGCACGTTGAAGTGCTGCATGACGCCGGGAAGGTCGCAGAACCGGATGTCGACGAACTTGATGTCCTCGGACTCGATGAAGGCGAGGACCTCGTCAGCGGAGCTGAACACTGTGTTGAACCTCCTGGTTCGGTGCAGGGGCTATGGGAGCCAGCCCTGATGGCGTTGCCGACGACGCTAGGGCGGCCCGGTTTCCCGACCGTGACCCGGATGTTTCGCCGACGTAACGCATGCCACCGTATCAACGGGTGGGACGGGACGCCCGAGGCGTGGACCCGGGTGAGACGCGGCCGTGGGGGGCTCCGTGCGACGGCCAGGTGTCTGCGGGTGAGGCAGTGGATCGTCGCGCCGGCCGCGACCTAGGCTGGCGAGGTGTCGACGACCCCGCCGGCGGATGGCGCCTCCGTGAACCCGCCGAACGCCTCCCTCCTGCGCCGCCTCGGCGCCTTCGTCATCGACTGGGTGCTCAGCGCGCTCATCACGTTCAACCTCCTGCCGTTCGACCTGGTCCTCGAGCAGGGCAAGCAGCCGCCGATGTTCCTCGGGGCGCCGAGAAGCTCCTGGGCCGTCCTCGGTGTCTTCTTCGTCCTCAACGTCGCCCTCGTCTCGCTCGCCGGGTCGACGGTGGGGCACCGGCTGCTCGGGCTGCAGGTCTGGCAGGTGCGCCCCGGGCCCTTCCCGCTGCAGGTGGTGCTCCGCTCGGCCCTCGTCTGCCTCGTGCTCCCGGCGGTCTTCTCGGCCGGCGACGGGCGTGGCCTGCACGACCTCGCGGCCGGCACGCGCATCGTCCGCGTCGGCGCCTCGCGTGTCGGCGCCTCGCGCGCCCGCGCCTCGCGGGGCTGACCCCGACGTGACGCAGGAGACAGCCACCGGCGCTGGCACATCTACTACAGAACGTAGGAGAATGGCGCCAGCCCGGACCACCCCGGGGAGTACCAGGTAGGAGCACTCGTCATGACCACCAGCACCACGACACCCGCTACCACCAGCCCGGACCGGCCGGGCACCCACGGCCGCTTCGTCCGCGTCGTCGGCTGGCTCGTCGCCATCGTCGGAGCGGTGATGCTCGTCGGCGGAGGCACGACCTGGGTCATCGTCCAGGGGCAGCTCTCGAACGAGAACATCACCGTCGCCGAGGACGCCCGGTGGTTCGCCGGAGCCGACGTCAACGGACCCCTCACCGCCTACGCGGAGGCCGACATCATCAACCACCACGCCCTCGAGGCCTCGGGCGGCAAGACCTACGCCCAGCTCGACCGTGAGGACCCGGTCCGCGCCACCGTCATGAACGGCTCGTTCCTGCGGGCCTCCCTGTTCACCTCGGTCCTCGCCTTCGGCGTCAGCCTCATGGCGATGGGTCTCGGGCTCACCCAGATGCTGCTCGGGTTCGCGCTGACCCGGCTGGCACCGCGACGCGCCTGAGCGCCGAGGCGCCCTGCCGCGACAGACGCCACGGCCCCCGTCCGCACCGGACGGGGGCCGTGGCACGTCGTGCCGGGGTCACTTGCCCCGCATCGCCCGGCGGTCCATCCGCGCGCGGGTCGGGTCGACGCCCTTGGGGATCGGGGGCTTGAGGCCGCCGAGGGAGGTGAGCCGCTTGTTGACGACCGACACCTCGGCCTTCGTGAGCACCGGCTTCATCCGGGTCAGCCTGCCGGAGAGCTTGCGCACCGGCACCTGGTCGTCGCCGTCGCCGAGGGTCCAGAGGTGCACCGGGACGCCGGGGGCGACGCGGGAGACCTTCTTCTCCTCCTGCTTGAGGAGCTTGGTGACCTTGCCCGCCGGGCCCTCGCCGATGAGGACGACGCCCGGGCGCCCGAGGGCGCGGAAGACCATCGCGGCGCCCGCGAGGTCCTGGGCGCGGGTGCCGCGGGCACCCTCCATCGCCACGGGCTCCTGTGCGGTGTACCAGCCGCGCTTGCCCATCCCGGAGAGTGCGGCACCGGCCGCGCCGACCTGACCGTCGAGCGCCTTGTACATCGCCGAGTTGCCGCGGCGGTTCATGACGACGGTCGCGGCGAGCGCGGCGGACGGGATCGCGACGATGGCCGCGTAGATGAGCCAGCCACCGCCGACCACGGCACCGATGGCGATGATGACCGCGGCCGCTGCCAGCGCCGAGCCGAGCATCCACCACCCGAGCTTCGGGTCGAGCGACTTGATGGCGCGGTAGGCCTGGCGGATCTCGGCGATCCGGCCCTGCTTCTTCTCGGGTGTCTCGGACACGGGCGGCGCTGCTCCTGGTCGGGGGGGTGCGGGGCCCCTCGGGGTCGCGGGGGCGTCCCTCAGGATACGGGTCGCTGCGCCCGGGCCACCAACGACGCCGCCTCCTGGCGGGCGGGGTCGTTCGCCGCCTCGGCCAGGTGGGACAGGTGCTCGGGGACCGGACGGCCCCAGCGGCGCATCGCGGTGGCCCAGAGCCGACCGGCGCGGTAGGAGCTGCGGACGAGCGGGCCGGCCATGACGCCCTTGAACCCGGTGTCCTGCGCGACCTCGCTCCAGTGGACGAACTCCTCCGGCTTCACCCAGCGGTCGATCGGGTGGTGCATGGGGGAGGGGCGCAGGTACTGCGTGATCGTGAGGATGTCGCAGCCGGCCTCGTGGAGGTCGCGGATGGCCTCCTCGACCTCGTGGTCCTCCTCGCCCATCCCGAGGATGAGGTTGGACTTGGTGACGAGCCCGGCCTCGCGCGCCATCGAGAGGACGGCGAGGGACTTCTCGTACGTGAACGCCGGACGGATGCGCCGGAAGATGCGCGGCACCGTCTCGAGGTTGTGCGCGAAGACCTCGGGGCGCGCGTCGAAGACCTGCTGGACCAGCTCGGGCCTGGCGCCGAAGTCGGGCGGGAGGATCTCGACCCCGGTGTTCGGGTTGAGCGCGTGGATCTGCCGGATCGTCTCGGCGTAGAGGCCGGCGGCGCCGTCGGGGCGGTCGTCGCGGGCCACGCCGGTGACGGTGGCGTAGCGCAGCTCCATGGCGCGGACCGACTCGGCGACCTTGCGCGGCTCGTCGAGGTCGAGCGGCTGCGGGCGGCCGGTGGCGATGTCACAGAAGTCGCACCGCCGGGTGCAGGTGTCGCCCCCGATGAGGAAGGTGGCCTCGCGGTCCTCCCAGCACTCGAAGATGTTGGGGCACCCCGCCTCCTGGCAGACGGTGTGCAGGCCCTGGCCCTTCACCATCGAGTGGATCTGGGTGTACTCCGGCCCCATCCGGGCCGTGGTGCGGATCCACTCCGGCTTGCGCTCGATCGGGGTCTCGGCGTTGCGCGCCTCGACCCGGAGCATCCGGCGTCCCTCGGGTGCGACAGTCACGCCGGCCAGCCTACGCTCCGGCGGCGACGGGACGCAGGCGCGGGCTCAGCCGAGGACGTCGGCGAGGTGCTTCTCGGCGTAGGGCAGCACGTCCTGGACGGTGACGGTGCGCCCCGCCTCCCGCGAGATCGTCGAGACCCCCGCGTCGGCGATGCCGCACGGGATGATCGCGTCGGCCCAGCCGAGGTCGGCGTCGCAGTTGAGCGCGAAGCCGTGCATCGTCACCCGCCGGCTGACCCGGACGCCGATGGCCCCGAGCTTGCGGTCGGGGCCCCGGTCGTCGGCGAGCACCCACACGCCGCTGCGCCCGTCGACCCGCACCGTCTCGACGCCGAACTCGCGGGTCACGCGCATCATGACCTCCTCGAGCCGCCGGACGTGCGCGACGACGTCGATGGGGACCTCGGGCAGGCGCAGGATGGGGTACCCGACGAGCTGCCCCGGGCCGTGCCAGGTGATCTTGCCGCCGCGGTCGACGTCGATGACCGGGGTGCCGTCGAGCGGGCGCTCGTGCGGCTCGGTGCGCTTGCCGGCGGTGTACACGGCAGCGTGCTCGAGGAGGATCGTGGTGGCCTCGAGCGTGCCGTCGACGACCTGGGCGTGCACCTCGCGCTGGGCCGCCCAGCCCTCCTCGTAGTCGACGAGGTCGGGGGAGAAACCGAGGTGCACGAAGCGCATGGCGCCCACGGTAGTCCCGCTCCGACGTCGAAGGTGGTGCCGGCCCCTGCCGCGAGGTCCCTAGGCTGGGTCCATGAGCGCGGCGCCGCAGGACCCCGACACGAGGACCACCCGGACCCCCGACGCGGCCCGCCGTCCCCGGAAGGTGCTGCTGGGCGCGGTCCTCGTCCTCCTCGCGTGGCTCGTCGTCGGGGGGCTCGGGGGCGCGGCCCAGGGGAAGCTCTCGGGCGTCCAGTCCAACGACAACGCGACGTTCCTCCCGCAGAACGCCGAGTCCACCCTCGTCGGCGAGGCCGTGGCGCGCTTCAGCGACAGCACCGAGCTGCCCTACCTCGTGGTGGTCGAGAGGACCGACGGGGGAGCCCTCTCCGCCGACGACCTCGCCGCCCTCCAGCAGTTCGCCGACGGGGTCCCCGACCTTCCGCTCACCGCGCTCGGCAGCGGGAAGACCTTGGGCGACTACCTCGTCCAGGGGCGGCCGATCACCCCGGTCCCGGCCCAGGACGGCCAGGCGGCCCTCGTCTCGGTGCCGCTCGACGGGGCCACGGGGACCGAGGCGGCCGGCGACACCACCGCCCTCGCCGAGGGCGCGGCCGCCCTCCGGGAGGCGATCGACCGCACGCTCGCCCCGGCGGGCCTCACGGCCTACGTCGGGGGGCCGGGCGGCCTCATCGCCGACTTCTCGGCCGCCTTCGCCGGCATCGACGGCATCCTCCTCGGCGTCGCGCTCCTCGTCGTCCTCGTCATCCTGCTCATCGTCTACCGCAGCCCGATCCTCCCGTTCGCCGTGCTGCTCAGCGCGGTCTTCGGCCTGTCGGCGGCCTCGCTCGTCGTCTACCAGCTGGCGAGCAACGGCGTCATCACGCTCTCGGGCCAGTCACAGGGCATCCTCTTCATCCTCGTCGTCGGTGCCGCGACCGACTACGCCCTGCTGCTCGTCAGCCGCTTCAAGGAGGCGCTGCACGACGAGGCGAGCTCGTGGGTGGCGCTCAAGCAGGCCTGGCGCGGCGCGGTCGAGCCGGTCGGCGCGTCGGCCGCGACGGTCATCCTCGGCCTGCTCTGCCTGCTGCTCGCCGAGCTCCAGAGCACCTCGGGCCTCGGTCCGGTCGGTGCCCTCGGCATCGCCGGTGCCCTGCTGGCCTCGCTGACCTTCCTCCCCGCCGTGCTGCTGCTCTTCGGGCGCAAGGTCTTCTGGCCGTTCGCGCCGAAGATCGACCACCAGCACGCCGAGGACGTCGTGGGCTCCACGACGGGCATCTGGGGCCGCGTCGCGAACCTCGTCGGAACCCACCCCCGCCGGACCTGGGCGCTCACCCTCGTCGGGCTGCTCGCGGCCGCGGCGTTCGTCCCGACCTTCAAGGCGAGCGGCGCGACGATCGAGGAGACCTTCCTCACCGACGTCGACTCGATCACCGCGCAGAAGATCATCTCCGAGCACTTCGCGGCGGGCGCGGCCCAGCCGCTCCAGGTCGTCGTCCCCGAGGCCGAGTCCCAGGCGGCGCTCGACCTCGTGACCCGGGACCCGGGCATCGAGAGCGCCTACCTCGGGCTCGTCCCGCCGCAGCCGGGCGCGGACCCCGTCCCGCCGAAGGTCGTCGACGGCACGGTCCTGCTCCAGGCCACGACCCGCGACGCCGCCGACAGCCAGGGGGCCGAGGACACCGTGCGCCGGCTGCGCGCCGACCTCGACGCCGTGAGCCCCGACGCGCTCGTCGGTGGCGCCGCGGCGACGAACCTCGACGTCCTCGACGCGAGCTCCCGCGACCTCTTGGTCATCGTGCCGACGATCCTCGTCGTGATCTTCTTCGTGCTCGCGCTGCTGCTCCGGTCCCTCCTCGCGCCGCTCGTCCTCGTCGTCGCGAACGTCGTGTCCTTCGGTGCGACGATCGGGATCTCGGCCCTGGTCTTCGACCACGTCCTCGGCTTCTCCGGGGGTGACCCCGCGATCCCGCTCTACGGCTTCGTCTTCCTCGTCGCCCTCGGCATCGACTACTCGATCTTCCTCATGACCCGGGTCCGGGAGGAGTCGTTGGTCCGCGGGACACGCACCGGCGTGCTCGTGGGGCTCGCCGTGACCGGCGGGGTGATCACGAGCGCCGGCATCGTCCTCGCCGCGACCTTCTCCGCGCTCGCCGTGCTGCCGATCACCTTCCTCGTCCAGATCGCCTTCATCGTCGGGTTCGGCGTCCTCCTCGACACCTTCATCGTCCGCTCCCTGCTCGTGCCCGCGCTCGCGCACGACCTGGGGCCGAGGGTCTGGTGGCCCGCACGGCTCGTCGCCGACGGCGGCCACTCCGGGCCGGGGCACCACGCGGCGGGGGCGCACCCGCCGGCGGACGACGCCGAGGCCGAGGTGGGCACCGCGTCCTAGGCTGACGCGCATGACACGCGCCGCCATCGCCGGGTACGGGTTCGCCGGGCGCGACATCCACGCGCCGCGGCTCCTCGAGGCCGGCCTCGAGGTCGCCGCGGTGTCGACCGCCAGCCCGGAACGCGCGGCCGCTGCCCGCGCGGACCTGCCCGGGGTCCGGGTCGTGCCCGGGCTCGCCGAGCTCCTCGCCGTCCCCGACGTCGACGTCGTCGTGCTCGCGACCCCGACCGGCGGGCACGCCGAGCAGGTGCGGGCGGTCGTCGACGCCGGGCGGCCCTGTGTCGTCGACAAGCCGCTCGCCGTGGACGCACCGTCGGCGGCCGAGGTCGTCCGGTACGCCGAACGGGCCGGGGTGCCGCTCACCGTCTTCCAGAACCGCCGCTACGACCCGGAGCAGGCCACGGTGGCGCGGGTCGTCGCCGACGGCCTCGTGGGCGATCCGTTCCGCTACGAGATGCGCTGGGAGCGGTGGCGGCCGGTCCCCAAGGACCGTTGGCGCGAGAACCTCCCGGCGGCCGAGGGCGGCGGCCTGCTCCTCGACCTGCACAGCCACCTCGTCGACGCCGCGGTGCAGCTGTTCGGACCCGTCGAGTCCGTCGTCGCCACCCTGGCCGCCCGCACGACCGTCGCCGAGGACGACGCCTTCCTCCTGTGCCGGCACGTCGGCGGCGTGGAGTCCCACCTCGGTGCCTCCTCGGTGGCGGCCGCCCCGGGCCCACGGGTCCGGCTCCTCGGCACCGAGGGCGCCTACGTCCTCGCCGACTTCGAGGGTGAGCCCCACCTGTGGTCGGGCCAGGCCGACGCCGATGCCGCGCACAGCGGCTGGGTGTACCGAGGGCAGGAGCGGGAGGCCGTGGTCCGCGTCACGAGCAGCCAGGCCGACCTGTACCGGGGGGTGGCGCGGGCCCTGGCGGGGCCCGCGCCGCAGGCAGCGATGCCCGTCGACCCGTGGGATGCCGTGCACACCCTCGCGGTCATCGACGCCGCCCGGGTCTCGGCCCGCGAGCAGCGGGTGGTCCGGGTGGAGGGCCCGGGGCGCTGACCCGTCAGGGCGTGGGGAGGCGGCGTGGCTCGAGCCGCTCCTCGCGCACCCCGGCGCCGTCCCGGGTCACGACGTAGGCCCCCTTGCCGTCCTGTTCACCGACCGCCTCGACGAGCCCGGTCCCGCGGTAGACCAGACCGACCCCGTCGTCGGTGCAGTGCGTCTCCGGCAGCGTCCCGTTCCCGACGAGCTCGTGGACGAGCGGGCGGCGGCGTGGCTCGGAGTCGTAGTGGACCCCGCTGGCGTACGGGAGGAGACCGAGGCCGTTCGTGACGGCCCGCAGCTCGGGCCCGAACGAGTCGGTGGTGCCGCCGAGGTACCAGCAGATGGACCCCGCGGAGACGCCCGAGAGCACGACCCCGGCCTCCCACGCGGCCCGCATCGCCGGGCGCAGGTCGTGGACGTCCCAGACGGCGAGGAGGTTGGCGACCGAGCCGCCGTTCACCCAGACCACGTCCTGCCCGAGCAGATGGCCCGGGACGTCGTCGAGGTTCGGCATCGGGAAGAGGTCGAGGACGGTGACGTCGAACCCGGCGACCCGCCCGGCCTCCCGGGCCTCGTAGGAGAACCAGCGCGGGTCGCCCGACGCGGTGCCGACGAAGGTGACGCGGGGGCGTCGGCCGTGGGCCCCGGAGAGCTCGACGGCGTGGTGGACGAGGGCGTCGAACTCGAACCGGGTGCGGACGCCGGGGCGGTAGCCGCCGGAGGTGGCGAGGATCGTGGGGTGGTCGGTCGTCATCCGCGTCAGCCTACGACGGGCCTGTGGAAAACCCGGCGGCGGCCGGGCCGCCCTCGGGCACGGTGGGGGCATGGAGACGACCAGCGCCCCGGAGGTCCCCGGGGTCGAGCTCGGGGCCCTCCTCGGCCGGGGCGGCGCGAGCGAGGTGTGGGAGGGCGTCCTGCTCGCGCAGGGGCGCCGGGTCGCGGTCAAGGTCGCCGGCGGCGACGCGGAGGCGGCCGAGGCGGCGCTGCGCGAGGCCGCGGTCTCCTCGCGCGTCGCGGCCGAGCACCTCCTCGCGGTGGAGTCGTGCATCCCGCTGGCCGACGGGCGGCTCGCCCTCGTCATGCCGCTCCTGCGCGGGGGGAGCCTCGCGGCCCTGGTCCGGGCCCGCGGCCACCTCTCGCCCGGTGAGGTGGTCACCGTCCTCGCGCCGCTCGCCGGCGCGCTGGGGCGGCTGCACGCCGCGGGCGTCGTCCACGGGGACGTCTCCGCGGGCAACGTCCTCCTCGACCTCGAGGGCCGGCCCGTCCTGGCCGACCTCGGCCTGGGCCGGGTGCTCGGCGAGGCAGCTGCCGCCGTGTGGGGCACCCCGGGGCACATCGCGCCCGAGGTGCTGCTCGGCGCCGACCCGTCACCGGCGTCCGACGTCTACGCGCTCGGTGCCCTCGGCTGGCTCTGCCTCGCCGGGGAGATGGCGGGGGCGCCGGGGCTGAGGCCCTCCCTGACCGAGGTGTGCCGGGCGGGTGCGGGGTCGCAGGCCCTCGTCGAGGCGGTCGAGGCGGCCGTCGACCCCCGCGCCGACGCGCGCCCCTCCGCCGACGAGCTGGGGTGGCTGCTCTTCGGGGCCGCGGAGCCCGAGCCCCTGCACCTCGTCACCGGGTCCGACGACGTCAGTGCCGTCACCTACCGGCTGCGGGCGGCGGCCGGACGGCCCCCCACGGCGGGCGGGGCCGTGGCACGGCCCCCGGTGGGGCGGCACCGCCCCCGGACGCGGGCCTCGCGCCGGCCGGGTGGGCGCTCGAGCCGTGCGGCCGTGGGTCTCGTGGGGGGCGTCGTCCTCCTCGCCGTCGTGGCGGCGATGGTGTCGGCGGCCCTGCGGGACGAGCCGGCCCGGGCCGTGGCGGCGCCGTCGCAGACCACGGCGGGCAGCCCGGCCGCGACCAGTCCCGCGGCCCCACCCGTCGCCACGTCCGTCGCGCCGCCCGCCGACCCCCGCCTCGACCCGGCGGCGCCCGGGACGGCCCCGGTGCGCCTCCTCACGGTGCTCGCGGACGCCAGGGCCCGCGCGTACCGGGAGGCGGACCCGCGGCACCTCGCGGCCGCCGACGCCCCGGGGGGCACGCTGGAGGCGCGCGACGCCGCGGCGGTGCAGCAGCTGCGGTCGGCGGGGGTGCGGTACGAGGGGATCGGCTACGACGTGGCCGACGTGCACACCGTCAGTGCCGACGGGCGGGTCGCGGTCCTGCGGGCGCGGATCGGCACGAGCGCCTACCGGGTCACGGGTGCGGCGGCCGCGACCCCCGCCGTCACCGGTGACGAGGTGGTCGTCGAGCTGGTGCGGACGCCGCGGGGATGGCGGGTCCGCGAGATCCGTCCGGGGTGAGGGGGAACGAGGCGGCGGTCAGCCGACGAGCCAGCGCACGGCGGTGTCGAGGTCGCCGTGGACGTACGTGTAGCCGCTCTCCCGGAGGACGTCCCCGACGATGCGCTGGCTGCCGAGGATCTCGCCCGCGAACTCCCCGACGACGAGGCGCAGGGCGGGGGAGGGCGCTGGGAGCAGCGCCGGGCGGTGCAGCGCCCGGCCGAGGGCCGCGGCGATGTCCTTCTGGCGCGCCGGAGCGGGCCCCACGACGTTGACCGGGCCGGTCACCTCGGGGTGGTCGAGCAGGTGCAGCAGCGCTCCGACCTCGTCGACGAGGGTGATCCACGGCCAGAACTGCCGCCCCCAGCCGAGCGGGCCCCCGAGGCCGAGGCGGCCCAGGCGCAGCAGCGGCTGCATCGCCCCACCGTCGGGGGACATGACGATGCCGGTCCGGGCGAAGGCCACGGAGGCCCCCGCCTCGACCGCCGGTGCCGCCGAGGCCTCCCACGCGAGGACGACGTCGGCGAGGAAGCCGGTGCCTGCGGGGTTGGCCTCGGTGAGCTCCTCGTCGCCACGGTCGCCGTAGACGCCGACCGCCGACCCGGAGACCAGCCGCACCGGGTGGTCGGCGCCGGCCACCGCGGACGCGACGGCGGTCGTGCCGTCGGTGCGCGACGCGAGGATCTCGTGCTTGTACGAGGGTGTCCAGCGCCGGTCACCGACGCCCGCCCCGGCGAGGTGCACCACGCCGTCGACGCCGTCGAGGGTCCGGGGGTCCACGGTGCGGCTCGCGGGGTCCCAGCGGACCTCGTCCGCGGCCGACGGCGCCCGCCGGACGAACCGCACCACCTCGTCGCCGCGCTCACGGAGCGCGGCGACGAGGGCGGTGCCGATCAGCCCGGAGGACCCGGTGACGGCGATGCGGGGCACGGGGTGGTCGTCAGAGGCCGAGGTCGGCCTCGAACGCGCCTTCCTCGAGCCGCTGCTTCATCGTCGACAGGAAGCGGGCGGCGTCCGCGCCGTCGACGATCCGGTGGTCGTAGGAGAGCGCCAGGTAGACCATCGAGCGGATCGCGATGGTCTCGCCGCCGTCCTCGCCGTTGACGACGACCGGGCGACGCACGACCGCACCGGTGCCGAGGATCCCGACCTGCGGCTGGTTGATGATCGGGGTGTCGAACAGCGCACCCCGGGACCCGGTGTTGGTGATCGTGAAGGTCCCGCCGGCGAGGTCGTCGGGCATGATCTTGTTGCTCCGCGTGCGCTCCGCGACGTCGGCGATGCCCCGGGCCAGGCCGGCGATGTTGAGGTCGCCGGCGTTCTTGAGGACGGGGACGATGAGCCCCTTCTCCGTGTCGACGGCCATGCCGAGGTTCTCGGACCCGTGGTAGGTCACCTGGTCGTCCTCGATGCTCGCGTTGACCATCGGGTGCGCCTTGAGCGCCTCGACGGCGGCGAGCGCGAAGAACGGCAGGTAGCTGAGCTTGGTGCCCTCCCGCTTCGCGAAGTCGGCCTTGGCCCGGTCGCGCAGGCGCGAGATGCGGGTGACGTCGACCTCGATGACCGTCGTCAGCTGTGCCGAGACCTGGAGGGACTCGACCATCCGACGGGCGATCGTCTTGCGCAGCCGCGACATCGGCTGGGTCGTGCCGCGCTTGCTCGTGTCGACCGGGGCGACGGTGCCCGGTGCCGACGACGCGGCCGGGGCCGACGCGGCGGCAGCCGGTGCCTGCGGCTGCTGGGGCTCGGGCTCCGGGGCCTTCTTGGCCTCGGCCGCGGCGAGCACGTCCTGCTTGCGGATCCGCCCGCCGATGCCGCTGCCGGTGATCGACGCGAGGTCGATCCCGTGGTCGGCGGCGAGCTTGCGGACGAGCGGCGTGACGTAGGCGCTCGCGTCGGACTCCGAGGAGCCGGAGTCGCCCGAGTCGCCGGAGCCGGACGCCGCGGGGGCGTCGTCGGCCGAGGCGGCGGCCGCGTCGGGGGTCTGCTGCGGGGGCGCCTCCTGCGCGGGGGCCGCCTCCTCCTTCGGGGGCTCCGGCTGCTCGTCGGCGGGCTCGGTGCGCTGCTCCGGCTCCTTCTCGGGCTCCGGCTCGGGCTGCTTCTCCTCCGCCGCCGGCTGCTCGGCCGGGGTCGAGGACCCGCCGCCGCCGGAGCCGCCGATGACCGCGAGGTCGGCGCCGACCGGGACGGTGTCGTCCTCCTGGACGAGGATCGTGGTCAGGGTGCCGGCCGCGGGGGACGGGATCTCGGTGTCGACCTTGTCGGTGGAGACCTCGAGGAGCGGCTCGTCGACGGCGACCTCGTCACCCTCGGACTTCAGCCAGCGGGTGATGGTGCCCTCCGTGACGGACTCGCCCAGCGCCGGCATCGTCACGGTCGTGCCGTCGCCGGACCCGCCGGACCCGCCGGAACCACCCGAGCCACCGGAGCCACCGGAGTCGCCGGAGCCACCGGAGTCGCCCGAGGGCTCGGCCGCCGGCGCGTCGTCGCCGGACTGCGGCTGGGCCGGCTCCTGGCCGCCCTCGTCGCCGGCCTCGGCGACGGACCCCGAGTCGGCGGGGTCCTCGACCTCGTCGGCCGGACCGTCGGCGTCGGAGCCACCGGAGTCGGTGTCCTCGGTGCCCTCGGTGTCCTCGGACCCGTCGCCGTCGGAGGACGCCTGCTCACCGCCGGAACCGCCACCGTCGGACGGCGCGCCGTCGCCGATGACCGCGAGGTCGGCGCCCACCGGCACGGTGTCGTCCTCCTCGACGAGGATCTCCTGGAGCGTCCCGGCGACGGGGGAGGGGATCTCGGTGTCGACCTTGTCGGTCGAGACCTCGAGCAGCGGCTCGTCGACCGCGACCTCGTCGCCGACACTCTTCAACCACCGCGTGACGGTCCCCTCGGTGACGGACTCGCCGAGTGCGGGCATCTGTACACGTTCGGACATCAGTGGTGCTCTCCTTCGTGGGCGGTGGCGGTCATCACTCTAGTTGTGCGCGTGGAGCGGCTTGCCGGCCAGTGCCAGGTGAGCCTCCCCGAGCGCCTCGTTCTGGGTGGGGTGGGCGTGGACGTGGGCGGCGACGTCCTCGGGATGGGCCTCCCACCCGACGACGAGCTGGGCCTCGCCGACCTGCTCGCCCATCCGGGACCCCACCATGTGGACGCCGACGACCGGGCCGTCGGTGACGCGCACGAGCTTGACGAAGCCCTGGGTGCCGAGGATCTGGCTCTTGCCGTTGCCCCCGAGGTTGTACTCGAGGGTCTCGACCGCCTCGCCGTGGAGCTCGCGGGCCTGCTCCTCGGTGAGGCCGACGGAGGCGACCTCGGGGTCGCAGTAGGTGACCCGCGGGATGCTGCTCTCGACGAGCGGGGCGGGCTCGAGCCCGGCGATCGACTCCGCGACGGCGATGCCCTGGGCGAAGCCGCGGTGGGCCAGCTGCAGCCCCGGGACGATGTCGCCGACGGCCCACACGCCGTCGACGGAGGTCCGGCACCGGTCGTCGGTGGCGACGAACCCGCGGTCGAGCCGCACGCCGGCCTCCTCGTAGCCGAGGCCGTCGGTGACCGGGCCGCGGCCGACGGCGACGAGCAGCAGGTCGGCGACGAGCTCCTCGCCGTCCTCGAGCCGCACCGTGACGTCGTCCTCGCCGTCGGTGGCCGAGGCGAACCGGGCCCCGGTGCGGACGGTGATGCCGCGTTTGCGGAAGGCGCGTTCCAGCGCGGCGCTGGAGGCGGGGTCCTCTGCCGCGACGAGCCGGGGGAGGGCCTCGACGACCGTGACCTCGGCGCCGAAGGACCGCATGACGGAGGCGAACTCGACCCCGATGACCCCGCCGCCGAGGACGACGACGCGCCCCGGGACCTCCTCGAGTCCGAGGGCCTGGTCGCTCGTCATGACCCGGCCGCCGACCTCGAGGCCGGGCAGCGTCCGGGCGAAGGAGCCGGTGGCGAGGACGACGTGCCGGCCGACGAGGCGTCGGTCGCCGACGGCGACCGTGCGGGCGTCCTCGAGACGGCCCGCGCCCTCGACGTACTCGACCTTCCGCGCGCGCACGAGCCCCTGGAGGCCCTTGTGCAGGCGGGAGACGACGCCCTCGCGGTAGCGGGTCACCGCGGGGAGGTCGATGCCGTCGAAGGTCGCGCGGACCCCGAACCGCTCTGCCTCGCGCGTCGCGTCGGCGACCTCGGCGGCGTGGAGCAGGGCCTTGGTGGGGATGCAGCCCCGGTGCAGGCAGGTGCCGCCGAGCAGGTCCTTCTCGACGAGCGCGACGGTGAGGCCGAGCTCGGCGGCGCGGAGGGCGCAGGCATAGCCTCCGCTCCCTCCTCCGAGGACGACGACGTCGTGGGTGGGTTCGGCGGTGGCCGGCATCCGGTGCTGCTCCCTCGTGCGGTGGCGGGTCCGTGGCCGGGCGTCGTCGTGGGTGGGCGGCGCCGGCGCTGCACCGCATCCTGTCACTCCCGGCGGCGCGGCACGAGGCCACGCCGCGCGGTGGACGAGCGTGGCACGCGGGTCCACCGCGTATCGTGTGCGCATGGCGTGGTGGAGACGCGGCCGTCGCCGGGAGGCAGCGCCGCACGACGGCAGCGACCTTCCGAGCGCCCGGGCGCACCTGGAGGACTTCGTGCGGACCCGCCGCGGGGTGGAGGCCTACGTCGAACCGGCCACCCACGTCACCGCCACGACGGTCATCCTCATCGCGCACGACGGCGAGTGGACGCGGCGCGCCCTCCCGTCCCGGCCGCAGGCCTTCGAGGTCGCCCGCGGGCTCGACGTCCCCGTCTACGACGTCAACCTCACCGGCTACCCCGCGCGGATGCGGGCATGGACCGCCCGCCAACGCGACCAGGACCGGCGCTGAGACGATATCGGTGGCCCGGCACCGCCGGACGTGCGAGCGTGGGGCCCCGCAGTGACGACGGAGAGGCGTGACGATGGCATCCAAGGACCGGCCCCGGGCCGCGGTGGACGAGGACGTGAAGGCGAAGTTCCGCGCGGCCCTCGACGCGAAGAAGGCCCACGGTGGCGGCGAGGTGGGGGAGCAGTCCGAGCACGGCAAGGTCGACCACGCCCACGGCCCGGAGACCAGCGCCCGGCAGCAGATGTTCCGCCGCAAGAGCGGCTGAGCCCCGGACGACGGACGGCGGGCACCCCGGTCCGGGGTGCCCGCCGTCGGCGTGTGCGGTGCGGGTCAGCGCCCGGGGTACCGCTCGATGAGCGAGACGAGCGTGGAGACGCCGAACCCGGTGCCGCCCTTGGGAGTGCGGCCGCGGGGGGTGGCCGAGTTGAACGCCGGCCCGGCGATGTCGACGTGCGCCCACGGGATGCCCTCGCCGACGAACTCCTGGAGGAACAGGCCGGCGGTGAGCATCCCGCCGTCGCGGTCGCCCTTGTGCGCGATGTCGGCGGTCGGGGTGTCGAGCTTGGCCCGCAGGGCGGCGGGCAGCGGCATCGGCCACGCCCCCTCGCCGGCGGCCTCGGCGGCGGCGACGACCGTGGAGCGGAAGGCGTCGTCGTTGGCCATGACCCCGGCGATGTCGTTGCCGAGGGCGACCTGCTGGGCGCCGGTCAGGGTCGCGATGTCGACGATCCAGTCGGGCGTCTTCTCGCTCGCCAGACAGATGCCGTCGCCGAGCACCATCCGGCCCTCGGCGTCGGTGTCGAGGATCTCGACGCTCGTGCCGTCGCGCATCACGACGACGTCGCTCGGGCGCTGCGCCGTCCCGCTCGGCATGTTCTCGGCGAGGCAGAGGTAGCCCGTGACGGCGACCGGGACGCCGAGCTCGGCCGCGGCGAGGACCGCGGCGGCGACCGCGGCCGCGCCCGCCATGTCGCACTTCATCGTCACCATGCCGGTGGACGGCTTGATGTTGAGGCCGCCCGAGTCGAAGGTGATGCCCTTGCCGACGAGCGCGACCGAGGCCTTGGCGCCGGACGGCGCGTACGACATGGTGACGATCCGCGGCGGGTTGACCGACCCCTGGCCGACGCCGACGATGCCGCCGAAGCCGCCCTTGGCGAGGGCCTTCTCGTCGAGCACCGAGACGCTGATCTTCGCCGCGGAGTCCGACGAGCGCTTCTTGACGGCGTCGGCGAACGACTGCGGGAAGAGCAGGTTCGGCGGGGTGTTGACGAGGTCGCGCGCCCAGTCGCGGGCCGCCCCGAGCGTCGCCGCCCGGCTCACGGCGTCCTTGACGGCCTTGCCCTGCCCGGAGCCGGAGACGACGGTGACCTTGGGTCCGGCGGACGGCGTCGTGGCCGAACCCCGACCCCGGCGGGCGGCACCGAGCGGTGCCGCCTTGTCGTAGACGTAGGTGCCGGCCCAGGCGCCGTCGGCGACGGCCGAGACGCTCTCGACGTCGGGGGTCGGGAGGGCGAGGGCCACGGTCTTCTTGCCGCGCACCGTGCGCAGCGCGGCGGCGGCGGCCTCGCGCAGCACCGTGTGCTCGAAGGTCGTGCGGCGGGGGGTCCCCTCCCCGAGGCCGGTGACGACGACCGAGGTCGCCTTGACGCCGGGCACGGCCACGACGCGGTGGACCTCCTCGGCCTTGCCGGTGGCCTCGAGGTCGGCGAGGACCGCCTGGAGGTGGACGACGGCCTTGCGCGGGAGACCGTGCCCCGCGGCGAGGTCTGCGGTCCCGTCACCCTGGACGGAACCGACGACGAGGGCGTCGACGGGCAGGTCTGCGGAGGTCTTGGTCGTCACGGTCAGCGATGTCATGGCGGCAGACTATCCGGGGCGGTGAGCCGTGTCGGAGGGCGCGGTAACGTGCCCACCATGACCGACCTCTTGCACTCGCCGCTCCACGACCGGCACGTGGCCCTGGGGGCCAAGATGGCCGACTTCGGCGGCTGGTCGATGCCGATCGAGTACCCCGGTGGTGGCGTCGTCGCCGAGCACACCGCGGTCCGCGAGCGGGTCGGCCTCTTCGACGTCTCGCACCTCGGCAAGGCCCGGGTCAGCGGCCCCGGCGCCGCCGCCTTCGTCAACGCGTGCCTCACCAACGACCTGCGGCGGATCGGCCCGGGGCAGGCCCAGTACACGATGTGCTGCACCGAGACCGGCGGGGTCGTCGACGACCTCATCCAGTACCTGCGCTCCGACGAGGACGTCTTCCTCATCCCCAACGCCGCCAACACGGCGCGCGTCGTCGAGCTGCTCGCGGCCGCCGCGCCGGAGGGGGTCGTCGTGGAGGACCTCCACCGGGAGTACGGCGTCCTCGCCGTCCAGGGCCCGCGCTCGGACGAGGTGCTGTCCCGGCTCGGCCTGCCCGTCGACCACGACTACATGAGCTTCGTCGAGACCGTCTGGGAGGGGCTTCCCGTCATCGTGTGCCGTACCGGCTACACGGGGGAGCGGGGCTACGAGATCGTCCCGGCCTGGGACGTCGCCGGCTCGGTCTGGGACGCCCTGGCCGAGGGGGTCGCGGCCGAGGGTGGCCTGCCCGCCGGGCTCGGCGCCCGCGACACGCTGCGCACGGAGATGGGCTACCCGCTCCACGGCAACGACCTGTCGCTCGACATCACCCCGGTGATGGCCGGGGCGGCCTGGGCGGTCGGCTGGGACAAGGAGTCGTTCTGGGGCAAGGAGGCCCTCGCCGCCGAGCGCGCGGCGAAGGAGACCCGCCTCATGCGCGGCCTCGTCGTGACGGGCCGGGGGATCCCGCGCTCGCACTGCGCGGTGCGGGACGCCTCGGGTGCGGTGGTCGGCGAGGTCACCTCCGGCACCTTCTCGCCCACCCGGAAGCAGGGCGTGGCGCTCGCGCTGCTCGACCGGTCGGTCACCCTCGGCGACGAGGTCGTCGTCGACGTCCGCGGCCGGGAGGTGGCGGCCACGGTCACCAAGCCGCCGTTCGTCGAGGCCGGGGTGCGGTCGTCGTGAGCGAGCAGTGGACCTGGACCTACGCGGACGCCGACGGCGCCCCGGTCACCGGGGACCCCACGACCGGGAGCCCGTTCCCCACGCAGTCCGACGCCGAGAGCTGGTTCGGCGAGGTGTGGCACGACCTCGCCGACGCCGGCGTGGCCAGTGTCACCCTGCACCGGGACGGTGCCGTCGTCTACGGGCCGATGAGCCTGGAGGCCGCTCCCTGACCCGCGGGCGGTTCCCCTGCGACGGTGGCGTCGCCGGGTGCCCGGCGCGATGATGGACGCCGACGGGCTCCAGCCCGGGTGAGGAGGGCGGCCGGTGACCGAGGTCCCGGACGAGCCCGGCCCCGGGCCCGACCTCGCCCCCGCGCAGGTCCGGCAGGCGTTCCGGGCCTCGCTGCCCTCGTGGTGGCTGGTCCTCGTGGGGATGTGGCTGTCCCTCGTCGCGGTCGCGCTCATCGTCCTCGCGCAGCTCGACGGGCTGGTCGGCCAGCGGGCCGAGGCCGGCCGGACGTTCTCGCTCACGGCGATGACCTCCGTCGGTGCCCTCGTCGACCGCGCCGGCACCCTCTCGGCCTGGCGCACCCTGGCCGACCTCGCGGCGCAGCCCGACGGACCGGGCCGATGGGTGGCCCTGTACGCGTGGGCCGACCTCGGCTTCGCGGTGCTCTACGGCGTCGGGGTCGGTGCCCTGCTGCTGCGTCCCGTCCTGCGGTGGCGGCGGGGCCACTGGTGGTTCCTGCTGGCGTTCTCGGGGCTGGTCGTCGGCGCCGTCTCCGACGTCTCCGAGTCGCACTGGCTGCTCGCCCTCGCCGCCGGGGACCCGCAGCCCGCCGACCTCTACGTCGCGTCCCTCGCCAAGTGGTCCGGGCTCGGCGTCGCCCTCCTCGCCGGCCTCCTCGGCCGACGGCAGCTCGGCGACCACCCCCGGGGTGCGGCCGCCCGCACGCCGTACGGCCCCGACGACCTCAGCGCGCCGACGGGCCCGGTGGGACGCACGCTCCGGGCGCTCTACACCCACCGGTTCTCGCTGCTCGTCGTCGTCCCGTTCGCCGTCCTCGGGCTCGCGTCGGGGACCGACGTCCTCGACCAGCTGCCCGACGTCCAGCGGCAGTGGGTCGACGACCGGCCCGGGCTCCGGCTCGCGGTCGCGGGCACGCTCACCGCGGTCGTCGCCGTCGTCGTCGTGGTCGTCGGCCGGCTGCGCAGCCACCACGTCGCGATGCGGGTGCTCGAGCGGTCCGCGCCCTACCGGCGACCGGCCCTGCTGCCGTGGTTGGTCACCGCGGCGGTCATCGTCGGGGGCGGGCTCGTCTCGTGGCCCCTCCTCGGGCGGTGGGAGGTCATCACCCCGCGGTTCGCGATCGCGGTGGGGGTCCCGCTCCTCATCTGGCTGACCTCGCTCGTCCTGCGGCTCCTGCTCCGCGGGGCCGAGCCCCCGTGGAGCCCCTACCGCCGACCCGTCACCGCTGCCCAGGCGCGGACCACGCAGACCGTGGGCGACGTGGTCGGCATCCTCGCGGTCGTCATCCCGGGTCTCGGTCTCGTGCGGGCGTTCGCCGCGCCCGTGGCCCTCGGCGACGGCGGGTGGAACATCGCGCTGCTGGGCGTGGGCGTCGGGGTCGGGGTGCTCGCGTGGCCGGTCGCCCGCCTCGTCGGTGCGGTCGTGGGTGCGCGCAGCCCGGTGACGCGGCTCACCGCCCTGACCCCGGGGCTCGTCCTCGACGCCGCCGCCCAGCGACGCAGCCGGCGCAACGGCTGGATCCTGCTCGTCGTCGGCATCGCCCTCTTCGTGGTGATCGGGCTCTTCCCCCGCGTCCTCGTGGAGCGCGTGGGCGTCATCGAGCTCGTGCTCCTCGCCGTCACCGCGATCGCCCTGCCCCTGGGGGCCACCCTGATCCTGCTCCAGGGGGGTGGCGCCCCCGACGTGCTGTCGCGGTCCGGCACACCGGTGCTCGCGACCGCGCCGGTGACGACCCTCATCGTCCTCACCGCGGTCGTCGTCGGCCTCACCGGTAGCGACGCGCGCGTCCACGGCCTCCGGACCCTCGACGAGGCTCCGCCGGGGAGCTCGCCGGCCGAGCGGACCACCCTCACCGAGCGGCTCGCGGGCCTCACCGGGCCCGGCTGCGACACCCCGCTCGCGGGCGTGGAGGGCCTGCGGGTGCGTCCGGTGTTCCTCCTCGCCGCCGAGGGTGGTGGCATCCGCGCGGCGGCGTGGACGGCCCTCGGTGCCGACGCGCTCGACGCAGCGGGCGGCCGGTGCGCCGAGGCCCTCATGTCGTCGGGGGCCAGCGGTGGCGCGGTGGGGCTCACGGTCGCCTCGGTCTCGGCCGGGCCGGGGGAGGCCTTCGCGGGGGTGGAGCGGATGGCCGGGCCGGACGCCCTCGGGGTGGCGGTCTCGGGGCTCATCGTCCGCGACCCGCTCCGCTCGGTGACGGGGGTCCCGTTCCCCACGTGGGGAGAGTCCGGCTGGGTGGACCGCGCCGGGCTGATGGAGCGCGAGTGGGAGCAGGCGGTCCCGGCCCTGGGCGACCCCTTCCTCGGGGGGCCGGTGGGCGTGACCGGCGCGCTCGTCCTCAACTCCACCTCCGTCGCCACCCACTGCCGCACCCTGCTCAGCCAGGTGGCGCTCGACCCGGCCCCCGACGCGCGCAACTGCCAGACCCCGACCGCGCCGCCCGACAGCATCGACCTGCTGCCGACCCTGCGTCAGGGCTGCTCCTCGACCGTCCCGACGCTGCGGGCGAGCACGGTGGCCCTCCTCGCCTCACGGTTCCCCTACGTCACGCCGTCCGGGGTCGTGGCGACCGGGTGCCCCGACGGCGCGGGCAGCCCGCGGACCCAGCAGGTCGTCGACGGCGGCTACGCGGACAACGACGGGCTCGGCACGGTCGTCGACCTCGCGGGTCAGTGGGTGCCCGCACTCCGCGCGCACAACGAGGAGGTGCTCGCCGGGGACGCCACGGGCCCGCTCCTCGCCCCGGTCCTGGTCTACCTCGACAACGGCTCGGGCAGCGACCTCGAGCTCGACCCGGCGGGCAAGACCAACGAGGTCCTCGTCCCGCTGCTCACCCACGGCGCCGCGACGGCCGCGCTGTCCTCCACCGACACCCAGCTGCACCGTGCGCTGGAGGCGTTCTCGACCTCGCGCGTCCTCGGGTGCGCGGGGGGAGCCTCCCGCGCGGCGGTGTGCGACGCCGTCGACGCCTGGCGCGGTCCGGCGGTCAAGGTCTTCTACCAGCCGACGCGGCCCTCGATCGCCGCGCCCCTCGGGTGGGTCCTGTCGGACGAGTCGCTGCAGACGCTGCGGTGCGCCCGTGACGACCAGGTGGTCCCGGCCGGCCTGCCGCGGCTCTCGCCCGACGGCTGCGCCGGAGAGACGGCGGTCGACCCCGAGGGGGTCGCGACCAGCGGTGGGTCGCCCGCCGGGTGCGCGGACGTCACCGGCCGGGACGACTCACCGCTCGCCGCGAAGGGGTACGGGACGATGCGGTCCGCGCTGTGCCTGGCGCGGGAGGCGCTCGCCGCGACGCCGGCGGGCTCCGGCTGACGGGCGGTGTGGCCGCTCAGGAGGGGTACTGGCCCCGCTGCACCTGCGGCTTGGGCATCCGCGAGCGGCGCATCTGGAACACGCGCATCACGGCGTACGAGAGGGTGCCGCGCGGGATCGCGTCGGCGCCGAACTTCTCCGTGAGCCGCCCCTTGAGCCCGCGCCACATGAGCCCGGTGTCGATGACGACCGCGAGCACCGAGCCCCACGTGAGCAGGATGCTGATCGTGAAGATCGTCTCCTGGCGCACGAGCGAGAGCGCGAGCACGATGAACATGATGGGCAGGAGGAACTCGCCGAGGTTGCGTCGGGCGTCGACGTAGTCGCGGGTGAAGCGGCGCACCGGGCCCTTGTCGCGCGGGGGAAGTCCGGCCTCGTCGCCGGTCGCGAGCGCGTGGCGGGTCCGGGCCACCTGCTCCCGGCGCTTCTGCCGCTCGATCTGGCGGGCCTGCTTGCGGTCGGCGACCACGAGAGGCTGGCGCCGGGCGGCCTCGCGGTCGCGCCGCTTGGGCGTCGGGCGGTTCTTGGCGCCCTCCCGCTGGGGGTGCGCCTCCTCCGCGGTGGCCTGGTCACTCGACTTGCTGCGTCCGAACACGGAGCCAACTCTAGGTGCTCGCGCCGGGGTGGGCGGTCGAGCCCCGGGAGCGGGCGCCCCGAGCCGGTCCGCCGGTGGGTAGGGTCGGTCGACGTGACCGACGTGCTTCCTGACGACCAGACCAGCTCCCTGCGCGACCGTGTCCGGGGGCTCATGCCCGGGGTGCGGGCCGACCTCGAGGCGTTGACCCGCATCCCCTCCGTCTCCCTCTCCGCCTTCGACCAGTCCCACGTCGAGGCGAGCGCCGAGGCGACCGCGGCCCTGCTGCGTGCCGAGGGCCTCGAGGTCGAGATCGTGCGTGAGGGCGGGCGCCCCGCGGTCATCGGCCACCGCCCCGGCCCGCCCGGCTCGCGCACCGTGATGCTGTATGCCCACCACGACGTCCAGCCGCCCGGTGACGACGCGCTCTGGGACAGCCCGCCGTTCGAGCCGACCGAGCGCGACGGCCGGCTCTACGGTCGGGGCGCCGCCGACGACAAGGCCGGGGTGATGGCCCACGTCGCCGCGCTCCGCGCCCACGGCGACGACCTCCCGGTCGGTGTCACGGTGTTCGTCGAGGGCGAGGAGGAGATCGGCTCGGACTCGCTGCCGACGATCCTCGAGCGGCACGGGGAGCGGCTGCGCGCCGACGCGATCGTGCTCGCCGACAGCCAGAACTGGGACGTGGGGGAGCCGGCGCTCACGACGACCCTGCGCGGGATGATCCGGGTCGTCGTCACCGTCACGACCCTCGACCACGGCATCCACTCGGGCATGTTCGGCGGCGCCGTCCCCGACGCCATCACCGCCCTCGTCCGCCTCCTCGCGACGATGCACGACGACGCCGGTGACGTCGCGGTCGCCGGCCTCGACGCCGGCGAGGCCTCCGACCTCGACTACCCGGAGGAGCGGCTGCGGGCCGAGTCCGGGCTGCTCGACGGCGTCGAGGTCATCGGCAGCGGGACCCTGCTGTCCCGGCTGTGGACCCGGCCGGCGATCACGACGATCGGCCTCGACGCCCCGACCATCGAGCGGTCCTCGAACACCCTCGTGCCCTCGGCCCGCGCCAAGATCTCGATGCGCCTGGCGCCGCAGCAGGACGACCTCACCGCGTTCGAGCTGCTGCGGACCCACCTGCTCGAGCACGCGCCGTGGGGCGCGAAGGTCGACGTCGAGCTCGAGGAGCGCGGCCTCGGGTTCGCGGCCGACGCCGACGGCCCGGTCTACGACCAGGCCCGGGCGGCGTTCGCCGACGCGTGGGGCACCGAGCCCGTCGACATCGGGGTGGGTGGCTCCATCCCCTTCGTCGCGGCCTTCGCCGAGCGCTTCCCCGACGCCGCGATCCTCGTCACCGGCGTCGAGGACCCCGACACCCGGGCCCACGGCGCCAACGAGTCCCTCCACCTCGAGGAGTTCGAGCGGGTGTGCCTCGCCGAGGCGCTGCTCCTCGCGCGCCTCGGCGCCCTGCCGCGCTGACCCCCGTCCGCCCGAGCCCCGCCCCCCGGGGACGCCGGGTGGCCGCGGGGCCGGGCGTGGACACGATTGGGGTCGGCGCCGGGTCCGCCGCTAGGATCGGGGGGCTGCGCTCGCGATCTCTCGCTGACGCGCGCCCCTGACCTTCCGTCCTGCACGACGTCGTGCCGGGCCAGCCCCGGCCGACCGGGGCGACCACCGCACCGACCCCGGAGTACCCCGTGTCACGACCTGCCCCCGTCGCCGCGACGACCGAGTTCACCCCCTTCCCCCACGAGGAGGAGACCACCTCGGTCCGCTCGGCACTGCGCTCGCCGCGCAAGCTGCGCACCGAGGTCCTCGCCGGCCTCGTCGTCGCCCTGGCACTGATCCCCGAGGCGATCTCGTTCTCGATCATCGCCGGCGTCGACCCCCGCGTCGGTCTCTTCGCGTCGTTCACGATGGCGGTGTCCATCGCGTTCCTCGGCGGCCGCCCGGCGATGATCTCGGCGGCGACCGGGGCCATCGCGCTCGTCATCGCGCCCGTGGTCCGCGAGTACGGCCTCGACTACCTCCTCGCGACGGTCATCCTGGGCGGCCTCATCCAGGTCGCCCTCGCCCTGCTCGGCGTCGCCCGCCTCATGCGCTTCGTCCCGCGCTCGGTCATGGTCGGCTTCGTCAACTCCCTGGCGATCCTCATCTTCCTCGCGCAGCTGCCCCACCTCGTCGGCGTCCCGTGGATGGTCTACGTCCTCGTCGCGGCGGCGCTCGTCGTCATCGTCCTGCTGCCGCGGCTCACCACGGCGGTGCCCGCGCCGCTCGTCGCGATCGTCGGGCTCACCCTCGTGACCGTGGCCGTGTCCCTGGCCGTCCCGACCGTCGGCGACGAGGGCGCGCTGCCGGACAGCCTCCCGGGCTTCATCCTGCCGGACGTGCCGTTCACGATGGAGACGCTGCGGATCATCGGCCCCTACGCCCTCGGCATGGCGTTCGTCGGGCTCATGGAGTCGCTGATGACGGCCAAGCTCGTCGACGAGATCACCGACACCCACTCGAGCAAGACCCGCGAGTCCTGGGGCCAGGGCGCCGCGAACATCATCACCGGCTTCTTCGGCGGCATGGGCGGCTGCGCGATGATCGGCCAGACGATGATCAACGTCAAGGTGTCCGGCGCCCGGACCCGGATCTCGACCTTCCTCGCCGGCGTCTTCGTCCTCGTCCTCGTCGTCGTCCTCGGCGACGTCGTCGGCCTCATCCCGATGGCCGCCCTCGTCGCGGTGATGATCATGGTCTCGGTCGGCACCTTCGACTGGCACAGCATCCAGCCGAAGACGCTGCGCCGGATGCCCAAGAGCGAGACCGGTGTCATGGTCGTGACCGTCGCGGTCGTCGTGCTCACCTCCAACCTCGCCATCGGCGTCGCCGTCGGGGTGCTCTCCGCGATGGTCATGTTCGCCCGCCGGGTCGCCCACCTGACCCGGGTCGTCGAGGTCCCGACGGACGAGCCGGACACGAAGGTCTACGCCGTCGAGGGCGAGCTGTTCTTCGCCTCGAGCAACGACCTCGTCACCCAGTTCGACTACGTCGGTGACCCGGCGCGGGTCGTCGTCGACCTCCGCGCGGCCCGGGTCTGGGACGCCTCGAGCGTCGCCGCCCTCGACGCCGTCGTCACCCGCTACGCGAGCAAGGGCAAGACCGCCGAGGTGATCGGCCTCGAGGGACACAGCCTCGACCGGCACGACCGGCTCGCCGGGCACCTCGGTGGGGGCCACTGACCTCCACGGTCCCGGCGGAAGTCAGTCCTTGGCGGTCTCGCCGGGGAGGGCGAGCATCCGGTCGAGGGCGACCCGCGCGTGGTGCGAGGTGTCGGGGTCGACGCGGATGGCGTTGACCACCCGTCCGGCGACGAGCGACTCCAGCGCCCAGACGAGGTGCGGCAGGTCGATCCGGTTCATCGTCGAGCAGTAGCAGACGTTCTTCTCGAGGAAGACGATCCGCTGCTCCGGGAACTGCGTCGCCAGCCGGCGCACGAGGTTGAGCTCGGTGCCCACGGCCCACGCCGTCCCGGGCGGGGCCGCGGCGACGGTCGCGATGATCCTCTCGGTCGAGCCCACCTCGTCGGCGAGCTCGACGACCTCGTGCCGGCACTCGGGGTGGACGATCACCTTGATGCCGGGGATCTCGCGGCGGGCGGCCTCGACGGCCTCGACGGAGAACCGGCCGTGCACGGAGCAGTGGCCGCGCCAGAGGATCATCGTCGCGTCCCGCAGCTGCTCCGGGGTGAGCCCGCCCATCGGGCGGTGGGGGTCCCAGACGACGCAGTCCTCGAGGGCGCCGCCGAGGTCACGCGCATACGTGTTCCGGCCCAGGTGCTGGTCGGGGAGGAAGAGCACCTTGCCGCCCTCGCCCGCCTGCTCCAGGGCCCACGTGAGGGCGGTCCTGGCGTTGGAGGACGTGCAGATGGTGCCGCCGTGCCGGCCGGTGAAGGCCTTGATGGCGGCGGAGGAGTTCATGTAGGTGACCGGGACGGTGGAGCCGGCGACCCCGGCCTCGACGAGCTCGTCCCAGCACTCCTCGACCTGGTCGATGGCGGCCATGTCGGCCATCGAGCAGCCGGCCGCGAGGTCCGGGAGGACGACGGTCTGGGTGTCGGCGGTGAGGATGTCGGCGGACTCGGCCATGAAGTGGACGCCGCAGAACACGACGTACTCGGCGTCCGGCCGGGCCGCGGCCTCCTTCGCGAGCTTGAAGGAGTCGCCGGTGACGTCGGCGAACTCGATGACCTCGTCGCGCTGGTAGTGGTGGCCGAGGACGAACGCGCGGTCGCCGAGCGCGGCCCGGGCGGCCCGGGCGCGCTCGACCAGGCCGGGGTCCGAGGGGGCCGGGAGGTCGCCGGGACACTCGACGCCGCGCTCGCTCGCGAGGTCGCGGCCCTGCCCGAGGACGAGCAGGGGGAGGGGGGCGTGCTGGGGCGTGCCGGTCGTGGTCGTCACCCCTCGATCCTAGGCGCTCACCCCGTCACCCTCCGGCGGTCGCCCGGGGTGAGCGACGCCGCACCCGCGCACCGGCACCCGGTGGGCCCCCGAGGTCCCGGCCCGATACGCTCGCCGTCGTGCGCGTGCTGATCGCCCCCGACACCTTCGGGTCGACCCTCGGCGCCACCCAGACGGCCGCCGCGATGGCCGAGGGCTGGGCCGACGGCGCCCCCCACGACGACCTCCGGGTGCTGCCGCTCTCCGACGGCGGTCCGGGGTTCCTCGACGTCCTCGAGCGCGCCCTCGGGGGGACCACCGTCGCGGTGACCGTGAGCGACCCCCTCGGCCGCGAGGTCCCCGGCGCGGTCCTGCTCGTCGACGAGGGCGGACGCCGCACCGCCTACGTCGAGGCCGCCCAGGCCACCGGCCTGCACCTGCTCGGCGCCGACGAGCGGGACCCGGGCATCACGAGCACGTGGGGCGTCGGGGCGCTCCTCGAGACCGCCCTCGCGGAGGGCGCTCAGCGCATCGTCGTCGGGGTCGGCGGCGGCTCGACGAACGACGCGGGGGCAGGGATGCTCGCCGCCCTCGGTGCGGGTCCGGCCCCGGCCCTGGCCCGCGGGGGGCTCGCCCTCCGGGACGCCCCCGCGGACGCGCTCGTGGGGCTCCCGGCCGTCCTCGACCGGCTCGCGGAGGTCGAGCTCGTCCTCGCGACCGACGAGACGACGCCCCTCCTCGGGCTCTCGGGGGCCAGCGCCGTCGAGGCGCCCCGCAAGGGCGCCTCGGCCGAGCAGGCGCAGGCCCTCGAGTACGCCCTCGGCCACTTCACCGACCTGCTGGCGCGGTCCCTCCCGCAGCCGCCGCTGGACCTGCTGAGCGGCGGCCCGCGACGCCTCGACCGTGAGCTCGGCGCCGGAGCCGCCGGCGGCCTCGGCTACGCCCTCCTGGCCCTCGGGGCCCGGCAGGTCGGCGCGGTCGGCGAGGTGCTGCGCGTCACCGCGTTCGACGTCGCGACCGCCGGGAGCGACCTCGTCGTCACGGCCACCGACCGGCTCGACTGGACCTCCCTGCGCGGCTCGGTGGTGTCCGGGGTCGCCGAGGCCGCGATGGCCGCGGCCCGTCCGGTCGTCGTCGTCGCGGGGGAGGTCCTCGTCGGGCGCCGCGAGACGATGACGACCGGCCTCGCCGGCTGCTACGCCGTCGCGGACCAGCCGCACGAGGTCGAGGCGATGGTCGCCGACCCCGTCGCCACCCTGCGGAGCCGCACCGCCCGGGTGGCGCGAACGTGGTCGCCGGGGCGCTGACGGCCCGCCGCTCGGGGGCCCCGCGCCTCCTCGTGGCCTCCCGTGGCCTCCCGTGGCCCCGGACGTCGGTGGGGCGACGTATCCTGAACGGGTCCGGGAACACCGGAGGCCCGTCACGGGTTGCACCCCCAGACCGGGCCGCCCGCCACCTCCACGACAGCACCGAGGAGTCCTGCCCATGAGCGACCAGCTCCAGACCACCGAGGCCACCACCGAGGTCGCGACGCACGGCGTCGTCCTCACCGACGTGGCCGCCGGCAAGGTCGCGTCCCTGCTCGCGCAGGAGGGTCGCGACGACCTCCGCCTCCGCGTCGGCGTCCAGCCCGGCGGATGCTCGGGCCTGATCTACCAGCTCTACTTCGACGAGCGCACCCTCGACGGTGACCTCGTCCGCGACTTCGACGGTGTCGAGGTCGTCGTCGACCGGATGAGCTCCCCGTACCTCGAGGGCGCGACCATCGACTTCTCGGACACCATCGAGAAGCAGGGCTTCACCATCGACAACCCCAACGCGGGCAGCTCCTGCGCCTGCGGCGACAGCTTCGGCTGACCCGGCCCGGACGGGCCCGGCCACACCACGTGGGCCGGGCCCGTCCGCGTGTCCGGGGGGCAGGTAGGTTGCTCGGGTGCAGATCGCCGTCACCGGGTCCATCGCGACCGACCACCTCATGACCTTCAAGGGCCGCTTCGCCGACTCCCTCGTCGTCGAGCAGCTCGACAAGATCTCGGTGAGCTTCCTCGCCGACCAGCTCGACATCCGGCGGGGCGGCATCGCCGGCAACATCTGCTTCGGGATGGCGGTCCTCGGAGCCCGCCCGATCCTCGTCGGCGCCGCCGGGGAGGACTTCGCGGACTACCGGTCCTGGCTGACGCGCCACGGCGTCATCACCGACCACGTCCACGTCTCCGACACCAGGCACACGGCCCGGTTCGTCTGCACCACCGACGACGACATGGCCCAGATCGCCACGTTCTACGCCGGCGCGATGTCCGAGGCCCGGATGATCGAGCTCGGCCCGATCCACGAGCGGTGGGGCCTGGACCTCGTCCTCATCGGCGCGGACGACCCGGAGGCGATGCTCCGGCACACCGACGAGTGCCGGAGCCGGGGCATCCCGTTCGTCGCGGACCCCTCCCAGCAGCTGGCGTTCGCCGACGGCCCGTTCATCCGCAAGCTCGTCGACGGCGCGGACTACCTCATCACCAACGAGTACGAGTCGCACCTCACCTCGACCAAGACCGGCTGGAGCCAGGAGGAGATCGACGACCGCGTCACGACGCGCGTCATCACCCTCGGCAGGCAGGGCGCCGAGATCCGGACCCGCGGCGAGGCGCCGATCCACGTCGGCATCGCGGGCGAGGTCGAGCGGGTGGACCCCACCGGTGTGGGCGACGCGTTCCGTGCCGGCTTCCTCGTCGGGCTCGCCGGCGGGCTCGGCCACGAGCGCTGCGCCCAGATCGGGTCGGTCCTCGCCGCCCACGTCCTCGAGACGGTCGGCACGCAGGAGTACGTCGTCGGTCGCGCCGCCTTCCTCGAGCGCTTCTCGACCGCCTACGGTGCGGACGCGGCGGCCGAGATCGCCCCGCTCGTGCGGTGCGCCAGGGACTGACACGAGCGACCGTGGTCTTCCCGCCCGTCGACCCGCCGCCGACCCCCTGGCTCCTCGACGCCGCCCGGGCGACGCCCGGTGACGACCTCGTCGCCGCCGGGGCGGACCTCGAGCCGGGCACCCTGCTCGAGGCCTACCGGCTCGGGCTCTTCCCGATGGGGCTGGGGCGGCACGGGCACGGGACCATCGGCTGGTGGTCGCCCGACCCGCGCGGGGTCATCCCGCCCGAGTCCCTGCGGGTGCGCCGCTCGCTGCGCCAGGCCATGACCCGGTTCGACGTCCGCGTCGACACCGCGTTCGCCGAGGTCGTCGACGCGTGCGCCGACCCGTCGCGCGAGGGCCGGTGGATCACGCGCGAGATCGCGCAGGCCTACACCCGGCTGCACGAGCTCGGCTGGGCCCACAGCGTCGAGACCTGGCAGGACGGCGCGCTCGTCGGCGGTCTCTACGGCGTCTCGATCGGTGGCCTGTTCGCCGGGGAGTCGATGTTCCACCGGGTCCGGGACGCCTCCAAGGTGGCGCTCGTCGCGCTGGTCCGGCGCTTCACCGCCGACGGTGACCCCCGGCGCGTCGTCGACGTCCAGTGGGCCACCGACCACCTGCGCCGGCTGGGGGCGCAGGAGTGGCCGCGCGAGGAGTACCTGCGGCGGCTCGCCGTCGCGCTCGAGGCCCCTCAGGTCGACCTGGCGTCGGTGCCCGAGCCGCCCCCGACGAGCACGGTGTAGCGGGTCCACCCACCCTCGTCCTCGAGGGTCACGGCGTGACCGCGCATCCGGGCCCACGCCGGGACGTCGGAGCGGGCGGCGACGTCGTCGGCGAGGAGGACGACGGTCGCGCCGGGGGAGAGGTCGCGGGCCGCCCGCGCGACCCGGATGACGGGCACCGGGCACCGGGTCCCGCGCGCGTCGAGGACGTCGGGCCGGCCGGGCACGGGCTCGGTCACAGGCCCTCGGTCCCCATCCGGCGGCGCACCGCGGTGACGGCCTCACCCAGCGCGACGCACAGCCGCCCGACGTCGTCCGCCCGGTGGGGGGAGACCGACGCCAGGGGGAGGACGACGCGCACGTTGCCGTGGGTGAGCACGCCCATCGCGGCGAGCACGTGGCTCGGGCGGAGCGCGCTCGAGGTGCACGCCGAGCCCGACGCCACGGCGAGGCCACGGCGGGCGAGCTCGTCGACGAGGGCCTCGCCGTCGGCGAGGAGCACGCTGAACGTCACGACGTGGGGGAGCCGGTCGTCGGGGTCGCCGAGGACCTCGACGTCCGGCACCCCGGCGGCGGCCGCGCGCACCTGCTCGACGAGGGCGCGGGACGCGCGCGCGTCGTCGGCCGCCGCGGCCTCGGTCTGGCGCCAGGCCTCGGCCGCGGCGAGGACGAGGGGGACCCACGGTGCCGCGAGGGCGCGCCCCTGCTCGGCCTCCCGGCGCGGCCCGGGGAGCGACCACCGGGTGCCGGAGCGCACGCCGAGCAGCCCGAGGGGTGGCCCACCGAACGACGCGGCGTCCGCGACGACGACCGACCCCAGCGGACCGAGGGGGTCGCGGCCCAGCGAGGCCGTGGCGTCGAGCAGCAGCGGGACCCCCGCCTCCCGGGCCGCGGCGTCGACCGCGGCGACCGGCTGGCGGGTGCCGACCTCCCCGTTCGCGGTCTGGAGCACGGCGGCCGCGACGCCCGGCGCGCCCACCGCCGCGGCGAAGGCCTCCGGGTCGACCCGGCCCACCCCGTCCACCGGCAGCGGCGGCTCCTCCGCCCCGGCCGCGAGCAGCAGCACGGAGCGCTCCGCGGCCGCCAGGACGACCCGTTCGCCGACCCGGCGGCGGGCGTGCCGCAGCCCTGCCAGCCCCACCGCCAGCGCGTCCTCCGCGCTGGCGTGGACCGACAGCTCGCCCGGCTGGACGCCGAGCGCCCCGGCGAGCACCTCTCGCGCGGTGTCGAGCATCCCGCGGGCCGCCCGGCCCGGCGCGTGCAGCCGGGTCGGGTCCGCCCACGCCACGTCGACGGCCGCGTGGAGGGTCCGGCCGGCCAGGGGGTGCAACGGCCCGCGGGAGGCGTCGAGGACACCCCGCGCGGGGGGCTCCGGGGAAGGTTCAACAGTGGTGTGCGCCACGGCTCGACGGTAGCCCCCCTGCATGCCCGGATCGGAGGAGGTGCAGTAGGGTTTGCTCCGATCGTCCACTCGTCCCGACACGAAGGGTGCAGCGGTGCGCCAGCACGACCTCTCCACGCCCCGTCGCCCCGGTCGCCGGCTCGGCACCCGGGCCCTCATCGGCGCGCTGGCCCTGAGCACCCTCGGCGGGTGCGCCAGCGGCGAGCTCCGCGGCAACGCGTCCACCGGCTGGCTGCCGCCCGCCGTCACCGAGGGCGGCGACCGCGTCACGACCCTCTGGATCGGCGCCTGGATCACCCTCATCGGGGTGGGCCTGCTCGTCATCGGCCTCATCGTCTGGTGCGTCGTCGCGTACCGCCGCCACCAGGACGACACCGAGCTCCCCGTGCAGCTCCGGTACAACATCCCGATCGAGATCCTGTACACGGTCGTCCCGATGCTCATGGTCGTCGTGTTCTTCTACTACACGGCGCGCGACGAGTCGGCCCTCATCGACACCTCCACGAAGCCGAACGTCACCATCAACGTCGTCGGCAAGCAGTGGAGCTGGGACTTCAACTACCTCGAGGACGACGTGCACGAGGTCGGCACCCAGGCGATCCTCACGGGCCAGCCCGGCGCGGAGGAGACCATTCCCACGCTGTACCTGCCCGTCGACGAGCGGGTCGAGTTCGTGCTCACCTCGCGCGACGTCATCCACTCGTTCTGGATCCCCGCGTTCCTCCAGAAGATGGACATGGTCCCGGGCCGGGTCAACCGGTTCCAGGTCGTGCCCACGCAGGAGGGCCAGTTCAAGGGCAAGTGCGCCGAGCTGTGCGGCGCCTACCACTCCCAGATGCTCTTCAACGTCAAGGTCGTGTCCCGTCAGGAGTACGACCAGCACATGGCCGACCTGCGCGCGGCCGACCAGACCGGCCTGCTGGGCAACACGCTCAACCGCGCTGAGCTGATGAACGGCCAGGACGTCACCACCGGCGGAGGGAACTGATGAGCGCCGCGACCGACACGACGATGCTGCGTGAGGCAGCGGCTGCGCCGACGCGCAGCAAGCGCCTCGCCCCCGGATCCACCGTGGTGAAGTGGATCACGACGACCGACCACAAGGTCATCGGCAACCTCTACTTCATCACCTCGTTCATCTGGTTCCTCCTCGGCGGCATCATGGCCCTGGTCATCCGCGCCGAGCTCGCCGAGCCGGGCCTGCAGATCGTCGACAACCCGAACCAGTACAACCAGCTGTTCACGATGCACGGCACGATCATGCTGCTGCTGTTCGCGACGCCGCTGTTCGCCGGGTTCGCCAACGCGCTGATGCCCCTGCAGATCGGGGCGCCCGACGTCTCGTTCCCGCGGCTCAACATGTTCGCCTACTGGCTCTACCTCTTCGGCGGGCTCATCGCCGGCGCGGGGTTCCTCACCCCGAACGGCGCGGCGGCCTTCGGCTGGTTCGCCTACGCCCCGCTCTCGGACGCCACGTACAGCCCCGGCGTGGGCGGTGACCTCTGGGTCTTCGGCCTCGCCCTCGCCGGCTTCGGCACCATCCTCGGCGCCGTCAACTTCATCACGACGATCATCACGATGCGCGCGCCGGGCATGACGATGTTCCGGATGCCGATGTTCACGTGGACCGTGCTCGTGACCTCGATCCTCGTGCTCATCGCCTTCCCCGCCCTCGCGGCCGCGTTGTTCGCCCTCGGTGCGGACCGGCGGTTCGGGGCCCAGATCTACGCCCCGGAGAGCGGTGGCGCGCTGCTGTGGCAGCACCTGTTCTGGTTCTTCGGGCACCCCGAGGTCTACATCATCGCGCTGCCCTTCTTCGGGATCATCTCCGAGATCCTGCCGGTGTTCTCGCGCAAGCCGATCTTCGGCTACAAGACCCTCGTCTACGCGACCATCGCCATCGCGGCCCTCTCGGTCAGCGTGTGGGCCCACCACATGTACGTGACCGGCCAGGTGCTGCTGCCGTTCTTCGCGATCATGACGATGTTGATCGCCGTCCCCACCGGCGTGAAGTTCTTCAACTGGATCGGCACGATGTGGGGCGGCAAGCTCGAGTTCGCGACGCCCCTGTACTGGGCGCTCGGCTTCCTCGTCACCTTCCTCTTCGGCGGCCTGACGGGGGTCATCCTCGCGAGCCCGGCGCTCGACTTCCAGCTCTCCGACAGCTACTTCGTCGTCGCCCACTTCCACTACGTCGTCTTCGGCACCGTGGTGTTCGCGATGTTCGCCGGCTTCTACTTCTGGTGGCCCAAGCTCACCGGGCGGATGCTCGACGAGAAGCTCGGCAAGATCCACTTCTGGATGCTCTTCATCGGCTTCCACACGACCTTCTTCGTGCAGCACCTCCTCGGCGTGCAGGGCATGCCCCGCCGCTACGCGGACTACCTGCCCGAGGACGGCTTCGCGTTGGGCAACCAGATCTCGACGGCCGGGGCGTTCCTCCTCGGGCTGTCGATGATCCCGTTCTTCTACAACGTGTGGAAGACGTGGAAGACGGCGCCGCTCGTCGAGACCGACGACCCGTGGGGCTACGGCGCCTCGCTCGAGTGGGCCACCTCGTGCCCGCCGCCCCGGCACAACTTCGACCGGATCCCGCGGATCCGGTCCGAGCGCCCGGCGTTCGACCTGCACCACCCGGAGGCCGCGCCGGCCGGGATGCCCGACGCCGCGCACACCAAGGACAGCTCGCTCGTCTCGGCGCTCGGGCCCGCGGACCTCGACGACGCGGCGTTCGTCGAGGAGACCGACACCACGACTGACGGAGGTCGCTGAACCATGCGGGCGATGGAACGGATCGGCCTGATCGTCGGCGTCTTCGGCGTCGTCGTGTCGGCCATCTACTGGTACTGGACGTCGACGACCGTGCTCGGGGTCGAGTGGGTCGGTGTCCTGGCGCTCCTGCTGGCCGGGCTGCTCGGCTTCATGATCGCCTGGTACATCTGGATGACCCGGCGCAAGCTCGACCGCGACCCCTCCGACGACCCGCTCGGCGACATCGACGAGATCCAGGGCGAGTACGGCTTCTTCAGCCCCCACAGCTGGCAGCCGCTGTTCCTCGCGGCCGCCGCCGCCACGTGCTTCCTCGGGCTCGCCGTCGGGTGGTGGCTCTTCATCATCGGCGCCTTCTTCGCCGTCCCGGCGCTGGTCGCCTGGACCTTCGAGTACTGGAAGGGCCAGAACGCCCTCTGACCCACGGACGGGCGCGCGGCGCCCGGGCGGGGCTCAGCCCCAGCCGAGCTCGTGGAGCGCCTCGTCGTCGATCCCGAAGTGGTGGGCGATCTCGTGCACCACGGTCACCGCGATCTCGTCGGTCAGCTCCTCGAGGTCCGCGCACATGCGCGTCAGCGGGCCGCGGAAGAGCACGATGCGGTCGGGGAGCCCACCGCCGCCCCACGGGTCGCCCCGCTCGGTGAGCGGCACGCCGTCGTAGACCCCGAGCAGGTCGGGGTCCTCGGCCGGGGGCTCGTCCTCGACGAGGAAGACGACGTTGTCGAGCATCGCCATGAGCTCCTCGGGGACCTCGTCGAGGGCGTCCTCGACGATCGCGTCGAACGCGGTTCCGTCGATCGGCTCCACGGCCCGGCTCAGCTCCTCGGGGCGCGCAGGTCGGGCAGGTGGAGGGTCTGCAGCGGGGCCCCGTCCCACGTCGCGTCGGCGCCGCCGCCGGCGCAGCGCAGCACGAGGGCGTGCGGGGTCTGCGTGGCGACGACACGGGCCTCCCAGGCGCCGTCCGGGGCCCACCCGCCCGTCGCGACCCACGGGCCGTCCGTGGTGGCCGTGGGCCAGGCGCCGTCACCGCACGGCACCTCCAGGCGCCCGCGGTCGTCCTCGACGACCAGGGTCCAGCCGTCGTCGGCAGGGCGGACCTCGACCGCACGCAGCCCCGGGAGCTCCTCGGTGGGCTCGTGCGCGAAGCGCCACGGGCCCGGCCCGGTCGGGGTGGCCCGCGAGGCGAGGGCCGGGAGGGTGCGGGTCGCCAGGTGGTCGGTGAGCGCCGTGTGCGCGGCGTCGTCGGCGGGGAGGGCGTCCCCGGCGAGGGCGGGGAGGAGCTCCTCCCAGATCGCGTCGAGGGTCTCCTGGGTGCGTTCGGTGCACGAGGTGAGGGCGACGACGAGGTCCTGGCCGGGCACGACGACGGCGAACTGTCCGTACGCCCCGTCGGCGCGGACCGCGTCGTGGCGGCAGCGCCACATCTGGTAGCCGTAGCCCTGCTGCCAGTCGACGGTCTCCGGGTGGTGCGCGGTGTCGGTGTGGCGGGCGGTCATCCGGTCCGCCCAGCCCGTGGGCAGCACCTGGTGGCCCTGCCACGTGCCGCCGCGCAGCACGAGCTCGCCGAGCCGCGCGAGCGCCTCCGTCGGCACGTGCAGCCCGGAGTAGCCGAGGTCGAGACCCTCCTCTGAGGTCCAGGCGGCGTCCTCGACGCCCAGCGGGTCGAGCAGGCGCGGGCGGAGGTAGTCGAGCAGGCGCTGCCCGCTGCGCCGCTGCACGGCCAGCGCCGCCATGAGGGTGGCCCCGTTGTGGTAGACGAACCAGCCGGGCTCCTCCTCCGGCTCCTGCGCCAGGAAGGCGGCGGGGAAGGAGCCGGGTGGGCTGGCGCGCCAGACGAGGGTGTCGACCCGGTGCCCGGTGCGCATCGCGAGGAGGTCGTGGAGGGTCAACGCGCGGGCGCGCGGGCCGGCGGCGTGCGCGGCCTCCGGGAAGAGGTCGACGACGCGGTCCTCGAGGCGCAGCAGCCCTTCGTCGACGGCGAACCCCACCGCGCACGCGGTGAAGGTCTTGCTCACCGAGTACACGAGCTGGACCTCGTCGGGGCGGTAGGGCGCCCACGTGGCCTCGGCGACGACGTGCCCGTGACGCAGGACCGTCAGGCCGTGGGGCTCGAGGCCGCGGGCCTCCCACCGGCGGACCAGCGCGAGCACCGCGGCGGAGGGCACGCCCTGCGCCTCGGGAGTGCTGCGGGGCAGGGCCGTGTCCGGACGGGCACGGCCTGCGGTGGGAAGGTCCTGGCTCAGTGCCGGTCGGCCGTCTCCGCGGTCTCGATCCCGGGAGTGGCCCCCGGTGCCTCGATCGCCTCGGTCTCCTCACCGTGGTGGTGGGCCGCGGCGAGCTCGGCCGGCGTGACCGGGTTGACCGCGTCGGCGTAGTAGAAGCGGGACAGGGCGGCGCGGGCACGGTCCTTGCGGGCCGTCGGGCGGGCCACGCCGTGCTCGTCGATCTCGGGCTCGAGCTCGAGCGGTGCGACGGCCTCGTGCTGCACGAGCAGCCACTGGTCCTCGGGCACCTGGGGCTCGTGGCGCTCGAAGAACCGGCCGTCGGGCGTGCGGATGATCGTCCCCGACTCGCGGCCGTGGAGCACCGTCTCGCGGTCACGTCGCTGGAGGGACAGGCAGGTCCGCTTCGTCACCCAGAACACGATCGGGGGCAGCACGAAGAGCCCGATCCGGAAGAACCACGTGATGTCGTTGATCGACAGCCCGAGCTTGATCGCCATGATGTCGTTGCCCGCGGCGAACATGAAGACCGAGTAGGCGGTGATCCCGGCCATGCCGATGGCCGTGCGGACGGGGGCGTTGCGGGGGCGCTGGAGGATGTGGTGCTCGCGGTCGTCATGGGTGACCCAGCGCTCGACGAACGGGTAGATCCCGAGCACGGTGTACACGAGCGGAAGCAGGACGAGGGCGCCGAGGGCGATGTTCAGCGACAGCGTGAAGCCCCAGAAGGAGAACTCCAGCCATCCCGGCAGCAGTCGGAGCGCGCCGTCGGCGAAGCCCATGTACCAGTCGGGCTGGGACCCGGCGGTGACGGGGGAGGGGTCGTACGGTCCGTAGCCCCAGATCGGGTTGATCTGGACCAGCGCCGAGATGAGCGCGATGACGCCGAAGACGATGAAGAAGAAGCCACCGGCCTTCGCGGCGTACACCGGCATCACCGGGTAGCCGACGACGTTGTCGTTGGTCCGGCCCGGGCCGGGGAACTGGGTGTGCTTCTGGAGGAAGACGAGACCGATGTGCGCCGTGAACAGGCCGATGAGGATCGCCGGGATGAGCAGCACGTGCGCCGAGTACAGGCGCGGGATGATCATCTCGCCGGGGAACGGGCCACCGAAGATGCCGTAGACGAGGTAGGAGCCGATGACCGGGGCGGTCTGGACGAAGCCGGCCATCGCGCGGATCCCGGTGCCGGAGAGCAGGTCGTCGGGAAGGGAGTAGCCGGCGAAGCCCTCGATGATGGACAGCAGCGCGAGGATCGAGCCGAAGACCCAGTTGAGCTCGCGCGGCTTGCGGAAGGCCCCGGTGAAGAACACGCGGAACATGTGCACCACGACGGCGACGGTGAACATCAGCGCGGCCCAGTGGTGGATCTGGCGGATGACCAGACCGCCCTTGATGTCGAAGCTGATGTTGAGGGTCGAGGCGTACGCCTCGGACATCTCCACGCCACGCAGCGGCACGTAGGAGCCGTCGTAGACGGTGTGCCCGGCGCTCGGGATGTACCAGAAGGTGAGGAAGGCCCCGGTGACCAGGCAGATGATCATCGAGTACATGGCGATCTCGCCGAGCATGAAGGACCAGTGGTCCGGGAAGACCTTCTTCATGAGGTAGCCGACCGGCTTGGCGGCCCCGGTACGGTCGTCGACCCAGCCGGCGAGCCCGCCGACCTTGCGGGCCGCGGCGGAGGGCGGCGCCTCGGGGGCGGAGTCGCCGTCGCGAAGCGCGTCCGCGGGACGTGCGGTGGACGTGCTCATCAGCCACGCTCCCAGAAGCTCGGGCCGACCGCCTCGCGGAACGGCTGGGCGGAGACGAGGTAGCCCTCGTCGTCGACGGTGATCTTCAATTGTGGCAGCGGGCGCTTCGCGGGGCCGAAGATGACCTTGCAGTCCTGGGTCACGTCGAAGGTTGACTGGTGGCACGGGCAGAGCAGGTGGTGGGTCTGCTGCTCGTAGAGACCGACCGGGCAGCCGACGTGGGTGCAGATCTTCGAGTAGGCGACGATGCCCTGGTAGCCCCAGTCCAGCTCCTTCTGGGAGGTGATCTGGTTCGGGTCGAGGCGCATGAGGAGCACCGCGGCCTTGGCCTTCTCCTCGAGGAGGTTCTCGGCGCCACCCTCGTGGGTCTTCGGGTCGGGGAGCAGGCCCTCGGGCATGATGTGGACGACCGACCCGATGGTGACGTCGGAGGCCTTGATCGGGAGGTTCTCGGGGTCCCGCATGAGCCGCAGCGGCTTGAACTCCGGGATCTCACCGGGACCGCTGGGGCCGCCGTTCCACCAGGTGAGCGACAGGCTCTTGCGCGGCATCGGCCCGAGGGAGCCGCCGACCTGGAGCACGAGGGGCAGCGCGAACAGGCCGAGCGCCCCGCCGAGGGTGTACTTGACCAGCGGGCGGCGGCTGATCTGGGCGTCGGCGCCACCCTCCTTGAGGATCTCGACGACCTTGGCCCGGTCGGCGTCGGTGGCGCGCAGCGGGTGCCGCTCCTCGACGAGCTCCTCGTCGGGCATGAGGGTCTTGGCCCAGTGCACCGCGCCGAACCCGATGCCGAGCAGGCTCATCGCGAGGGTGACCCCGAGCCCGACGTTCGTGGCGCTGGTCACCCCGACGCCCGGTACGAACACGGTCTGGTTCACGTCGAGGGCGAAGTACAGGACGATGAACAGCAGCGTGCCGAGGATGGAGATGCCGAAGAGGGTGGCGACCTGCTTCTCGGCCCGCCGGGCGGCCGCCTCGTCGAGGTCGGCCATCCGCGGCACGTGGTGGGGGAGCCCGGGGTTGGTGAAGCGCTCCGGGATGCCGCCCTCACCGACGACGTGGCCGCCGTCGAGGCGCACGGCCGTGCCGTGACCCTCGCTCGCGGTCACCTCGGTGCCGTGGGTGGGGGAGTCCTGCTCGTTCATCGGGGTACCGATCTGTCGTCGACGGAAGGGGACGGAGGGCTAGGCGGCCTTGGAGCCGAGCCAGACGGCGCAGCCGACGAGGAGGCCGAGGCCGAAGACCCAGGCGAAGAGACCCTCGGTGACCGGCCCGAGGGAGCCGAGCGTCATGCCGCCGGGGTTCTCCTGCTGGTCGACCGTGGTGAGGAAGGCGATGATGTCGCGCTTGTTCTCGGGGGTGACGTTGGCGTCGTTGAAGACGGGCATGCTCTGCGGGCCCGAGACCATCGCCTCGTAGATGTGCTTGCCGGAGACGTCGCGCAGCGAGGGGGCGTACTTGCCGCGGGTCAGCGCACCGCCGGACCCGGCGAAGTTGTGGCACATCGCGCAGTTGACGCGGAAGAGCTCGCCACCGAGCGCCGGGTCGCCCTTCGCGGGGTCGACGGCCTCGTCGCTCGGGACGCTCGGGCCCGGGGCCAGCGAGGCGATGTAGGCGCCCATCGCGGCGATCTCCTCGTCGGAGAACTTCACGCTCTCGGAGCGGGCGGCCTGGACGCCGGGCTGGGTCATCGGCATGCGGCCGGTGCCGACCTGGAAGTCGACCGCCGCGGCGCCGACCCCCGCGAGCGGCGGGCCCGCGATCTGGTCGCCGTTCCCGGTGGAGCGGCCCTCGGCGTTGAGGCCGTGGCACGAGGCGCAGTTGGCGCGGAAGAGCGCCTTGCCCTCGGCGACCGACTGGGCCGGCAGGGCCTGGGTCGTCGCGTCGGCGGGCTCGGGCGCGACGGCGGAGTAGACCGCGCCGGTGAGGAACAGGCCGAGCATGAGGAGGACGGCGATCGCCGCCGGGTGCCGGCGGCGGGCTGCCAGTGCGTTCACGGTGCTTCCTGTCGTCTGCTGCGGATCGAGTCTGCGTGCGGGAGAACTTACTTCAGGACGTAGATCATGAGGAACAGGGCGATCCAGACGACGTCGACGAAGTGCCAGTAGTAGGACGTGACGACCGCGCCGGTGGCCTGCGCGTGGGTGTACCTGCGCGTGGTGAAGGTACGCCCGAGGATGAGGAGGAAGGCGATGAGCCCGCCGGTGACGTGCATGCCGTGGAAGCCGGTGGCGAGGTAGAAGATCGACCCGTAGGAGTCGGAGGAGAGCGTGACGCCCTCGGTGACGAGCGTCGCGTACTCGAACACCTGGCCGGCGATGAAGACCGCGCCGAAGAGGTAGGTGAGGACGTACCACTCGCGCATGCCCCAGGCGCTGACGCTCGTGAGCCTCGTGCCGGCCGGACGGGACACGACACCCCGCTCGGCCTGGAGGACGCCGAGCTGGCACCAGACCGACGACACGACGAGGATCAGGGTGTTGACCGCCGCGAACGGGACGTTGAGCAGGGCGGCGTGGTTGGCCCACAGGTCGGGCAGGTGGCCCCGGAGCGTGAAGTACATCGCGAACAGCGCCGCGAAGAACATCAGCTCGCTGGAGAGCCACACCATGGTGCCGACGGCGACCATGTTCGGACGCGTCGCGGGGCCCGAGCCCGGGATCGACGGGACCGGTCCCGCGTGCTTGACCGAAGCTGCTGCAGTAGTCGCCACGCACCGCATTATGCCGATATCCGGTGCCGCGTGCCGAGGCGACCCCCCGAAAGGCTCGACAGCGTCTCCCCACGGCGTGTCCCGTTCGGTGAACGGGCGCGTCCGAGGGCACGGCGATGCCTCGCTACGATGCCTCCATGACCGATTCGCACGCTGCCGCGGGCCAGGCCACGTCGTCGTCCTCGGACGGCATCCACCGGGTCCGGGTGCTCCTCTACAGCGACGACATCACGACCCGTGACGCCGTGCGCGCCGCGGCCGGGCGTCGGCCCGCCCGCGACGTCGAGGTGGCGTCGTGGCACGAGTGCGCCACGGCGGAGGCGGTCATCGAGGCGATGGACGCCGGTGGGGTCGACGTGGTCGTCCTCGACGGCGAGGCCACCCCGACCGGCGGGCTCGGGCTGTGCCGCCAGCTGAAGAACGAGATCTTCCGCTGCCCGCCCGTCCTCGTGCTCACCGGGCGTCCCCAGGACGCCTGGCTGGCCGGCTGGTCGCTCGCCGACGAGGCCGTCCCGCACCCGCTCGACCCGATCGCTGTCGCCGAGGGCATCGCGCGCCTCGCCCGCGAGCGGGTCACCGTCGGCTGACCCACGTGTCCGCCCCGGCGTCCGGCGCCCCCACCTGGCCGGACCTGCTCTCGGCCCTGCTGCGCGGGGAGCACCTGTCCACCGACACCGCCCGCTGGGCGATGGACCAGACGATGCGCGGCGAGGCCTCGCCGGTGCAGCTCGCCGGCTTCCTCGTCGCCCTGCGCGCCAAGGGCGAGACCGTCGAGGAGCTCCGCGGGCTCGCCGACGTCATGCTCGAGCACGCCCACCGCATCGAGGTCCCCGGCCCGAGCACCGACATCGTCGGCACCGGCGGCGACCGGATGCACTCGGTGAACATCTCGACGATGGCCTCGGTCGTCGTCGCGTCGACGGGCCTGCGGGTCGTCAAGCACGGCAACCGGGCGTCGTCCTCCTCGTCGGGGTCCGCCGACGTCCTCGAGGAGCTCGGGGTGTCGCTGACGCTGACCCCGGAGCAGGTCGCGGAGGTCGGCGAGCGGGTCGGCATCACCTTCTGCTTCGCCAACGCCTTCCACCCCTCGATGCGGCACGCGGCCGTGGCGCGCCGCGAGCTCGCCGTCGGGACGGCGTTCAACGCCCTCGGTCCGCTGACCAACCCCGGCCAGCCCACGTACGCGGCCGTCGGGGTGGCGGACGCGCGGCTGGCGCCGCTCATCGCCGGTGTCTTCGCCGGCCGGGGCCGGCCCGCCGCCGTGTTCCGCGGCGACGACGGTCTCGACGAGCTCACCCTGGCCACCACCTCGACCGTGTGGTGGGTGGCCGACGGCGAGGTGAGCGAGCTGTCCGTCGCCCCGGGTGACGTCGGTCTCGCGGGGGCCTCCGTCGACGCGCTGCGCGGGGGGGACGCCGTGTTCAACGCCGAGGTCGCCCGCCGTACCTTCGCCGGGGAGGTCGGCCCGGTGCGGGACGCGGTCGTCCTCAACGCGGGGATGGCGCTGTCGGTGGCCGCCGGCCTCGGGGGCGCGCCCACGCGGGAGGCGCTCGTCGCGGCACTGGCGGCGGGTGTCCGCCGCGCCGAGGAGGCGATCGACGCGGGGTCGGCGTCCGCGCTCCTGGAGCGCTGGGTCGGGACGACCTGCGAGCTCGCCGCGGGCTGAGCGCCCGTGCCGTCCCGGGGTCAGTCCTCGATGCCGAGGCTGAAGGCGGTCTCGAGGTCGTGCGAGGAGTAGGTGCGGAACGCGATGTGGGTGTTCGTGCCGGTGACGCCGTCGATCTTGTTGAGCCGGTCGGCGATGACGTCGGCGAGCGACTCGTGCTGGCGGACCCGCACCATCGCGACGAGGTCGGCGTCACCGGCCACCGAGTAGACCTCGGTGACGCCGTCGAGGTCGGCGATCGCCTGGGCGACCTCCGGGATGCGGTCGACGTCGGCGGTGATGAGGACGATGGCGGTGATCACCGGACCAGCCTAGCCACCGGCCCGGTCAGCCGCGGACCAGGCAGAAGGGGTGCCCCACGGGGTCGAGGTAGACCCGGAAGCCGCCGTTCTCCGAGGGCTGGTGGGCATGGACCCGGGCGCCCGCCGCGAGGACGGCCGGCTCGGCGGCATCGATGTCCGCAACCGTGAGGTCGAGGTGGAACTGCTGGGGGTGCGCGCCCCCGGGCCACGTGGGGGCGACCCAGTCCTCGATGCGCTGGAAGGCCAGGGTCGTCCGGCCGTCCGGGTTCTCGGGGGAGAGGCCTCCTCCGGGCGGGACGAGCGTGGCCCAGTCGGGGTCGGCGGTCGGCTCGAGCTCCCAGCCGAGGACCCGGCCGTAGAAGCGGGCGAGGGACAGGGCGTCGGGGCAGTCGAGGACGACGAGGTCGAGGAGCGGTGTGGCAGCCATGCGGGCGAGGCTACGACCCGATCCGGACGGTCGGCGTCCGCTTCGCGCGCCGGAGTCAGCGGACCCCGGCGAAACCCGCGGTGCGCCGCCGGGAGGTCTCGAGCGGCTCGAGCTCCTCGCGGACGGCAGCGGCGCCACCGACCGGGCAGGTCCAGTCACCGTCGACGTCGACGATCCGCACGCCGGGGGCCTCGAGCCAGCGGAGCACCTTCTCGCTCTCCTCGGCCGTCGCGGCCGTGGCCGGGGCGGTGGGGGCGGCGACCACCTCGGCGCTGGCACGCAGCGCCTCGATGTAGGGCATCGGGTCGGCACCGCGCGGCGAGGTGCTGCTGCCCGCGAGCCGGCCGTGGCGCACGCAGACGACCTCCCAGCCGCCGGTGACCGAGCGCCGGGCCGCGACGAGCTCGGGGATGCGGGCGAGCGGGTCGAGCCGCTGGGCGCGGGCGGCGCCCCGGACGAGGGCGACGAGCCGGTCGCGGACGACCTGGGCGTCCTCGAAGCGTTCCGCCGCGGACAGTGTCGCCATCCGCTCCTGGAGCGCGACGAGCAGGTCGCGGGTGCCCCCGGCGAGGAGGCGGGCCGCCCGCTCGACGACCTCGGCGTACTCGTCGACGCCCTGGGCGCCGGTGCACGGGGCACCGCAGCGGCCCATCTCGGCCAGGGCGCACGCGGCGCGGGGGCGCCGGGGGGAGAGCCGCTCGACGCACTGCCGCAGGGGCAGCACCTCGTGGACGGCGGCGACGGCGGCCTCCGCGGCGCGGCGCGACCCGAACGGGCCCGCGTACCGGGCCCCGTCGGCGGCCACCGTGCGGACGACCGACAGCCGGGGGAACGGCTCGACGGTGAGCTTGACCCACAGCGCCTTCTCGGGGTGCCGGGAGCGCCGGTTGTAGCGCGGTGTGTGCTCGGCGATGAGCCGGAGCTCGCGGACCTCGGCCTCGAGGGTCGTCGCGCACACGACGGGGCTCACCGACTCGGCGAGCCGGACCATCTCGCCCATCCGGCGCCGGTGCTCCGAGGCCGTGAAGTACGAGCGGACCCGGGTCCGGATGGAGACGGAGGTGCCGACGTAGAGGACCCGGCCCTGGCCGTCCTTGAAGAGGTAGACGCCCGGTGCGTCGGGGAGCCCGTCGGCGAGGTGGCGCTTGCGGCGCCGCGCGGGGGACACCCGGGCCGTGTAGTCGAGCAGCTCCTCGAGGGAGTGGACGCCGAGGTTGCCGACCCGCTCGATGAGCCCGTGGAGGACGTCGACGGTGGCGCGCGCGTCGTGCAGCGCCCGGTGGTCGGGCGTGGTGGGGGAGCGGAAGAGCCGGGCGAGGGAGGCCAGACGGTGGTTGGGGACCTCGTCGCGGCGGACCACCTGCCGGGCGAGGTGGACGGTGTCGAGGACCGGGAAGGCCGGCCACTCGTGCTCGGTGCGGGCCGCGGCGGCCTTGAGGAAGGACACGTCGAACCGGGCGTTGTGCGCGACGAGCACCGAGCCCGCCGCGAACTCGAGGAACGCGGGGAGGGCGGCCTCGATGCGCGGTGCGTCGGCGACCATCGTGTCGGTGATTCCGGTGAGCACCGCGATGAAGGCGGGGATGGGGCCGCCGGGGTGGACGAGGGTCTGGAACTCGCCGACGACCTCGCCGCCGCTGACCTTGACCGCCCCGATCTCGGTGATGCCGCACTCGGCCGGGCTGCCGCCCGTGGTCTCGAGGTCGACGACGACGAACGTGACGCCCGACAGCGGGGTGCCCAGGTCGTCGAACGTGCCCTGGACCATCGTCATGCCCCGAACCGTAGGCCGGGCCGCCGACAGCGCCGCCGAGGCGCGCGGGGCACCGGTCCGGCGATGACGTGAAGGGGGTCTGTCGGTGGTCGCCCCTAGCGTCGTGGGCACACCTGGAAAGGGGTGAGCCGCATGACCCGACCCGACGTCATGACCGTCGACTGCACCACGTGCCCCGTGCGCGAGCTGCACTGTGACGACTGCATGGTGCCCGTCCTCCTCACGCTCACCGCGCCGAGCGCGAGGTCCGAGACCTCCCTCGACGCCGAGGAGCGGGCGGTCGTCACCCGCCTCGTCCGTGCCGGGCTCGTCGACGCCGAGGCCGCCGGCCGCGCCCGGGCCACGCTCGACCCGGGGGTGGCCGCCCGCGAGCGGGGGCGAGCCGTCGGCTGAGCCACGGCGCCCCGCACGGGGGGCCCGCGCGCTCCTACGATGAGTCGGTGCCCGGCCCTCCCGCTCCTCGCCCGCGCGGCACCGCTCGGGCCGGGTGGGTGGCAGTGGCCGTCGCGGGCGCGACGCTCGGCGGCTGCAGCGCCGGGGTGCCGCTGCCGGGCGACCGCCCGCCACCGTCGGCGCCCCTGAGCTCGCCGGCCGGCCCCTCCGCCGGCGACCGGGCCGCGGCCGTCGACGCACTGCTGACCCGGCGGGAGGCGGCCCTCGTCGCCGGGGACGTCGAGGCCTACGGCAGCACGGTCGCGGACCCGTCCGCCCCCGGCGGACGGCGCCAGCTCGACGCCCTCGCGGCCGCCCGGTCCCTGCGGGTGACCCGGCTCTCGCACGACGTCGTGGCTCCCGTCGACGACCCCGCCGCCGTCGACGTCACCCTCCGCTACCGCGTCGAGGGCGTCGACCGGGCCGACCGCACGGCCCTGGTGCGGTACACCGTCGCCGAGGAGGCGGGCCACTGGGTGGTCCTCGACGAGGCGCCGGTGGCCGGCGCCGCCGCGCCCCCGTGGCTGGCGATGCCCCGGCTGGCCGTGCGCCGCTCCGCCCACGCCGTCGTCGCGGGCACCGGGGGTGCCGAGGCCCTCGAGGCGGCGGCCGGCACGGTCGACCGCTCGCTCCCGGCGCTGCGCACCGCGTGGCCCGGGGCTCCCGGGCAGGTCCTCGTCCTCGTCCCGGACACCGCCGCCGAGACCGACGCGCTGCTCGGGCGCGCGGGCGGCACGGTCGGCGAGGTCGGGGCCACGACCGACGGCCCGGTCGGTGCCGACGGCCTGGCCACGGGGGACGAGGTGGTCCTCGACCCGCAGGCACGACGTCGGCTGACCGCCACCGGCCGCGACGTCGTGCTGACCCACGAGCTGGCCCACGTGGCGGTGCGCGCCACCGTGCCGGGGGTCGCGCCGACCTGGCTGTCCGAGGGGTACGCCGACCATGTCGGGTACGCCCGCGCCGACGTGCCGGACGCCGCGCTCCTGGCGCCCCTCGTCGGTGCGCTGCGCGACGGGACGGCCCCGCGCGACCTCCCGGACGCCGCGTCGCTCGACCCCGCACTCGGCGACATCGAGGTCGGCTACCTCGCCGCCTGGCAGGCGGTCGAGCTCGTGGCCGACGAGCACGGGGAGGCCGGGCTGCGCCGGCTGCTCCGCCGGTGCACCGTCCTCGGCTCCGAGGAGGCCGCCGAGCGGGCCTGCGACGCGGCGATGCCGACGGTGCTCGGCACCGACCGCGCCGGGCTCATCCGGGCGTGGCGGCAGCGGCTGGACGACCTCGTCCGGTGACCGCTCCCCCCGCGGCGGGCGAGACGGCGAGCGACGCGGCGACGAGCACGGCGACGAGCCAGAACTGGTTGTAGAACCCCTGCTTGTTGACGAGGTTCGCCACCGCGAGGACGAGCGCGAGCCAGCGCAGCACCTCCTCGACCGGTGGCTGCCGGCGCCACACGGCCCAGACCGCCGCCGCCACCGCGAGCAGCATCGCCGCGCCGGTCACGGCGAACGGCAGCTGCACGCCGTGCTCGTTGAGGAAGTACAGGTACCAGGTGTTGGCGAACCGGATCGGGTGGAAGCTCAGCAGGGTCGTCACGGTGTCGTCGACGAAGGCCGCGGGGTCGGCGAGCAGCCACGGGGCGACGAGGACGCCGGCGAGGCCTCCGGTCACGAGCGTGCGCCGCCACCCGAACGGGGCCCACACGAGGAGCACGGGTGCGAGGAGGGCGAGGTGCTGCTTGCTCGCGCAGGCCAGCGCCAGCGGCACGACGGCCCACCACGCCTGCCCGCGGCGCACGAGCACCGCCCACCACACGACGAGCGCGGCGAGGACGGGCTCGGTCCACGCCTGGTCGACCTGGGTCAGGGTCCCCGGCGCCAGCACGACGACGGCGATCACCGCCGCACCGCGCCGGACGTCACCCTCGCGACCGCCGGCGAGCGCCCAGAGGCCCGCGAGCAGGACGAGGGTCCACACGAGCAGGGCCCACCGGACGTCGCCGGCCACCCACCGCCCGGGTGCGGTGAGGACGGCCATCCACGGGAGGTAGGTGAAGTGGTCCTGCACCCCGGGTGATCCCGACCACCGCGCGGTGTAGATGTTGCCCCAGCGGGCCGTGACGTCGGCACCCTGCTGGAGGATCACCCAGACGTCGATGCGCGGCGCCCGGTCCCCGAGGATGGTCACGGCGCCGAGGACGACGTGCGTCACCCCGGCGAGGACGGCCGCGGAGACCGCCGCACTCCGGGTCCCTCGCAGCAGCAGGGCCGCGCACCCGAGGCCACCCGCCGCGAGGACGACGAGCGCGGTCGCGAGCGCGCCACCGCGCAGGTACGAGAACAGGGGGACGAGCAGGGTCACTGCCACCGACCCGACGAGCAGGCCCGGCGCGAGCCAGCGGGGGAGCGGGACGTGGGTCCGGCGGACGAGCCAGACCGCGAGCAGCACGGTGCCGGCCGTCAGGACGACGACGATCGACACGCGGAACCGCACGACGCTCCACTGGGCGACGCCGAACCACGCGAGCCAGGTGAGGCCGAACAGCGCCGCCGGGAGGAGCTCCCGACGGCCGGTGGTGGCCTCAGCCACCGTAGAGGGCGTCGACCTCGTCGCCGAAGTCGCGCATCACGACGTTCCGCTTGAGCTTGAGCGACGGGGTGAGGTGCCCGGACTCCTCGGTGAAGTCGGCGTCCAGGATGACGAACTTGCGGATCGACTCCGCCTTGGAGACGGCCGTGTTCGCGTCGTCGACGGCGTGCTGGACCTCCGCGATGATCCGCTCGTCGTCCTTGGCCTTCGCGAACGGGACGTCGTCGAGCCCGTGGTTCGCGGCCCACCCCGGGTACATCTCCTCGTCGAGGGTGACGAGGGCGCCGATGAACGGCTGGCCGTCGCCGACGACGATGCACTGGCTGACGAGCGGGTGTGCCCGCAGCCGGTCCTCGAGCACGGCGGGGGCGACGTTCTTGCCGCCGGCGGTGACGAGGATCTCCTTCTTGCGGCCGGTGATCCGGAGGTAGCCGACGTCGTCGAGCTCGCCGATGTCGCCGGTGTGGAACCAGCCGTCACGGATGGCCTCGCGGGTGGCCTCGTCGTTGCCGCGGTAGGTGCGGAAGACGTTGATGCCGCGGACGCAGATCTCGCCGTCGTCCGCGATGCGCACGTCGACCCCCGGCAGCGGCGGGCCGACGGTGCCGATCCGCATCGCGTCCGGGAGGTTGACCGTCGCCGGTGCGGTGGTCTCGGTGAGCCCGTAGCCCTCGAGGATGGAGAGCCCGATGCCGCGGAAGAAGTGGCCCAGCCGGGTGCCGAGCGGCGCGCCGCCGGACACGGCGTACTGGACCCGGCCCCCCATCGCCTCCCGGAGCTTGGCGTAGACGAGCTTGTCGAAGACGGCGTGCCGCAGCTTGAGGCCGAGCGGGACGGTTCCGGCGTCGAGGGCCTCGGACCAGGCGATGGCGGTGGCCGCGGCGCCGGTGAAGATCTTGCCCTTGCCGCCGGCCTCGGCCTTGGCCTCCGCGGAGTTGTAGATCTTCTCGAAGACGCGCGGGACGGCGAGGACGAAGGTGGGCCGGAACGACCCGAAGTCGGCCATGAGGGTCTTGAGGTCCGAGGAGTGCCCCATCCGGACCCCGGCCGTGACGGCCAGCACCTCGATGAAGCGCGCGAAGACGTGGGCGAGCGGGAGGAACAGCAGGGTCGCGGCGCCGTCGGCCTTGACGACCTGGTGGATCTTCTCCGCCGTGTTCTCCGCGAGGGTGAGGAAGTTGCCGTGCGACAGCTCGACACCCTTCGGGCGACCGGTCGTGCCCGAGGTGTAGATGACGGTGGCCAGGGAGTCGCGGTCGAGCCCGGCGCGGCGGGCGGCGAGCTCGTCGTCGTCGACGTCGTCGCCGTCCTTGCTCAGGGTGTCGATGTCCCCGTGGTCGACGACCCAGGTGTGGGCCAGCAGCGGCAGCCGGTCGCGGCCGCGGTCGACGGCCGCCAGGTGGGCCTCGGTCTCGACGACCACCCCGACGGCGCCGGAGTCCGCGAGGATCCACTCGACCTGGTCGGGCGAGGAGGTCTCGTAGATCGGGACCGGCACCGCGCCCGCGGCCCAGAGCGCGAAGTCGCACAGCGTCCACTCGTAGCGCGTTCGACACATGATCCCCACGACGTCGCCCCGGTCGATGCCGGCGGCGATGAACCCCTTGGCCAGCGCCGCCACCTCGCGGGCGAACGTGGCGCTCGTGACGTCGGTCCAGCCGCCGTGGGTCCGGACCGAGAAGGTCACCCGGGCAGGGTGCTCCTGCGCGAGGCGGGCGGGAAGGTCACCGAGGGTGCCCTCGCTCGTCGCGGCGAGGACGAGTGGCGTGGACATCTCATGCACCGTCGGGCTCCTTCGTGCGCAGGGTGGGCAAGCCCCTCAACCTTAGGCCCCGGCCTGCGGGTAGCCTGCGGTGCCATGGCCGATCGCACACGATCCTCCGTCGACATCGCCGCCGCACCCGGCGAGGTGCTCGACGTCATCGCCGCGTTCGAGGACTATCCCGAGTGGGCCGAGCAGGTCAAGGACTGCACCGTCCTCTCCGAGGACGGTGACGGCTGGGCCGACCAGGTGGAGTTCACCCTCGACGCCGGCGCCATCAAGGACCAGTACGTCCTCGAGTACGACTGGGCGGTGGCCGGCGACGGCACCGGGGTCGTCTCGTGGCACCTCGTGCGGGCCTCGCTGCTCAAGGGGCTCACCGGCAGCTACACGCTCGAGCAGGCCGGGGCGGGGACGCGCGTCACGTACGACCTGGAGGTCGACCTGACCATCCCGATGCTCGGCATGCTCAAGCGCAAGGCCGAGAAGATGATCATCGACGCCGCGCTCAGCGAGCTGAAGAAGCGCGTCGAGGGCTGAGCGGCACGATGACGGCTGAGGGCTGGCACGACCAGGTGGGGAGCGTGGCCGACGAGGCGGGGCGGCTCCTGGAGAGCCTGCGCCGTGCGGGCCAGGAGGCCGCCCAGTCGGCGGCCGCGGGACCACCGCGGACCGCGGGCACGCCGCCGACCGACGCCGGTGCCGGGCCGGGTCCGGTCCCGGCGGAGGAGCCCGGCGAAGGGTCCGACGGCCCGTCGGCGGGCTTCCACTGCGAGGACCCGGTGTGCCAGTGGTGCCCGGTCTGCCGGGCGTCGGCCTTCGTCCGGCAGCTGAGCCCGGAGACCCTCGGCGGCCTCGCGGAGTTCGCCGGGTTCGCGGCCACCGTGCTCGCCGACCTCGCCACGGCCCGGGCACGCGACACCGGCACCGACCACGACCCCGGGTCCGACGACGCCGGGGAGGCACCGCGTGACTGACGGACCGCTCGCGATCGGGGTCGACATCGGGGGCACGAAGGTCGCCGCCGGCGTGGTGGACGCCTCGGGGGCGGTCCTGCGCCGGGCCCGCCGCGACACCCCGGACCGGTCCAAGAGCCCCCGGGTCGTCGAGGACACCATCGTCTCGGCCGTCGAGGAGCTGCTCGGCAGCGGCGACGACGTCGTGGCGGTCGGGATCGGGGCGGCGGGGTTCGTCGCAGCCGACCGGGCGACCGTCGTCTTCGCACCGCACCTGTCGTGGCGCAACGAGCCCCTCCGCACGGCGCTCGGGACCCGCCTGTCGCTGCCGATCTTCGTCGACAACGACGCCAACGCCGCGGCGTGGGCCGAGCACCGGTTCGGTGCCGGGCGCGGCGAGAGCCACCTCGTGATGGTCAACCTCGGGACCGGCATCGGCGGTGGGATCGTCATCGACGGGCGCGTCTTCCGGGGCCGGTACGGCATCGCGGGGGAGTTCGGCCACATGCAGGTCGTCCCCGACGGCATCCGCTGCGAGTGCGGCAACCGCGGCTGCTGGGAGCAGTACGCCTCGGGCAACGCCCTGGTGCGGGAGGCGCGTTCGCTGATGTCGGCGGGCAGCCCGGTGGTCTCCGACCTCTTCGAGCGGGTCGGCGGCGACCCCGACGAGCTGACCGGCCCGCTGGTCACCGAGGCGGCGCGCGACGGCGACCCGCTCGCCCGCGAGCTCCTCGGTGAGATCGGCCGCTGGCTCGGGGTGGGCATGGCCGACCTCGCCGCCGCGCTCGACCCCGGCACCTTCGTCGTCGGCGGTGGGGTCAGTGCGGCCGGCGACCTCCTGCTCGACCCCGCGCGCCAGGCCTTCCGCCGCCAGCTGACCGGCCGCGGGTACCGGCCCGAGGCCGTCATCGTGGCCGCGCAGCTCGGCAACGAGGCCGGCCTCGTCGGGGCCGCCGACCTCGCCCGGGTCGGGGCGGCGGACCTCGCGTGGGCCGACGCCGGCGACCGGGCGGAGCGTCGACCCCCGGCCGCGCCCGCCGGGCCCGCGGCGACCCCCTGACCGGGGCGTCGGTGCCGGGCGAGCGGTTCCGGGTCGCGACGTACAACACCCGCGACTTCCTCGACGACCACCGGCTCGCGGCGCGGGTGGTGCGGGCCGTCGACCCGGACGTGCTCTGCCTCCAGGAGGTCCCGCGGCGGCTGCTCGCCCCGTGGCGGCTCCGGAGGTTCGCCGCGGCCTCCGGGATGCGCTGGAGCGGACCGCAGACCGGCAGCGGCGGCACGACCGTCCTCACCGGGGAGCGGGTCGAGCTCGTCGAGGCCTCCCACCACCGCCTCCCGGTCCGCTGGCCGGACCGGACCCGGGGCTGGGCGCGGGCGCGGGTCCGGCTCCCGGGCGGGCAGGAGGTGACCGCGGTGTCGGTGCACCTCGGCCTGCGCGGGGAGGAGCGGGTGCGGCACGTGCGCGCCGTGCTCGCGGCGCTCGAGGGCGTCGAGCCGCTGCTCGTCGCCGGCGACCTCAACGAGGAGGCCGGCGGGCCGGCCTTCCGTCTCGTCGAGCGACCCGGGCGGCTGGCCGTCGCGGGGCCGCCCGCGCCGACCTTCCCCGCACGGGCGCCCCGTCGCCGGCTCGACGTGCTGTTCGCCTCACCCGGCCTGCTCGTGCTGCCGCACCGCGAGGTCGCGCTGCCCGACACGGTCTGGGCCCGGGCCAGCGACCACCGCCCCGCGTGGGTCGACCTCGCGGTCGGCTGAGCGCGGCCGGCCCGGCTGCGCAGCGCTGCACCCGAGTACCCCTCGCTTCGCAGGGGAACGCTTCTCGGGTGAAGCGCGGGTTTCTCGGGTGACCCGAGAAACCCGCCGGGTCAGAGGCGGACGCCGTCGTCGTCCTCGTCGCGCCGGTGCGGCTGGCGCAGGACGAGGAGGGCGAACCCGAGCAGCGAGAGGCCGAGCCCCGCGAGGAACCACCGGGTGCTGTGGAAGGGGCGCGCCATCGCGACGTACACGAGGCACAGCGGGCCGGCCACGAGCCCGACGACCGCGCCCCAGAAGTGGAGGTCCTCCTGCGGCGGCAGGTCGACGGCCGGGGGCTCGAAGTGCTCGTCGTCGTCGAGGGCCTCGCTCGCCGCGGCGGCCGCCGCCGGGTCGGCGGGCGGCTCGGACACCCGCCAGGACGAGGCGGGGACGACGAGGTCGAGCGGCGAGGGGTTGACCCAGGGCGGACGGGTGGTGGCGGACGGGTCGCGTTCGGCGGCCCGGTCCGGCTCGTCGCCGTCGGCCTCGTCCGCGTCGTCCTCCCCGCGCTCGCGCGCCGCGGGGCGGTCCGCGACCTCCGTCCCGGAGGGGTCGGCGGTGTCCGTGGCGTCGGCGGGGGTGTCCGGCACGACGTCCTGCCAGGCGGCGACGATGGAGGCGAAGCGCGCGTCGACGTCGCGCTCGTCCATCTCGCCGGGGCGGTCGCTCACGGTGACTCCTCGTGTCGGGTCGGCCGGGACGATCTTCGCACGGGCCGCTGGGTGGGTGCCGGGTCGTGGGACGACCTGCCCGGCGACGAGGGCAACGTCGCGGGGGTGCACTAGGCTTCCCGGCACACGCGCAGAAGGGTGGTCCGGGTGTTCTACTGGGTGCTGAAGACGGTCGTCCTCGGGCCTGTCCTGCGCCTGCTGTTCCGGCCGTGGGTCGAGGGCGAGGAGCACATCCCCGAGGACGGCGCCGCGATCTTCGCGAGCAACCACCTCTCCTTCTCGGACTCCATCTTCCTCCCGCTGCTCGTGCCGCGGCGGATGACCTTCCTCGCCAAGTCCGACTACTTCACCGGCGTCGGCCTCAAGGGCCGCCTCACCGCGTGGTTCTTCAAGGGTGTCGGCCAGCTCCCCATCGACCGCTCCGGCGGGCGGGCCAGCGAGGCCGCACTCAGCTCGGGCCTGCGCGTCCTCGGCCGCGGCGAGCTGCTCGGGCTCTACCCGGAGGGCACCCGCAGCCCCGACGGCCGGCTCTACAAGGGCCGCACCGGGGTGGCCCGGATGGCGCTCGAGGCCGGCGTGCCCGTGATCCCGGTCGCGATGATCAACACCGACAAGGCCCAGCCGACCGGCAAGAAGATCCCCTCGCTCGTGCGCGTCGGCGTCCGGATCGGCGAGCCGCTCGACTTCTCCCGCTACGAGGGGATGGAGGGCGACCGCTTCGTCCTGCGGTCCATCACGGACGAGATCATGTACGCGCTCATGGAGCTGTCCGGCCAGGAGTACGTCGACATGTACGCCACCGCGATGAAGGAGCGCATCGCCCGCGAGAAGAAGAACCGGGCGAAGGAGGTGGCCGAGGCCGCCGTCCCGGGCCGCGCCGTGAGCGAGCTCGAGGAGGCCCTCGACAACCAGGGTCTGGGCGACGACCGCGAGTCCGGCGCCCGGCGCGACGGCGCCGACCCGGAGCGGCGCGCGAGCTGAGGGCCGACATGGGGGTCCTCGCGGCGCGTTCGCCGCGCACGGGTCGGCGCGAGCCGGTCGTCGTCGAGGCGTTCCACCGGGGGCTCGACGTCTTCCGGCCGATCGCCGTCGTCTACGCGGCGCTGCTCACCTGGCTGCGGCACGACGAGATGGTGCGGCCCTGGGCGGCGGTGGTCACCTTCGCCGTGATGGGCGCCTGGTCGCTCGGGCTGCTCGTGTACCGCCGACGCAGCCGGCGGGTCGTCGTCGCCGAGGTGCTCATCGCGGTCGGGGCCATCCTCATGACGCCGCTCGCCGACGGCATGGACGCCGTCGCGGCCGGCCAGTACACCCTGCCGACCGTGTGGGCCGCGGGGTCGGTGGCCGGCGCCGCCGTCGTCGCCGGTGCCCGGGGCGGGCTCCTCGCGGCAGGGGCGGTCGCCGCGGCCGACCTCGTCGAGATCGCGGGGCGGCCCACGCAGGGCACGGTGCACAACATCGTCATCCTCGTCCTCCTCGGGGGCCTCATCGGGCTCGCCGTCGACCTCGCCCGCTCGGGGCTGGAGCGCGAGGAACAGGTCCTCCTCGAGCGTGAGCGGCTCCGCGAGCGCGAGCGGATCGCCCGGGTCGTCCACGACGGCGTGCTGCAGACCCTCGCCTACGTCCACCGGCGCGGCGTCGAGCTCGGGGGTGAGGCGGAGGAGCTCGCGACGCTCGCCGCCGACCAGGAGCGCGCGCTGCGGCGGTTCGTGTCGGGGGCCGGGGCGCCCGGCGACGCCGTCGACCTGCACGGGGCCGAGGGGGCGGAGGTCGACCTGCGGGTGTCGGTCACGGCCCACGAGCGGCCCGGCGTCACGGTCTCGGTCCCCGCGGACCCGCTCCTCGTCGACCCGCAGGTGTCCCGCGAGCTCGGCGCGGCGCTGGGCGCCGTGCTCGACAACGTCGCCCGGCACGCGGGGGAGGGGGCCCGGGCCTGGGTCCTCCTCGAGGGCGACGCGGCGGGGGTCGAGCTCACGGTGCGCGACGACGGGGTCGGGGCCGACCCGGCCGAGCTGCAGGCGGCGGCCGGCCGCGGGCGGATGGGCGTCAGCTCCTCCATCCGCGGGCGGGTCGAGGACCTCGGCGGTTCCGCCACGTGGACGACCCGCCCGGGGGCAGGATGCACCGTGCGCATCACCGTCCCGCGCCGACCCGAGGAGCGAGCATGACCGACGCCGCGAGCACGCCGGCCGTGCCGGGCACGTCCTCCCCGCGCGTCCTCGTCGCCGACGACCACCCGCTGTGGCTCGGGGCCCTCGAGCGCGACCTCGTCGCCCGCGGGGTGGAGGTCGTCGGCACCGCGAGCGACGGGCCGGCGGCGGTGCGCCGCACCCGTGCCACCCGCCCCGACGTCCTCGTCCTCGACCTCAACCTGCCGGGCATGCGCGGCGACGAGGTGTGCCGGGCACTCGGAGACCTCCCGACGCGCGTGCTCATCCTCTCCGCGAGCGGGGAGCAGCAGGACGTCCTCGCCGCGATCAAGGCGGGCGCCACCGGCTACCTCGTGAAGTCGGCCTCACCCACCGAGATCCTCGAGGCGGTCCTCGCGACCGGACGCGGGGAGGCGGTGTTCACGCCGGGCCTGGCCGGGCTCGTCCTCGGGGAGTTCCGCCGGCTGCGCAGCGAGCCCGACGCGCCGGGGGAGGAGGCGGGTCGGGAGCGACCCATCCCCGAGCTCACGGCCCGCGAGACCGAGGTGCTCCGGCTCGTCGCGACGGGGATGTCGAGCAAGGAGATCGCGGCCCAGCTCGTGCTGAGCCACCGCACCGTCCAGAACCACGTGCAGAACACCCTCGGCAAGCTGCACCTGCACAACCGGGTCGAGCTCGTCCGGTTCGCGCTCGCCCACGGTCTCGAGGACGACGCGGCGCACCCCGGCTGAGCGGCAGCCATCCGCGATGCGGGCCCCGTGTCCCTCCCGGCGGGTGCCCACCTACCATTGACGCTCGTGAGCACGACCACCTCGCCCGACCCCCTCCAGCGGCTCGCCGCCGGTGCCGACCTCCCGGCTGCCCAGCAGCCGAGGTGGCCCGACCCCGCCGCGCTCGAGAGGGCGGTGGGCACGCTCGCGACCTATCCGCCGCTCGTCTTCGCCGGCGAGTGCGACGTCCTCAAGGAGCGGATGGCGGCGGTGTCCCGTGGCGAGGCGTTCGTCCTCCAGGGTGGCGACTGCGCCGAGACCTTCGTCTCGGCGACGGCCGACAACATCCGCGACCGGGTCAAGACGATCCTCCAGATGGCGGCCGTGCTCACGTACGGCGCGTCGATGCCGGTGGTCAAGGTCGGCCGGATGGCCGGTCAGTACGCCAAGCCGCGCTCCAGCGACGACGAGACCCGTGAGGACGTCACGCTCCCGGCGTACCGGGGCGACATGGTCAACGACTACGAGTTCACGCCCGAGGCGCGCCGCCCGGACCCCGACCGGCTCGTCCGGGGGTACCACGCGAGCAGCGCCACGCTGAACCTCGTGCGCGCGTTCACGACCGGCGGCTTCGCCGACCTCCGGCACGTGCACGACTGGAACAAGGGCTTCGTCTCGAACTCCGCCAACGCCCGCTACGAGCGGCTGGCCCGCGACATCGACAAGGCGATGCGCTTCATGCAGGCGTGCGGGGCCGACTTCGAGGCGATGAAGTCGACCGAGTTCTTCTCGGCGCACGAGGCGTTGCTCCTGGACTACGAGCGGCCGATGACCCGCGTCGACTCGCGCACCGGCGACCTCTACGACACCTCGGGGCACTTCATCTGGGTGGGGGAGCGCACCCGCGACCTCGACGGCGCCCACGTCGACTTCGTGTCGCGCGTGCGGAACCCGGTGGGGGTCAAGGTCTCCGCGAATGCCGACGTCGACGACCTGCTCCGGATGATCGACGTCATCGACCCCCGGCGCGAGCCGGGCCGGCTGACCTTCATCACCCGGATGGGAGCGGGGAACGTCCGGGAGGCGCTGCCGGGCATCGTCGAGAAGGTCACCGCCTCCGGTGCGCTCGTCACCTGGGTGTGCGACCCCATGCACGGCAACACGTTCTCGTCGGCGTCCGGGTTCAAGACCCGCGACTTCGAGGACGTCGTCGACGAGGTGCGCGGCTTCTTCGAGGTGCACCAGGGCCTCGGCACGCACCCGGGCGGTATCCACGTCGAGCTGACGGGCAACGACGTCACCGAGTGCATCGGGGGGTCGGAGAAGATCCTCGACGCCGACCTCGGCACCCGCTACGAGTCGGTGTGCGACCCGCGGCTCAACCACCAGCAGAGCCTCGAGCTGGCGTTCCTCGTCGCCGAGATGCTCTCGCAGGACTGACGCCGTGCCCGAGATCATCGCGGACCTGCTGTCCGACACCCTGACCCGCCCGACCCTCGCGATGCGCGAGGCGATGGCGCGGGCGGACGTCGGCGACGACGTGTTCGGGGAGGACCCCACCGTCCGAGCTCTCGAGGAGCGCGTCGCCGGGCTGCTGGGCCACGAGGCGGGCTTGTTCACGCCCACCGGGTCGATGGCCAACCAGCTCGGGCTGCGGCTGCACGTGGCCCCCGGGCGCGAGATGGTCGCGGACCAGCAGGCGCACGTCGTGCGTGCCGAGCTCGGTGCGGCGGCGGCCTTCTCGGGCATCACGAGCCGGACCTGGCCGAGCGTGCGAGGACTCCTCGACCCCGCCGGGCCGATGTCGCTCGTCACGACCGGGGTCGGCCCGTACCAGGTCGAGACCTCGCTCGTCGTCGTCGAGAACACGCACAACTTCGGGGGCGGCACCGTCCAGCCGCTCGAGGCCATCCGTGAGGTGCGTTCTGCCACACGCGCGGTCGGGGTCGCGATGCACCTCGACGGGGCGCGGCTGTGGAACGCGCACGTCGCCTCGGGGGTGGGGCTGGGCGAGTACGGCGCGGAGTTCGACACCGTGTCGGTGTGCCTGTCCAAGGGCCTGGGCGCCCCCGTGGGGTCGGTCCTCGTCGGCTCGGCGGACGCGATGGCCGAGGCCCGCATCTGGCGCAAGCGCTACGGGGGCGGGATGCGACAGGTCGGCATCCTCGCGGCGGCGGGGCTGCACGCGCTCGACCACCACGTCGAGCGGCTGGCCGACGACCACGCCCGGGCGCGCCGGTTCGCGGAGGCCTGCGCCGAGGTGGCCCCGACGGTGGTCGACGCCGGCACGGTGGAGACGAACATCGTCGTCCTCGACGTCGGCGCCGCGGGCCTGACCGCCGTCGCGTTCGTCGAGGCGCTGCTGGCCCGTGGGGTGCGCACGTACGCGGTCGGTCCGGCGGCGGTGCGTCTGGTGTGGCACCTCGACGTCGACGACGCCGGCACCGAGGCCGCGATCGACGCCGCGACGTCCGCCCTCACCGCGCGCTGAGCGGCCCGCGGCCCGGATCGGCCGTGACCGCCCGGTGCCCCGGTGGGGGCGCGCCCACCGCCGCACACCTTGTCGCGGCGCCGGGAGGGGTCCATCCTTGGGCTGGGGCCCCGGCCCCCATCCGGGAGCGGCGTGGACGGCGTCCCGACCGGCCGATCGCGAGGAGCGGGTTGTGGACGGTGCTGAGGTGCGTCGGCGGTTCTGGGCCGAGGTGGTGCTCGCGGGGGTCGGTGTCGTGCTGGCCGTCGTGACCACCCTGGTGCCCGACTGGATCGAGCGGCTGGGTGGCGCGGGTGGCGACGCCGGGGGTGGTGGGACCGAGCGCACCGTCGCCGTCCTCTTCCTCGGGGGGGCCGTGGTGTTCGCGGTCCTCGCCCGGGTCGAGTGGCGCCGCCGGTTGCGGCCCCGAGCGGCCCACGGCGGCGCAGCGGGGGGTGGGGGCTCGTGACCACCTCGCGGCGAGAGGGATCCACCGAGGCCACGCAGGAGGGGCTGGACCCCGTCGCGGGCACGCATGCCCCACCCCGGAAGCGGCGGGACCGGTCCCACGACGACCCCCTGGCCGAGGCCGGCGCCGAGCCGGACCTCGCGCCGCCGGTGAGCGACCGGCTCCTGGACGATCGTGACCGGCAGCAGTCGGCCGAGCGCAAGAAGCCGGGCCCCAAGCCGCCCGAGGCACCGCCCGCCACCCCGGTCGCACCGCCCCCGACCGCGCCACCGCCGTCCGACCCCGAGTGACGGGGGCCGGACCGTGGTGACGATCACCGCGAACATCGCGCTCGACGACTTCGCGACGGGCACCCAGACCGGCACGGTGGGCGAGCCCTCGGTGGGCGTGTCCTTCTCGACCCTGTTCGTCACGGGCAACTGGTACGCCACCCGGTCGACGGACCAGGGCGCCACCTGGTCCCTGCTCGACCCCTTCACCGAGTTCCCCACCGACCGGGGCATGTTCTGCTGCGACCAGCTCGTCACGTACGTGCCGGGACAACGCCAGTGGGTCTGGTTGCTGCAGTACTCGCGGTCCGGGCGCAGCAACATCTTCCGCCTCGCCGTGAGTCGCACGGCCGCGCCGGGGACGTGGCGCTGGTGGGACGTCGCGCCGGCCGACCTCGACCCGGCCTGGACCGACGTGTGGTTCGACTTCCCGGACCTCGCCGTGAGCACTGGGCACCTGTGGCTCAGCTTCAACCAGTACGACGCCTCCGACCGGTGGGTGCGGGCCGGGGTCGTCCGGTACGCGCGCGCCGACCTGACCCGGACCGCCCCCCTGACCCGACGGCACTGGTCCACCACCGCCGTCGGCTCGCTCCGGCTGGTCTCCGGGGCGGGCTCCTCGATGTGGTTCGCCGGCACCGACCAGGCCCACCGGTCCCTGCGCCTCTTCCAGTGGCCGGACGGGTCGCCCGACGTCACCGCGTGGACCATCCCGGTCACGGCGTGGAACGACAGCGACTACTTCTCGACCGGGCCCGACGGCGCGCCCTGGCTCAGCCGCTGCGACGACCGGGTCACCGGCGCCTGGCGGACCGGCGGGCGGCTCGGCTTCCTGTGGAGCGCCGGCCGGGGCCCGGGGCGGCCCCAGCCGTACATCCGGGGGGTGACCCTCGACGAGCAGACGCTCGACGTGGTCGCCGAGCCGGACCTCTGGAGCCAGCAGGGCGCCTGGGCCTACCCGGCGGCGGCTCCGAGCCGGCGCGGCGGCGTCGGCCTGACCGCCTTCTACGGCGGCCCCACCCAGCCGGCCCACGCGGTCGGCGTCCTCGACCAGGAGACCAACACCTGGGCCACGGCGACGACCTCGACGTCGACGCACGCCCCGCAGGGGGGCAAGTGGGGCGACTACGTCGTCTGCCGCGCGCACCCGAGGCGGACGACCTCCTGGGTCGCCAGCGGCTACACCCTCCAGGGGGGTCAGGACCGGCGCAACATCGAGCCGCGCGTCGTCGTCTTCCGTCCCTGAGCCCCGGCTGCCACGAGGTGGTCAGGTGGGGCGGTTCTCGAGGTGCACGATGCGGGCGGCGGCGTACGGGCAGAAGCGCACGAGCTCGGCGACGGTGGTCGGGGGGAGCACCGCGCCGGACGTCGTCGTCGGCGGCACGAACACCTCGCCGGCGCCGAGCGACCCGACGAACGCGAGGAACAGCACCTGGCGCTGGTTGGGCACGGCCGTGAGGTCGACGTCGATCGAGACGGCTCTCGGCATCCGGGCGTCCACCGCCGTCGGCACGGTGCGCCAGGTGAGGCCGCCGCCCGCCGTCGCGAGGTTCCAGCCGGCCGGCACCGGCTGCGCGGTTCCGGCGGCCGCCGCCGTGAGGAACGGCAGCAGCGACGTCACCGACAGGGCGAGCAGGTCCCCGGGCGTGGCCCCCACCCGCCACAGCAGGACGACGAAGGCCTGGTCGGCCCGCAGCCCGATGGCGTCCCGGTGGTGCACGAGGACGTCGACGGTCGACGGCTCCCGGAAGACGGTCCACAGGTCGTTGACGACGTTCCGCGGCACGAGGTCCAGCAGGTCGGCCTCGGTCGCGCTCGCCGTGGGGGCGCGCGGGGTCTGCCACGGGGCCCGGTAGACCGCCCGCGGGTCTGCCGTGTCCGCGGTGACCGTGCCGTCGGCCCTGACCCGCACCCCACCGACGACGTCCGCCCAGACCGCCGCGTCGATCTGCGGGACGGCGGACTTGGCGGGCGCCATCCGGGTGCGGTGCAGCGCCACGAGGCGCCCGAGCGCGTCGGAGAACTGGCCGTTGGCCACGACGCTCGGGTGCAGCCACCGGAAGGCCGTCTGGAAGGTCCACACGTCGTAGGCCGGTGCGTTGAGGGCGGTGATCGCGGGGGCCGGCATGAAGACCGGGGTGGCGGCGACCGGCCATCGCGGCCGGACGACGATGTCCGGGCTCGCCCCCAGCGACGCCGGCAGCGCGGGCGGCGGTGCGAGTGGATCGGGGTGGACGGTGAACGGGTTGCGCCGGTCGTCGAACCGGTGCGACCGGATCCACGTCTGCGGGACCGCGTCGTGGGCCAGGTCGACCTCCCACACGCCCCGGGACTGGACCGCCGCCCGCAGCAGCCGGGGGGCCGCCGGCCCGCCGCCCGGGTCACGCCAGACGTCGAGGTCCTGCACCGTCGCCTGCGGCAGCCCGTTGACGTACGGGACCCACGTGTGGGCACCGGTGGCGTCGTTCGTGCGGGTCCCGCGCCAGACACCGGTGACGGTCCCGGCGTACACGGTGGTGCCGGTCGGGTCGCCGGGGTCGACGATGACGGAGAAGACGGGGTCGCGCGGACCGCTGCCCGCTGCCCCCCCGGCGTCCAGCTGGCGCCGCAGCAACGTGCGGTGGAAGCGGCCGTCGGTGTCGTTGAAGAACCAGAGGGTCTCGTCGGCGCCCCCGTTGACGCCCGTCGTCGCGACGTAGAAGTGCCGGGTCCCGGGAACCGCGGCGACGTCGGTCAGCGTCGTCGTCCGCGGGATCGCGACGGCGCGGTTCGTGATCGACCAGGTCGTCGAGGCCCACGTCCCCGGCGGGTTCTCGGTGTAGCGCACGACACCGCCCGTGTAGACCACGAGCAGCTGCGTCGGCGACACCCACGTGAGCGTGATGATGGTGCCGAGGAACGGCGCGGTGAGACCGATCGCGAGCTGGGGGTTGGTGGCGGCGCCGTTGAGCCCGGGCCGTCCGTCGACGGCGACGCCGCCCGGGTAGGGGATGGTGCGCCACGTGTTGGGACCGGCCCCGACGCCGAGGTCGTCGGTGAGCCAGACCCGGTAGGTGCCGACGGCGAGCCGGCTGGTGGCCGGGTTGGCCCCGACCGGCGGGACGCGCACCGTGGCCGCGCCGGAGTAGAAGGCGGCGTTGTTGCCCTCGACGCCCGGACCGACCAGGCGGCTGGGCTCGCCGGGGTTGCGGGTCATCGGGTCGACGAAGGCCGTGGACGAGGTGCAGTACCACCGGCTGTTGTTGAACTGGCGGACCAGGAGGTGGGGGGCCGCCGCGGGGAACGCGACCCCTCCGCCGTCCCCGGTGAACGGCTCGTCCCAGACCGAGTCGCCGATGCGGACCTGGCTGCCGTTGTCCTGGCACCCCGTGGCCACGAGGTGGCCGTTCACCGGGTGGCTCCGCACGAACACCGGTTGGAGCGAGGCCAGCCCGGTGTTGCAGGAGGCGAAGGTGCCGACCCGCCCGGAGTGGTCCGACACGAAGACCCCACCGTCGGTCGCTGCCCAGACCTGACGCCGCGGCGGCACGTCGCCGGTGAGGACGATGCGGTGGACGTCGCCGTGGACGGTGTTGCCGATGGCCCCGGCAGCGGTCGCGCCGTCACCCCCCGGCAGGGCTGCGGCCGAGGAGACGCCCACCGTCGCCCGGAGGACGAACGGCGGTGCCGCCACGCCCGAGGCGACCACGTCGAAGCAGTAGAGGCTGGCGCCCCAGTCGCCGTCGAGCGGGCCGTAGGAGAAGGAGCTGCCCCCGAGGTAGACGCGGTGGACCGCCCCCACGGTGTCGACCGCGACGCACTGGTCGTAGTCGCGCTGGGTGCCCCACAGCGTCGCCGGCACCCCGGTGGCGGCACCGGGCGTCCCGACGTCGTCGGCGGTCGGTGCGGCGACGGTGGCGTCGGCCACCCGCCACAGGGCGGGGTTGCCCCCGGTCTCGCCGAGGGCGTAGACCGTGGTGCCGGTCGCCGCGAGGCTGAGGTGGCCGGTGATCGGGACGGGGTTGGTCAGCGGGAGGGGTGTCACGGTGGCGCCGAGGTCGTCGCTGAAGGCCAGGCCCTGGCCGGAGATGGCGAGGACGAGCCGCCCACCGGGCAGCCAGACGCCGTCGGAGACGGCCGCGCCCGGGAAGGCGGTGGTCACCGCAGCCAGCCGTTGCCAGGCGTACCCGTCCCGCAGCGGGTTGCCGCCGGCCGCCGGCAACGACTGCCGCCGACCGAGGAACGCGCCGTTCGTGGTGCACGCGACGACGACGTCCTGGGTGGCGCCGGCCGTGGCCACACCCGGGCTGCTCGCGGGGCTGCGGAGGAGCCGGAAGATCCCCAGCCCCTCGAGCAGCGCGATGCCGGTGTCGACCTCCCACGGCTCGGCCTGCCCGGGCGGGAACGTCGGGCCGATCGCCGCGAGCACACCGACCCCGTCGATGGTCGTCTCACCGGTCGGCGCGGCCGTCCCCACGGGCAGGAAGTTGGGTTCGCCCGTGCCGACGAGGACGACGTCGAGCAGGGGGATCACGTCGAAGTCCACGAGCAGGCACCCGCAGGCCTGGGCGTTGACGGCGCCACCGCGGACCCGGCGCCGCTCGGACCAGCCACCGACCGGTGCCCACGTCGCCCCGCCGTCGTCGGTGTACCAGACCCCGCCCTGGGCCGTCGCCGCGTACGCCCGCAGCCCCGTCGCGTCGACCGCGATGTCGCGGATGCGGCCCGCGACCCGCGGCCGGTCGACGGCCTGTCCGCGGCGGACGACGGAGGGACCGATGGGCACCCAGCGTCCCGTGGGGTCCACGGCGGAGGGGAAGGCCCGGGCGGCGTCCGCCGTGTCGGCGAGGGGGGCTCCGCCGGGTGCCGCCTCCTCGCGCGCGGCGAGCGTCGAGCGCATGGCCACCTCGAGCGCCACCCGGTCGACGCCGGCCAGCAGCCGCGCCTCGCGGGCGGTGCGCTCCGCCGCGACGCCGCGCTTGGCGGCACGGGTGGCCTCCCGGCGCAGCGCGGCGGCCATCGCCTCGCGCTGGGCCGCGGACACCCGCTTCCGCCGCCTCGTCGTCACGGGCCGCCCTCCTCGTCGGGCGCCACGCGGATCCAGCCCTCCTGGACCTCGTGCGGCATCTTGGGCAGGTACGCACTCGTGGTCGAGGCGAGGATCGGGTCGTCCCGCCACGTGATGGGGCCGGTGCGGCGGGTGAACTGCTGCTTGCTCCCGAGCGAGGCGACGTTGGGCAGCCGGATCTCCGCCGGGTCGACGAGCAACGGCCCCACCCGCACCGACGGCACCATCCGGGCGAGCCCGGGCCCGACCCAGGTGTCGGCCAGCTCGAGCGCCTTGCGCGGGAGGATGCCCGAGGTGAGGTGCACCTTGCCGGCCGGCAGCATGAGGATCGTCAGGCGCAGGGTCTGGCCGAGGCGGATCGACAGCGTGTCCTCGAGGACCAGGTAGTCGTGCGCGATGGGGTCCTGGCCCGGGGAGTCGCCGAGCCGGCCGAGGAAGCCGGTCCGCGGCCCCGAGGCCAGCGCCGAGTCGGCCACGACCCGGTCGACGACGTGGAAGTGGGTGTAGTCGTCGTCGACGAAGAAGCCGAGGACGCTGTCGTCGCTGCGGCCCAGCTCGCCGATCCGCACCGGGAAGTCGTGTGCGGCGAGCGCTGCGTAGGCCGCCGTGCGTGCCGCCGGCCCGCCGGCCTCGTCGACCTGCACCTCGTCGACGTCGTCCGGCGCGTCGAGCCGGAGGGTGGCCCGGACCACGGCCACCGGACGCCCGACCAGCCCGGCGATGGTCGGGGTCCCGATCGCCGCGAGCGTGTCGACCGTCCACAGCGTCGAGTCGATCGCGCGGAGCAGGGCCGACAGGGCGCTGCACGACGGTGTGGTCGCCGCCTGCCGGGCCTCGATGTCGGCCTGGACGAGACCGGCGGCGAACAGGGCCGCGTGCTGCGCGTGCGGCGGGACGTCGGTCAGCGGCCCGGCGTCCGGCGGGACCGGTCGTCCGGGTGCGGGCTCCCACCGCACCGACCCGGGGCCGTCGTCGACGCTGAAGGAGTCGTGCTCGAGCTGCCCGAGGGGGAAGCCGTCGCGGTCGAAGACCTCCAGCGCCTCGTCGATGTGGTCCGGGAGCAGGAAGCCCGAGACCGGGGTGACGGCGAGCGCGGCGTGCAGCTGGTCCACGTAGGCCTCGGGGGCGAGCGCCGGGTCCTGGTCGAGCCCGTAGGCCGGGTCGACGAGCCGGAGCAGCCAGCGCGCGCTGTTCTGGATGCGCGGGGGGAGCAGCAGGCTGGTCGGTTCGCCGGGCAGCTCCTGGGTGCTCGTCCGGGCGAGTCCGGTGAGCGGCACGACGACCACGCGGCCGAACGCGTCGACCAGGCGGAGGTCGAGGACCCGCAGGGCCCCCCCGAACAGCGGCACGGGCAGGCCCGTGGCCCGCGGCCGGTTCACGCCGTCGGCGCCCCGGGCGCGCTGGACGAACCCCTCGTAGGCGATGCCCAGCAGCTGCTCCCGGACCCCGTCGAAGGAGGCCGAGCACAGGTCGAGGGGCCGGACGAGATCGGCCACCGCGGCCAGGACGTCGGCGTCGGCGTCGGGGATCACGGACTGGCTCGGCGAGGCCAGGTCGCGCGCCTGCTCCTGCTCCAGCCACGCGGCCATGGCCGTCGTGAGCGCCGAGCCGACCCCGGTCGTGAGCGGACTGCGGCCGGTGAGGGTGCGGGTCGCGCCCACGACCGGTTCGGTCCGGCGCAGGTCCCCGTCGAGGAGCGACCACCCCGCGAGGTCCTCGGTGCCGGTGAGCTCGACCCGCCATTCGAGCCAGAGCGGGACCCAGGGCTGGCGCCACGTCGTGATGGCGACCGGGCTCGGCGGGCTCCAGGCCACGAGCGAGAACCGGGACAGCTCGGCGGCGACCTGGAGGGTCCTCACCTCCTCGACCCGGGAGTACCCCGACCAGGGGTCCCGCGCCGCCGCCCGTGGTGCCCGGGCCCGCGCGGCGGCGGCGACGAGGCCGGTGCCCGACCCGTCGTACGTCGCACTCGTGCCGTAGAGCCGGAGCATCTCGGCGGTGAGCCGCGACTCGATGGCCTCCACGTCCGCCCCGGTACGGGCGGAGGACGCCGCGAGCCAGCCGACCGAGTACCCGTCGCAGAGGATCGCCTCCCGGACCACGCGGGTGACCTCGCTGGGCACCGCGCCGCTGCCGAGGGTGGGCAGGACCGTGCGCCCGTCGAGGGTGCCGTCGATGGAGGGCGACACCTCGCCGGGGAAGCGGCAGCGCAGGAGCCCCTGGTCGTCGAACATCCCGTCGCCGTGGTGCCGGGCCGAGGGGTGGACCCCGCGCAGGCCGACCATGAGGGGGGCGGGCCGGAACACCCGCGGGGCGGCGCGCGCGACCTCGCGACCGGCCGGTGGGGCGGCACCCGGGTCGGTGGCACGGGCCCCCGCTCCCGGGTCGTCGCGCTCGCGCTGCTTCTCGTCGCGCGCCGTGGCGTGGGTGCGGCTCGTCATCGGGGTGACCCCGCGCCAGCCGACCTTGGTGCCCGTGGGCGCCGTGGCCCCCTTCGCCGGCCGGTGGGCGGCCCGGCCCTTGCGGCCGACGGCCAGGGGTCCCAGCGGTGTGGAGTCCTCGGTCCGGAGGCGGTCCGCCCTGGCTCCGGGTACGGGGCGCCCGGGCAGCGCCCAGAAGCCGTTGGCGTGCTCCTGGTCGGCAAGGTCCGAGAGCCCGTCGGGAGTGCCGATCCGCCCGAGCAGGTCACCGGTGAAGGCGGCGCACAACCGCTCGGCGCCCAGCCGCTTCGCCGGGTCGCTCGCGAGGGCGGGGGCCGCGAAGGCCGACACGATGTCGTCGATGTCGGTGCCCAGGCTCGCTGCCAGCGTCGAGGCGTCCGGCCGGTCGTCCGCCCCGCCCGCGGTCCCGTCGACGGGCACGCCGATGACCGAGCCGTGGAGCATCGTGTGGTAGCGGGTGGCTCCCGGACCGACGACCACCCCGGCGACCTCCGCGAGCGGCAGCCCGGTCTCGGGCGCGACCGCGCTGTAGGTCGTCCGCGACGTGGAGTACCGGGTCTGCAGCGTCACCGGCGCGTAGGTCCGGGGCGAGGTGAGGCCCGCGTACTGCTCGAGCTTCGCGCTGCGCGGGTCCTCCGCGTACTCCACGGCGTCCTCCCCGTCGGGGCTGACCCACCACCGCAGCTCGGCGAGGCGCGCCCGCAGGCTGGTCTCACCCCGGGTCCCGGCGAGCGGGTCGGTGGCCGAGTCGGTCCACCAGCCGGCCACCGTGTAGGACGCCCTGCCGCGGTGGATGCCGTGGGGTGCGACCTCGACGCCGGGCAGGTCGAGGAGAGGGTCGTGCAGGGCGAACCGGTTGAGGGCACCCTGGTAGGTCGCGGTCCACAGGAGGCTCCCGCGGGCCGCGCCGTCGAGCACCTCGAGCGCCACACCACCGTCGAGCGGCGGCGTGCCGGGCGGGACGGTCCCCGCGTACGTGGACAGCGGGGTGACGCCACCCGTGACCGCGTCCAGGACCCAGCCCGAGGCGTAGGCCGTGCGCGCGCCCTCGGGGAGCAGCGTGCGGACCACGACCCAGCGGTCGGGGAGCCGGGGCATCCTGACCCTGCGGGTCACCGGGTCGTTCTCCCCGCGGAGCAAGGCGTCCGGCAGCGCCCAGTGCAGGTGCACCCCGGGGGGCCGCACCGCGCCGGGATCGAAGGGCGCGGGGTCCCCGTCGACCCCGGCGACGTCGACGCACGCCTCCCGGCCGTCGGTCGGCACCACGTAGGCCTGGACGTCGACGGGCACGAGGATCCGGTGGTCGCGGACCAGGTTCTTGTCCCACGTCCTCCAGGTGGCGAGGTCGACGTCGGCCCGGGCGAGGGCGGCGAAGCGGTCGGTGTAGACGCTCCTGCGGAGCCGTTCCGGCGTCAGGTCGAAGGCCGCCATCAGAGCCCCTCGAACCGGAAGGTGTCGTTGACCTGCTTGGCGTAGGCGACGGAGGCCTTGAACACGGTGCCGATGCTCACGCCCCGGGGGTCGCCGAAGACCTGCCGGTAGGGGAAGCGGAGCAGCTGCACGGCGTACTCCGCGGCGTCGAGGCTGCCCCCGACGTGGGTGGCGGGGAGGGCGACGAGGTCCTTCTGCACCTGCTGGATGTCGATGACCCCGCTGGCGCCCGCGGTGGCGCGGAACGGCACGTCGAGGCGCACCGGGTCGCCGCCGGGCTTCTCGAGGTCCGCGAAGGTCGCGACGTCGCGGGGGATGTAGCTGAACGACCCGTCGACCTCGCCGGGATCGAAGCCGAACTGGACGCCCTGCCGCGGCTCCTCGACGTGGACGACGGAGGGGATGCCGTCGAAGAGGCAGAACAGCACGGCCGGGGCCAGCCGCTCCAGGCGCAGCAGCCGCATCCGGTGCGGGTCGTCCTCGGGGACGAACCGGTCGTCCGGCGCGTCGACCGGGTCGAGGGTCATCGCCCGCACGTGCAGGCCCGGCCACCCGGAGACGGCCTGGGAGCGCAGCAGGAACCCGCTGACCGCGTCGACCGCGCCGCCGAAGCGCGGCTGGCCGGGGTGCCGCCGTGCGTTGCGCTCCTCCTGGTCCAGCTCGGCGCGGATCGCGTCGTACGCCGCCGCGAGCTGGGTCCGGTCGTCGCTGTTGACGGTGCCGACGGACAGCGCCCCCATGACCAGGGCGTCCGTCCAGCGGCGGTCGAGGTAGAACCAGCGGATCGACTCCGGGGGGAGGAGCTCGCTGTCGGCCACGAGGTTCGGGAACGGCACGCCCTCGAGGAGGCGGAGCCGGACCAGCCAGGCGCGCAGGGCGGCGGGGATGGAGGAGTCGGCGTCGTCGTCCACGACCGTCGTGGGGACGGCGACCGCCTCGCTGAGCCGCAACGGCAGGTCCAGGACCATCGTGGGCACGTCGAGCCTCATCGCTCCTCCCTCCGGTCGTGCAGGGCCGCCTCGAGCGGATCCTGACCGTCGTCCGGTGGCGCGTCGTGCGGCAGGACCGGCACGCCGCCGATGATGCCGCCGGGGAGCCCCGGGGTGCCGGGGTGGCCGGCGGGTGTGCCGGGCCCGGTGAGGATCCGGGTGGACAGGGCGCCGGCGACGAACCGGGTGACGGTGCGCTCGTGCGCGGTGCGCAGGGCGAAGGTCAGCGCCGCGTTGGCGGCCGGGCGGGTGAGGTCGGTGAGCGGCATCCGGGGAACGTCCGTCTCCCGCAGCGTCTGCAGCAGCACGGGGAGGTCGACGTCGGTGGCGACGTCGAGGCCGAAGTGCTGCAGCACGGTGGCCAGCCCCTCACCCCTGAGCTTCATCGGGGCCCCCGGGGTGACGATCTCCCGCGGTGGCCCGATGACCGCACCGGGGGCGGCTGCGGCGGCCTTGGCGAACGCCCGGGACAGCGCGATCCCCAGGCTCGGCGCGGCGTTCATCACGACGCCGGAGAGGCCCAGGTCGGCGATGGCCCCGTCCCAGATCGCGTGCCCACGGGCCACCTGGTAGTCGCGCTGGCGCCACTCCAGCAGGGCGGCGACCATCGAGGGCTGGCCCAGCGCGAGGAGCCGGCCGATCTCGAACGCGGCGGCGAGCGACAGGTCCTCGCGGCCGTCGGGGATGACCGCCCGCAGCTGGTCGCCGGTGTGGGCCAGGGGCAGGCGCGGACCGGCGAGGTCCGCCGGGTGCGGCAGCAGCGGTCCGCGGTACCAGGCCCGCACCAGGTCACCCCTGCGGGTGCGCTGGTCCAGGCCGACGTGGCCGGTCTCGGTCACCTCGAGGGGGGCCCGGCCGACCGGGTCGACGGGGGTGACCCCGCGCGTGCCGAGCAGCCCCGAGTCGACGCCCTTCATGAGCTGTTCGAAGGTCGCGTCGCCGACCGAGGTGAAGCTCCACCGCAGCAGGACCGGGAAGCGCAGCACCGGGTCCAGGGCGGCGACGACCTGGTCCGAGAGGCCGGAGACGAGCCGGTCCCGCCCGACGGACGTGGATGCCTTGCCGCTCACCCACGAGGCGGACCCCGTGTACGCCGCGGTCGCCGTCTCGGGGCTCACCGTCGCGGCGAAGTGGGTCGCGACCCCGTCGGCCCGGGGTGCCGGACCCACCGGGCCGCCGACGGTCTCCTCGTGCGAGAGCAGCCCGACCTTGGTCGCGGTCGTCGACATCCCCATGACCTTCTGGTCGTACGCGGCCTGCGAGTACTGGAAGTACCCGGTCTCCAGGACGAGGTGGTCGGTGAACCGGCGGTGCGGCGGGGCCTGCGGCAGGAGCCGGTCGAACTGGCCCTCGAGGTTGACCAGGCAGGCGTGGTACTTGACCGGCACCTCCGTACCGGTGGTGTCCTTGACGGGGAGCGGGAGCCGGTTGGCGATGACCACCGCGAGGAAGCCGTCGTCGTCGCCCATCATCAGCTCGGTGTCGTCGAGGTCGACCTCGCGGCCGTGGACGAGCAGGGGGACGTCCTTCTGGGTGGGCATGATCGTGTCCACCATGGACGTGCGGATCGCCAGGCAGGAGCCCTTGGCGACGTCGGGCGCCCCGGGGAGGGTGACGCCGGGGCTGACGCACTGGGCGACGTCGACGGCGGTGAGCACCTCGGCCTCGCCCTCCGCGAAGACCACGAGGGCCAGCCACGGGGTGCCGGTCGGTGCGCCCGCCACCGACCGTTCCCACGGCAGCGTGCGGCGCTTGATGACGACCTGGGGGAGCCGCGAGCCGTAGGCACCCTCGGTGCCGGCCGGAGGGTAGGTCGACAGGGCCTGGTCGGGGGGGAGCAGGTAGCGCGGCGACGTGACCGTGACGTGGGTGTCGAGCCGCTCGACGGGAAGGTCGCTCGCGCCCAGAGCCCCGTCCTTGCCGGCGGCGGCCAGGATCTGGTTGGTCGTGAACTTGTAGCTGCCCGCGGTGAGGGCCGGCGAGAACTGGGTGTAGAGCTGGAAGTGGCCCGGCTGCATCGTCATGTGGTCTTCCTCCTCGGGCGGGGGGCGCTCGCGGCCCGGGGGCGCCTCGGCCGGCGGGCGGGTGCCGGGCCGGGAGGGGTCCAGCGGACCTGGCAGCCGGGGCCGGCGACGGCGAGCACCTTGGCCGTCGCGGCGGCGAGGCCGCGGGCGGCGAGCACGGCGGCGAGGTCCTCCGGCGGCAGGTCGGACCCGACGACGCCCGAGACGACCCACGCCGATCCCGCCGTGACGACGACGGACATCGAGGTGGCGCCGTCGTCGGGGACCACGGCGTACACGAGCACGCTCGTGGAGCCGAGGGTGACCGCCTGCGGGGGCCGCTCGACCCCGGCCCGGTCGGTGGCCACGTGCCCGCCGACGAGGTGCAGCTCGGTCGGGTCGAGGGTCGAGGGAGCGGTGCCGGTGAGTGCGACGGCCACGGTGTGCACCGGGCGGCTGAAGCGGGTGGTCACCTCGGGGGCCTCGTGGGCCACGGCACCGGCGATGTCCCACTGGAGCAGGCCGGTCCCGCCGGTCGCGGCGGAGGACACGACGCAGCCGGCGGCGAGAGCGGTCTGGCTGCCCAGGCGCGCCACCCGGGTCCCCTCGTGCCAGCCCGACAGGCCGTCCGAGGCATCGGCGTCGCCATCGGCGTGCAGGCCGATGTGGGTGGCGCCGACGGGGACCGCCACCGCGGCGTCGACGACGTCGTCGTCGAACAGCACGCTGCGTCCCTGCAGGAAGGTGACCCGCGCCCTGCCGGTGACCGTGAGGCGCGGCCGACGGGCCTCGTCGACGTCGAACGCGGCGTCGGGGCACTGGAGCGCGACGACGTCTCCGCTGCGCAGGACCGCCGCGGCGTCGGCGCGCGCCGACGGCGGCCGGCGGCCGCGGGCCGAGCGGCCCGTCGCGGCGGGAGCCGGCCCACCACGCACCTCCAGCCCGCCGACGAGGGACTGCAGGCCGGGGGTGCCGAGGGGGCCTGCGGCGTACGAGCGCATCGACCCGACGGCGTCGGTGCGGGGCACCGACCCCGATGCGAGCACGGTGCCACCGGCCGCGACCGCGGGCGGCGCCCCGAGGGTCAGCGAGACGGGCAGGTGCAGGGCCATCCGCCCGTGGACCGACTCGATCGACGGTGCCGGGCGGCGCTTGAGCCGGCCGTCGGCGACGGTGGTTCCGGCGGCGCGGATCACGGCCCCGACACCGGAGGTCAGGTGCCCCGCGACGAACGGGTCCCGCGGGCCGCGCACCGTGGGCGCGGCCGGTGCGTCGAGGGTCGTGCGGACCCCCTGGTCGGCGTTGGCCGGGGCCAGGCCGTCGGTGAGCGTGCCGAACATCGGGGGTGCGCTGTGGTCGAGGCGGTAGGCCGCCCGGGCCACCGCGCTGTGCCCCCCGCGGCGCAGGCCGTCGCGCTCGCTGAAGAGGCGTGCCGCGGCCAGGGCCAGGGCGTCGTCGGCCGACTCGACCGCCCGGACCGGCGCGTCGTCGAGGCCCGAGGCGACGTTGAGGAACTTCTTGCGGTCGGTGCCCTTGGCGGTGAGCGGCAGCGGGCGGCGGTCCTCGGGGCGCGCCTTGACCTGCCGGTAGTCGATCTGGGGGCCCACGGCAGCGCCCTGGATGCCCGCCACGAGGACGACGAGCTTGCCGGCCCGGACGACGTCACCCTGCGGCAGCGCCTTGACCGGGACGTCGGCGCCCGGCGGCCCCCACACCCCGACCGGGTAGGCGTCGGTGTCCCACCGCGGCCCGGTGGGGGTGGCGTTGAAGCCGGTGACGAGCGCGGCGAGGCGCGCGTCGGGCGTGGCCACCCCGGTGACCGGGTCGAGGGCGAACAGCTGCACGGAGACCGTGGACGTCAGGTCGTGGGCCTGCATCGGCGAGAGCCCCAGCCGGGTCGGCTGGCCCGCCCGCACGATGGGCACCTGGTGGGTGGTGGTGCCGAAGGCGAAGGCGGTCGCGGGCGCGCTCGTGGTGATGGTGATCTCGAACTCGGCGAACACCCGGAACGGCCGGGCCGGGGTCCCGTCGGAGGACGGCGCGCCGGGCTGGCTCCCGGCTGCCGCGGGCAGCGTGCCCCGGCCGGTGATCGCCGACAGGGTGCGGGCGGCGGCACCGGACGCCTCGAGGTACTTCGCGACGAACGCCGTCCACGGGATGGGCGGGGGCAGCGCCTTGGCACCGCCGAACTCGACGGGGACGGTGCAGGGGCCGATCTCGAACTCGGCGCGGCCGGCGAACTCCGGGCCCCACACCGTGATGCTCGCCCCGAGCGTGATGCTGAAGCTGATCGTCCCGAACCAGCCGAGGTCGATGTGGATGCCCGCGGAGATCCGCGCGTAGGCACTGACCTCGAACCAGAACGGGTCGAAGTAGACGATCCCGTCGGCCCCGAACTCGACCCGCGCCCAGACCCACCCGACGTCGAGGGAGACGACGACCTTGATCCCCGCCATCAGGGCCTCGGACGTCAGCGCGAAGTAGGACTCGCCCTTGATGACGAGCGCGCTGCTGATCTGCCACACGATCCCGAGCCGCGGGACCACCGGGTAGCCCTCGCGGTGGAAGCTGGGGTGGTAGCCGCCCATCGTCACGACGAACTGGCCGGCCAGCGGCCCCTTCCACCAGAGGGCGAAGGCGAAGCCGCCGGTGAGCCGCACGTCCCGGTAGAGGAGCCAGGAGTTGTCGGTGAGCTGGGCCTTCATGAGGAAGACGCCCTCGTCCGTCGAGAAGTGGACGAGCAGCGCCAGCTCGATGGAGACGATGGCCGCCTGTGGCCGGGGCAGGGCCATCCGCGCCAGGCCGAGCAGGTCGATCGTCAGCCCGTTGCCGAAGGACACGGCGACCACCGCGACGCCGTCGATGAGGCTGAAGCAGGTGAAGGAGACGCCGGCCGCGAACCAGAACGTCCCCATCTGGTGCGGGAAGTACTCGGCGAGGCGGTGCAGCTCGTCCATCGGGTTGGCCGGCGGCGTGGCGGCCGGGTCGAGCGCCCGGATGAAGGGGAACTCCCCGAACCGGGAGATGTCCTGGGGGATGACCAGGCCGCGGTTGATGCCGAGGCCGCCGCCGAGGCCGGTGACGAAGAAGGCCGGCGGGCCCCCGATGGGTCCGTTGACGGCGCCGAAGACGAAGAAGCTCGCGTGGCCGTGCCCGTCGTCGGAGTAGCCGCCGAAGACCGAGAGGCCGTAGACGGCGAACCGCCCCATGAGCATGCCGACGTACGACGTCGTGTCGCCGTCGACCGTCTTGAGCAGCCCGCCGGAGATCGCCAGCCCGGAGAAGTCGGCGGACACGGCGAGCCCCATGAGGTCCACCGACCAGCTGGAGATCGACAGGACGTCGCCGCCGCGCCACGTGATCGACAGCCGGTCGACGGCGGCGGTGAGCCCGAACACGGACAGCTGGCCGGAGAACAGCAGCGAGATCTCGGTGACCCGGCCGCCGGACTCGACGACGCCCAACCCGATCCGGTCGACGTACAGCGGCCCGAGCTGCCGCTGGATGACGAGCCACCACGGCCCCGGCGGCTCCCCGGCGCGCAGCCCCACCTTGACCCCCTGCCCGGGACCGGGCTGTCGTTGGACCGACAGGGCGGGGCTGAAGGCGGGGCGGTTGTTCTGGCTCGCCGACCCGACGTCGTTCATGATGGAGTTCGCCACCCCGTTGTCGCCGTCACCACCGGGCGCGACCGCGAGCCCCACGAGCTCGATCTGGGCGCCGCCGCCGACGCCGTCCGGGTTCACCGCGGCATAGAGCGACAGGCCGATGCCGTCGAGGGCGATCGACCCCAGCTCGAGGAGCGGGCCGGCCGGCTTGGTGATCCGGACCCCGACGCCGGCCACCGTGAAGGCCGGCGAGAGCACGAGGTCGTCGACACCGGTGCCCTCGAGGACGAAGATCGACAGCCCGGGCAGCACGTCGTCGTCGATCCACGACGCGTCGGCACGCAGGACGACGTTGACCCCGGAGGTCGGGAAGGCGAAGTCTCCCACCGGTGTGACGTTGAGCCCGATCTGCTTCCGCCCGCCGGTGAGGTCCTCGCTCGCGAGCGAGATGGTGACCGCCCCGTCGATGGTGACGCCGAGCGGGCGCACCGGGGCGGCCCCGTGGGCCGGGTCGGTGGCGCAGTTCCACAACAGCACCTGGAGCCGGTGCAGCAGCCGCTCCGGATGCTCGAAGTCGCCGAACAGGGTGGTGTCGACCTGGCGTCCACCGCCGGTGAAGAGGACGCCCTGGAGCATTCCCGTCGCCCGGTCCGTGACGACCGCGCCGAGCTGTTCGGTGAGGACGCTCGCGGCCAGGTCGAGCGCGACGCCCAGGACGCGTGGCGCGACCGCGGCCGGGGTGAGGTCGACACCGGTCTCGACACCGTCGACGCGGGTCACCGCGGCCACCGCGGCACCGGTCGGCCCGAAGCGCACCTCGACCGACTGGGCCCCGGCGTCGTCGAGACCGACCCCGACGCCCACGACGGGCGTGAAGCCGGTGCCGGAGAAGCCGGCCCGGACGACGGCGACCGGCCGGAGCACCACCGGTCCCGCCTGGAGGGCGAACGGCCCCGCCCGCAGGGCGACCCGCACGCCCTGCGGCGAGAGGGTGAGGCCCTCGAGGGCCAGGTGACCGACGACGTGGGCGTCGCGGTCGCGCAGTGTGACGACACCGCCGATCGTCAGGGAGGGTGTCGTCGCGTCGAGGTCCACGTGGATCTGGGTGACCGAGCCGAGGGTGAGCCGTCGCACGCCGCCGGCGACGGGGGTGACCCGGACGAGGAGGCCGGACGGGTCGAGCGCCTCCGCGAGGGCCTGCAGCCCGGCCGTGACCACGCCGGCGAGGTGGGCCTCGAGGTAGGCCGCGGGGCCGGGGCTGGTGAAGGCCGCGATCCGCGCGTCGGTGAAGCGGTCGGCCTCGAGCAGGTCCAGACCGGAACCGAGCTCGTGCAGCGCCCTCGCGACGGCCCGCACGGGCGTGGCCGTGGCGTCGCCGCGGTGGCCGACGACCTCGTTGAGGACGACCCGGACCGCGGACTCGGCGGCCGCACCGACGACCTCGGCCAGCCCCGCCCCCGCGGGGTGGAGCCGGATCGGCGTGCCCGGGGCGCTGCGCACGAGGTCGAGGGTCAGCGTGGGGGCGACCTGCAGCCGCACCCCGGGGCCGTCGACGAGGACCTCGGCGTCGAGCAGGGGGGCCACGACACCGGACGCGGTGACCGCCAGGCCCCCGGTGACCGCGACGGACACGCTCGTGCCACCGACGTCGGGGGTCAGCGCGAGCTCGGCGGCCAGCTCGAGCCGGCCCGCGGTCACGGCGTAGGAGACGGTGAGGCCGTGACCGAGCGGCCACCCGGCGGTTCCGGGTGCACGCCCGGGGACGACGACGGGGGCCAGTGCCTCCAGCACGGCGACGCCCGCGGCCAGGGGATCGGCCCGGGTCCGCAGCCATGCGCCGGGGTCGGTGAACAGCCCGACCGGCAGCACCACGTCCCGGGCGCCCGAGGGTGCCGGCGTGCCGAGCAGCCCGAGGGCCGCCAGCCCCGCGTCGATCGTCGCCCGCCCCGCGTCGCTCGCCTCCGTACGACACCAGCGGGCGAGCTGCTGGGCGAGGACGGCGGGAACCGCCACCGTGGCGTGCCGCACCAGCGCCTCGGTGTCGACCAGGGGGTAGAGCCCGGCCGTCGTCGGGGTGGTCGCACCCGGCGCCAGTGACTCCAGCGCCAGCTGGGCGCCGGAGGTCCCGGCGGACCCGACGAGCCGCAGGCCGCCGACACCGGCGACGAGGGTGCCCAGGGCCGCGGTGGCCGTCACGCCCGCCGGTCCGGCGGCCAGGGCCACCTCCAGCGGGGGCAGGCCCTCCACGGCGAGCGTCACGTCGCCGGTGACGGTCCCGGCGGCGAGGTCGACGTCGACGTGCAGGCCGCCGGTCCCGACCCGGATCGCGGTCGGCGCCAGGTCGTCGGGGCGGACCGTCACGCCGGTCAGCGTCAGCAGGTCGTCGGCGATCTGGGCGGCGCGCCCCACGACGAGCGGGCGGAGGGTGGCGACCGGGTCGTGGAGCAGGTGGTCGACGGCGTCCGGGTCGACCCCGTCCTCGCGGAGCAGGCCGAGGTGGGTCAGCAGGCCGGCGAGCGCGGGGGAGGCGGTGCGGATCCGGGCGCCGACCTCGGAGAGCAGGATCTTGACCTCGGGCAGCGCCGTCGTGGCCGCCGCACCGTCACCGTCGGCGCGCACCACCCAGGCCTCCCGGTACGCGCCGAACGCCCGGGCCTCGTGGAGCACGATCTCGGTGGTCCCGTCGCCGTCGGCCTCGCCGAGCGGGAGGGCCAGCCGGGCCTCGACCCAGCGCACGGCGAGGTCCTGCTGGTCGGCTCCCGGTCCGCCGACGAGCCATCCGTCGGTGACGCCGAGCCGGATGTCGAGGAGGACCTCGCGCAGCGGCTCCAGGTGCGGGCTCGCCCGGCGGGCCGCGACGAGGTCGACGCGCGCCCCGACGCCGACGAGCAGCCCGCCGAGGTCGAGGTCGAGGACGGGCAGGTCGACCCCGGCGTGCACCTCGGTCGGGGGCCCGGTCGTGCGGGCGACGGCGTCCGCCGCCGCGGCCGTGCGGGCCGCGATGCCGGCCACGGCGACCGACGCGAGGGCCGAGCGCACCTCGGCTTCGGGGACCGCGCCGAACACCGCGTGGACCTCGGCCGTCGACGGCAGCACCTCGGCGGCGGCGCTCGGCAGGTCGGCGGGGGTGCGCACGGCCATCGCCCGCCGCACCAGGGCCTGGCCGCGCCGGAGCGGGTCGCAGCCGAGGGCGAGGAGGGTGTCGGTCCAGCCCGGGAGCGGATCGGGGACGAGCCGGTCGAGGAAGCGCACGGCGTCCCCGCCGAGGCCGGTGGTCAGCGAGGTCAGCGCGACCGCCGACCAGGGCGTGCCGACGGTGACGACGGCCGTGACGCGCGGCTGACCGAGCGCCGCGCGCACCGCGGCCGCCCCCGCCGCGCCGTAGCCGACGAGCACCACGTCGGCGCTGCGTCCGGTGAGGACGGCGGTGAGACGGCCGGCGAGCGCGGCGACCGTGTCGTGGTCGGGGCGCTCGGCATCGACCGACGGAGGCTCCGGCAGCTGGACGAACCACTGCCCGGTCGTCGTGGCGGGCATCGCCGTGGGGGTCCTCGGCGTCGCGTCGAGCGCGTGGTCGGCGGGCACGTCCGCGAGCCACCCGGCACCGCACCCGACGTGGACGACCGTGTCGGCCGCGACCCCGATGCCGTCGAGGACGTAGCTGCCACTGCGGCCGTTCGCGACGAGCTCGGCGTACGACAGCCCGGTGAGCACCGTCGCGGTGACGCCCGCGGGCGTCACCGCGCCGACGACGCCGTCGGTGTCCTTCCAGCGGGTGACGAGGGAGTCGAGGCCCTCCGCGAGCCGCGTCCGGCCGCGGAGCAGGTCGGCGAGGTCCGGGGCGCTCGGGCCGGCGGCGCGCAGGGTCGCGGCGATCGCCCGCCCGTCGGGCACCGTGTAGCCACGCAGCAGCTCGGCGAAGCCCGGCCCGCCGGGCCCGGCGCTCGACACGGAGGGGCAGCCGGGAACGGTCCAGACCGCCAGGCCGGGCGCGCGGGGGTCGCCGCCGACCGGGCAGCGGTAGGGGTCGGCCGGTCGGCCGCCCCCGAGCGGCGTCGCGAGCGCGCCGCCGCTCAGCAGCTGCGCGACCGGGCCGAGGGCGGTGCGGAGGGCCGCGCAGTCCAGGGCGAGGTCGAGCAGCCACCCCTCGAGCGCCGTGCCGGGGTCGGCGAGGAGCGCACCGAGTCGCAGGTGCGCGCCCGTGCCCCGCCAGCCGAGGAGGTCGAGGAGCGTGGCCAGGACGTCGGACCGCGCCCGACCGAGCAGCGCGGTGAGCAGGCCCTCGACCTCGTCCCAGTCGGGCGCGAACGTCACGGTCCCGTCGGCGGAGACCTCGGGCAGGGGGATCCCGTGCACACGCTGCACGAGGGAACGCGGGTCCGTGTAGGTGACCGTGAGGGCCTCACCCACGACGCGCGCACCGAGTCCCGTCGCCGGGGCCCACGTCGCGGCGACGCCGATGCCGGTGAAGGCGACGGTGGCGATCTCCAGGTCGAGGGTCATCGGGTCGGTCCCGACGGGCCGGAGCAGGACCTCCGCACCGGCGCCACTGGCGAGGGAGAGGTGCCCCCCGGTGAGCTCGGCCCGCAGCAGGACGACCTCGGCGCGCACGGCGACCTCGAGGTCGGTGAGCACCGGCAGGGCGGCGTCGGCACCGAGGGCGAGGACGAGGGTGTCCGTGCCCCGGGTGGTGTCGGTCTCCCGCCAGGCACGCAGGCCGACGCCGCTCGCGACGTCGAGCCGCCACGGGTCGAGCGCCGTGCCGGTCTGGGTGGGCAGCTGTGCGGTGCCGGTGAGCAGCTCGGCGAGGTGGCCGAGGACGGCGGCCACGGCGTCCGGGGTCTGGAGCACGTCGAGCCAGTACGACCGGACCGCCGCCAGCGGGTCGGCGATGAGCGCCGACGCGGCGATGGCCGTGACGTTCGCCGGGGCGGTGATGCCGAGGAGCTGCTCGACGGCGGTCCTCGCTCCTCCGAGGCCGGCGAGCGCGGCGCTGAGGGCCGAGGCGACCACCGAGTCGACCGCGGCGACGGCGGCCTGCGGCGAGGAGAGGTCGAGCAGGTCGTGGTGGACGGGCCCGGGGAGGTCGACGCCGTGGAGGGTGAGGGTGAAGGCCGGGCGGCGTGCCGCGTCCAGGCCGATGCCGACCCGCAGCCCGGCGACGGCGGTCGGCCCGGTGAGCAGGGGAGCCCCGCCCGCGGCCTGGGAACCGAAGGCCGCCTCCGCGCGCAGTGCCGGGACGGCGGTGACCGCGCCCGTGCCGGTGTCCGCCCGCAGCAGGTCGACGGTCGCCGTGAGGTCGGCGAGCCCGGGGGAGGGCGACCAGCGGACGTCGAGCCACGGCACGAGGGTCGGGTGGCCACCGGTGCCGGGGGTCACCCGCACCCCCAGGCGCAGCGTGGCCGGACCGATGGCGAAGCCCACGGAGTTCGTCGCGGCATCGGCGGTGCCGCCGACGAGGCGGGCCAGCTCGGCCAGCCAGGCGTCCAGCGTGGGGTCGTCGCCGAGGATCGACTCGACCCACGCGACGAGGGCGGACAGCCCGCGGGAGGGGAGCTCGGAGACCGGGAAGGCGGGCACGCCCACGTCGCGCAGGCCGAGCATCCCGGCGAGGCCCATCACGTGCCGGACGACGGGGTCGGTCGGGTCGAGGGCGTCGACCTGCTGCCGCACCATGCCGACGACGAACTCGAGGACGTCGGCACCGAGGGTGGTCAGGGAGTCCAGGTCGAGGGTGCGGCTCTGGGGCGCCGTCGCCCCGGGGAGCTGGAGGTCGACGAGCGCGAGGGAGAAGCCGACGGGGTCGCTCGCCGCGGTCGGGATGGCGAGCCGGACGGTGGCGCCACCGAGGTACGCCTCGCCCGGGACCGGCGGGGCGGTCGCGAGGTCGGCCTCGATGCCGATGGTGACCCGCCCGCCGGGGCGCCCCAGGAGCAGCCAGCGGGGGAGGGTCGCGTCGGTGGGGCGGCTGTCGGTCTGACCGCTGCGCGGGACGTGGAAGACCGGGACGTGGATCGTCGTCTTGACCGTCGGCGCACCCGACCCGGCCCGGTGCTCGACCGCGACGCCGACGCGCACGGCGCCCTGCACGGGCTCGACGACGGCGTACACGGTGATCGCCGGCGAGGACTCGCTGAAGAGGGGGATCCACTTCTGCTCGCCCTCGCGGTGCAGCTCCGGCGGCCCGAGGGCCTCGTCGACGAACGCGATGAGCGCGTCCCGCTGGCCGGTGTCGGCGAGGACCGTCGTCAGCCCGTGGGCGTTCCCCGAGGTGCCCATCGGATCGCCGAACCACGCGCTGTTGGCGGCCGACCCGTCGGTGATGCCCAGGGCCTGGGCGAGCGCCCCGAAGGCGCCCATCCCGTCCTGGGTCACGGTCATGCCCGGCGCCGTACGCCGGACAGGTCGTTGCGCGCCATGGGTTGCACGACGAGTGTCTGCGACCCGGCGGCGACGGACCCCGGGATGAGGGGGAGCCCGGCGGCATCCGTGCCGAGCTCGGCGCACATCCGGCGTGCGAGCTCGAGGATGGCCTCCCAGGCGAAGGCGGTGAGGGCGGCGGTCCACCGCCCGGTGACGACGTCGGGCCCGTCGAGCCGGCTGAGGCTCGACATCACCAGGCCGGTCGGCGCCTCGGGGGTGCCGACGCCGAAGGGCACCGTCATCACGACGGGGTCGGGCAGCTGGTCGCAGCCGACCCGCACCGCGACCCGGATGACTCCCGGGATGCAGGTGAGCGCGATGGTCGAGATGTCGACCCAGAGCTCACTGCCCTCCTGCTCCCACACCACGATCGGCGAGGAGTCGGCGGGAACATCGGCGACGAATCGAATGACGCTGCGCAGCAACCGAGTTGCCTCGGCGGCCTTGACGGTGACACCCCTCTTGGTCACGCTCCCGGGCGTGAGGCGATCGGCACCGCGGATGGCTCTGAGGACGGACGCGTCGGTGAGGACCGCGCTCAACCCTGTCGCCCTGCTACCTGCCATTCGGTGACCTCTACCGTCGGCCCCGCGGAAGCAGTGGGCCCGCTTCCGCGGTCCAGTAGAGCAGCGTCCGCGCGTGGAGGTCAACGCCCCGGATCCCGACCGCGGCTCGGCGTTCCGTCCTAGGATCCCCGCCATGGTCGCTGACGCAGACCTCGACTTCACCGGCAGGGTCGCCCTCGTGACCGGTGGGTCGTCGGGCATCGGCTTCGCGACCGCGCAGGCCTTCCTCGAGCGTGGTGCCTCCGTGGCGATCTGCGGTCGCTCCGTGGGCCGGGGGCGAGAGGCCGTCGAGGCCCTCGGCGCTCTCGGGGACGTGGAGTTCGTCGCGGCGGACGTCACGGACGAGGCGGCGGTGGCACGGATGGTCGAGGACGTCCTGGCACGTTTCGGCAGGATCGACCACGCGTTCAACAACGCTGCCAACACCGAGGCCGCGACGGGGGAGGGTGGCTTCACCGCGATGGAGCTGGCCGAGTTCGAGGGCATCGTGCGTGCCAGCCTGACCAGCGTCTGGCTGTGCATGAGGCACGAGCTCCCGGCGCTGCTCGCCGGGGGCGGCGGGTCCATCGTCAACACGTCCTCGATGGACGCCGAGCTCCGGATGGCGGGCACCGGGAGCTACGCGGCCGCGAAGGCCGGTGTCGAGGCGCTCACCGTCGCCGCGGCGAAGGAGTTCGCCGCCCAGGGCATTCGGGTCAACGCCATCCGGCCCGGAGCGATCCGCACCCCGATGCTCGAGAAGAACCTCCGCGACGGGTCGGCCGCGCAGCGGCAGGACCGCGAGGACCGGTACCGGTCGATGATCGCCATGCGCCGGATCGGGGAGCCGCGCGAGATCGCCGATGTGGTGCTCTGGCTGTGCTCGCCCCGCTCCTCGTACGTCACCGGTCAGGTCGTCACGGTGGACGGCTCCTTCGGTCTGTGAGCCGACGCCCGGCCTGAGCGGGCCCGGGGCAGCCGGGACCCCGGTCCACCCGGGGGTGGAGGCGCCGCCGCGCAGGTTCCACCCGTGAGGCGACGCGCGGGCAGGGGGTCGCTGGCGACAGTGGTGGCACACCCGTCGGACCACCCAGCCAGGAGCAGACCCCCATGACCACCAGCCAGTACTTCCTCAACCTCGCACTCCTCGCGTGGATCCTGTCGAGCAACCTGGGCACCCGGACCCTGACGAGGCGCCGCGTGACGCTGCCGCTGTTCGTCGTCGCCGGCGCCGGCTGGTTCTACCTCGCCGACCTGCCGAGCGTCGGCAACGACGGGCGGCTGGAGCTCGTCGGGCTCGCGGCCGGGGTGCTGCTGGGAGCGGTGGCCGCCCTCACCGTGCGCGTCCACCGCGAGGGCGAGCGCACCCTCGCGACCGCCGGCGCCGCGTTCGCGGCCCTCTGGGTGGCGGTCGTCGGTGGCCGGGTGCTCTTCGCGTACGGGGCCGAGCACTGGTTCAGCCGTGACATCGCCCAGTTCTCACGGGAGCACCTCATCACCGGGGCCGATGCCTGGACCGCCGCCTTCGTCATCATGGCCCTGGCCATGGTCGTCAGCCGGCTCGCCGTCACCGGCCTCCGGGCCGCCCGCCTGTCCGGTCGCGAGGTCCACACCGAGGGCCCCATTGCGCTCTACCGTTGACGCGCAGGGTGGGTGACGTCACGCGAGGAGCACGATGGTCGAGAGCACGGCCCGTGACGACCGACCCGCCGACCTCCGGCGGGTCATGGTCGTCGCCGGATGGGTGGCCGCGGGGTTCGTCGGCGTCGGCACGGTCGCGGGCGGTCTCCCCGCCGGGACGACCCGGGTCGTGGTCGTGACGCTCACCGTGGTGGGCCTGGCCCTGTGGCTGGTGTCGCTCACCCCTCGCCTGGTCGACCAGCGCCTGCTCTTCGCCTGCCTCGTGGGCGCCGGCCTGCTGGGCGCGGTGGTCGACCGCCTCACCCCGCACGGTCCCGCCTACATCCTGTCGTTCATGGCCGTGGCCGGGATCGGGCTGCGGCTGCGTCGTCGGCCGGCGGCCGTGGCGGGCACGGTCGTCATCGCTGCCCTCGCGTGGTCGGAGGGCTCCACCTCGACCAACCCCGCGGGCGCCGCCCTCAACGTCGCGATCGGGGCGGGCTTCCTCCTCGTCGCGGCCGCGTTCGCCGGGGCGAACCGGGACGCGAACGACCGCGCACAGGAGATGCTGCGGCTCGAGGCCGAGACGCGCCGGGCCCGCGAGGAGTCCGCCGTGCTGGCCGAGCGCGGCCGGATCGCCCGGGAGCTGCACGACGTGCTGGCCCACACCCTGTCCGGCCTGGCGGTGCAGCTCGAGGGCGCCCGTCTGCTCGCCGAGCACACCGGCGCGGACCCCCGGTTGGTCGAGCAGGTGGGCAACGCGCAGAGCCTCGCCCGCAGCGGGATGGCCGGCGCGAAGCGGGCGGTGGCGACGCTGCGGGGCGAGGCGTTGCCCGGGCCGGACCAGATCCCCGAGCTCGTCGAGCACGCGCGGCTCGCCACCGGTGCGCCCGTCGCCCACCGGGTCGTCGGCGAGCCCGGTGCGCTGCCGGCCGAGCTGGGGCTGCCTCTCTATCGGACGGTGCAGGAGGCGCTGGCGAACGTCGCCAAGCACGCGAGCGGCGCTCCCACCGAGGTCACCGTCACCTGGACCGACGCGGAGGTCACCGTCGAGGTCTGCGACCACGGCGGAACCCCCGCCGGGCTGCCCTCGGGCGGCTTCGGCCTGACCGGGCTGGCGGAGCGGGCCGCCCTGGCGGGCGGCCGCCTCGAGGCCGGGCCCCACGCCGACGGCTGGCGGGTGGCCCTGACCATGCCCCGGGCGACCGAGGAGGTGACCTGATGGGTGACACCGCCCCCGTGCGGGTGCTCGTCGTCGACGACCAGAAGGTGGTCCGTGAGGGCCTGGCGATGATGCTCGGCCTCCTCGACGGGATCGAGGTCGTCGGGGTCGCCGTCGACGGCGCCGACGCCCTCCGCCGGGTCGAGGACGTCGACCCCGACGTGGTGCTCATGGACCTGAGCATGCCGACCATGGACGGCGTCGAGGCGACCCGGCAGCTGGCTGCGCGCGGCGCACGGGCCCGCGTCGTGGTGCTCACCACCTACGCGGACGACCAGTGGGTGTTCGGCGCGCTGCGGGCGGGCGCCCGGGGCTTCCTCACCAAGGACGCGGGTGCCGACGAGATCCGCGCCGCCGTGCTCTCCGTGGCCGCGGGCGACGCCCAGCTGGACCCGTCGGTGCAGCGCCGGCTCCTGGAGGCGCTGGCCTCCGGTGCCCACGTCGGCACCGGACCGACCGGCCCGGAGACCGTTGACGACGGCCTGACGGCCCGCGAGCTGGAGGTGCTCACCGAGATCGCGCGCGGGCTGAGCAACAGCGAGGTCGCGCAGCGGCTCTTCGTGTCGGAGGCGACCGTCAAGACCCACGTCAACCACCTGCTCGCCAAGACCGCGTGCCGCGACCGCGCCGGGCTCGTCGCCTACGCCTACCGCACGGGGCGGGCCCCCCGGGACTGACGGGACCGGACGCCCGTGCCGGCGGCCTCTCGCCGTGCGGTCCTCGGCTCCACCCTGGGATGGACCGGCCACCGCGCGGAAGTCAACCCGTGCGCCGATGGCGGACCGGGGTGATCCCGACACAGTGGTGCTCAGTCCACGAGCCCACTCCCGGAGGGAAACCGACGATGACCGCCCGGCCCGCGCAGCTGACCATCGCGGTCGTGTCGATCTTCCTCATGCCGTGGGTCGTCTGGGGCTCTGCCATCGCCCAGGCGCACGGCCTGGTCGGCTGGCGCCTCCCGCAGGGGATCGCCCTCTGGGTGCTCACCCCGAGCCTCGTCGTGGGCGTCCTCCTGCTCGGTGGGCGACCAGCCCTGAAGGACCTCGCCCGCCGGGTCGTCCGCTGGCGGGCGCCGCTCTGGGCCTACGCCGCCGCGGTCGCCGTTCCCGTCCTGGTCGGAGCCGCCACCGTCGGCCTCACCCTCACCGGGGGACGGGAGGCGCACCTGGGCGAGACCGAGGGCCTGCCCGGCTGCGCGCTCTACTTCTGCTACGCCGTCGGCCTCTTCCTGCTCACCGAGGAGGCCGGGTGGACCGGCCTGCTGCTGCCGCGCCTGCAGGTGCGCCTGCGGCCACTGGCCGCGAGCCTGGTGCTCGGCGTGATCTGGGGGCTGTGGCACCTGCCGCTGCTCAACGTGCCCGGCGAGCGCGACCACGGGCTGCCCCTCGCCGCCTTCCTCCTCCTCATCGTGCCCACCCGCGTCCTCATGAGCGTCCTGGTCAACGCGAGCCGCGGCGCGGTGCTCGTGGCCGCCGTGTTCCACGCCGCCTTCAACGCCACCTGCCTCTACGTCGGCGTGGTCGGTTCCGACCACGCCCTCATCTGGACCGCGGCGGTGGTCACCACCTCGCTCGCCGCCGTCACCGCCGTGGCGACCCGTGGCCGGCTGCTCCACCGCGTCGCCGCCTGACCCCCGCGCACCCGTCCCACCACCTCACCCCGTCCCACCACCTCACCCCGTCCCACCACCTCACCCCGTCCCACCAGAAGGAGCTCCTCATGACCACCGACGCCCTCATCCCGCAGATCGAGCGCGGCCTCGACGTCCTCCGGCCGATCCTCGTCGGCCTCCACGGCGACGACTGGGGCCGACCCACGGCCTGCGACGACTGGGACGTCCGGCAGGTGCTCAACCACACCGTCGGCGGCATGCGCATCTTCGCGGCGGAGCTGGCCGGCCACGGTCCGGTCGCCGACCACGAGTCGGACTGGCTGGGCGAGGACCCGGTGGCGGCGTTCGAGACCGCCGCCGCGGCGGACCGGGCCGCCTGGCGGGGGCCGCTGTCGCCCGACCAGGGCGTGACGATCTCGCTGGGGCGGCTCCCACTGGCCCTGGCCGCCGTCATCCACCTCACCGAGATCGTCACCCACGGCGTCGACCTCGCGGTGGCCACCGACCAGGTGCACCTCCTCGACGAGGACCTCTGCGGAGGGCTGCTCGGGGCGATGCGGGGCATGGGCGGCGTCGACGCCTACCGCGGGCCCGGCGTCTTCGGGCCCGAGGTCCCCACGGCAGCGCCCGCGGCACCCCACGAGCAGCTCGCGGCCTACCTCGGACGTGACCTGGCCGCCCGCCGGCCGCAGGCTGCCGTCCGCTGACGTGGGGCCGCCGCTGGTGCTCGGTGCACCCGGGTGGGAGGGTGGAGCGCAGGAGTGATCCACAGCCCGGCCCCCGCGGGTCGGACATCCACCGAGGAGGCTCGATGACCGAGCACGAGACGCCCGGGTTCATCGTGGTCGGGGTCGACGGGTCCGATCGCAGTGCGGCGGCGCTGCGGTGGGCCCTGCGGCAGGCGCGGTACACCGGGGCGGCGGTGCGAGCCGTCATGTGCTGGGACGAGCCACCGTCGATCTGGCTCACTCCGACGCACACCGAGGGCTACTACCAGGAGAAGGCCATCGAGGCGTTCGAGCGGGTCCTGGCGATGACGGCCGACGACGCCGTCGGCATCGACCTGGAGAGCCGGGTGGTCGAGCAGTCACCCGGGCTCGAGCTGACGCGGACGGCGGAGGGAGCGGATCTGCTCGTCATCGGCTGTCACCACGCCGTCGACCGTCACGGGGTGCACCTCGGCTCGGTGGCCTCCTACTGCGTCCACCACGCTCCGTGCCCCGTCCTGGTGTTCCGGCAGCCTGCGTCCGAGCACTGACCTCGCGGGCGCGGTCGGCGCCCGCCGTGACCCGCCCGCGGCTCAGACGTCGTGGTGGAGGGCCTCGACCGGTGGGTCCTCGGCGGCCGTCGCGCCGGAGCGCCGGCGCCGCGAGAGCACGCCGCGCAGCTCGACGAGGTACATGGAGGCGATGACGAGGCCGCCCCCGAGGAGGAGGCGCACGGTCAGCGACTCCCCGCCGAGGAGCACCGCGAAGAACGCCGCGAAGACCGGCTCCATCGCCATGACGATGGCTGCCCGGGTGGCCGTGAGGTGGGCCTGCGCCCAGGTCTGGGCCCACAGCGCCCCGGCCCCCGCGACCAGGGCCATGTAGAGGAGCGAGGCCCACTGCCCGCCGCCGGCCGGCAGGGTCACCCCACCCGGGACCGCGCCGACGGCCGCGACGAGCGCGATGACGCCGGCCTGGACGGTCGCGAGCCCGACCGCGGCCGACGGGGTCGACCACCGCCCGAGGACGATGATGTGCCCCGCGTACAGCACCGCCGAGGCGAGGGTGACGCCCTCCCCGAACCCGATGGAGAGCCCCCGCAGCGACAGCACCGCCAGCCCGGCCGTGGTGAGCAGCACCGCCACCCAGGTCACGGCGTCGATCCGGTCGCGCAGCAGCAGCGCGCCGAGCAGCGGGGTGAGCACGACGTAGGTCCCCGTGACGAAGCCGGACACCGAGGCGTCGGTGTGCTGGAGCCCGACCGTCTGGAGCAGCTGCGCGAGCCCGTAGAGCACCCCGAGGCCCACCCCGAGCCGCAGGTCGGCGCGCGAGAGGGCGAGGGTCTGGCGACGGAAGACCGCGAACATCACGACCGCCGCGATCGCGAACCGGACGGTGAGGAAGTCCGCGGGCGGCACCGTCGCCACGAGGTCGCGGATGAGGAAGAAGGTCGAGCCCCACACGGCCGTGACGAGCAGGAGGAGCAGGGTCGACACGCGGGCGAGCCGGAGGGGTTCGGTCACCGTGGGGTCAGACGATCGTGACGGTGACGGTGCTGCCCTTGGGCGCCTGGCCCTTCTCGGGGTCCTGGAAGCGCACGGTGCCGAAGATGCCGCCGAGCGCCCGCTCGACCTTCACCTGGAACCCGGCGCCCTCGAGGATCGTGCGGGCCTCCCCGACCTGCTTCCCGATGACGTTGGGGACGTCGACCATCACCGGGCCCTTGGAGACGACGAGGGTCACCGTGTCGCCACGGAACAACGTGCCGTCGCGGGGGTCCTGGCTGATGACGTCGCCCTTGGCGACCGTGTCGCTGTTCTCCTGCGTCGTCGCGTCGACCTTGAGGCCGAGGTCCGTGAGCGCCGTCGTCGCGGCGTCGGCCTTCTTGCCCGTGTAGTCCGGCACCTCGATGGGCTTGCGGCCCTTCGAGACGACGAGGGCGACCTTCGTGTCGCGCTTCACGCTCGTGCCGACCTTCGGGTCGAGGGAGACGACCTGCCCCTCGGGGACCTTCTCGTCGAACGCCTCGGTCACCGTGCCGAGGGCGAGGTGCGTCGCGGCGAGCTGCCGTTTGGCCTCGGCGAGCGTGGAGCCGACGAGGTCGGGCACGTCGTACCGTTCCGGGCCCTTGGAGACCGTGAGGACGACCTCCGACCCCCGCCGGACCGTCGCGCCGACGGCCGGGTCGACCGCCATGACGGTGCCCGCGGGAACGTCCTCGGAGAACGCCTCCGACACGGTGGGGTCGAGGTGCGCCGCCCGCAGGGCGGAGACCGCCTGGTCCTGGGGGCGGTCGAGCACCGACGGGACGGTGGCCGTGGCACCCGGCCCGAGGAAGAAGAACCACGCGGTGGCCGCCGCCAGGAGCATCGAGGCGAACGCCGCCGGCCACCAGTTGCGGCCGCGACGGCCGGCCCCGGCGACGACGACGCCCTCGAGGGGTCCCTCGGGCAGGCTGATCGCGGTGGTCCGGGCGTGGTCGCCGGGCGGGACGACGGCCGAGCGGTCGCGGACCGGAAGAGCGGCGGTGGCGGTGGGGACGTTGGCCGCGGCCGTGGCCGCCGCGCCGTCCGGGCGCGCGTCCAGCGCCGTGGGGGACAGGCTGGCCCGGGTGCGGCGCAGGAGGGCGAGGAAGTCGCCGGCATCGGTGGGGCGCTCGTCGGGGTCACGGGCCGTGGCCACCGCGACGAGGTCGTCGAGCGACGGCGGGAGGCCGGGGACGCGGTCCGACGGCACCGGGACCCCGCCGTGCACGTGCTGGTACGCGACGTGGATCGGGGTCTCGCCGGTGAACGCCTTGGTGCCGGTGAGCATCTCGAAGAGCATCAGCCCGGCGGCGTACACGTCCGAGCGGGCGTCGGCGACGCCGCGCTCGACCTGCTCGGGGGAGAGGTAGGCGACCGTGCCGAGGAGGACCCCGGACGAGCTCGTCATCGTCTGGCTGGAGACCGCCCGGGCCAGTCCGAAGTCGGCCACCTTGACGGTGCCGTTGTCGTTGATGATGACGTTCTCGGGCTTGACGTCGCGGTGGATCAGCCCCTTGGCGTGGGCCTCGGCGAGCGCCTGGAGGACCGCCTCGAGCACGTCGAGGGCGGCCCGCGGCGAGAGCGTCCCCTCGTCGCGCAGGACCTCGCGCAGGGTGAGGCCCGGGACGTACTCCATCGCGAGGAAGACCTGGCCGTCGTCCTCGCCCTGGTCGTAGACCGCGACGACGTTCGGGTGGGAGAGGGAGGCCGCCGAGCGTGCCTCGCGCCGGAACCGGGTCACGAACGTCTCGTCGTGGACGAGGTGGGGGCGCATCACCTTGAGGGCGACCTCGCGGTCGAGCCGCTCGTCGACGGCGAGGTACACCGTCGCCATCCCGCCGTCGGCGACGCGCGACAGCACGCGGTAGCGGCCGTCGAGGGTGCGCCCGATGAGCGCGTCGCCGGTGGATGACACTGTTGGAGTGTACGTAGTCACGCCCCTGCCCCCGTCGTCCGCCCGGCGCGTCACATGGTGGCGCGCAGGCCCATGATCGAGCGCACGTAGGCCGTCGTGTCGGTGTACATGCCGCGCTGCTGCACCGAGGCCAGGCCCTGGTAGTAGCCGGCCACGGCCTGTTCGGTGCTCGAGGTGGCACGCCCGAGAGCGCGGAGCATGACGACGCCCGCGGTGATGTTGTCGCGCGTGTCGAGCAGGTCGAGGCGACGCCCGACGAGCGAGGAGGCCCAGTCGCCGCCGGAGGGGATGACCTGCATGACGCCGACCGCGTTGGCCGGGGAGACCGCGCGCTGGTTCCAGCCGGACTCCATGTAGCCGACGGCGAGCGCCAGCTTCGGGTCGACGCCGTGCCGGCGCGCCGTCTCGATGATGATCGCCTTGGTCTCGGTGCGGCTCGGCACCGAGCGCTTCGCGAGGACGGCGTGGTTCGTGCGGGCGGCGGAGACGACGCTGCTCGGGTACTTCACCCCGTTGAAGGTGTCGGAGACCGCATGGGCCGCCGAGACCGGGATGCGCACCTTCTGCCCGATGCGCAGCAGGGAGCCGCTCGAGATGCCGCTGGCGCGCGCGATGTCGCCGACCGTGGAGTCGTAGCGGGCCGCGATGCCGCTCAGCGTCTCGCCGGAGCGGACGGTGTGGGTGCGGCTCGACGGGGTGGCGGCGCGCGTGGCCGTGGACTTCGCGCTCGGGCTCGCGACCGCCGCCGTCCCGCGGACCACGATCCTGTCGCCCGGGTGGATCAGGCTCGTCGCGGACCGGCGGTTCGCCTTGAGCAGGCTCGCGAGGGGCACGCGGTAGCGGGCGGCGATCCCGCTCATCGTCTCGCCGCTGCGGACGACGTGGACCGTGCTCGCGGAGGCCGGCGCGGCGGCGACGACCGAGGCGGCCGTGGCGGGGACGCTCAGCCGGTCGCCCGGGCGGATGAGGCTCGGCGTGCGCACGTGGTTGCGCGCCACGAGGGTGCCGACGGTCGTGCGGTGGCGCGCCGCGATGGCGTCGAGGGTGTCGCCGTCCTTGACGGTGTAGGTGGTCCACCCGTGGGGTGCGGTGCTCGTGGACGCGACGACGGAGGTCACGTGCTCGAGCGGCGCGGTGGCGGGCGGTGGTGTGGCAGCGACCATGACGCGGGTCCTTAGGCCTCGGAGACGGGTGTGTCGTACGGGACGACTGTGACGTTTGGGGCTTACGGTAGCGGAGTGGCGCATGGTGTGTGCCGTCTTGCGACCATTCGGGCTGCGTCCCGGCGCCCGGGCTGTGGCACGCTGGCGGCGTGAGTGACTCCGCAGACACCCCCCGCGACCTCGAGAGCCTCGTCCCGGTCTGGCTCACCGTGCCCGACCTCGCCGAGCGGCTCGGCCTGCGGCTGTCGGACGCCCGGACCCTCCTCGAGGACCGCGAGCTGCTCGCGGTGCGCGTCGGGGAGCGCAACGTCCTCTCCGTCCCCGCGGGCTTCCTCGACGACGACGGTCCGATCCCCGCGCTCCGCGGCACCTTCACCGTGCTCGCCGACGGCGGCATGCGCGACGAGGAGATCGTCCGCTGGCTGCACACCCCCGACGCGACCCTGCCCGTCACCGGGACCCCGCTGGACGCCATCCGGGCCGGCTTCAAGACCGAGGTCCGGCGGCGCGCGATGGAGGAGGCGTTCTGAGCGCGGGCCGTCGCCCGGCGGGGGTCCGACGATGACCGCCGCACCCGCCTGGGTCGAGCACGCCGTGTGGTGGCGGGTCTACCCGCTCGGCGCCGTCGGGGCGGTCCCCGAACCGGCGTCCGGGCCCGCGGTGCCCGGTGAGCACCGGCTGCTGCGCCTCCTCCCCTGGCTCGACCACGTCGTGGCGCTCGGGGCCAACGGGGTCGCGCTCGGGCCCGTGTTCGCCTCCGAGCACCACGGCTACGACACCCTCGACCACCTCCGCCTCGACCCGCGGCTCGGTGAGGAGGCCGACCTCGACCGTTTCCTCGAGCAGGCCCACGAGCGCGGGCTGCGGGTCCAGCTCGACGGGGTCTTCAACCACGTCGGGCGCGGACACGCACTCGTGGCCGAGGCGCTGCGCGAGGGGCCGAGGTCGGACGCCGCCCGGCTGCTGCGCACCGACACCGACGCGGACGGTGGCCTGCGGCTCGGCACCTTCGAGGGCCACGACGCGCTCGTCGCCCTCGACCACGACGCCCCCGAGGTGGCCGACCTCGTCGTCCGCGTGATGCGGCACTGGCTCGACCGGGGGGCCGACGCGTGGCGCCTCGACGCCGCCTACGCCGTGCCGACCGCCTTCTGGGCCCGGGTGCTGCCCGAGGTCCGCCGCACCCACCCCGACGCCTGGTTCGAGGCCGAGGTCATCCACGGCGACTACCCGGCCTTCGTCCACGACAGCACCGCCGACACCGTGACGCAGTACGAGCTGTGGAAGGCGGTGTGGTCCAGCCTCGAGGACGCCAACCTCCACGAGCTCGACCACGCCCTCGGCCGGCACGACGACCTCCTCGACACCTTCGTCCCCGCGACGTTCGTCGGCAACCACGACGTCACCCGCATCGCGAGCCGGGTCACCGACGCGCGGCACCACGCGCACGCCGCCGTGCTGCTCGCCGTGCTCGGGGGCACCCCGGCCGTCTACGCCGGTGACGAGCTGGGCCTGCGCGGCGTCAAGGAGGAGCGGGCCGGAGGCGACGACGCCGTCCGCCCCGAGCTGCCCGCGGACCCCACGGCCGTGCCGGGGGCCGACGGGGCGGTCTTCCGCCTCCACCAGGAGCTCATCGGGCTGCGGCGCCGCCATCCGTGGCTGCACCGGGCCCGCTCGAGCGCCGTGACGCTGACCAACACCCAGTACGTCCTCGACGTCACGGCGGACGGGCACGCCCTGCGGGTCGGGCTCAACCTCGACGACGCGCCGCTCGCGCTCGACACGACCGCGCTGCTCGCCGCCGACGAGGCGACGCGGGCGCGTGGCGGGGACGTCGCGCCGCACGGCTGGGCGATCGTCGAGCGGTAGCCCCGCGGTCAGGCCGAGCGGGCCGTCGCGGTCGTCACGAGGTCGTCGAGGACGCCGCGGGCGCGGGGCTCGAGGCCGGGGGCCTCGCCGAGCGCCGTGCGTGCGGAGGCCGCGAGCCGGTCGATCTCGTCCTCGATGACGGCGACCGCGCCGGACCCGGTGATGATGCCCCGCAGCTCGGTGACGTCGTCCCCGCCGAGGTCGGCGCGCCCGACGAGGTGCTCGACCCGGTCGCGCCCCCCGGGGTCGGAGCCGGCGAGCGCGTGGGCCAGGAGCACGGTGCGCTTGCCCTCACGCAGGTCGTCGCCGGCCGGCTTGCCCGTCTCGTCCGGGTCGCCGAAGACGCCGAGCAGGTCGTCGCGCAGCTGGAAGGCGCGGCCGAGGTCGAGGCCGTACCGGGAGAGCGCGTCGAGGCCGGCGGCGTCCAGCCCGCCGACGGTGGCCCCGATGAGCAGCGGGTGCTCGACGGTGTACTTCGCGCTCTTGTAGCGGATGACACGGCCGGCGCGGGCGACCCGCTCGTCGTCGGCGAGGCCCTGCCACGGGCGCATCGACTCGACGACGTCGAGGAACTGCCCGGCCATCAGCTGGGTGCGCATCCGGTCGAAGACGGCGCGGCCGCGGGCGAGGTCGTCGGCGGGCAGGCCGCACGTGGCGTAGACCTCGTCGGTCCAGGTGAGGCAGAGGTTGCCGGCGAGCACCGCGCCGGCGAGCCCGAACCGCTCGTCGTCGCCGGACCAGCCCCGGTCGACGTGCCGGGTCGCGAGCGCGCGGTGGGCGGCCGGCATCCCGCGGCGGGTGTCGGAGTCGTCCATCACGTCGTCGTGGATCAGCGCGGCGGCCTGGAAGAGCTCCATCGCGCTCGCGAGCCGGACGAGGGCGTCGGAGTCGGGGAGCCCCGCCGCCCGCGCACCCCAGTAGAGGAAGGCCGCCCGGAGCCGTTTCCCGCCGCGGAGCAGGTCGCCGACCGCGTGGAGGAGGTCCTCGACGTCGGGGCCGAGCTCGGCGAGCACCTCGGCCTGGCCGGCGAGCTCGTCGTCGAGGACGGACTGCACCCGGCGCCGCAGGTCGGCGGTGTCGAGCACGCTGGTCACGGGGGCTCCTGGCGGGCGTGGGGGTGGTCGGATGGTGGCGCCCCCGAGCCTACGGTGTGGGCGCTCGCGTACCCTCGCCGCCATGGGCCACTACGGCGGAGGTGGGCGCCCCGAGCACCTCGTGGCGTCCATCCCGGCTCGCCTGCGCGAGGACCGGCCGTCGGTCAGCTTCGAGTTCTTCCCGCCCAAGGACGACGCCTCCGAGGCGCAGCTGTGGGATGCCGTGCGCCGGCTCGAGCGGGTCCGTCCCGCCTTCGTCTCGGTCACCTACGGGGCGGGGGGGACCACCCAGGACCGCACCGTCCGGGTCACGGCGCGGATCGCCGACGAGACCTCGCTCACCCCGCTGGCCCACCTCACGTGCGTCGGCGCCTCGGTGCGCCAGCTGCGGCAGGTCGTCGGCCACTACGCGGCGTCCGGGGTGCGCAACATCCTCGCCCTGCGGGGCGACCCGCCCGGGAACGTGCGGGGCGAGTGGGTCGCCCACCCCGAGGGGCTCGACCATGCCGAGGACCTCGTCCGGCTGGTCCGGGGGCTGGGGGACTTCACGGTCGGCGTCGCGGCCTTCCCCGACGTCCACCCCGACAGCCCCGACCTCGACCACGACGTCGAGGTGCTGGTGCGCAAGGCCGATGCCGGGGCGACCTTCGCGATCACCCAGATGGTCTTCGACGCCGACGGCTACCTGCGCCTGCGCGACCGGGTGGCGGCGCGGCGCGACCTGCCGATCACGCCGGGCCTGATGCCGGTGACCAACGTCCGGCAGATCCAGCGGATGTCCGACCTCATGGGCACGCCGTTGCCGCCGCAGCTCGTCGGGCGGCTCGAGGCCGTCAAGGACGACCCGGCGGCGGTGCGTGAGGTGGGCGTGCGGATCGCGGCCGAGCTCGGGCGGCGGATGCTCGACGAGGGCGCACCGGGGCTGCACTTCATCACGATGAACCGCTCGACGGCGACCCTCGAGGTCCACGAGGCGCTCGGTCTCTGAGCGCCGGGGGTCGCTCAGGCGACGTCCATCGGCTGCCCGCCGGTGATCCGGATCAGCTCGTCGTAGGTCGTCGCGAAGACGGCGTGGCTGTGCCCGGCCGCCGCCCAGACGGTGGGGTAGCGGCCGAGCGTGACGTCGATGACGGTGCGCAGCCGCTCGGGGTGGCCGACCGGCGCGACCCCGCCGATCGCCATCCCGGTGTGCTCCCGGACGAACTCGGGGTCGGCCTGCTCGACGCTCACGTACTCGGCGAGGGCGGCGACCTTCGTGGTGTCGACACGGTGCCCCCCGGAGGCGAGGACGAGGAGCGGCTCGAGCGTGCCGTCGGCGGTCGTCGCCACGAAGACGAGGCTGTTGGCGATCTCGGCGGGGGTGACCCCGAGGGCCTCGGCGGCGGCCTTCGCGGTGCGCACGGCATCCGGCAGCTGACGCAGCTCGGGGCGCACGTGGTGCAGGGCCAGGGTCTCGAGCACGGCGGCGACCCCGCGGTGCGCGGTGAGGTCGCGCTGCGGCGGAAGGTTCTCCGGGGCGACGCCGACGGGCTCGGGCGACATGCAGGGAGCGTAGTGACGCGGCGTGCGGCGTGGGGGGAGGTGTCCGCGGCGGCGACGGCGGTGTCGAGGGTTCGCGGGTTTCGCGCATCGGTTGACGGGGGGTCGGGGGTCGGGGTTACAGTGGATGACATCGAACAGATGTTCGATCATCGTCCCCCTCGCGGTCGCCGAGCCGGGGCCCGCGAGGGCCCCCGGTCGGTCCGCCCTGCCCCCTCGGAGGTGTGCCATGGTGCGTCGGCACGACGACCCGCTCACCGTCACCACGGCGGCCGCGACCCCGTCGGGAGGGGCGGCCACGGCCGCCGGCGGTGGGCCCGTCGAGGGCCCCGACGACGCCCCGCACTCGTTCGTCTGGCGGGGCCGCCGGTACACCGTCTGCACCGTCCTCGACGCCTGGCAGGAGCGCCGGCCGTGGTGGCGCGAGGTCGGGGACCACCCGGGGTCCGCCGCCGAGACCGAGCGTCGCGTGTGGCGGGTCGAGGCGCACCCGCCCTCGGGCACCGTCGGGGTCTTCGACCTCGGCCGCGACGACGACCACTGGCTCCTCCTGCGGGCCCACGACTGAGGACGACGAGACCCATGCCCCACGCCGCCACCACCCTCGACCTCCTCGAGCGCTGCCACGACGCCCTGACCTCCGGGTACTCCGCGTCCGTGGCCTCCGCCCGCTACCTCGACGCCTCGCTCGCCGCCCTGCGCGCCGCGGCGGCCCTCGTCGCCTCCCGGCCGGGCCCGGAGGCGCCGGTCGCCGGGCCCCGCGACGTCTGGGTGCTCACCGCGCGCACCGCCCCCGAGCTCGCCGAGTGGGCCGAGCGGTTCGCCACCGTCACCGGGCAGCGGGTCGGCGTCGAGACCGGGCTGGTCCGGGTCACCGCCCGCGAGGCCGACGACCTGCTCCGCGAGGCCGAGACCTTCGCCGACCTCGTCGCGGCCCGGCTCGGCGTGCCCGTGGCGCAGCCCGCGTCCCGGCGGCTGGTCCCCGTCCGCTCGGCCTGAGGCCCGCCGTGTCCGGCCCGGACGGGTTCGCCCACCTCCACGTCGCCTCGGGGTTCTCGATGCGCTACGGCGCCTCGAGGCCCGAGGACCTCGTCGCGCGCGCCGTCGAGCTCGGCCAGGGCACCCTCGCCCTCACCGACCGCGACGGCCTCTACGGCGCGATCCGCTTCGCGCAGGCGTGCGGCGGTGCCGGGGTCGACCCGGTCCTCGGGGTCGACCTCGCCGTCACCGACCTCCTGCCCGGCCCACGGCCGCGGCCGACGCGCACCCCGGCCCGCGGCGGCGCGATCGTCGACCCGCGCCGCCCACGCGTCACGGTGCTGGCCCGCGGCCGGTCCGGGGGAGCGGAGCGCGGCGCCGGCTGGGCGGCGCTCTGCCGGCTCGTCACCGGCACCCACCTGCGCGGCGAGCGCGGCACCCCGGTCACCACCCCCGACCTCCTCGCCCGCTGGGCCCGCCACCCCGACCTCGTGCGGGGTGCGGACACATCGACGCGCTCCGACGCCCCCGGAACCGCCCCGAGGTCGCACGAGGTGGCGGAGCCGGGGTGGGAGGACGACGGCCCGGCCCGGCTCGTCGTCCTCCTCGGCCCGGACTCCGACGTCGGGCGCGCCGTCCTCGCCGGGCACCGCGAGCGCGCCCGCGACCTCCTCGCCCGCTGGCGGGCCCTCCTCCCGCGCGACGGCCTCGCCGTCGAGGTCGTCCTCCACGGCGGTCCCGAGGGCACCCCGGGCTGCCGCTCGCACGCCGCCCGGCTGCTCGGGCTCGCCGACGCCGCCGGGGTCCCGGCCGTGCTCAGCGCCGCGGTCCGGCACGCCGAGCCCGGCCAGGTCCGCACCGTCGACGTCCTCGACGCCGCCCGCCGCCTCGTCGTCCTCGACTCCCGCCACCTCGACCGCGTCACCGACGCCGGCCACCTCGCGGGGACCGCCGCCATGCGCGCCCGCGCCCTCGAGGTCACCTCCGGCGACACCGCCCGCGCCGACCGGCTGCTCGTGATGACCGCCCGGCTCGCCGCCGAGTGCGTCCAGCACGCCCGCGACGACCTCGGCATCGGCGCGGTCCACCTGCCCGAGCCGGAGGTCCTCGGCATCGCGGCCGGCACCGACCCGATGGACGTCCTCACCCGGCGCTGCCGGGCCGCCGTCGGCACCCGCTACCCGGGGGCCACCGACGCCGAGCTCGCCGTCGTCCACGACCGGCTCGACGCCGAGCTCACCGTCATCCGGTCACTCGGCTACCCCACGTACTTCCTCACCGTCGGCGAGGTCACCGACCTCATCCGCGCCCGCGGGGTCCGGGTCGCGGCGCGCGGCTCGGGTGCCGGCAGCCTCGTCAACCACCTCCTCGGCATCAGCGGCGTCGACCCCATCCGGCACCGCCTCCTCATGGAGCGGTTCTGCTCCCCGCTGCGCGCCGAGCTGCCCGACATCGACGTCGACGTCGAGTCCGCCCGCCGCACCGAGATCTACGAGGCGGTCCTCGAGCGGTTCGGCGGCGAACGGGTCACCTGCGTCTCGATGATGGACACCTACAAGGTGCGCCACGCCGTCCGCGACGTCGGCGCCGCGCTCGGGATGCCCCCGGTCGAGGTCGACGAGATCGCCAAGGCGTTCCCGCACATCCGGGCCCGCGACGCCCGCCACGCCATCGCCGACCTCCCGGAGCTGCGCAGCCGCGGCCTCGACAGCCCCCGGCTCGCGCAGTTCTTCGACCTCGTCGAGGCCCTCGACGGCCTGCCCCGGCACATCGCGCTCCACCCGTGCGGGGTGGTCCTGTCCAACGCGGGGATGCTCGACCGCACGCCCGTCGAGGCGAGCTGGCTCGGCTTCCCGATGAGCCAGTTCGACAAGGACGACGTCGAGACCCTCGGGTTCCTCAAGCTCGACGTCCTCGGCATCCGGATGCAGTCCTCGATGGCGCACGCCGTCGCCGAGGTCGAGCGGGTCACGGGGGAGCGGGTCGACCTCGACGACGAGGCGCAGGTGCCGCTCGAGGACCCCGACACCTTCGAGCTGATCCGCACCACCCGCACCCTCGGGATGTTCCAGATCGAGAGCCCGGGCCAGCGCGAGCTCGTCGGCAAGCTCGGCCCCACCGCGTTCGACGACCTCATCGTCGACATCTCGCTGTTCCGGCCCGGCCCGGTGAAGTCCGACATGATCACCCCGTTCCTCGAGAGCCGGCACGGCTGGCGCGAGCGGCGCTTCCTCCACCCGAGCCTCGTCCCGGCGCTCGAGGAGACCGAGGGGGTCGTCGTCTTCCACGAGCAGGTGCTGCTCATCGTCGCCGAGACCACCGGGGTGAGCCTCGCCCAGGCCGACGAGGTGCGCCGGAGCATGGGCACGCCCACCGGCCAGGAGGAGGTCGAGGCGTGGTGGCGCCCGGCGGCCGCCGCCCGGGGCTACGCCGCCGAGGACCGCGACCGGATCTGGGAGGTGCTCAAGAGCTTCGCGTCCTTCGGGTTCTGCAAGGCCCACGCGGCCGCGTTCGCGCTGCCGACCTACCACTCCGCCTGGCTCAAGACCCACCACCCGGCGGCCTTCCTCTCCGGCATCCTCACCCACGACCCGGGGATGTACCCCAAGCGCCTGCTCCTCGACGACGCCCGGTCCTTCGGCATCCCCGTCCTCGGCCTCGACGTCAACGCCTCCGGCGACACCTACCGCATCGAGCGGGTCGAGGACCCCGGCGCCGACCCCGAGAACCCCGTCGAGAGAACAGAACACGCCGTGTGCGAGGGGGCTGACACGGCGTGTCCTGTTCACTCGACGGGTGGGGGGCCCGAGGGGGTGGCCGGGCGTGACGAGGTCCCGGGGTGGAAGCGCGACCCGCAGCCGTACGGCATCCGGCTCTCGCTCGCCGACGTCAAGGGCATCAGCGAGGCCGAGGTCGCCCGGGTCGTCGCCGGGCAGCCCTACTCCGACCTCGGCGACTTCTGGACCCGCGCCCGGGTCAGCCGCCCGGTCACCGAGCGGCTCGTCCTCGCCGGGGCGTTCGACGCCCTCCACGGCACCGCGACCGGGGGCCTCGGGCGGCGCGGCCGGGTCACCCGCCGCGACCTGCTCCTCCACGTCGCCGAGCTCGACCACTGGGAGCGCGGCAGCGGCCGGCCCCGCACCAGCCGCCGGAAGGCCCTCCCGACCTCGGCCGCCCGCGAGGTCGAGGGCGCCGGGGTCGACGTCCGGCTCCGGGCGGCCGCCCAGAGCCAGGCCGCCCGGCAGGTGGTCCCCGCGGCGGAGCAGCCCCACCAGCTGACCCTCGACCTCGGCGACCGGCCGCGCCTCGTCGCCGGCACCGGCCTGCCCGAGATGACCGGCCCGGAGCGGGTCCGCGCCGAGCTCGACGTCCTCGGCCTCGACGTCTCCGCCCACGTCATCGCGTTCTACGAGCCCCTGCTCGCCGCCCTCGGGGTCACCCGCAGCCGCGACCTGCTCTCGGCGCGCAGCCGCTCCGAGGTGTGGGTCTCCGGCGTCAAGGTGGCCACCCAGACCCCGCCGGTGCGCTCCGGGCGCCGGGTCGTCTTCCTCACCCTCGACGACGGCACCGGCCCCTCCGACTGCACCTTCTTCGAGGACGTCCAGGGGCCCTACGCCGGGGTCGTCTTCCACTCGTGGATGCTCCTCGTGCGCGGCGTGGTCCGCCGCACCGGCGACCGGGGGGTCTCGATCCGCGCCACCGGGGCCTGGGAGCTCGCCGCGCTGTGGGACGCCTGGCAGCTCGGCGGGCTCGCCGCGGTCCGGGCCGCGGTCGCCGCGGGGGAGGCCGATGCCGTGGCCCGGGCCGAGGCGGCCGAGCACGCGGCCCGCGAGGCCGACGCCCGCACCGGGCGCCGGGTCCTCGTCCACGCCTCGGGCTTCCGGCAGTCGCCGTACGCCGACACCCGCCCGCCGGGGGCCGACCCGCGCTCCGGGCGCGGCACCCCGGTGGCGCCCGCGAGCCCCGCGAGCCCCGCGGCGGCGCTCCCGTCGCGCAAGCTGTGGCACGCGAGCCCGGGCAGCTCGGGACACTAGGGTGGGCAGCGCACCAGCCCCGACCCGCCGCCGACGAGGAGACCGACCGTGTCCGAGCACCGTGGCAGCCGTCCCGGCCCCGCGGGCGGCTCGCGGACGACGGCCGTCCAGCGCGTCCTCGACGCCCACGCCGCGCGTCGCGCGGCCGAGCTCGGGCGCCCGCTGCGGGTCCTCGACCTCGGGGGCGGCACCGGCGGCACGGCCGTCCCGCTCGCCGTCGCCGGGCACGACCTCACCGTCGTCGACCCCAGCCCCGACGCCCTGTTCTCGCTGCGCCGCCGGGCCACCGAGAACGGCGCCCTCGAGCGCGTCCGGGCCCTCCAGGGCGACGCCGACACCGTCCGCGACCTCGTCGGCGCCGACGCCGCGTTCGACCTCGTCTGCCTCCACGGCACCCTCGAGGTCGTCGACGACCCCGAGGCCGCGGTCGGCGCGGTCGCGGCCCTGCTCGCCCCCGGCGGCACCTTCTCGCTCGTCGTCGCCCAGCGGCTGCACGCCGTCCTCTCCCGCGCCCTCGCCGGCCAGCTCGACCGCGCCCGGGCGGTCCTCGAGCGCCCGGACGGCCGGTGGGGCGACGACGACCCCGCACCCCGCCGGTTCGACGAGTCCGCCGTCGTGGCGCTCCTCGAGGCGCACGGCCTCACCCCGGTCCACGTCCAGGGGGTGCGGGTCCTCACCGACCTCGTCCCCTCGGCCCTGCTCGACTCCGAGGCCGACCGGGCGGCCCTGGCGGCCCTCGAGGAGGCCGTCGCGGCCGCGACCGAGCACCCCCTCCTCGGGAGCCTCGGCAGCGCCCTGCACGTCCTCGCGACCCGCGGCTGAGCGCCGGGGGAGCCCGCGATGAGCCGGCGCCAGTTCGCCCTGCCCGAGCGGCTCGCCGCCGCGCCGCCCGACGACACCGGCTGCACGGTGCTCCACGTCGACATGGACGCCTTCTACGCGTCCGCGACCCTGCTCTCCCACCCCGAGCTCGTCGGCACGCCGGTCATCATCGGCGGCGGCACCCGGGGGGTCGTCCTCTCCGCCACGTACGAGGCGCGCCGCTTCGGGGTCGCCTCGGCGATGCCGATGGGCCGCGCCCGGCGGCTGTGCCCGCAGGCCACGGTGCTCCCGCCCCAGCACGACCTCTACGCGACGATCTCGGCCGGGGTGATGGAGACCTTCCGGTCGGTCACCCCCGTCGTCGAGCCGCTCTCCCTCGACGAGGCCTTCCTCGACGTCTCGGGCGCGGTCCGGCGGCTCGGCAGCCCCGCGACGATCGGGCAGCTGCTCCGCGACACCGTCCACGACGAGCAGGGCATCACCTGCTCGGTCGGGGTCGCCCCGAGCAAGTTCGTCGCCAAGCTCGCCTCGAACCTCGCCAAACCCGACGGCATGGTCGTCGTCCCGCGCGACGAGGTCGTCCCGTTCGTCCAGCAGCTGCCCGTGGCCGCGCTCTGGGGCGTGGGGGACCGGACGGAGGAGGCACTCGTGCGGCTCGGGCTGCACACGGTCGCCGACATCGCCCACACCCCGGTGGCGACGCTGGTCCGCGGCCTCGGGGAGGCCACCGGCCGCCACCTCCACGAGCTCGCGTGGGGCCGCGACCCCCGGCCGGTCCAGCGCGAGCAGCGCGAGAAGAGCGTCGGCAGCGACGAGACCTTCGAGGCCGACCTCGACGACGCCGTGCTCATCCGCCGCCACCTGCTCGCGCTCAGCGAGCGCACGGCGGCTCGGATGCGGGCCGCCGGGACGACCGGCCGGACCGTCACCCTCAAGGTGAGGTTCAGCGACTTCACGACGATCACCCGGGCCCGCACCCTGCGCGAACCCACCGACAGCGGACGGACCATCCACGAGACCGCCGTGGGGCTCTTCGACGCCCTCGGGCTGCAACGGGCCCGGATCCGGCTCGTCGGGGTCCGTCTGACCGGGCTCACCCCGACCCACCAGGCCCCCATCCAGGGCGTCATCGGGGAGCCGGAGCACGGCTGGCGGGACGCCGACCGGGCGGTCGACCGGGCCCGCGCGCGGTTCGGGTCGGGGGTGGTCCGCCCGGCGAGTCTCATCGAACGTGACACATCGGCTTCCGTGCGGCGAGCTCGCGGCCTATCCTGAGGGTTCAGGGACAACAGGGGCGTCCACCGGGCGTCTCGGGCCGACCGCGGGAGGATCAGTGCCCCTCTCAGACCATGAGCAGAAGATGCTCGACCAGCTGGAGCAGGCCCTCGCCGCCGAGGACCCGAAGTTCGCTTCGCAGATGCAGGGCAGCGGTCTCGCCGCGCTGCAGCGGCGGCGGTGGGTCGTCGGTGTCATCGGCGTGCTCGCGGGTCTCGGGCTCGTGCTCGTGGGCATCAACACGACGATGTGGGTCGGCGCGGTCGGCTTCGCCGTGATGGTGGCCGCCGCCGCGTACGCCGTCACCCCGCCCCGCAAGGCCAAGCTGGGGGTCGTGGGCGACACCGGCGAGGTCCAGCCGTCCAAGGGCGGTCGGGGCCGGCGCAAGGGCGGCTCCCTCATCGACCGCCTCGACCAGCGCTGGGAGCGTCGCGAGAACAAGTGGTGACGGGCACCGCGCCCCACCCCGCAGGACCCCGGCTCAGGTGACGAGCAGCCCCACGACGTAGAGCCCGGCCACCCCGAGGGCCGCGGCGAGCTCGATGCCCCACCCCTGGAGGATGGCGACGACGGCGTGCCGCGTCCGCGACCACGCCTCCTGCCGCGAGGCCCCCCGGCCGTGCTCGACGAGCCAGATGCCGAGGACGAACCCGAGCACCGCACCGACGACCGGGATGACGAAGAAGCCGACCGCCGCGAGGAGGACGGCCAGCGCCAGGGTGGAGGTGCGCACCCCCTGCCGCTTCATCCGCCGGCCGGGGACGAGGTACTGGAGCACCATCCCGGTGAGGCCCACGAGGACCCCGAGGGCGAGCACCACCCAGCCGGTGACGCTGTTCTCGGTGAGGGCCCAGACGAGCAGGCCGAGCACGGTGAGCAGCAGTCCGGGCAGGACGGGGACGACGATCCCGACGATCCCGGCGAGGATCAGCAGTGGCGGCAGGACGAGCCAGGTGTCGTCCGCCAGGGCGGACACCTCAGTCGTCGACGACGGCCGGGCCCACCGGCTCGACGAGGCGCTCGCTCTCGTCGTGGATCTCGGCCTTGTCGGCGAGGGCAGGGGTGTGCTCACGGCCGTGGTGGGCGCAGAAGAGCAGCTCACCGCCCGCGTGGAGGCGGACCCGGACGTAGGCCTGGGCGCCACAGCGGTCGCAACGGTCCGCGGTGGTCAGGGTGGGTGCCAGTGCGGCGTTCACGTCGGCCTCCTCGGGGCGCTCGGGGTCCTGCCGGTGGTGCAGGACGACGACCCTGTTGGGGTCGGCGACCTGTGCAACAGTCAAGCACGCCGGATCCTTCCCCGGGTGCACGGGTCGAGATCCCCGGCGCGTCATCACCGGATCGTGACCTTTCGGCCGACCGGTCCGGGGGCCGGACGGTGCGCCTGTCGGGCGCGGTCGGGGGCCCCGGTTACCCTTCCGAACGTGACTGTGACCGCTGCGAAGAAGACCGCGACGAGCAAGTCCGCGTCCGAGTACACCGCCCACCACCTCCAGGTCCTCGAGGGGCTGGAGGCCGTGCGCAAGCGCCCCGGCATGTACATCGGGTCCACCGACTCGCGTGGGCTCATGCACTGCCTCTGGGAGATCATCGACAACGCGGTCGACGAGGCGCTCGGCGGGCACTGCGACCACATCGAGGTCATCCTCCTGGCCGACGGCTCGGTCGAGGTCCGCGACAACGGCCGCGGCGTCCCCGTCGACATCGAGCCTCGGACCGGCCTCACCGGGGTCGAGCTCGTCTACACCCGCCTGCACGCGGGCGGCAAGTTCGGCGGCGGCTCGTACACCGCCTCCGGCGGCCTCCACGGGGTCGGTGCCTCGGTCGTCAACGCCCTCTCCTCCCGCCTCGACGTCGAGGTCGACCGGGCCGGCAAGACCTACGCGATGAGCTTCCGCCGCGGCGAGCCGGGGTCCTTCTCGGACGTCGCCGGTGCCGCCGGCCGCAAGGACCCCGACCACGAGTTCACGCCATACATCAAGACCAGCGCCCTCGAGGTCATCGGCAAGGCCAAGCGCGGCGTCACCGGCACCCGGGTGCGCTACTGGGCCGACCGCCAGATCTTCCTCAAGGACGCCACCTTCGACCTCGACGGCCTGCTCGGCCGGGCCCGGCAGACCTCGTTCCTCGTTCCGGGCCTCACCCTCGTCGTCCGCGACGAGCGCGGCGAGGAGACCATCGAGGAGGTGTTCCTCCACGACGGCGGCATCTCCGAGTTCTGCGAGTACCTCGCGCCCGACACGGCCGTCACCGACGTGTGGCGGCTCCAGGGCAGCGGCACGTTCACCGAGACCGTCCCCGTCCTCGACGCCAAGGGGCACATGACCCCCACGGAGGTCGAGCGCGAGTGCGGCGTCGACGTCGCCGTGCGCTGGGGGACCGGCTACGACACGACGGTGCGCTCCTTCGTCAACATCATCGCGACGCCCAAGGGCGGCACCCACCTCGCCGGCTTCGACCAGGCGCTGCTCAAGGTGCTGCGCAAGCAGGTCGAGACCAACGCCCGCCGGCTCAAGGCGGGCACCGACAAGGTCGAGAAGGACGACGCGCTCGCCGGGCTCACCGCGGTCGTCACCGTCCGGCTCGCCGAGCCGCAGTTCGAGGGGCAGACCAAGGAGGTGCTCGGCACCTCGGCGGTGCGCCAGATCGTCGCCAAGGTGGTCGAGACCGAGCTCACGGCGCTGCTCACCTCGACCAAGCGGCCGTACAAGCAGCAGGCGAACACCCTCCTCGAGAAGGTCGTCGCCGAGATGAAGTCGCGCATCAGCGCACGGATGCACAAGGAGACCCAGCGCCGGAAGACGGCGCTGGAGTCCTCCTCGCTGCCCGCCAAGCTGGCCGACTGCCGCAGCAGCGACCCCGAGCACACCGAGCTGTTCATCGTCGAGGGCGACAGCGCCCTCGGCACCGCCAAGCTCGCGCGCAGCAGCGACCACCAGGCGCTGCTGCCGATCCGCGGCAAGATCCTCAACGTCCAGAAGGCCTCGGTCACGGACATGCTCGGCAACGCCGAGTGCGCCGCGATCATCCAGGTCATCGGAGCCGGCTCGGGCCGCACCTTCGACCTCGAGTCCGCCCGCTACGGCAAGGTCATCATCATGACCGACGCCGACGTCGACGGCGCCCACATCCGCACCCTCCTGCTCACCCTGTTCTTCCGGTACATGCGACCGCTCGTCGAGGCCGGCCGGGTCTACGCCGCCGTCCCGCCGCTGCACCGCATCGAGGTGGTCAACCCGGGCAGCAGGCCCAACGAGGTCATCTACACCTACTCCGAGGCCGAGATGCGCCGGACCCTGGCCACCCTCGCGAAGCGGGGCCGCAAGACCAAGCCGCTGCAGCGCTACAAGGGCCTCGGGGAGATGGACGCCGACCAGCTCGCGGAGACCACGATGGACCCGGGCCAGCGCACGCTGCGCAAGGTGACGCTGCGCGACATCGAGTCCGCCGGCACCGTGTTCGAGCTGCTCATGGGCGGTGAGGTGGGTCCCCGCAAGGACTTCATCATCGACAGCGCCGGAGCCCTCGACCGCGAACGCATCGACGCCTGACCGGCGGACGGAGCAGGCGATGGGCGCCGCGGCCGACCGGGCGGGGGAGCCCGGGGCGCCCGTCGCGGGCGAGGAGCAGACCCCGCTGAAGCGGGCCATCGGGCCACGGCTGCTGCTGCTCTTCATCGTCGGGGATATCCTCGGCACGGGCGTCTACACGCTGACCGGGAAGATCGCCGCCGAGGTCGGGGGAGCCGCGTGGGCGCCCTTCGTCGTCGCGTTCTCCGTCGCCCTCGTCACGGCGTTCTCCTACCTCGAGCTCGTGACGAAGTACCCGCGGGCCGCCGGCGCGGCCCTGTACGCGCACCAGGCCTTCGGCATCCACTTCGTGACGTTCGTCGTGGCCTTCGCGGTGATGTCCTCCGGCATCACCTCGGCGTCCACGGCGAGCAAGGCGTTCGCGGCGAACCTCGTCGACGGCTTCGGGCTCGACATGGGCAGCCCCACTCTCGTCCTGCTCGTGGCGCTCGCCTTCGTCCTGCTCGTCGCCGTGGTCAACCTCCGCGGGGTGGGGGAGAGCGTCCGGGCCAACGTCGTGCTCACCTGCGTCGAGCTGTCCGGGCTGCTCCTCGTGATCCTCGTCGGCGTGTACGCGGCGACCGCGGGGAAGGCCGACTTCTCCCGAACCGTCGTGTTCGACACCTCGGGCGACAAGAACGTCTTCCTCGCCGTCACCACCGCCACCTCGCTCGCGTTCTTCGCGATGGTCGGCTTCGAGGACGCCGTGAACATGGCCGAGGAGACCCGCGACCCGGTGCGGACCTTCCCCCGGATGATGCTCACCGGGCTCGGTGTCACGGGCCTCATCTACGTGCTCGTCGCGGTCTTCGCCGTGGCCCTGGTCCCCGTCGGCGACCTGGGGGAGGGGGACACCCCACTGACGCGGGTCGTGGCGACCGGTCTGCCGGACTTCCCGGTCGACGCGGTGATGCCGTTCATCGCGATGTTCGCGGTCGCCAACTCCGCCCTCATCAACATGCTCATGGCGAGCCGCCTGCTCTACGGGCTGGCCACCCAGGGCGTGCTGCCCGCCGTGCTCGGCAGGGTCCACCCTCGCCGGCAGACCCCGTGGGTGGCGATCCTCCTCACGACGGCGATCGCGCTGGGGCTCGTCGTGCTCGTCACGGAGAACAGCGGGGACGCGGTGGCCGCCCTCGGCGGGACGACCGCCCTGCTCCTGCTCGGCGTCTTCACGGTCGTCAACATCGCCGTGCTCGTCCTGCGGCGGGACCCGGTCGACCGCGCGCACTTCGTGACCCCCACGGCGCTGCCGGTCGTCGGGGCGGCGGCGTGTTTCTTCCTCACCCTCCC
>CAWJME010000007.1:0-411403 GCA_963843895.1 uncultured Actinomycetota bacterium | reverse complement strand
CACAGCGCGGCTCTGTCCGACATCCTCTTCGTCGCATGGGTGCTGCTCGCGGCGGTCGCACTGACCGTGGTGCTGTGGGTGCCGGGGTCCGAGACGGTGCCGTTCCACCTCGCCCTCGCCGGCTTCGCCCTCGCGTACAGCCAGTGCCGGTGGCCACTGTCGCGGACGCTCGTCGCCCTCGGCACCTTCTGCCTCCTGATCGCCATGCTCTTCGTCCGCGATGCGCTGACCCACGCCCTGGTCTGGACCGAGGCCACCGAGGTCCCCATCGCGGCCCTCCTGGTGGCGGGTGTCGTCTGGCACGTCAACCGCACTCGGCAGGCCCTCGAGCTGGTGCAGCGGGCCGCCGATCGGGACCGGGCCCTGTCCGAGGACCGCGAGCGGCTCGCGCGGCTGACCTCGCACGAGATGCGGACGCCCCTGACGGTGGTCATGGGGTTCCTCGACCTCGCCCTCGCGACCGGGGTCGACGTCGAGGTGCGTGAGTACCTCGGTGCGGTGCGGGAGGAGGTCACGAGCCTCCACCGCGTCGTCGACCGCGCCGTGCGCGCGGCCTACGTCCGTCAGGACCTGCCGATGGAGACGGTCGACGTCAAGCCGCTGCTCGAGAGTCTCGTCGCTCGGTGGCACGGCGTGGCGGTGCGCGAGTGGGTGGTCGATGCCGACGACCTGTCGTTCACCGCGAGCCGGGAGCGGCTGGTGGCGGGCTTGGACACGTTGGTGGAGAACGCTGTCCGCTATACGGCCGAGTCCGACGTCATCCGGCTCGTGGGTCGCCGGCAGGGCGGGTGGATCCTGCTCGGGGTGGCCGACGGCGGGGCAGGGATGCCCGAGGAGCTGCTGGCGGTGGTCGACGAACGCGCGTCCCGTGACCGCTCGACGTGGCACTCCGCACCGGAGCCGACGGTCGGCGCACGCGCCGAAGACCCCGAGGCCGGAACCGGGCTGGGCCTGGAGATCGTGCGCCGCGCCTCGCACGTCCGCGGGGGCATCCTCGTGGCCGACGTCGCCCCCGAGGGGGGCGCACTCGTGGGGATGTGGGTGCCGCTCGTCGTCGCCCCGCCGTTCCCGAGGCCGCCCACCGGGGAGGGGCTCGCGGAGGCGCAGCAGTCGCCCGACCTCGGCCCGGCGCTGCGCCATGGGTCCGTCATGGAGCGCCCCGCCGGCGCCTGAGCCGACCGCGACGGGGTCCGGGGGGTGGCGGCGCCGGCTTCACCGCGGGTGCGCCGGCTCGGCCTCGCGGGCCAGGCGCGAACCTGCCTCCCGCAGCCAGCGCTTCGGGTGCTGCTGGGCCGCGGTGGCGGAGCCGGCGAGGTCGGTGAGGCTCACGACGGAGGACACCCCGGGCGGCGACGGCGCGGCCACCTGACCGGCCACGACGACCACGGGACGGGTGCCGTCGACGAGGTCGACGAGGTGGCCGACCACCTTGCCCGACAGGGACGTCCGGTCGAAACGGCCCTCGCCGGTGACCACGAGGTCGGCGCGCCGCACCGCCTCGGGCAGCCCCGCGGAGGCCGCGACGAACGACGCACCCGGCGTGGTCGTGGCACCCCAGCCGGCCCGGAGTCCGTAGGCCGTGCCACCGGCCGCCCCTGCCCCCGGGGAGCCCGGGGAGCCGCCCAGCAGCGTCGCGAGCCGTGACAGCCCGCGCTCGAGCCGGTCGACGTCGGCCTCCGTGGCCCCCTTCTGCGGGCCGAACACCGCGGCGGCCCCGTCCGGCCCCAGCAGCGGTGCCGAGACGTCGGTGAGGCAGAGGACACCGTCGGGAGGTGGCGGTGGCAGACCGTCGAGGTCGGCGCGCTCGAGGTCCACGAGCGCACCCCCTCCGCGGCGCAACGACCGCCCGTCGCGGTCCTCGAAGCGCGCGCCGAGAGCGGCCAGGCACCCCGTGCCGCCGTCGGTGGTGGCCGAGCCGCCGAGCCCGACGACGAGCCGGCGCGGTCGGGTGCGCAGCGCCGCCGCGATGACCTCGCCGAGCCCGCGGGTGTCGGCGCCCAGGGGGTCGAGGACGGCCATCCGGGGCAGCCCGCTGGACTGCGCCAGCTCCACCACCGCCGTCCCGTCTCCGAGCTCGAGCCAGTGCGCCACGACCCGACCGGAGTCCGGGCCGGACACCTCCAGGGAGTGCCACGTCGCGTCCCGGCGCCCGGCGGCGACCGCCTCCAGGGTCCCCTCACCACCGTCGGCCAGGGGCAGCCGCAGCACCTCGTCCTGCGGGCGTACCGCCCGCCATCCCTGCGCGAGCGCCTCCGCGGCCTCTGCCGCCGTGACCGTGCCCTTGAAGGAGTCGGGCGCGATGACGACCCGACGCATCGTCGAGCGTGTCGGTGGTGTCGTCTCGACTGCGTGCACGGGGCCCCTTCCGGCGTCGCATCCCGGTGCGGGTGCGGGGTCCCTCCGAACTCTAGGGAGGTTCGGACGCCCGCGCCGGGTCGCTCCCGCCGCTCAGGGTGTCCTCAGCGGCGGCGGTGGATGCTTCGAACGAGGCCCCGGCAGAGGCGGGTCGCGTCGAGGAGGTCCGGATGAGCACGGCGACGGTGCAGGACACCTCCCGCGCGTGGGTGGGGACCTCCGCCCGGGCCGCCGCCGGGGTGGGTGCCGGGACGCTGGCGCTGTGGTGGCTGCTCCCGCGGGCCACCGGCGTCGCGTGGTCGGCGATCGGGCCGGTCCTCCACCAGGTCGGGGTCCTCCGCCTCGGCCTGCTCGCGGTCCTGTGGGGCGCGGGACTCGTGGCGCACTCCTTCGTCCTCACCGGCGCCCTGCCGGGGCTGAGCCGCAGTCGGGCGCTGACCCTCAACCTCACGGGGAGCGCGGTCTCCAACGTCGCCCCGATCGGCGGAGCCCTCGGCGTCGCGACCAACCTGTCCATGGCCACCGCCTGGGGGTTCACGAAGACGTCGTTCGCGGCCTTCACCGTGGTGACGAACCTCTGGGACGTCCTGGCCAAGCTCGCGCTCCCCACCGTCGTCCTCGGGGTCCTCCTCGCGGACGGGGTCGTCCCGGCGGGTGCGGTCCGCACGGCGGCCGGTGTCGCGACGGTCCTCCTCGTGCTCCTCGTGGTGGTCTGGGTCGCCCTCCTCGTCCACGAGGGGACCGCCCGGTGGCTGGCGGCCGCGGCCCGGTCCGGCGCGAACCGGTGGCTCCCCGCCGGCGGCGCGGCCCGCGTCGAGGCCCTCGTGGTCGCCGCCCGCACGGCCCGCGAGCAGAGCCGGCAGATCGTCGCGACCCGCTGGCCCCAGCTGACGGCCGGGATGGTCACCTACGTCGCGCTCCAGGGCGCACTGCTCTGGGCGTGCCTGGCCGTCACCGGCGCGGGCGCCCCGCCCACCGCCGTCATCGCCGGCTTCGCCGTGGAGCGCATGCTCAGCATGGCCGTCGTGACCCCCGGCGGCACGGGGATCACCGAGGCCGCCACGGCCGCCACCATCGTCGCCCTCGGCGGCTCACCGGTGGGCGTGGTGGTCGGGGTGCTCCTGCACCGCTGCTTCACCTTCCTCCTGGAGATCCCGGTCGGCGGGCTGTGGCTCGCCGGCTGGCTCGCCGTACGGGCGCGGACGGCGCGGGTGCTGCCGTGAGGATCCTCCACGTCACCGACACCTACGCCCCGACGGTCGGGGGGATCGAGGTGTTCGTCCACGACCTGGCGCACCACCAGGCCGCGGACGGACACGACGTGACGGTCCTGACACCCACCCCGTCCAGCGACGCTGGCGACGACGACGGCGCGGTCCGGGTGGTCCGCGGCGCCACGCGCACCGGCCACCTGCTCGGCGGGTTCGACGCCGTCCACGCCCACGTGTCCGTCCTGTCGCCGGTCGCCCTGCACGCGGCGGAGGACGCGGCGCGTGCCGGAGTCCCCGTCCTCGTCACCGTGCACTCGATGTGGACCGACGTCTGGCCCGCGTTCCGCGCCACCGCGGTCGCCCGCGGCTGGGCGAGCCTGCCGATCCAGTGGGCGGCCGTGAGCGCGGCGGCCTCGGAACCAGTCCGCCGCGCGGTGCGACGCCCCGTCCTCGTGCTGCCGAACGCCGTGGACACCGACGCGTGGGTCCCTGCCGCACCGCCCGCCGGTGGTCCGGCGACGGTCGTGGCGGTCCTGCGGATGGCCCGCCGCAAGCGGCCGCTGCAGCTGGTCCGCTCGCTGGCGCGGATGCGCGACCACCTCGACCCGGAGGTCCCGGTGCGCGCCGTGCTCGTCGGCGACGGCCCGCTCCTGGCCACCGTCCGCCGGGAGGTGGCCCGGCTCGGGCTCGACTGGGTGCAGGTCGTCGGGGGCCTGTCGCACGGGGAGATCCGAGCGCTCTACCGGTCGGCGCACGTCTTCGTCGCCCCGGCCACACGGGAGTCCTTCGGCATCGCCGCGCTCGAGGCCCGCACCGCCGGCCTGGCGGTCGTGGCGCGGGCGGGGACGGGCGTGGAGGAGTTCGTCGTCGACGGCGTGGACGGGTACCTCGCCCCCAGCGACACCGGCCTCGCCGACCGGCTCGCCGACCTCTGCGCCGACCGGGCCGCGCTCGACCGGATCCAGGCGCACAACGCCACGGTCGTCCCGCCCTTCGCGTGGTCGGACGTGCTGTGGCGCAACCACGTCGCCTACACCTCGGCGGCCGAGGTCGCCCGGCCCACCGCCGCGCACGGCCACGGCCGTCGCGTCCTGGCGTTCGAGCCGTGAGCACCGTGACGGCACGCACCACCCGTGAGGACCGGACCCGCCTCACGGGGTGGGGGCGCACGCACCTGGCGCTCTGCCGGGTCGTGCGCCCGGACGACCCGGCGGCCGTGACGCTCGAGCTCGCCGGCGCCGAGGGGCCGCTGATCCCCCGGGGATCGGGGTGTGCCTACGGTGACGCCGCGACCCGGGCACGCGGGACCGTCGTCGACGTCAGCACCCTGAGGCGGCTCGTGGCGCTGGACGGCGACCGGGGCGTCGTCGTGGTCGAGGCCGGGATGACCCTCGGAGAGCTCCTGCACACGGTGGCGCCCCGGGGCTGGGTGCCGCCCGTGCTCCCCGGGACCCCGCACGTCTCGGTCGGAGGCGCGGTGGCCGCCGACATCCACGGGAAGAACCACGTGGGGGTCGGCTCCATCGGCCGTCACGTCCGATGGCTCGTCGTCGCCGACGCGAACGGGGAGCCGCATCGCCTCACCCCCGAGCGCGACCCGCAGGCCTTCTGGGGCACCGTCGGCGGGATGGGGCTCACCGGGGTCATCACCACGGTGGCCCTCCAGCTCCTGCCCGCAGGCCCGGGGCCGGCGACCCTCCGCCGACGGCGGGCCGGCGACCTGGGCGAGGTCCTCGGTCAGCTGGCCTGCGTCGCCGAGCAGCAGCGCACCGACCCGCTCCTCCACTCCGTCGCCTGGCTCGACGGCTCGGCACGCGGGTCCGCCCGGGGTCGCGGTCTGGTCCAGACCACCCACCTCCCGGCGCCGTGGCGTCGACCGGGGGACCCCGGACCGTCGGACCCGACCCCCGCCGCCGCGCGGCGCCGGGCCGCTCGGTCACTGCCGGGCCCCGGAGTGGTGACGCGGGGGAGCATCGCCGCGATGAACCGAGCCCGGTGGCTCGCCCCGGTCGCCGACGGACCGAGGACGGCGTCGATCGCAGCGGCCCTGCAACCGCTGCGTCGCGCCGACGACTGGCCGAGCCTCTTCGGGCGGCAGGGGCTCGTCCAGTACCAGTTCGTCGTCCCCACCACCTCGGTCGACTCGATCGCCGCGGCCCTGGACCTGCTGGCGGCGCACCGGGTCCCTCCCGCGCTGGCCGTGCTCAAGCGGCTGGGACCGGCCGATCCTGCGCCCCTGACCTTCGCGCTCGACGGGTGGACCCTGGCCCTGGACCTCCCGGCACGCTGGCCCGGCCTCGAGCCGGCCCTCACCGAGCTCGACGAGCTCGTCCTCGAGGCCGGGGGCCGGGTCTACCTGGCCAAGGACTCGCGCCTGCGTGCGTCCACGGTCGCCCGCATGTACCCCCGCCTCGCCGAGTGGCAGCGGACTCGTGACGTCATGGACCCGCGGCGGGTCCTCGGCTCGGACCTCTCGCGCCGGGTGCACCTCACCGGGCCCCGGGGGGCGTCATGAGCACCGGCGACCGCCTCCTGCTCGTCGGAGGTGCCTCCGAGATCGGTCTGGCCATCGCCGAGGCGGTGCTCGTCGAGCGCGGCTCGGTGACCCTCGCGGGCCGCCCCTCCGGCCGCCTGGACGCCGCCGCCGCCCGGCTGCGGTCCGTGGGCCACGACACGACCACGGTCGGCTACGAGGCCACGTGGGGGGCCGAGCGCACCGAGGCGATGCTCGACGAGGTGTGGCAACGCTCCGGAAGCGTCGACACCGTGGTCCTGTCGGTGGGTGCCATGGCCCCCGAACGGCCGGAAGGATCCGACGGGTCACCACCGGCCACGGCCGCCCGCGAGGCCGAGCTCGAACGGATGCTCACCGTCAACCTCGTCGGTCCCGCCCTCGTGCTCGACGGCTGCGCCGCCCGGCTCGCGGCGCAGGGGCGGGGGACCGTGGTCGTCATCAGCTCGGCGGCGGCCGTCCGCCCCCGGCAGGGGATCCTCGGGTACGCCGCCGCCAAGCAGGCCCTCGACACCCTGGCTCGCGGCACCGACCGTCGGCTGCGGACCCACGGTGCGCGGTGCCTCGTCGTCCGCCCGGGGCGCGTCTCCACCCGGATGTCCGCCGGGCTCCCCGAGGTGCCGCTCACCCAGGACGCCGCCCAGGTGGCCCGACGCGTGCGACAGGCCCTCGGCGCGAACACGGGTGTCGCCTGGTCCCCGCGGCTCGTCGGCCCGCTCACCACGGCCCTGCGGTGGACGCCCGACCCCTTGCTGCCGCGGACCCTGCGATGAGGACGACGAGACGTGCGGTGCGGGGCCGTGGTGCCGACCCACGCGCACGACGCCGGCTGCTCCGCCGGCTCGGCCTGGCGTTCCTGCTCGCGGCCCTCGTCCTCGTCGTCCCGGGGGTGTCCTTCGCGCGCGCCATGACCTACCCCGGGAGTGCGCCGGTCTCGGTCCGCGCGGTCGAGTGGGTGCGCGACCACGGGGGTGGCGGCCTGGTCGACGCCATCGAGAACTGGTGGTACACCCGGCAGGCGCCGCCGTCGGTCGGGCGTCCGACGGACCACCTCGGTGTCGCTCGGACCGCGCACCCGGGCCGGCCGACCACGCCTGTCGACCACCTTCCCCTGGTCCGGCTCCTCCCGGGAGCCGGGCCGGACGAGGGGGCGTGGCAGTCGGCCCGACGCAACGCCGCCGGTCGGACCGTCCTGTGGACCACGACGGTCCGGCCCGACCCGGCGCACCCGACCGTGATCGCCGCCGTCGCCCTCATGCCGCAGGCCACGACGGCGCTCCACCTCGGCGGCGGCACCCGCGAACCCGCCCTCGGCCGGTTCTCCGCCTCCGCCAGCCGGGTCCCCGCCTCCGCGGTGGACTCCCTCGTGGCGGTCTTCAACGCCGGCTGGAAGACCAAGGACTCGGGGGGCGGGTGGTACGCCGGGGGAGTGCCGGTCGTTCCTCTCCGCGACGGCATGGCCTCGCTGGTCATCGACGACACCGGCCGCGCCAGCGTGACGGCCTGGTCCTCCTCCGCCGTGCCGCCCGGGGTCCTCGCCGTCCGGCAGAACCTCCACCTCGTCGTCGAGGGCGGCAAGCCGGCCGCGGGGCTGGACAGCAACGCCCACGGGCGGTGGGGTTCGAGCCACAACCAGTTCCAGTTCACCGCACGCTCGGGGATCGGGACCGACGCCCGGGGAGACCTCCTCTACGTCGCCGGCCAGAACCTCACCCTGTGGACCCTGGCCGACGCGATGTCGCGTGCCGGGGTGGTCACCGGGATGGAGCTCGACATCCACTCGAACATGGTGGCCTTCAACTCGTTCGCGTCCGTCGCGAAGGCGCGGGCGCACCGGGGCACCCCCCTGCTCACCTCGATGAAGGTGCCTCCGGACCGCTACCTCGTCCCCGACCAGAGGGACTTCTTCTACCTCACGGAGCGCTGACCATGTCAACCCTCGTCCCGGACCGGCCTGCCGCCCCGTCTGCCGACGGACCGGTGGACGTCCTCCCGGCCGCGTCCCGGAGACCCGGGCCGCGCGGGCTCCTCGCCCTGTCACGACCCGTGCAGTGGACGAAGAACGTCCTCGTCCTCTCTGCCCCCGCCGCCGCCGGGGTGCTCGAGCAGGGTGCGGTCCTCGGGCGCGTCCTGCTCATGGTCCTCGCCTTCACGGGGGCCTCCGTGGCGGTCTACGCGCTCAACGACGTGCTCGATGCCGACGCCGACCGCGACCATCCGGTCAAGCGCCGGCGCCCCGTGGCGGCGGGGGTCGTGGGCCCGCGGGCAGCTCTGGTCTGGGCCGCGGGCTGGGCCACCGTCTCACTGGTGGTCGCGGCCTCCCTGGGTCCGGCCCCGCTCGGGGTCCTCGCGGTCTATCTCGCCGTCTCCGTCGCCTACGGCCTGTGGCTGAAGCGGGTCGCCGTCCTCGACATCGTCGTGGTCGCGAGTGGCTTCGTGCTGCGCGCCCTGTCCGGTGCGGTCGCGGTCGGGCTGACGCCCTCGAACTGGTTCCTGCTGGTCTCGCTGTTCGGCGCCCTCTACCTCGTCGTGGGGAAGCGGGCCGCCGAGGCCGCCCGGGTACCGGCGAGCCCCGGCCCCGCCGCCGGGCGGGCGGTGCTCGCCCAGTACCCCGAGCCGTGGCTCCAGCAGGTCTCGACCGTCGCGCTCGCGGGGTCGATGATCTCGTACGCGATGTGGGCGTTCCAGAACGTGGGGACGGATGTCTTCACCCCGGTGCTGGCGCTGTCGGTCGTCCCGTTCCTCGTGGCGCTGATGCGGTACGGCCTGCTCCTGGCCCAGGGCCGGGGCGAGCGCCCCGAGCGCCTCGTCCTCGCCGACCGGCCGTTGCTCGTCGCCGGGGTCGTCTGGGCCCTGCTCGTCGGGTCGGGGCTCTACCTCGCCTGAGGCCCGACCCGGGCCCGGTTCAGCGGTCGGTGCGCGATGATGGGTCGCGTCCGCGGGTCGACGACGGGAGCACGTGGTGAGGCGACGGTCGCCCTGGTCGAGATGGTCGGTGCGCCGGCGCATCCTCGCCCTCTCGAGCACCCTCCTCGTGGCGGCGATCGCCCTCGGGGTCGCCGCGTTCGCGGTCGTGCTCGACCTCAGCCTCTACGCTGCGGCCCGCGGCGCGGCCCAGGTGCAGACGACGCAGATCGCGGGGACCCTCGAGACGGATCCGCGGGAGATGGCCGAGGCCGTCGCCGACATCCCCAGCCGGGGGTCGCTGATCCAGGTCCTCGACGCACGCGGTCGGGTGGTCGCCTCCTCGGACCCGGCCGTGGCCCGCCGGCCGGTCGCCTCGCTGCGACCCGCGGTGGGGGCACAGCTCGTCGAGCAGTCGAGCGGCGTCCCGGGCGAGCTCGGGGAGCCGCACGCCGTGGTGGCCCAGGGCATCCGCGCCACGACGGGGGAGACCTTCACCCTCATCGTCGCCGTGCCCCTCGACATCGAGGACTCGGTCCGGACGGCGGTCGTGGTGCTCGCCGTCGGTGCGGCCGCGCTCACCGTGCTCCTGATCTTCCTCATCGACCGGGTCGTCAAGGGCGCGCTCCGGCCGGTGGAGCGCATCCGGGCCGACGTGGCGGCGATCGAGCGGGTGCGTGCCGACGACCGCGTCACGGTGCCGCCGACCGGCGACGAGGTGGCCCGGCTCGCGGACACGATGAACGGGATGCTCGACCGGCTCGAGCGCGCGGACGAGTCGACCCGCCGCTTCGTCGCGGACGCCTCGCACGAGCTGAGGAGCCCGCTGGCCACGATCCGCGCCGCCAGCGAGATCGGGAGGTCGGCGGGGGGGCCGGGGGAGGCGGTGGTGTCCGGTGCGGGCGTGCGTCCCGTCGTCGACCCCGCGCTCCTGGACGTCATCGGCGCCGAGGCGGTCCGGATGCAGGCGCTCGTCGACTCGCTGCTCACCCTCGCCAAGGCCGACGACGAGGGCCTCCGGCTCGCCCTGGGCGATGTCGACCTCGACGACCTCGTCGACGAGGAGTCGAGGCGGCTGCGCACCACGGGGGACGTCGCGGTGCGGACCGAGATCGCCCCGGCCCGGGTCGTCGGCGACGCCGCGCGGCTGCGCCAGGTGATGAGCAACCTCACGGACAACGCACGGCGGCACGCGCGCGGCGTGGTGCGCCTCTCGGTGGGCGTGGAGGACGACGTCGCGTGGTTCGCGGTCGACGACGACGGACCGGGCATCCCCCCCGACGACCGGGAGCGGGTCTTCGACCGCTTCGTCCGGCTCGACGCCTCGCGGGAGCGCGACAGCGGGGGGTCCGGGCTGGGGCTCGCCATCGTGGCGTCGGTCGTGACGGCCCACGACGGGCAGGTGCGCGTGACCGAGGCCGCCGACGGGTGCTGCCGGTTCGAGGTGCGCCTGCCGGTGGCCGGGCCGCACCCCGGAGCCGGCGACCCGAGGAGGCCCCTGAAGGCACGCTGAGCGCCAGGTGACACCGGAGGGCGCGGCCATCTAGCGTCCGAGTATCGCGGCGCCGATCGGAGGCAGTCATGCTCGACCTCACCGGACAGCCAGTGCTGGTGCTGACTGCTCTGCTGGCGTCCGGTGTCACGGCCGCCGCGGTCCTCCTCCGGGGCCGGTCCGCGCCCGGTCGGCGGCTGCAGGAGGTCGGCGCGCGCGCAGCGCTGGTCCTCGTCGCACAGTTCCTCGCCGTCGCGAGCGTCTTCCTCGGCGTCAACGACCAGTACGGGTTCTACTCCTCCTGGTCCGACCTGTTCGGGCAGACCACGCAGACCGCGGCGATCGTCACCGCGGGGCGGACGGCGGCTCCCTCCGGGTCCCTGCCGGCGGTGGCGTCCGGGACCCACGGCGTGGGGACGACCGAGACCATCACCACCCACGCCGGGGCGGGTGGACCAGCCCTCAAGACCCTCGTCTGGTTGCCACCCCAGTACGGTCAGGCCCGGTACGCCCACACCGCGTTCCCCGTCGTGATGTTCCTCCCGGGTCAGCCGAGCAACCCGGCCCGCGTCTTCCAGCAGTACGCGTTCGGCGCGACCGCCAGCGCCGCCATCGCCGCCGGGCAGGTCGCGCCGTTCGTGGCGGCCTTCCCACCCCTGATGACGAACCCGCCTCGCGACACCGAGTGCACCAACGTGCCCGGCGGCCCGCAGGCCCTGGACTGGCTGACCAAGGACGTTCCCTCCCTGCTGCGTGCCCACGTCCGGGTCGCCCGACCAGGGCCGCTGTGGTCGGTGATGGGGTGGAGCACCGGAGGTTTCTGCGCGAGCAAGCTCCTCCTCACCCATCCCCGTGAGTTCCACGCCGCGGTGTCCTTCGGTGGGTACTTCACCCCGCTCACCGACAGCACGACCGGTGACCTCTTCGGGGGAAGCCCGACCGTGCGGAACCTCAACTCCCCGCTGTGGCTCTACGACACCTACGGCCTGCGAGGGACCCGGCTGCTCGTCGTCGCGGGGAAGCAGGACCCCGAGGCGTGGAGGGCGGGCGTCCCCCTGCTGCGGGCCACCCGGTCGGACCCGGGGGTCAGCCACATCGTCTTCCCCCTCGGCGGGCACAACTACACGAACTACCGCGCCTACCTCGCGCCGGCGCTGCACTGGCTCGGGCCGTGAGGCGGCAGGCCGCCCGGAGCACGGTGTTCGGGTTCGCCATGACGGCGGTCCTCGTCCTGGCGGTCACGGTCGGGGTCGTCCTGTGGCCCTCGCCCACCCCGGACCCACCGCGTCCTCCGTCCCCCGCGGCGTCCGCGGGGAACGCCACGCCGACCGGCGCCGTGCGCATCCACGTCGTGGGGATCGGGGACTCGGTGATGTCGGGGTCCTCCTGCGGCTGCGACGGCATCCCCGCCGTCTACTCGGCGCGGCTCGCCAGGTCGCTGAGCGCCGAGGTCTCGTCGGTCAACCTCGGCGTGGGCGGTGCGACGGCTGCCTCGACCGAGCGGGCCCTGCTCGGCGGGTCCCTCGACCGAGCCGCCATCTCCTCGGCGGACGTCCTGCTCGTCGTCCTCGGGGCCAACGACCTCGTCCCCGCCGTGCGGGCGTACGAGGAGGCGGGGTGCGACGAGTCCTGCTACCGGCCGCTCGTGGCCGGCATGGGACGGTCCCTCTCGAGTGCCCTCGGCGAGCTGGTGCGCAGGGCGACCCCACGAGCCCAGATCCTCGTCGGGACCTACTGGAACGTCTTCGCGGACGGCGACCCGGACGGGGTCGCCGGTGGCCGCTCGGAGATCGACTGGAGCCGCGCGCTGACCGTGGCGGCCGACACCGAGATCTGTCGCTCGGCCCGGACCGTGGGCGCGCGCTGCGTGGACCTCGCCTCGCCGTTCCTCGCGAGCGGGGACCCGACCGACCTGCTCGCCGCCGACGGCGACCACCCCAACCGCGCGGGGGTCGACCTCATCGCGACCCAGTTCGTCCGCGACACCGATACCGGACGGCTGGGTCAGGCTCCGGTCTCGCGCAGCCGGTAGCCCGCGCCGCGCACGGTCTCGAGGATGCTGGCCGTGCGGTCGGCGTCCAGCTTGCGGCGCAGGTAGCCGACGTAGACCTCGACGATGTTGTCGCTGCCGTCGTACGCGGAGTCCCAGACGTTCTCGAGGATCTGGCCCTTCGACACCACCTGCCCGGCGTTGCGCATGAGGTAGTGGAGGAAGGCGAACTCCTTCGGGGTGAGCGTCACCGGGTCCCCGGCGAGGGTCACCGACCTCCGGCCCGGGTCGAGGACGAGGTCACCGACCTCGAGCGAGACCGGACGTGCCGGTGCACCCCGGCGCGCGAGCGCCCGCAAGCGGGCGACGAGGACCACGAAGCTGAACGGCTTGGTGAGGTAGTCGTCGGCCCCGAGGTCGAAGGCATCCGCCTGGTCGTACTCGCCGTCCTTCGCGGTGAGCATCAGGGCGGGGGTCCAGACCTTCGCCCCGCGCACGTTCCGCAGCACGTCGTAGCCGTTGCGCCCCGGGAGCATGATGTCGAGGACGATGACGTCGTAGGGGTTCTCGGTGGCGAGCCACTGGCCGGTCACGCCGTCGTGCGCGACGTCGACGACGAAGCCCTCCTCGGTGAGGCCCCGGCGGACCGTCTCCGCCAGCGGCTTCCCGTCCTCCACGAGCAGTACTCGCATGCTGGCCTCCACGCCGTCGTCCCGTCCCGGGAGACTACTCCGGCGCACCCCGCGCACCCGGTGCGACGATCCGGTACCCCGCACCGGGGACGGTCTCGAGGGTCCTGACCCCGAAGGGCGTGTCGACCTTCCGACGCAGGTACTCGACGTACACGTCGACGATGTCCTCGTTCCCGTCGAAGGCGGGGTCCCAGACCGAGTCGAGGATCTGCCGCGTCGAGACGATCCGCCCGGGGTGCCGCATGAGGTGGGTGAGCAGGGCGAGCTCCTTGGCGGTGAGGGCGACCTCCGTCCCGCCGCGGTGCACGCTGCGGTGCTCCGGGTCGAGGGTCAGGTCCCCGACCGTGAGGGGGACGGTGCGTGCGGTGGCCCCACGCCGGACCAGGGCGCGGAGCCTCGCGACGAGCTCGGCGAAGCTGAACGGCTTCGTGAGGTAGTCGTCGGCGCCGACGGCGAAGGCGGCCGTGAGGTCCTCCACCCCGTCCTTCGCGGTGAGGACGAGGGCGGGGGTCCAGACGCCGGCCGTCCGCAGGTTGTGCAGGATCTGCTCCCCGCTGCGGCCCGGCAGCATGAGGTCGAGGACGAGGACGTCGTAGGGGGAGCCGGTGGCCAGCGACTCGCCGGTGACCCCGTCGTGGGCGAGGTCGACGACGAAGCCGGCCTCCGCGAGCCCCTGACCGATGAGGCGGGCCAGCCGTTGCTCGTCCTCCACGAGGAGCAGCCGCACGTGGTCCACCTCCGCCATCTCCGGCCGGGCCGGGGGCGTGCCACGCCCCGCCCGGTGCCCCGACGGTAGGCGCGCGACGCTGAGCGGCACCTGAGCCGGGCCCCGGTGCGATGGCGACGCTGTCGCACAAGGGAGGTCGCCCCGGGGCGGTGGACGTGTGACCCGCGTCTCCGGTTCGAGGGGGGATGTGACGAAGGACTCCCGTGTCTAAACGCTTGCGCGGTGGACCCTCTTCGGCCGGGTGCGGTGCAATGGCTATCTCGCAGAGCGGACACCCGACGTCGCGGCGTCCGGTCTCGGGCCGAACCACGCGACGACCGAAAAGGGTGAGCATTGTGGCCGACCTGGAGAAGTCCCTGGATGATGCGGGGCTGACCAACAGCAGCGTGAGGGAGTACGTCCTGCACTGGGCGGAGTACCTCGGCGCCGAGCGGATCGAGGTGGTCGACGCCTCGGACGACGCCCGCCTCATCCGGGAGTCCCTCGACGAGGGTGAGATCCAGCCCGCCGGCGAGGGCCTGTACTACTCGCGCAGCTACTCCAAGGACACGGCGCGCTCGGAGGAGCGCACGATCGTCGCCACGAGCCGCCCCGAGGACGAGGGCGTGTACAACAACTGGCGCCACTCCGACGAGATCCGCCCCGTCGTCGAGGGCCACATGAAGGGCGCGATGGCGGGCAAGACGATGTACGTCATCCCCTACCTCATGGCCCCGCCCGGCAGCCCGCTCGAGCGCTTCGCGGCCGGCGTCCAGGTCACCGACAACCGCACCGTGTGCCTCCACATGATCCGGATGGCGCGCGTCGGCGTCGACCTCATCAACAACCTCGCGGACCCGGACATGTTCGTGCGGGCCGTGCACGTCACCGGCGACCTGCCCAACCTCGGTCAGGGAACCCCCGACGACAAGCGCTACTTCGTCACCGTCGCCGACGCCCGCACCATCCTCCACTTCGGCAGCTCCTACGGCGGCAACGCACTCCTCGGCAAGATCGCCCACGGCCTGCGCCAGGCGGCGTACGACGGCTGGGCCTCCGGTGAGTTCCTCGGCGAGCAGTTCATGCTGCTCGGGGTCACCGACAAGGAGACCGGCGAGACCCACCACATCTGCGGTGGCTTCCCGAGCGCCTCGGGCAAGACCAACCTCGCGATGACCCTGGCTCCGGACGCGCTCGGCGACCGGTACCACGTCTCGTTCTTCGGCGACGACATCGCGTGGCTGTGGGTCGACCCGGAGGACGGCCAGCTCTACGGGCTCAACCCGGAGAACGGCGTGTTCGGTGTCGCCAAGGACACCAACGAGAAGACCAACCCGACGGCGCTGGACGCCATCGAGCCGGGCACCCAGGCCCTCTTCACGAACGTGGCCTACAACGAGAGGACCCACGAGGTCTGGTGGGAGGGCCGCACGCCCGACAAGCCGGCCGACGTCGACGGCTGGCGGGACTGGAAGGGCGAGCTCATCGCCGACCGCAACCCGGACGAGGCGGGGGACCCCTGGGCCCACCCGAACAGCCGCTTCACGACGACGCTGGCCAACGTCCCCAACGTCGCCCCGAACTTCGAGGACCCCAAGGGCGTCAAGATCGACGCGATCATCTTCGGCGGACGCACCCGCGACCGCGAGCCGCTCATCCGCGCGATCGACGACCTCGCCGAGGGTGTCTACGACGGCCTGACGCTCGGCGCCGAGGCGACCGCCGCTGCGGAGGGCGTGGAGGGCAAGCTGCGCTACGACCCGATGTCGATGCGGCCGTTCATGTCCTACCCCGAGGGCGACTACGCGGCGCACTGGCTGAAGATCGTCGGCGACGCCACGGACCAGCCGGTCTTCGCCCACGTCAACTGGTTCCAGCGCGACCCCGAGGACGGCCACTTCCTGTGGCCCGGGTACCGCGAGAACCTGCGCGCCCTGCTCTGGCTCATCCAGTACAAGAAGGGCGAGGTCACGGGGCGGAAGACGCCCGTGGGCACCATCCCGACCAAGGAGGAGCTCAACCTCGACGGCCTCGTGATCGACGAGGGTGACCTCGACACCATCCTGACGATCGACCTCACCCGCTGGCGCGAGGAGATCGGGCACCGCGAGGAGCACCTCAAGCAGTTCGCGAACCTGCCGGAGCCCATCTGGGAGGCCCACCGCCGCGTCGCCGCCGCGCTCGAGCAGGAGGCGACGGTCACCACCTGACCGCCGCCGCACCCGCGGACGGGGCGTGACCGACGAGACACCGTCGGCCGCGCCCCGTCGGCGTAGCGTGGAGGCGGGACCCGTCCCGGCCCCGGGACGTCCCGGAAGAGGCCCGCCATGGCACGCGCACTGGTCGTCTACGAGTCGATGTTCGGGCAGACCGCGGCGGTCGCCCACGAGGTCGCGGCCGGTGTCGCGGAGCTCCTGCCGGTCGACCTGCTCCCGGTCGAGGAGGCCCCCGCCGCCCTGGGCGAGCACGACCTCGTCCTCGCCGGCGGCCCGACCCACGCCTTCTCGATGAGCCGCCCGGCGACCCGTCGCGACGCGCACAGCCGCGGGGCCACGGAGGGCTCCGACGCGGTGGGACTGCGCGAGTGGCTCGATGGGCTCGGGGAGGACGAGCACGCCGACGTCGTCACCTTCGACACGCGTGCCACGTCCGTGCGTCGGATGCCGGGGTCGGCCGCCCGCAGCGCGGCGCGGCTCGCCCGTCGCCACGGGCTGCACGAGGTGGGCCGGCCGCAGAGCTTCTACGTCGAGGACGTCGCCGGCCCGCTCGCGCCGGGGGAGCTCGCCCGGGCCCACGCCTGGGGCCGCTCGGTCGCCGAGGCCCGGCTCGCCGGCGCCGCCTCGCCGCCGGGCGCCGCGCGGGGCTGACCCGGCCGGGGCCCGCCCGCCCCTACGATGCTCGGCGTGGCGGAGGCGCGGTTCGGGGCGTTCGTGGCGCGCGGCATCGAGGCCGTGGCCCACGACCCCGACGCCCTGACGAGCGGCTTCTGGGTCGTCGTCATGACCTTCGAGGGGGAGCTGACGGCCGTGCGGATGGCCGAGGTCGAGCGGTCCGCCGTCCCGCCCGCGACCGGGTCCGCCGCGGCCGGGGCATGGCCCGAGCTCGGCGGTGGCTGGCGGACCAGCCTCGACCGCGATGCCTACCTGGCGGGGGTCGAGGAGGTCCGCCGACGGATCGCCGCCGGGACGGTGTACCAGGTCAACCTCTGTCGTGTGCTCGAGCGTGACCTGCCCGAGGACGCCTCGGTGCTCGCGCTCGGCGAGGTGCTGGCCCGCGGCAACCCGGCGCCGTACGCGGCGACCCTCGACCTGCCCGAGGCGGGGATCGAGGTCGCCTGCGCGTCCCCGGAGGCCTACCTCGTCCGGCACGGCGACCGGCTGCGCTCCAGCCCGATCAAGGGCACGGCACCGACCGCGGGGGAGATGCTTCCCAAGGACTTCGCCGAGAACGTCATGATCGTCGATCTCGTGCGCAACGACCTCCAGCACGTCAGCGAGCCGGGGTCGGTCGACGTGGGGACCCTCTGTCGGCTCGAGGAGCACCCCGGCCTCGTGCACCTCGTCTCCGACGTCACCGGCCGGCTGCGGCCGGACACGACGTGGCGTGACGTCCTCGCGGCCACCTTCCCGCCCGGCTCGGTGAGCGGCGCCCCGAAGCACACCGCCCTGCTCGCGATCGCCGACCTCGAGCCCGTGCGGCGCGGTCCCTACTGCGGGGCCGTCGGCTGGGTCGACGCCGACCGTGACGAGGCCGTGCTCGCCGTCGGCATCCGCACCTTCTGGGCGGCGCGCCGCGACGACGGCCGGCGGGTGCTGCGGTTCGGCACCGGCGCCGGGATCACCTGGGGCAGCTCGGCCGTTCAGGAGTGGGAGGAGACCGAGCTCAAGGCGGCGCGTCTCGTCGCCCTTGCCACGGGGCGACCGGCGGCATCTGGGAGGCTGTGAGGCATGACCGACATCCGTGTGTGGGTCGACGGCGCCCGGGTGCAGGCCGACGCACCCGCCGTGAGCGCCGTCGACCACGGCGTGACCGTCGGCGACGGCGCGTTCGAGACCGCGAAGATCGAGGACGGCACCCCGTTCGCCGTCGGGCGCCACCTGGCGCGCCTCGACCGCACGATGGCCGGCCTCGGGCTGCCCCCGGCCGACCACGACCGGATCCGTGAGGGCGTCGCGGCGGTCCTCGACGGGGAACCGATCGCCTTCGGCCGGCTCCGCTGGACGGTCACCGGGGGGCGCGGGCCGCTGGGGTCGGACCGGCTGGACTCGGACCTCACGTACATCGTCACGGCGGTGGCGCACGACCGGCCCCCGGCCCACGGTGCCGTCGTCACCGTCCCGTGGGTCCGCAACGAGCGCTCGGCCACGGCCGGGCTGAAGACGACCTCGTACGCCGACAACGTCGTCGCGCTGGCCCGGGCCCACGAGAAGGGTGCCCTCGAGGCGATCTTCGGCAACACCCGGGGAGACCTGTGCGAGGCGACCGGGAGCAACGTCTTCGTCGTCACCGCGGGAGTGGTGCGGACCCCGCCCCTCGACAGCGGCTGTCTCGCCGGGATCTCGCGGGAGCTCGTCCTCGAATGGTGCCGTGAGGACGGCCTCGAGGTGGTCGAGGAGGCTCGACCGCTCGCGGTGCTCGCCGAGGCCGACGAGGTCTTCCTCACCTCCTCGATCAAGGACGTCCTGCCGGTGTCGGCGGTCGACGGGCGCGCGCTGCCGGTTCCCGGCCCGGTCACCGCCACCGTGATGGACGTGTGGGCGGCCCACGCCGCGCGGACCGCGGACCCGTGAGGGGCGTGCAGCATGACGACGAGGACACGGGCGGGGGAGCGGTGAGCGAGGAGCGGACGCCGCCCGAGGAGGCCGACCTCGTCGGGCCGGACTGGGCGTGGCGGCGGCGAGTCCGCGACCACGGCACGTGGTACCCCGTGTACCGGGTGGTCATCTTCCTCGTGGGCCTCGTCCTCGTCCTCGGCGGGCTGGCCCTGGTGCCGCTGCCGGGCCCCGGGTGGCTGATCGTCATCATCGGCCTCGCGATCTGGGCCTCGGAGTTCGACCCCGCGCAGCGGCTCCTCGAGTTCGTCAAGGACAAGGTCCGGGCCTGGGAGGAGTGGATGAGGCGGCAGTCCGTCCTCGTGAGGGTGGCGGTGACCCTCGTGACCTTCGCGTTCGTGCTCGGGGTCGTCTGGGCCACCCTGTGGGTCATCGGGGTGCCCGGCTTCCTCCCGGAGGCGATGGCCGGCTGGCTGCGCCTGCACGCCGGACTCTGAGGGGCGGGCTGCGCCGTCCGCCGCCCTGCGGGTGTATCGGGTGACCCGAGAAACCCGCACTTCCCCCGAGAAGGCTTCTCCCGCGAAGCGGGGGCTTCCGGGGTGAAGCACCCGTCGCGGGAGGACGGGACCCGATTTCCGCCCGCACGGACGGCCGGGTATCCTCGGCAGGCCGCTACGGCACCCGGATGTGTAGCTCAGCTGGTTAGAGCGTTCGCTTCACACGCGAGAGGCCGGGGGTTCGAGTCCCTCCACATCCACCGACAGCCCCGATCGCGCCAGCGATCGGGGCTGTGGTGGTGACGGGGGACTCGGGAGCGAAGCGGACCCTCCACATCCACCGACAGCCCCGATCGCGCCAGCGATCGGGGCTGTGGTGGTGATGGGGGACTCGGGAGCGAAGCGGACCCTCCACATCCACCGACAGCCCTGATCGCGCCAGCGGTCGGGGCTGTGGTGGCTCGGCGAAGCGCAGCCGCCCCCGGCGAGCTGCGGCTGCGGGCCGCTCGGGACACCGAGGGACGCGGCGTGCCCCGCTGACGAGGGGCGGCTGCCACGAGTGCACCCCGCCGGTCACCATCGGTGCCGGCGCGGCCATCGGCCGACCACCCTCGTCGTGCCTCGCCGCGGCATGCCCGAAGTCACAGTCCCACCGCGGTTGCGCGGGCCTATGGTGGGGACTGCCAGATGTGCATGCCCCACCGCCCGGGAGGCGTGATGGTGGAGACCCAGGTGATCGACGTCGCCGGTCTGCAGGTGCTGGTCGACGGCCTCGTGGCCAGGGGATACACGGTGATCGGGCCCACCGTGCGGTCAGGAGCGATCGTCAACGGTCCCATCAGCGGGGTGGACGAGCTGCCGCGGGGGTGGGGAGACGAGCAGGCACCCGGCAGCTATCGGCTCCGTCGCCGTGACGATGGCGCCTTCTTCGGCTTCGCCGCCGGCGCCCAGTCGGCCAAGCCCGTCTTCTTCCCCACCGACCAGCTGGTGTGGCGGGGTCGGCGCACCCCGGACGGCCGTGGCTTCGAGGTCGATCCGAAGGTCGGCGCCGACGCCGCTGCGGTCGAGGGTGGCCCGCCCTACGCACTTCTCGGAGTGCGGTCCTGCGACCTCAGCGCCGTCGGCATCCACGACACCGTCCTGGCCGGCCGCGGCTTCGGGGACGCGGACTACGCCCAGCGCCGTGCGGAGGCGTTCGTCGTCGCGGTCGCGTGCTCGGACCCGGGGGGCACGTGCTTCTGCGCTTCGATGGGCACCGGGCCCCGTCCCGAGGTGGGGCGGGGGGCGCGGTTCGACCTGTCGCTGACCGAGGTGCTCGACGGTGGGCACCGGTTCGTCGTCGAGGTGGGCACGGAGCGCGGAGCCGAGGTCCTCGACGCGGTGGGTGCAGGGCCTGCCGCACCGCGGGACGTGGACGCGGCGGCGGCCGTGACGGCGCGGGCCGCCCGGCGGATGGGGCGTCGGCTCGACACCCACGGGATCAAGGAGCTGCTCTATGCGCGCGCCGACAGCCCGCAGTGGTCCGAGGTCGCGTCGCGGTGCCTCTCGTGCACGAACTGCACCATGGTGTGCCCGACCTGCTTCTGCACCACCGTCGAGGACGTGGCCGACCTCACCGGCGACGAGATGGAGCGGCACCGGGTCTGGGACTCGTGCTTCAACGCCGAGTTCTCCTACATCCACGGCGGCATCGTCCGCGAGTCGCCCGCGTCGCGCTACCGGCAGTGGATGACGCACAAGCTGGCGGCCTGGCAGGACCAGTTCGGCTCCTCCGGCTGCGTGGGGTGCGGACGGTGCGTCACCTGGTGCCCCGCCGCGATCGACATCACCGCGGAGGCCGCGGCCCTGCGCGGGCTCCCGGGGTCGAACCTGCCCGGGAACGCCCCGGCGCCGGCCGTCTCCGGAGGCGAGTGAAGGAGCAGTCGTGCAGAGCATCCAGGAGTACCTTCCCCGGCACCCGTTCTTCCAGGGGCTCGACGACTCGGTGGCCGCCCTGGTCGTCGGCTGTGGGCGCAACGTGCACTTCCGCCCGGGCCAGCACCTCTTCCACGAGGGCGAGCACGCCGACACGTTCTACGTCGTGCGGCGCGGTCGCGTGGCCCTCGAGGTGCAGGGACCTGCCGGACCCGCGGTGGTCGTCGACACCGCCCACGACGACGACGTCGTCGGGTGGTCCTGGCTCGTCCCTCCCTATCGCTGGACCTTCGACGCGCGCGCCACGGAGGAGACCAGTGCGATCGCGTTCGACGGTGCCTGCCTGCGTGAGAAGGCCGCTGAGGACCCAGCCGTCGGCTACGCCCTGCTCCAGCGTGTCGTCAAGGTGATGTCCGCCCGGGTGCAGTCGGCGCGGGTCCGGCTCCTCGACCTGTACGGGACCCGGGTATGACCGCGCTGACCCGCCAGGGTGCCGACGTCCACCCGCCGCCGGACCCCTTCCTCCCGCGCCGGTTCGTCGTCCGGCGCCATCGTCAGGACACTCGCGACACGTACACCCTCGTCCTCGACCCGGTCGATGGTGAGCCCCTGGCGTTCGCGCCCGGCCAGTTCACGATGATGCAGGCGTTCGGCGTGGGGGAGGCGCCCATCTCGATCAGCGGCGACCCGGCCCACCCGGAAGGGCTCGAGCACACCATCCGGGACGTGGGCACGGTCACCCGGGCCCTGGTGCGGGCCGTGCCCGGCACCGAGCTCGGCATCCGCGGTCCGTTCGGCACCGGGTGGGAGGTGTCGTCGGGTCGGGGCGGAGACGTCGTGTTCGTCGCCGGCGGCATCGGGCTGGCGCCGTTGCGCCCGGCCGTCCTCGAGCTGTGCGCCACCCGCTCCGACTACGGCCGGGTCCTGCTCCTCTACGGGGCGCGAACCCCCGAGGACGTCCTGTTCGGGGACGACCTGCAGCGATGGGGCCGCGAGCACGACATCGACGTCCAGGTGACCGTCGACAACGGCCAGCACGCCTGGCGGGGGCGGGTGGGCCTGGTCACCCAGCTCATCACCCGGGGCGGGTTCGACGCGACGCACAGCCTGGCGCTCGTCTGTGGGCCCGAGGTGATGATGCGGTACGCCGCGTCGGCGCTGGCCGAGCGCGGGGTGCCCCCCACCCGGCTGCGCCTGTCGATGGAACGCAACATGAAGTGCGGTGTCGGCCTGTGCGGCCACTGCCAGCTGCGCGAGCTCTTCATCTGCGTCGACGGTCCGGTGCTGACCTACGACGTGCTGGAGCCCCTGATGGCCAGAGCGGAGCTGTAGCGATGTCCGTCACCGAGAGCCACGACCGGCTTCCCGCCGGAACCCGACGGAGACGACCGAAGCTGGCGGTGTGGAAGTTCGCCTCCTGCGACGGGTGCCAGCTCACGCTGCTCAACTGCGAGGACGAGCTGATGGCCGTGGCGGGACTCGTGGAGATCGCCTACTTCCCGGAGGCGACCCGCGCCGTGGTGGAGGGACCCTACGACGTCTCGCTCGTCGAGGGCTCGATCACGACACCGGGGGACCTCGAGCGCATCCAGCAGGTCCGCGCGGTGTCGCACCGGCTCATCACGATCGGCGCGTGCGCCACGGCCGGGGGCATCCAGGCGCTGCGCAACTTCGGTGACGTCGCCGAGTTCCGGTCGATCGTCTATGCCCACCCCGAGTACCTCTCGACCCTGTCCAGGGCGACGCCGATCTCCGCCCACGTCGCGGTGGACTTCGAGCTGCGCGGATGCCCGGTCGACAAGCACCAGCTGCTCGAGGTGCTCGCCGCGTCCATCCAGGGCCGCAGCCCCCGCGTCTCCTCGCACAGTGTGTGCGTGGAGTGCAAGCGGCGTGGCACCGTCTGCGTCACCGTCGCCCACGGGACCCCGTGCCTCGGCCCGGTGACCCAGGCGGGCTGCGGCGCCCTGTGCCCGACCTTCGAGCGCGGCTGCTACGGCTGCTTCGGGCCCCAGGACACCCCCAACACCGCAGGCATCGCCGCCCGGCTCGGCGTGCTCGGGATGAGCGACCCCGAGGTGATGCGGATCTTCCGGACCTTCAATGCCGCGGCCGAGCCCTTCCGGCGCGAGAGCGAGCGGCACGAGCCGACGCGGCGGACGGAGACCGAGGAGGAGGTGAACCGGTGACGCACAAGCTCACCGACGGTGGCCAGGTCATGCACGTGGGCACCCTGGCCCGGGTCGAGGGGGAGGGTGCGATGCACATCGAGTTCCGCGACGGTGTCGTCTCGGACGTGCAGCTGCGCATCTACGAGCCGCCGCGGTTCTACGAGGCCTTCCTCCGGGGCCGTGCGCACACCGAGCCGCCGGACATCACCGCCCGGATCTGCGGCATCTGCCCGGTGGCCTACCAGACGAGCTCGTGCTGGGCGGTCGAGGACGCCTGCGGGGTCGAGGTGACCGAGGAGATCCGGTGGATGCGGCGGCTGCTCTACTGCGGCGAGTGGATCGAGAGCCACGCGCTGCACATCTTCCTGCTCCACGCCCCGGACTTCCTCGGTTACGACGGTGCGATCGAGATGGCGGCGGACCACCCCCGGGTCGTCGAGCGGGGGCTGCGGATCAAGAAGGCCGGCAACGACCTGATGGACGTCGTCGGCGGCCGGTCGATCCATCCGGTGAACGTCCGCGTCGGTGGCTTCTACCGGATGCCGACCAGGGAGGAGCTGCGTTCGGTGCGCGGCCGGCTCGAGCGCGCGCTCGAGGACGCGGTGGCGACGGTGTCCCTGGTCGCGGGGTTCGAGTTCCCCGAGATGGAACAGCCGTACGAGTACCTGTCGCTGCGGGCGGACAGCGGCTACCCGATCGAGGCCGGCAGCGTCGTCACGTCCTCGGGCGGGGCGTTCCCCGTGCGCGACTTCGGCGAGCACATCCGTGAGTTCCACGTCGAGCACTCCAACGCCCTGCACTCCCGCCTCGACGGGTCGCCGGAACCGTACGTCGTCGGACCGCTGGCCAGGTACTCCCTGAACTCGGACCGGCTCTGCGACGTCGCCCGGGAGGCCGCCACGGCGGCCGGGCTCGGGCCGACCTGCCGGAACCCGTTCCGGTCCATCGTCGTGCGCGCCGTCGAGCTGGTCGAGGCCCTCAGCGAGGCGCTGCGGATCATCGACGGCTGGAGCGACGGAGCCGACCCGAGCGTCCCCGTCCCGCCTCGGGCTGGGGAGGGCTTCGGTGCCAGCGAGGCGCCGCGCGGCACCCTCTTCCACCGCTACGTCCTCGACGACGGCGGGATCATCCGGGATGCGCAGATCGTCCCGCCGACGTCGCAGAACCAGCGAAGCGTCGAGGCCGACCTGCGCACGTTGGTCGAGACCTGGTCCGGGCTGGACGACCACGCACTCCAGCACCGCTGCGAGCAGGCCATCCGGAACTACGACCCGTGCATCTCCTGCGCGACCCACTTCCTCGACCTGACCGTGGACCGGGCATGAGTCCCGGCACGGTCCTCGTCGTCGGGCTCGGCAGCCCCGACCGGGGCGACGACGCGGTCGGACTGCACGTCGCTCGGACCGTCGCCGCACTCGCGGACCCGCGGGTCGAGGTCATCGAGCACGGGGACCCCACCGACCTCGTCGAGCTCTGGGACGACCGTGAGCGGGTCGTCGTCGTCGACGCCGTGTGCTCGGGCGAGGATGCCGTGCCGGGAACGCTCCGGGTCCTCGAGACCGGCGCCGGCCTCGATCCGCTCACCGACGGTGCGTGGGGCCGGACCGGACTCGGGGGCACCCATGCCTTCGGGCTGGCGACTGCGGTGGAGCTGGCGCGGGCGCTGCACCGCCTGCCCGCGTACCTGCGCGTCGTCGGCGTCGAGGCGGCGGGCTTCGAGCACGGTGCACCGTTGTCGCCGGCGGTGACGGCTGCGGTTCCCGGAGCCGTCATGGCCGTGATCGACGCCATCCCGCACGCCGCGGCCTTCCCCGCCGCCCCCGAGAGCGGGTGGGCCGATGTGCCTCGGTGAGATCGCCCAGGTGGTGCAGCTCGGGCCCGACCGCACGGCCCTGGTCCGCGCGCCGCACCGGGACTCCCGGGTGTCCCTGGTGACCCTCGACGGCCCGGTCGGCGTCGGGGAGTGGCTGGTCTGCCACTCCGGCTTCGCCCTCGGCCGCCTCTCGGCGGAGGAGGCCCGCACCGCCTCCTCCATCCGGGCCACGCCCCCCGCTGCCACCACACCCGCTGCCACCACCCCCGACCCGACGACGAAGGACCCACCATGAACCCCACCCGCCGGACCGGCATCCTCCTGGCCCTGACCACGGCGGTCATCAGCGGTGTCGCAGTGTTCCTCAACTCCTCGGGTGTGAAGGCCTTCGGGAGCGCGACCGTGTACACGACGGCCAAGAACCTCGTCGCCGCGGTGGTGCTGCTCGCCGTGGTCCTGCTCGGTGCCCGCACCGGGGCGCGGCTCACCCGGCCCGCCGGACGGGGGCAGTGGCTTGCCCTGGGCGCGATCGGCATCATCGGCGGCAGCGTGCCCTTCGTGCTGTTCTTCGAAGGGATGGCTCGGGCGTCCTCCCCGCAGGCCGCCTTCATCCACAAGACACTCATCCTCTGGGTGGCGCTGCTCGCGATCCCCTTCCTGGGGGAGCGGCTGCAGTGGGGCCACTGGCTGGCCATCGGGCTTCTCGTGGGTGGGCAGCTGGGCCTGGCCGGGGGGCTGCCGAGCGCGTTCGGGGTGCCCGGGGCGCTGATCCTGGCCGCCACGCTGTTGTGGTCCGTCGAGGTCGTGGTGGCCAAGCGGCTGCTCGCCGGCGTCTCGTCGTGGACGGTCGGGCTGGCGCGGATGGGGCTGGGGTCCGTGGCCCTGCTCGCCTGGCTCGGCGTGCGCGGTCAGCTCGGAGGGCTCCTCGCGATGACGGCGGCGCAGGCCGGGTGGGTGCTGCTGACCGGGGTGCTGCTCGCCGGCTACGTCGGCACCTGGTTCGGGGCACTGGCCCGGGCGCAGGCGGTCGACGTGACCGCCGTTCTCGTCCTCGCGGCCCCCATCACGGCGGGTCTCGACGCTGCGGTGAACGGGGTCGCCCTCGCCCCGCAGGCGGCGTGGCTCGCGATGCTGGTCATGGGCGGTGCCCTGGTGCTCTGGCTCGGCGGACGTCGCCGGGCCCCGGATGCCGTGCCGGTCCGGATGGACGCGGGCGGATAGCCGATGTCGTCGCCGATCAGCGGTGCGCTGCGGTTCGCGGCCTACGCCTACCCCCCGAACGCGCTGGGGTACTGCGGGCCGGATGCGTCGCACCAGCTGCTGGAGCAGGTGGCCGCCGGCGTCGATGACCCGGACTTGCGCCGACTGGCCCGCGGCTTCGAGGGCGCCTGGCCCTACCTCGAGCTCATCGCCGCCGCCAACCGGCTCGGTGACCCCCTCGACCCCCGTGTCGTCGAGGCGTACTGGGTCGGCAACGAGCTGCTCGGCCGGGTGGGGCCCCGGCTCATGGGCGACTCCCTCGAGAGCCGGTTCCGCGCCCGCGCCGGTCGGTCATGGTCGAGGATGGCCGACGCCGTGCCAGCCGGAGCGCTGCCGCACCACTCCTTCCACGTGTTCGGTGTCTACCCCTGGCTCGGGCTGTTGCGCGAGGGGCGGGTCGATGAGCCGCTCCACGTGCTCGACCGGTGTCGGGTCCGCTGGGGACAGGTGGTCGAGGTCCGGGGGCCGCAGGCCGTCGTCCGGTCCCGGCCGCTGCGCTGGGACGGGCGCCGGCTGTTCCTCGCCGAGGCGCGGGACGAGGTGGCGGTGCTGCGTCACGACGGCCTCGGGCTGGCCGGGGCGGTCCGTGCCGGGGACTGGTGCTCGCTGCACTGGGACTGGGTGTGCGAACGCCTCAGCGGGAAGCAGCTCACCGCCCTCGTGGAGCACACGCGGCGTCAGCTCCGGGTGGCCAACGGCACCCCGTTCCCTGCTCCGGCGGCAGCGCTCGCCTGATCTCTCGCGTGGCGGGTGTGCGCTCGGGCTCACCCCTCATCAACCGCTGCGGTGGCCAGCGGGGGTCCGTGCGGGCGGCGTCGCCCGGGTCCTGGCCGGTTCCGGGGCGATCCCGGCGGGGACCGCTTCACCGGATCGGAACACGGCGGGTGTATGCATGGGGCATGCAGATGAGGGTCCGGGCCATCCACACCTTCCCCGAGCGGGGCCAGGAGGGGGTCGAGCACGACGCCACGGACGTCGGTGTCACCGGGCTCGCGGGGGACCGCCCGAAGCGGGCCGCCGTCTCCCTCGTCGGCGCCGACTCCCCGCACACCCGGGCCAACCTCGTCCTCGACGTCCCGACCGCCGAGGTGGAGACCCTGGCGGGGCACGTCCTGAGCGTGGGCGAGGTCGTCCTCGCCGTCGAGGGGACCGGCAACGCGTGCCCGGGCCTGTACGCGGCCGTCGGGCGAGCGGGCACCGTGAGGGTCGGTGACCTCGTGGAGGTCGTGGAGGCGGCGTCATGACCGTCTCGTCCGCCGCGACCACCGGGTCGGCGGCCCACGACGCGGGGGTGCAGCGGCTCGTCGCGAGCTACCGCGCGATCCCGGACGGGTCCCCCGTGCGCCTCGCCAAGCGCACCAGCAACCTCTTCCGCTCCCGGACCGACACCGACGCCCCGGGGCTCGACACGAGCGGCCTGACCGGCGTCATCGGCGTGGACCCGCGGGCGCGCACCGCCGACGTCCAGGGCATGTGCACCTACGAGGACCTCGTCGACGCCACGCTGCCGCACGGGCTGACGCCGCTCGTCGTGCCGCAGCTGCGGACCATCACGCTCGGCGGGGCGGTCACCGGGCTGGGCATCGAGTCGACGTCGTGGCGCAACGGCCTGCCGCACGAGTCGGTGCTCGAGATGGACGTGCTGACCGGTGGCGGCGAGGTGGTCACGGCGGACGCGACGAGCCGGCACACCGACCTCTTCCGTGGGTTCCCGAACTCCTACGGCACGCTCGGCTACGCCACCCGGCTGCGCATCGAGCTGGAGCCGGTCGGGCGCACGGTCTCGCTGCGGCACGTCCGCTTCCACGACCTCGACGCCCTCCTCGCCGCCGTCGACGAGGTGATGTCCGCCGGCGCCCACGAGGGCGAGGAGGTCGACTACGTCGACGGGGTCGTGTTCAGCGCCGATGAGTCCTACCTCGTCCTCGGCCTCCGCTCCGACGAGCCTGGCCCGACGAGCGACTACACCGGCCAGGACGTCTTCTACCGGTCCGTCCAGCACGATGGGCCGCGCCCGCGACGCGACGTCCTGAGCACCCTCGACTACCTGTGGCGCTGGGACACCGACTGGTTCTGGTGCTCGCGGGCCTTCGGCGCCCAGCACCCGCTCGTCCGCCGACTGTGGCCGCGTCGATGGCTGCGCTCGAGCGTGTACTGGAAGCTCGTCGCCCTCGACCGCCGGTTCGACGTCGCCGACAGGCTCGAGGCCCGCAAGGGTCGCCCGCCGCGCGAGCGAGTCGTCCAGGACGTCGAGATCCCGCTCGCGCACACCGCGGAGTTCCTGCGCTGGTTCCTGCGCGAGGTGCCGATCGAGCCGATCTGGCTGTGCCCGTTGACCCTTCGGGACGACCGGTCGTGGACGCTCTACCCGCTCCGGCCCGGGGAGCGGTACGTCAACGTGGGCTTCTGGTCCACGGTGCCGGTCGACCCCCTGGAGAGGCCCGGCGCGACGAACCGCCGCATCGAGGACGAGGTGAGCCGCCTCGGCGGCCACAAGTCGCTCTACTCGGAGGCGTTCTACGACGAGGAGACCTTCTGGCGCCACTACGGCGGTGCCGACTACGCCGCGCTCAAGGAGCGCTACGACCCCGGTCACCGACTGCCCGACCTGTACGCCAAGGCCGTGCGCGGTGCCTGACAGGACACAGGAGGATGGAGTGAGCATCGCCCAGATCGTCGAGTCCGTCGTCGACGGACCGCTGACGCTGCGCATCGAGGCCTACGACGGGTCCGCCACCGGCCCACCGGAGTCCGCCCGCCGGCTCCGGATCGAGACCCCCCGGGGGATCTCCTACCTGGCGACCGCCCCCGGTGACCTCGGGCTCGCCCGCGCGTACGTGGCAGGCGACCTCAGCGTGACGGGCGTCCACCCGGGCGACCCGTACGACCTGCTCGTCGACATGGCCGACATCCGGTTCCGCCGCCCCGGCCGCGAGGAGGTCCTCGAGCTGTCGCGCACGCTGGGCCTCAAGGCGCTCGCCCCGCCGCCCCCGCCACCCCAGGAGGCCCTGCCGCGCTGGCGCCGGGTCGCGGAGGGTCTGCGGCACTCGATGACCCGCGACGCGGAGGCCATCCACCATCACTACGACGTCTCGAACCGCTTCTACGAGATGGTCCTCGGCCCGTCGATGACGTACACCTGCGCGTGCTACCCGTCGTCCGAGGCGACGCTCGAGGAGGCCCAGGAGAACAAGTACCGGCTGGTCTTCGACAAGCTCGCCCTCCAGCCGGGTGACCGCCTGCTCGACATCGGGTGCGGCTGGGGCGGGATGGTCCGCTACGCGGCGCGTCGGGGCGTGAACGTCCTCGGGGTGACCCTCTCGGGCCAGCAGGCCCGATGGGCACAGAAGGCGATCGCGGACGATGGCCTCTCCCACCTCGCGGAGGTGCGGCACAGCGACTACCGCGCGGTGCGGGAGACGGGCTTCGACGCCGTCTCGTCGATCGGCCTCACCGAGCACATCGGCGTCCGCAACTACCCGCAGTACTTCGGCTTCATCCGCGACCGGCTGCGCACCGGGGGCATGCTGCTCAACCACTGCATCACCCGGCCGCACAACCGCCGCCAGGAGACCGGGCACTTCATCGACCGGTACGTCTTCCCCGACGGCGAGCTGACCGGGTCGGGGCGGATCATCACCGAGGCCCAGAACGCGGGGCTCGAGGTGCTCCACTCGGAGGACCTCCGGGAGCACTACGCGCTGACCCTCGCCGGGTGGTGCGGCAACCTCGTGGAGCACTGGGACGAGTGCGTCGAGGAGGTGGGCGAGGGCACCGCGCGCGTGTGGGGCCTCTACATGGCCGGGTCGCGGTTCGGGTTCGAGCGCAACGAGATCCAGCTGCACCACGTGCTGGCCGCCAAGACCGACGACGAGGGCCGGCACGGGCTGCCGCTCCGCCCCTGGTGGACCCCCTGAGGGTTTCTCGGGTGACCCGATAACCCCGCGCTTCACCCCGGAAGCCTTCCCGGGTGAAGTGTGGGTTTCTCGGGTGACCCGATACACCCGCGGGGGTCAGTCGTGGGTCGGGTCGGGGCGCAGGCCGTCCCACACGAGGGCGGTGAGGGCGTCCGCGAGGTCGTCGGCGCTGCGTCCGGCCCCCGCGCCCCCGTCGGCCAGCCAGGCATCGGCGGCGGCGCGGACCATCCCGACGAGGGCGGTGCCCCAGAGCCGGGCGGTGCCGTCGTCCTCCTCGCCGAGCCGTCCGCCGACGATGGCGGCGACGTGCTCGGCGATCCGTCCGGTCATCCCGGCGGTCACGTCACCATCCGGCCGCTCGCCGGGGGGCAGGATCGGGGCGTTGACGATGAAGCGGTACACCTCCGGGTCGTCCTCGACGAGGTGGAGGTAGGCGCCGATGACCGCGCGCACGACCTCCCGGGAGCGGTGCCCCGCACCGTCGCCGGCCGCCCGGGTGATACCCCGGATGATCGTGCCGTCGACCCGGTCGGCGACCGCGGCGTACAGCCCGGCCCGGTCGGTGAAGTGGCGGTAGAGGACGGTCTTCGACGTGCCCGCCGCGGCGGCGACCTCGTCCATCCCCACGCCGGCGCCGTGGTCGCGGATGGCGCGCAGCGCGCACTCGACGAGCTCGCGCCGTCGGGCGAGCCGGTGCTCGTCCCACCGGGCGCTGCGGCCGTCGGTCGGGCGCGTCGCGGAGGTCACGGGTCAGGACGGTAGCAGGGACTGGGGGTACCTGATACCGTCAGTATCGGATAGATGGTGGCGAGCCGATCGGCCGCCGCCCGTCGACGAACCAGGAGCCACCCCGGTGACCACCACCCGCCGCGCCGCCGTCCTCGGCGGCAACCGCATCCCGTTCGCCCGCCAGTTCGGCGCCTACGCCGAGGCCTCGAACCAGGACATGCTCACCGCCGCCCTCGAGGGCCTCGTGGCCCGTCACGGGCTGGCGGGGGAGCGACTCGGCGAGGTCGTCGCCGGCGCCGTCATCAAGCACAGCCGCGACTTCAACCTCACCCGCGAGGCGGTCCTCGGCTCGAGCCTGTCGCCGACGACCCCGGCGTACGACATCCAGCAGGCCTGCGGCACCGGCCTCGAGGCGGCCATCCTCGTCGCGAACAAGATCGCCCTCGGCCAGGCCGAGTCGGGCGTCGCGGGTGGTGTCGACTCCGCGTCCGACGCGCCGGTCGTCGTCCACGAGAAGCTGCGCCGCAAGCTGCTCCGGCTGAACCGCGCCAAGACCCCCGCCGACCGCGCGAAGGCCGCGATGGCCCTGCGCCCCACGGACCTCGGCGTCCAGGTCCCGGGCGCCTCGGAGCCGCGCACCGGCATGTCGATGGGCGAGCACATGTCGATCACGACCGCCCGGTGGGGGATCACCCGCGAGGCCCAGGACGAGCTCGCCCTGGCGAGCCACCAGAAGCTCGCGGCCGCGTACGAGGCCGGCTTCTTCGACGACCTCATGACCCCGTACCTCGGCCTGACCCGCGACCAGAACCTCCGCCCGGACAGCACCCTCGAGAAGCTCGCGTCCCTCCGCACCGCCTTCGGCACCGGCCCGGACGCGACCATGACGGCCGGCAACTCGACACCGCTCAGCGACGGCGCCTCCGCCGTGCTCCTCGGCTCCGAGGAGTGGGCCGAGGCGCACGGGCTCAAGCCCCTCGCCTTCTTCGTCGACGGCGAGACCGCCGCGGTCGACTACGTGACCGGCGAGGAGGGCCTGCTCATGGCTCCGGCGTACGCCGTGCCCCGGATGCTGGCCCGGCAGGGCCTCCGCCTCCAGGACTTCGACCTCTACGAGATCCACGAGGCGTTCGCCGCGACCGTGCTCTCGACGATGGCCGCCTGGGAGGACGAGGACTTCTGCCGCGACCGGCTCGGGCTGAAGGCCCCGCTCGGTGCGATCGACCGCACGAAGCTCAACGTCACCGGATCCTCCCTCGCCGCCGGGCACCCGTTCGCGGCCACCGGTGGGCGCATCATCGCCACGCTGGCCAAGCTGCTCCACGAGAAGGGCTCCGGGGCACGCGGGCTGGTCTCGATCTGCGCGGCAGGTGGCCAGGGCGTCGTCGCGATCCTCGAGGCCGCCTGATGGCCCGCGCCGACGGCTACACCTCGTTCGTCAGCAGCGGCTTCGGGAAGAAGCTCGCGAGCACCCTCGGGCTGCCGCAGCCGGTGCCGTTGCGCCGCCACGTGCCCGGAGGGCCGCTCGTCGACGGCCCCGTGCTCGTCGGCGGCCACGCCGACACCCCCGCCGTCACCGCCCTGCGCGACGGGCTGACCGCGGCCGGCGCCACCCTCGTGCAGGAGGTGCCCGACGGCCCGCGGCTCGGCGGGGTCGTGGTCGACCTCACGGCCGCCGAGACGCCCGCCGACCTCGAGTCCCTGCGCGCCACCCTCGCTCCCGCCCTCAAGCGGCTCGGCCGGTGCGCGCGGGTGGTCGTCGTCGGCCGTGACCCCGAGGAGGCCGGGTCGGTGGCGCAGCGTGCCGCCCGCCGGGCCCTCGAGGGCATCACCCGGTCGGTCGGCAAGGAGCTGCGGGCCGGTGCCACCGCCAACCTCGTCCTCGTCGTGGACGGCTCCGAGGCCGCGGCGCTCGGCACCGTGCTCTTCCTCCTCTCCGGGCGGTCGGCCTACGTCGACGGCCAGGTGTTCCGCGTCGGCGCGGGAGAGCCGGCCGGCGGTCCGGACGACGCCGAGCGTCCGCTCGCGGGCAAGGTCTCGGTCGTCACCGGGGCGGCACGGGGCATCGGGGCGGACATCGCCCGGACCCTCGCCCGCGACGGTGCGACCGTCGTCTGCGTCGACATCCCGGCTGCCGGGGCGGCCCTCGCCGCGGTCGCCAACGAGGTGGGCGGCACCGCCCTCCAGCTCGACGTCACCGCCGAGGACGCGGGCGCCCGGATCGCGGAGCACTGCCGGACCCGCCACGGCGGCCTCGACGTCGTCGTCCACAACGCCGGGATCACCCGCGACAAGCTGTTGGCGAACACCGACGCCGACCGCTGGTCCTCGGTCATCGAGGTCAACCTCGCCTCGATCCTGCGGATGAACGAGACGCTGCTCGCCGACGACGGCCTGCGCGACGGCGGGCGGGTCGTGCTCGTCTCGTCGATCGCCGGGATCGCCGGCAACCGGGGCCAGACCAACTACGCCGCGTCGAAGGCGGGCGTCATCGGGCTCGTCGACGGGTGGGCGGCCGACACCGCTCTCCGGCGGCGCGGGATCACCGTCAACGCGGTCGCGCCCGGGTTCATCGAGACCGAGATGACCGCGAAGGTCCCCGTCGCCACCCGCGAGCTCGGCCGACGGCTCAACAGCCTCGCGCAGGGCGGGTTGCCCGTGGACGTCGCGGAGACCATCGCGTACTTCGCCGCCGACGCGCAGTCCGCGGTGTCCGGCAACGTCGTGCGGGTCTGCGGCCAGAGCCTCCTGGGGGCCTGACCGTGGCCGTCGAGACCCTGTCGTCCGTGCCGGCCACGGCGCCGCTGCTCGCCCGGGCGGCACTCACCGCCCGCGGCCGGCGGGGGAGCGAGGTGCCCGAGCGCACCCTGCGCGTCGAGGACGTCCGCATCGACCGGCACCGGCTCGCCGCGTACCAGCGGCTCACCGGCCACGACGTCTCGGACGCCGTGCCGCAGCCGTACCCGTGGGTCCTCGCCTTCCCCGTCCAGACCGCGCTGATGGCCCGGCCCGACTTCCCGCTCGCCCTGCCCGGGATGGTGCACCTCGAGAACCGGGTGGCCACCCACCGGGCGATGGACGCCGCGGAGCCGCTCACGCTCGACGTCACCGCCGGCGCGCTCCACCCGCACCGCCGCGGCCGCACGCTCGACGTGCACCTCGAGGCCCGGGTCGGCGACGAGCTCGTCTGGGAGTGCGAGAGCGTCTACCTCTCCCGAGGGAGGGGTGAGGACGACGCCCCCCGCGGCGAGACGCCTCCCGCGCTGCCGGACCGACCGGCGGCGGGGGTGTGGCGCCTTCCCGAGGGGCTCGGCCGCGACTACGCCGCCGTCTCCGGTGACGTCAACCCCATCCACCTGCACCCGCTGTCGGCGCGGGCCATGGGGTTCCCCCGGCACATCGCCCACGGCATGTGGACCTACGCCCGCACCCTCGCCGCCCTGGGTCGAGGGTCCCTCGGTCCGTCACGGAGCCGGGTGTGGTTCACCACGCCGGTGTTCCTCCCCTCGACCGTCGAGCTCGTCGTCGAGCGGGATGACGACCACGTCCTCGCCGGCCTGCGGTCCCGGAAGGACCCGTCGACGACCCACGTGGTCGTCACGCTCGACACCTGAGGCCCCGCCTCACCCGCCGAGGCGGAGCACGCGCGTGTAGAACGCGAGCTCGCGTTCGAGCGCGTCGACGATCGTCCCGCGTCTCCGGAAGCCGTGGCCCTCGCCCTCGTAGACGGCCAGCTCGACCTCGCGCCCGGCCGCCCGTATCGCGGCGGCCATCTCCTCGGCCTGGGCGAGCGGCACCACCCTGTCGTCGGCGCCCTGCAGGAGCAGCAGCTCCCCGTGCAGGCGGGCGACGTGGTGGACCGGCGAGCGGTCGCGGTACACGGCCGCGCCCTCGGGCCACGGCGCGATGAGCCGGTCGCAGTACCGCGACTCGAACTTGTGGGTGTGCTCCGCGAGCGCCGCCATGTCGCCGATCCCGAAGAGGCTGGTGCCCGCGGCGAAGGCGTCGCTCGTCGTCATCGCCCGGAGGACCGCGTAGCCACCCGCGCTGCCGCCGCGGATCACGAGCCGGGCACGGTCGGCCCGGCCGGCCTCGGCGACGGACAGGGCGCCGGTGACGCAGTCGTCGATGTCGACCACCCCCCACCGGCCGAGCAGCCGGTCGCGGTAGGCGCGGCCGTGGCCCGTGCTCCCCGAGTGGTTGACGTGGAGCACCGCGAAGCCGCGGGTGGTCCAGAACTGGACCGCCGTGGACAGCCCGGCCTCGGTGCGGGCCGTCGGACCCCCGTGGACCATCACCACCAGCGGCGGCCGGTCGCCCGGTGGCGCCGACACCTCCGGATGGCGAGGCTCGTGGAGGAACCCGTGCACCTCGTCCCCGTCGGTGTTCGTCCACGTCCACGGCTGCGGAGGCGACACGTACGCCCCGTCGAGGGACCCGGTCGTGGACGCGGCGACCACCCGGAAGGGTCCCTCGGCCGGGCCCCGGACCACCTCGGGGAGACGGTCCGTGCGAGCGCGGCGCAGCGCGACCTCGCCGTCCGCGGCGACGAGGTTGTCGTGGGCCGCCCCCGCGCCCTCGCTCGGGGTCAGCCGGCCGGTCCGGGCGTCGAGCACCCCGAGCCCCTGGCCACCGGCCCCCCACCACCGGACGAGGGCCCGCTCGGCGTCGAGGACGGCGTAGTCGTGCATCCCGAGCGACCACTGCGGCTGGGCGTGGTCGAACCGGACGTCGTGCACCCGGACCGGGCCGTCGCCGGGGTCCCGGTGCAGGAGCCACCAGCCGGTCTCGTCCGAGACGAACCACAGCGCGCCGTCGGGGCCGAACTGCGGCTGCGAGACGGACACGTCCGGGCCTCCCGCGACGACGACGGCCTCGCTCGTCCCGGCGGTGGTCAGCCGGGCCCGGACCAGGCGGGTGGAGTCCCAGGGCATGTTCGGGTGGTCCCACACGACGAACGCGATGTGGGAGCCGTCCGGGGAGATGGCCGGTCGGGAGACGAAGTCGGTCCCGCCGTGGAGGAGGGTTCCGCCGTGGAGGTTCTCGCCGTGCAGGTCGAGGCGCACGAGCTCGTTCGCCGGCTCCGGCGCGCGCGAGTGGTCCTCGCGGACGGCATACACGTGCTCGCCGTGGAGGACGAGGCCGGCGAAGCGCCACGGTCCGACCGGGGTCAGCGCCACGGGGTCCTCGGCTCCCGGGTCGAGCCGGTGGACCCGGTCGTCACCGAGGTGGGAGAAGACCACGGTGCCGCCGGAGACGGCGTAGGCGCCGCCCCCGTACTCGTGCACGCGGGTCCGGACGCTCCAGGGCGCCGGGAGGACGTCGCGCACCGCCCGCCCGTCGTGCCGGACGAGCACCTGCCGACCGTCCTCGGCCGGACGTGCCTCGAGCCACCAGGTGTCCGCGCCGTCGACCCGGACCTCGTCGATCCCGACCTGCCCGACCGCGAGGTCGGCAGGGTCGATGGGGGAGGGCCAGGTGCCGTGGGGGAGCGTGCGCATCCCCCGACCCTAGAACCGGTGACCGGCCGTGCGGCTGGGTAGAGTCCCGGCATGGCTCGTGTCGACGAGGGCGTCGGCCGCCGCGGCGTGCGGGCGACGGTCCACGGCTGGTCCGAGACCACCCGCGCCGCCGTGCGTGGCCCGGGTCCCGAACGCACCGACGCCCTGCTGCTCGTGAAGTCCGCCGTGGCGGCGGTCATCGCGTGGCAGCTCGCCGTCCACGTGATGCACAGCCCCACCCCGTTCTACGCCCCCCTCGCCGCCCTGCTCGTCGTGGACCGGACGATCGTCCGCTCGATCTGGCAGAGCGTCGAGCGCGTCGTCGCGGTCGTCGTCGGGATGAGCACCGCCTGGCTGGTCGGCACCCTCGTGGGCGTGACCTGGTGGTCGATGGTCCTCGTGATGTTCCTCGCGCTGCTCATCGGCCGGTGGGACCGGCTCGGCGAGCACGGCATCCAGGTCCCGGTCATGGTGCTGCTCTCGCTCGTCACCCTGAAGTGGGACGACGTGGACTTCACCTACCTCACCCTCGTCGAGACCGTGGTGGGCGGCATCGTCGGCGTGGCGGTCAACGCCGTCGTCCTGGCGCCCATGCACCTCACCGCGCCCCGGCGCGCGGTGCTGGAGCTCACCGAGCGGGTGCGCGGGCTGCTCGAGGACATGGCCGAGGGGTTGCGCGAGGGCTGGGACGGGGACCGCGCCCGCGACTGGCACGACCGGGCGACCCGGATCGGCGAGGCCGTGCCCGACGTCCTCGACGCGATCGAGATGGGGCGTGAGAGCACCAGGTTCAACATCCGCCACCGGCTGCGCCCGGCCCGCATCGACTGGGACGGGTACGCGATGACGGTCGAGGCCGTCCGGCGCACCCAGTGGCCGATCGCCGGGATCGCCCACACCCTCGCCGACGCCGCGGACGACGCCCAGCACCTGCCGGCGCCCTCCCCGGACTGGCTCACCGGCTACGCGGGTGTGCTGGAACACCTGGCCGCCGCCGGCGACCTGTTCGGCGTCCACCGGGAGGGGGCCCAGCGCGAGCTCGCCGAGCGCCTCGACGCCGCCGAGGAAGCCCTCGACCGGCTCTCCGACGAGAGCGAGGCGCTGCCGCCCGGGGACCCCGGTGCCTGGCCGGCGTACGGGGCGCTGCTCGTCGAGGCGCGGCGGCTCGTGGTGGAGCTGCGAGCGGACGCCGAGGCCGCCTCCGTGCCGACCGACAGCGGCCCGCTGCGCAGCCCGCTCGCCGAGTCCGTGCCCGCGGTGCGCCAGCTCCAGGAGCAGGTGCCGATGGCCCGGGAGCGGCTGCGCCGTGCCATCGGCCCGCACGACCCGGGCGGTTCGCACGACCCGGACGGCCCGGACGGGCCGCGGGCATGAGCCCCGCGTCCACCCTGGCCGACCTCGACGAACCGGCTCAGGTCGAGCTCCTGCGCCGGGTCGCCCTCGAGGCCGCGCCCCGGTTCGGCCTCCACGTCGACCGGTGCGAGCTCGTCCTCCACGGCTTCAACACGACCTTCCGGGTCGACACGGTGGCGGGGGCCACGGTGGCGCTACGGGTCAACACGAACTCGGTGGCAGGGCCCGAGCACCTTCTCGCGCAGCAGGCCTGGGTGCACGCCATCGCCACCGAGACCGACGTGCGCGTCCCGGACGTCGTGCCGACGACCGAGGGCGATGCCTTCGCGACGGTGCGGGCCGAGCCGGTGGGGCGGGACTTCCGGGTCGTGGCCAACGCCTGGCTGCCCGGTCCCGACGTCGGCGACTGCGATGCCGAGCAGGCCCGCGCGCTCGGGCGGGTCATGGCGTCGCTGCACCGCCAGGCCGCCGACTGGGTGCCACCTCCGGGGAGCGGCTTCGCCGTCTTCGACGAGCCCCTGTGCGGCGACGAGGACCGGCTCGTGGGCTCGCTCGGGCCCGCCGGGGACGGGCGCACCGTCATCGACGAGGCGTTGCGCCGGACCCGGGAGGCCTACGACCTCACGCTCGCCGAGGACCCGCCCCGCCCCGTGCACGGCGACCTCCACGGCGGCAACCTCAAGTGGTCCGACGGGCGCCTCGCGGTCTTCGACTTCGACGACGCGGGCCTGGCGACCCGGGCCCTCGACCTCGCCGTCGCCACCTTCTACCTGCGCCGGGGCGGCGACGCGGATGCCGAGGCAGCCCTCCGTCTGGGCTACGAGGAGGTCGACGCGCTCCCGGCGGTCGACGACGGCGACTTCGAGGCCCTCGTGGCCTCCCGCCAGCTGCTCCTCGCGAACAGCCTGCTCGCCTCGACGACCCCCGAGCTCCGGGCGATGGCGCCGGAGTACCTCGAGCGCACCGTGCACCGGCTGCGTCACTGGATGGGCACCGGGCGCTTCGTCCTCGACCCGCCGGGCTGACCGCACCCGGCCGGGGAGAACTGCCGCGACCCGCGCCCCGGTCGCTCGATAGCATCGAGGGGTGCGCCGGAGGACCGACGTGCCCCACCGTCACCGAGGAGTGCCTCACCATGTCTGCCCAGATCACCGTCCACGTCGCCGGGAGCGAGCGATCGGTGGCCGGGGGCACGACGTACGGCGACCTCTTCGAGGGTGACCGCGCGGTCCTCGTCGCCCGCGTCGGCGGTGAGCTGCGCGACCTGCACGCCGAGGCCCACGACGGCGACGTCGTCGAGCCGGTGACGGCGGGGGAGCAGGACGGCCTCGACGTCCTGCGGCACTCGGCCGCGCACGTGCTGGCACAGGCGGTCCAGGAGCTGCACCCCGACGCGAAGCTCGGCATCGGTCCGCCCGTCCGCGACGGCTTCTACTACGACTTCGACGTCGAGACCCCCTTCACCCCGGAGGACCTCAAGGCCCTCGAGAAGGTGATGCAGCGGATCGTCAACGAGGGGCAGACCTTCCGCCGCCGCGAGGTGGCCGACGCCGACGCCGCGGTCGAGCTGGTCGGCGAGCCGTACAAGATCGAGCTCATCGGGCTCAAGGGCGGCGCCGCCGAGGACGCCGCCGAAGGGGCGTCGGTCGAGGTCGGTGGCGCCCAGCTGACGATCTACGACAACGTCCGCCGCGACGGCACGGTGGCCTGGGGCGACCTGTGCCGCGGCCCGCACGTGCCCTCGACCAAGGTCCTCGGCAACGCCTTCAAGCTGATGCGCAGCGCCGCGGCGTACTGGCGCGGGTCCGAGAAGAACCCCCAGCTCCAGCGCGTCTACGGCACCGCGTGGCCGACCAAGGACGAGCTGAAGGCCTACCTCGAGCGGCTCGCCGAGGCCGAGAAGCGCGACCACCGCAAGCTCGGCGCCGAGCTCGACCTGTACTCCTTCCCCGACGAGCTCGGTTCCGGGATGGTCGTCTTCCACCCCCGCGGCGGGGTCATCAAGCGCGAGATGGAGGACTACGTCCGCCGGCGGCACATCGAGGAGGGCTTCGAGTACGTCGGGACCCCCCACATCAGCAAGGCCGGCCTGTTCCACACCTCGGGGCACCTCCCGTACTACGCCGACACGATGTTCCCGCCGATGGAGATGGAGCACTCGGAGTACCGCCTCAAGGCGATGAACTGTCCGATGCACAACCTCATCTACCGGTCCCGCGGCCGCTCCTACCGCGAGCTGCCGCTGCGGCTCTTCGAGTTCGGCTCGGTCTACCGCAACGAGAAGTCGGGCGTGGTCCACGGGCTCACGCGCGTGCGGGCGATGACGCAGGACGACTCGCACTCCTACGTCACCCAGGAGCAGGCGCCGGCCGAGATCGAGCACCTGCTGCGGTTCGTCGTCGGGCTGCTCAAGGACTTCGGGCTCGACGACTACTACTTCGAGCTGTCCACCCGCGCCACCGAGGGCGAGAAGAAGGACAAGTTCATCGGCAGCGAGGAGCAGTGGGACGTCGCCACCGAGGTGCTGCGCACGACCGCCGAGAAGTTCGGGGTCGACCTCGTCGACGACCCGGGCGGGGCTGCGTTCTACGGCCCGAAGATCTCGGTGCAGGCCAAGGACGCCATCGGCCGCACGTGGCAGATGTCGACCATCCAGTACGACTTCAACCAGCCGCACCGGTTCGGCCTCGAGTACCAGGCGGCCGACGGGTCACGCCAGGAGCCGGTGATGATCCACTCGGCGAAGTTCGGCTCGATCGAGCGCTTCATCGGGGTGCTCGTCGAGCACTATGCCGGCGCCTTCCCGCCCTGGCTCTCGCCGGTCCAGGTCCTCGGCATCCCGGTCGCCGAGGAGTTCGAGCCCTACCTCGCGGAGGTCGGCCGGGCGCTGGCCGCCGAGGGGGTGCGGTTCGAGCTGGACGAGTCCGACGACCGCTTCCCGAAGAAGATCCGCAACGCGAGCAAGGGCAAGGTGCCCTTCGTGCTCATCGCGGGGGAGGACGACCGGTCCGCCGGGGCCGTCTCCTTCCGGTACCGCGACGGGTCGCAGAAGAACGGGGTGCCGGTCGCGGACGCGGTCGCCGAGGTCGTCGCCGCCGTCCGCGACAAGCGCCAGGTGTGACGTCCGGCCGTGTCCGCCGTGTCCGTCTGGTGGGACGGTCGGGCCTGCCGTCGGTCACTCGTCCCGCCCGTCACACGACACGCCGACGACACGCCGATGCACGCCCGAGCTCCGGAAAGTCGTCGCCGAAACCACTTGCGGGACAGGTCGACCGAGGACTAGAAATAACCCACTCCACCACTTCGGTGGCGGAGGGATCGAGAAGAACAAGGTAGCCCAGCCCCGCGGTTCTGCCGCGAGGAGCCACCGGATGATGACGGTGGTGGCTGCCGGAACCGACTCGTGAGACACGGATCTTCATGTCGTGTCACCAGAGGCCCCGGAACTCATACTTCCGGGGCCTCACCCTTTCCCGGGCGGGATGCGCCCCGGAACCTGCCCGCCACGAGGCGCGATGGGCCATGCTGGGAGCGTGGAGACCACGCGGGACGTGCGGGTCCGTGAGGCGGTGCCCACCGACGCCTTCTCGGTCGGGGCCCTGCACATCCAGGACGAGCGGGAGCGGGGGGCGAGCGTGCCGCCCGGGTTCCTCGACGCCCTGGCCGACGCGTGGCTGCGCGACCGGGCCCGCAGGACGTGGCTCGCCGAGGAACCGACCGGTCGCCCGCTCGGGGTGCTCCACGGCACCCGGGTCCAGAAGCTGCCGAGCGCCCACCGGCCCGCCGACGCCTGGTTCCACGTGAGCCTGCTGTTCGTGACGCCGGACGCGCGCGGGCACGGCATCGGGGAGCACCTGCTGCGCACGCTGCTCGACTGGGCCGCCGCCGACGGGGTGACCCGGATCCAGCTCAACGCCGTGCCCGAGGCCCGCACGCTCTACGAACGGGTCGGCTTCACCGCCCCCTCGGAGCGGCTCATGGAGCTGCGTCCGGACCCGTCGGCGCGGTGATCCTCTACACCCTCGGCGTCACGCTCGTCGACGCCGTCCTCGGGCTCCTCACCCGGCGCGAGCACCGGCACGTCGGGCGCATCCCGCCGGCCGGCGCGGTGGTCGTCGTCTCGAACCACCTGTCCGTCTCGGACCCGCTCGTCCTCGCGAGCGCCCTGCGGCGCGCCGGCCGGCGAGGCACCTTCCTCGTCATGGCGGAGGCCTTCGACTGGCCGGTCGTCGGCTGGCTGCTGCGCCGGACCGGGCAGATCTCGGTGCGGCGCGACCGGGACCCGGTGACGGCCCTGGAGCCCGCGCTCGGGGCGCTCGGACGGGGCTGGGCGGTCGCGCTCTACCCCGAGGGGCGGATCACGACCGAACCCGACTACCGCCCGATGGGGACCGCCCGGACCGGGGCGGTCCGGCTGGCCCTCGCCGCCGACTGCCCGATCGTGCCCGTCGCGCAGTGGGGCGCGCACCGGCTCCTCACCCGCGAGGGTGGCTCGTCGCTGATGCGGCCGCTGCGCTGGCTCGGCCGGCTGCGCCCGGGGCGGGTGGCGCGCCGGCCCACGGTCGTCGTGTCGGTCGGCCGGCCGATCACGCCGACCCAGCTGCGGGGGAGCGTGCTCGACCCGGAGGACCTGCGCGCGATGACCGGCGTCGTCATGGACGAGGTCCGCTCGCTGCTCGCCGACATCGCCGCCGAGGACCTGCCGGACCTGCGTCACTAGGGTGGCGGCCATGACTGCAGCGGTGTCCCGTGGTGTCCTCGTCACCGGTTCCTCCCGCGGGGTGGGGGCCGCCGTCGCGCGCGCCTTCGCCGCCCGCGGCGACCGGGTGGTCGTGCACCACCGCGGCGACTCCAGCCGCGAGCGCGCCGACGCCGTGCTCGCCTCTCTCGCAGGCTCCGGGCACGCGCGGGTCGCTGGGGACCTCTCCGACCCGTCCGACGTGGAGCGGCTGGCCGCCGAGGCGGTCCGGGCCCTCGGCCGGGTCGACGTCCTCGTCAACAACGCCGCGATGATCGTCCCGCCGGGGTCGTCCGCGAGCCGGCGGGGGGACCACCCGCTCGACACGACGTCGTACGCCGACTGGGTCGAGGTGTGGCAGCGGACCCTGGCCACGAACCTGCTCGGCCCGGCGAACCTCACGTGGTGCGTCGCCCGGCACATGGTCGAGGTCCCCCCGGCCGGGGGCGTCCCGGTGGGCCGCATCGTCAACGTCGGGTCGCGGGGTGCCTACCGTGGTGAGCCCGACATCCCGGCCTACGGGGCGAGCAAGGCGGCCCTGCACAGCTTCGGCCAGTCGATGGCCCAGCACCTCGCACCGCACGGCATCGCCGTGACGAGCATCGCGCCGGGCTTCATCGCCACCGAGATGGCCGGCTACGCGATGGCCGACCCGGCGAGGGCCGAGGCGACCCGGGCGCAGAGCCCCTTCGGCCGCGTCGCGACGCCGGACGAGGTGGCCGCCGCCGTCGTCACCCTCGCCGAGCCCGGCGCGGAGTGGGCCTCGGGTGCCGTGCTCGACTTCAACGGTGCGAGCCACCTGCGCTGAGGGCCGCCACCTAGGATCGGGACATGCCGCAGACCGAGGACCCCGCCGACTTCGCCGGCGACCCGGACGGCTTCGACCGGCTGTGGACCCCCCACCGGATGGTCTACATCCAGGGGGAGCGCCCGACGCCGGACGCGGGGGACGGCTGCCCGTTCTGCGCGGCACCCGCCAAGGACGACGCCGAGGGGCTCGTCGTGCACCGGGGAGAGCACTGCTACGTCGTGATGAACCTCTTTCCGTACAACCCCGGTCACGTGCTCGTGTGCCCGTACCGGCACGTGCCCCGGTACGTCGACCTCACCGACGACGAGACCGCGGAGTTCACGGCCCTCACGAAGGCAGCGCTGCGGGCACTGGAGGCCGCGTCGGCGCCGATGGGGTTCAACCTGGGCATGAACCAGGGCGAGGTCGCGGGTGCCGGCGTGGCGGCCCACCTCCACCAGCACGTCGTGCCGCGGTGGGGTGGCGACAGCAACTTCCTCCCGATCGTCGCGCGCACCAAGGCCCTGCCGATGCTCCTCGAGGACGTCCGCTCGCGGCTCGTCGAGCACTGGCCCGCCTGAGCGGTCCCCACCCGGGGCTCAGGCCCGCGCGGTCTCGGGGAGGTGCTCGCGGGCGAGCCGCTCGGGCAGCTCCTCGTACCCGCGCGGTTCGCGGTGGAAGGTGCCCGTCCCGTGCGCCAGCGAGCGGAGGGCGACGGCGTAGTCGATGAGCTCGAGGCGGGGGACCGCCGCGACGAGGACCGACCGGCCCGGCTCGTCCTCGCAGGGCTCGGACCCGACGATCTGCCCCCGCCGGCTGCTGATGTCGGTCATCACCGCCCCGAGGTGCTCGTCGTCGACGGTGACCGTGACGGTGTCGACCGGCTCGAGGAGGCAGAGCGTCGACGGGGAGGCCAGCTCGCGCAGGGCGATGCCGGCGGCGGTCTGGAAGGCGATGTCGGAGGAGTCCACGCTGTGCGCCTTGCCGTCGGTGAGGGTGACCCGCACGTCGGTGACCGGCCAGCCCGCGAGGAGGCCGCGGCCGAGCTGCGCATGCACGCCCTTCTCGACGCTGCCGATGAACTGCCGGGGCACCGCGCCGCCGACGACGACCTCGTGGAACTCCACGCCCGACCCGCGGGGGAGCGGCTCGAGGACGAGGTGGCAGACCGCGTACTGGCCGTGCCCGCCGGACTGCTTGACGTGCCGTCCCTGCGCCTCGCAGCGCCCGACCGCGGTCTCCCGCAGCGCCACGGTGACCGGCACCTGCTCGACGCCGACGTTGAAGCGCTCCCGGAGCCGGTGCAGGACGAGCTCGAGGTGGGCCGGGCCGGTGGTCCACAGCACGACCTGGCCGGTCTCGGGGTCGTGCTCGATGCGCAGCGACGGGTCCTCCGCCGCGAGCTCGCGGAACGCGACGGGCATCCGGTCCTCGTCCGCCCGGGAGGTCGCCTCCACGGCGGTGGGCAGCAGGGCCTCGGGCAGCGCCCACGGCGTCACGAGGAGCGGCCGGTCCGGGTCGGAGAGCGAGTCGGAGGTCTGGGCCCCGACCAGCTTCGTGACGACCACGACCTCGCCGGCGACCGCCTCGTCCTTCGGGAGCAGCTCACCGTCGAAGGGGGCGGCGATCGAGCCCGGGCGGACGTCGTCGTCGTGCGCCTCGTGGCCCTCACCGGTCGGCTGCTCGACCCGTTCGAGGTGCCCGGAGACGTGGACCGGGCGGTCGGTGCGCAGGGTGCCGGAGAAGACGCGCACGAGGGAGAGGTGCCCGACGTAGGGGTCGGACTCGGTGTGGACGACCTCGGCGACGAGGGGCCCGTCGGGGTCGGCGGTGACCACGACCGGCTCCCCGCCGTCGACGGGGGTGACCGTCGGCAGGGGCAGCAGCCCCGGATGGGGGAAGGCCGCCTCGACGAGGTGGAGGAGCACCTCGACCCCCGCGCCCGTCTCGCCCGACACCGGCAGGACCGGGTGGAAGGTCCCGTGGGCGACGGCGGTCAGGAGGTCGCGCTCCAGGGTGGCGAAGTCGAGCTCCTCCCCGGAGAGGTAGCGATCCATGAGCTCGGGGTCCTCGGACTCCTCGATGATCCCCTCGACGAGGCCGGGACGGTGGGCGTCGAAGACGTCCGCGTGCTCGGCGCCGGCGGGGCGCACCGTGCGCCGGCCACCCTCGTAGTCGTGGATCTCCCCGAGCAGCAGGTCCGCGATCGAGCTGACGGCGCCCTCGGGCCCCGCGACGGGCACCCCGAGGGGCTGGATGCCGGCGCCGAAGTGGGCCCGGCAGTCCTCGAGGGTCGCGACGAAGTCGGTGTCGCGGCTGTCGAGCTGGGTGACGACGACGGCGCGCGGCATCCCGAGGACCGCGCACTCGTGCCACAACGCCCGCGACCGGGCGTCCGCGCCGTCGGCCGCCGAGACGACGAAGAGGGCGGCGTCCGCAGCTCGCAGACCCGCCCTCACCTGCCCGACGAAGTCGGGGTTCCCCGGGGCGTCGAGGAGGGTGAGCACCACCTCCCCGAGCTCGAGGGTCGCCGCCCGCAGGCCCGCGGTGTGCTCGCCCCGGGGTCTGCCGGTCCGCCGGGGCGCAAGGCTGTCGACGACGTGGTCGAACAGCCTGGAGGTGCCGGCGCCGCTCGGCCCGACGAGGACCACGGTGCGCAGCCGGGTGGTGTCGGTGACGGAGGGGGCCGGGGCCGGTGTGCTGCTCATGCCCCCAATCAACTCCTCCGGAGCGCCCCGCACAAGAGACGTGCGCCACCCCCGGCCCGACGACGGCTGGCGCGTCCACCGTCGGGGTCCCACTACGCTGGCCGCACCATGCTCAACCGATACGCCCGTGCCCTCTTCACGAAGATCCTCTCGCCGGTCGCCGCGCTGCTCATCCGGCTCGGCATCAGCCCTGACGTCGTGACGGTCATCGGCACCGTCGGCGTCGCCGCCGGTGCCCTGGCCTTCTACCCCCGGGGCATGTTCCTCGTCGGCACGCTCGTCATCACCGCGTTCGTCTTCTCCGACACGGTCGACGGCATCATGGCGCGCCGGCTCGGCCGGTCGAGCAACTGGGGCGCCTACCTCGACTCCACCCTCGACCGGGTCGGCGACGCGGCGGTCTTCGGCGGCCTCGTGCTCTGGTACGCCGGGGACGGCGGCAACGCCTACATGGCCGCCCTGGCGCTGGCCTGCCTCATCCTCGGCAGTGTCGTGTCGTACGCGAAGGCGCGGGCCGAGGGGCTCGGGATGACCGCGAACGTCGGGATCGCCGAGCGCGCCGACCGGCTCGTCGCGGTCCTCGTCGCCACCGGGCTCACCGGCCTGTTCGACATCCCGACGATCTTCCTCGGCGTGGTCCTCGCGCTGCTGGCCGTCGCGAGCCTGGTCACCGTGGTCCAGCGGATCCTCGAGGTCCGGCGCCAGGCGCTGGGCGCGGTGTGAGGAGGCTCGCGTCCGTCACCGGCGCGGCGACCCTGGCGGGCCACCGCCTCGGCTGGGCGGCCGTGCGCCGGCTGCCGGAAGGCGCCGCCTACCGGGCCTTCGACGCCGTCGCCGACCTCACCGTGCGGCGCGGTGGCGCCGCCCGGATGCGTGCCAACTACGCGCGCGTGCGCCCCGAGCTCGACGACGCCGCGCTCGACGCGCTCGTCCGCGAGGGCATGCGGAGCTACCTGCGCTACTACTGCGAGGCGTTCCGGCTCCCCGTGCTCACCCCCGACGACCTCGCCGCCCGGGTCCGGGCCGAGGGCGACGGCCCGGTGCGGGAGGTCCTCGCGGCCGGTGGCTCGGTCGTCTGCTTCCTCGGCCACACCGGCAACTGGGACCTCGCGGGGGCCTGGGGCACCGTGCACCTCGGCGCGGTGACGACCGTCGCCGAGCGCCTGGAGCCCGAGGAGGTCTTCCGCGAGTTCCTCGAGTTCCGTGAGGGGCTCGGGATGACCATCCTCCCGCTGACCGGCGGCCCGGACGTCTTCCCGGCCCTGCGCGAGGCGGCCCGCCGCCCGGGCCTCATCCCGCTGCTCGCCGACCGCGACCTCACCCACCGCGGCGTGACCGTCGACCTCTGTGGTGTCCCGGCCCGGATGGCGCCGGGCCCCGCCGCCCTCGCGCTGGCCGAGCGGCGGCCGCTGTTCCCGGTGTCGATCCGCCACGAGCGGCGAGGGCGCGGCTGGGGCATCGTCATCACCTTCCACCCACCCGTCGAGGTCCCGGCCTCCGGCGCGACCCGCGAGAAGGTCGTCGCGATGACCCAGCAGTGCGCCGACGCCCTCGGCGCGGCGATCCGCGAGCACACGGCGGACTGGCACATGCTCCAGCGGGTCTTCCTCGAGGACCTCGACCCCGAGCGGCTCGCCCGGCAGGGGGCCACCGGATGAGGATCGGGATGGTCTGCCCGTACTCCTTCGACGTGCCCGGGGGGGTCCAGTTCCACGTGCGCGACCTCGCCGAGGTGTTCCTCGCCGAGGGGCACGAGGTCTCGGTGCTCGCCCCGGCCGACGAGGACGCCGAGCTCCCGCCCTACCTCACGTCGTGCGGGCGCGCCGTCCCCGTCCGGTACAACGGCTCGGTCGCCCGGCTGACCTTCGGGCCGGTGACCTCCGCCCGGGTGACCCGCTGGCTGGAGTCGGGCGGCTTCGACGTCGTCCACCTCCACGAGCCGGTGACCCCGTCGGTGTCGCTCATGGCGCTGTGGGCGGCCGAGGAGCCGGTCGTCGCGACCTTCCACACGGCGACGGTGCGGTCCCGGGCGATGCACGCCGCCAACCCACTGCTGCGGCCCTCGCTGGAGAAGATCCGCGCCCGGATCGCGGTGTCCGAGGACGCGGCCCGCACCGTCCGGCGTCACCTCGGTGGCGAGACGTTCATCATCCCGAACGGCGTCCACGTCGACCGCTTCGGCGCCGCGCCGGCTCGGGAGGCGTGGACCGGCACCGCCGCCGCCCCGACGCTGGCCTTCCTCGGGCGGGTCGACGAGTCGCGCAAGGGCCTCGAGGTCGCGCTGCGCGCCCTGCCCACGGTCCTGGACACCCACCCCGGCACCCGTCTGCTCGTCGCGGGGCCGGGGGACGCCAGCGAGCTGCTCAAGCACGCCGACCCCCGTGCGGCCGCCGCGACCGTCGTCCTCGGTGCGGTCTCGGACGCCGACAAGGCCACGCTGCTGCGTTCGGTCGACGCGTACGTCGCGCCCCACCTCGGCGGCGAGAGCTTCGGCATCGTGCTCGTCGAGGCGATGGCCGCCGGAGCGCCGGTCGTGGCCTCGGACCTGTCGGCGTTCGTCGCGGTCCTCGACGGCGGACGCACCGGGGTCACCGTCGAGACCGGCAACGCCGAGGCGCTCGGGCACGCCCTCGCCGACCTCCTCGGCGACCGGGCCAGGCGGGAGGCGCTGCGGGTGCTCGGCCGAGAGCGGGCCCGCACCTTCGACTGGTCCCGCGTCTCGGGCCAGGTCATGGCCGTGTACGAGACCGTCCTCGCCGGCGCCCACGCCGACCTCGGGGACCCCGCGCCCCGGGGCCTGTGGGGCCGGTTCGTCCGCAGCGTGCCCGGGAGCGGTGGGTCATGAGCAGCCTCAACGTCGACATCCTCCAGGTGACGACCTTCGTCGTCATCGTCCTCATCGCGGTCGCGTGGTACCTCTCCTACGCCGCGGCCCGGCTCGACCGGCTGCACGCGAAGGTCGAGGGCGCGATGTCGGCGCTGGACGCCCAGCTCGTCCGCCGCGCCGAGGCCACGCTCGAGCTCGCCAACAGCGGCGCGCTCGACCCCGCCACCGCCCTGCTGCTCGCCGACGCCGCCACCGAGTCCGTCGAGCGGACCACCGAGCACCCGCTCGCCGAGGACCTCCTCGACGGCCAGCACTTCGGTGGTCGCGAGGAGGTCGAGACGACGCTCACGGAGGTCCTCGCCCTGACCCTGACCGACCAGGTCGTCGGCGCCCTGCGGGCCGACGGCGACGACCTCGTCGGGGAGTCGCTCGACCGGATCGCCGCCAGCGCGCTGCGGGTGCGGATGGCGCGCCGGTTCTACAACGACGCCGTGCGGGAGGTCCGGCGCGTCCGGGACAAGGTCGCGGTGCGCTGGTTCCGCCTCGCCGGGCACGCCGCCCTCCCCGAGCGGGTCGAGTTCGAGGACGACGTGCCCCCCGCCCTGACCCGCTGACGGCGGACCCGTGGTTCGGCGGACCCCGCGCCGGTCCTAGAATCCCTGCCATGACCGAGCAGCAGAACGCCCCCACCACCGGCACGACCCGCGTCAAGCGGGGCATGGCCGAGATGCTCAAGGGCGGCGTCATCATGGACGTCGTCACCGCCGAGCAGGCCCGCATCGCCGAGGACGCCGGCGCCGTCGCCGTCATGGCCCTCGAGCGCGTGCCCGCCGACATCCGCGCCCAGGGCGGGGTGTCGCGGATGAGCGACCCCGACATGATCGACAGCATCATCGAGACGGTCTCCATCCCCGTGATGGCCAAGGCCCGGATCGGACACTTCGTCGAGGCGCAGGTGCTCCAGAGCCTCGGCGTCGACTACATCGACGAGTCCGAGGTGCTCACCCCGGCCGACTACGCGAACCACATCGACAAGTGGCAGTTCACCGTGCCCTTCGTCTGCGGTGCGACGAACCTCGGCGAGGCCCTGCGCCGGATCTCCGAGGGCGCGGCGATGATCCGCTCCAAGGGCGAGGCCGGCACCGGCGACGTCTCGAACGCCACGACCCACATGCGCCAGCTGCGCGGCGAGATCAACCGGCTCCGCTCGATGAGCCCCGACGAGATCTACGTCGCGGCCAAGGAGCTGCAGGCGCCGTACGACCTCGTCAAGGAGGTCGCGGAGACCGGCAGGCTGCCCGTCGTCCTCTTCACCGCGGGTGGCATCGCCACCCCGGCCGACGCGGCGATGATGATGCAGCTCGGTGCGGAGGGCGTGTTCGTCGGGTCCGGCATCTTCAAGTCCGGCAACCCCGCCGAGCGAGCCGAGGCCATCGTCAAGGCGACCACCTTCCACGACGACCCCGACGTCATCGCCAAGGTCTCCCGCGGCCTCGGCGAGGCGATGGTCGGGATCAACGTCGACGAGATCCCCGAGCCGCACCGGCTCGCCGAGCGGGGCTGGTGAGCCGGCTCAGGTGACGGTGGCGCGGGCGGTGAACTCCGGCCGCTCGTGCTCACCGGCGTCGAGCACCGCCCGCAGCTGCTCCGCCGCGCGCAGGACGTCGGTGTGCGTGAGGTACATCGGCGCGAAGCCGAGCCGGATGATGTCGGGCTCCCGGAAGTCGCCGACGACGTCCCGCGCGATGAGGGCCTGCACGACGCCGTAGGCGCCCGGGTGGCGCAGGCTGACCTGCGAGCCGCGGCGGGACGGGTCGCGCGGGGTGGCGACCACCACCTCCGGCACGAGCGCGTCGAGGCACTCGAGGAAGAAGCCGGTGAGCGAGAGGGAGCGGGCTCGCAGGTCGGCGACCGACTCGCCGTCGTAGGCGTGCAGCGCGGCCTCGAGCGCGAGCATCGACAGCAGCGGGGGAGTGCCGACCCGGCCCCGCGCGATGCCGGGAGCCGGGCGGAAGTCGGGCGCCATGGCGAACGGGGTGGCGTGGCCGTTCCAGCCCGAGAGCGGCTGGTCGAAGTCGTCCTGGTGGCGGCGTGCGACGTAGAGGAAGGCCGGGGCCCCGGGGCCGCCGTTGAGGTACTTGTACCCGCAGCCCACGGCGAGGTCGGCCGCGTGCTCGTCGAGGCCGACCTCGACCACCCCGGCCGAGTGGCAGAGGTCCCAGCAGGCCAGCGCGCCGACGGCGTGGGCCGCGCGGGTGATGGCCGGCAGGTCCCACAGCTCCCCGGTGCGGTAGTCGACCGAGCTGTAGGAGGCGAGGACGACGTCGTCACCGAGCTCCGCGATGCGGGCGGGGGCCTCGGACGGCGGCACCAGCTCCACGACCAGCCCGGCGTCCCGGGCGGCGGCCTGCGTGACGTAGAGGTCGGTCGGGAACGACGCGGGGTCGGTGAGGACGACGCGGCGGTCGGGGCGCAGTCGCGCGGCGGCGACCACGCCCTTGTAGAGGTTGACCGTCGTGGAGTCGGTGCAGACGACCTGCCCCTCGGCGGCGCCGACGAGGTGGCCGATGCGGTCGCCGACCCGGGTGGGGGCGCTCCACCAGTCCGCCTCGTTCCAGCTCGCGATGAGGCGGTTGCCCCACTGGCGGTGCACGACGTCGGCGACCGCCTCGGGCACCCCGGCCGGGAGGGCGCCGAGCGAGTTGCCGTCGAGGTAGACCATTCCCGCAGGGAGGCGGAAGCGACCGCGAAGGTCGGTGCCGGCGTGCTCGGCGTCGAGGGCTCGGGCCCGGTCCATCAGCGCTGACGACATGGCCCCGACGGTAGCGTCCCGGCCGTCGCCGGTCCGCGCGCCGGACCTGCCGACCCCGGCCGTTCGGCCAGGATCGTTGCGAACACCCGCACACCTCCGGGCGGTCGCCGCGTCGACGCTCCACACTCGCTCCCATGACGGCAGCGACCACATCGACGGTGGGCGGATCGCGTGCGCGGTCGCCGGAGCACCACGCGACGCTCGAAGCGGCACGCGAGCTCATCCTCTCGGCGCAGACCTCGGCGTTCGAGCCACGGCTCCTCGCGGGCCTCGAGGAGGTGGCCACGGAACACGGCTGGGTCGACGTGCTCATGGTCGCGGAGTACGTGCGCCTCCTCGCGGCGTCGGACCAGCCCGAGGCGGCACGCCACCACCTCTCCCGTCTGCTCGAACAGGCGCGCGCGGAGGGTGACCCGGTCTGGGAGGCCCTCGCCCTCGCGCAGGGTGCCACCGCCACCATGTGGGGGGAGCGGCCGCGCCTCGACGACGACCGCGACCTCACCCGCGCGACCGTGCTGCTCGGCGACGCGCCCCCGGCGCACGAGATGCTCGCCTCGGCCCACGTCGAGTGCGCCACGGCCTACCTCGACCGCGACATGTGGGACCTCGCCCTCGAGCACACCTCGGCGGCCGCCACCTACCTCCAGAACGACGAGCGCGACGCGTGGCGGATGGCCACGGCGATGTACAACCGCGCGGAGATCCAGCTGCGCCGCCTCTGCGTCACGCGCCAGGCCGGCCCGCGACCCGAGCTCGCCGAGTTCGGCGCGCGCGCCCGGGCCGCGGTGCAGCGCGTGCCCGTCGACCTGCTCCCCGAGAGCTGGCGGACGGACCTGCACATCTTCGAGAACCTCATCGACGCCATCGCCCCGCCGGAGTCGGGCGCCCCGCGCGAGCTCGCGGCGGGCCACGACGCGGAGTTCGCGACCTACCTGGGGCTGGCCCGCTCGTTCACCGAGCCCGACCCCACCGAGGCCCGCCGGCACCTCGCGGCCGCGGTCGCGGCGTGGGACCGCGTCCGCCAGCCCGAGCTGTACCTGCTCGCCCTGACCCGGGACGCCGAGCTCGAGGCCGTCGAGCTGGGGTTCGAGACCGCCGGGCTGCGCGTGGCCCGCGAGCTCGCCGAGCGGCGCGACGAGGCCCGGCTGGCGGCGGTCGAGGCGATCGGCTCGCTCATCCAGAACGAGCGCCTCGCGGCCGAGCACGCTCGGCTGCGCGTCGCCGCCGAGGTCGACGCCCTGACCGGCGTCGCCAACCGGCGGGGGCTGACCGGTCACGTCGAGGCGCTGCTCGGCGGGAGCCACGGCACGGCCTGCGACGCGGTCACCCTCGTCCTCGTCGACGTCGACCACTTCAAGGCGGTCAACGACACGCATGGCCACGAGGTCGGGGACGAGGTGCTCGTGCGGGTCGCCGCGGCGCTGCGGATGATCGTGCGCGGCAGCGACCTCGTCGTGCGGTGGGGCGGCGACGAGTTCCTCCTCCTCCTCGACACCGACCAGGTCGGCGTCGCCGAGCGCCGGTGCCTCGAGGTGGCCGAGATGGTGCGGCGCGACCACTGGGACGACCTCGCGGAGGGGCTCGCGGTCACGGTGAGCATCGGGCTCGCCGTGGGCAAGGTGGACGACCTCGACGCGCTGCGGCACATGGCCGACCGCGCGCTGTACCGGGCCAAGAAGAGCGGGCGCGACGGCGTCTGCACCTGACCGCGTCCTCCGGGCGGTGCTGGCTAGCCCTCGGCGAGGAGCTGGGCGAGCTTGCGCTTCGGCACGCCGCCGAACTTCTCGCGTACCCGCAGGATGTGGGTCCGGGCGGTCCCGAGTGAGATGTGCAGCTGGTCGGCGATCTCCTGGGCGGTGAGCCCCCTGGCGGCGAGCGTCGCCACGTCCCGTTCGCGCCGGGTCAGCCCTGCGGTGGCGACCAGGCGCTGGCTCTGCGGCACCGGTGGCAGGTCGGGCCCCCGGTGCAGGCGCCGGTCCCGCAGCACGGCGGCGAGAGACCGGTCGGCGCCGTGGGCGCTGAACACGGCGATCGCGCGCCTCCGCAGCGCGTTGCCGGTGGTCGTGTCGGGGGCCACCTGGGCGGCGTCGTGGAGGACCTGGGCCGCGCTCAGTGGTTCCGGGAGGGACTCGAACCGCTCGGCCGCCTCGAGCAGCAAGGGGTACCCCTCGGCACCGAGGAGGAGGCCCTCGACGGCGAGCCGCACCGTCCGTCCGCGGGGGTTGCTCGGCCACAGCCCCTCGATGGTCGCGGCCGCGGACGCGCCCGCGGTGCGGTCGGCGCGCGCGACGAGGAGGACGAGGTCCTCCCACCCGAACCGCACCTGCATCCTGGCGGCCTGCTCGAGGGCACCCACGACCTCGCGCAGCGGGTTGGGCTCCCGCCGGGCGTCGCGTAGCGCGGCCCGGACCGCCAGCCCGAGCCACAGCATCTGCTCGTCGAACTCGATGAGCCCGAGGGCGTCCTCGAGAACCCGGGTGTCGGGGTTTCCCTCCCGCTCGAGGCCGACCGCCGCCAGGACGATGCCCGCCATGCCCGTGGCCATCTGCGGGCGTCCGGCGCGCGCGGTGCGGGCCGCCTCGACCGCGGCGTCGAGATCACCGGTCCGCCAGTGGACGAGCGCCTCGACGGCCGCGAACTTGCGGGCCCAGGTCGCGCCGTGGGCCAAGAGCTTGCCCTCGCGGGCGACCCGTGCGGCCAACGCGTAGTCCCCGTGCCCGTACGCGGTGTGGGCCCAGTTGAACTGGTTGAGGCTCGCGATCTCGGCGGTCACCGCGTCGGGGCTCGACGGCAGCACCTCGGCGGCCTCCCGCCAGTGCTCGAGCGCGTCGGGCTGGTCGAGGTAGGTCTCGCAGCCGGCGAGCCGTCCCGCGCAGAAGGCGATGGCCCACGGGTCGCCGGTGCGTCGCGCCAGGGCGAGTCCCTCTCGGCCGACGGTGACCCGGTAGTCCGCGCTCAGCCCGTCCTCGCGGGGCCAGCAGAGCTCGCCGAGGGTGACGGCCTGGCCGCGGATGTCGCCCGCCAACCGGAACTCGGCGAGCGCGCGGGTCAGGATCTCGGGGGTCTCCTGGGCCGTCCCTGCCCGGCCACGGCTGAACAGCAGGGCCCCTCGGGGCCCCGGGTCGCGGACCTCCGCCGCGAGGCGCTCGAGGAAGGGGTGGGCGTCGAGGAGCTCACTACCCCAGGCCGACACGACGATCGCGAGCTCTCCGATCGCGACCCGGTCCCCGTCGGGGCTGTCGTCCGGGAGGGCCCCGGCGGTGTCCACGAGCAGGTCGAGGGCGCCCCGTGTCTCGCCCGCGAGGCCGAGCCGCTCGGCGTCGCGCAGCAGCGGGACCAGGGGCGGGGAGACGACGGTGGCGAACGAGGCGAAGGCCGACCTCGAGGACACCCGTCGACGTGCGGTCGAGGATCTCGTCCGCCCCGTGGGGGAGGGCGGGCGCGAGGTCACGTGCCAAGGATATCGGCAGTTTCTACGGGCGCACGGCGTACGCCGAGCGAGTTGGCTTGTCCCGGGCGCCCCCACCCGTACCGGTGCCCCCTTGCCCTGGAGGAGACCCATGCGCATCACCCCTCGGATGGTGGCCGTCTCGACCCTCGCCGGCCTGGCCGCGACCCTCGTCGCCGCCGCCGGAGCGGGGGCGTCGACACCGGCCTCGTCGACGCTCGCCCCTCCGGCGAGCGGTGACACCTCGACCGTCCAGTGGTCCGGGGGTCCCTACACCGGGGCCGTGCTCGACCCCGGCACGTGCACCGCGACGACGTGCGACACCCACTCCGTCGCGCTGACGATCCCGGCCGACTACTGGACCAGCCACCGGGGCGGGGTCGAGGTGTCGATCGCATGGGCGTCGTCGGCCGATGACTACGACCTCTATGTCGACGACTCGACGGGGCACCAGATCGGCTCGAGCGCCGCGGGCGGCACGACCTCGGAGAAGGTGGACCTCGGGACGCTCGCGCCCGGGACGTACACCGTGCGTGTCGTGCCGTACACGACCGTCGGGTCGACGTACTCGGGCACCGCGACCCTCACCGGGACCGCCGTCCCCACCGGGATGCTCTACCCCGAGAGCCGCAAGGCCGTCGAGGACGAGCTCGTCGTCGACTACCCGCTCAACGTCGTCTTCGTGGGGCGGACCCCGACCGCGCAGGAGGTCGCCGACCTCAAGGCGTGGACCCCCGACACGTACAAGCCGACCGTCGCGACGAAGTCGACGGCCTCGGGTGAGCTGACCCAGGTGGGGGCGGGGCTGCTCAACTGGAACAAGGACCACGTCAACGGGTCGCCGTACTTCGAGGGCATCACCTACCGGTACGACATCTCGGTCCTCAGCGCGTCGGAGGAGTACGCGAAGGCGCTGTACCAGACCGCGAAGGGCGCCACCGCCCAGGCACAGAGCTACCACGGCGGATCCACCCGGACGGCGAACCAGGTCAAGTACGACCAGGCCTACGGCGCGCTGCGCGTCGCGGCCAAGAACGGTGACGTCTCGTACAAGGTCACCGACCCCACGAAGACCGACCTCGTCGACGCGTACGCCGTCGAGGACTGGATCTTCCAGACGCGCTACGACGACCGCTGGTCGTGTGCCTTCACGAACGTCGAGACCGGTGACTGCGTCTCGGCCGCGGTCGTCAACCCCGACGCCGGCGCCTACCACGACCCCTACTACGACAAGAACGGGCTGAACCTCGACCGGATGCCCCAGGGCCCGAACCAGGGGTCGTCGTTCTTCTTCCTCGACACCTTCACGCCCGGGTACGCCAAGGACTACTTCCGCGCGAACGCCTACCACACGTACGGCACCGACAAGGTGATCGACGGAGCCATCGTCCCCAAGGCCGTCGAGGACGGTGGGTCGTGGCGGATCACCGACCCCGACACCGGTGACTGGGACGGCGTCGACTACGCCCGCACCTGGGGCGGGCGCTACCGCTTCCACTTCGTCGACCTCGGCGCGGCGCCCAACGACTACGAGTCGGCGACCTGGGCGGGCAAGGGCCTGGGCATGTCGAGCGACTACCCGCACGGCGACCCCCCGGTGTGGCAGTACGCCGCGGACCCCCTGTGGAAGCAGTCGGGTGACACGTGCGCCACCGACGGCACGAAGGTCGCCGGGATGGACCTCCCGTACGACAACACGACGCCCTGCCGGATGATGCCGCGCCTTGCCCGTGACGTCGCCTACGGCCTGTTCTTCCGCTCCACGGCGGGCTACCTGTACCGGCCCATCCCGCGCGGCGACACGTACTGGCTCGCGGTGTCCAACTGGACCGACTTCTACTCCCGGCCCCAGTGGGTCAACGGCAACCTCACCAACGCCCCCTGGTACGGGACCTGGTGGACCGACATGGACAAGCTCTACAAGATCGGCGACGTGTCCGGCGGCACGCGGCAGGACGACACCCTGCGCTGGCTGTCCTCGGCCACCCCGTACGCCCGCTGGGTCGGGCGCAAGGGCGAGTCGATCCCGCTCTACGACCCCACGAACAACCAGCCGACCGGTGAGGTGCTCGACACCTCCCCGAAGTACGAGGACCTGCCGGCCCCCTCCCACCACGTCGTGACCAACGACGGCACCGAGCTCGTCCCCGAGCCGCTGCACGAGGACGGCCACGACCACACCGTCACCTACGGCGACAAGACCGTCGACCTCGAGGACGTCCAGGAGGCCCTCGAGAAGGCGAAGGCCACCGGGACGGGGATCGGCCCCGCCTACGACGGCGCCGTGTCGCACGAGTCCTTCCGCGACTTCATCGACGCGCACCCGGACGGCATCGCCGACCACGTCGACGGCGTCAACACCATCCCGGCCATCAACGTCGTCTTCGAGAAGGCGTACACCTGGGCCCTCCCGGCGATCGTCGGCGGCATCGCGGTCGGCACGGAGGACGGTGAGGCCTGGGGCGTCATGAACAACGTCAACGACCGCTTCAAGTCCAGCGCCTCGCACTACCCCGGCGTCCAGCCGGGTGACGCGCCCGGCTCCAAGCGCTCGCTCACCGACGCCTCGCTGCCCACCCAGGACAGCGGCGGCGGCTTCAGCTACACGATCGAGCACGAGGCCGCGCACAACCTCGGCCTCTCGCACCCGCACGACGGCTCCTACGGCGTCGACCGCTGCCCGGCGGGCCACCCGCAGGCCGGCAAGTGGGAGTGCTACTGGAGCGGCCTGGGCTGGATGTACGACGTGTCGGCGGCGCCGACGACGTACGCCATGTCCTACCGCCCCTACGAGGTCGAGGACCAGGACAACCTCCAGCGTGGGCACGTCGCGGAGTACCTCATCGGCGCCCAGGAGGCTCTCGGCGACCGGCTCGCCCAGGAGGCCGCCGGCGGGCGGACCTCGCCCTCGTCCGTGTGGTCCGCGGACTTCGCGCGGATGAAGGACTGGCGCGCCCAGGCCGGGACGCTGTTCCGGGCCGGGGACTACCTGCACGCCGAGTACGCCGCCCGCAACGCGGCCCTCGCCGCGCGGGGCGTGCCGCAGACCGCGGCCAACACCTCGGCGCCCAAGCTCGTCGAGGCCGGTCAGGTCTTCTACTTCACGGTCAACCCGCAGGGTGACGGCCGCGAGGTCGCGAAGGCCCAGCTGCGCCCGACGGCGGTCGAGAGCGCCCAGCCCGAACGGAAGCAGACGACGCTGTCGGTCACGGTGCAGAACTCGGGCACGTCCGACGCCTCCGGTGTCGTCGTCAAGGTCCACGACGGGACGACCGTCCTGGGCAGCACCTCGCCGGTGCAGGTGGCCGCGGGCGCGAGCCGGGTGGTCACGCTGGCCTGGGACACCCGCGGCGTCAACGGCGACCGCAGGATCCGGGTCGACGTCGACCCGGAGAACACCGTCGCGGAGTCCGACGAGACCGACAACAGCCTGACCCGGACCATCACCGTCCGGGGCAACCGGGTGACCAACGGCTCGTACGAGGCGTCGGCGACCGGGTCGGCCCCCGACGGCTGGACCGGCTCGGGCAGCACGTCCTACGACACCTCCGGGAACCACGCCAGCGACGGATCGGACGCGGTCGGCGTCACCGGCGGTCTCACCGGTGGGTCGTGGCGCTCGGACGTCCCGGTCGAGGGCGGGGCCACGTACGACCTGGCGCTCACGGCGGTCGACGGGACGCCCGCCGTGGCGGTCGCCTTCCTCGACCGGACGGGGGCGGTCGTGAGCAAGATCGACTCCGTCGACGTCGTCGTCAGCAAGATCGACGCGTCGGTGAGCAAGATCGGCTCGTCGGTGAGCAAGATCGACGGGACCGTGAGCAAGATCAGCGGCACCCTCCAGGTCCCGGCCGGCGCCACCTCGATGCGGCTCACCGTCGCGGCTCCCGCGACGCAGGCGCCGGGATCGACGATCTGGCTGGACGACGTCTGGGTCTGGTGACCCGACGCTGACGGCCCGGCCACGCCGGCCGGGCCGTCAGCCGGCCGCGGGAGCGAGCGACATGAGGAGCACCGGGCGGCGGTCCGGTGGCAGCCAGGGGGGCCGGGCCTCGCCGATGACCCGCCAGCCGCGGCGGCGGTAGAGGTCCGCCGCGATGGAGTGCTCCTGGACGACGTCGAGGACCGGCGTGCGATCGAGGGCCCGCGCACGATCGACCGCCGTGTCGAGCAGTCGCGTCCCGATGCCGCGCCCCGCCACCGTGGGGTCGACGAAGAGCACGCTCACCGCCGCGAGCCGCTCCGGCCCCAGCCCGGTGCCGGCGAGCCAGCCCTCGGCCTCCCAGCCTTCGCGAGGATGGAGGACGGACACGTGGCCGACGACCCGGTCGCCCGCGACCGCGACCCATGCGCCGAGCTCACCCGGGCGGACGAGGAACTCCTCCACCGGGAACGGCAGCGGCCAGCGGACCGGGTACCCCGACCCGGCCTGCTGCGCGCCGAGCAGGTCGACGAGCGCGGGCAGGTCGGCGGGCCGGCGCGCGCGGACCGCCACGTCGGTGCTCACCGCGTCAGCGTAGGTGTCGCCCGGCGGGGAGGGCGCGGCGCGCGACATCGGTTCCCGTCTGCCCTGTCCACGGGCGCTGCGACGGAGCACACTGTGGTCGAGGCGAGATCGAGGTGCTGCGATGCGGCTGGATCATCTGTGTGACGTGCACTGGGCCGCAGACCTGTTCCACGAGGTCGGCGGGTCGCAGGGGCGCGACGGCCGGCTGTACGTGCAGGGGACGGCCACGCTGAGCGGACGGCTGACCGGGACCGCCGTCTGGACGAACTTCCCCCGGATCCGCAACGGCTTCGCCCACCCCAACGCGTGTGGGGTCATCCACCCGTCCGAGGGGGGAGACGTGCTGTTCGAGCTGCACGGCCTGTCGTCGTTGGAGGACGGGAAGGGCATCCACGTGCTGACGTTCGAGACGGCCGAGCCCGACCACCTCTGGCTCAACGAGGTCATCGCCCTGGGCGAGGGCCTCGTCGACGTCGAGCGCGTGCAGCTGTCGATGCGCTACTACGAGTCCACCGTCGACCACCTGATGCCCGACCTCCTGACCTGACGCCGGCCCGTGGGTGGTGTGCGCAGCGCCGCCGCGCGCCCGTAGCATCGCTGCCCGTGACCACCACACCCACCATCGGCGTCCTCGCCGTGCAGGGCGACGTGCGGGAGCACCTCCTCGCCCTCGAGCGCGGCGGGGCCGGCGCCGTCACGGTGCGCCGCCCCGCGGAGGTCGCGGCCGTCGACGGGCTCGTCGTCCCCGGCGGCGAGTCGACGACGATGGACAAGCTCGTCCGCGCCTTCGACCTCCAGCAGCCGATCCGCGACCGCATCGCCGCGGGGCTGCCGGTCTACGGGTCGTGCGCCGGGATGATCATGCTCGCCGACCGCCTGGCGGACGGCGCGGCAGGCCAGCAGACCCTCGGTGGCATGGACATCCTCGTCCGGCGCAACGCCTTCGGGCGCCAGGTCGACTCCTTCGAGGAGGACCTCCACATCCGCGAGCTCGGCGGCGAGCCGGTGCGGGCGGTCTTCATCCGCGCGCCGTGGGTCGAGGAGGTGGGGGAGGCCGTCGAGGTCCTCGCCCGGGTCGAGGACGGACCGGCCGCGGGTAGGATCGTCGCCGCGCGGCAGCGGAACCTGCTCGTCACGTCCTTCCACCCGGAGGTGACCGGCGACCACCGGGTGCACCAGCTGTTCGTCGACATCGTGAGACAGAACCTGAGGGAGCGTTCATGAGCGGCCACTCCAAGTGGGCGACCACCAAGCACAAGAAGGCGGCGATCGACGCCAAGCGCGGCAAGCTGTTCGCCAAGCTCATCAAGAACATCGAGGTGGCCGCCCGCACCGGCGGCGGGGACCCCGCGGGCAACCCGACGCTCTACGACGCCATCCAGAAGGCGAAGAAGTCCTCGGTCCCCAACACGAACATCGACAACGCCGTCAAGCGTGGCTCCGGCGCCACCGCCGGCGGGTCGAACTGGGAGACGATCACGTACGAGGGCTACGCCCCCGGCGGCGTCGCGGTGCTCATCGAGTGCCTCACCGACAACCGCAACCGCGCGGCCGCCGAGGTCCGCACCGCACTGACCCGCAACGGCGGCCAGCTCGCCGACCCGGGCTCGGTGTCGTACGTGTTCGACCGCAAGGGGGTCGTCCTCGTCCCCAAGAGCGAGAAGTCCGAGGACGAGATCCTCGAGCTCGTGCTCGACGCGGGGGCCGAGGAGGTCAACGACAACGGCGAGACCTGGGAGATCGTCTCCGAGGCCACCGACTTCGTCGCGGTGCGCACCGCCCTCCAGGAGGCCGGGGTCGACTACGACTCCGCCGAGGCCTCGTGGGTCCCCAACCTCCAGGTGCCGCTCGACGTCGACGGTGCGAAGAAGATGATCCGCGTCATCGAGGCGCTCGAGGACTCCGACGACGTCCAGGACGTCTTCGCGAACGGCGACATCGCCGACGACGTCCTCGCGCAGCTCGACGACGACGAGGAGGAGTGACCTCCGCCGCCGACCCCGGGCTCTGGGACCTCGAGGCCCCGGCCTTCGACGAGGCGCCGGACCACGGACTGCGTGACCCCGAGGTCCGCGCCGCGTGGCGCGAGCTGCTCCTCGACGTGCTGCCCGCGGCACCCGCGGACGTCGTCGACCTCGGGTGCGGCACCGGCACCCTCGCGCTCCTGCTCGCCGAGGAGGGGTTCACCGTCGACGCCGTCGACTTCTCGCCCGAGATGGTGCGCCGGGCCGTCACCAAGCTCGCGGGCAGCGGTGCCCACCCTCGCCTCGGCGACGCCGCGGACCCGGGCCTCGCCGGCTCCTCGGTCGACGTCGTCCTGTGCCGCCACGTCCTGTGGGCCCTGCCCGACCCGGTGGCCGTCGTGCGGCGCTGGGTCGCGGCGCTGCGTCCGTCCGGCCGCCTCGTCCTCGTCGAGGGCAGCTGGGGCACCGGGGCCGGTCTCACCGCGGAGCGGTGTGCGGCGATCGTGGGGGAGTCGTGCGCCCGGGTCGAGGTGCGGCACCTGCCCGACCCGGCGCTCTGGGGACGCGAGGTCGCCGACGAGCGGTACCTCGTCCTGGCCCGCCCCTGACGGCCCGATGCCCATCCGCGTGTTGCTGCCCGTCACCCGCGCGTCCGATGTGTACCGTTGCCTCCGAACAGGTGTTCTAACCAGATCCGGCAGGAGCTCAGCGTGCGCGTCCTCGGCGTCGACCCCGGTCTCACCCGGTGCGGCCTCGGCGTCGTCGACGGGCGCCCGGGTCGGGCCGCGATGGTCGCCGTGGGCGTCGTCCGCACCCCCAGCGCCGCCGACCCGGGGGAGCGGCTGCTCTTCCTCGAGTCCGAGCTCGGGGCCTGGCTCGACCGCTTCGTCCCCGAGGTCGTCGCCATCGAGCGGGTCTTCGCCGACGTCAACGTCGCGAGCGTCATGACGACCGCCCACGCCACGGCCGTGGCCATGCTCGGGGCGGCCCGGCGCGGCATCCCCGTCGTGTTCCACACCCCGACCGAGGTCAAGGCCGCGGTCACCGGCAGCGGGCGCGCCGACAAGGCCCAGGTCACCGCGATGGTCACCCGCATCCTCGGGCTCGACACGCCGCCCCGGCCCGCCGACGCCGCCGACGCCCTGGCCCTGGCCATCTGCCACGCCTGGCGCGGCGCCCAGGCCACCCGCCTCGCCGCCCTCGCCGAGGGGAGCCGCCGGTGATCTCCTCGGTCCGCGGCCCGGTGGGGCACGTCGGCCTCGACCGCGTCGTCGTCGAGGTCGGGGGGGTCGGCATGCTCGTCCACACGACCCCGGCCACCGCCGCCACCTGCCACCGCGGGCAGGAGGTGGCCCTGGCGACGACCCTCGTCGTCCGTGAGGACTCGCTGACCCTGTACGGCTTCTCGGGCGCCGCCGAGCGCGACATGTTCGAGACGGTGCAGACCGTCTCCGGCGTCGGGCCGCGTCTGGCCCTGGCCATGCTCTCCGTCATGGGTCCCGACGAGCTGGCCGGTGCGCTGACCGCCGGCGACGCCAAGGCGCTCACCGCGATCCCGGGCATCGGCGCGAAGTCCGCCCAGCGCCTCGTCCTCGAGCTGCGCGACAAGGTCGGCGCGATCCACGGCACCGGCGTGGCCCCGGCGGCCAGCGCCACCCCACGGGCCGGTGCCGAGCCGTGGCGCGAGCAGGTCACCGAGGCCCTCGTCGGCCTCGGCTGGAGCGGCCGGCAGGCCTCCGACGCCGTCGAGAAGGTCGCCGCCGGAGCGCCCGCCGACGCCGAGGTCGCCACCTACCTGCGTCTGGCCCTGCGGGAGCTGCGCCGGTGAGCGCCGCCCAGCCCGAGGGGTTCCGCAGCGAGATCCGGGAGGCGGACGGCTCCTTCGAGGCCACCGCCCGGGTCGTGGACGCCGCGGGCACCGACGACGAGCGGGTCGTGGAGGCCGCGCTCCGTCCGCGCCGGCTCGCCGAGTTCCCGGGCCAGACCCGCGTCCGCGACCAGCTCGGGCTGGTCCTCGAGGCCGCGCGCCGCCGCGGCAGCCCGCCCGACCACGTCCTGCTCTCCGGCCCGCCCGGCCTCGGCAAGACGACCCTCGCCCTGATCGTCGCGGCCGAGCTCGAGCGGCCGATCCGCATCACGAGCGGGCCGGCGATCCAACACGCGGGTGACCTCGCCGCGGTCCTGTCCTCCCTCGACGAGGGGGAGGTGCTCTTCCTCGACGAGATCCACCGGATGAGCCGCTCCGCCGAGGAGATGCTCTACCTCGCGATGGAGGACTTCCGGGTCGACGTCATCGTCGGCAAGGGCCCGGGGGCCACGGCCATCCCGCTCGAGCTCCCGCCCTTCACCGTCGTCGGGGCCACCACCCGCGCCGGCCTGCTGCCCGCCCCGCTGCGCGACCGGTTCGGCTTCACCGGGCACCTCGACTTCTACGACACCGCCGACCTCGTGACCATCCTGCGCCGCTCGGCCGGCCTGCTCGGCGTCGACGCCGACGAGGCGGGCGTCGTCGAGGTCGCCGGACGCTCCCGGGGAACCCCGCGCATCGCGAACCGGCTGCTGCGCCGGGTCCGGGACTGGGCCCAGGTGCACGGCGAGGGCCACGTCGACCACCACGCGGCACGGCAGGCGCTGGCCCTCTTCGACGTCGACGACGCCGGCCTCGACCGTCTCGACCGTGCCGTGCTCGACGCCCTGTGCCGGCGCTTCGGCGGCGGACCGGTGGGGCTGTCCACGCTCGCGGTGGCCGTCGGCGAGGAGTCCGACACCGTCGAGACCGTCGCCGAGCCGTACCTCGTCCGGGAGGGCTTCATGTCGCGCACCCCGCGCGGGCGCACCGCCACCGCGAAGGCCTGGGCCCACCTCGGCCTGCGTGCTCCGGCGGACGCGGCGCACCAGGGGCTGCTGCCGATCGAGGACGACGGCCCCGGCCGGCTGGGCGGCTGAACGCGCCATCGCGCCACGCCGGGCACGCACGAGGTGCCTGCTTCGTTGGTGAGGCGTCCGGCTCTCGCCTACAGTGGGTCCTCGGCCCGGCGCGTCCGGGCCGATCCACTGCTCACCACCGCGGGAACCCCCGCTCCGAAGGACCTACACCGATGTCTGACGGCTCCGGCTCCGGCCTCGCCTACCTCCTGATCCTGGGACTGCCGTTCCTCCTCCTCGTCTGGATGTTCTTCACCCAGCGGCAGCGGGCGAAGCAGGTCCAGACGCTCCAGTCCTCGCTCGCGGTCGGCGACGAGGTGGTGACCACCTCGGGGCTGTACGGCACGATCACCGCCCTCGACGACGCGGTCGCCACGCTCGACGTGGGCCACGGGGTCTCGCTGCGCTTCGACCGGCGGGCCATCGGCATGCGCGCCCCCGAGGTGGCCTGAGATGGCCGCGGCACCCCGGACCGTGGCGCGGCGTGCCCTCATCGCGCTGACCGTCCTCGTCCTGGCCCTCGCCGGGCTCCTCACCGGGTCGATCGTCTGGGGGAGCGGGCAGCCGACGCCGAAGCTCGGGCTCGACCTCAAGGGCGGCACCCAGATCATCCTCGAGCCGAAGGCCAACGCCGGCCAGAGCGTCTCGGCCGAGCAGCTGAACCAGGCCCGCGACATCATCGTCCAGCGCGTCGACGCGGGGGGCGTGTCGGGTGCCGAGGTGACCACCCAGGGCGACCAGAACATCGTCGTGAGCATCCCGGAGATCCCGACCCAGGAGGTCCGGGACGCGATCAAGAAGTCGTCCCAGATGCAGTTCCGACCGGTCCTCGCGGTGACCTCGGGCGTGCCCGTGCCGACCGGCACCGCCTCCCCGGGCACCTCGCCGAGCCCGGCCCCGTCGGCCTCCTCGACGGCCGGCGAGGCCTCCCCGAGCGCCTCGCCCTCGCCGAGCGCCTCCTCGACGAGCAACAGCGCCGTCAACCGGGCCCTCACCGCCACGACGCCGACCCCCACGCCCACCGGGTCGCCGGAGCCGTCGCCGAGCCCGTCCGCGAGCGGGGCCACCCCCACCGACCCCACGGACCTCGCGTGGATCACCCCGGAGATCCAGCAGCAGTTCACGAACCTCAACTGCGCGGACCCCAACGCGCTGGACAACCTCGTGGACGACCCGACCAAGCCGCTCGTCACCTGCGGGGTCAACGACGGCGCGAAGTACATCCTCGGACCCGTCGCGGTCAGCGGTGACAAGATCAGCGACGCGACCGCGGGCTACCAGGTCAACCAGCAGGGCGTCGCGACGAGCACCGTCGAGATCGCGCTGTCGTTCAACAGCGAGGGCAGCACGCAGTACGCCGAGATCAGCCGGAAGATGGTGACGCTGCCGGAGCCGCAGAACCAGCTCGCGGCCACCCTCGACTCCAAGGTCATCGTCGCGCCGCGCTTCGAGAGCGCGATCCCCAACGGCCGCGCGAGCATCACCGGCAGCTTCACCCTCGAGTCCGCGCGTGCGCTGGCCGACCAGCTGAAGTTCGGCGCGCTCCCGCTGTCGTTCGAGGAGCAGTCCAGCGTCGACATCAGCCCCACGCTCGGCAGCGAGCAGCTCCGGTACGGCATCGTCGCCGGGATCATCGGCCTGCTGCTCGTCGTCGTCTACTCGCTCTTCCAGTACCGGATGCTCGGGTTCGTGACGATCAGCTCGATCGTCGTCGCCGGGCTGCTCACGTACCTGACGATCACCGTGCTCGGGTGGGCCCAGAACTTCCGGCTCGACATGGCCGGCGTCACCGGCCTCATCGTCGCCATCGGGTTCACCGCCGACAGCTTCATCGTCTACTTCGAGCGGGTCCGCGACGAGCTGCGCGAAGGGCGGTCCCTGGCCAGCGCGGTCGAGACCGGCTGGAACCGCGCCAAGCGCACCGTCCTGATCGCCGACGGCGTCAACCTGCTCGCCGCGCTGATCCTCTACCTGCTCGCGAGCTCGAGCGTCCGCGGCTTCGCCTTCACCCTCGGCCTGACCACGGTCATCGACGTGCTCGTCGTGTTCTGGTTCACGCACCCGCTGCTCACCGTGCTGACCCGCGTGCCGTTCTTCCGCGACGGGCACCGGCTCTCCGGCCTGGACCCGCGCCGGCTCGGCGCCAAGACCACCCGGTACGCCGGCCGCGGGCGGTTCACCAGCGCCCCGCCGGCCATCCGTGAGACCGAAGGGAGCCGGGCATGAGCATGAGCTTCTCGGAGTTCGGCAACGACCTCTACACCGGCAAGCGCTCCATCCCCGTCGTCGCGAGCCGTCGGAAGTTCTACCTCGGCTCGCTCGTGCTCCTCCTCGTCGCGGCGGTCGGCCTCGGCGTCCAGGGGCTCAACCTCGGCCTCGAGTTCCGCGGGGGCTCGGAGTTCCGGGTCGCCACGGCCTCGGCCCCGCAGGGGTACGAGCAGACCGCCCGCGAGGCGGTCGGCGCGGCTCAGGACCAGCGCGGCACCAACGTCACCCTCGTCGGCAACGACACCATCCGCGTCCAGACCGAGCGGCTCTCCGACACCGACAGCCAGAGCATCCGCACCGCCCTCGCGAAGGCGTTCGACGTCCCCGAGCAGGACGTCAGCGCCACGTTCATCGGTCCGTCGTGGGGGGCCTCGGTCAGCAAGCAGGCCCTGCGGGCGCTCGTCATCTTCCTCCTGGCGGTGGTGCTCCTGCTGAGCGTCTACTTCCGCAACTGGAAGATGGCCGTCGCGGCGCTCTTCGCCCTCGTGCACGACCTCGTCATCACGGTCGGCATCTACGCCCTCAGCGGGTTCGAGGTGTCCCCGGCGACGATGATCGGCTTCCTCACCGTCCTCGGCTACAGCCTCTACGACACCGTCGTCGTGTTCGACAAGGTGCGCGAGAACACGAACCAGGCCTTCGCCAACGGGCGGATGACGTACGCACAGGCCGCGAACCTCGCGGTGAACCAGACCATGGTCCGCTCGATCAACACCACGGTCATCGGCCTGCTGCCGATCACCGCGGTCCTCGTCGTGGGGTCGATCTTCCTCGGCCCCGGCGTGCTCGTCGACCTCTCGCTCGTCCTCTTCGTCGGCATCCTCGTCGGTGCGTACTCCTCGATCTTCATCGCCACCCCCTTCCTCGTGACGCTGCGCCGCAAGGACGCCTCGGTCGTCGAGCTGGACAAGAAGGCGCTGCGGTTCCAGGCCAAGAAGGCCCGCGAGTCCGACGAGGTCCCGCCGGCCTCCGGCGAGGAGCCGGTACCGGCCTCCGTCGTCGCCGGCACCACCGCCGACCGGGACGAGGGCGCGACGCTCACCGGCCGCTCCGTGCACCAGTACGCCCGCTCCGGGCCGCGCAACCAGCCGAAGCGTCCCCCGAAGTCCAAGCGGTAGGGCCGGTGCCCACCCACCCCGCCCCGGCCCTCGAGGAGCTCGTCGCGCGGTCGCTGCGCGACGTCCCGGACTTCCCGGCACCCGGGGTGGTCTTCAAGGACATCACCCCGCTGCTCGGCGACCCGAGCGTCTTCGGCGCCGTCATCGCGGCGCTGGCCGACGGGCGCCGCGGCGAGGTCGACCTCGTCGCCGGGGTGGAGGCGCGCGGCTTCGTCGTCGGCGCCGCCCTGGCCCACGCGATGGGCGTGGGTTTCGTCCCGGTCCGCAAGGCGGGCAAGCTGCCCGGCGACACCGTCGCCGCCTCCTACGACCTCGAGTACGGCTCGGCGACGATCGAGGTGCACGCCGACGCGGTCGGCCCCGGCCGCCGGGTCGTCCTCGTCGACGACGTCCTCGCCACCGGGGGGACCGCGCTGGCCGCGTGGGACCTGCTGGAACGCGTCGGGGCGCACGTCGTCGCCTTCGACTGCATCGTCGAGCTCGGGTTCCTCGGGGGCCGCGCGCTGCTCGGGGAGCGGGCCGTCCGGTCGCTGCACGTCGTCTCCTGAGGCGCGACTAGACTTCGTGCATGGCGGAGCACACGACGGCCGCCACCTCGGGGAACGCCGCGGCCGGGGTGGGCTCCCGTGCCAGGGCGCGGGCGGCGCTGGCGCGCGTCGGTCGCAACCGGCCGCCGAGCAACCCGGTCCTGGAGCCGCTGCTCCAGATCGTCCGGGTCACCCACCCGAAGTCCGACGTCGGGCTCGTCGAGCGCGCCTACGCGGTGGCCGAGCGCGCCCACGAGGGGCAGAAGCGGCGCAGCGGCGACGACTACATCACCCACCCGCTCGCGGTCACGACGATCCTCGCCGAGCTCGGCATGACGCCGACGACGCTCGCCGCGGCCCTGCTCCACGACACCGTCGAGGACACCGCGTACAGCCTCGAGGCGCTGCGTCGCGACTTCGGCGACGAGATCGCGATGCTCGTCGACGGCGTCACCAAGCTCGACAAGGTCACCTACGGGCAGGCGGCCCAGGCCGAGACCGTCCGCAAGATGGTCGTCGCGATGGCCCGCGACATCCGCGTCCTCGTCATCAAGCTCGCCGACCGGCTGCACAACGCCCGCACGTGGCGGTACGTGTCCCAGGAGAGCGCGCAGCGCAAGGCCAAGGAGACCCTCGAGATCTACGCGCCGCTCGCGCACCGGCTCGGGATGAACACCATCAAGTGGGAGCTCGAGGACCTCTCGTTCCAGACGCTCTACCCGAAGGTGTACGACGAGATCGTCCGGCTCGTCGCCGAGCGCGCGCCCGCCCGCGAGGAGTACCTCACGCAGGTGCGTGACGAGGTCGGCGCGGACCTGCGCGCGGCGAAGATCAAGGCGACCGTCACCGGGCGCCCCAAGCACTACTACAGCGTCTACCAGAAGATGATCGTCGGCGGCCGCGACTTCGAGCAGATCTACGACCTCGTCGCGGTCCGCGTCCTCGTCGACACCGTCCGCGACTGCTACGCGGCGCTCGGCGCCCTCCACGCGCGGTGGAACCCGGTCCCCGGCCGGTTCAAGGACTACATCGCGATGCCGAAGTTCAACATGTACCAGTCGCTGCACACGACGGTCATCGGTCCCGAGGGCAAGGCCGTCGAGATCCAGATCCGCACGCACACCATGCACCGCCGCGCCGAGTACGGGGTCGCGGCCCACTGGAAGTACAAGGAGGAGCCGGGTACCAAGGGCGCCCCGAAGTCCCCGGGCGCGGAGGCCCGCGACGGCCAGTCCGGCCCGGTCAACGACATGGCCTGGCTGCGGCAGCTCCTCGACTGGCAGAAGGAGACGGCGGACCCGGGGGAGTTCCTCGAGTCGCTCCGCTTCGAGATCACCGCGAGCGAGGTCTACGTCTTCACGCCCAAGGGTCAGCTCGTCGGCCTCCCCGCCGGGGCGACACCGGTCGACTTCGCCTACGCGGTGCACACCGAGGTCGGGCACCACTGCATCGGGGCCCGGGTCAACGGCCGGCTCGTCCCGCTCGAGAGCCGGCTCGACAACGGCGACGTCGTCGAGGTGCTCACCTCGAAGGCCGACTCCGCCGGGCCGTCGCGCGACTGGCTCAACTTCGTCCGGTCCGCGCGCGCCCGCAACAAGATCAAGCACTGGTTCACCAAGGAACGCCGCGAGGAGATGATCGAGGAGGGCAAGGAGGCCCTCGCCAAGGCGATGCGCAAGCAGGGCCTGCCGCTCCAGCGGCTCACCTCGGTCGAGTCCCTCACCGGGGTCGCCGAGGAGCTGCGCTACCCCGGCATCGACGCGCTCTACGCCGCGGTCGGGGAGGGCCACGTCTCGGCGCAGCACATCGTCTCCCGCCTCGTCGCGTCGGTCGGGGGCGAGGACGGTGCCAGCGAGGACATCGCCGAGGCCGCCTCCCCGGTCCTGTCCCGCCCACGCTCGCGGCGGTCGAGCGACCCCGGGGTCGTCGTCAAGGACATGTCGGACGTCTGGGTCAAGCTCGCCCGCTGCTGCACCCCGGTCCCCGGCGACGACATCCTCGGCTTCGTGACGCGCGGCAACGGGGTGTCGGTGCACCGCCGCGACTGCACCAACGCGGACTCGCTGCTCTCGCAGCCGGACAAGATCATCGAGGTCGAGTGGGCGCCCACCTCGGGCAGCCTGTTCCTCGTCCAGCTCCAGGTGGAGGCCCTCGACCGGTCCCGGCTCCTCTCGGACGTCACCCGGGTCATCTCCGACCACGGGGTGAACATCCTCTCGGCCTCGGTGCAGACCTCCCGCGACCGGGTGGCGATCCTCCGCTTCACCTTCGAGATGGGCGACCCCGGGCACCTGGGGCACGTGATCCGTGCCGTGCAGAACGTCGACGGCGTCCTCGACGCCGAGCGCGTCACCGGCGGGCGCCGCGACGGCTGAGCCGACGGCTCGCGTACCGACCGGGCCGGCGGCCCTACTGCCCGAGGCGGCGGAGCATCATCTTGACGTACACGTTCGAGATGTCCTCGGGACTGCGGATGGTGAACACCGCGCCGCCGCCGCCACCCCCGGTGGGGATCGCCTTGACGACCGGGCCGAGCGTCCTGCCGTCGACCGAACCCATCCCGATGAGGAAGACGGTGATCGGTTTCTTCGGGTCGGCCGACGCCTTGAGCCGTGCCCGGAGCGTCGCGAGGCTGATCCCGCCCGCGGGGTCGTCGTTGACGCCGTCGGTGAAGAGGGCGATGAGATTCGCGGACTTCGGGTCGTACTCCTTCAGGGCCGTGGCGTACGCCGCATCGACCGTGTCGTAGAGCCCGGTGTCGCCGCCGAGCCTGGTGCCGAGGGAGCCGAGCGAGAAGGAGAGCTTCGAGCGCTGGTCCGCCTGACCGAGCTCACGGACCGGCTGGAGCTGGGTCCAGTCCCGGCTGCCGCGCTGCTGCGTGGAGAACATCCAGAGGCCGACGGCGCTGTTGTCGTCGAGCAGCGGGATGCCGGTCGAGGCGGCCTCGGCCGCGACCTCGATCCGGCTGCCGAGGTTCTTCGCGGCGGGTTGGCTCATCGAGCCGCTCGTGTCGACGATGATGAGCAGCCGGGTCGGAAGGGTGATGGCCTGCCACATCTGCTGTGCGGCCCGGACCTGCTCCGGTGACGCGGTCGCGGCGATCGCCGCGGTGGGTGGTCCGCCCTCGATGACCGGGGAGGTGTTCGTGGCGGTGCGGAAGCCGGCCGCGCGCAGCGCCTGCTGCCCGGCCTCGGAGGCGAGGGCCTCGCTCAGTGCCCCGACCGCGTCGCGCGGAGCAGCGGCGGTCGAGACGAGGGAGTACTCGAGCGGCGGTGTCTCGCCCTGGGCCGGGAGCGCCGTGAGGCCGGCGACGTGGGCCTGCTCGACCTGCTGCTCGGTCGTGGGGAAGATCGCCTTGTCCTTCCCCACGGCATGAGCGGCGAACAGGCTGTCCTCGGACACGATGTGGTCCGGCAGCCCGCTCAACCCGTTGAACGCGGCAGCGCGGTCCGTGTCGGGCAGCTGCTGGACCTCGGACATCCCCATCATGAGGGCGATGCTGCCGACGGTCGAGGTGTCGGGATCCGGGAGCCGGGAGTCCTCGGCGGCCAGCGTCTCGCCCCAGCTGACCGGTTCCGGGACCTTCAGGCCCTCCGGCACCGCGATCACCAGGGGGGTGAAGGCGATCGGTGGGCCGACGCTGACCCCCTCGGCGTCAGCGGCCGCCTGCTGCGCGAGCTGGGGGGAGTCCGGGACCCACACCTGCGGTGCCTGCGCGGCATCGCCCGCGAACCGCTTCGCGGTGACGGCGGCGGGCTCGGCCACCACGGTGTAGGTGGCGCACACGTCGGTGACGCTCCGGGCGATGGTCTCCAGCGTGTCCCGCATCGCCGGTGTCGTCGTGACCCGCACCGGTGCGGGGTCCGAGCAGCGCGCCGAGCCGAGAGGGCCGTCGGCCCCGGGCCCGAAGCGGCTCCACGTCTGCCACCCGCCCACTCCGAGGACCCCCACGGCCGCTGCGGCCGCCAGCGCGACGGCGATCCGACCGCGCTGCACGGAGCCCTCGTGTCGACCCATCGACGTTGACCTCTTCCCGTTCGCCGTCCCGGTGGCGCCACTCATCCTGCCGTGCTCGTGCCGGGGAGTGAAGCCCTGGAGGTGAGAGCAGGCTCAGGCCTTCGGGAGGCGACGCAGCAGCATCGTCACGTAGACGTTCGCGATGTCCTGCGGTTGCTCGATGACGAACACGGCGCCACCGCCCCCGCCACCGGTCGGCACGGCCGCGGCGACGGGGGCGAGCGCCTTCGCGTCGACCCCACCCATCCCGACGAGGAGGACGGTGACCGGCTTCTTCGGGTCGGCCCGCTTCGCGAGGTCGGCCTTGAGCGCGGCGAGACTGAGGCCGCCGGTGCTGTCGTCGTTGACCCCGTCGGTGAACAGCGCGATGAGGTTGACCGCGCCGGGGTCGTAGGTCTTCATGACCGAGGCGTAGGCGGCGTCGATGGTGTCGTAGAGCCCGGTGTCACCGCCGAGCCGGGTGCCGAGCGACCCGAACGCGAAGGCGAGCTTGGAGCGCTGGTCGTCTGCGCCGAGCCTCCCCACGGGCTGCAGCTGGGACCAGTCCCGTCGGCCCTTCTGGGCGGTCGAGAAGGTCCACAGCCCGACGGCGTTGTGGTCCGAGAGCAGCTGGACGGCTCCGGAGGCGGCCCGGCTGGCCACCTCGATCCGGGAGCCGCCGCCCGCGGCGGCCGGCCGGCTCATCGACCCACTCGTGTCGATGACCGTGAGCAGGCGGGTGGGGGTCGCGATCGCGTTCCACATCTGCTCGGCGGCGGCGGCCTGCTCGGGGGAGGGGGTCGCGGCGAGGGCGGCCGCCGGCGGGCCCCCCGTGACGACCGGGCTGGGGTCGTCGGGGGTGCGGAAGCCCGCGGCACGCAGGATGTCGCGGCCGGCGGGGGAGGTGAGGGCCGCGCCGAGCGCGGCGGCGGCTGCCTTCGGGGCCGAGGGGATCGTGACGAGCGGGTACTGGAGCGGGGGAGTCGACGAGGCGGTCGTGCGGATGGTCAGGCCCGCGACACCGGCCGCGTGCACCTGCTGCTCGGTCGTGGGGAAGATCGCGGCATCCCTCTGGCCGGCGTGGGCCGTGAGCAGGGTCTCCTCGGGGACGACCCGGCTCAGCATCCCGCCGATCCCCGCGAGGGCGGCGGCCCGCTTCGCCTGCGGAAGGGCATCGATCTCGGCGAGCCCCACCATGAGGGCGACACCGCCCACGGTGGAGGTGTTGGGGTCCGGAAGCCGGGCGTCGGCGGCGACGATCGTGGTGCCCCAGGTGGCGGGGTCCGGTAGGTCGGCGCCCTCCGGGACCGCGAGCACGACCGGGGTGGTCGCGACCGGCTCGGAGACGCTCACCCCCTCGGTGCGCTCGGCGAGCTGCTGCGCAGCCAACGCGGAGTCGGGGACCCAGAGGGCCGGGAGGTCCGCGGCGCCCGTCTCGAGCCGCTGCGCCGTGACCGCCACCGGCTCGGCGGAGACCGCGTACGTCGCGCACTGGCCGGTGACCGTCCGCGCCACCGACTCGAGGGCGTCGCGCATCGCGGCCGTCGTGGTGACGCGCACCTCGACCGGGGTGTCGCAGGCGGCCGGTGCGGCGACGTCGGGGCCGAGTCGTTCCCACGCCTGCCAGCCGCCGACGCCGACGATGCCCACGGCTGCCGCCGTCGTGAGTGCCATCGCACTCCGCCCGCGGGTCACCGACCCCCCGTGTCGACCCATCGACCTGGACCTCTTCCCGTTCAACGTCGTATCGCGGCGCCTCATCCTGCCCTGTCACGGCCCGGGAGTGAAGAGGAATTCGTCACCTGGGGTGATTCGACGTCGACGGGGCCCGCCGGGGGGTCAGCCGCTGAACTCGTCCAGACCCGCGCGGGCCTGGTCCAGCCACTGCTGCTGGGCGGCGAGCCGCTCCCGGGCCGCTGCGGCCTTCTGGTCGTTGCCGCCGGCCTCCGCGGCGGCCACCTCGGCCTCGGCCTTCGCGACCGACGCCTCGAGCTGTTCGACCATGCTCTGGGCCCGGGCCGAGAGCTCGGGGTTGGTGGCGCGCCACTTCTTCTCGTCGGCCTCCCGGACCGCTGCCTCGACCCGGCGGAGCCGCTTCTCGACCCGGTCGATGTCGCCGCGGGGGACCTTCCCGGCGGCCTCCCAGCGGTCCTGGATGCCCCGCAGCGCGCTCTTGGCGGCCTCGATGTCGGCGACGGGGAGCAGCGCCTCGGCCTCGAGCAGGATCTCCTCCTTGACGGCGAGGTTCGCGCGGAACTCCTCGTCCTCGGCCGCGGCGACCTCGTCCTTGCGGGCGAAGAAGGCGTCCTGGGCGGCTCGGAACCGCTCCCACAGGGCGTCGTCGTCGGCGCGGGCGGCCCGGCCGGCCCGGCGCCAGCGGTCCATCAGCTGCTTGTAGGCACGGGCGGTGGGGCCCCAGTCGGTGCTCGAGGAGAGCGCCTCGGCCTCGCGGACGAGCTCCTGCTTGGCGACCTTGGCCTCGCCCCGGGTGCCCTCGAGCTCGGCGAACCAGGCCCGCCGGGCCTTGTCGAACGCGTTGCGCGCGTGGCTGAAGCGCTGCCACAGCGCGGACTCGGTGGGCTTGTCGAGCTTCGCGCCGCTGCGCTGGTGCTGCTTCCAGTCCTCGAGCAGGGCGCGCATCCGCTCGCCGCTCTGCTTCCACTGGGTGTTCGCCGGCGGCTGGTCGGCGATCTTCTCGGCCTCGGCGACGATGGCCTCCCGGACCGTCGCGGCCTCCGCACGGGCGGCCCGGCGCTGCTCGGCCTCGGCGGCGCGCTTGGCCTCCAGGCCACCCTCGACGCGCTCGACGACGGCGTGCAGGGCGGGGAGGTCGCCGACGACGTTCGCCTGCTCGAGGTGCTCCGTGAGGGTGGCGAGCCCGTCGGCCACCTCCTTGGCGGAGACGTCGGGGTTGGCCAGCCGTGCCTCGAGCAGCTCGGCAGAGGCGGCCAGCTCGTCGTACTTGCGGGCGAAGTACTGGAGCGCCTCGTCGGGGGTCGCGCCGGGGTAGGCGCCGACCTCCCGCTCCTCGTCGCCCACGGTGACGAAGACGTGTCCCTCCTCGTCGACCCGGCCGAAGCGGGCCGACTCGGAGTGCGTGACCAGTGCCGGGGCGGCGACGGGCCGGGGTGCGACCCGGCCGGCGAGCGCGGCGGGGGAGGGCACGGGCGGACGGGGGGTGGGCTTGTCCTCGGACACGGTCAGGACTTCTCCTCGGTGACAGCAACCCGGAGGATGCTGATCGGTGCGGCGGGTGCGCCGTCGGTGGGTGACGTCTCGTTCGGGGCCACCCCTGCGGCGGCCACCTTGTCGACGATATCCAACCCCGAGGTGACGGTGCCGAACACCGTGTACCCGTTGGGGTCCGGCAGCGTCGTGTCGCCGTAGACGATGAAGAACTGGCCGCCGTTGCCGGTCTTCGCGTCCTGGGTGCGGGCCATCGCGAGCGTGCCCCGCGGGTAGGTGCCGTCCGCTGGGGCGTTCTCGACCCCGAAGCCGTAACCGGGATTGCCCTGTCCGGTGCCGGTCGGGTCACCGCACTGGAGGACCTTGAGCGTGTCGGTCGTCGTGAGCCGGTGGCACGGGGAGTCCTTCCAGTAGCTCGTCCGGGCGAGCTGGAGGAAGGAGGCGACGGCCTGGGGGGCCTTGGTGCCGTCGAGCCGGACGACGATGTCGCCGCAGTTCGTCGTGATCGTCGCGTCGAAGACCTTGCCCGCGGCGGTGGCCTTGTCCGGCAGGGTCAGCTCTGACCCGGTGCCCAGCGGCGCCGGCGGGAGCTCGCACCCGGCGAGCGTCGTCGAGGCCGCCGACGGGGTCGTGGCGGGCGTGTCGGTGCCGCGGCCGAGGACGAAGCCGAGCACGGCCATCAGCCCGACGACGAGCACGACGACCCCGACGACCGCCGCGACCCGGGTCAGCCGGGCCCGGTCCTCGGCGCGCCGGCTCGCCTTGGCCTGCTGCTTCTCCCAGCGCCGTCGTGCTCGCGCGCGTTCCTGCTTCCTGGTCACCCCGAGGTCCTTCGTCGTCGAACGAACAGCGGCGCCCAGTGTAGGCACGGGCCCCGTTAGGCTCGCGCGCGTGCTCGCCGTCTCCTTCCCCGCCGCCGCCTTCGGCACCAACTGCTTCGTCCTCGCGACCGGACCGGGGGAGGAGTGCCTCGTCGTGGACCCGGGGATCGGGGTCGAGGACACCCTGCGCACCGTGCTCACCGAGCACCGGCTGCGGCCGGCCGCGGTGCTGCTCACGCACGGCCACCTCGACCACGTCTACTCGGTGACGCCGGTGTGCGGTGGGGACACCGCCGCGTACGTCCACACCGACGACCGGTACCGCCTCACCGACCCGCTGTCGACGATCGACCCCGGGACGCTCGCGATGATGGAGGCGCAGTTCGGGCAGCGCGCGACGTGGCGCGAGCCGGAGCGGGTCGTCGAGGTGACCGACCGCGAGCGGCTCGAGCTCGCCGGGCTGGCGCTCGACGTGCTCCACGCCCCGGGCCACACGGAGGGCTCGGTGATGTTCACCCTCGACGAGGTGCCCGAGGGGCTCCCCGCGGACCAGGGCCTGGACCGCACGGTCGTCTCCGGCGACGTCCTCTTCGCCGGCTCGATCGGCCGCACCGACCTGCCGGGCGGCGACGCGGCCGCGATGCACCGGTCGCTGCGCGACGTCGTGCTTCCGCTGGCCGACTCCTCGCTCGTGCTCCCCGGTCACGGCCCGGCGACGACGATGCGCCGGGAGCGGGAGGTCAACCCCTACCTGCGAGGATTGGACGCGTGACTCCTCCCGCCGAGAAGGTGACCCCCATCTCGGGGTTCCCCGAGCTCCTGCCCGCCGAGCGGCTCCTCGAGCTGCACGTCCTCGACACGGTCCGTGAGGTCTTCGAGCTGCACGGGTTCTCCCCGCTGGAGACCCGGGCCGTCGAGCCCGTCGAGCGACTGCTCGGCAAGGGCGGGGACGCGGACAAGGAGGTCTACGGCGTCAGCCGGCTCGCGGGGGAGGACTCCGGCCGGGAGGCCGCGCTCGGCCTGCACTTCGACCTCACCGTGCCGTTCGCGCGGTACGTCCTCGAGCACGCCGGCAAGCTCCAGTTCCCGTTCCGGCGCTACCAGGTCCAGAAGGTCTGGCGCGGCGAGCGCCCGCAGGAGGGCCGGTTCCGCGAGTTCACCCAGGCCGACATCGACGTCGTCGACGTCGGCGAGCTCGCGCCCCACTTCGAGGCCGAGATGCCTCTCGTCATCGCCGAGGCGTTCCGTCGGCTGCCGGTCGGGGACTTCCGCATCCAGGTGAACAACCGCAAGATCCCCGAGGGCTTCTACCTCGGGATCGGCCTCACCGATGTCGCGGGCACCCTGCGGACCGTCGACAAGCTCGACAAGATCGGCCCCGAGAAGGTGGCCGCCCAGCTCGTCGAGGCCGGCGCGAGCCCCGAGCAGGCGCGCCTCGCCCTCGCCCTGGCCGAGATCCGCAGCGAGGACCTCTCGTTCGTGGAGGCGGTCCGCGCCCTCGGGGTCGAGCACCCCACCCTCGACGAGGGCCTCGAGGCGCTGGCCGCCGTCCTGCGGACCGGGGCCGAGCGGGCGCCGGGCACCCTGGTCGCCGACCTGCGGATCGCCCGCGGCCTGGACTACTACACCGGGACCGTCTACGAGACCCAGCTCGTCGGCTCCGAGGAGTGGGGGTCGGTGTGCTCCGGTGGGCGCTACGACTCGCTCGCCAGCGACGGCCGCACCACGTACCCGGGCGTCGGCATGTCCATCGGCCTGACCCGGCTCGTCCACCTGCTCGTCACGAAGCGGGGCCTCACCGCCTCCCGGTCGACGCCGGCGGCGGTCCTCGTCGCGGTCGTCGACGAGCAGACCCGGAGCCGGTCCACGGCGGTCGCGGCGGCGCTGCGGGCCCGGGGCATCCCGTGTGAGGTCGCGCCGAGCGCGGCGAAGTTCGGGAAGCAGATCCGCTACGCCGACCGGCGGGGCATCCCCTTCGTCTGGTTCCCGGGGGCGGGCGACGACGGCGGCGACCAGGTCAAGGACATCCGCTCCGGAGACCAGGTGGGCGCCGACGCCACGACGTGGCAGTGCCCCGAGGCCGACCTGCACCCGTCCGTCGTCACGCCGGAGGGCTGACCGGGGGTGGCGGTCGCAGGCCGACGTCGCGGAGCTCGAGCACGGCCAGGGCCCGGATGACGTCGCGCTCGCCGCGCCGCCACGCGCCGGCCGGGTCGTCGCTGATGCCGGCCAGCCGGGGCATCGGCTGGTTCGCCATCGCGCGCAGGGCGAAGAGGTCGAGGTCCGGGTCGGCGTCGACGAACCGCTGCGCCGCCGTCGCGCGCCGCACGAACCGCCAGCGCAGGACCAGCCACAGCCCGACGAGGAGCAGGATCGGGCCGAGCGCGGTCGTGAGGCCCAGGACGAGGGCGAACCGCTCCACCGCGCGGACGAGGTCGAGGCCGGCGCCCTCGAAGTCCCCGCCGATGCCCGCCGCCGACCGGAACGGTGTCGCGATCCGGTCGCCGAGGAGCGGGAGGTCGTTCACGGAGTCGCCGGCGCTCGTCATCGTCCCCCGGAAACCGGAGCCCGCGTCGGCCAGCCGCCTCCCCGGCCCCGCGAGCTGGAGGGTCGCCTCGTGGACGCGCAGCGCGATCCGCACCCAGAGGACGACCCAGGCCACCGTCCCCAGGTCGGCGGCCACCTGCACGAGGCGCCGGGTGCGGACGTCGCTGTAGAGCTTCACGGGATCTCCCTGGGTCGGGGCAGGAGCGGGTCGCCACTAGACTTCCACCGCGCTCCTCCGAGAGGCGGCTCCGCGGGCGACGAGGCCCGTGGTCCTCGACACGAGACAGGGTCTGATAACCGTGAAGGTCGGCATCCCCACTGAGGTCAAGAACAACGAGTTCCGGGTCGGCATCACCCCCGTCGGCGTCAACGAGCTGGTGCGCCGGGGCCATGAGGTCCTGGTCCAGAAGGGCGCCGGCCTCGGCTCGACGATCACCGACGACGAGTACGCCTCCCAGGGCGCCCGCATCGTGGACTCCGCCGACGACGTCTGGGGCGACGCGGAGATGGTGATGAAGGTCAAGGAGCCCGTCGCCGAGGAGTACCACCGGCTGCGCGAGGGGCTCACCCTCTTCACCTACCTCCACCTCGCCGCGGACCAGCCGCTCACCGAGGAGCTCGTCGCGAAGAAGGTCACCTCCATCGCGTACGAGACCGTCCAGCTGCCCTCGGGCCTGCTGCCGCTGCTCTACCCGATGTCCGAGGTCGCCGGCTGCCTCGCCCCGCAGGTGGGTGCGCACTCGATGATGAAGGCACAGGGCGGCCGGGGTGTCCTCATGGGTGGCATCGGCGGCGTCGCCAACGCCAAGGTCGTCGTCCTCGGCGCCGGGGTCGCCGGGCAGAACGCCGCGAACATCGCGCTCGGCATGGGCGCCGACGTCACCCTCCTCGACACCGACCTCGACAAGCTCCGGATGAGCTTCTGGCGCTACGACAACCGGGTCGCCCAGATCGCCTCGTCGGCGATGTCGGTGCGTGAGCAGGTGCTCCAGGCGGACCTGGTCATCGGCACCGTCCTCATCCCGGGCGCCAAGGCGCCCAAGCTCGTCACCGACGACATGGTCGCCGAGATGAAGCCGGGCTCGGTGCTCGTCGACGTCGCCATCGACCAGGGCGGCTGTTTCGAGAACTCCCGGCCCACGACGCACGCGGACCCCATCTTCGAGGTCCACGACTCCATCTACTACTGCGTCGCGAACATGCCGGGTGCCGTGCCGCACACCTCCACCTGGGCCCTGACCAACGCCACCCTCTCGTACGCGACGAAGCTCGCGGACAAGGGCTGGAAGGACGCCATGCACGCCGATGACGCCCTGGCCCGCGGGCTCAACACCCACGGCGGGAAGATCACCTACGCCGCGGTGGCCGAGGCGTTCGACATGGAGAGCATCACCCTCGACGAGGCGCTCTCCTGACCACGCCCGCACCGCAGCCGACGGCCCGCCCCACCCCCGTGGGACGGGCCGTCGACGCGTGGCTGACCCACCTCGACGTCGAGCGCGGGGTCTCCCGCAACACCCTCGCGGCCTACCGCCGTGACCTCGCGCGGTGGACCGCGCACCTCGCCGCACGCGGGGTCACCCGGCCCGAGGACGTCACCGAGGCCCACGTCGCCGACTTCCTCGCCGGGCTGCGCGAGGGGGACGACGAGCACCCGCCGCTCGCCGCGTCCTCCGCCGCGCGCACCCTCGTCGCGGTCCGGGGGCTGCACCGCTTCCTCGCCCTCGAGGGTGTCCTCGACGCCGACCCCTCCCGTGACGTGGCGCCGCCGCGCACGCCCGACCGGCTCCCCAAGGCCATCCCGGTCCACGACGTCGAGCGCCTCCTGGAAGCCGCGTCGCTGGGGGACACCCCGACGTCCCTGCGGGACCGAGCCCTCCTCGAGGTGCTCTACGGCACCGGGGCGCGCATCTCGGAGGCGGTCGGCCTCGACGTCGACGACCTCGACACCGACGAGGGCGTCGTCCGGCTGCGGGGCAAGGGCGGCAAGGAGCGCATCGTGCCCCTCGGCTCCTACGCCGCCGCGGCGCTGGCCGCCTGGACGGTGCGGGGCCGACCAGTCCTCGCGGTCCACGGGCGGGGTACGCCGGCGGTGTTCCTCGGGGTCCGGGGGGCCCGGCTGTCGCGGCAGAGCGCCTGGGCGGTGCTGCGCCAGGTCGCCGAGCGGGCCGACCTCACCGGCCACCTGTCCCCGCACACCCTGCGCCACTCGTTCGCGACCCACCTGCTCGAGGGCGGCGCCGACGTCCGCGTCGTCCAGGAGCTGCTCGGGCACGCCTCGGTGACGACGACGCAGATCTACACGCGGGTCACCGTCCAGCAGCTCCGCGAGGTGTACGCGCAGACCCACCCGCGGGCGCGGTGAGCCGCAGGGGACGGGCGCTCCGCTGATAGGGTCGTGCCCGATCAGCGGGATGCTGACCGTGGCACCACAGGCACCGGGGAGAGACGAGTTGGGCGACACCGAGGCGGCGTTCCAGATCCGCATCGACGGGCAGGTCGGAGCGACCGGGCGACCGCTCCCCGAGTTCCCGGCACCACCCCCGCTCGCGAGCCACGGGCCGGCCCGGATCATCGCCATGTGCAACCAGAAGGGCGGCGTCGGCAAGACGACGACGACGATCAACCTCGGGGCCGCCCTCGCCGAGGTCGGCCGCAAGGTCCTCCTCGTCGACTTCGACCCCCAGGGCGCGCTCTCGGTCGGCCTCGGCATCCCGACCCACGACCTCGACGTGACGATCTACAACCTCCTCGTCGAGCGCGGCCACGACGTGCGCGAGGTCATCCAGCACACGAAGGTCGAGGGGCTCGACATCGTGCCGGCGAACATCGACCTGTCGGCGGCCGAGGTCCAGCTCGTCGGGGAGGTGGCGCGCGAGCAGATCCTCGCCCGGGTGCTGCGCCCCGTCGTCGAGGACTACGACGTCGTCCTCATCGACTGCCAGCCCTCGCTCGGCCTGCTCACCGTCAACGCCCTCACCGCGGCGCACGGCGTCATCATCCCGCTCGAGTGCGAGTTCTTCGCGATGCGCGGCGTCGCGCTGCTCGTCGAGACCATCGAGAAGATCACCGACCGGCTCAACCCGCGGCTCACCGTCGACGGCATCCTCGCGACGATGTACGACGGCCGCACCCTGCACTCCAAGGAGGTCGTGGCGAGCGTCGTCGAGCACTTCGGCGACCAGGTCTTCCACACCGTGATCTCCCGGACCGTGAAGTTCCCCGACGCCTCGCTCGCCGCCGAGCCGATCACGACCTATGACGGGGCGCACAAGGGCGCTGAGGCCTACCGCCAGCTCGCCCGCGAGCTCATCGCCCGCGGCGGGGCGGCCTGATCCGGATGGCCACGGCCCCCGGGGCCCCCGTGGAGGAGACGGCCGTCCCCGGCGGCGTCATCACCCGCCGCGCGGCCGTCACGCCCTTCGAGGTGCACCTCGACAACTTCACCGGCCCCTTCGACCTGCTCCTCGGGCTGATCAGCAAGCACAAGCTCGACATCACCGAGATCGCCCTCGCGACGGTCACCGACGAGTTCATCGCGTTCATCCGCGCCGCCCGTGAGAGCGAAGCGGGCTGGGACCTGTCGCAGGCCACCGAGTTCCTCGTCGTCGCCGCCACCCTGCTCGACCTCAAGGCCGCGCGGTTGCTCCCGCAGTCCGGCCCGGAGGACGAGGAGGACCTCGCCCTCATCGAGGCCCGCGACATCCTCTTCGCCCGGTTGCTCCAGTACCGAGCCTTCAAGGACATCGCACACACCTTCGGCGAGCGGATGGCCACGGCCGGGCGCCGGCACCCCCGCGCGGTGGGCCTGGAGCCGCACCTCGCGGCCCTCCTGCCCGAGCTCGTGATGACGGTGACGCCCGAGCAGCTCGCGATGATCGCGGCCCGGGCGATGGTCCCGAAGACGCCACCGACCGTCGGCCTCGGCCACCTCCACGCGCCGCAGGTCAGCGTCCGCGAGCAGGCCGGGGTCATCGGGGCGCGGCTGCGGCGCGAGCGGGTCGCGTCCTTCCGCAGCCTCGTCGCGGACGCCGACAGCACGCTCGTCGTCGTGGCCCGCTTCCTCGCCCTCCTCGAGCTGTTCCGCGAGTCGGCGATCGGTTTCGAGCAGGCCGAGGCGCTCGGCGAGCTGACGGTCCGGTGGACCGGCCCCGAGGAGGGCGACATCGAGGTCGACGACGAGTTCGACGAGCCGCCACCGCCGGCCGACGACGCGCCGCCACCCACCCCCAGCACCACCCCCGAGGAGACCCCCGATGAGTGAGACCGAGCCCCTCGACACCTCCGGCGCGGCGGCGCCGGACGTGGTCGAGGCCGTGCCGGAGGAGCAGCTCGCGTTCGACGTGGCCGACTTCCCGGGCGGGATCCACGGCGCCCTCGAAGCGGTGCTCATGGTCGTCGACGAGCCGGTGACCACCCCGGCGCTGGCCTCGGCCCTCGAGCAGCCGGTCGACGACGTCGAGGCGGCCCTCGCCGAGCTCGAGGCCGGGTACGAGGAGCAGCGGCGCGGCTTCACCGTCCGCCGCGTCGGTGGCGGGTGGCGGATGTACAGCCGGCACGAGTACGCCCCCGTCGTCGAGCGCTTCGTCCTCGACGGGCAGCAGGCCCGGCTCACCCAGGCCTCGCTCGAGACGCTCGCCGTCATCGCCTACCGCCAGCCGGTGTCCCGGTCCCGGGTCGCGGCCGTGCGCGGGGTCAACGTCGACGGCGTGATCCGCACCCTCCTGAGCCGCGGGCTCATCGAGGAGCTGGGCCACGACGAGGAGTCCACCGCGACCCTCTACGGGACGACGTCCTACTTCCTCGAGCGGCTCGGGCTGCAGGGCATCGACGAGCTGCCCGCCCTCGCCCCGTACCTGCCCGAGGTCGACCTGCTGGACGAGATCGCAGAAGGAGGCCGGGGATGACCCCGCCGAAGGGCCGGGGCACTCCCGGCGGCAAGAGGACCGGCAAGACCCCCGGCACGGGGGGCGGCGCGGCGCGCGGCGGCCGCGGTGGCCCGAAGAGCCAGGGACGCGACCGCGGCACCGGCAACACCCGGGCGAGCCAGCCGACGCAGCCGCAGCACGAGCCGCGGCGCGCCGTCGTCGACGTCCACGACCCCGACGGCGTCCGGCTCCAGAAGCTGCTCGCGGCGGCCGGGGTCGGCTCGCGGCGGGTCTGCGAGGACCTCATCACGCAGGGCCGGGTGATGGTCGACGGCCAGACCGTGACCGAGCTCGGGGTCCGGATCCGGGCGAACCAGGTGGTCCACGTCGACGGCGAGCGCGTCCAGCTCGACGAGTCGCGCGTCTACCTCGCGTTCAACAAGCCGCTCAACGTCGTGACGTCGATGAGCGACGAGCTCGGGCGCGTCGACATCGGCGACTACGTCGGCCAGCGCAAGGAGCGTCTCTTCCACGTCGGACGGCTCGACGCCGACACGGAGGGACTGCTCCTGCTCACGAACGACGGCGACCTCGCGCACCGGCTCCAGCACCCGCGCTACGGGGTCCTCAAGACCTACCTCGCCCAGATCCCCGGCCCGGTGCCGCGCGACCTCGGGCGGCGGCTGCGCGAGGGCGTCGAGCTCGAGGACGGCCCGGTCACCGTCGACTCGTTCAAGGTCGTCGACTCCCAGCCGGGCAAGGCGATCGTCGAGGTCGTCCTCCACGAGGGGCGCAAGCACATCGTGCGGCGGATGCTCGCCGAGGTCGGGCACCCCGTCATCTCGCTCGTGCGCACCGAGGTCGGCCCGATCCGGCTCGGCGACACCAAGCCGGGGAAGTGGCGCTCGCTCAACGCGACGGAGGTCGCGGCGCTGTACAAGGCCGCGGGCCTCTGATGCGCGTCCACGTCGTGGGCACGGGCCTGATCGGCACGAGCCTGGGCCTCGCGCTGCGCCGGCACGGCGACGACGTGACCCTCGAGGACGCCGTCGCGACGCACGCGGCGCTGGCCCGCGACCTCGGCGCCGGCCGGCTGCCGGGGGAGGGCGAGGCCCTCGACCCGGACCTCGTCGTCGTCGCGGCGCCCCCGGACGTCACGGCGGGGTGCGTCCTCGCGGCCCTGGCCCGCTTCCCGTCCGCGGCGGTGACGGACGTCGCCTCGGTCAAGGGGGCGGTGCTCACCGGGCTGCGCTCCCACGGAGCGGACCTCGCGCGGTACTGCGGCTCGCACCCGATGGCCGGCCGGGAGCGCGCCGGTGCGGTCGCGGGCCGGCACGACCTCTTCGACGGGCGCGCCTGGGTGCTCACGCCGACCGACGAGACGCTGCCCGAGGTGGTCACGCTCGTGGCCGCGGTCGCCGAGGCGGCCGGGGCGGCCGTACGCCGGCTGCCCCCCGAGGAGCACGACCGGGCGGTCGCGGCCGTCTCGCACGTGCCCCAGCTCGCCGCGAGCCTCGTCGCGGCCCGGCTCGAGGGCCTCGACGAGGACGCCGTCGCCCTGGCCGGTCAGGGGCTGCGCGACGTCACCCGCATCGCGGCGAGCGACCCGAACCTGTGGACCCAGATCCTCGCGGGCAACGCGGCGGCCGTCCGCGACGTCCTCGCCGGCCTCTCCACCGACCTCGCCGCGGTCGTGGCGGCCCTCGCCGACCTCGAGGGCGGTGGGGACGCGCCGGGCGCTCGCGGGACCATCGCGACGACCATCGCCGCCGGCAACGCCGGGCACGCCCGCATCCCCGGGAAGCACGGGGCGGCACCGACCGCCTACGAGACGGTCCGGGTCCTCGTCCCGGACGAGCCGGGCCAGCTCGGTCGGCTCTTCGCGGACGTCGGGGAGATCGGCACGAACATCGAGGAGTTCCACCTCGACCACGGCCTCGGGCAGCCGTTCGGACTCGCCGAGGTCGACGTCGTCCCGGCCGCCGCGGCCGGTCTCGCCGAGGCACTGCACGCCCGGGGGTGGCAGATCCACGGCTGAGCCCCGCCACTACGCTTGCCAGCCATGACCGCACCGCTGACCATTGCCATCGACGGTCCGTCCGGCTCCGGGAAGAGCAGCGTCGCCAAGGCGGTGGCACGCCGGCTGGGGATCGGCTACCTCGACACCGGTGCGATGTACCGCGCCCTGACCTGGTGGTGCCTGGAGCGGGGGACCGACCTCACCGACACCGCCGCGGTCGCCGAGCTGGCACGCACCCTCCCGCTCGAGGTGGGGACCGATCCCACGGCGCCGACCGTCACCGTGGGCGGGACCGACGTCACGGAGGCCATCCGCACCACGGAGGTCAGCACGGCCGTCTCGGCGGTCGCCACCAACCTCGAGGTCCGGCCGGTCCTCCAGCAGCTGCAGCGCGACCTCATGGCGCGGATCGCGGACGAGACCGGGGGAGTGGTGGCCGAGGGCCGCGACATCACGACGGTCGTCGCACCCGACGCCCGGGTCCGCCTCCTCGTCACGGCCTCGGAGGAGGCGCGCCTGCGTCGCCGGAGCACCGAGCTGCACGGGACCGCGGACGCGCAGGCCGTCGCGGCGACCCGGGACCAGGTGGTGCGGCGGGACCGTGACGACTCGAGCGTCTCCTCGTTCACCGAGGCCGCCGACGGCGTCGTCCTCGTCGACACCTCCGACCTCGACCTCGACGAGAGCATCGAGGCCGTGCTCGACGTCGTCGCGGGGGTCACCGCGGCCGACGCCTGACCCGGGGAGGTCCCGGCTCGGCCCGGCCGGTCACCGGCACCCCTCCCGGTGCGAGACAATGGCGGGATGAGTACGCAGGACCCCACCCAGACCGAGGACGCCGAAGCCGTCGAGCGCGCCCTGCGCGCCGGGCTCGAGGAGTTCGAGCTCGATGACGACGACCGCGCCCTCCTCGAGTCGGAGGGGCGCCTCGACGAGGACGGCGAGCTCGCCGGCCCCGCCCCGGTCGTCGCGATCATCGGCCGCCCGAACGTCGGCAAGTCGACCCTCGTCAACCGCGTCCTCGGGCGCCGCGAGGCCGTCGTCGAGGACGTTCCCGGCGTGACCCGCGACCGCGTCGCCTACGACGCCGAGTGGACCGGGCACCGGTTCACGGTCGTCGACACCGGCGGCTGGGAGGTCGACGCCACCGGCATCCACCTCCGGGTCGCCGAGCAGGCGGAGATCGCGGTCGAGCTCGCCGACGCCGTCGTGTTCGTCGTGGACGCCACCGTCGGCGCGACGGACGACGACGAGGCGGTCGTGCGGATGCTGCGCCGCTCCGGCAAGCCGGTCATCCTCGTCGCGAACAAGGTCGACGACCAGCGCACGGAGGCCGACGCCGCCGCCCTGTGGAACCTCGGGCTCGGCCAGCCGTGGCCGGTCTCGGCGCTGCACGGGCGCGGGAGCGGTGACGTCCTCGACGCGATCCTCGAGGTGCTCCCCGAGGTCTCCGCCGTCGGGGCGTACGCCCGCGGGGGGCCCCGGCGGGTCGCCCTGCTCGGGCGCCCGAACGTCGGCAAGTCCTCGATGCTCAACAAGCTCACCGGCACCGACCGTGTCGTCGTCGACGACGTCGCCGGCACGACGCGCGACCCGGTCGACGAGGTCGTCGAGCTCGGCGGGCGGACGTGGCGCTTCGTCGACACCGCCGGCATCCGGCGCCGCGTGCACCAGACCCGCGGCGCGGACTTCTACGCCTCGTTGCGGACCCAGACGGCGCTCGAGAAGGCCGAGGTCGCGGTCGTCCTCGTCGACGCCAGCGACCGCATCGCCGAGCAGGACGTCCGGGTCATCCAGCAGGTCATCGACGCGGGCCGCTCGCTCGTCATCGCCTACAACAAGTGGGACCTCACCGACGAGGAGCGCCGCCACTTCCTCGAGCGCGAGATCGAGCGCGACCTCGTGCAGGTGCCCTGGGCGCCGCGGGTCAACGTCTCGGCGCGCACCGGGCGGCACCTCGACAAGCTCGTCCCGGCGATCGACCAGGCCCTGGAGTCCTGGGAGACGCGCATCTCCACGGGGAAGCTCAACGCCTTCCTCGGGGAGGTCGTCGCGGCGCACCCGCACCCGGTCCGGGGGGGCAAGCAGCCCCGCATCCTCTTCGCGACCCAGGCCGGCACCCGGCCCCCGCGCTTCGTGCTCTTCGCGTCCGGCTTCATCGAGGCCGGGTACCGCCGGTTCGTCGAGCGCCGGCTCCGCGAGGAGTTCGGCTTCGAGGGGACCCCGATCGAGATCTCGGTGCGCGTCCGCGAGAAGCGCCGCAACCGCCGCTGAGCCCACCCCCGGCCCGCCCTGCCGACCCCCGCCCTGCCCACCCCGGCCCCGCCGACCCCCGGCCCCGCCGCGGCGGGTTTCTCGGGTGACCCGAGAAACCCGCGCTTCACCCGAGAAGGCTTCCCGGGTGAAGCGGGGGGTTCTCGGGGGAAGGCGCCCCGGGCCGGGCGGATTGGGTCGGTCCCGCCACGGTGGGATAAGGTTTCGACCGCTCCCGCGAGGGGGCGAGCCACGGGCTGTGGCGCAGCTTGGTAGCGCACTTGACTGGGGGTCAAGGGGTCGCAGGTTCAAATCCTGTCAGCCCGACCGGAGAACTGCCCCTGATCTGCGGATTCGCAGATCAGGGGCAGTCTCGGTGGTGACGTCGAACAGCGGAACGGTCGGGAACCGGTCGCCGGCGACTCCCGGCCCACGCGCTCCCCGTGTCGTCGGTGCGCGGACGGTGTCGCCTCGGGTCTGAAGGTCACGGCGGTCGTTGTGCTCACACGGCCGGCAGAGGGCCCACACAGCAGGCTCACCGGCGGTGTGGCGACAGTGGATCCATGGACGCCAGGAACCGACCCCACGCCCCGACCCACGTCATGCCCGGTCGGCGGGCGATTCTCGGGATGGCCCCTTTCGCGACGCTGGCGATCGTCGGCACGGCGTGCGGGGTGAACGACCCGGCCGACTCCACCACCTCGATGCCGAGCACCACGGCGGAGGCGTCCTCGTCGGTTCCCGCCGCGCTCGCCTTCGCGCTGACGGCGACCGGCCAGACCGTCTGCTACGACGACGCCGGCGAGGAGATCACCTGCCCGGCGGACGGCGAGGCGTTCTACGGCCAGGACGCGCAGTTCGCCGACGGGGACTCGATGTCCTACACGGACAACGGGGACGGGACGGTCACGGACGACGTCACCGGCCTGACCTGGCAGCAGGTGCCCTCGCCGGAGAACATGACCTGGCAGGAGGCCATCGACTACACCGACGAGCTCGAGCTCGGGGGCTACGACGACTGGCGGACGCCCAGCGCCAAGGAGCTGTACTCGATCGCCGACTTCAGCTCGGGCTGGCCCTACCTGGACACCACCTACTTCTCTCTGGCCTCGGACGAGGTCAGCAAGGACGAGCAGTACTGGACCAGCAACCACTACGTCGGCACGACGGTCGAGGGCGGTTCGGACGCGGCGTTCGGTGTCAACGCGGTCACCGGTCACATCAAGGCGTACGCGGCCGAGGCGACCGGGCCGGTCGGCGGCAAGTACGTGCGCGCCGTGCGCGGCGCCACGTACGGCGAGAACTCGTTCGTGGACAACGGCGACGGAACGGTGGCCGACGAGTCCACCTCGCTGATGTGGGCCCAAGGCGATGACGGCGTCGAGCTCGACTGGAAGGACGCTCTCGCCTACGCCAACGACTCCCAGCTCGGCGGGTACTCCGACTGGCGCCTGCCGAACGTCAAGGAGCTCCAGAGCATCGTCGACTACTCCACGTCGCCGTCGGCCACCGACGCGGGCAGCGTGGGTGCCGCCATCGACGACGTGTTCACCTCGACCGAGATGACCAACGAGGCGGGCGAGAGCGACTACGGCTACTACTGGACCAGCACCTCGGCCAGCTTCACCCGCGGTGAGCCCACCTCCTACGCCTGGTACGTGGCCTTCGGTCGCGCCGTGAACGCCGAGGGCCAGGACTTCCACGGTGCCGGAGCGGTCCGCTTCGACACCAAGACCGAGGAGGGGCCCGACGGCGAGGGCGGCGAGCGCTACACGAACTTCGTGCGCCTGGTCCGGCACGCGAGCTAGGTGGGTGACCTTCACCTCCCCGCCGTAGCCGTGGGCGCGCGAGCGGGTCAGGGCACGGACGCCATCCGGCGCACCGCCTCCTCGAGGATCTCCGGGGAGGTGGCGAAGTTCAGCCGGACGAAGCCCCGTCCTGCGTCGGCGCCGTACCGCGGGCCGGACCCCAGGGCCACCCGCCCGTGCTCCCGGAAGACGGCGGCAGGGTCGTCACCGAGACCCAGTGGCCGGCAGTCCAGCCACGCGAGGTAGGTCGCCTCCGGAGGCGACCAGCGGACCGCGGGCAGGTGCTCAGAGAGGAGCCGCCCGACGAGGTCGCGGTTCGCGGTGAGCTCGGCCATCAGCCGGGCCTGCCAGTCGCGGCCGTCGCGCATCGCGGCGACGTGGCCGATCTCGCCGAGGTGCGAGGACCCGTGCGTGTGCACCTCGTGGAGACGGGCCAGGTCTCCCCGCGCTGCTGCCCCGGCTCCCGCGATGACGACGGCCGACTTCAGCCCGGCCAGGTTCCAGCCCTTGGAGGGGGAGAAGACCGCGAACCCGTCCTCCGCCCCCGGCACGGTGAGGTACGGCGTGAAGGAGGCGCCGCCCGCATGCACGAGCGGGGCGTGGATCTCGTCCGAGACGACCCGGACCCCGTGCCGGGCCGCGAGCGTGGCGAGGGCCGCCAGCTCGTCGGGGGAGTGGACCGCCCCGGTGGGGTTCTGGGGGTTGCACAGCAGGTAGGCCGCCCGTTCGCCGTCCGCGGTGGCCTCACGGAACACGCGGTCCAGGGCGTCGGGGTCGAGCCGGCCGCCGGGTGTCAGCGGGGCGTCGAGCCGGCGGCGCCCGATGGCCTCGACGAAGCCGAAGAACGAGTCGTACACCGGCGGGGAGACGATGACCGGTCCACCCGGGTCGGTGAGCAGCCGCAGCATCTCGCTCGCCCCGATCATCACGTCGGCGACGACCACCATCGACGACGGGTCCACCGCCCAGCCCCACGCCGCCTCCGCGTACCGCGCCACCTCGGCGGCGTAGCGGGGCCCCCACCCGTAACCGGTGTCGCCGCGCGCGACGGCGGAGGACACGGCCTCGACGACCGCGGGGCACGGCGCCGCATCCATCTCCGCCACCCAGAGGGGCAGCACGTCCGGCGGGTAGGCCAGCCACTTCACGCTCGTGCGGTCGCGTCGCAGGTCGGCGAGGGGCGTGCCGAGGAGGGGAGTGCTCACCGACTCACCCTAGGACGCGCCGGGCGGGGCCCGGCCCCGACGCCCAGTGGGACCACCTACAGTGGCCGCATGGCTGGCGAGGGGTCGCAGGGACCGGTGAGCACGCGCGTCCTCACCATCCCCAACGTGCTGAGCGCGCTCCGCCTCGTCGGCGTCCCGGTCTTCCTCTGGGCGATCCTCAGCGGGCACGACGCCCTCGCGATCGTCCTCCTCGCGGCCTCCGGCCTCACGGACTACCTCGACGGCAAGATCGCCCGCACCTACGGCCTCGAGTCCCGGCTCGGCCAGCTCCTCGACCCCGTCGCCGACCGGCTCTACATCGCCTCGACGCTCGTGGGGCTCGCGTGGCGCGAGATCCTCCCGTGGTGGGTCGTCGGCATCCTCGTCGCCCGCGAGGCGTTCATGGCGGTCGTCGTCCTCGTCGCCAAACGCCACGGCTGGCTGGGCCTCCCGGTGCACTTCGCGGGCAAGGCGGCCACCTTCAACCTGCTCTACGCGTTCCCCATCCTGCTGCTGGCCGACGGCGAGAGCACGGCCGCACGCATCGCCGAGCCCATCGGCTGGGGCTTCGCCTGGTGGGGCATCGTCCTGTACTGGCTCTCGGCCGTGCTCTACGCGATGCAGCTGCAGCGGCTGCTCGCGCACCAGCGGGCGGTCCCGGCGTGACCGAGGACCACCCGGACGGCCCCGACGCCTCGCGCACGGCTCGCCCGGCGCGCCGCCCGGACGCGTCGATGACGCTCATCCGCACGATGATGGAGCGCCCGCTCGACCCCGGCTACCAGGCCGCCGCGGACCGACGCACCGCCGTCGGGCTCCCCGGCTCGACGTCCCTGCGCGCGCCGCGGCTCGTCGTCGCCGCGCTCGCGCTCGGCCTCGTCGTCGGGGTGGCTGCCTCCAACCTGCGGGCCGGCGACACGCCGCGCACCGCGGCCCGCGCCGACCTCGTCAAGCAGATCGAGGGCCGTCGGCTCGAGGTCGACCGCCTGTCGGTGGAGGCGCAGCGCCTCCAGGGGGCGGTCACCGCCCTCGAGACCGAGCAGCTCGGTGCGGCCGGCGGCAACATCGCCCGCAGCCGCGAGCTCGCGGAGGTCGTCGGCTCCGTGCCCATGACCGGCCCGGGCCTCGTCCTCACCCTCGACGACGCCCCCGACGCGAACGACGAGGTGACCTCCGGCGACCAGAGCGACCAGAAGCGGATCCTCGCCCGGGACCTCCAGTTCGTCGTCAACGCCCTGTGGCGCTCCGGCGCGGAGGCGGTGAGCATCAACGGCAACCGGCTCACCTCGGTCGCCGCCATCCGCTTCGCCGGGTCGGCGATCATGGTCGACTTCCGGCCGCTCAACCGCCCGTACGTCGTCACGGCCATCGGCAACCCGCGCGAGATGCCCGGCGACTTCGCCGACGGCGTCGGCGGCACCTACCTGTCGACGCTGCACAGCACCTTCGGGATCCGGGCCGACACCGAGGTCTCCGACTCGGTCGCCGTCCCGGGAGCCGTCGGACTGACCCTCGACTACGCACGGACCATGGATACTGGGGCGTCCCCCACGAGCGGGGCGACCACGACCACGACCACGGAGGGCGGCTCGTCGTGATCCCTGCCATCGGCCTCGCCCTCGGCATCGTCGTCGGGCTGCTGCTGCAGCCCGCGGTGCCGGTGTGGCTGCAGCCCTACCTGCCGATCGCCGTCATCGCGGCGCTCGACGCCGTCTTCGGTGCGGTGCGGGCCATCCTCGACGGCATCTTCAGCGACAAGGTGTTCGTCGTCTCGTTCCTCTCGAACGTCGTCGTCGCGGCCTTCATCGTCTTCCTCGGCGACAAGCTCGGGGTCGGCAGCCAGCTCTCCACCGGGGTCGTCGTCGTCCTCGGCGTGCGCATCTTCTCCAACGTCGCCTCGATCCGCCGGCACCTGTTCGACGCATGAGCGAACGACCCGACGACTCCCCGACCCCCCCACGGGACGCGCGGCACGCGTGGGCCCGGCTGCGCCGCGCGGGGTCGCCCCGGCCGAGCCGCTCCAACCTCCTCGCGATGCTCCTCGCGCTCGCCCTCGGCTTCGCGATCATCGCGCAGGTGCGCCAGACCTCCATCCAGGGCCTGGAGAACCTCCGCGAGGACGAGCTGGTCCGGATCTTCGCCGACGTCGACCAGGACGGCGAGCGCCTGTCGGGCGAGGTACGGGACCTGCAGTCCTCCCTCGACCGCCTCGAGAGCCGGACGACGAGCGAGCAGGAGGCCCAGCGCGCGGCCAAGGAGCGGGTCGACGCGCTCGGGATCCTCGCGGGCACCGCCCCGGCGACCGGGCCCGGCATCATCCTGCGCATCGACGACCCGCAGGGGGCCGTGCGGCAGTCGGTGCTGCTCGACGCGATCCAGGAGCTCCGCGACGCCGGCGCGGAGGCGGTCCAGGTCGGCGACGTCCGGGTCGTCGCCTCCACGTGGTTCGCCGACACCGACGGGGGGATCTCGGTCTCCGGTACCGAGGTGCGCCCGCCGTACGTCGTCCGGGCGATCGGCGACTCCAACACCCTCGCCGGGGCGATGCAGATCCCCGGTGGCGTCACGGCGACGGTGCGGCGGGTCGGGGCGCAGGCCACCGTCGACATCCGCGACGAGGTCGTCGTCGACGCGTTGCTCAGCCTCGCCACGCCTCAGTACGCTCGCCCGGTACCCACCACGAACCCCTGACGCGTCCGCGCGCCCGAGACAGGAGAACCATGAGCGACCTCGAGTACCCCGCAGGCCTGCGCTACACCGCCGAGCACGAGTGGGTCCGCGAGGAGGGCGGCACCGTCCGGATCGGGATCACCGCCTTCGCGCAGGAGGCGCTCGGCGACGTCGTGTACGTCAGCCTGCCCACCGTCGGTGACGCGGTGACCGCGGGCGACACGTGCGGCGAGGTCGAGTCCACGAAGTCCGTGAGCGACCTCTACGCGCCCGTCTCGGGCGAGGTCACCGCGGTCAACGGTGCCCTCGACGCCACCCCGGAGCTCGTGAACACCGACCCCTACGGCGAGGGCTGGATGTACGAGCTGCGGCCGGCCGACACGGCGGACGTGGCCGCGCTGCTCGACGTCGACGGGTACACGTCCCAGCTGTCCTGAACGAGCGGGTGGCCTCGATGTCCCACCAGCGGCGGGACATCGCGGTCGGCGTGGCTTAGGGTGGCACTTCGCGAGGGTGTCGAGGAAAGGGTGACTGGTCGAGATGACAGCTGACGAGCACGGCGAGGGGCAGCAGGACTCCGCCCCCGAGCCCACGACCATGCGCCTGCAGGCGGTCGAGGGCAGTGCCCGGGTCGAGCCCCAGGGCGATGCCGAGCACGTCCTCACCAAGGCCGACCTCGCCACCGTCGAGGCGCTGCGCCCGGGGACGGCGCTCCTCGTCGTCCTGCGCGGCCCCAACACCGGCGCCCGCTTCCTCCTCGACGACGACGAGGTGATGTCGGGCCGGCACCCGGACAGCGACATCTTCCTCGACGACGTCACGGTCTCCCGCAAGCACGCCGTCTTCCAGCGGTCCGGCGGGTCCTTCGTCGTGCGCGACGTCGGGTCGCTCAACGGCACCTACGTCAACCGTGACCTCGTCGACGAGGCCGTGCTGAGCACCGGCGACGAGGTGCAGATCGGCAAGTTCCGCCTCGTCTTCTACGCGGCTGCCCGGGACTGACCCCGGGTCGTGCGACCCCTGACGATCGGGGCGGTGGTCCGCGCCCTCGCCGAGGACTTCCCCGACGTCACGGTCTCCAAGGTCCGCTTCCTCGAGGCCGAGGGGCTCGTGACCCCCGAGCGCACCGGATCGGGCTACCGGCGCTACACCCCGGCCGACGTCGAGCGGATCCGCTACGTCCTGCGTGCGCAGCGCGACCTGTTCTGGCCGCTCCGGGTCATCCGGGACGCCCTCGAGGCGATCGACCGGGGCCTGGAACCCGGCGGCCCCGACCAGCGCCCGCAGGTGCCGGACCCGGGGGAGGACCCCGACGTGCCGGATGCCGCCGGGCTGCTCGAGGGCACGGTGCTGCGCCTCACCCCGGGCGAGCTGGGCGAGGCCGGTGGCCTCTCGGACGCCGCCGTGGCCGAGCTCGTCGGCCACGGGCTGCTGCGGCCCGGCCCGGACGGGCTGCACGGCGTGGAGGACGTGCGCGTCGCCCGCGCCGCGGCGGGCCTGGCCCGCTACGGCGTGGACGCACGCCACCTGCGCTCCTTCCGGGCCTCGGCCGACCGGGAGGTGGGCCTGGTCGAACAGGCCACGGGAACGCTGCGCGGGGCGGCGGCCGAGCGTGCCACCGCCGAGCTCACGCACCTCGTCCTCACCCTCCACGCGGCCCTGGTCCGCGGCGGCCTCGAGCGTCGCGGCTGACCCCGGCCCGAGGTCCGGGGAGCCGGGGTACGGTGGCAGGGTGAAGGTGATGGACGTCCTCGGGGTGCGGGTCGAGATGCCCCACAACCAGCCGATCGTCCTCCTCCGGGAGCGCGACGGCGACCGCTACCTGCCCATCTGGATCGGGGCCGCCGAGGCCACCGCGATCGCCTACGCCCAGCAGGGTGTCGTGCCTCCGCGCCCGCTCACCCACGACCTCATGCGGTCGGTGATCGACGACCTCGGCCACACCCTCACGCGGGTGCGCATCGTGGGCCTGGTCGACGGCGCGTTCCACGCCGTCCTCGCGATCGACGGCGGTGCCGACGACGGCGGGACCGACATCGACTCGCGGTCCTCGGACGCCATCGCCCTGGCCCTGCGGACCGGCGCCGAGATCGTCGCCGAGGACGCCCTGCTCGCCGAGGCCGGCGTCGAGATGGCCGAGCCGGAGGAGGACGAGGTCGAGAAGTTCAAGGAGTTCCTCGACCACGTCTCGGCCGACGACTTCGACACCGAGACCGACTCCTGACCCGCGCGTCCAGCGCGGCACGGGACGCGCCGGCGCGACACGCCGGTGAGCGTGCGGGCCCCGCGGTCGTTGACCCGAGTCACATCCGCCCCTAGCGTCACACCCGTCACACAAGTGGCCGGGAGATGACGCCGATGTCATTCCCGGGCGTACAGTCGTCTCGACAGGCGGCACACCAGGAGGTAGGCGTGGGCTCCACCGAGAAGGCGCGGCACAGCGGGAGCACTCCCGTCGCCGCGCAGGGCGTCCTCTTCGCCGACGACCTCCCCGAGCTCGACGACGAGGTCGGCTACCGCGGCCCCACCGCGTGCAAGGCCGCCGGTATCACCTACCGCCAGCTCGACTACTGGGCCCGTACCGGCCTCGTCGAGCCGTCCGTCCGGCCGGCCGGTGGCTCGGGGACGCAGCGGCTCTACGGCTTCCGCGACATCCTCGTCCTCAAGGTCGTCAAGCGCCTCCTCGACACCGGGGTCTCGCTCCAGCAGATCCGCGGTGCCATCACGGTGCTGCGGGTCCGCGGCGTCGACGACCTCGCCGGGATCACCCTGATGAGCGACGGCGCCTCCGTCTACGAGTGCACCTCGAACGACGAGGTCATCGACCTCCTCCAGGGCGGCCAGGGTGTCTTCGGCATCGCGGTCGGCAAGGTCTGGCGCGAGGTCGAGGGCGAGCTGGCGGCCCTGCCGAGCGAGCGCGCCGAGCACGAGGCCCCGGCCGAGACCGTGGTCCCCGGCGACGAGCTCGGCGAGCGTCGGGCCGCCCGGCTGGCCTGACCCCGACCGGCCCGACCTCCCGCGCGGGAGGCGGCCACACCCGGTCCCGGTGCTAGATTGGGCCTGCCGCTCACACCGTGCGGGAGAGTCCCCGGGCACTGCCTGCCGGGGCGCCGAAGGGGCAACACTCCCCAGAACCTCTCAGGCGCAAGGGACCGCACGGGACAGGCACCTCTGGAGGCCCACCGGCCGACAGAGGGGGAGGACGCCAGCATCGTCTGCCCCGGAGGTCCTCGTGAGCACGCCCACCCTTCCCGAGTTCGCCGGCCGCCACATCGGCCCGCGGGAGCACGAGCTCGCCGACATGCTCGCCGTGGTCGGGCGCGCGTCGCTCGAGGACCTCCTCGACACCGCCGTCCCCGGGGGCATCCGCTTCGACGGCGCCCTCGACGTCGAGCCGGCCGCGTCCGAGGCGGCCGCCGTGGCCGAGCTCCGCGAGGTCGCGGCCCGCAACCGTGTGCTCACCTCGCTCATCGGGCTCGGGTACTACGGGACCCTGACCCCCGCGGTCATCCAGCGCAACGTCCTCGAGAACCCGGCCTGGTACACCGCCTACACGCCGTACCAGCCCGAGATCTCCCAGGGCCGGCTCGAGGCCCTCCTGAACTTCCAGACCGTCGTCGGCGACCTCACCGGCCTCGCGACGGCCGGCGCCTCCCTCCTCGACGAGGGCACCGCGGCCGCCGAGGCGATGACCCTCATGCGCCGCTCCTCGAAGGCCCCGGCCGACGCCGTCCTGCTCGTCGACGAGCGGGTCTTCCCGCAGACCCTCGGGGTCGTGCGGACCCGCGCCGTGCCGCTCGACCTCCCGGTCGTCGTCGCCGACCTGTCGGGCGTCGACTCCGCCGACGCGCTGCGCGCGGCCGCCGGGGGCGCCGAGGTGTTCGGGGTCCTCGTGCAGTACCCCGCGTCCGACGGCCGGCTCGAGGACCACCGGGCCCTCGCCGAGGCCGCCCACGAGGCCGGGGCGCTCGTCACGGCCGCCGCCGACCTGCTGGCGCTCACCCTCGCGACGCCGCCGGGGGAGTGGGGCGCCGACGTCGCGGTCGGCACCACCCAGCGGTTCGGGGTCCCGATGGGCTTCGGCGGGCCGCACGCCGGCTACATGAGCGTGCGCTCGGGGCTGGAGCGGACCCTTCCCGGGCGCCTCGTCGGGGTGTCGGTCGACGCCGACGGCGCCCCCGCCTACCGCCTCGCGCTGCAGACCCGCGAGCAGCACATCCGCCGTGAGAAGGCGACCTCCAACATCTGCACCGCGCAGGTCCTGCTCGCCGTGATGGCGAGCATGTACGCCGTCTACCACGGCCCGGACGGGTTGCGCGGCATCGCCCTTCGCGTCCACGCGCACGCGGTCGCCCTCGCCGACGCGCTGCGGGCGGGGGGCGTGGAGGTGGCCGAGGGGCCGTTCTTCGACACGCTCGTCCTCCGGGTGCCGGAGCGGGCCGACTCCGTCGTCGCGGCCGCCCTCGCCGAGGGGGTCAACCTCTGGCGCCACGACGCCGACACCGTCCACGTGAGCGTCGACGAGACGACCGACACCATGGTCCTCGGCAAGGTCTGCCGCGCCCTGGGCGTCACCGCACCCGAGCGGGTCGACGTCGCGGCGCCGGACTGGCCCGAGGCGGTCGTGCGCACCACCGACTACCTGACCCACCCGGTCTTCTCGGCGCACCGCTCCGAGACCGCGATGCTGCGCTACCTGCGCCGGCTCGCGGACCGCGACTTCGCGCTCGACCGCGGGATGATCCCGCTCGGCTCGTGCACGATGAAGCTCAACGCGACGACCGAGATGGTCGCGGTCACCTGGCCGGAGTTCGCGGACCTGCACCCGTTCGCCCCCCACGAGCAGACCCGCGGCATCCGCGGTCTCGTCGACGAGCTCTCGACGTGGCTCTGCGAGATCACCGGCTACGACGCGGTCTCCCTCCAGCCCAACGCCGGCAGCCAGGGCGAGCTCTCCGGGCTGCTCGCCATCGCCGCGTACCACCGGGCGAACGGCGACACGGACCGGCGGGTGTGCCTCATCCCGAGCAGTGCCCACGGGACGAACGCGGCGAGCGCCGTCATGGCCGGGATGAAGGTCGTCGTCGTGCGCACCGACCCCGTGACGGGCAACGTCGACATGGACGACCTGCGCGCCAAGGTCGAGCAGCACCGCGAGACCCTGGCCGCGATCATGGTCACCTACCCCTCGACGCACGGGGTCTTCGAGGACACCATCACCGACCTGTGCGCGCTCGTCCACGACGCCGGCGGTCAGGTCTACGTCGACGGCGCGAACCTCAACGCCCTGGTCGGGGTGGCTCGGCCCGGGAAGTTCGGCGCCGACGTGTCGCACCTCAACCTGCACAAGACCTTCTGCATCCCGCACGGCGGCGGGGGCCCCGGGGTGGGTCCCGTGGCCTGCCGGGAGCACCTCGCGCCGTACCTGCCGAACCACCCCCTCGACGCCGAGGCGGGGCCCGAGACGGGCGTGGGGCCGGTCTCCGCCGCGCCGTACGGGTCGGCGAGCATCCTGCCGATCTCGTGGGCGTACGTGCGGCTCATGGGGGGCGCCGGGCTGCGCCGCGCCACCGAGGTGGCGGTGCTCAACGCCAACTACGTCGCCGCGCGCCTGCGCGACCACTACCCGGTGCTGTACTCCGGCACCGACGGGCTCGTCGCCCACGAGTGCATCCTCGACCTGCGCGGCATCACGAAGGAGACGGGGGTGAGCGTCGACGACGTCGCCAAGCGGCTCATCGACCACGGCTTCCACGCCCCGACGATGTCCTTCCCCGTGGCCGGCACGCTCATGGTCGAGCCCACCGAGAGCGAGGACCTCGGGGAGCTCGACCGGTTCTGCGACGCGATGATCGCCATCCGCCGCGAGATCGACGAGGTCGGGTCCGGGGCGGTCTCCGCCGCGGACAGCGTGCTGCGGCACGCCCCCCACACGGCCGCCTCGCTGGCCGGCGAGTGGGACCACCCCTACGACCGGCGCACGGCGGCCTTCCCGGACGGGGTCGACGCCTCGTCGAAGTACTGGCCGCCGGTGCGGCGCATCGACGGTGCGTACGGCGACCGGCACCTCGTGTGCTCGTGCCCCGCCCCGGAGGCGTTCGAGGACTGAGCCGGCTCAGGCGGCCGGCGCGGCGTCGCCGGCCCGGACGGCCACCGAGCTGCCGGCGGCGCCCTTGGTCACGACGACCTGGTGGGGGATGCGGGCCCGCAGGTCGGCGACGTGGCTGACGACGCCGACGGCGCGCCCGCCCTCGCGGAGGCCGTCGAGCACCGTGAGCACCTGCTCGAGGCTGTCGTCGTCGAGGCTCCCGAAGCCCTCGTCGATGAAGAGGGTGCCGAGGTCGAGGCCGCCGACCTCCTCGCGCACGGCGTCGGCCAGGCCGAGGGCGAGGGCGAGCGAGGCCATGAACGACTCGCCGCCGGAGAGCGAGGCGGTGTCGCGGGCCCGACCGGTCCACTGGTCGAGGACCCGGAGCCCGAGGCCGGAGCGTGCGCCGCGCGCCGCCCGGTCGTCGCTGTGCTCGAGGAGGTAGCGCCCGCCCCCCATCACGGCGAGCCGCTCGTTGGCCAGCGCCGCGACCTTCTCGAGGCGGGCGGCGAGCACGAACGAGGTGAGCCGCATCCGCAGGGTGTTGTCCCCCCCGGTGCCCCCGACGGTGTCGGCGAGCTCGCGGATCCGCCCCTGCCGCTGCGCCAGCCCGGCGACGTCGGTGCAGGCCGCCTCGAGGGTCGGGCGGAGCCGGTCGAGGGCACGGGAGGCCCGGCCGAGGGCATCGTGCTCGGCGTTCGCGGTGAGGACGGTGCGGCGGGCGGCCGCGAGCTGCTCCTCGAGCCCGGGGAGGTCGTCGGGGTCGGCTGCGAGGGAGGCCGCGACGGCCTCCTCGGCGAGCACGGCGGTGGCGGCGGCACGGTCGCGGTCGTGCGCCAGGACGGCGTCGCGGAGCCGGTCGGCGTCACCGACCGGGAGCAGGGCGGAGGTGGCGGCCGCCGCATCGTCGAAGCCGGCCTCGGTGAGCGCGGCGCGCAGGTCGCCGTCGGCCTCCGCGAGCCGCTGCTGCGCGTCGGCGAGGGACTCCTCGGCCCCGGCGAGGTCGGTGAGCGCCCGACGGACGCGCTGGTGCTGCCGTGGGTCCGAGCCGCCACAGGGGCACTCCGCGTGGGCGGCGAGGTCCGCCTCGAGCCGTGCGCCGGTGGCCTCGGCCTCGTGCCGCACCTCCGCGAGCCGCTCGTCGAGGGCCGCCAGGGTGGCGCCGAGCTGTTCGATCTCGGCGGTCTGCGCGTCGACGGCGGACCGCTGCCGCTCCAGGGCGGCGGTGGCGCGGGTCAGGAGCCCCGCGGACTCACGAGCCTGCTCGAGGAGGCGCCCGGCGTCCTGCGACGCCGCGGTGACCTCCGCTCGCGTCGCGCCGTCGAGCACCTCCCGTCGGGTGCGTACGGCGGCCGTGAGGGCACCGACCTCGCCCTCGAGGTCGGTCACCCGCGCGCGGGCGAGGCCGACCTCCGCCTCGGCGGTGTCGAGCTGGGCGGCGGTGACCGGGGACGCCGCGACGGCCGGCTCGGGGTGCTCGGTGGCGCCGCACACGGGGCAGGGCGCGCCGTCGGAGAGGCCGGTGGCCAGCTCGGCGGCCATCTCGTCGAGGCGCCGCTGCTGGAGGGCGATGAGCGCGGCGAGGCGGGACGAGAGCTCGTCGCGCGCCGCGAGCAGCTCCGGCTCGAGCGTCTCGGCCCGGGCCAGGTCGGCATCCACCTCGTCGAGCAGCATGACCCGGCGCTGCTGCTCGGCGACGGCCGCGACCAGGTCCTCGACCCGGGAGCCGCCGACCGACAGCCGGGCGACCTCCTTCTCGGCGGCGGCGAGTGCCTCCCGAGCGGCCGGGAGGTCTGCCGTGAGCTCCGCGCAACGAGCCTCGACGGCGGCGCGGCGGGTCGTGCCGTGCTCCAGGGCCGTGGCGAGGTCGCGGGCGGTTGCGGCGTCACGCTCGACGGCGGCCGCGGCGTCGTCGAGGGCGGCGGCCCGGTCGGCGAGCGCGCGCGCGGGAGCGTCCCCGAGGGCGACGCCCACGGCGCGGACCTCGGCCCGGCGCCGGTCGGCCTCGGCCGACCGCTCGTCGGCCTCGCGCCGCAGCCGGTCGAGCGCCGCGAGGTGGCCCCGCACCCGCGCGGCACGGTCGGCGGCGTCGAGTGCCTGGGCACGCCGCGCCTGGTCCTCGGCCTCCGTGTCGAGTGCGGCGAGCCGCTCGCGCGCCTGCTCGCCGCGGCGGCGGTGGGCCGCGGTGTCGCGCGCCGCGGCCAGCACCTGCTGCGCGCGGGCCTCGACGCCCTCGGCGGCGTCGAGGGCTGCGAGGGACGTGGTGAGGCGGTCCGCGAGGGCCGCGGCGACCTCGGCGAGCCGGTCCGGCAGCGCGTCGACGGAGGTCTCCGCCAGGGTCGGACCGTCCTCGTCGTCGGTGGGGCGGGGGAGCGACCCGAGGGCGTCGTCGAGACGGACGAGGTCGTGCTCGAGGGACTGCCGCGCGGTGTCGAGGGCCGCGGCGCCGTCGCGGCGCGCGTCGGCCAGCCACTGCTCGACGTCGGAGTAGACGCTGATGTCGAAGAGCCGCTCGAGGATCTCGCGCCGGTCCTCGGGGGTGGCCCGCAGGAACGCGGCGAAGTCGCCCTGGGGGAGCAGCACGACGGTGGAGAACTGCGTCATCCCCATGCCGAGGACGTCCTTGACGACGTCGGCGACCTCGTCGTGACGGGTGCTCAGGGCCTCCCAGCGCCCGGCACGCAGCTCCTCGAGCACGACCGACGGCTGGACCCGGGTGGTGCCGCCACCCCGCTTCTTGGGCCGGTGCCACTCGGGCGAGCGGGTGATGCGCAGCCGCCGGCCGCCGACGGTGACCTCGAGGACGACCCGGGGCACGGCGAGCGGCGCCGCGTGGTCGCTGCGGAGGGCCTGCTTGCGGCGTGCCCCCGGGACGTCGGCGTAGAGGGCGAAGCAGACGGCGTCGAGCAGGCTGGTCTTGCCCGAGCCCGTCGGGCCGTGGACGAGGAAGAGCCCGGCGGCGGACACGTCGTCGACGTCGACGACCACCCGCTCGGCGAACGGACCGAACGCCTCGACCTCGAGCCGGTGGATCCTCACGCGGCCCCCGTGGCGCGCGCGGCGACGCCCTCGTCGTCGGTGACCCCACGGGCCACCCGGGCGGCCTCGACGGCCTCACCGAGCAGGGCCCGCTCGTCGTCGTCGGCCGCCCGGCCGGCGCGGACGTGGCCGAGGAAGTCGCAGCACACGTCGACCGCGGACGCGGCGGCGACGCGGGCGGCGTACGGGCGCAGCGGCACCGCCCCACCCTCCGGCTCGAACCGCAGCTCGAGGGTGTGGGGAAAGCGGCGGCGCAGGCGCTCCATGGCCCCGAGCGGACGGGCGGCGTCGGTGAGGGTGACCTGGCACCACGCCGACTCGGCCGCCGTGTGCCGGGGGTCGGCGAGGACGTCCTCGAGGGAGCCGCGCAGCACGGCGAGCGGCCGCTCGACCGGGGCGTCGACCTCCTCGACGCGGGGCGTGGCGCCGCCGAGGTCGACGAGCAGCCCACCCTTGTGGTGCTGCCACTCGCTGAACGACATCGCGACCGGCGACCCGCTGTAGCGCACGGTCTCGCAGACCCGCTGGCGGCCGTGGAGGTGCCCGAGCGCGGCGTAGTCGATCCCGTCGAAGGCCTCGACCGGCACGGCGGACACGCCCCCGACCGAGATGTCGCGCTCGGAGTCGCTGGAGACGCCGCCGGAGACGAACGCGTGCGCCATGACCACGGTGTGCCCGCCCCGGGTCGCGGCGTCGACCCGGACGCGCTCGAGGGCGGCGCGCAGCACCGCGGCGTGCGTGCGCTCGGTGGCGCCGAGGGCGTCGGCGACCAGGGCCGGCTCGAGGTAGGGGAGGGGGTGCACCGCGACGTCGCCGAGGAGCACCGGCCGGCCGATGCCCGAGACGTCGGTGCGGATGTGGACCCCGGAGCGCTCGAGCAGCCCGGAGGCGAACCCGAGGCGGATCGCCGAGTCGTGGTTGCCGCTGGAGAGGACGACCTGCGCCCCCGCGTCGACGAGCCGCTCGAGCGTCTGCGAGAGCAGGGCCACGGTGTCCGGGGCAGGGAGGGCGCGGTCGTAGACGTCCCCGCTGACGAGGACGGCGTCGACGCCCTCGGTACGGACCACCTCGACGAGGTGGTCGAGGTACGCCGCCTGGGCCCCGAGGAGCCCGACACCGTGGAACGAGCGCCCCAGGTGCCAGTCGGAGCTGTGGAGGAACCGCACGGGACCCACGCTAGGAGAGCAGACCGACAGACCCGGTGACCGAAACGCGGCTGCGGCTACCGCGACACCTCCCGATGTGGTTGGTTGTCGTCATGGGAGCCGAGGTCACGGCGCAGAGCTACACGCGCGAGCAGCGCCAGCGCTACCGCGAGAAGGTGCGGCAGAACCTCGACGTCTTCGAGCGGATGCTCACGACGAGCTCGTTCGAGTTCGACCGGCCGATGACCGGCCTGGAGATCGAGCTCAACCTCGTCGACGAGCACCAGCAGCCGCACTTCCACAACGCCGAGGTCCTCGAGGCGATCGCCGACCCCGGCTACCAGACCGAGCTCGCGCGCTACAACATCGAGCTCAACGTCCCGCCGATGCCGCTGCCCGGTGACGCCGCGCTCGATCTCGAGCGCGACCTGCGGGCCAGCCTCAACGCCGCCGACGCCGCCGCCCGCCGGGTCGGCTCGAAGCTCGTCGCGATCGGCATCCTCCCGACGATCATGCCGGAGCACTACGAGGGCGACTGGATCAGCGAGAACAACCGCTACACGGCCCTCAACGACTCCATCGTGCTCGCCCGCGGGGAGGACGTGTACCTCGACATCGAGGGGCCGACGGGTGAGCGGGTCGCGACGTACTGCAGCTCCATCGCGCCCGAGTCGGCGTGCACGTCGGTGCAGCTGCACCTCCAGGTGGCCCCGCACGACTTCGCGAACCACTGGAACGCCGCACAGGCCATCTCGTCGGTGCAGGTCGCGATGGCCGCGAACTCGCCGTACTTCTTCGGCAAGCGCCTCCACGCCGAGACGCGCATCGAGCTGTTCAGCCAGTCCACCGACACCCGCCCGGTCGAGCTGAAGAACCAGGGCGTCCGGCCCCGCGTGTTCTTCGGCGAACGGTGGATCACCTCGATCTTCGACCTCTTCGAGGAGAACGTCCGGTACTTCCCGACCCTGCTCGCCGAGGTCACCGACGAGGACCCCATGGCCAAGCTCGAGGCCGGCATCGCGCCCGAGCTCGCGGAGCTGCGCCTGCACAACGGCACGGTGTACCGCTGGAACCGGCCCATCTACGACATCGTCAGCGGGACCCCGCACCTGCGGGTCGAGAACCGGGTCCTGCCCGCCGGGCCGACGATCGCCGACGTGCTGGCCAACGCCGCGTTCTACTACGGCGCCGTCCGGATGCTCGCGGCGGCCGACCGCCCGGTGTGGACGAAGATGAGCTTCGCGGCGTGCGAGGAGAACTTCGTGCGCGCCGCGCGCGACGGCATCGAGGCGCGCGTCTACTGGCCCGGGTTCGGCGAGGTCTCGGCCGACGAGCTCGTCCTGCGCCACCTGCTCCCGATGGCCCACGAGGGGCTCAAGGCGTGGGGCGTCTCGGACGCGGTCCGGGAGCGGTTCCTCGGCATCATCGAGGGTCGGGCCACGACCGGCCTCAACGGCGCCGAGTGGCAGACCCGCACCGTCACCCACTTCGAGGCCGAGGGTCTGGACCGGCGCGAGGCGCTGCGCCGGATGGTCGAGCGGTACGCCGAGCACATGGCGACCAACGAGCCCGTCCACACCTGGCCGGTGCCCTGACCCCGTCACCGCCGACTGACAGGATGAGCGCGTGCCCGGCTACGTCGTCCTCCTCCGCGCCGTCAACGTCGGCGGCCGCTTCGTGAAGATGGCCGAGCTGCGCGCGGCCCTCACCGCGGCCGGCTTCACCGACGTCGAGACCCACATCCAGTCCGGCAACGTGGCCGTCTCCAGCCGGCGCCGTTCCCCGGCCGCCGTCGCCACCGAGATGCGGAGCGTGCTCTCGGCCTGGGCCGGGTTCGACATCCCGTGCATCGCCCGCACGCCGGACGGCCTCGCGGCCCTCCTCGAGGAGGTCGACGCGGTGCCGGCGCTGCTGCCCGGGTCGCCCAGGCGGTACCTCGCCGTGGCCGACGGTCCCGTCCCGCCGGCAGCGGCCGCCGTGCTCGACGCGTGGGACCGGGACGGCGAACGGGCCCGGGCGGTGACCGGCGGCGTCCTCGCCGAGCTCGGCAACGGGTTCCACCGCAGCAGCCTCACCAACGCCCGGATCGAGAAGCTGACGGGCCTGACCACGACGTGGCGCGACCTCGAGGTCGTCCGCGCCATCGCGACGAAGTGGAGTGATCGATGAGCAACCAGCCGCCCTCGACCGGAGGGACCGGGCTCGGGCACCGCAGCGTCTCCATGACCCGGCTCGAGAAGGGGCTCTACGAGGTGACCAACGTCCGGGGCGGAACCCTCCGCGTCGGCGGGGGAGGGGAGTCCGCGGAGTTCACCGCGGTCGAGCTCTTCCTCACCGCGATGGCCGCGTGCAGCGCCACGGACGTCGACTTCATCACCAGCCGCCTCGCCGAACCGGTGTCCTTCGACGTCGACGCCGAGGGGGAGAAGCGGAGGGACGACGGCGGGAACCACCTCGGCGACATCGAGATCACCTTCCGCGTCCGCTTCCCCGAGGGCGAGGACGGTGACCGGGCGCGGGAGCGGCTGCCGCGGGCCATCGGGCAGAGCCGGGACCGGCTCTGCACCGTCTCGCGCACCGTGCAGCGCGGCGCCCCGGTGGGCTACCGCGAGGACTGAGGTATCGGGAGCGGCCGACCGGCCTCCTGAGGGACGACGTGACGTGACGACGAAGGAGCCGACGATGGAACCCGACCCGGCCCTGGGAGCCGTGAAGACGTACCGGTACCTGCGGCTCGCCCTCGTGGCGATCGTCGTCCTGCTCTTCGCGGCCGTCGTCCTCGAGTGGGGGGCCACGGGCCGCCGCTGTGTCCAGGGCTCGATCAGCGCGTACTACTACACCCCCGCCCAGTCGGTGTTCGTCGGCGTGCTCCTCACGATGGGCATCTGCCTCATCGCGCTCAAGGGGAACACCGAGGCCGAGGACGTCCTGCTCAACGTCGCCGGCATGCTCGCCCCGGGCGTCGCCTTCGTGCCGACGCCGGACGCCGGGGTCTGCCGCTCGGCTCCCTTCGTCGTGGCCGACGTCCCCGGCCGGGTCGCCAACAACATGCAGGCGCTCTTCGTCGCCGGGGCGCTCGTCGGGGTCGTCGCCGTCGTCATCGCACGGCAGCAGGCCGGGGCGGCCGGCCTCGGCCGGTGGGACCGGCTCGGCCTCGCCGGGACGATGGTCCTGCTCGGCGGGGGAGCGGTGTGGTTCTACGTCTCCCGCGACACCTTCCTCGAGCACGCCCACGGCTTCGCGGCCGTCCCGATGTTCATCTGCATCGTCGCGGTGGTCTGGCTCAACGGCCGCGACGCCGGCGCCTCGGCCCGGGCGGGGGCCCCACCCGCCCGGACCCAGCGCTTCGTGGCCACCTACCGCACCATCTCGACCCTCATGCTCGTCGCGCTCGTCGTGACCGTCGCGGTCAGCCTCGCGACCGGCTCGTCGGCCCTCGTGCTGTGGGTCGAGGTCGTCCTCATCACCCTGTTCGCGGCGTTCTGGGTGGTCCAGACCACCGAGCTGTGGTCGCAGGGCCTGCGGCGACCCTGAGGGGACACCTCGCCGCACACCGGGGCCGGGACCTACGCTGGGCAGGTGGCCCGCTACCTCGACGTCCATCCGGTCGACCCCCAGCCGCGTGCGATCGCGCAGACCGTGGCGTCCCTGCGCGAGGGCGGGCTCGTCGCGTACCCCACCGACTCGGGCTACGCGCTCGGTGCCCTCATGGGGGACCAGCAGGCCAAGGACCGGATCCGCACCATCCGCCGGCTCGACGACCGGCACCACTACACCCTCGTCTGCCGGGACTTCGCCCAGCTCGGCCAGCTCGTGCACGTCGACAACCACGTGTTCCGCGCGGTCAAGGCCGCGACCCCGGGTCCCTACACGTTCATCCTCCCGGCGACCCACGAGGTGCCCCGCCGGCTGCTCCACCCCAAGAAGCGGACGGTCGGGGTGCGCATCCCCGAGCACCCGGTGGTGCGCGCCCTGCTCGCCGAGCTCGGCGAGCCGCTGCTGTCCTCCACGCTCATCCTGCCGGGTGAGACCGAGCCGATGACCGACGGCTGGCTCGTCAAGGAGGCGCTCGACCACGTCGTCGACGTCGTCCTCGACTCGGGGGAGTGCGGCACCGAGCCCACGACGGTCGTCGACTTCACGACCGAGCCCGCCGGCGAGGTCGTCCGCCAGGGCACCGGCTCCTGGCCGACCCGGTAACCGCCCGGGCCGGAGCGCGGTGCGCGTCTCGGCGCCGGTGAGCCCTCCGGCGCCGAGACGCAGCGGTGGTTCCGCCGGGCGCCGAGCCGGAGGGGGAGGACGGACGACACCGGGACGGGTGCCGGCCAGGTCGGCGCGGGGGTTGCCACCACGGTCCACGGTAGGAGCGGATGGGTCACGGTGGGGCCTGCCCCGTGTCAGGAGTGGGTAAAGGGTCCGGGCACGGGGCGTGGGCAGGACCGTTCAGCCGGTGGACCCGCCCCGGAGCACGCCGAGCACGCGGGTGTCGATGCCCCCGTGCGAGTGCCGGTTCTCGAGGTTGACCTCGCCCATCCACGCCTCGAGCGCCTCCTCGACGGGCCCGGTGCGACCGGCCGCGGCGAGCAGCGCGGCCACCTCCTCGCGGAGCGGGCCGGTGAGCGGCAGCACCTCCTCGGCGGTGCCGAAGTAGAGCGTCGACAGGCCGTGCAGCCGGGCGAGCTCGACCGGGGCGTCCGGGTGGTCGTCGACCCGTAGGTCGGCCAGCACCCCTGCGGCGTCGTAGCCCGCACCGGGCGCGCGGACGAGCAGGGCGGCGCTCTGCCGGCCCCGGGAGTCCCCGCCCGCGGCGTCCCCGGCGAGCAGCACCGCCAGGAGCCGCGTGTCGAGCGGTGCCCCCGCCTGCGCGTGCCACGCCGACTCCATCGCCTCGACCACCTCCGCACCGGTGAGGATGTTGCCCTGGATGGCGTAGGCGGTCTCCCCGTCGGCGCCGGTGACACCCCCGGCCCAGGTGAGGCAGCCCGCGCCCGTGTGGGTCGCCGCGCCGCGCGGCCCGACGACGCCGACCTGGCGGTCCTCCCGGCCGGGGTCGCCCGCCGTGGCGTGCTCGAGCGCCACCCGGGCGTCTGCCCCGGCGGCGAGCGCGTCCTCGAGCTCGTCGAGGTAGGCGACCCGTGCCATGGCCTGGGTGGCGATGGCGGCGACGCCGGGGACGACCCGGGGCACCACCGAGCCGACGGCGAGGAACTTGCTGGCGACGGCCACGCCCCAGGCCTCGCCGTCGCGGGCGGCGATCGAGAACGTCATGGGCCGAGCCTAGGGTCAGACGACGTCGAAGAGCTCGGTGTGGATGCGGTTCGACGGGATGCCGTGGTCACTGACGATCCGGGTGGCGGCCGCGACCATCGGCCCCGGCCCGCAGATGAAGACATCGACGTGCTCCCGGGCGCGCCGGCGGGGCAGGGCCCGGTCCAGGGTGTCCTGGGTGAACCGCCCGACCTCGCCGTCCCAGTCCTCCGGCGGCTCCTCGAGGATCTCGATGACGTGCAGGTCGAGGGAGTCCTCGAGGTGCTCCCCGTCGGACCGGTGGAGCAGCTCGTCGGCGGTGCGCCCCGCGACGACGAGCAGGACCGGCCGCCGGTCGCCGCGTGCCGCGAGCGTCCGCAGCATGCTGAGCATCGGGGTGATCCCGACCCCACCCGCGATGAACACGAAGCGGTCCGAGGCCAGGCCGTCGAGGGTGAAGGAGCCGTGCGGGCCGTCGAGGAAGACGCGCCGCCCCGGCTTGAGCCCCGCGACGAGCTCGCTGAAGTCACCGAGTCCGCGGATCGTGAACTCCTTGCGCCACGGCTCGGTGGCCGCCGACGCGATCGTGAACGGGTGCTCCTCGAAGACGAAGGGCGAGGTGCCGATCTTCAGCCACGCGAACTGGCCGGGGCGGAACTGGACGCCCCGGTGGCCGGTGGCGTGCAGCACGAGGGTGACCGCGGTCGGCGACGCCCGGCGCACCTCGTCGACGACGTACCGGTAGCGGTAGGAGCGCAGCGGTCGCCAGACCCACCGGAAGGCGAGGGCCGCGAGCATGAGGATCGCGAGCCCGACGAACCACGCCCGGGCCTCCGGGAACCGGGTGAGGTCCTGGAGCCAGAGGACGTGCAGGGCGGTGGCGACGAGGGCGATGTTCGCGAGCAGCACGTGGGCCAGCCGCCACCCCTCGTAACGCGGTCGGCGCCGGCGCCGGCTCATGCCGAGCCCGACGAGGGCGAACAGCGCGAGCGTCGCGACGCTCGCGGCCCAGACCCGGGGCGGGGCCGTGCGCAGGTCGAGGACGGCGAGTCCCGACCCGGGTCGGAGCACGACGTCGAGGACGTGGAGCACCACGAGGGCGACGGCCGTGAGCGCCAGCGCGCGGTGGCTGCGGAGCAGGCGCTCGACCCCGAGGTAGCCGGTGAGGGGCCGGAACCGGCTCGGCAGCAGGAAGGTGAGCACGAGCAGCGAGGCCGCCCCGAGGGCGGCGACGAGCGAGGTGACCCGCCAGACCCCCCGGTGCGCGCCGTCCGGGGTCGAGTAGAGCGCCCACACGGGGACGGCGACTCCCACGACGACGAGCACGGCCCAGAGCACCGGAGCCATGCGACGGCGGGCGGCACCGCCTCCCGGCACACTGGCGCCGCCCCTGCGTGACCCGAGGTCCACGGCGACTCCTTCACCATCTCCCTGCTGGGACGACGGTAGGAGTCCGGGGGGACACGTGCCTCAAGCGGGCGTCAAGGCACTGTTAAGGCGTGGTGAGCGCCGGGTCCGGGGGCTCGCGGCGGAGCAGCAGCGCGGTCTCCACGTGCCGGGTCTGCGGGAACATGTCGACGACCCGCCCCTGCACCGGGCGCAGGCTCGGCATCGCGGCGAGGTCGCGCGCAAGGGTGTCGACGTTGCAGCTGGAGTAGATGACGTGGGAGGCGTCGGAGGCCTCGAGACGTGCGGCCAGCCCGGGCCCGATGCCGCGCCGGGGCGGGTTGACGACGACGAGCTCGGGGTCGCCGGGGACCTCCTCGGTGGCGTCGCCGGCGGTGAAGGTGACGTCGAGCCCCGGCACCCGCTGCGACATCTGCGCGGCGGAGGTGGTTGCGGCGTCGACCGCGTCGACCGCGGACTCGACACCGGTGACCCGCCGTCCCGGCGCCGCGAGGTGCAGGGCGAAGCCACCGACGCCGCAGTAGAGGTCCGTGACGGAGGCGGGGGAGAGGGCATCGGCCCACGACCGGGCCTGGGCGTAGAGCTGACGGGTGACGGCCGTGTTCGTCTGGAAGAAGGCCCGGGGGCCGAGGTGGAGGGTCACGTCCTCGAGCCGCACCGGCAGGAGCGACTGCTCGGTGAGGACCACTTCGGTCTCGCCCTCGAGGACGGCCTTGTGCTCGGGGTGGAGGTTGACCGTCACCACGCGGGCGGAGGGGACCGCGGCGAGCACGTCGGGAACCGCCGCGCGCACCGCCGCGAGCCCGGCCTCGGAGCGCACGACGAAGCGCACGAGGTGCTCGCCGTCGGGGGAGTGGGTCACGATGACGTGCTTGAGCTCACCCCGCCGCGCGGGGACGTCGTACGGCTCGATGCCGTGGTCGCGCACCACCCGGTGCAGCGGGTCGAAGGTGGCGGACAGCCCCGGCTCGTAGAGCCCGCAGCGCCGCAGGTCCACCCCGCGGCCCTGCGCGTCGAGGATGCCGAACGTCGGCCGGCCGGCCCGCCCGGCGACGACGAGCTTGGCCTTGTTGCGGAAGTGCGAGGCGGGGGAGGCCACCGGGGGCAGCCACGCGAGGTCCGCGGCGAACGGTGCGAGGACGTCCCGGACGTGTCCCTCCTTGTCGGCGAGCTGCGCGCCGTAGGGAACCCCCATGAGGGTGCAGGACCGGCACGCCCCGGCGTCGAAGTAGTCGCACTGCATCGCCCCACAGGGTACGGGGCGCGCCGTGTGGGGGGCGCCCAGCGGTCGGGGTCGCGGGCCGCGGCATCCCTCGGATGTTTCCCAGATGAAACACAGATGTGCGTGACCTGAACCGCTCTCGCACCTAGGGTGCTGGACATGAACACGCGCTCCATGACCTCGACCATCGCCGCAGGCGCTCTCGCGCTCTCGCTCGCCGCCTGCGCCACCGAGACGACCACCAGCAGCAGCGGCGCCAACCTGATCACCCCGGGCAAGCTGACCGTCTGCACCTCCCTGCCCTACGAGCCGTTCGAGTTCGAGCAGGGCAACGAGATCGTCGGCTTCGACATGGACCTCATGAAGAAGGTGGCCGAGGAGAACAAGCTCGAGATGGCGATCGTCGTCATCGGCTTCGAGGGCATCCAGTCCGGCCAGGCCCTCAACTCCGGCAAGTGCGACATCGCCGCGGCCGGCATGACGATCACCGAGGCCCGCGCCAAGGCCATCGACTTCACCGACCCCTACTTCGACGCCACCCAGGCGCTGCTCACCAAGGACAAGAGCCTGGACTCCCTCGAGGCGCTCAAGGGCAAGTCGCTCGGCGCCATGACCGGCACCACCGGTGAGAAGTACGCCACCGAGAACGCGCCGGAGGGCGTCACCATCAAGGCCTTCGAGAACCTCGGCCTCCAGACCTCCGCGGTCAAGAGCGGCCAGATCGACGCGATCATCCAGGACAACGGCCCGCTGCTCGACTACGCCAAGAAGAACCCCGACACCTTCGTCACGGCCGAGTTCGCCACCGGTGAGCAGTACGGCTTCGCGGTGAAGAAGGACTCGAACCCCGAGCTGCTGGCCTCGGCGAACAAGGCGATCGCCGACGCCAAGGCCGACGGCAGCTACGACGAGATCTACAAGACCTGGTTCGGGGACGCCCCCAAGAGCAAGTGACCGGCTCGGACCACGTGAGCGACCCCGACCGCACCTCCCGCATGACCCGAGGAGCCTGACATGGCGATGTCCCCTCGCCGGCGATCCATCCTGAGCCAGCGTGTCCAGTACGGCTTCCTCGCCGTCATCCTCCTCGCGGTCGTGTTCACGGCCGACTGGAGCACCTTGCGGGAGCAGTTCTTCAACGGTGAGATCCTCCCGAAGCTCTTCCCGGAGATCTTCACGATCGCGCTGAAGAACACGGTCATGTACACCGCGTGCGCCTTTGCGTTCGGGCTGGTCCTCGGGCTCATCCTGGCGCTCATGCGGCTGTCCTCGGTCGGGCCGTACCGGTGGTTGTCGACGACCTTCGTCGAGTTCTTCCGCGGTGTGCCGGCGCTGATCGTCTTCATCGGCTTCTACTACGGCCTGCCCGTCGCCTTCCCCGGGAGGGTCCTCCCCGGAGGGACGCTGGGTGTCGTGACGGTGGCCCTGGGCCTCGTCGGGGCGGCCTACATGGCCGAGACGATCCGCGCCGGCATCCAGGCGGTGCCGAAGGGGCAGATGGAGGCGGCACGCTCGCTCGGGATGACGCACTCGCGGGCGATGATCTCGATCGTCGTGCCGCAGGCGTTCCGCATCATCCTGCCGCCGCTCACCAACGAGCTGATCCTGCTCACGAAGGACTCCTCGCTCGTGTACGTCATCGGGCTGGGCCTCGCCGACAGCGAGCTGACCGACTTCGGACGGCGGAACCTGACGCAGTACGTCAACCTCACGCCGCTCTTCGCGGTCGCGCTCAGCTACCTCATCATCACCATCCCGCTGTCCATCGTCGTGAGGCGCATGGAGGCCCAAGCCGACAAGGCCCGCTGATGTCCGAGATCTCCGTCGACAAGAACGCTCCGGCCATCGACATCCAGGAGCTGCACAAGTACTTCGGTGAGAACCAGGTGCTCACGGGGATCGACTTCCACGTCGACGCCGGGCAGGTCGTGTGCGTCATCGGGCCGTCGGGGTCGGGCAAGTCGACCCTGCTGCGCTGCGTCAACCGGCTCGAGGAGCCCACGTCGGGCAAGATCTTCGTCGAGGGTGTCGAGGTCACCGACCCCGACGTCAACCTCGACGAGCTGCGCAGCCGGATCGGCATGGTCTTCCAGCAGTTCAACCTCTTCCCGCACCTCACCGTCCTGGACAACCTCACGATCGCCCAGACGAAGGTCAAGAAGCGGAGCAAGGACGACGCGGTCGACATCGCGCGCAAGAACCTCGAGCGGGTCGGCCTGGCTGACCGGGAGGACGCCTACCCGGCGCACCTGTCCGGTGGTCAGCAGCAGCGGATCGCCATCGCCCGGGCGCTGTCGATGGAGCCCGACCTCATGCTCTTCGACGAGCCGACGTCGGCGCTGGACCCCGAGCTCGTCGGGGACGTCCTCGACGTCATGAAGGACCTCGCCTCCGAGGGGATGACGATGATGGTCGTCACCCACGAGATGGGCTTCGCCCGTGAGGTCGGTGACAACCTCGTGTTCATGGACGGCGGGGTGATCGTCGAGCAGGGTGACCCGGCCGAGGTGCTCGGAAACCCCCAGCACGAAAGGACGCAGAGCTTCCTCTCCAAGGTGCTCTGACCCCGCCGCCCCCTGCGGTCGGCCGTCCCACCGTGTCGCCGTCACACCGTGTCGCCGTCACACCGTGTCGTTGCGCCCCGAGAGCTCGGCGACCCGGCTGTCCATCGAATCGATCGCCGTTGCCCAGCCCTGACCACCGGGGGAGTCGGCGGGCACGCCGACGTGGGTCAGGACCATTGCCGTGCGGTCCCCGAGATCGGTCAGCTCGACCACGATCGAGGTGTCCGTCGGCATTCCGGCGGGCATCCCCAGCTGTTCGGCGGTGAGCGCGCGGCCGTCTGCGTCGGCCAGGCTCTCGGTGTACACGAGGCGGGTCCTGGGGACGACCTCCCGGTACTCCCCGACGAAGAACATCTGCCTCGGACCGCCCGGGGTCTGAACCTCCATGGCGATGTGCCGCCGGCCGCCCACGCGCACGTCCATCTCGGCCCGCGGGATCGTGGCGCCCATCGGGCCGTACCAGCCGGCGAAGTGCTCGGCGTCGGTCCACATCGCCCAGATCAGCTCGATCGGGGCGTCGAAGGTGCGCTCGATCCGGACGTCCTGGGTGTCGGTCATCGGTCTTCCTCTGTCGTGTCGGACTTCTGGAGGCTCTGGACGTAGTCGTCCATGCGGTCGAAACGGTCGTCCCAGATGTGCCGGTACTGGTCGGTCCAGTCCGCGACCCGGGCGAGGGGTGCGGCGGCGATGGTGCAGGGTCGGAACTGCGCCCGGCGACCGCGCGTGACCAGCCCCGCCTGCTCGAGGACCTTGATGTGCTTGGAGATCGCGGGCAACGTCAGGTCGAAGGGTGCGGCGAGGTCGTTGACGCTCGCCTCCCCGGCGGCGAGGCGGGCGAGGATCGCGCGCCGCGTCGAGTTCGCGAGCGCCGCGAAGGTCTCGTCGAGTCGCGCCTCGTCGAGCGGTACGGCCGGAGCGTCTGTCGACATGACCATGCACTTTCCATAGGCGTTTATTAACCAACTATGAAAGTAGACAGCCGTCGAGAGCCTGTCAACCCGCAGGCGGCCTCGACGGTGTCGGTGCCTGGCCCTAGCGTCAGATGGCATCACGTCATCGACCGGCAGGAGCGGGGTATGAGCACCATCGACGGCAGGGGCGGCACGGCGCTGCTCGTCATCGACGTCCAGAACGGGGTGGTCGACGGCGCGGTCGACCGTGACGGCGACCTCGCCCGCATCCTCGCGGCGGCGGGGGTGGACCACCTCGTCATCACCGGGGCCGAGACCGACGCCTGCGTGCGCTCGACCATCCACGGCGCCTTCACCCGCGGCTACGACGTGACACTCGTCGGCGACGCCCACACCACGGGCGACAAGTCCGACTGGGGTGCACCCCCGCCCGCCGACGTCATCGCCCACACCAACCTCTACTGGCGGTTCCAGGACGCGCCCGGCCGGCGAGCCGCCGTTGTCGACGCCGCCGACGTCGCGTTCTCCACCCCGCCGGCGGGGGAGGGGTGAGGGGTCAGCTGGTCGTTGGGGTGGAAAGAAGTTCGGGGAAGGTTGGGGGAGCGTCGCGACGCCGGAGCCCCCTGGGTGCCCCCACCAGCCGGCCGAACTCGTCCGGGGGCCGCTCGCGGTGGCCGCCGCCGGCGAAGAGGTCGTTGGAACCGACCGGTACCGTCACGAGGTCCGGGGCCTCGGTACCGGGTGCCGCGGGAAGGCCGCGCAGGACGGGGAGCTGTTGTTCGACGACGTCGGCCGTGCGGGCGCCGGAGGGGTGCTCACGTCAGCAGGAACGAGACGGAGGGGAGGCCCTGTTCCCGCTCCGTCTCCTCCGTAATGACATAATGTGGATTATCGGCGGTACTGACGAGCGGGGCGCGAGGGGCCCGTCTCAGCCCGCGACGTAGGCCGCGAGGTGCTCCCCGGTGAGCGTGGACCGCGCCGCGACCATTTCGGCGGGCGTGCCCTCGAAGACGACCCGGCCGCCGGCGTGGCCGGCGCCCGGCCCGAGGTCGACGATCCAGTCGGCGTGGGCCATGACGGCCTGGTGGTGCTCGATGACGACGACCGAGCGTCCCGCGTCGACGAGACGGTCGAGCACCCCGAGCAGGTTCTCGACGTCGGCGAGGTGCAGGCCGGTCGTCGGCTCGTCGAGCACGTAGACCTCACCGGACTCCGCCATCTGGGTGGCGAGCTTGACCCGCTGCCGCTCCCCGCCGGACAGCGTCGTGAGCGGCTGTCCGAGGGTCAGGTACCCGAGGCCGACGTCGGTGAGCCGTGCGAGCACCGCGTGGGCGGCCGGCGTGCGGGCCGCGCCGTCGCCGAAGAACTCCGTGGCCTCGGCCACCGACATCGCGAGCACGTCCGCGATGCTGCGGCCCGCGAGCGTGTACTCGAGGACGGAGGCCTGGAACCGCCGGCCCTCGCACTCCTCGCAGGTGGTCTCCACGGTCGCCATGACCCCGAGGTCGGTGAAGATCACCCCGGCCCCGTTGCAGCCCGGGCAGGCGCCCTCGGAGTTGGAGCTGAACAGGGCCGGCTTGACGCCGTTGGCCTTGGCGAAGGCCTTGCGGACCGGCTCGAGCAGGCCGGTGTACGTGGCGGGGTTGCTCCGGCGCGACCCCTTGATCGCCGCCTGGTCGATGACGACCACGCCGTCGCGCCCCGCGACGGACCCCTGGACCAGCGAGCTCTTCCCGGAGCCCGCGACGCCGGTGAGGACGCAGAGCACCCCGAGCGGGAGGTCGACGTCGACGTCGCGCAGGTTGTGGCTGTCGGCACCGCGCACCTCGAGGGTGCCCGTCGGTCGGCGCACCGTGCCCTTGAGGGCCGCCCGGTCGTCGAGGTGCCTCCCGGTCGTGGTGCCGCTCCCCCGCAGCCCCTCGACGGTTCCCTCGAAGCAGACCGTCCCACCCTCGGTCCCGGCGCCGGGACCGAGGTCGACGACGTGGTCGGCGACGGCGATCATCTCCGGCTTGTGCTCGACGACGAGGACGGTGTTCCCCTTGTCGCGCAGCCGCTGGAGCAGCTCGTTCATCCGCTCGATGTCGTGCGGGTGCAGGCCGATCGACGGCTCGTCGAAGACGTAGGTGACGTCGGTCAGCGAGGAGCCGAGGTGGCGGATCATCTTGGTGCGCTGGGCCTCTCCCCCGGACAGCGTCCCGGAGGGGCGGTCGAGCGACAGGTAGCCCAGCCCGATGGCGTCGAAGGAGTCGAGGAGGTGCTGAAGGCCCGCGAGAAGCGTTGCGACAGAGGGCTCCTCGCGCGTGCGCAGCCACTCGGCGAGGTCGCTGATCTGCATCGAGCACAGGTCGGCGATGTTCTTCCCGGCGATGCGTGACGAGCGGGCCTCCGGGCCGAGCCGGGTGCCCTCGCAGTCCGGGCAGGTCGTGAACGTGACGGCCCGGTCGACGAAGGCGCGGATGTGCGGCTGCATCGCCTCGCGGTCCTTGGAGAGCATCGACTTCTGGATCCTGGGGATGATGCCCTCGTAGGTGAGGTTGATCCCGTCGACCACGATCTTCGTGGCCTCGCGGTACAGGAGGTCGTGCCGCTGGCGCTTGGAGAACCGCCGGATCGGCAGGTCCATGTCGAAGTAGCCGGAGCCGCGCAGGATCCGGCCGTACCACCCGTCCATGGACCAGCCGGGGATGGTCAGCGCCCCCTCCCCCAGCGACCTGGTGTCGTCGTAGAGCGCCGTGAGGTCGACGTCGGTCACCGCGCCCATCCCCTCGCAGCGCGGGCACATGCCACCGAGCCGGTTGAAGGTGACCTTCTCGGCCCGGGTCCGCCCCTCCCCCCGCTCGACCGTGACCGCGCCGGCGGCCCGGACGGTCGGGATGTTGAACGAGAAGGCCACGGGCGGCCCGATGTGTGGCTGCCCGAGACGGCTGAAGAGGATGCGCAGCATCGCGTTCGCGTCGGTGACCGTGCCGACCGTCGACCGCGGGTTGGCCCCGAGCCGCTCCTGGTCGACGACGATCGCCGTGGTGAGGCCGTCGAGGACGTCGACGTCGGGCCGGGCCAGGGTGGGCATGAACCCCTGGACGAACGCGCTGTACGTCTCGTTGATGAGCCGCTGCGACTCGGCGGCGATGGTGCTGAAGACGAGCGAGCTCTTGCCCGACCCCGAGACCCCCGTGAACACCGTGAGGCGCCGCTTCGGGATCTCGACGCTCACGTCCCGGAGGTTGTTCTCGCGCGCGCCGTGGACGCGGATGAGGTCGTGGCGGTCGGCGTCGTGCGGTGGCGGGTCCGGCGCGGGCATGCCGATCAGGCTAGGGCGCGGGCCGCGTCGGCGCTCCCCCGTTCTCACGGCGCGCCGGGCTCCTCCCGGGCGAGCCGGCGGATCCGCGCGGCCTCCACCTCGTACCGGCTCGCGGCGCCCCCGCTCGCGCGGAAGAACCGGCGACGCAACACCCCGTCGACCTCGACGCGGGCGCCGACCGTGAGCCGCCCCGCGGCCCTGCGGGTGGCGGCGGACCAGCACGCGACGTCGACGGTGTCGACGCCCGGTCGGTCGCGTCCCCGGGCCGGTGGCCGGGTCACGGTGACGCGCAGCGCGTGCACGACGTCCCCGCTCGGCAGGGACCGCGGCTCGTCGAGCGAGGTGACCCGCCCCACGAGGCGCACGGAGTTCTCGTCCTCGGGCATCGGTGACCCCCTGGTGCTCGTGCCCCGGCACGGCGCCGGGTGCCCCGAGCCCACCGCACCGGTCCGGGCGAGGCAACGGGTCGCGTCGCCCCTGTGGAGGACGGTTCCGGGCGCGCGGCCTGTGGACGGCCGTCGAGGACCCGACCACTCTGGGACGGGTGGGACGTGTGGGGCGCATGGGGCGGGGCTTGCTGACGATTGGATGACCATTTGCAGCAGACCTCGTGTGCGTCGACGGTGGTGTGCCTATCGTGGTCGCACGTGCACGATGCAGGGCGTGCGCCGGTCCCCGCTCGTCGGAGACCTCGTGACGGGAAACGGGTCGTGGTGCGGACATCGAAGGTGGGGACCGGGTGGGTCCGCCGTGGCATCGCCGTCTCGCTGACGGGCGCCGTCGCCGCCGTGCTCCTGGCCGTCCCGGCCTCGGCCGACCCGGTCACCGAACAGTCACCCGTCCCGGCCGCCACCTCGACGCCGAACCCGGCCTCGAGCCCGACGCCCACCCCGAGCCCGCGCCGCACCCCGAGCCCCTCCCCCAGCCCGTCGCCGAGCTCTCCGCCCACCGTGCCGCGGCCCGGGCCGGACGGCGGGCACGCGGAACCCGACGAACCGACGCCGATGTCCGATGCGGTCCTCGCGGTCCAGGTGGCGGAGGCGGCCCGGCTCGCGGCGCTCATCGAGCAGTCCAGCTCCGCCGTCGCCGCCGAGACCCGCCGGATGGACGAGCTGTCCGCCCGCTCCAACGCCGTGCTCGAGGAGCTCGCCACGGCCACCGACACCGAGTCCGCGGCGCGCCAGGAGGCGACCGGGGCACGCACCGACCTCACCCGGCTGGAGGGGCGGCTCGCGACGGCCCGTGCCCTCGTCCGCGGCTGGGTCTTCGACGTGTACTCCGGCGGTGGGGGCGACTCCGACCTCTCCGGGATGCTCGACGCGATGTCCTCCGACGACGACCGCGTCGGCGACCCGCTCGGCGACCTGTCCTACCTCACCGACCAGCGGACCCGCGCTCTCCAGGAGGTCCGGGTCCTCACCGCCGAGCAGGTGCGCCTCACGGCGACCGCTGAGCAGGCCGAGGCCGAGGCCACCGCGGCACGCGACGAGATCGCGCAGACCAAGGCCGAGCTCGACGGCCTGATGGCCGCCCAGCGCGAGAAGATCGGCACCCTGCGCAAGCTCCAGATGGCCGAGGTCAACCGCGCCGGCCCCATCGCGGGGGCCCTCGTCGGCGCTCGCACCCCCGCGGCCCGGGCCGCGGCCGAGCGGCTGCGGGCCGCGCTCGCCGCCGCGGTCGTCGAGACCGCCCACGTCGGCAAGCCCTGCACCGAGGACTCCGCCACCTACCCCAACGGCCTCTTCCCCGGGAGCGCGCTGTGCCCGGTCTGGGGCGCACCGGGCGAGCAGCTCTCCCCGCGCGCCGCGGCCGCGTTCAGCGCGATGAGCCAGGCCTACGCCGCCCAGACCGGCACGCCCCTGTGCATCACCGACTCCTACCGCTCGTACGCCCAGCAGATCTCGGTCAAGGCCTCCCGCGGCCGCTTCGCGGCGACCCCGGGCACGAGCAGGCACGGGCTCGGCCGCGCGGTCGACCTCTGCGGCGGGGTCGACGACTTCGGGTCGGCGGCGCACCACTGGATGCGCCAGAACGCCCCGCTCTACGGGTGGTTCCACCCGTCCTGGGCGGAGGCCGGCGGGTCGCTCCCCGAGCCGTGGCACTGGGAGTACGCGGGCTGAGAGCCCGTCGCCGGCACCTCCCGTCAGGAGACGGTGTGCTCGCCGTGCTCCTTGACGGGCAGCATCACCACGAAGCCGGCCGCGAGGATGAGCACGATGCCGAGGATGCCCCAGTACTGGGTGTTCTTCGCACCGGTGACCAGCGCGCCCAGGCCGATGAACAGGCCGAAGGCCGCCGGCGAGAGGAACGAGACGACGCGGCCGGTCGTCGCGTAGAGGCCGAAGATCTCCCCGCCCTTGCCCTCCGGGATCAGCCGGGCGAGGAAGCTGCGCGACGCGGCCTGGGCCGGGCCCACGAACACCGTCATGAGGAGCCCGATCGGCCAGAACGCCGCCTTGCCGCCGTCGTGGAACACGAAGATCGCGATGCCGAGGACGACGAGGGAGCCCAGGGAGATGAGGATGACCCGCTTCGGGCCGACCCGGTCGTCGAGCATCCCGAAGGCCATCGTCGCGAGCCCGGCGACGATGTTCGCCGCCGCCCCGAAGATGATGACGTCGCCCGCGGAGAGGCCGAAGGTCCCCGCGGCGAGGATCGCCCCGAAGGCGAACACCCCGGCGAGCCCGTCCCGGAAGAGCGCCGAGGCGAGGAGGAAGTAGACGGTGTGCCGCGAGACCGTCCACAGCCCGGTGATCGAGCGCCAGACGAGCTGGTAGGAGCGCACGACGCCGACCCGCGGGGCCCGCTCCCGGGGGCGGTCCTTGAGCACGAGGAACGCGGGGATGGTGAAGAGCAGGGTCCAGACCCCGCAGACGAGCATCGAGACCCGGATGTCGAGGCCGTCGACCCCGGTGACACCGAAGAGTCCGACGTCGGGCTGGATGAAGGCGAAGTAGATGAGCAGCAGGACGATGATGCCGCCGAGGTAGCCCATCCCCCAGCCGAAGCCGGAGACCCGGCCGACGGTGCGGGTGGTGGCCACCTGGTCGATCGTCGAGTTGTAGTTGACGCCGGCGATCTCGGAGACCACGGAGCCGACCGCGAGCAGCCCGAGGCCGACCCAGAGGAAGCCTGCCTCCGGCCGCACGACGAACAGGGCGGCGGAGAGCCCCGCGAGCACCCAGGTCTGGACACGCAGGTGGCGCACGGTCCGTCCGGAGCGGTCCGAGTTCTGACCGAGGACCGGCGCCAGCAGCGCCACGAAGAGCCCGGCGAGGGCCGTGGAGATGGCCAGGGCGGTCGACGTCGTGTTCGTCCCGCCGAAGGACTCGCTCGTGATGTACACCGAGAACACGAAGGTCGTGATGACCGTGTTGAACGGCTGCGTGCCCCAGTCCCACATCCCCCACGCCAGCACGCGGCGCTTCTCGGTCGGCGGGGCGAGGTCGAGGGCGGCGGGGCCGGTGATGTCCGCCGGCACGGCGGGAGGTGTGCTCACGAGGTGACGGTAGCGACGCGAGGACGGTTCGCGGGGGCGCAACGCGACATCGACACCGACCCGTTGGACATGTGAAGTGGATCACGTTGCCCCGTGGCGTCCGGTCGGAGGTGGAACAACGAACCCCTGACGCACGTTATCCCCACATTGACCCGTCCGCGAGGACCCCGGTCGGGACATCAAGAACTTCGGGAGACACCCATGGCAGAACGCAGCCTACGCGGCAGCCGGCTCGGCACGCTGAGCATGGAGACGGACACGAACGTCGTCCCCTCCGAGCGCCGGCTCACCACCTACCTGTGCCCCAACGGGCACACGATCGAGCTGCCGTTCTCGGTCGAGGCCGACGTGCCCCCCACGTGGGAGTGCCGGTGCGGCGGGGTGGCCAAGCTCCAGGGCGGGGGCCCCGAGCCCGAGGCCAAGCCGGCCAAGCACCAGCGGACCCACTGGGACATGCTGCTCGAGCGTCGCTCCATCCCCGAGCTGGAGGAGCTGCTCGAGGAGCGGCTGACCCTGCTCCGTGAGTCCCGCGGCGAGAAGACCAAGAAGAAGAGCGCCTGACCCTCCGGTCGTGCTCCGCCGGCGCGCCGGTCACCCTCGAGGTGGCCGGCGCGTCGTGCTGTCCGGGGTCAGTCGACGACCTCGCCCGGCACGACGTCCGGCGGCCCCTGCGGACCCGGCCCCGCTCCCCCACCCGGGGCCCCCGGACCCTGACCCGGCCAGTCACCGAGGGGCCCGAGCAGCCGCCGACCGACCGCCGCCTCGAGCCAGCGGCGGGTCACCGGGCGGGTCCACGGGAGGATGACGAGGAAGCCGACGGCGTCGGTGACGAACCCCGGGGTGAGCAGCAGCGTGCCGCCGACGAGGACGAGGGCGGCATCGGCGAGCTCGCGGCTCGGCATCGTCCCGCTGCGCAGCGCCTCGCGCAGCGCGGTCCAGGCCCGGCCCCCCTCGCGGCGCACGATCCACGCGCCGAGGAGCGACTCCAGGAGCAGCAGGAGGAAGGTCGGCCAGCCGCCGATGGTGCGGCCGACGCCGATGATCACCGCGACCTCGAGCATCGGGACGAGCAGCAGCGCGAGGAAGACCCAGCGCAGTACCCCACCGCGCCGGCCACGACGGGCGTAGGGGGTGGCGCCGGGGCGGGTCACAGGTGGTGCCACCGCTCCGGCCGCCGCGTGGCCTCACGGACCTGCCGGGCCCGGTGGCGCACGCCCCACCCGGTGATCCGCCGCAGCGACTCGGTCACGATGTCGCGGCTCATCTTCGACGCGCCGACCTCGCGCTCGACGAAGGTGATGGGCACCTCGACGACCGTGAGCCCGGACCGCACGGCGCGCCAGGTGAGGTCGGCCTGGAAGCAGTAGCCCTGCGACGCGACGTCCTCGAGGCCCATGACCCGCAGGGCGTCGGCGCGGTACACCCGGAACCCGGCGGTCGCGTCGTTGACGGGCATGCCGAGGAGGACCTTGACGTAGAGGTTGCCCCCGACGGAGAGCGCCTTGCGGTGCAACGGCCAGTTGACCACCGCCCCTCCGGGGACCCAGCGCGACCCGATGACGGCATCGGCCTGCTCGGCGGCCGCGAGGAGCGACGGGAGGTGCTCGGGGCGGTGCGACCCGTCGGCGTCCATCTCGACGACCGCGTCGTACCCCTCGTCGAGCGCCCAGCGGAACCCGGCGAGGTAGGCCGCGCCGAGGCCCTCCTTGTCGGCTCGGTGGATGACGAAGACCTGGGGGTCCTCGGCCGCCAGCGCGTCGGCGACCTCGCCCGTGCCGTCGGGCGAGGAGTCGTCGAGCACGACGACGTCGGCGGTGGGCACCGCCTCGCGGACGCCGCGGACGGCGGCGGGCAGGTTCTCGCGCTCGTTGTACGTCGGGATGAGCACCGCGACGCGCTCGAGCGGCGGACGGGGAGTGTCAGGCAACGGGGTCGTCCTCGGGTGTGCTGGGGTCTGCCGCCACCCTAACGCGCCGGCCGACCCCGGCGGCGGCGAGGACGAGCAGCGCGAACAGGGCCGAGGCCGCCGTGACCGGTGCGTCCCCGAGCCGGTCCGACGGCGTCTGCTCGTGGCGCAGGACGGGGCGACCGAGCCCCTGCTCGGCGGTGAACAGCCCGGTGCGGCCCGACACGCTGCCGTCCGGCGCCACGAACCCGGACACCCCGACCGTCGACACGTGGACGACGCTGCGACCGTGCTCGATCGCGCGGATCCGCGAGATGGCGAACTGCTGCTCGGACTCGGCGGTGTAGCCGAACGTCGCGTTGTTCGTCTGGACGAGCAGCAGCGAGTCCTCGCTGCCCGCGGCCTCGACGCTGTCGCGCATCAGGCCGTCGTAGGCCACCTCGAAGCAGATCGTCGGCAGCGCCGCGTAGGAGCCGCCGGGTGCCGGGACCTGGAAGATCCCGATCGTGGTCCCGGCGACGAAGTTGCCGGCGAGGTCGGCCGCGGCGGTGAACATCCGGAAGAACGCGCGGTTCGGGATGTACTCGGCGAAGGGCACCGGGTGGAGCTTGACGTACTCCTCCGGGGCAGCGCCCGACCCGTCGTAGAACAGCGAGACGTTCGAGTTGGCGCCGACCGGCTCGTCGAGGACCGCACCGACGACGAGGGGCACGTCGACCGCCTGCTGCGCGCGCTCGACCTGCGCGGCGGCGTCCGGGTTGCGCAGCGGGTCGATGTCCGAGGCGTTCTCGGGCCAGACGACGAGGGTGAGGTCCTCGGGTGCGCGCTCCGCGAGCAGCTCGGTGCCGCGGACGTGGTTGTCGAGGACGGCGCGGCGCTCGGAGTTGAAGTCGAGCCCGGGGTGCGCGACGTCGCCCTGGACGAACCCGACCGAGGCGGTCCGGCCGTCGGTCGGCAGCGGGATGAGCGCCGAGGCGAGTGGGAGCGCGGCGACGACGAGGCCGACGACGAGCCGCCCCGGGCGGCGGGCGAGGAGCGCCCACCCGACCGCGAGGAGACCGGCGCCCGCGACCGCCACGGCGAAGGTCACCCCCGGGGCGCCCAGCCAGCGCGCGAGGTGCGCGAGCGGGCCGTCGGCCTGGCTGAACGCGAGCCGGGCCCAGGGGAAGCCGCCGTAGGGCGTGGTCGAGCGGGCCCACTCCTGCGCGACCCAGGCCAGCGGGACGAGGAGCAGCGCGGCCCAGCGGTGCCCGGAGGCCACGAGCCGTCGCCCCGCGAAGCCGACGACGGCCGACATCACCGCGATGTAGAGCGCCTCGAGGGTCGCCAGCGCGAACCACGGAAGCCGGCCGACGTACACGCCCGACCACGAGAGGGTCGGCACGAACACCGCGAGCCCCGCCACGAGGCCGACGAGGAAGCCGCGCGCCGCCCCGGCGGTGAGCGTCGCGGCGCCGAGGAGGGCCACGCCGACGGGCGCGAGCCACCAGAGGTCGTGGTCGGGGAAGGCCAGCCAGAGCGCCAGGCCGGCGAGCACGGCGGCGACGAGGCCGGCCGGGAGCCGGAGCGGGGTGGGCACGCGCCCACGGTAGGTCACCCGGCTGGAGGCACGACGACGACCCCTCGGGCGGTCGTCGCGACGAGCGGCGGGTCGAGGACGTCGGCCGCCGACTCCCCCCGCTCGGGGGCTCCGCGCCCCACGACGCGCACCTCGAAGTCCATCTCGCGCGACCGGGTCCCGACCCGCACCAGCCGCGCCTCGACCTCGATGACGTCCCCGGCCCGGACCGGCGCGCGGAACTGGACGTCGGAGTACGAGGCGAACAATCCCTCGTCGCCGTCGGTGCGGATGCACAGCTCGGTGGCGACGTCGCCGAACGCCGCGAGGCTGTAGGCGCCGTCGACGAGGTTGCCGGCGTAGTGCGCGTGGCTGTACGGCACGTACCGGCGGTGGGTGACGGCGAGGCCGACCTCGGCGTGGGTCATCGTTGCTCTCCTCGGGGGTCGGGCGCCGTGCGGGGCGCGACGAGCTGGTGGACGAGGTAGGAGGCCACCTCACCGGGCGTCGTGCCGCGGCCGAAGACCCGGTCGACGCCGAGGGCGCCGGCCGAGCCCTCCTCGAACCGCGGCCCGCCGACGACGAGGAGCGGCACCTGTCCCGCCGGGAAGGCCTCGCGGAAGGCGGCGGACATCGTCGTCGTGTTGTGGATGTGGGCGTCCTTCTGGGTGACGACCTGCGAGACGAGGACGGCGTCGGCTCCCACCTCGCGGGCGCTCTCGACGAGCTCGGGGACGAGCACCTGGGCGCCGAGGTTCACGACCTTGAGCTCGCGGTAGTACTCCAGGCCCTTCTCCCCCGCGAACCCCTTGATGTTGAGGATCGCGTCGATGCCGACCGTGTGGGCGTCGGTGCCGATGCAGGCGCCGACGACGACGAGCTTGCGCTGCAGCCGGGTCCGGACGGCCTGGTTGACCTCGGCCGGGGTGAGCAGCGGGAACTCGCGCTCGACCACCTGGACCTCGCGGAGGTCGACGAGGTGGGTGACCGAGCCGTAGACGACGAAGAAGGTGAAGTCCGGGCCCATGGCCTTGGCGTGGACGAGCAACGCCGGGCTCATCCCCATCTTCGCGGCGAGCTGGAGCGCCGCGCCCTCGGCCCGCTTGTCGTGCGGCAGCGGGAGGGTGAACGAGACCTGGACCATGCCGTCGCCGGTGGTGTCCCCGTAGGGGCGCACGAGGGGGCCGCGCTCGCTCATCGGGTCGCTCCGTCCTCGAGCAGGGTGGTGGCGGGGTTGTCGTAGCCGTCGGCCTTGCGCACGACGCCGTCGAGGCCCTTGCCCTTGGTCGGCGGTCGCTTCATCGCCCCGAACGTCCCGTCGGCGATGGCCGCGAGGAGTGGCTGGGGGAAGTCGGTGCCCCGGGTGCCCGTGTCGGTGACGATGTCGTCGAGGAGGTCGACGGCCTCCGAGAGCACCTGGCGGGCCCGGGTCTGGATGAAGCCGTCCCGCGGCGGGTGGAAGTCCTCGGTGAGCCCCCCGGCGGCCTCCATGACGTACCGGACGTTCTGGAGGGCGAGGTCGCGGTCCGAGAGCCACGGCGTGACGACGGCCTCGGTCATCATCCCGACGAGGAGGATGCCCTGGCCGGTCATCGCCCCGACGAGGTTGAAGAAGCCGTCGAGGAGGTACCCGCGGAAGACGTCGCCGGTCATGTGCTTGGTCGGCGGCATCCACTTCAGCGGGGCGTCGGGGAAGAGCTGCCGGGCGAGGAGGGCGTGCGCGAGCTCCATCCGGAAGCTGTCCGGGAGCTCCGGGTTGATCTCGAAGGCGTGCCCGAGCCCGAGCTGCCAGTCCTCGAGCCCGGCCTCCTTGGCGAAGTACTCGTTGAGCAGCTGCGAGACGGTGACGGTGTGCGCGGCCTCGACGGCGTCGGCGGTCGTGAGGTAGTTGTCCTCACCGGTGTTGATGATGATGCCGGCGCGGGCGTGGACCTGGCGGCTGAAGCGCTGGTCGACGAAGGTGCGGATGGGGTTGATGTCGCGGAAGAGGATCCCGTACATCGAGTCGTTGAGCATCATGTCGAGGCGCTCGAGCCCGGCGAGCGCCGCGATCTCGGGCATGCACAGCCCGCTCGCGTAGTTGGTGAGCCGGATGTAGCGGCCGAGCTCGCGGCTGGTCTCGTCCAGGGCGGCCCGCATCAGCCGGAAGTTCTCCTGGGTGGCGTAGGTGCCGGCGTAGCCCTCGCGGGTGGCCCCCTCGGGGACGAAGTCGAGGAGGGACTGGCCCGTCGAGCGGATGACGGCGATGACGTCGGCGCCCTCGCGGGCCGCGGCCTGGGCCTGCGGGATGTCCTCGTGGATGTCGCCGGTCGCGACGATGAGGTAGATCCAGGGGGTCCGCGGGGCGTCGCCGACCTTCGCGATCATCCGTTCGCGCGCCCGGCGCTGGGAGTCGACGCTGCGGATGCCCCGGGCGACGGCGGTGCGGGCGGCCTTGCGGCCGGCGGTGAGGTCACGGCCCTCGGGGAGGCGGAACGCCACTCCCCCGCTGCTGGCCTTCTGCGCGAGGGTCAGCAGGTCGGGGGCCTCGCCGCGGCGCAGCGCGTCCCAGACCGGCGTCGTGACGCCGTGCTCGAGGCCGACCCCGGCGCGGACGGCGTCGACGAGGTGGTTGACCCACGGCGTGCCCTCGTGGTCGGCCCCGGAGAGCCCCGCGAGACGCAGGGTGGCTCGTTCGACGGAGACCGTCGTGTGTGCCTTCGCGAGGTCGACGACCGGTTTCCCGGCCCGGCGCGCGAGGCTGCGCGCGCGGCGGGCGACGGCGGGATCGAGCTCGAGCAGGGCAGGGCGACGCGCAGACACGACGCCAATGTAGCAACGCTGCCGCAGGACTTACGCCATTCGCACGTGTCGGCCGCAGATCCTCTGTCCTCGTGGTGACACTGGGGGCGTCGCCACGAAACCGGGTGGAAGGGCCGCGCCGGGTCTGCTTCGATCGGGCGCGATGAGCGACGACGACCGTGCCCACCGCAGCCCGTGGCCGCGACGGACCCCCGACCTCCTCCTCCGGCGCCCGGTCGAGGCGGACCTCCCCTCGCTCTTCGCGTGGCGCAACTCCCCGGAGGTCTCCACGTGGCTGCTCCGCACGAGGGCCGACGAGGAGGCGATGCGGGCGGCGCTCCGGGGTGGCGGCGACCCCGACGACCACTCCTGCGTCGCCGTCCACGACGGGCGGGTCGTCGCGGTCGGCTACCTCTCGGTCGTGGACGGCATGGGGCAGGACACCGGAACGGCCCACCGCGGCGTCGAGGGCCTGCTCGGGTGGAACGTCGACCCGGCGTGGTGGGGGCACGGGTTCGCCACGCAGCTCGCCTCGGCCTTGCTCGACGCGGCGTTCGAGGACCTCGGGCTCCGCCGGGTGACGGCCGGCTGTTTCGCGGACAACACCGGGTCGTGGAAGGTCATGGAGAAGGTCGGGATGCGCCGCGAGCAGCACGGTGTCGAGGACTCCTGGCATGCCGATCTCGGGTGGGTCGACGGGTACACCTACGCACTGCTGCGGTCCGAGTGGGAGGTGCGCCGGTAGGTCTCCACCCGGCGCAGCGCGACGAGGTCGACGTTGAGGTCGCGCAGGCCCGCGAGCACGCCGTGCAGCTGCGCCTGGTCGGCCACGGTCACCGTGATCCGGCTGGTCCCGCCGGGCCGGCGCGCGATGGCCGCTCCCGCGAGCCGGTCGGACCAGTGGTCGCCCAGGTGGCCGACGACGTCGATCTCGTAGGTCGAGGGCGGGCTCACGGGGTGCGCCCGACGAGGACCCGGGGGCGGACCCGCGCGCCGACCGGGGCGCCGCGGCGGATCACCCACTCGGCGACCGCGAGGTTGACCGCCCACCCCGCGACCTTGGCCAGGTCGTCGCGGAGCACCCCGGTCCCGAGCAGGGCCATCGAGACGCCACCGGTGAGCGCCTGCGTCCCCGCCCCCACCCCGAGGGCGTAGGCGCGGATCATCCAGGCCCGGTGGGCGGCGAGGTCCCCGCGACGGACGGTCACGACGCCGAGCACGAGGCAGGCGGCCATGGCGGGGGCGACGACGAGGCGCATCAGGTACAGCAGCTCGCCGGTGCCGGGGTGCCGTGCATAGGTCAGCGTCATCCACGTCGCGGTCGCGGCGACGACGAGGCCCGCGAGGGCCACGCCCCGGCCCACCCGGCGGTGCCACGCCGGGTGGTTCCGTCGGACGCGTGGGACGAGCTGGACGGCACCCAGGAGGGTGAAGACGGCCGAGCCGAGGAGGTGCAGGACCAGGGGCGCGGGCGAGGCGGCGAACCGTGCGTCGGCCGGCATGAGGTCCGGTCCCCCGGCGAGCTGGACCAGCCGCAGCGTGCCCGCGACGAGCGGGACCACGCTGAGCAGCACGAGTGCGACGGGGGCCGGCCACTCCCGCCTCCGCGCGGGGAGGACGCTCATCGGACGGCGTGCGCGCGAAGCGGCTCCGGCGCCTCGGCGAGCGCCGCGTCCACGCGGACCGCGGACCACAGGGAGACCCCGAGGCCGATGAGGGCGATGCCGGTGGGCACGGCGAACGGTCGGTTGAACGACTCGGGCAGCACGGCCAGGGCGACCGTCCCGGCGGTGCTGACGGCGAGCAGAGCCGCGGCCCACCGGGCGAGCAGGCCGGCGCGGAACGTGGCGACCCCGAACAGCAGGCCGCCGAGCATGAACCCGATGCCGGTCACGGCGAACAGCGTCGACAGGGCCCCGATGTCACCCGACGGCGTCCCGCCCGTGGCGGCGGTGACGACGTCGTCGACGAAGCCGGGGTTGCTCCCGGTGAGGGCCGGCAGCACGGTGGCCGCGATCATCTCGACGCCGAACATGGCGAGGTAGCCCAGGGCGAAGAGCAGGTAGCCGACGAGCCCGAGGACTCCGGCGGCGCGACGCTGGTGCAGGAAGATGCCGGTGACACCGGCCAGGGCGAGGGCCGCCATGACGGTCTTCGCGGCGCTGCGGACCACCCACTGCGTGGTCTCGGTGGTGAAGGTCCCGACGCCGGGGTGCCCGACCTGGACGGCGATGAAGATGGCGCCGGCGAGGGCCGCGGCGACGGCGGTGGCCCTCGTGAGGCCCGGGGTGGTGACGGTCATGACTGCTCCTCGTGGTGGTGGGGCCCCGGGCGCTCCGGGGACGACCCGAACGTAGGGAGCGAGGAGGTGGCCGGTCGTCACCAGAGATGGTGACCGCGGTGGTGATCTTCGGTGGTGACGAAGGTCGTCAGCGCTGGCGGAGCAGCCCGAGCCGGTGGGCCCGGGTGACGGCGGCCCGGCGGTTGGTGACGTCGAGCTTGGTGTAGATGTGCCGGGTGTGGGTCCGCACGGTGTTGAGCGAGACGACGAGCTCGCGGGCGATGGCCGGCCCGTCGAGGTCGGTCGCGAGGAACCGGAGGACGTCGAGCTCGCGCTCGCTGAGCGGGTCCACGAGGGCCTCGGCGGCGGGGGGTGCAGGGGTCCTCGGCGAGGAGCCGGCGGCGTGCGCGCGGCCGGCCGCCAGCAGGTGGAGGAAGGCCCGTGCCGGGTGCCGGCCGGCGAGGTCCCGGAGTGAAGGGGTCAGGCCCGGCCCGGCGTCGACGAAGACCCGGACCCAGCCGTCCGGCTCGGCGAGCTCGACGGCGTGCTCCAGCGCGAGGCGCGCGGTGTCGTCATCGCCGGCGCCCTGGTGGGCCACCGCTCGGAGCACCTCGATCTCGAGGACGCTGCCCTGCCGCGCCCCCGCGGCCGCCGCCCCGACGAGGCGGTCGAGGAGCCCGCAGGCGTCGGTCCGTGCGCGCGGCGAGCCCTCCGTGAGCAGGACGCGGGCCAGGGTCACGTGCTCGTACTCGTGGAGGTGGTGGAGGTCGTCCGCGACCCCGATCCCGTGTCGGCGGGCCCAGTCGAGCGCGCCGTCCACGTCGCCGGAGGCCGCCAGCACGCGGGCCCGGGTGGCGTGCACGGGGTGCACGGGCGGTGAGAAGTCACCGACGTGGACGCGCTCGGCCTCATCGAGCAGCTCGAGCGCGGTCCCGAGGTCGCCGTCGGCGGCGCGCAGGCGCGCCAGCGCGACCCGCCAGCGGTAGGGGTGCTGGGGCAGCCCGGCGCCCTCCCCCAGCTCCTCCGCCGTGCGCAGGTACTCGGTGGCTGCGGTGAGGTCGTTGCGGTGCCAGGCCACCCGGCTCAGGGCGACGAGCATGTCGGCCGTCCCCCGCATCGCGTGCGGTCGGCCGGGGCCGTGCCGGTCGGCCAGTGCGAGGGCGTGCTCGAGGGTTCGCTGTGCGTCGCCGAGCCGGCCCAGGGCCAGCTCGAGGTCCGCCAGGGTGAGTGAGCAGCCGAGGACGTCGGCGACGTGCCCGGCCCGGGTCAGCGCGGCGACGCAGGTCCCGTACGAGCGGTGGGCCCCGAGGACGTCACCGGTCGCCCAGCTGGCGAGCCCCCCGAGCCCGGCCGAGCCGCCCCGGGCGAGGTGGTCGTCCGGGACGGCCAGCTCGAGCGCCCGGTCGGCATGGGCGACCGCGGCCTCGAGGTCGCCGTCGACGAGGGCGAGGGCGGCCCGGAAGTTCTGGACCGCCGCCGGCAGCCGGGCCAGCTCGGCCCGGTCGAGGACCACGAGGCGCTCTCGTGGACCCGCGAGCAGGGCGTCGATGTCCGCCAACCGGTCGCGCACCCCGGCCACGTCGTTGCTCGCCATGAGCCCGCCGACGAGGCCGACGGCGAGCACCGGCCGGTCGCGCACGACCTCCTCCGGGAGCTCGTGGGCCCAGCGGCGCATCACCGCCTCCCGGCGCTCGCGGCGCAGGCGGGGCAGGGACTCCTCGGCGAGGTCCGCGGCCCGGTCGGTGTCCCCGGCGGCCAGGGCGTGCCGGACCGCCTCCTCCGGGTGGCCCGCGCCCGCGAACCAGTCGCCGGCGCGGCGGTGCAGCCCCGCGGCAGCCTCCGGACGGGTCCCGTGCAGGTGGGCGCGGAGCACGTCGGCGAACAGGTGGTGGTAGCGGTACCACTGACGCTGGTCGTCGAGCGGGACGAGGAACAGGTTGCGGCGCTCCAGGGTGGCCAGCGTCCGGTCCCCGCCGTTCGTGCCGGTGACGGCGTCGCACAGGGGGCCGCACAGGCGGTCGAGGACGGCGGTGGCGAGGAGGAACTCGCGCACCTCGGCCGGCTCCCGGTCGAGGACCTCCTCCACGAGGTAGTCGACGACGAACCGGTCGGTGCCGGCGAACCCGGCGATGAAGGCGGACGCGTCGTCCCGGCCCCGAAGGGTCAGGGCGGCCAGCTGGAGCGACGCGACCCATCCCTCCGTGCGGGCGCCGAGGGCGGCGACGTCCTCCGCTGCGAGCTCACGTCCGGTGGCGCCGCCGAGGAACCGGCTCGTCTCGGGGTCGGTGAAGCGCAGGTCCGCCGCCCGGACCTCGGTGAGCTCTCCGCGTGCCCGCAGCCGGGCCAGGGGCAGGCCCGGGTCGGCGCGCGTGCTGATGACGAGGTGCACCTGCGGGGGGAGGTGGTCGACGAGGAAGGCCACCCCCTGCTGCACCTCCGGGCTCTCCGCGAGGTGGTAGTCGTCGAGGACGAGGAGGACGTCGTCAGGGAGGACGCTCAGCTCGTTGACCGCCGCGGCGAGGGCGGCATCCGTGGGCCGGCCGGCGCCGAGCAGCTCGAGGGCGGAGGCTCCCGTGCCCGGGGCGGTGCGGTCGAGGGCCGTGAGCACGTAGGTCCAGAACGTCGTGGCGTTGCGGTCGGCCTCGTCGAGGGAGACCCACGCGACCCGGGGGCGGGGCGCTCCGGTCGGTGCGGCGAGCCACTGGACGAGCAGGGTGGTCTTGCCGAACCCCGCCGGCGCCGAGACCAGGGTGAGCCGGGACGTGCGGTCATCGAGCAGCGTGTCGAGACGGGTGCGGCGGACGAGGTCGGCTCGCGGGCTCGGGTGGAAGAACTTGGTCTCGACGAGGGTCGTGCCGCCGTCGGGGGCTGGGGTCACGCGCCCATTGGACAGCGCCGCTCCCCGTGTCGGCAACACCCAGGGTCCGGGGCGTCGGGTCGGGCTGGTGCGGAGTCGGCTTCAGGTCGTGAAATCGGTTCTGCTGTAGGCGAACAGTCGCGGCGAAGGTCTTGTGTATCGAACGGGTGTTCGGTATGATGAGGCATGGACAGGGGCCAGCTCAGCAGCCGCATCGCGGCGCTGCGTGAGGGGTGCGCGGTGGTGGCGCGTGAGGTCGCCGCGGAGGGGCGCGGGCTGGGTCCGGTGGAGGCGTTCGAGCTCGCCGGGGAGGCGCAGGCGGTCGCGAACTGCGCGGACGGTCTGGTCGCGGTGCTCGGGGCGTGGGGTGCCCGGGTGGAGACGACGATGCACGAGTCGGGTCCGTGGGAGCGGGTCCACCCGGTGGGGTACGTCGATGCGATGGCCGCGGCGGAGATGAGTCTCGCGACGGGGGTGACGGAGGGGCTGGCGGGTCGGAAGGCAGCGCTCGGGGCCGCGCTGGGTGAGCGGTTCCCGGCCACGCGTGACCTGGTGCTGTCGGGGGACCTTCCGGTTCCTCGAGCGCGCACAAGGTGGTCGAGGCGTGCGCCGGGCTCGACGTCGACGCCTGCCTGCGCGTGGATGCCGACCTCGCGCCGCGGTTGGCGGCGATGGACCCGGCCCGGGTCACGTCTGCCGCACGGCCGCGTCGCGGCGCGGGTGGCCGCGGACCAGGTCGCCGCCCACGCCGCCAAGACCCGCAGGTGCCGCACCGTGGAGGTCCGGCCCGGCGTCGACGGGTTGACCGAGTGGTTCGCGTCGCTGCCGACCGCGACCAGTGCCGCCGCGTGGAGTGCGGTCGAGTCACTCGCCGGGGAGTACCGCGCCGTCGACCCGGACCTGTCGGTGCCGGAGTCCCGCGCCGACGCGTTCGGGGACCTGCTGCTGCGCAACGTGCACGTCACCGCGAAGGTCACCCTCGGGGTGCCCGTCGTCACCGGTGCACCGGGGCCGGACCCGCTGCCGAACCGGAGCCGAGACGACGCGGGTCCGGTACGACCGTGGCGACGACGACACCGTCATCGACCACGACACCGGCGAGCTGGTCCGCCTCGGGGACCTCACCCCCGCCTCCCGCGAGGAGCTCTCCTGGGTCGAGACGAGCCCCGAGACCGGCAGCGACCTCGCCACCGTCGTGCACCCGGTCAGTGACGGCTGCGCGGTCTCCGGCACCCGGCTCGCCGGCCTCGGCTGGGTCGAACCCCACACCGTCGCCGGACTCCTGAAGACCCTCCCCCTCGACGTCGCCCGCGCCGTCCTCGACGCCCACACCGGCACCCTCGCCTCCCACACCGCCAACGCCTACCGGCCACCGGCGGCGATGCGCGAGTTCGTCACCACCCGCGACGGCACCTGCCGCATGTGGGGCTGCACCCGACCCGCCGACCACACCGACCTCGACCACACCCGACCCTGGCCCGACGGCCCCACCACCCCCGCCAACCTCGCCGGCCTCTGCCGACGCCACCACCGGATGAAACAGCACGGCCGCTGGCGCTACACGATGACCCCCGACGGCACCATCACCTGGATCTCCACCACCGGCCGCACCCGCACCACCGAACCCGAACACCGCGCGCCCTGACCTCGGACTGCTCAGCGACCCGGTCGCTGGTGGGTCCTCTCCCGCAGGGCCGCGACGGTCCCCACCACGCTGAGGGCCCACCCGGGGACGAGGGGTGCCGCCAGCACCGCCCACCACACCGACCGCCCGGTGCTGCCACCCACGCCACCGATGGCGGTGAGGGTCCACATCGCTGCGAACCCCCAGGCCACCAGGGCCAGGCCCACGTACAGCAGGCGTCGGTAGCGGCTCCCGGCCCACCGACCGACGAGGGCGGTCAGGGCGCTGGCCGGGAGGATGACCAGCGACCCCGCCTGGCCGGGATGACTCAGCGCGTGGCGTCGTGCAGGACGACGCCGTCGGCCACCGTGAGCAGGCACTCCGGCAGCGGTGCTCCACCACCGAGCACCGGCATCCCGTCCGGGGCGAAGCCGCCCACCGACCACGCCGCGAAGCTCCCCGCGCCGCCGACCCGTAGCGCTCCCCCGGCGTCCATCCCGGCCAACGACCAGCCACCCGCCGTGTGTGCACCGACGGCCGTCGCGGCGTCGATCCGCTGCGCCGCGTCGCGGTGCTCGACCGCGGCCCGGATGGCCACCCACGGACCGAACGGCGTCACCGGGGAGTCCGACCCGAGCCCGAGCCGCACGCCCCCTCCGACGAACCCGGCCAGGGGGTTCGTCGCCGTCCCGCGCCCGGCACCGAGCCGTGCGGCGTACATCCCCTCGGGCCCGCCCCAGTAGGCGTCGAACGCCGGCTGAACGCTCGCCCCGATGCCGAGCCGCGCCATCGTCGCGATCCCCGCCGCATCCACCATCTCCGCGTGCTCCAGCCGCGGCCGCGAGGCCCGCACGACGTCGTCGCCGACGAGCTCCGCCGCCCGGACGTACCCCTCGAGGACGAGGTCCATCCCGGCATCGCCGATCACGTGGAAGCCGCTCTGCACCCCGGCCAGGGCGCAGGCCGCGACATGGTCACGCACCGCAGCGGCGTCGCGGTACGCCGTTCCGCGGCAGGCGAGGTCGTCGGCGTAGCCGTCGCGCAACAGGGCCGTGTGCGACCCGATCGAGCCGTCGATGTTGAGGTCGCCGCCGAGCCCGACCGCACCGTGCAGCCCGGCCAGCGAGCGTGCCTGCTCGGGGTCGGTCACCGCCTCGGCCCAGTAGCCGACCGTTGCCGGGAGGTCCGCCCGCCGGCCCAGGTCGAGCACGTCGGCGAAGTCCTCGGCGGACGTGAGCAGCGGCCCCCCGCACTCGTGGACCGCGACGACGCCCTGTGCGGCGGCCCCGCGCAGGGCCGCCTCGATGTCCGCGCGCCGCTCCGCGTGGGTCCGTGACGCGTCGAAGGCCGCTCGTGCGGCGTTCTTCGCGTCCCGGACGACGAACCCGGACGGCGACCACCCGTCGAGTGCGTCGGCCCCGGAGGCCGCGACGAGGGCCGTCGACACGACGGCCGAGTGCCCGTCGATCCGTGACGCGTAGACGACGCCCCCGCCGGTGGCACGGTCGAGCTCGAGGGAGGTCATGGCCCGCTCCCGGGTCCAGTCCTGCTCCTGCCACCCGTGCGCGAAGACCGGGACGCCCGGCATCTCGCGGGCGGCGGCGGCGATCAGGTCGAGGGACTCGGTGACGGTGCGGGTCCCCGCGAGGTCGACCCCGCGCATCCCGAGGCCGGTGTGCGAGAGGTGCGCGTGGGCGTCGACGAACCCGGGCAGCACGAGGGCGCCGTCGAGGTCGACGACCGTGTCGACGGAGTCCTGGTGGACGTCGGCCCCCGCCTCGTCCCCCAGCCAGGCGAGGCGGCCGTCGTCGCCCACGACGACGGCGGTCGCCCCCGGGGCGTCGGGGGCGTGGACCCGGCCGCGGCGGTAGAGGGTCGTCGGCATGGCGTCACTCTAGGCAGCCCCGGGCGGGCGGCCGTCGCGGGTCCGCCCCCGGCGCGCGGACGGGGCGTCGGCGTACCGTGGCGGACGTGCCCATTCCCCTCGCCGTGACGCGTTTCAACAAGGCCGTCCTCAACAAGGCGATGATCCACCTCGCCGGCCACGGACCGTTCGTCGCGCTCGAGCACGTCGGGCGTCGTACCGGTCGGGTCCACCGGATCCCGCTCAACGCCTTCCGGCACGGCGACACCCTCACCTTCGCGCTCACGTACGGCCCGCGGGTCGACTGGCTCCGGAACGTGCGCGCGGCCGGCGGCTGCCGCGTCAGGATGCACGGCGAGGTGCTCGAGCTCGGGGCGCCGGTCGACCTGCCGACGGCCGAGGGGCTGCGCCGCATGCCCCCGCCGGCCCGGGTCGTCCTGCGGCTCGCCCGGGTGGACCGATTCGTCGAGATGCCCGTCGTGCGGCCCGGCGGCTGACCGTCAGTCCCGGGCCAGTCGGTCCTCGAAGAGCGCGCGGACGGCGGGGGTCCGACGCAGCAGCCCGAGCGCGAGGTCGGCGTGGCCGGGGACGTACCCGTTGCCGACGAGCATCCGCACGTCCGCGGCGAGCCCTTCGGCCCCGAGGGCCGCCGCGGCGAAGCTCGTCGCCATCGAGAAGTAGATGATCGTCCCGCCCTGGGCGGTCGCGAGCACCGCCGGCTGCTCGCACCCCGGGACGTCGACGCAGACGACCGTGACGTCCGCCGGACCACCGGCCGCGGCCACCGCCTCGGACAGCCCGAGCGGCGACCGGGCGTCCGCCACGACGACCTCGTCGGCGAGACCGGTCGGACGCAGCAGGGCGGCCTCGGCCTCGGTGGGTACGACCCCGATGGTGCGCCCCGCGCCGGCCTCCGCGGCCGCCGCGAGGGAGAGCGACCCCGACTTGCCGGCCGCCCCGAGCACGGCCACGGTCGGTGCGCTCCCCCGCTCCGCGTGCTCCTCGACGACGCGGGTGACGAGCGCCGGCGCGCCGCACACGTCCATGACCATGAGCGCGAGGTCGGGCGAGAGGTCCTCGGGCAGCCGGGCCGCGATCGAGCGGCCGAAGAGCACCGCCGTGCCCGCCGCAGGGACCCGCTCCGAGCGTCCGTCCCACCGCTCCAGCCCGTCCGTGATGACGAGGGGCGTCAGCGACAGGGACACCAGCGTGGCGACCCGGTCCCCCACCGCGAGCCCGAGCGGGGACTCCGGCCCGACCTCGGCGACCGTGCCGACGAGCATGCCGCCCGACCCCGTGACCGGGTTCTGCATCTTGCCGCGCTCCGCGACGATCCCGAGGACCTCCGCCCGGACGGCCGTTCCGTCGCCGTCGTGCTTCTCGACGAGCTGGCGGAAGGACGCCGCGTCGAGGTTGAGGGTCTCGACGTCGATCCGCACCTCGTCCGGCCACAGCTCCGGGCCCGCGTCGAGGACGCGGGCGGCCTGGGGCAACGAGGCCCCGGCCGGGTCGAGCACGCGGTGGAGGCCGACGGGCGAGCTCGGGGTCAGGCGCACAAGAATCTCCTCAGGATCCGACACGCCGCCGCAGGACTTGCGGCGGACTGATGCGATACACGTCATCCGTCCCGTATCCTCCCATGCATGGAGACGAGGATCGAGCAGCCCTATGCGTACCGCCGACGCGAGCTCGTCGAGCCGGACTGGACCCGGCTCCCCGGCTGGCGGGACGTGACGACCGCCGACTGGGAGAGCGCCCAGTGGCAGCGCGCCCACTGCGTCAAGAACGTCGGGCAGCTCCGCGCCCTCATGGGTGACCTCCTCGAGGACCGCTTCTACGCCGACCTCGAGCGCGACCAGGCCGAGCGCGCCACGATGTCGATGCTCGTGACGCCGCAGATGATGAACACCATGGTCTCCGGCGCCGACGGAGACCTCCCGGCGGCCGGTGCCGCGTTCACCGAGGCCTTCTACGCCGACCCGGTGCGCCGGTACATGCTCCCGGTCTTCTCCGACCGCCGCACCGACTGGGCCAGCCACCCGTTCGCGACGCGCGACAGCCTCCACGAGCACGACATGTGGGCCGTCGAGGGCCTCACCCACCGCTACCCGACCAAGGTCCTCGCCGAGATGCTCCCGACGTGCCCGCAGTACTGCGGCCACTGCACGCGGATGGACCTCGTCGGCAACTCGACCCCGCAGTTCGCCAAGCTCAAGCTCGCCGGCAAGCCGGTCGACCGGTATGCCGCGATGCTCGACTACCTCCAGCGCACCCCGGGCGTCCGCGACGTCGTCGTGTCCGGCGGTGACGTCGCGAACATGCCGTGGAAGAACCTCGAGGGCTTCCTCGACAAGCTCCTCGACGTCGAGACCATCCGCGACATCCGGCTCGCGACCAAGGCGCTCATGGGCCTGCCCCAGCACTGGCTCCAGCCCGATGTCGTCGAGGGCGTCGCCCGGGTCTCCGCCAAGGCGCGCGCCCGCGGGGTCTCGCTCGCGATCCACACCCACGTCAACAGCGCCGGCTCGGTGACCCCCCTCGTGGCCCGGGCCGCCCGGACCATGCTCGAGGCCGGGGTCCGCGACGTCCGCAACCAGGGCGTCCTCATGCGAGGCGTCAACGACACCTCCGAGCAGCTGCTCGACCTCTCCTTCGCGCTCCAGGACGAGGCCAGCATCACGCCGTACTACTTCTACATGTGCGACATGATCCCGTTCTCCGAGCACTGGCGGCTCTCGCTCGCCGAGGCCCAGCACCTCCAGCACTCGATCATGGGCTACCTACCCGGCTTCGCCACCCCGCGCATCGTCTGCGACGTGCCCTTCGTCGGGAAGCGCTGGGTGCACCAGGTCGACAGCTACGACACCGAGAAGGGGATGTCGTTCTGGCGGAAGAACTACCGCACCTCCATCGAGGCCGACGACACCGAGGCCCTGTCCCGCGAGTACGTCTACTACGACCCGATCTACACCCTCCCCGAGGCCGGGCAGGCCTGGTGGCGGAAGAACACCGACGTCGAGGCGGCGCACGAGGCCGCGATGGCCGGTGCCGGCGCGAGCCGCCGCGCTTCGGTCGCCGACCTGGTCTGAGGACGCTCTCGTAGGCTCGCCGCATGGTCCGTCGAGCCGCGTCCGGGACGCCCGCCACCGTGGCCCTCACGGCGGCGGGCGTCCCCTTCACCCAGCACCCGTACGAGCACGACCCGGCGGCGCCCTCCTACGGGCTCGAGGCCGCCGAGGTACTCGGGCAGCCGGCCGAGCAGGTCTTCAAGACCCTGCTCGTGGACACCGGGAACGGGCTCGCGGTCGGCGTCGTCCCCGTGGCCGGCCAGCTCGACCTCAAGGCGATGGCCGCCGCGCTCGGGGTCAAGAAGGTGGTGATGGCCGACCCGGCGGCGGCCGAACGCTCGACGGGCTACGTCGTCGGTGGCATCTCCCCCGTCGGGCAGAAGCGGCCGCTCCCGACCGTCGTCGACGAGAGCGCCGAGCTCTTCGACGTCGTCTACGTCTCGGGTGGGCGGCGCGGCCTCGACCTCGGCCTCTCCCCCGCCGACCTGCTCCGGGTCACCGGCGGTTCGCTCGCCGACATCGCCCGGTAGCGCGGCCGCGGTCAGCGGTGGGCGTCGGCCGCGGCCTGGATGGTGGCCACGTGGCCAGCCCAGTACGCGTCGTCACCCATCTCGTCCCGGTCGCGGCCGGCCTGGCCGTCGACCAGCTCGCGGAGGATCTCGGCGTGGCCCGCGTGCTGGGCGGTCTCGGCGGTCACCCGCACCACGAGGTGCCCGAAGGTCGTCTGCCGCCTGTCCGCCGGCCACCACGCGGGCGCGGCCGGTGCGTCGAGCTCGAGCTCGGCGAGCGAGGCGTCCGCGAGCCGCCAGGCCTCGCGGTAGAGGCCGATGATCCACTCCCGGCTCTCGTCGGCCCGGGCCCACATGTCGGCCCCCTCCCAGACCGAGCCGTCCTCGTCCCACGGCAGCGTCGGCGCCTCGCGCCCGACGGCGTCGGTGAGGTAGCCCAGCTCGACGCCGACGAGGTGCTTGACGAGCCCCAGGAGGTTCGTGCCGGTGGGCGTCAGCGGGCGGCGGACGTCGTACTCGGACAGGCCGTCGAGCGTCCGCAGCATCGCCTCGCGGGCGTCCTGCAGGTAGCGGTGGAGATCGGAGGCCAGTCCCGGCGGGATGCTCACTCCCACGGGGTGGAGAGCACGACGGTCGTGCGGGTCGAGACGTGCGCCGCGCCGCGGATCCTCGCGATGAGCTCCTCGAGCTCGGTCGGCGTCGCCACCCGGACCTTGAGGATGTAGTTCTCGTCGCCCGCGACGGAGTGGCACTCCTCGATCGCGGTGATGCCCTGGAGCCGCTCGGGGATGTCGTCCGGTGCGGCGGGGTCGAGCGGCGTGACGGACATGAAGGCGGTCAGCTCGCGGCCGAGCGCGCGCTGGTCGACCTTCGTCGTGTACCCCTTGACGACGCCGCGCTCCTCGAGCCGGCGGACGCGCTGGTGCACCGCGGACGTGGACATGCCCAGGGCCTTGCCGAGGTCGGTGTAGCTGATCCGCCCGTCCTCCGTCAGGAGGTCGACGATCCGCCGGTCGAGGTCTTCCACGCTCGTCAGCGTAGTGCTCCCGGCCGGACCGGGGCAGTGACGCGCCGCCTGCCGGACCACCCACGGCACATCCCCCTAGGCTCGGTCCATGCCGCTCGACGCCGACCGCCCGCAGAAGCTCCTCCTCCTGGACTCCGCGTCGCTGTACTTCCGCGCGTTCTACGGCGTGCCGGACCAGCGCACGAACCCTGACGAGGTCCCGACCAACGCGCTACGCGGCTTCCTCGACATGATCGCCACCCTCGTCACGGCCCACCGGCCGACCCATCTCGTCGCCTGCTGGGACGACGACTGGCGCCCGCAGTGGCGGGTCGACCTCGTCCCCACGTACAAGACGCACCGGCTGACCGACGGCTCCGACACCGCCGAGGAGAGCCCCGACGACCTCACGCCGCAGGTCCCCCTGATCCGGGAGGCGCTGGCCGCGGTCGGGATCCCTCGGCTCGGCGCGCCCGGGTTCGAGGCCGACGACGTCATCGGCACCCTGACCCGCCGGACCCACGGCGTGATGCCGGTCGACGTCGTCACCGGCGACCGCGACCTGCTCCAGCTCGTCGACGACCACCACGGCGTCCGGGTGCTCTACACCGGCAAGGGCGGCGTGCGCGACCCCGACATCGCGACCGAGGCGTTCCTCGCGGAGAAGTACGCCGTCCCCTCGGGCGAGGCGTACCTCGAGATGTCCGTGCTCCGAGGTGACACCAGCGACGGCCTGCCGGGCGTCAAGGGCATCGGCGACAAGACGGCCGCGCAGCTCATCGCGCAGTACGGCTCCCTCGCGGCCCTCCGCGCCGCCGTGGACTCCGGCGACCCGGCCCTCAAGGGCGCCCGCCGCACCAACCTCGAGGCGGCGTCCGCCTACCTCGACGTCGCCCCGACCGTGGTGCGGGTGGCTCCCGACGCCCCCGTCGCGGACGTCGACCTCGCGCTGCCGACGGCGGTCGCCGACCGGCTGGCCCTCGACGAGCTCGCCGCCCGCTACGGCGTCGAGAACCCGGTCGGCCGGCTGCTCACGGCCCTCGGCCTGCGCTGACCTCCCGGGACGCCCCCGGGCCGAGCACGTCCGTCGGGCGAGACATCAGTCCCAGCGGCAGGCCGCCGGCTCCCGACACTCCGAGACGACGAGGGAGCCATCCACCTCGAGGACGTGGACCGTCATGATCTGCGTCGCCCCACCCACCCACGGGGGCACGAGGGCGACCGTGAGCGACCCCGGCCCCGAGACCTCCGCCGTGACCGGAGCGACGATGTCCTCACGCCCCGTCCACTGCACGCCCGTGTCCGGCGCCGTCGTCACCCCGCCCGTCGACGTCACCGTGACGATGAACGGGTCGGAGCCCTCGGAGCCCTCGGGGGACGACAGTGGACCCCGCCCGCACAGCATCACCTCGATCCGGCCGTCGTGGACCGGCTGCTGCCAGTCCCGGACCGCGAGGGCCATCGGCCAGCTGAGGGGCCGATCGACCGGGGGCCGGGTCCGCAGGCACTCGGTGGCGTTGGTCGGCGGCCAGGCCTCGGGTTGCCGGGAGGGGCGATCACCCGCGAGTGGAGCAGGGCTCCCCGGGGAGCAGCCGGCCGCGAGCAGCAACGCGAGGGCGCCCAGGAGCGGGGCACCTCCGCGCTTCTCGGCCGCCACCTGGCCATTGTCGCCCCCCGCGGCAACCCGAGGCCTGGCGGCTCAGTCGAGGCGGTCGGCGGCGACGACCCCGCGCATCACCGAGTCCACGGCCGATCGGGCGGTCCGCCGGAGCACCCCGTCGGTGGCGGCGTCCCCGATCTGGTCGAGGAGGTCGACGAGCTGCTTGCAGCGGCGGACGAAGTCGCCGGCCGCCATGTCCTGGCCGCGCAGCACGTCGTCGAGCCGCCCACCCGAGGCCCAGCGGTGCACCATCCACGCCATGCCGCCGTCGGGCATCGAGGTCGTCGGCAGGTCGTGCTCGGTCTCGAGGGCCTCGATGTCCCCCCACATCCGCTCCATGGTGCGCACCGCCTCCGCGACGTCCTCGGTCGGCATCCGCGGTGAGACGTCGGCCTCCTCGTGGCGCGGTTCGTGGACCAGCGCCGACACCGCCGCCGCGAGGCCGGGCGCGTCGAGCCGCTTCCACACGTCGTGGCGCAGGCACTCGGCCGCGAGCAGGTCCTTCTCCGTGTAGAGCCGTCGCAGGCGCTCCCCCCGCTCGGTGACCACCGTGCCCCGCTCGTCGAGGTAGCCGAGGGACTCCAGGGCGTCGCAGATCCGGTCGAAGGTGCGGGCGACGGTGTTCGTGCGGCCCTCGACGCGGCGCTGCAGGCCGGTCGTCTCGCGCTTGAGGCGCCACCAGCGCTCGGCCCAGCGGGCGTGGTCCTCGCGCTTCGGGCAGGCATGGCACGGGTGGTCCCGCAGCTGCCGCCGCAGGTGGTCGACGAGGTCGGACTCCGCCGCGGTCGAGTCCGGGCGGCCGCGACGGGACGGGGCGTCCTCGAGGCCGCGCGGGGTGGCGATGCGCAGCGAGGTCGCGAGGTCGCGGCGGGCCGAGGGCGACTTCGGGTTGAAGTGCGGTGGCACCTTGACGTGCGCCATCGCCTCGACCGGCTCGGGGACGTCGACGAGGGTGAGGCGGCGGAACTGCTTGTCCTCCGTCACCACCCCCGGGCCCATCGGCGTGCCCTTCGCGGTCCGGGCCGGCTGCACGACGACCGCCCACCCGGCGCGGCGCCCGGTGGGGATCATGATGACGTCGCCGATCCGCAGCTTCTCCATCGAGACCGCTGCCTCGGCACGGCGGGACGCGGCGCGGGCCTTGCGCCCGTCCTTCTCCGCGTCGGCCAGCTCGCGCCGGATCCGGGCGTACTCGCGGAAGTCGCCGAGGTCGCAGTGCATCGCCTCGGCGTACCCGTCGAGGCCCTCCTCGTTCTTCCGGAGCTGGGTCGCGATGCCGACGACCGCACGGTCGGCCTGGAACTGCGCGAAGGACGTCTCGAGCACCTCGCGGGCGACCTCGCGGCCCACCTGGGCGACGAGGTTGACCGCCATGTTGTACGTCGGCCGGAAGCTCGACCGCAGCGGGTAGGTACGGGTCGACGCGAGACCGCCGACCGCCATCGGGTCCATCCCCCGCGTCCACTGGACGACGGCGTGCCCCTCGACGTCGATGCCACGGCGGCCGGCCCGCCCGGTGAGCTGGGTGTACTCGGCCGGTGTGATGTCGACGTGCGCCTCGCCGTTGTACTTGACGAGCTTCTCGAGGACCACCGTGCGCGCGGGCATGTTGATACCGAGCGCCAGTGTCTCGGTGGCGAACACGGCTCGGATGCGACCCTCGGTGAAGAGCTCCTCGACGATCTCGCGGAACAGTGGGAGCATCCCGGCGTGGTGGGCGGCGAAGCCGCGCGAGAGCCCTTCGACGAAGTCCCAGTAGCCGAGGATGCCGAGGTCCTCGTCCTCGAGCGACTCCACCCGTTCCTCGACGTGACGGCGGATGCGGTCGCCGTCCTTCTCCGGGACGAGCCGTGTGCCGGCGGCGAGCAGCTGGCCGACCGCGGCCTCGCACCCGACCCGGCTGAAGATGAAGGTGATGGCGGGCAGCAGGCCCTCGCGCTCGAGGTCCTCGATCACCTCGGCGCGGGTCGCGCCCCCGCCCGGGCGCCCACCGCGCGCGAAGCCCCGCCCGCCGGGTCCGCCTCCCGGGCCGCGCGGCGGCGTGCGATCGCGCCGGTTCCGCGCGCCGCGTCCGCCCCCGGCGCCCCCGAGCCGGCGGGCGTCCTCGGTGGCCCGGCCGCGCTGCTCGGCGTTCCGGATGGCGTGCAGCAGGTCGGGGTTGACCCGGTTCCCGGCGAACAGGTCGAACAGCGTCGTGCCCACGAGCATGTGCTGGAAGAGCGGGACCGGCCGGTGCTCGGTGACGACCACCTCGTGGTTGCCCCGCACCTCGGCCAGCCAGTCGCCGAACTCCTCGGCGTTGCTCACCGTGGCCGACAGCGAGACGACCTGGACGGACTCCGGGAGGTGGATGATCACCTCCTCCCACACCGCCCCACGGAACCGGTCGGCGAGGTAGTGCACCTCGTCCATGACGACGAAGCCCAGCCCGTTCAGGGTGCTCGAGCCGCCGTACATCATGTTCCGCAGCACCTCGGTGGTCATGACGACGACCGGCGCCTCGCCGTTGACCGACGAGTCGCCGGTGAGCAGCCCGACGTTCTCGGCTCCGTGGAGGCGCACGAGATCGTGGTACTTCTGGTTCGACAGCGCCTTGATCGGGGTCGTGTAGAACGCCTTGCGCCCGGTCGCCAGCGCCAGGTGCACCGCGAACTCGCCGACGATGGTCTTGCCCGCCCCGGTCGGGGCCGCGACGAGGACGCCCTTGCCCTCCTCGACCGCCTCGCACGCGCGCAGCTGGAAGTCGTCGAGGGGGAAGTCGAGGGCCGCGGTGAACCGACCGAGCTCCGAGCGCTCCCGACGGCTGCGCGCCGCGGCTGCGGCGTACCGCTCAGCGGGACTGGGCATGGCCTCAGGCTACGTCAGGGGTCAGGCGAGCACGGACAGCGCGCCGGGCACGACCTCGAGGTCGACGGGCAGCGGCGCGAACCGCTCGCCGTCGGCGTACGCGACGATGCCGGTGGCCTCGAGCCGCACGGTGCGTGCCCTGACGACCTCGACCGCGGGGTGGCTCGTGTGCGCCCCGGAGAAGACCTTCGGGAAGACCCGCAGGAACTCGTGGACGGGGATCCGGTTCAGGACGAGGACGTCGAGCAGCCCGTCGTCGAACGCCGCGTCCGGGGTCACCCGCATGCCGCCCCCGTACGCGGGGCCGTTGCCGACGGCCACGAGCATCGCCTCGGTCTCCGTCCGGACGCCGTCGAGGGTGAGGACGTACGGGATCGGACGGAAGACCGGCAGCTCGCGGAGGATGGCGAGGTTGTAGCGCATCGCACCCTTCGGCCAGCTCCACTGGTTGGCGCGCTCGTTGACCACGGCGTCGAAGCCCGCCGCGAGGACACCGACGAACCATCGCTCCTCCCCCGTCCCGGTGACCAGGCGCGCCGCGTCGACGGCTCGAGTCCGTCCGTCGAGGATCCGGGCGACCGACTCCGCGGCGTCGCGCACCGGGAGCCCCAGCTCGCGGGCGATGTCGTTGCCGGTGCCCGCCGCGATGATCCCGAGGGGGATGCCCGTCCCGGCGCAGAGGTTCGCCCCGAGGTGCACCATCCCGTCACCGCCGGCCACGACCACCGCGTCCACCGCGCCCTCGGCGAGGGCGGCGCGGCCGTGCGCGAGGGCGCCCACGGCGTCCGCGGCCGAGAGGTCGACGACGTCGGCGCCGGCAGCGCGGAGCAGGGTCAGGGCCTCGAGTCCGATCCGCCGCCCGGTGTTCTTCCCCGACGTCGGGTTGACGATGAGCCCCAGCCGCGTCGTCATGGCGCGAAGGCTATCTCCCGGGGACCGCCCGGCGCCCACGGTCGGCGCCGACGCTCGCTGCCGAGCGGTGGGACCCTTGGGCCGTGGACGCCACCTTCCAGCTGCTCGCGGATGCTCCGCTGCTGCTCCTCGCCGTGCTCCTCGCGCTGGGGGCGGCCCTCGGCGCCGTCCGGATCGGGGGCGTGCACCTCGGGCCGGCCGCCGTGCTCTTCGCCGCGCTCGGCCTGTCGGCATGGGCGACCTCGACCGGCGTCGAGCTCGAGGTGTCCGAGGCCATCGGCACCTTCGGCCTCGTCCTGTTCACCTACACGGTCGGCGCGGTGGCCGGGCCGCAGTTCTTCGCCTCGCTGCGCCGCGGGTGGGTCCAGATGGTGGTGACCGCCGCCGTCCTCGTCGTCGTCGGCCTGGCCGCCGTCGGGGGCGGTCGGTTCCTCGGCCTCTCCGCCCCGGTGGTGGCCGGGGCGTACGCGGGGTCCCTCACGAACACTCCGGCCCTCGCCGCGGCGTCGGCCCGCGCGGGGGAGGCGGCGGGCCCGACGATCGGGTACTCCATCACCTACCTCGGCGGGGTCCTGGTGATGCTCGCGATCTCCGCGTGGGCGCTGAACCGCCCCGGCGCCGAGCCCCGGCGCGAGGACGTGGAGCACGTGACCCTCCGGGTCGAGCGCGACCCCCACCTCACCGTGGGCGACCTGACCGCCCGGTACCGGCACCGCATCGCCGTCTCCCGGGTCAAGACCGAGTACGAGGCCAACCCCACGACCTCACCCCGGCCCGACCAGGCGCTCGCGGCCGGTGACCTCCTCACCGTCGTCGGCCCGCGCCCGCTGCTCGACGAGGTGGTCGGGCTGCTCGGCCACGCCTCCTCGCACGACATCGTCGCGGACCGGCACGTGCTCGACTTCCGGCGCGTCACGCTCTCCAACACGGCTCTCGCCGGACACACGATCGGCGAGCTCGAGCTGGACCCGCGGTTCGGGGCACGGGTCAGCCGGGTGCGACGCGGGGACCTCGACCTCGTCGCCCACGACACCTTCGTGCTGCAGATGGGCGACCGGCTCCGCGTGATCGCCCCGAGCGACCGGATCGGCCGGGTGAGCGCCCACCTCGGCGACAGCGACCGCGGGATGTCCGACATCAACGTCGGGGGGCTCGCGCTCGGGCTCGCCTGCGGACTCGCCCTCGGGATGGTCCACATCCCGTTCCCCGGTGGCGGGTTCGCCGTCGGTTCGGCCGCCGGGACGCTCCTCGTCGGCCTGGTGTTCGGGCGCATCGGTCGGGTCGGCCCCGTCGTCACGTCCCTGTCCCACGGGGCGGCGCAGTCGCTGTCCGCGCTCGGGATGGTCACCTTCCTCGCCTTCGCGGGGGTGCGCGCGGGCCAGCACGTCAGCGAGGCCCTCGTCTCCAGCGACGGCTGGCACATCGCCCTCTTCGGGCTGGCGCTGACCGCCCTCGCCGGAATCCTGCTCGTCGTCGGCCTCCACGTCGTGAGCCGGCTCCCCTGGCTCGAGACGGCCGGGGCGGTCGCGGGCGCACAGACCCAGCCGGCCGTCCTCGCGTTCGTCGACGAGCGGACCGGGCACGACACCCGCGTCGGCGTCGGGTACGCGCTGGTCTACCCGGTGGCGATGATCGTCAAGATCGTCGTGGCCCAGGTGCTGGCCACCGCGGGCTGAGCAGCGCGGAGGTCAGAGCTGGGAGGCCTCGGTGTCGTCGACCTCGAGCCAGTCCGGTCGGTTCGCCGCCTTGCGCTTGTCGAGTCGGCGACAGACGAACCAGGCCCCGAAGTACAGCGCGGTCAGCGGCAGGGCGAACACGAACATCGTGAACGGGTCGGCCGTCGGGGTGGCCACCGCCGCGAAGACGAAGATGAGGACGACCGAGACCCGCCACCCCTTGATCAGCCGGTCCGCGGGCATCGCACCGATGGCGTTGAGCCCCACGAGGATGACCGGGAACAGGAAGCCGATGCCGAAGACGAGGATGAAGCGGGTGACGAAGGAGAAGTACATCGACACCTGCTGGATGTTCGACGTCCCCTCCGGGGAGAGCCCGTAGAGGATGGACAGGCTCTGCGGGAGGATCGCGTACGCGAGGCCGCACCCCAGGAGGAAGAGCGGCACCGTCGCCCCGAGGAACATCAGGGAGATGCGCTTCTCCTTGCGCGTCAGCCCGGGGACGATGAACGCCCAGATCTGGTAGAGCCAGACCGGGCTCGAGACGATGACGCCGACGAAGATCGACAGGCTGATCAAGTTGGACAGGGCCGAGGTGGCCTCGCCGAAGTTCAGGCTGATGTCGTTCTCGGGGTTCGCGAGCTTGTACTCGTTGAACGGCTCCGAGAGGAAGGCGAAGACGCGGTTGTAGAAGATGCCGGCCACGATCGCGGCGACCGATACGGCTGCGGCAGCGAAGAACAGCCGCCGACGGAACTCACGGAAGTGTTCCGCCAGCGTCATCCGGCCCTCGGGGTCGCGAGGGCGTCGGCGCAGCCGGGCCATGGAGGGGGTCTGGACAGGCGTCAGGCGACGGGGCCCGACTGGTTGTCGGTCCGCGGGGAGCGCTCGTGCACGGCGTTGCCGTCAGCGTCCGGCGTCACGACGTCGTCGACGGCGCGGTCCGCGGTGAGCGACTCGCCGCGGACGGTCTCGGTGGAGGCGGCCGACTTGTTCGCCTCGTTCTCCTTCTTCATCTCGTCGACCTCGGACTTGAAGACACGGGCCGAGCGGCCGAGGCTGCGCGCGGCGTCCGGGAGCCGCTTCCAGCCGAAGACGAGAATGATCAGCACCGCGATGATGATGATCTCGGTGGGTCCGATCCTGCCCATGTGGGTCCATCCCCTTCAGAGGTTCGAGGTCGTGGTCAGTCTACGCGTGCCCAGGGTGGCATCCGGGCCGCTTGGCGCGCGGCGCGGTCGGCAGCCTGCTCGGCCCGTCGGCGCCGATGTTCCTCCCGGATCCTGTGAGGATCCTGCGTGACGGCGGGAACGGGCGGTTCCTCGTCCCGGTGCCGCTCGGCGGCGGCCTCCAGCTCGCTGACGAGCGCGCCCGCCCGCCCGAGCTCGGTGGTCAGCGCCTTGGCGCTGCGCCACGTGCGCCGCGCCCGGATCCCGAGCACCAGCCCGCTTCCGACGAGGATGACCGCCCAGAGCAGCACCCAGCCCCACCACGGCAGCACGGTTCAGCGCTCCCCGGCGGAGGCGTAGCCCGCCAGCGCCGCGGCCGCGCCCTCGCGCACCTCGGCGACGACGTGGGCCGGCTCGGTGACGAAGCCCCGCCCGCCGAGCCGCCAGACGAGGCGCCGGAGCCAGGCGGTGTCGGCGGTCCGGAGCCGCACGAGCTGCCCGCCCCCGTCGGCGGCCGGCACCTCCTCGACCGACTCGACCGGGTAGTAGTCCGAGACCCAGGTGGCGCCGGGCAGCAGCCGGAGGGTGACGACCAGGTCGTCCGGGGCGGGCCGGAAGGTGCCCTCGGACAGGTCGCGCTCGGTGGCCTGCGGGGGCGGGGTGCCGTCGACGTCGAGCACGGCGAGGTCCTCGACCCGGTCGAGGCGGAAGAGCCGGGTGTCCTCGGCGCGGTGGCACCAGCCCTCGAGGTACCAGCGGCCGTCGATGCCGACGACCCGCATCGGGTCGACATCGCGCTCGGTGGCCTCGTCGCGCGCCGGGACGAGGTACCGCAGGTGCAGCCGTCGCCGCGACGCGATGGCCGAGCGGACGCGGGTCAGCAGCTCGGGCGCGGTGCCGTCGGCGACCTCCGCGAGGACGCGGTCGGCCGGGCCGGCGGCCTCCCCCGCGGCGGCCTCGAGCTTGGCCAGGGCGCGGTCGACCGCCCCCCGCTCGTCGAGACCCGGCACCTCCCGCAGCGCCCGCAGGCCGACGATGAGGGTGACCGCCTCGTCGACGCCGAGACGCAGTGGGCGGGCGATCGAGTCGGCGTTGCCGACGAAGACCCGGCCGCCCTCCCAGTCCGCCTCGATGAGCTCGTCGGGCATCTGGCCGTAGCCACAGAGGAAGAGCAGCCGCAGGTCGGCCTCGAGCTGGTCGGTGCTGACCCCGAGGTCCGCAGCGGCCTCGCCGAGGTCGATCCCCTGGCGGTTGACGAGCCACGGGACCATGGTCAGGAGCCGGGTGAGGCGCGCGGTGGCGGTCTCGGCGGGTGCCTGAGGCATCAGGGCGTCCCTCCCCCGTGCGCCGCCAGGGCGCCGCGCAGCCGCTCGACGACGCCGTCGACGAGCTCCGGGGGCTGCTCGACGACGACGTCGGCCCCGTAGCCGGCGACCTCCTCGGCGAAGGCGTCGAGGTCGGCGTAGTCGAGGTCGACGAGCGACCAGGTGTCGTCGACGTCGCCGACGGTCCGGGCGCGGCGTCGCAGGGCGTGGCCGGACCCCTGACGGACCCGCAGCACGGCCGGGCTCGGCTGGGTGCTCGGCGCGGCCAGGGTGCGCGCCATCGAGCGGGGCTCGTGGTCGTCGGGCACCTCGAACGAGCCCGCGCGCCCGTCCCCCCGCACGGCCCCACCGATACGGGACAGCCGGAAGACCCGGGGCGCGCCGCGGTCGGTGTCGAAGGCGTTGAGGTACCAGCGGCCGTGCCACGAGACGAGGGACCAGGGCTGCACGTGGCGCTCGGTGCCCTCGGCAGCCTCCGGGCGGCGGTACTCGAACCGCACCGGGAGGCGGCGCACGACGGCGTCCTTGACGGCGTCGAAGGCCGGCTCGGTGGTGCGCAGCCGGGGCTCGATGCCGATGAGCGCGTCGGTGTCGCGCTCGACGCCCGCGGCGCGCAGCTTGCGCAGCGCCTGCGCGGCCGGCCCGGCGAGCGAGGCCTGCGCCCACGTGCGGCTCGCGAGCCCGAGCACGGCGAGCTCGTCCGGCTCGAACTCGATGTCCGGGAGGGCGTAGTCCCGCTGGTGGATGCGGTACCCCGGCTCGTCCTCCCAGAGGGCGTCGATGTCCTCGGTGACGAGCGGGATGCCGAGCTCGCGGAGCTCGTCCTTGTCGCGCTCGAACATCCTCTCGAAGGCCTCGGTCGACGCCGAGGTGCCGTACTGCGGCACGAGCTGGCGGACCTGGGACTTCGAGAGCGGCCGCCGGGCGTAGAGGAGCACCAGGACGAGGTTGAGCAGCCGTTCGGTCTTCACCTGGGCCGCACTCGGCGCACCTCCCCCGGACTCGCTGCTCACGCGGGAGACGCTACCCGACGGCTACGCTGCCGGGCGTGATGCAGTGGCGTGCCGGGACCGTGGCCGAGCAGGTTCGGGCGTGGCCGGGGGCCGCGGAGCTGGCCGTCGACCTCGACGGCACCGGGGACCGCGTCCGCGCCCTCGCCTACACGGAGGTCACCGGGACGCCCGAGCCGGGCGAGCGCGTCCTCCTCAACGCCTCCGCGCTGCTGCGCGGCCTGGGCACGGGCGGGTTGGCGTTCGTCGTGGCCCGGACCGACGTCGTGCCCGCCGACCGGGAGACCGGCCCGGGGCACATCGTCAAGGCCCGCTACACGCCGCTGCAGCAGATGCTGCTCGCCGTCGACGAGCAGGAGAGCCCGCACCACGCGGCGCTGGCCGACGCGGACGACCTCGACGGGATGCCCGTCGTCGTCGCCGACCTGCACAGCGCCCTCCCGGCCGTGCTCGCCGGCGTCCGCAGCGCACATCCCGGGGGCGCGGGTCGCCTACGTCATGACCGACGGCGGAGCGCTCCCCGCGGCCTTCTCGCGCGCCGTGGCGGGTCTGCGCGAGGCCGACTGGCTCGCGGCCTGCCTCACCGTCGGGCAGGCGTTCGGCGGCGACCACGAGGCCGTGACGGTGCACACCGGGCTGCTCGCGGCCCGGCACGTCGTCGGGGCCGACGTCGCGGTCGTGGCGCAGGGGCCCGGCAACGTGGGGACGGGCACCCGCTGGGGCTACTCCGGCGTCGCCGTCGCGGAGGCCCTCCACGCCGCGGACGTGCTCGCGGGCCGCGGCATCGCCGCCCTCCGCGTCTCGGGGGCGGACCGGCGCGACCGCCACCTCGGGATCAGCCACCACAGCCGCACCGCGTACGGGCGGGCCCTGCTGACCCCTGCCGACGTCCCTGTGACGACCCTGCCCGACGCCGAGCTCGACGCCCTGGTGCGGCGTCAGCTGGCCGAGCTCGTGGGCTCGGCCCGCGCCGCCCTCAGGGTGGTCGAGGTGCCGACCGACGGCCTGCTCGACGCGCTGGGCTCCTGCCCGGTCGGCCTCTCGACGATGGGGCGAGGCCTCGACGAGGACCCGGCGCCGTTCCTCCTCGCGGCAGCGGCCGGGGCCCACGCGGGGTGGGTCAGCGCACGTCCATGAGGTCGACGACGAAGATCAGCGACTCACCGGGCTGGATGACGCCGCCCGCGCCCCGGTCGCCGTAGGCCTTGTCCGAGGGGATGAGCAGCTTGCGACGGCCGCCGACGCGCATCCCGGCGATCCCCTCGTCCCAGCCGGCGATGACCATGCCGACGCCGAGGCGGAACTCCAGCGGCGCACCGCGGTTCCACGAGGCGTCGAACTCCTCGCCGGTCGAGTGCGCGACGCCGACGTAGTGGGCGGACACGGTGCTGCCGGGGGTCGCCTCGGCGCCCTCGCCGACGTGGATGTCCTCGATGACGAGCTCGGTGGGCGGCTCGTCCCCGGGGAAGTCGATCTCGGGCTTGCTGGGCTCGGACATGGTGCTCCCTCTCGGTCGGGGTGGTGGTCGGCGGAGGCCGACGGTCAGTAGGCGGCGAGGATGTCGACGACGAAGACGAGGGTGTCGGTGCCCTTGATCGTGTCGCCGCTGCCCTTCTCGCCGTACCCGTCGGCCGGGGGGATCACGAGGAGGACGCGGCTGCCGACCTTCTGGCCGAGCAGGCCGGAGTCCCAGCCCTTGATGACCTGGCCCTGGCCGACGACGAACTCGAAGTACGGCTGCTCGGGGCGGTTGGCGCTGGAGTCGAAGACCTCACCGTTGCGGTACAGCGCGCCGGTGTACGCGACCCGGACCGTCTGGCCCTCCTTGACCTCGGCACCCTCGCCCTGGATGAGCGGCTGCACGACGGTCTTGGTCGGGGCCTTGACCCCCTTGGGCACGGTGATCGTCGCGGGCTTGCCCTCGTTCATCGTCACGGTGGGCAGGTCCTTCTTGGGGGCGACCTCGGTGCCCTGGGCCTGGTCGAGGACCTTGGTGGCGCCGACGAGGTCGAGCACGAAGATCACCGGGTCGTCCTTGGCGATGCCGAGCTGCTCGTTGCCGGTGTCGCCGTAGGCGTCCGCGGCGGTCGAGGCGATGACGACCCGCGAACCGACCTTCTTGCCGGGGATCTGGCTCTTGAACGACGCGAAGAGGCCGTCGGAGCCGAGGTCGAGCCCGACCGTGCCGTCCTTCCACGTGCTGTGGGCGACCTTGCCGTCCTTGGCGTTCACGAGGACCGCCTGGAGGGTGACGAGGTCGTCCTTCGCGATCTCCGGGCCGTCACCCTCGGTGACGACCTCGGACTCGGTGCGGGTGACCGCGACGGGGGCGTCGACCTTCACCGTGGGCTCCTTGGCCTCGGCGCCGGACACCGTGACGGCGCTCAGCGAGGTCGAGGGCGTGGCCGCCTTCTCCTCGCCGCACCCGGTGAGGACGAGGGCGCCCGCGAGGGCGGCGGCGGACAGGGCGGTGGTCAGGCGGCGTGACACGGCTCAGGGACACCTTCGGGACGGGGGGCGCCGGGGTACGGCGTGAACGGCTGTCCACGATAACCGCGGAGGTTGTGAACTCCTGCATCGCCGCCTGTGAGGACCCCGCACGCTCAGGCGGACATGCCCTCGATGAGCCGGTCGACGCGGGCGTCCTCGGCGAGGAAGGGGTCCTTGCACAGGACGGTGCGCTGGGCCTGGTCGTTGAGCTTGAGGTGCACCCAGTCGACCGTGAAGTCGCGCCGGTGCTCCTGCGCGGCCCGGATGAAGTCGCCGCGCAGCCGGGCCCGGGTGGTCTGCGGGGGGCGGACCTTGGCCTCGAAGACCTCGGGGTCCGACACGACGCGCGCGATCCGCCCACGCCGCTGGAGCAGGTAGAACAGACCCCGGCTGCGGTCGATGTCGTGGTACGCGAGGTCGATCTGGGCGAGCCGGGGGTGGTCGAGGTCGAGCCCGTGCCGCGAGGCGTAGTCCTCGAGCAGCCGGTACTTGACGACCCAGTCGATCTCGGTGCCCACGAGGGAGAGGTCGTCGGTCTCGACCGCCGTGAGGGTGCGGTCCCACAGGTCGAGGACGCGCTCGTGGAGGCTGTCCGTGGCGCCCTCGCGCGCGACGAACTCGGCGGCCTTCGCGTGGTACTCGCGCTGCAGGTCCAGGGCGGAGAGCTCCCGGCCGTTGGCGAGCCGCACGGTGCGCCGTCCGGTCATGTCGTGCGAGATCTCGCGGATGGCCCGGATCGGGTTCTCGAGGGTGAGGTCGCGCATCACGACGCCCGCCTCGATCATCCGGAGCACGAGGTCGGCAGACCCGACCTTGAGCATCGTGCTCGGCTCGGCCATGTTCGAGTCGCCGACGATGACGTGGAGGCGGCGGTAGTGCTCGGCGTCGGCGTGGGGCTCGTCGCGGGTGTTGATGATCGGCCGGCTCCGGGTGGTCGCCGACGAGACGCCCTCCCAGATGTGGTCGGCACGCTGGCTCAACGCGTATGAGGCACCCTTGGACGTGGTGATGAGCTTGCCTGCGCCACAGGTGAGCTGACGACTGATGAGGAAGGGCAGAAGCGTCTCGGAGAGGGCCTGGAACTCGCCCGCCCGGCCCACGAGGTAGTTCTCGTGGCAGCCGTAGGAGTTGCCCGCCGAGTCGGTGTTGTTCTTGAAGACGTAGATGTCGCCCGCGACGCCGTCCTCGTGGAGGCGCTGCTGGGCGTCCGCGACGAGGCCCTCGATGATCCGCTCCCCCGCCCGGTCGTGCGTGACGACCTGACGCACCGAGTCGCACTCGGCCGTCGCGTACTCGGGGTGCGACCCGACGTCGAGGTAGAGACGGCTGCCGTTGGTGAGGAAGACGTTGCTCGACCGCCCCCAGGCCACGACCTTGCGGAAGAGGTAGCGCGCCACCTCGTCCGGGGTCAGGGTGCGCTGGCCGGCGGTCGAGCAGGTGATGCCGTACTCGTTCTCGATGCCGAAGATCCGGCGCGTGCCCCGAGTGTTCACGCGGGGGCGCCGCCGTCCTGCTCGGGGCGCTGGGTCTGCGGGTTCGTCGTGGCGCTGCGCGCGCTGTCGTCGTCCTCCCCGGCGGGCACGTCGGCCGTCGGGTCGTCGCTGTTGAGGAGCCGGGTCAGGAGGTCCCCCTGCACCCGGCGGAAGCGCCGCCGAGGGCGGTGCCGGTCGAGGACGGCGACCTCGAGCTGCTCCGGGGAGAGCACACGGGCGTCGCCGCCGGCCGGGTCGGTGCCGAGCAGGCGGACCGCGAGGGCCAGCACCTCCCCGAGGTGCATCCCCGGGCGCCACGCCTCCTTGAGCCCGGCCTCGATCTGCTCGGCCCCGCCGCCCATCGCGACGAAGCCGTGCTCGTCGGCGACGGAGCCGTCGTAGGTGAGCCGGTACACCTGGTCGCCCTCGACCGTGGGGCCGACCTCGGCGACGACGATCTCGACCTCGTACGGCTTGGACTCCTGGGTGAAGACGGTGCCGAGGGTCTGGGCGTAGGCGTTGGCCAGGCCCCTGGCCGTGACGTCGGAGCGGTCGTAGGAGTAGCCGCGCAGGTCGGCGTACCGCACGCCCGCGACGCGCAGGTTCTCGAACTCCGGGTACTTGCCGACCGCGGCGAACGCGATCCGGTCGTAGATCTCGGAGACCTTGTGCAGGGCGCGGCTGGGGTTCTCGGCGACGAAGGCGATCCCGCCGTCGTACTGGAGCACGACCACCGCGCGGCCCCGGGCGATGCCCTTGCGCGCGAAGTCGGCCCGGTCCTTCATCAGCTGCTCGGGCGAGACGTAGAACGGCATGCCGGCGGTCATCGGGAACCTCCCTCGGCACGGTCGGCGAGGATCGCGTCGACGACGGGAGCGATGTCGTCCTCGGGGACGAACCGCGTCCCCTCCGCGTCGACCAGCCCGACGGTGGGCCAGATCCGGCGCCCGACGTCGGGCCCGCCGGTGGCGGAGTCGTCGTCGGCCGCGTCGTAGAGCGCCTCGACGGCGACGCGCACCGCGGCGTCGGTGTCGAGGCCGCGGCGGTGCAGCTTCTTGAGCGACCCTCGGGCGAAGAGCGAGCCCGAGCCCACGCTGTGGTGGTCGTGCTCCTCGTAGCAGCCGCCCGTGACGTCGTAGGAGAAGATCCGGCCTCGTGACTGCTCGAGGTCGTAGCCGGCGAACACGGGGACGACGGACAGGCCCTGCATCGCCATGCCGAGGTTGCCCCGGATCATCGACGCGAGCCGGTTCGCCTTCCCCTCGAGGGACATGAGGACGCCCTCGATCTTCTCGTAGTGCTCGAGCTCGACCTGGAAGAGCCGGACCAGCTCGATGGCCAGCCCGGCCGTGCCGGCGATGCCGACGAGGCTGTACTCGTCGGTGGCGAAGACCTTCTCCATGTCGCGGTTGGCGATGATGTTGCCCATCGTCGCCCGCCGGTCACCGGCCATCACGACACCGCCGTCGAAGGTCAGCGTGACGATCGTCGTGCCGTGCGGGGCCTCGAGGGCCGCGCCGGGTGGCAACGGGCGCCGCGAGGGCAGCAGCGTCGGCGCGTGCGCGGAGAGGAACTCGGTGAACGAGGAGGACCCCGGGACGAGGTAGGCCGCGGGCAGGCGTCCGGAGTCGGCTCCCGCGGTCACTGGCCACCCTTCTGGACGAACCCGCGGACGAACTCCTCCGCGTTGGACTCCAGCACCCCGTCGATCTCGTCGAGGATGTCGTCGATCTCGCTGACCTGGGCGGCCGGTGCTGCGGCCGCGGGGTCCGGGGTCTCGACGTCGTCCGGCTCGCCGTCGCGGCGCTGCGGCTTGATCTGCTCCTGACCGGCCATGGTCACCCTCCTCGGGTCGTGGTCGTGCTCCGAGCCTAGTCGGACGTGGGGTCCTCACCGTCGGCGGTCGCGAGGGCGCGCAGCAAGGAGGCCGCGTCGGGGGCCGAACGGACGATGTCACCGACACCGGCCTCGGTCCCCCGCAGCGGCTCGAGCATCGGGACCCGCTGGAGCATCCGCTGGCCCGCGACGTCGAAGATCACCGAGTCCCACGAGGCCGCGACGACGTCCTCGGGGAAACGGGAGAGGCAGGTGCCGCGGAACCAGGCCCGCGTGTCGGTCGGGGGCTCGGTGACGGCGCGCTGCACGTCGGCCTCGTCGACGAGCACCTCGAGGTGCCCGGCCGCGGCCAGCCGGTGGGCGATCCCGCGCTCGGCGCGCACGTCGGACCACTGGAGGTCGACGGCCTTGAGCCGCGGGTCGCCCCAGCCGAGGGCGTCGCGCTCCCGGTAGCCCTCGAGGACGGCGAGCTTGGCGACCCAGTCGACCTCGCGCCGGGCCTCCATCGGGTCACGCCCGAGCTTGTCGAGGACCGTGGACCACCAGTGCATGACCTCGGCGGTGTCGGCGTCCGGTGCGCCGCCGGACCGCGACGCCACGAACGCGGCCGCGCGGTCGTGGTACTCCCACAACAGCTCGACCGCGGTCATCCGCCGGCCGTCGGCGAGCTCGAGCTTGGTCTGCAGCGTCGGGTCGTGGGACACCTCGTGCAGCGTGGCGACCGGGCGGCGCACCGTGAGGTCGGGGCCGACCGCGTCGGCCTCGATCATCGCGAGCACGAGCGAGGTGGTGCCCATCTTCAGCAGGTTCGCGACGTCGGCGTGGTTGCAGTCGCCGATGATGACGTGCAGCCGGCGGTACTTGTCGGCGACGGCGTGCGGCTCGTCGCGGGTGTTGATGATCGGCCGCTTCAGCGTCGTCTCGAGCCCCACCTCGACCTCGAAGAAGTCGCTCCGCTGCGCGATCTGGTAGCCGGGCGTCCGCGAGTCGACGCCGATGCCGACCCGGCCGCTGCCGCACATCACCTGGCGGGCGACGAAGAACGGCGTGAGGTGGCGGACGATCGAGGCGAACGGCGTGGCCCGCGACATGAGGTAGTTCTCGTGGGTGCCGTAGGAGACGCCCTTGCCGTCGGCGTTGTTCTTGTAGAGGTTGACCCCCGGCGGCACCGTGGCGAGCCGGGCGACGGCCTCGCGCATCACGAGCTCGCCGGCCCGGTCCCAGGTGACGGCCGCCCGGGGGGTGGTGACCTCGGGCGAGCTGTACTCGGGGTGGGCGTGGTCGACGTAGAGCCGGGCGCCGTTCGTCAGCACGACGTTGGCCAGGGTGGGGTCGTCGACCTCGTCGGTCAGCTGGCTCGGGTGGGCCTGGCCGCGCCCCATGTCGAAGCCTCGGGCGTCGCGCAGCGGTGCCTCGTCCGCGTAGTCCCAGCTGGCGCGGGCCGGTCGGATGCCCCGCGAGGAGGCGTACGCGGTGACGACGTCGCCCGAGGCGACCATCGGGTTCGCCGTCGGGTCCCCCGGGACGACGATGCCGTACTCGGTCTCGATCCCCATCACGCGGCGCACGGTCATGGCTCGACGATACTGAGCCGGTGCGCAGCTATCGCGGGATGTCCCCCCTCACCGCCACCGTGGCCGCCGTCGTCGACCGGCTGCGGACCCCCGTGGAGCGGCTCGACCACGACGGCATCCAGCAGGCGCGGACGCGGATCCAGCCGCGGAACCGCCTCGCGGGGCTGGTCACGGGGGGTGTCGACCCCTCCGTGGGGATCACCTTCGGCACGGCTCCCGCCCGCGACGACCACGAGATCCCGCTGCGCATCTACCGGCCCCGCGCGCTGCCGGACTCCCGCACCGACGTCCCGGTGGTCATGTGGTTCCACGGCGGCGGCTGGGTGTGGGGCAACCCCGTCGACTACGACCCGATCTGCACCTTCGTCGCCGCCCGGGTCGGCTGCGTGGTCGTCTCCGTCGACTACCGCCTGGCGCCCGAGCACCGGGCGCCCGTGGCCGCCCACGACTGCGTCGACGCCACGACGTGGGTCCAGGTGTCCGGGGACGTGCTGCGCGCCGACACCGGCCGGATGGCGGTCGCGGGCGACTCCGCCGGGGGCAACCTCGCCGCAGTCGTGGCCCAGGTGCTGCGGGACGCCGGGACCACCGCGCTGCTGCACCAGGCGCTGGTCTACCCCGCGGTCGACCTCACCATGTCGTCCCCGTCGATCGCCGAGCACTCCGAGGGCGCCATCCTCACCCGGCGCTCGATGGACGCGTTCCTCGACCACTACGCGGGCCCGGGCGGCGACGTCCTCGACCCGCTCCTGTCACCGCTGTTCGGGCGCCTCGAGGGGCTGCCCCCGGCCCTGGTCCAGACCGCCGACCTCGACCCCCTCCGGGACGACGGCATCCGCTACGCCGACGCGCTGCGCGGTGCCGGGGTCCCCGCGCGCCTCACCAACTACCTCGGCGTCCCGCACGGGTTCGCCTCCTTCCCCGGGGCGACCCCCGTCGGGCGCCAGCAGCGCTGGGAGCTCGTCTCCGAGCTGTCCGCGGCGCTCGGGGCGCCCGGCCGCGGATAGGCTGCGGTCATGCGGGAGATCGTGGTGTTCTCGGGCTCGGCCCACCCCGAGCTCGCCCACCGGATCTGCGACGGCCTCGGGGTACCGCTCTCGGAGTCGGTGACCAGCCGGTTCAGCAACGACTGCCTCCAGGCCCAGCTGCTCGCCAACTGCCGCCAGCGCGACGTCTACATCGTCCAGCCGCTCGTGCCGCCGACGCAGGACTCGCTCATGGAGCTCCTCCTCATGGTCGACGCCGCTCGGGGCGCCTCCGCGGCGATGGTCACGGCGGTGATCCCGCACTACGCGTACGCCCGGTCGGACAAGAAGGACGCCTCCCGCATCTCGCTCGGCGGCCGCCTCGTCGCCGACCTCATCGCGACGGCGGGCGTCGACCGGGTCATCACGATGAACCTGCACGCCCCGCAGGTCCACGGGTTCTTCTCGGTGCCGGTCGACCACCTCACCGCCCTCGGCGAGCTCGCGAACCACTTCCGGCAGGGCGACCTCACCGACACCGTCGTCATCTCCCCCGACCTCGGCAACGCCAAGGACGCCACCCAGTTCTCCCGCCTGCTCGGCCTCCCCGTCGCGGCGGGTTCCAAGCGCCGGCTCGCGGACGACCGCGTCGTCATCGACTCGATCGTCGGCGACGTCTCCGGGCGCCGCGCGATCGTCCTCGACGACGAGATCGCCACCGGCGGCAGCATCATCGAGCTGCTCGACCGGCTCGCCGACCACGGGGTCACCGAGGCGGCCGTCGCGTGCACGCACGGGCTCTTCGCCGGCCGCGCGGTCGAGCGGCTGCGGGACCACCCGATGATCAGCGAGGTCGTCACCACCGACACCGTCCCGGCACCGGCCGACTGGCCGGGGCTGCGGGTGCGTTCGGTCGCCGGGCTGTTCGCGGAGGCGATCAAGCGGATCCACGAGGGCGAGTCGGTCTCCAGCCTCTTCGACGGCGTCGACCCCACCCACGCACCCCCGCGCCAGCGGTCCCTCTTCGACGGCGTGGCCCGGTGAGCCGCCTCCTTCCGGCCCTCCTCGACGTCGCCCTCGTCGTGGTGTTCGCCGCCGTGGGCCGCCGGTCGCACGCCGAGGGCCTCGACGTCGCGGGCATCCTCCGCACCGCCCTGCCGTTCCTCGTCGGGACCGCCACGGGCTGGCTCGTCGCGAGCATCGTGCTCGACGGCGGGCCGCGGACCCTGGGCTACGGAGCCGTCGTCGTGGCCCTCACGGTCGTCGTCGGGATGGGGCTGCGGGCGGTCGCCGCCCAGGGCACGGCACCGTCGTTCGTCGTCGTCGCGACGGTCGTGCTCACGGTGTTCCTCCTCGGCTGGCGGCTGCTCGCCCGGCTGCTCCCCGCCTGACGTACACCTGTCAGGTCTTGGCGAAGGTTTTACGCGCCTCCACTCCCCGGCGGCGCGGGCCGCTCCTAGCGTCGGGGGCGTCCGTGACCCGTCGTGACCTCCTCGAAGGAGCACCACCCACCCATGTGTGACCTGCACGAGACCCCCTCCCCCACCCCCCGCGGGGGCATCGGCCGCCGCTCGCTCATCCGCGGGGCCGGCGGTGTCCTCCTCGCGGGCGGGGCCGTCGGTGCCACCGCGACGAGCGCCGCCGCGGCGACCTCCCAGAACGGCTGGCCCGCCGGCACCTCCAGCCAGGTCCCGCTCTCCGCACTCAGCGTCGGCGCGGCGACCTTCCCCGCCGGGGTGCGCACCGGTGACGTCTACACCGTGCTCCGCTACGTCGCGGTACAGGTGAACTCGACGGTGGAGGCGCTCTACTCCCCCGGGTGCTGGGGGCACAACTACCGCGAGATCTCGGGCAGCACCACGCTGTCGAACCACGCGAGCGGGACCGCGATCGACGTCAACGCCCCGGACCACCCCCTCGGTGCCTCCGGGACGTTCACGTCCGCGCAGGTCTCCGCGATCCGCACCATCCTCACCCGGTGCAACGGCGTCGTCCGCTGGGGTGGCGACTACTCCGGCCGCAAGGACGAGATGCACTTCGAGATCAACGTCGGTCCCGGCGACTCGCGGCTGTCCACGCTCGCGGCCTCGCTCGGAGGCGGGGGTGGGGGCACGCCGCCGCCGTCCTCGTGGCCGCTCGTCCGGCGCGGGGACAGCGGCTTCCGGGTCACCGACGTCCAGCACCTGCTGCGGGCGCGCGGCCAGTCCGTGTCGGTGGACGGCGTGTTCGGCGCCGGGACCGAGGCCGGGGTCAAGGCTTTCCAGTCCTCGCGCGGTCTCTCCGCCGACGGGATCGTCGGGACGAACACCTGGACGGCGCTCGTCGTCACCGTGAAGAGCGGGTCGTCGGGTGACGCCGTCTACGCGGTGCAGAAGTCGCTGACCGCCAAGGGCTACTCGACGACCGCCGACGGGATCTTCGGGTCCGGCACCGATGCGAAGGTCCGCTCCTTCCAGAGCTCGCGCGCGCTCGTGGTCGACGGGATCGTCGGGTCCGACACCTGGCAGGCGCTCGTCGTCTGAGCTCAGGCCAACCGGCGGACCACCTCGGCGAGCAGGTCGTAGGCCGAGGGGTCCGTCGTGTTGGCCATCGACACGATGACGTGGTCGAAGCCGGACTCACCGAGGCGTTCCAGCCGGTCGACGGCCTGCTCGACGCTGTGCGCCGTCACGCCGTCCGGGAGGGGCGCCCCGGTGTCGAGGGTCAGGGCCGCGAGGCAGGTCTTGGAGATCTCGTGCTCGTCGCGGCCGACATCCTCGCAGTGGGCCCGGAGGACCTCCAGCTTGTGCCGCACGGATTCGCGGCCGGCGTCGAAGATGTTGCAGGCGTCAGCGTACTGCGCGACGAGACGCAGCGTCTTCTTCTCACCCCCGCCACCGACCATGATCGGCGGTCGCCGCACCGGCTGCGGATGGTTGAGCGGTCGCTCGAGGTGCACGATGTCACCGTCGAAGGGGCTGTCGTCGTCGGCGAACATCCGGTGCGCGAGCCGCAGCGTGTCCTCGAGGAGGCGAAACCGCTCCCTCGTGGAGGGGTAGGGCACACCCAGCCCACGGTGCTCCTCCTCGTTCCACGCGGCCCCGATCCCGAGCCAGGCCCGGCCCCCGGAGAGGACGTCGAGCGTCGTCACGGTCTTGAGCAGCAGGCCCGGGTGCCGGTACGTGACCCCGGTGACCAGCGTGCCCAGCTCGATGTCCTCGGTGACCGCGGCCGCGTGGGCGAGCGTCGTGTAGCCCTCGAGCATGTCGAGCTCGGGCGGGCCGACCACGGAGATCTGGAAGAAGTGGTCCATCACCCACAGCGAGGCCAGCCCCGCCTGGTCGGCGTCGCGGGCGATGGCCCGCCACGTCGCGCCGGTGGAGGCGGGTGCGCCGTCGAAGGAGAACCTGGAGACCTGCAGCCCGAGCTTCATGACCCCATCCTCACTCCTGGGGGCGGCGTCGGCCCTCTTCGCGGTCACATGACTGCCGCTACGACACCAAGCGCGTCACAACGCGGCGAATGAGGGGCAGGTAGCCCATCGCCGCTGCGCTCAGAGCGTGAGGCGCTCGACGGGTTGACCGGTGATGCTGGAGATCAGGTCGAAGTCCTTGTCCAGGTGGAGCACGGTCAGGCTAGCCAGCTCAGCGGCGGCAGCGATGACGAGGTCGGGGATGGACGGGGCCCGGTGCCGGCCCTGTCCCGCCAGCAGCAGCTGGACCTCGACCGCGCGGTCCTCGATGGCCGGAGTCAGGTACTCCACCGGCATCGCCGACAACGGCGGTCGAGTGAACATCGAGCGGGCGTCCTGTCCGCTGCGAGCGGAGTAACCGACCTCCAGGCGGGTCACGGTCGCGATGCGCACCAGCCCGCGCTCGATCCGCTCCGCCCAGCCATCCGCGTCGGGGCTGTCCCCCAGACGCACCAAGGCTGACTTGTCGACCAGCCACTGGGTCACTGCCACGCCGCGCCCATCACCTGCGGATCATCGAGGTCACCGGCCAGGTCGGCGAAGGAGCGCAGGTCGGACGTAGAGACCGCCGCGTCCGTGGTCGCCGCATCCGCGGCCAGGCGCCGGCGGATGTACTCCACCCGCGAGAGGCCCAGCCGCGAGGCATGGGCGTCCACCCCCGCCAGGACCGCCTCGGGAACGTCACGGATCAGGACATCAGCCATGAGCATCACCTCCGATATCTGATGATATCATGAGGGGTTAGACCGCCGGTCGCAATGGCCACCGCCGCGACACCCCCGTCGATACGCGGCGGTGTGCCGCAGCCTGCCGGACGGACTTCGCCTGCTCGTCCATGCGCAGATCCGCGTAGCCTGACGTTCGGAGTGCTAGGAGGTGCGCGGTGATTCCCACGATGATCTTGGTCGGCCTTCTGCTCGGTCGATGGTGGAAGTCCGCCCTGGTCGCCGGGGCGCTGTCATGGCCGGCCTTGCTCTGGATCGACGGCGTGATCACCACGCCTGAGCGGGTTGCCGGGGCGGCCGTCCTCGCGTTGCTCAACACCGCCGTCGGAGTCGGCGTCCACCAGCTTGTCCTCGGACTCACCCGGCTTGCTCGTCACCGTCGGCCCCGCTCCACTGCGGCGGACAGTTGACTGCAGTGCCCACCGCCCCCCACGGTCGACAGGCGGCGGAAGGACCGCCCCGTGGTCCTGGTGATCTGCGGTACTCCAGGCGCCACCGCACCTGGAGTACCGCAGATCACCAGGAGTAGACGGAGGATTCAGGAACCAGGCAGGAGGAGCCGCGTCTTTGCGCTGTGGCGCGCCTCGCCAACGTGGGCACGTGGCATCTTCGAGACGAGTTCGGTCCGCGGAGCGCGACCTTGCGGCCAGACGCACCTAGATCCAGTCCTGCCACACTGCCCACATGGCGCGCAACGTTCTCGGCACCCAGCTCGAACCCTGTGGCATGGACCCACTTACCGGCTTCTATCGGGACGGCGCCTGCAACACCGGCCCGGAGGACGCCGGCAGCCACACCATCTGCGCCGTGGTCACCGGAGAGTTCCTCGCCCACCAGCGTTCGATCGGCAACGACCTGGTGACCCCGGCGCCGCAATACCAGTTTCCCGGGCTCGTTCCCGGCGACCGCTGGTGTGTTACTGCGCGCAACTGGCTGCGGGCCCACGCCGACGGGGTCAGTGCCCCAGTGATCCTCGCCGCCACTCACGAGCGCGCGATAGAGGCCGTCCCCCTCAAGGTTCTTCGGGCCCAAGCTGTCGACGTGCCGAATGACGTCGCCGGCCTCGAGTGAACGATGGTTGACGTCGCGATCAGGGCGCCGGTGACAAACGTGCGTCTCACTGCGCCCGGTCACCTCTTGTGACACGAGCCTCGAGATCGAGGGCAAGGCGACACGGCGCACAGGCCGACAGGCGACGACCCGGCCCGTTCCGGGAGCCAGTGCTTGGCTAATACGGCCGTCGTGTGAGTCCACCAGAAACTTGGGTGAACGCGTCCGGAATTCAGCGACCTGGCCGTTCACAGCACCACGCCCCGCGGGTCACGCGATTCTTGATCCAGGTCAATCCCGGCGGAGTCGGCGTCCATCAACTTGTCCTCTGGCTCACACGGCGTGCTCGTCGCCGTCGGCCCCGCTCCGCTTCGGCGGACAATTGACTGCGGCGCCCGCCGCGCCACACGGTCGACAGGCGGCGATGAGACGCAGGTAGCGCCGGCCCGTGCATGGCGGCGTCGAGTGTGCAGGACATGCGCATGATTTCGGACGCCCCATCGGCATGTCCTGCGATCTCGTTCAGGTCGCGACCCCTCGCCGGCTCAGTGGCATGCGAGCGAGACCGGCAGCGCCTCGGAGGTGGCCCACTGTGGTGCCGAAGTGACGCGGCTCTCGCTCGCCGGGAGGTTCCGTCGCCGCGCGCGGCCTGCGTCAGCGACGGAAGGTCGGGGTAGACCCCGACGTCCCAGACCCCTGCCGAGGCCCGGGTCAGAGGTACTGGCCGGTGTTCGCGACGTTGCTGATCGACTTGCCGGGCTCGGTGCCCTCCTTGGTCTTGATGAGCGTGCGGATGTAGACGATCCGTTCGCCCTTCTTGCCGGAGATGCGGGCCCAGTCGTCGGGGTTCGTCGTGTTCGGGAGGTCCTCGTTCTCGCGGAACTCGTCGGTGCACGAGTTGAGCAGGTGCTCGACCCGCAGCCCGCGCTGGCCGGTCTCGAGGAGGTCCTTGATCGCCATCTTCTTGGCCCGGTCGACGATGTTCTGGATCATCGCGCCGGAGTTGAAGTCCTTGAAGTAGAGGATCTCCTTGTCGCCGCCGGCGTAGGTGACCTCGAGGAAGCGGTTCTCCTCCTCCTCGGAGTACATCCGCAGCACGACGGCGTCGATCATCGCCCGGACCGTGGCGTCCTCGGACCCACCGTTCTGCTCGACGTCGTCGGGGTGCAGCGGGAGCCCGGTCGTGACGTACTTCGCGAAGATGTCGCGGGCGGCCTCGGCGTCGGGACGCTCGATCTTGATCTTCACGTCGAGCCGGCCCGGGCGCAGGATCGCGGGGTCGATCATGTCCTCGCGGTTCGAGGCGCCGATGACGATGACGTTCTCGAGCCCCTCGACGCCGTCGATCTCGGCGAGCAGCTGCGGCACGATCGTCGTCTCGACGTCGGAGGACACCCCGGAGCCACGGGTCCGGAACAGCGACTCCATCTCGTCGAAGAACACGACGACCGGGTAGCCCTCGTTGGACTTCTCGCGCGCCCGCTGGAAGATCAGCCGGATGTGCCGCTCGGTCTCCCCGACGTACTTGTTGAGCAGCTCGGGTCCCTTGATGTTGAGGAAGTAGGACTTCCCGGGCTCCCGGCCCTCCTTCTCGGCCACCTTGGCGGCGAGCGAGGCGGCGACCGCCTTCGCGATCATCGTCTTGCCGCAGCCGGGCGGCCCGTAGAGCAGGACGCCCTTCGGCGGCTTGAGGTGGTGCTCGAGGTACAGGTCGGCGTGCAGGTAGGGCAGCTCGACGGCGTCGCGGATCGCCTCGATCTGCCCGGTGAGCCCGCCGATGTCGGCGTAGTCGATGTCGGGGACCTCCTCGAGCACGAGGTCGGCGACCTCGGCCTTGGGGATCCGCTCGAACACGAAGCCGGAGCGCGGCTCGAGGAGCAGGGCGTCGCCCGCCCGGACGGTGGTGTCGGCGAGCGACGCCGCGACCCGGCAGACTCGCTCCTCGTCGGCCTGGGCGACGACGAGGACGCGGCCGTCGTCGAGGACCTCCTTGCAGAGGACGACCTCGCCGACGGTCTCGAAGCCGTGCGCCGCGACGACGTTCATCGCCTCGTTGAGCATCACCTCGCGCCCGGGGCTCAGCTCGGTGGCCTCGATCGAGGGGCTCACCGCGACGTGCATCTTCCGCCCGCTCGTGAGGATGTCGGCGGTGCCGTCCTCGAAGGTCTCGATGACCGTGCCGTAGGCGGCCGGTGGCTGGGCCAGCCGGTCGACCTCGGACTTCAGGGTGACGATCTGCTCGCGCGCGTCGCGCAGCGTGCGCACGAGGCGCTCGTTCTGCGCCGAGAGCGTCGCGGACTGGGACCGCAGCTGGGCGAGGTCGCGCTCCATCGACCGGAGCTGGGCGGGACTGACGTCACCGCGTGACCGCATCGCGGCGAGCTCGGCCTCGAGGGACTGGCGCTCGGCCTCCAGGCGTTCGCGCGCACCCTCCTGACCACGGGGCTCGTCAGTGCTCATGCTCGACCATAACTCTCCGGGCTCAGGATGGGTCGGAGGTTCCGACCACCGAACGCCTCACCTTGCGGACCCGCTTCTCCGAGGGGACTCGCTCGCCGATGCTCTCGGGGGTCCACTCCTCCTCGGTGACCTCCTCGGTCGCGGCGTAGCCCCGGCCCGGGCGCCGCTTGCGCAGCGGCGGGGTGGTGCCCGGCGCGAGCCGGCGGGTGGTGATGAGGAAGCCGGTGTGGCCGTGCATCCGGTGCTGCGGGCGGACCGCGAGGCCCTCGAGGTGCCAGCCGCGCACGAGCGACTCCCACGCCTGCGGCTCGGTGAAGGTGCCGTGGTCGCGCATCGCCTCGGCGACCTTCGAGAGCTGGGTGGCCGTGGCGACGTAGCAGATCATCACGCCACCGGGCGCGAGGGCCTCGGACACGACGTCGAGGCACTCCCAGGGGGCGAGCATGTCGAGGACGACACGGTCGACGGTCCCCGGCTCGACCGCGCCGGGAAGGGACTCGACGAGGTCGCCGACGGTGACGGTCCACGCCGGGTGGTCGCCGCCGAAGAACTCGCGGGCGTTGGCGCGAGCGATGTCGGCGAAGTCCTCGCGGCGCTCGAAGGAGTGCACCCTGCCGTGCTCGCCCACCGCCCGGAGCAGGGACATCGACAGCGCGCCCGAGCCGACCCCGGCCTCGACGACCACGGCTCCCGGGAAGACGTCCGCCATCATGACGATCTGGCCGGCGTCCTTGGGGTAGACGACGGCGGCGCCGCGGGGCATCGACATGACCCAGTCGGCGAGGAGCGGTCGCAGCGCGAGGTACTCGACGCCGGCGGTGTTCGTCACGGTGGAGCCGTCCGGCGCGCCGATGAGGGCGTCATGGGTCAGGTGCCCGCGGTGCGTGTGGAACTGCTTGCCCGCGGCGAGGGTGATCGTGTGCAGGCGACCCTTGGGGTCGGTGAGCTGGACGCGGTCGCCCTCGGTGAAGGGGCCGCGGCGGCGCTCGGCTCCGGTGGCGGTCATGGGCGCGAGTCTAGGTGCGGGTGCGGGAGCGCTTCGCCGCGGCGTCGACGGCGGCGGCGCCGACGAGCCCCCAGACCTGCCCACCCCGGGTGACGACGACGACGCCGACCCCCGTGGCGCTCATGGCCCGCAGCACCGGTCCGATGCCGTCCTCCGGCGCGATCTCGACGACGTTCTCGTCGGGGACGCGGGTCACGACCGCCCCGATCGTGGTGGTGTCCGGGACCGAGGGCGGGACGCTCCGCAGGACGAGGGTGGGGACGGAGCGCTCGTCGAGGCAGACGACGAGGTCCGGGCTGGTGCGGGCCACCCCGAGCGGCGTGCTCGCCGGGAGGACGACCGCGCGCTCGGCGACGTCGGCGACGCGCACGGTCTCGATGACGCGCTCGAAGCCGGCCCGGCGGATGGCGGCGGTCGCCCCGCTCCAGAGGATCCAGGCCATGAAGAGCGCGATGCCGATCCGGAAGATGTCCGGGGTTCCGCCCAGGAGGACCGGCAGCGCCCCGATCCCGACGACGACCGCGGCGACGAGGCGTCCGATCCAGCCGGCGACGAGGAGGCCCCGGTCGCGCCGACCGGTGGCCGCCCAGACCAGCGACTGCACCGCGGCGCCGCCGTCGAGGGGTAGCCCCGGGAGCAGGTTGAAGACGGCGAGCAGGGCGTTGAGCAGCCCGAAGTACTCGGCGAAGGCGGAGACGAGGCCGCTCGAGGAGACGGCGACGCCGAACCCGGCGACCGAGAGGCCGACGTTCACCGCGGGCCCGCTGAGCGCGACGAGCGCGCTGCGGCCCGGCGTGGACCCGGTGGCGTCGTACGACGTGTGGCCGCCCCAGAGGGTCGCGACGACCTGGTGCACCCGGAACCCGAGCGCGCGCGCGGTCAGCGCGTGGCCGACCTCGTGGCCGATGACGGCCGTGAAGATCGTCACGACCAGCCAGACGGCGTACGCCACGGCGACGGCGGTTCCCTGGGAGCGACCGCTCTGGAACCCCGAGTAGGCGAAGAAGGCCGCGAGGAGGAGCCAGGTCCGGTCGAGGAAGACGGGGACCCCGGCCACCCGCCCGATCCGCAGCGCGCCCGCGGGTTCCGGCGGGGAGGTGGACATGCCGACGACCCTACGCGAGCCGGACGGCATACTGATCCTCTGCCCTGACCCGTCCCGAGAGGACACCGAGCAACCCCGTGACCGCCCAGCACCGACCCGACGCCACCGACGCCCTGACCAGCGCACTCCGTGAGCGAGTGCTCGTCCTCGACGGCGCGATGGGCACGATGATCCAGGGACGCCAGCTCTCCGAGGAGGACTACCGGGGCGCACGCTTCGCGGACCACCCGAGCGACCTCCGCGGCAACAACGACCTGCTCTCGCTGACCCAGCCCGACGTCATCCGCGAGATCCACGAGGCCTACCTCGAGGCCGGCGCCGACCTCGTCGAGACGAACACGTTCAACGCGCAGCGGATCTCCCTCGCCGACTACGGGATGCAGGACCTCGCGTACGAGATGAACGTCGCCGCGGCGGCCCTCGCCCGGTCGGCGTGCGACGCCGTCGCCGAGCGCACCGGACGGCCCCGGTGGGTGCTCGGAACCCTCGGCCCCACCAACCGCACCGCGTCGATCTCGCCGGACGTCAACGACCCCGGAGCGCGCAACACCACGTTCGACGAGCTCGCCGAGGCCTACCTCGAGCAGGCCCGGGGCCTCGTCGACGGCGGCTCCGACGTCCTGCTCGTCGAGACGATCTTCGACACGCTCAACGCCAAGGCGGCGATCTTCGCCCTCGAGACGCTCTTCGAGGAGCACGACCGGCGGTGGCCGGTGATGATCTCGGGCACCATCACCGACGCCTCCGGCCGCACCCTGTCCGGGCAGGTCACCGAGGCGTTCTGGTACTCGGTGCGGCACGCCCGCCCGATCTCGGTGGGGCTCAACTGCGCCCTCGGGGCCGGCGAGCTGCGGCCCTATGTCGCCGAGCTCTCCCGGCTGGCCGACTGCTTCGTCTCGGCCCACCCGAACGCCGGTCTGCCGAACGCCTTCGGCGAGTACGACGAGGGCCCGCAGGCGATGGCCGAGGTCGTCGGTGAGTTCGCGTCGGCGGGGCTCGTCAACATCGTGGGCGGCTGCTGCGGCACGACGCCCGAGCACATCGCGGCCATTGCCGCGGCCGCGGGCGGCGGCGCACCCCGGACCCCGGCGGAGGTCGCCCCCGCCCTGCGCCTCGCGGGGCTCGAGCCGCTCGTCGTCACCGACGAGAGCCTCTTCGTCAACGTCGGCGAGCGCACGAACATCACCGGGTCCGCCCGCTTCCGGCGCCTCATCCGGGAGGAGGACTACCCGAGCGCCCTCGCCGTCGCGCGCCAGCAGGTCGAGTCCGGCGCGCAGGTCATCGACGTCAACATGGACGAGGGGATGATCGACGGCGTCGCGGCGATGGACCGCTTCCTCAAGCTCATCGCGTCCGAACCGGACATCTGCCGGGTCCCGCTCATGGTCGACTCGAGCAAGTGGGAGGTCATCGAGGCCGGTCTCAAGGTCACCCAGGGCAAGGCGATCATCAACTCGATCTCGATGAAGGAGGGGGTCGAACCCTTCCTCCACCACGCCCGGATGGCGCGCAAGCACGGGGCGGCGGTCGTCGTCATGGCCTTCGACGAGCAGGGCCAGGCCGACACCCTCGAGCGGCGCCAGGAGATCTGCGGGCGGGCCTACCGGATCCTCACCGAGGAGGTCGGCTTCCCCGCCGAGGACATCATCTTCGACCCGAACATCTTCGCCGTGGCCACCGGCATCGAGGAGCACGCCGCCTACGGCACGGACTACATCGAGGCGACCCGGTGGATCTCCGAGAACCTCCCGCACGCGCTGGTCTCCGGGGGCGTCTCGAACGTCTCGTTCAGCTTCCGCGGGAACAACGCCGTCCGTGAGGCGATCCACGCGGTGTTCCTCTACCACGCGATCCGCGCGGGGATGGACATGGGCATCGTCAACGCCGGTGCCCTCGTCCCCTACGACACCCTCGACGCGCGACTGCGCGATGCCATCGAGGACGTCGTCCTCAACCGGCTCGAGGACCCGACCATGGCCACCGAACGGCTCCTCGAGCTCGCCGAGGAGTTCCGCTCCGACGGGCAGGAGGCGGAGGCGGCCACGGAGGAGTGGCGTGCGCTGCCCCTGCGCGAGCGCATCACCCACGCCCTGGTCAAGGGCATCGACGACCACGTCGTCGACGACACCGAGGCGCTGCGGCTCGAGATCGACGCGGCGGGCGGGCGCCCGCTCGAGGTGATCGAGGGCCCGCTCATGGACGGCATGAACGTCGTCGGCGACCTCTTCGGCTCCGGGAAGATGTTCCTGCCCCAGGTCGTGAAGTCGGCCCGGGTCATGAAGAAGGCCGTCGCGCACCTCGTGCCGTACATCGAGGCGGAGAAGGACGAGGCCGCCCGGCAGAAGCCCAGGGGCAAGGTCGTCACCGCGACCGTCAAGGGCGACGTCCACGACATCGGGAAGAACATCGTCGGCGTCGTGCTCCAGTGCAACAACTACGACGTCGTCGACCTCGGCGTCATGGTGCCGATGCAGAAGATCCTCGACACCGCCCGCGAGGAGAAGGCCGACGTCATCGGGCTGTCCGGGCTCATCACCCCGAGCCTCGACGAGATGGTCCAGGTGGCCGCCGAGATGCAGCGGCAGGGCTTCGAGATCCCGCTGCTGCTCGGTGGGGCGACGACCTCGAAGGCGCACACCGCGGTCAAGGTCGACGAGAAGTACGCGGGGCCGGTCGTCTGGGTCAAGGACGCCTCGCGCTCGGTCCCCGTCGTCAGCCAGCTGTTGTCGGACGCCCAGCGCGGGCCGTTCGTCGAGGGCGTCGCGGCGGAGTACGCCGGCCTGCGGGAGCGGCACGCCGCGAAGTCCGGGGAGCGTCCGCTCGCGAGCCTCGACGAGGCTCGGGCCAACGCCCCGGCCGTCGACTGGTCCTCGTACCGGCCGATGCGTCCGCACCTGCTCGCCCACCAGTCGGGCGACCAGTGGTCGGCCCCGAAGGGCAGCCCGTGGCGGCGCGCCGCGCACCAGTTCACCCGGGTCTGGGAGGACTACCCGGTCGAGGACCTGCGCGAGTACATCGACTGGACGCCGTTCTTCCTCGCCTGGGAGGTGCGCGGCCGCTACCCGGACGTCCTCAACAACCCGACGACGTCCGAGGTCGCCCGCAAGCTGTTCGAGGACGCGCAGCAGATGCTCGACCGGATCGAGCGGGAGAAGTGGATGCACCCCCGCGGGGTCGTCGGCATCTTCCCGGCCAACGCCGTCGGCGACGACCTCGAGGTGTACGCCGACGAGGACCGCGAGAGCGTCCTCACGACGCTGCACTCGCTGCGCCAGCAGGGCCGCCACCGCGAGGGCGTCGCCAACAAGTGCCTGTCCGACTTCGTCGCTCCGCGCGACAGCGGCGTCACCGACCACGTCGGGGCGTTCTCGGTGACCACCGGGCTCGGGCTCGAGGAGCGCCTCCAGGCCTTCAAGGACGACCTCGACGACTACTCGGCGATCATGCTGGAGTCCCTCGCCGACCGGCTGGCCGAGGCGTTCGCCGAGCGGCTGCACCAGCGGGTCCGCACCGACCTGTGGGGCTACGCCCCCGACGAGCGGCTCGACGGGGCCGAGCTCATCGCGGAGCGGTACCGCGGCATCCGCCCGGCCCCGGGCTACCCCGCGTGCCCGGACCACACCGAGAAGGAGACCCTCATGGCCCTCCTCGGCGGTGAGGAGGCCACCGGGATACGGCTCACCGAGTCGATGGCGATGTGGCCGGGTGCCTCCGTGTCCGGCTGGTACTTCGCCCATCCGGACAGCCAGTACTTCGTCGTCGGCCGGCTCGGTCGCGACCAGGTCGAGGACTACGCCGCCCGCAAGGGCTGGGACCTGCGCACCGCGGAGCGCTGGCTCTCCCCCAACCTCGGCTACACCCCGGAGGACTGAGCGGAGCCGTCCGGGAGGTGGTCGGGGAAGAGCGCGAAGACGCCCTCCTCCTGGGCGTTGTGCAGTCGCAGCACGGCATAGAGCCCGTACAACAGGCGGCGGAGCTCGATGAGGTCCTCCTCCCCCACCGGGTCGTGGTCGAGGGTGTCGAGGAGTCGGCGCAGGCGGCGCACCTGGACCTCGATCTCCGCATGGGTACGGCTCAGGGCGGCCGTGGCGTCCGTGCCGCCGAGGGCCCGTGAGACCAGCGGCAGCAGCAGCCGCTCGTCCTCGAGCTCGTGAGGGACGAGCGTGGCCTCGAGGTCACCGAGGAGCGTCCGGGCGGGGGTGAGGTCCGCCCCCACGCTCGGGAGCGCATCGGCGACGGCCCGGATCTGCTCGACGCCGGGCAGCACCGCATCGTGCTCGGCGCGCAGCCGGCGCACGACGGCGACGTCGGCCGGTGCCATCGCCACGGTGTGCCGCGCACCGGGGAGCACGGCCCGCAGCGCGATCGCGATGGCGAGCACGTCGATCCCCTCCTGGACCACGGCGCCGGCCGCGGGCGCCAGCAGCCCGGCCGCGGCGGCGGCCATCGCGACGAGCGAGAGCCCCATGCCCGTCACGACGGCCTGGAGCGCGATGGCCCTCGAGCGTCGGGCCACGAGGACGGCGTCGGCCACGGCGTCGACCCGGTCGACGGTGAGCACGACGTCCGCCGCCTCGGAGGACGCCGTGGCTCCGCGAGCGGCCAGCGCCACCCCCACCCCGGCGGCGACGAGCGCGGGGGCGTCGTTCACGCCGTCCCCGACCATGATCGTCGGTGCGGCACGGGACTCGTCGCGGATCACCGCGAGCTTGTCCGCCGGGTCGCAGTCGGCGAGGACCTCGTCGACACCGACGATCCGCCCGACCGTGCCGGCGACGTCGGCCCGGTCGCCGGTCACCAGCACGACCCGCTCGAGACCGGCGGCCCGCAGCGTGCGCACCATGCGTGGGGCGTCGGCACGGATCGGGTCCTCGAGGAGCAGCGCACCGGAGGCCACACCGTCGACGGCGGCGAAGACCGTCATCGACGCGTCGAGGTCCGCCCGCCGCCTCACCCGGCGGACCCAGGCGGGCGTGGCGTCGGCGACGATCCACGCGGCCTTGCCGAGCCGCACCTCGTGGCCGTCGACGGTCCCCCGCAGACCGTAGCCGTGCTCCTCCACGACGTCCGTGGGCACGGAGAGGGGCAGGTCGCGCGCCCGGGCGGCGGTGACGATCGCGTCGGCCAGCACGTGCGGCGACAGCTGGTCCAGGGACGCCGCGAGACGGAGCAGGGTGTCCGCGTCGACCTCGGGGCCGGAGGTCACGACGCTCGTCACGGCCGGGCGGCCCTGGGTCAGCGTGCCGGTCTTGTCGAAGAGCACGACCCGGCCGGCGGCGAGGCGCTCCAGGGCCCCGCCACCCTTGATGACGACACCGCGCCGGGCTGCCTGGGACAGTCCCGACATGATGGCGATGGGTGCCGCGAGCAGCAGCGGGCAGGGCGTCGCGACGACGAGGACGGCGACGGCACGCACGGGGTCCCCGGCCAGGGCCCAGGCGGCCGCCGCGACGACGAGGGTGAGCGGGACGAAGACCACGGCGACGCGGTCGGCGGTCCGCACGAACGGGGCAGAGCTCGCCTGGGCCTGCTCGACGAGGCGCACGACGCCGGCGTACGTCGAGTCCGCCGCCACCGAGGTCGCGAGCAGGTCGACCGGTGCCCCGGCGTTGACGACCCCGCTGCGCACCGCGTCCCCCGGAGGGCGCTCACGGGGGAGCGCCTCCCCCGTCAGGGTGGACTCGTCGAAGACGCCGGCCGCGACGAGGCGGCCGTCGACCGGCACGACCTCACCGGTGCCGACGACCAGCCGGTCTCCCCTGACGACGTCGTCGACGGGCACCTCCTCGACGCCGCCACCGCGGCGCAGACGCGCGGTCCGGGGCACTCGGGACACGAGCAACCTGAGGTCTCGCCGGGCGCGCGCGCCGGCCTGCGCCTCGAGCAGCCGACCGGAGGTCAGCATGACGGTGATCATCGCGCCGGCGAACGCCTCGCCGACCACGAGTGCACCGGCGAGCGCGAGCACCGCGATGACGTCGACCGACGCCTCGTGCCGTCGGACGGCGGCGGCGGTCCAGGCCACCGAGAGGACCAGCCCCAGGGCCGTGCCCGCGACCCACGGCGCCTCGGCCGCGGCCGGGGCGTCGAGGACCCACGCCACACCGCCCGCGAGGAGCAGGACCAGCGAGGCGAAGAAGACCAGCAGCGGGGTCCGCTCGCGGAGCCACCTCACGGCATCCATGCTCGCACCGCGCCGGGACGCCGGTGGCTGCGGGAGACCCGTGTCACGGCCCCGCCCCCGGCCGGCGCGGGGTGGCGTGCCGCCCATGTCGGGGGCTCGGCCTACCGTGGCGGTCATGACCCCAGCCCTGTCGCCGAGCCGCGCCGCGGACTTCAAGCAGTGCCCGCTGCTGTTCCGGTTCCGGACCATCGACAAGCTCGAGGGTCCGCCCTCGGCCGCCGCGGCCCGGGGCACGCTCGTCCACGCGGTCCTCGAGCACGTCTTCGAGCTGCCGGCGCTCGAGCGCACCCCGGCGGCGGCCGCCGCCCTCCTCGAGCCGCGCTGGCGGGCCCTCGTCGAGGAGCGCCCCGAGCTGACGGCGATGATCGAGGACGACGAGACGCTCACGGAGGAGGCCTGGTTCGCCGCCGCGCGCAGCCTCGTCGAGCAGTGGTTCGACCTCGAGGATCCCACCCGGCTCGAGCCCGCGGCGCGCGAGCTGTACGTCGAGACCGAGATCGACGGGCTCACCCTCCGCGGCTACGTCGACCGGCTCGACGTCGCCCCCGACGGCGCGATGCGGGTCGTCGACTACAAGACCGGGCGCTCCCCCGGCGAGCTGTTCGAGGCCAAGGCGCTGTTCCAGATGAAGTTCTACGCGCTCGTCCTCTGGCGGATCCACGGGGAGGTCCCCCGGATGCTCCAGCTCGTCTACCTCGGGAACGGCGAGGTGGTCCGCTACGTCCCCGACGAGCGCGACCTGCTGGCCATCGAGCGCAACGTGCGCGCCATCTGGGACGCGGTCGTCCGCGCGGCCCGGACCGGCGACTGGCGCCCCCGCACCTCGAAGCTGTGCGGGTGGTGCGACTTCCAGGAGTTCTGCCCCGAGTTCGGCGGCACTCCCCCGCCGCTGCCGGAGGGCGCCGGGCTCATCGCGCTCGACCCCGCCCGCTCCGGCGAGGCCTCCCCCGCCGACGACTGACCCAGGGGTCACGGTGGCGCTACTGTGCCGCTGTGAACGAGCCATCGGGCCCCGGGGTGGGGCCGGAGGACGAGGACGCGACGTCCGCACCGATCCGTGTCTACCTCGTCGACGACCACGCCGTGGTGCGCCGCGGCCTGGCCTCCTACCTCGACACCGAGCCAGGGGTCGTCGTCGTCGGGCAGGCCGGCGACGGCGCGGCCGCGGTCGCCGAGATCGCCGTCCTGGCCCGCGCCGGGAGGACGCCCGACGTCGTCCTCATGGACCTCCTCATGCCCGGGATGGGCGGCATCGAGGCGACCGCGGAGATCAAGCGGCGCTGGCCCGAGGTCGAGGTGGTCGCGGTCACGAGCTTCCTCGAGGAGGACAAGATCCGGGCGGCCCTCGCGGCCGGTGCGGCCGGGTACCTCCTCAAGGACGCCGACGCCGACGACGTCACGCGCGCCATCCGCGCCGCCGTGGCCGGGGAGGTGCACCTCGACCCCGCCGTGGCCCGCGCCCTCACCGACTCACTGCGGGCCCCGCGGCAGGAGGTGGTGCGGCTGACCCCCCGGGAGCAGGAGGTCGTCGTCGGCATCGCCGAGGGCTGCACGAACCGGCAGCTCGCCCGGCGGCTCGGCGTCTCCGAGCGCACGGCCCGCACGCACGTCTCGAACATCCTCGCGAAGCTCGGCCTGGCGAGCCGGACCCAGGCAGCGATGTGGGCGGTGCGGGAGGGCCTCGTCGAGCCGGCCGCGGAGGGGTCGTGAGCCCCGTCGACGACGTCGCCGCCCGCGCGGCGTTCCTCCGCAGCACCTCGATGCCCGTCGTCCCGGCCTCCGAGCCGGTCCCGCCCTCCGACGCGAGCCTCGACGCCCAGCTGCTCGAGCTGTTCTTCGACCGGGTCCCCATGGGGGTGGCGGTCTTCGGGACCGACATGCGCCTCCAACGGTGCAACAAGACGTGGGTCCGCTTCTACGAGCACTACCTGGGGGTCACGCCGGACTACGTCCGAGCAGGGCGCCACCTCCACGAGCTGATCCCCGGCAACGAGGAGTCGCTGCGGCCCCTCATCGAGGAGGTGCTCGCGGGGCGAATGGTGCGCCAGGCCGCCCACCGGGTGGCCCTCCCCGGGACGGAGACCTACTGGGACGTCGTCTTCGCTCCGCTGTTCGCCGACGGGACGGTGGTCGGCGCCGTGGACATCGTCACCGACGCGACCGACCGGGTGCTCTCGATCCGCGGCCTGGAGGCCCGGGTCGCGACCTTCTCCCGGCTGGCCGCCGGGATGAGTGTGGACCAGCCACTGTCGGTGACGCTCTCCGAGCTGGTCGCGGCCGTGCGCCGCACCACCTCCGCCCTCGCGTGCTCGGTCATCTGCTGGGAGGAGGACGTCCAGCGTCCCGCCACCGCCTACGCCGACGAGGTCCTCGGACCCGGGTTCGCCGAGGCCCTCGAGCAGGTCTGGACCCGTCGCGGGATGCGCCGGGTCGACGTCTCGGAGTTCGACCCGGAGGTCCACCGCAACTTCCGCGAGGAGGCCCTCGCCGACGAGTCGCTGGCACCGATCCACCCGTTCCTCGGCGCGGACAAGCCCTGGCAGGACGTCGTCCTGGTGCCGCTCACGCTCTCCGGTGTCGTGCTCGGCGAGCTCGCCGTGTACCTCGCCGCCGGCCACGTCCTCGGGGAGGACGAGCGGCGCTACCTCGTCGCCCTGGCCGACCAGGGCGCGGTCGCCGTGCGCAACAGCAGCCTCTTCCGGGCGGCCGAGCAGTCGGCGGCCCTCGTCGAGCGCCACCGGCTCGCCCGCGAGCTGCACGACTCCGTGAGCCAGGCGCTGTTCTCGATGACGCTGCACGCCCGGGCCGCGCAGCGCCACCTCGCCGCGAGCGACCGGAGCCCGGACGACCCGGTGGCGCTCGAGCTGGACCGCCTGCACGCGCTGACCCGGACCGCCCTCGCCGAGATGCGGGCGCTGATCTTCGAGCTGCGACCGGGGGCCCTCGCCGAGGAGGGGCTCGCCGCCGCGCTCTCGAAGCACGCCGTCGCCGTGTCGGCCCGGGAGCAGGTCGAGGTGACGGTCGACGCGCCGCCGGCACGGGTGTTCCTGCGCCCCGACGTGGAGGAGCACGTCTACCGGGTCGTGCTCGAGGCGCTGAACAACGCGGTCCGGCACGCGAACGCCACGCGCGTCCGGATCGCCCTGGCCCCGGCGGACGGCGCACACCTCCGCGTCGCCGTGGAGGACGACGGCAGCGGCTTCGACCCGGCCGCCCCCCGACCCGGCCACCTGGGCCTCAGCACGATGCGGGACCGTGCCGCCGCCGTCGGCGGCGTGCTCACCGTCGACTCGGCTCCCGGGGCGGGCACGCGGGTGGTCCTCGAGGTCCCGACGGCCTGAGCGGCTACGTCATCCGGCCGAGGAGGGACCGGCGGATGAGGAGGGGTCCGGGCGGCGCGAGGGCCGACGACACCGGTGGCCCCGGGCCACGACGCTGGGCGGACCGAACCATCCGCTCGTCCAGGAGACCCCCATGAACACCGCCCAATGGCTGCTCAACCTCGCCCTGCTGGGCTGGGTGCTGGCCCGCAACGTCGGCACCCACCGCGTCACCCCCACGATGTTCGTCGTCCCGGCGGTGGTCGTCACGACCGTGGCCGCCGCCTACCTGCGCCACGTCCCCACGATCGGGCACGACGGCGCCCTCGAGCTGGTCGGCGCCGGCGCCGGGGTCCTGCTCGGCGCCCTCGCGGCCGCCCTGACCACGGTGGGCCGGCGCAGCGGGGAGCTCGTCGTCTCCGCCGGCCTGTCGTTCGCGGTGCTCTGGGTCGTCGTGATCGGCGGCCGGATCGCGTTCGCCGAGTGGGCCACCCACTCGGGAGCCCGCGCCGTCGGCGAGTTCTCCGTCCGGCACCAGATCACCGGCGCGGACGCGTGGACCGCCGCCTTCGTCCTCCTCGCGGTCGCGATGGTCCTGTCGCGGTACGCCGCCACCGGCGCCGCGGCGCTCGTGGCCACCCGGCGCAGCCGCGACCTCGTCCCGGCGGGTGAGGCGGCATGAGCGTGCAGACGGTCCTCGTCGTGGCCCGGGACCACCACGTGCGGACGGCGCTCGGCCACCTGCTGCGCGCCGACGGACTCGACGCCCGCTCCACCTCCCCCGAGGCCCTCGCCGCGGGCGCGCCCTCCCCCACCCGCGCCGACGTCGTCGTCGTCGACCTCGCAGGGGCCCCCGCACCCGGAGCGCTCGTCGCGGCGCTGGCCGCCGGGTGCCCGGTGGTCGCCCTCGGCGACACCGCGGACGAGCGCGACGCGGCGCTGGCCGCCGGTGCGCACACCTTCCTCGACAAGGGCGCGGCCCCCGAGCGGGTGGCTCGAGCGGTGCGCGAGTCGACGCTGGTCGACCCTCCCCACTCGTGGTGGCCGGCCGTCGCGGTCACCGTCGCGGGCTTCGCGGGTCCGTGGGCGGTCTGGTTCACCTCGATCGCCGAGGCCCGGGGGCTGCTGACGTGGCACCTGCCCCGCGGGATCGCCCTGTGGACGATGCTCCCCGCGCTCCTCCTCGCGCTGCTGGCCACCGGAGGGACCGGCAGCCTGCTCGACCTGGCTCGCCGGCTGCTGCGCTGGCGCGTCCCCGCCCGGACCTACCTCGTCGCGCTCGCCGCACCACCCGCCATCGCGGCCACCGCCTGGCTCCTGCTGCACCTGGCCGGCCACCGCGTCCCGGTGGGTGAGGTGATGTCGTTCCGGGCCGTCCCGGGGTTCCTCGCCTTCGGCACGCTGCTGTACCTGTTGACCGAGGAGGCCGTGTGGCGGGGAGCCCTCCTCCCCCGGGTGCGCGAGCGGCTCGGCACCGCGGCGTCGGGGCTGGTCGTCGGCGTGGTGTGGGCCGTGTGGCACCTCCCGCTGCTCGCCGTGCCCGGTGAGCACGACGCCGGGCTGCCGGTGCTCGGCTTCCTCGTCCTCGTGGTCGCCACGAGCGTGCTGGTGACGACGCTCGTCGAGGCTGCGGGCGGGAGCGTTATCGTGGCCGCCGTGTTCCATGCCGCGTTCAACGCCAGCTACAGCGTCGCCGGGGTGGTCGGGGCGGACCGCCCGATGTTCTGGGCCACCACCGCCCTGTCGGTCGTCGTCGCCGCCGCCCTCCTGGTCCGGGAGCGCGGGCGGGCCCCCGGTGTCTCCTTCGCGGCGGGGACCCGTACGCCCGTCGCGCCCCTGTGGATGACGATCCGATGAGCGCCGCAGGGCACGCCCTCGTCGTCGTGGACGTCCAGGTCGGGTTCGACGACCCGGCCTGGGGCCCGACGGACAACCCCGGCTGCGAGGCGAACATCGCCCGCCTCGTCGAGGCCTGGCACGCGCAGGGTCGCCCGCTCGTCTACGTGCGGCACGACTCGGCCTCGCCCACCTCGCCCCTGCACCCCGACCGGCCGGGGAACCGCCTCAAGGACCTGCTCCGCCCCGCGCCGGACCTGCTCGTCGTCAAGCAGGTCAACTCGTCCTTCCACGGCACTCCCGACCTCGCCGCGTGGCTGACCCGCGAGGAGGTCGGCGGCATCGTCGTCTGCGGCATCACGACGAACCACTGCTGCGAGACGACGGCGCGCGTCGGCGGCAACCTCGGCTTCGACGTCCTCTTCGCCCTGGACGCCACCCGCACCTTCGACCGGGTCGGACCGGACGGCGTCCGACGGAGCGCAGCGGACCTGGCCGCGGTGACCGCCACGAACCTGCACGGCGAGTTCGCGACCGTCGTCTCGACGGCCGAGCTCCTCGCGTAGCGGCGTCCGGGTCGGCCGCTACGCGGCGGCCGAGGCGGCGAGGCCGAGCTCGGCCAGCCGCTGGGGCGTCATGCCGGCGAGGCCGTCGACGTGCACGGCTCCGGCCATCCGCGGGACCGCCACGACGTGCGGCACCGCGATGGTGGGCACCCCCGCCGCGACGGCCGAGCGCACCCCGGTCGGGCTGTCCTCGATGGCGACGCAGAGGGCGGGCTCGACCCCGAGCAGCCGCGCGGCCGCGTGGTAGGGCTCGGGGTGCGGCTTGCCGTGCTCGACCTCGTCGCCGGTGACGACCGCCGCGAACGTCCGCTCGGGCAGCGCCGTCACCACGGCGTCGGCGAGGACCCGCCACGACATCGTCACGAGTGCGCTCGGGACCCCCACCTCCGCGAGGCCGACGAGGAGCTCGCGCGCACCGGGCCGCCAGGGCACGTGATCGCTCACCTGCGCGACGACCCGGTCGAGGAGCGCCTCGATGATCCGCTCCGGCTCCCACGTGATCGGGGAGTTCTCGCGGATGAAGCGGGCCGAGACCATGAGGTCGTTGCCGACGAGCTGGTGGGCGAACTCGTCGCTCCACGTCCCCCCGTGCTCGGCGACGAGCGCGTGCTCCGCCGCGATCCAGTACGGCTCGGTGTCGACCAGCGTTCCGTCCATGTCCCAGAGGACGGCTGCGGGGAGGCTCATGGGTCGAGAGCCTAGCGAGCCGTAGGGTGGTGCCCTGACCCGAGGAGGAGGACGCCCCGTGATCGAGCTCGAGGACATCGGCGAGCTGAGCGACCCCGTGATGATCGCCGCCTTCGAGGGGTGGAACGACGCCGGGGAGGCCGCGAGCTCCGTCATCGAGCACCTCGCCGACGTGTGGGGCGCCCAGGTCGTCGCCGCCCTCGACCCGGAGGACTACTACGACTTCCAGGTCAACCGGCCCCGCGTCGTCTCCGAGGGGGGCAAGCGGCGGATCAGCTGGCGCACGACCCGCGTCCTCGTCGCGCGCGACACCTCGCTGGGCCGCGACGTCGTGCTGGTCCAGGGCGTCGAGCCGTCGTTCCGGTGGCGCGCCTTCGCCGTCGAGCTCATGGAGCTCGCCGAGAGCGCCGACGTGTCGATGGTCGTCACCCTCGGGGCGCTCATGGCCGACGTCGCGCACTCCCGCCCCATCCCCGTCTCGGCGACCTCCGACAGCGAGGACACCCGGCACCGGCACGGCCTCGACATGAGCGGCTACGAGGGCCCCACCGGCATCGTCGGGGTGCTCTCCGACGCCGCCTCCCAGGTCGGCATCCCGTCGGTCTCCTGCTGGGCGGCCGTGCCGCACTACGCCGGCCACTCCCCTTCGCCGAAGGCCACCCTCGCGCTCCTCGGGCGCCTCGAAGAGCTCTTCGACGCGCCGATCGAGCACGGCGACCTCGACGAGGACTCCCGCGCGTGGGAGCGCGGCATCAACGAGCTCGCCGAGTCCGACACCGAGGTGGCCGAGTACGTCGAGAGCCTCGAGGAGGCCCAGGACACCGCCGAGCTGCCCGAGGCGAGCGGGGACGCCATCGCCAAGGAGTTCGAGCGCTACCTGCGCCGTCGCGGGTCCGAGGACCCCGGCCAGCCGGGGTCCTGAGCCGCACCCGTCAGAAGCGGAGGCCGAGCACCGCGTCGAGGGTGCGCGACAGCAGGCCGGGGGCGCCCGGGTCGGTCCCGCCGCCGGCGAGGGTCTCGTCGGCCCACGCGTCGACCGCCTCGAGCGCCCGCAGCGTCGAGAGGTCGTCGGCCACGGCGGCACGCACGGCCGCGATGGTCGCGGTCGCGTCGACGCCCTCGGTGACCGACAGCGCCTCGCGCCAGCGCTCGTGCCGGGCGCACGCCGCCGCGAGGAGCGCGTCGGTGTACTCCCACTCGGTGCGGTAGTGGTGGGCCAGCAGGACGAGGCGGATGGCCATCGGGTCCACGCCCTCGGCCCGCAGCCGCGAGACGAGGACGAGGTTGCCCTTGGACTTGCTCATCTTCTCGCCGCGGTAGCCGACCATCGCCTGGTGGACGTAGAGCCGCGCGAAGACGTCTCCCCCGGTCATCGCGTTCGCCTGGACCGCGCTCATCTCGTGGTGCGGGAACACGAGGTCGCTGCCGCCGCCCTTGATGTCGAACGGGTGCCCGAGGTGGGCCAGCGAGATGGCGGTGCACTCGATGTGCCAGCCCGGGCGCCCGGCGCCGAGCACCTCGTCGTCCCAGCTGGGCTCACCGTCGCGGGCGGCGCGCCACAGCAGCGGGTCGAGCACGTCGCGCTTGCCGGGCCGTTCGGGGTCGCCGCCGCGGCCGGCGAAGACCTGCACCATGTGTTCGCGCGTCCAGTGCGAGACCTCACCGAAGGTGGGTGCCTGCGCGAGGTCGAGGTAGACGTCCTCGCCGGACCCCTCGGCCTCCGGCACCGGGATGCGGTACGCCGCACCGGAGTCCACGAGGCCTCGCACGGCCGTGGCGATCTCGTCCATCGACTCGACGACGCCGCGGAAGGCGTCAGGGGGGATGACCCCGAGCGCCGCCATGTCCTCGCGGAACAGCTCGATCTCGGAGGTCGCGAGCTCGCGCCAGTCCCGACCGTCGCGCTGGGCGCGCTCCAGGAGCGGGTCGTCGACGTCCGTGACGTTCTGGACGTACTCGACCCGGTGCCCGGCGTCCCGCAACGCGCGGACGACGAGGTCGAAGGTGACGTACGTGGCCGCGTGCCCGAGGTGCGTCGCGTCGTACGGCGTGATGCCGCAGACGTAGATGCGCGCGACCTCGCCGGCGTCGACGGGGACCACGGCGTCACGGCTGGTGTCGCGGAGCCGGAGGGGCTCACCGAGACCGGGGACGGCAGGGACGAACGGAGTGGGCCACGACTTCACCTCGCAAGCCTACGGTGCGTGCGTCACAGTGCCGGCCACGGGATCGCCGGCCAGCCCGGGCGGGGCACGGGGTGTCGGCCGCGGCGCCGCAGCGCGGCGACCCGGTGGCCCAGCGCCTCGACCTCGTCGTCGGTGAGGAGCGGGGCGAGGTCGTCCGCCAGCCAGTCGGCCAGCGCCACCTCCAGTCGCTCCAGCCGGGCGAGGTCCGCGTCGGGGATCGGCTCCCCGGCCCAGCCCCAGAGGACGGTCCGCAGCTTCGGGTCGACGCCGAGGCTGACCCCGTGGTCGCAGCCGCGGACCACGTCACCGTCCCGCAGCAGGTGGCTGCCCTTGCGGTCGGAGTTGTTGAGCGCGGCGTCGAGGACGGCGACCGTGCGCAGCGCCGGCTCACCGGAGTGCGCGACGACCACCTCCTCCCCGAGGGGCGTCTCGCCCTCGAGGACGACGAACCAGCCCTCCGGCACCTCGTCCGGTGGGACGACGTCCACGAGCGGGTCGTCCACGTCGTCGGTGAGGGGGCCCACCCACCGCTGCACCGACCCGGCCCCGAGCGGGCCGTCGCGCAGCACCGTCGTCGGGACCACGCCGAAGCCCCCGGCCTCGCTCACGAGGTAGGCCGCTCGCTCGCGGGCGACGAGCGTGCCGTCGGGGTAGTCCCAGAGCCGGCGCTCGGCGGCCTCCGGCTTGTGGATGACCAGCACCTCGTCCGCGGGGTCGCCGACGAGGCAGAGCAGCGCGCCGTTGGAGGACCCCGAGATGCGGCCGACGGGCGTGAGGTCCCCCCGGCTCAGCAGCTCCTCGAGCTCAGCGCCGGTATCCGTTGGCACGGGGGCAGATGTGGCCGGAGGGGTCGAGCGGCTGCCCGCAGAACGGGCACGCGGGGCGACCGGCGGCGATCACCTTGTCGCAGCGCCGGGCGAAGGCCCGTGCCGCCTGCGGCGTGAGCACGACGCGCAGGGTGGAGAGGCCGTCGGCACCGTCCCCCTCGACCTCCTCGGGGTCCTGGTCGTGGCACTCGATGACGAGGACGAGCCGCTCGGGGTCCCAGGCCAGGGCCAGGGTGTCGACGCGGAACTCGTCCTCGATCGGGGTGATGAGCGGGTCGGTGTCGCCCTCGCCGAGCGGTTCGGTGGCAGTGCCCTCGGCGTGCGCGTCGAGCAGGTCGTTGACCCGGTCGGCGAGGACGCTGACCTGCACCTTCTCCAGCGACACCGAGACGACACGGCCCCCGCCGCTCGCCTGGAGGAAGAAGGTGCGGCCGCCCGGCGGGCCCACGGTGCCGGCGACGAAGCGCTCGGGCGGGTCGAAGACGGTGGCTGGCATGGCATCCACCCTAGATCGAGAACCCCACCGGCAGCTCCAGGCGGTGGCGGGCCATCAACGTCTCGTCACCGAGGAGGTCCCGGGTCGGTCCGTCGGCGACGACGGTGCCCTCGGAGAGCACCACCGAGCGCTCGCACAGCTCGACCGCGTACGGCAGGTCGTGCGTGACCATGAGGATGGTCACGTCGAGGGTCCGCAGGATCCCGGCGAGCTCGCGCCGTGAGGCGGGGTCGAGGTTCGACGACGGCTCGTCGAGCACGAGGATCTCCGGGCGCATGGCCAGGACGGTGGCGATGGCGACCCGACGTCGCTGGCCGAAGGACAGGTGGTGCGGGGCGCGGTCGGCGAGGTCGGCCACACCGACCGCCTCGAGCGCCTCGACGACCCGGGCCTCGAGCTCGGCCCCGCGCAGACCGAGGTTGGCCGGCCCGAAGGCGACGTCGTCGCGCACCGTCGGCATGAACAGCTGGTCGTCGGGGTCCTGGAAGACGATGCCGACCCGTCGGCGCACCTCGAGGAGGTTCTCGTCGGTGACGGGCAGCCCGGACACGTGCACCGTGCCGCGTCCCGGGGTGAGCACGCCGTTGAGGTGGAGGACCAGCGTCGTCTTGCCCGCGCCGTTCGGCCCGAGCAACGCGACCCGCTCCCCCGGGTGGACGTGGAGGTCCACCCCGAAGAGGGCCTGGTGCCCGCCGGGGTAGGCGTACGCGACGCCGTGGAGGTCGAGGACGGGGGTGGTCACGCGGCCATCCTCGCGCCCGCCGAGACGGCGACGGCGAGCAGGGTCGGGGCGAGCGCGGTGGCCCACTGCCGGGCGGACGCGATGAGCGGAGCGGTGACCGGCATCCGCCCGGTCCAGCCCCGGCTGACCATCGCGAGGTGCACCCGCTCGCCGCGCTCGTAGCTACGGATGAACAGGGCGCCGGTCCCGGCGGCGAGGACCGGCCAGGCCCGCAGCGACCGGGCGTCGAAGCCGCGCGAGGCCCGGGCCACCTTCATCCGGCGCAGCTGGTCACCGACGACGTCGACGTAGCGGACCATGAACGAGGCGATGAGCACGAGCGGGTCGGGGACGCGCAGGTGCTGGAGGGCCCGGACGAGGTCGCGAGGCCGGGTGGTCACGGCGAACGCCACGGCGGCGACGACACCGGTCGTCCCCTTGAGCAGCAGCGCCACCGCGGCCGTGAGCCCGGCGCTCGAGACGGTGAACGGCCCGACGTCGGTCCTCGGGCCCACTGCGACGAACGGCAGGACGAGCGCGAACACCGCGAACGGTGTCTCGACCGCGAGCCGCGGGAGGAGGTGCCGCGCGGGGACCCGGGTGGTGAGCAGGACTCCGACCGCGACGGCCAGCAGCGCGCCGAGCGCGACGTGGGCCTCGGACGGGACCGAGACGACGGCGAGGACGAAGGTGAGGAGGCCGACGAGCTTCACGTGCGCCGGCAGGGTGTGGAGCGTCGTGTCGCCCTCGACGTGGAGGTGCGCCCCCGGGCCCGAGCCCATCTCAGCCGCGACCGTCGCGGCCGCGGCGCCGCAGCAGGGCGACCAGGCCGAACATCAGGAGGCCGGTGACGACCACACCGATGAGCCCGGCCAGGCCGCCGGAGACCCGCGCGTCCCGGACCCCGGTGACCTCGTACCCGGCCAGCGGTGAGTCGGCGGTCGCCGACCCGGTCGCGGCCTGCTCGAACCCGAGGGTCGCGGCGACCTGCTGGAGGCCGTCCGGGTGGCTCGAGGCGTAGAAGGAGACCACGCCCGCGATGACGAGGCACAGGGCGAGTCCGACGAGGACGAGCCGCCTCGTCGAGGTGGGCGGCCTCATCCGACCGGCTCCGGCGAGCGGAGCTCCAGGGCCGGCAGCCGGCCCCGCGCGGCGTGGACGAGGTCGGGCCGGGCCGCGACGATGCTCGAGACGGCGAGGAACGTGATCGCGGCCTCCCCGAGGCCGATGAGGACGTGCCAGCCGACCATGACGCTCGTGAGCTGGGCCAGCGGGATGGGCGCGGCGCCGCCGACGGCGTAGAGGCCGACGAACGCGAGGGCGGCCACGGGCACGCTGACGAACGCACCGATCCCCGCCGCGACGGGGATGCTCGGGAGGCGCCGCGGGAGGACCGCGAGGAGCCCCTTGGCGACGACGTAGCCGACCCAGACGGCGACCGTGCCCATGAGGAGGATGTTCGTCCCGAGGGCGGTGACGCCGCCGTCGGCGAAGAGGAAGGCCTGGACGGCGAGCACGACGGTCAGGCACAGGGTGGCGGTCGCCGGCCCGACGAGCACCGCCGCGAGGGCCGCGCCGAGGAGGTGCCCGGAGGTGCCCGCGCCGACGGGGAAGTTCACCATCTGCGCCGCGAACACGAAGACGGCGACGAGGCCGGCGAGCGGCGCGGTGCGCTCGTCGAGCTCGTGGCGGGCCGCCCGCACGAGGGCCGCGGCGACGACACCGGCCGCGACGACACCGGTGGCGACGGAGGTGGGCGCGTCGAGGAAGCCGTCGGGCACGTGCATGGAGGTCCTCCGCTGGGCTGCTGGGCTTGTTGCGAACCAGTCGCAACAACGACACCCTATGCGGAGCCCGGGGCGGGGATCAACACCGGGTGGCCCGCCCCTGGGAGGGGATCAGCCCTCTCCCCCACCGACGGTCGAGTCCCCGGCGTCGTGGCCGCTCGGCAGTGCGACGAGGGGCGCGAGGTCCCCGGCGTGGGTGTTGCTCGCGAGGAGCACCATCCGCTGCTCGGTGACCTGGACCGCGGTGACCGACCCCGGGTCGACGCGGACCCGCTGCAACCCCGCGATGCCGGCCCCGACCGCCTCGGCGACGACCGCCTTGATCGGGTCCCCGTGGCTGACGGCCAGCCACACCGCGCCGCGGCCGTGCTGCTGCTCGACCTCGGCGTCGAGGGCGCGCAGCCCTCCGATGACCCGCTCGACCATCTGGCCGAGCGACTCGGCCGCGTGCTCCGCGGACTCCGGGAAGGTGGCCGCCGCAGGGTCGTCCTGGATGACCCGCCACAGCGGGTCCCGGGCCGCCTCGCGGAGCAGCCGTCCGGTCCACGCCCCGTAGTGGCACTCCCCCAGCCGCTCGTCGGTGACGACCTCGAGGCCGGGCACGGCGAGCGCGGCCGTCTCGCGGCAGCGCTGCAGCGGGCTGCTCACGGCCCGCACGAGGGTGAGCGGTGCGAGGCGCTGCGCGAGGCGCCCGGCCTGCTCCCGGCCGGTGTCGGTGAGCCCCACCCCGTCGGTCCACCCCGCGAGCACCCCCTCGGCGTTCGCCGTGGAGTGCCCGTGCCGGAGGAGGAGGACGATGGCCACGGAATGACACTGTAGGCGGCGGTGTCACCCACAATGGCGTGCGTGATCGTCGACCGCGCCATCTACGAGGACGGCCACCGCAGGCACTGCGGCGACCTGTCCGACGAGCTCGAGCGCCTCCGGGCCTCAGAGGACCCCACCGGGTTCCTCTGGATCGGGCTCAAGGACCCGACCCGGGAGGAGTTCGACGAGGTCGACACCGAGCTCGGGCTTCATCCGCTCGCCGTCGACGACGCGGTCAAGGGCCGCCAGCGCGCGAAGGTCGAGCTCTACGACGACACCGTCTTCGTCGTCCTCAAGCCGCTCCGGTACATCGACCGCACCTCCGACATCGAGACCGGCGAGGTGATGGTGTTCGTCGGCGACCGGTTCGTCGTCACCGTCCGGCGTGGGGAGGTGACGCCCCTGACCGACATCCGCAAGGAGCTCGAGTCCGATCCCGAGGCACTGCGCTTCGGCCCGCTCGGGGTGCTGCACCGGGTCCTGGACCGCGTCGTCGACGGCTACGTGGAGATCGACGCCGAGGTCGAGACCGACCTCGAGGAGATCGAGTCGGCGGTCTTCTCCGGTGACCGCATGGACACCGGCTCGATCTACCGGCTCAAGCGCGAGGTCCTCGAGTTCCGCCGCGCGGTCATGCCGTTGTCGGAACCGCTCCGGATGCTTCACGGCTCGCCCCGCAGCCCCGTCCCCGAGGGCGAGCTGCGGCTGCTCCTGCGCGACGTCACGGACCACCTGCACGCGGTCCTCGACCACATCGAGTCCTACGACCGGCTGCTCACCGACATCGTGAGTGCCCACCTGGCGCAGATCTCGGTGCAGCAGAACGACGACATGCGCAAGATCTCGGCGTGGGTCGCGATCGCCGCGGTGCCGACGATGATCGCCGGCGTCTACGGGATGAACTTCGAGTACATGCCCGAGCTGCGGTGGCACTACGGGTACTTCGTCGCCCTGTTCGTCATGGGCGCCTCGTGCCTGACCCTGTACCGGCTGTTCAAGCGCGCCGGCTGGCTCTGAGCGGGGCGGGTCAGGTCGCGCTGATCCAGCCGACGCCGAGGGCGATGGCGAGGCCGACGCCGAGCGCGACGCGGTACCAGACGAAGGACCGCAGCGAGTTGGTCGCGACGAACCGCAGCAGCCACGCGATCGAGGCGTAGGCGGTGACGAACGCGACGACGATGCCGACGGCCATCTGGCCGAAGCCCAGGACCTTGAGGTCCGACCACGCGCTGGCCAGCTCGAAGAGGCCGGCGGCGGTGAGGGCCGGGATGGCCATGAAGAACGACAGCTCGGTGGCGGTGACCCGGTTGAGGCCGCGGACCAGGCCGGCGGAGATCGTCGCACCGGAACGGGACACCCCGGGGATGAGGCTGAAGCACTGGACGAGACCGATGACGAGCCCGTCGCGCAGGGTGATGCCGGCCTCTCCGCGCTGGTCGCCGGCGGCCTCCAGCTCGTCGTGGCGGTGCTCGGCCCACCAGATGACCGCGCTCCACAGCACGAGCGCGGCGGCGACGACCCACAGGCTCCGCAGCGGGCCGGAGATGACGTCCTTGAGCGCGAAGCCGACGAGGCCCACGGGGATGGAACCGACGATGACGGCCCAGGCGAGCCCGTAGTCGTGGTCCTCACGCGCGTCCGCGGAGCGCAGGCCGTGCACCCACGCCATGAACAGGCGGGCGATCTTGCGCGCGAAGTAGATGAACGTCGCGACGATCGCGCCGATCTGGATGATCGCGGTGTAGGCGGTGACCGCCGGGGCGTCCACGGGGAGCCCGAGCAGGTGCTCGGTGATGGTCAGGTGCCCCGTGGAGGAGATCGGGAGGAACTCGGTGAGCCCCTCGACGATCCCGAGGATGACGGCTTGGACGTAGGAGAGCTCGACAGGCACCCGGGCAGCCTAGGGCCCGGACACTGTGCCCGTGCTGAGCGGTCGGCCGTTTCGGCGCGGCGTCAGCCGGGGACGACCTCGGCCATGAGGCGCAGGATCGCCAGCCGCTCGTCGGTGGTCCGGGCGTACGGGGCGACCGACAGGGTGGTGACGCCGGCGTCGGCGTAGCGCCCGACCCGCTCGGCGATCCGCTCGGGCGGGCCGAGGAGAGCCGTCGCGTCGGCGAGCTCGAACGGGACGGCGGCCGCGGCGTCGCGGGGGCGGCCGGCGAGGTAGAGGTCCTGGATGGTGTCGGCGGCCTCGTCGAACCCCATCGAGCGCGCGAGCCGGTTGTAGAAGTTCTGCTCGCGACTGCCCATCCCGCCGATGTAGAGGGCCGTGTAGGGCGCCACGGCGGCGCGGGCGGCCTCGAGGTCCTCGGTGACGACGACAGGGACGGTGGCGACGATGTCGAACCCGTCCATGGGGTCGCCGGGCGTGCCCTTGCCGGCCGCGACGCGGGCGCCGCGGACCGCGGCGACGTGCTCGGCGGAGTGCTCGGGCGACAGGAAGATCGCCAGCCAGCCGTCGGCGACCTCCCCCGCGAGGGCGAGGTTCTTCGGCCCGACCGCGGCGAGGTAGATCGGCAGGTCCGGGCGGGGCGGGTGGATGGTGAGGCGCAGGGCCTTGCCCGGGCCGTCGGGCAGCGGGAGCGTGAAGTGGTCGCCGTCGTACTGCACCGACTCGCGGCGGAGGGCGGTACGGACGATCTCGACGTACTCGCGCGTGCGTGCGAGCGGTCGGCCGAAGCGGACGCCGTGCCAGCCCTCGCTCACCTGCGGACCGGACACGCCGAGGCCGAGGAGGAAGCGGCCGCCGGAGAGGGTGTCGAGGGTGGCCGCGGTCATCGCGGTCATCGCGGGGGTGCGGGCGGGGATCTGCATCACGCCCGCCCCCAGGCCGATGTGCTCGGTCTGGGCGGCGAGCCAGGCCAGGACGGTGGGGCTGTCCGAGCCGTACGCCTCCGCGATCCACACCGACGCGTAGCCGAGCCGGTCCGCCTCCTGGACGAGCACCAGGAGGTCCTCCCCCATGCCCATGCCCGAGTACCCGCCAGCCAGTCCGAGACGCATGGGTGGAGGCTAGTCCCTGGGGCCGGCGGGCCGCCGGCGCCACTGCCGTCACGGAGGCCCCGCGTGGCACATCGGACCCTCAGAACGGGTCAGAGTGGCTGTCCGGCAGCGAAATTGATGCGCTCGAACACTTGTGCGAGTCGGTGTTCGCGGGTAGGATCGTGGGTACGAGGGGAGGGGGAGCCCATGGTCACCACGGTCGGTCCGCAGGACGTGCTCGACGTGGTGCGGGTCGCGCGTGGGGCCCTGTCCTCGGTGGCGGAGCCCAGTGGGGTGCGGGGGTCGCGGGAGGAGTGGGCGGCGGTGGCCGGTGAGCTCCAGCACCTGGTGAACGAGGCGACCGCGGTGCAGGACGCGGCGGTGGTGCGGTTGGCGGCGGTCGAGCCGCAGTGGTGTGAGGACGGCACCGTGGTCGAGGTGCACAAACCGCTGGGGCATGCCGCGTTGGATGCGCCGTCGATCCTGTCGGGGGTGCTGAACCTGACGGCGGTCGCGGCGGAGCGGCGGGTGCGGCACGCGCTGCGGACCGCGGCCGACGGCCCCGACGGGACGGACACCGCGACCGGGTTGGGTGGGTTGCACGCGGCGATGGCGGCGGGGCGGCTGGATGCGTACCGGGCGCAGGTGGTCGCGGCGGAGCTGGAGGAGTGCCCGGCCGAGGTCGCGGCCACGGTCGTCGCGTCGCTGGACGGGTGGTTCGACGTCGAGGACGGCGCCCGGCTCCGCCGCCGGGCGCGGCGCCTGCTGGCGCGGATCTCGCCGGACCTGCTGCGGCAGCGCGCGGCGCGGGCCCGGTCGGAGTCGTCGCTGCGGCGGTGGGTCGACCAGCCCGGGGTCGACACCTGGCTGGGCACGTTCCCGTCCGAGGAGGCCTGCCGCGCGTGGGCGGCCATCGACGCCCTCGCGCAGCGGTACGTGGCCGACGGCACGTGTGAGCGGGTCGACCGGGCCCGCGCGAAGGCGCTGACCGACCTCGTCACCGGCCACGCGACCGTCGACGTCCAGGTCGTCCTCACCGTGCCGGCAGCGGCCGACGCCGAGGCCACGGGGTGGCGCCCGCCACGGTGCGGACCGGCGACAGGGAGGGTGCCCGCTCCGGCGACCTCGCCGAGGTCTCCGCGCCCGGCACCACCGACCCGGTCCTCGTCGACCGGGTCTGGCTCGACCGGGTCCGCGCCGAGCGCGTCGCGGCGTGCGACCCCGGCACCGGCGCCCTCGTCGACCGCCACGGCGCACTGGCCACCAACGCCTACCGGCCGGGCAAGGAGCTCACCGAGCTGGTCAAGGCCCGCGACGGGCGGTGCCGGTTCCCCGGCTGCCACGTCGCCGCCCGGTGCTGCGACCTCGACCACCTCACCCCCTGGCCGGCAGGGCCCACCACCGCCGGCAACCTCGCCTGCCTCTGCCGCCGCCACCACCGCACCAAGCAACGCCCCGGCTGGACCGTGCGCATCCACCCCGACGCCACCCTCACCTGGACCGACCCCACCGGCAGGACCCGCACCACCCACCCCGTCGACCACCTCCACCACGCGACCCTCCCCACCACCGGGCACGACCCCGACCCGAACCCGCCACCCGGGATCCCCTGCCTCACCCTCCCCGACACCCCCCACAGCACCCTCGAACACCGGCACGAACACCACCTCGGCAGCCCCCGAGCCCGCCCCACCACCCGCACCGACACCCACGACCTCACCCGCAGACACCTGGCCGTGGCACTCCCCCGCCACCACGCGCGAGCACGCCGACGAGGCACGGACCCACCCCAGAAGCCCCCGTTCTGACCGGCGGGAGCGCCCGAAACGCCCCGGCATCCGCCTGGTGGTCAGTCTGCCTGCAGCGCGAAGAACAGGAAGCAGATGAACGAGCGGCCGTCCGCGGTGGGGAGCAGCTCCGCCGGGGTGTCCGCCGCCGGCGGAGGCTCGGTGACCTCCGTGATGCGGAACCCCCCGTCGATGAACGCGCCGATGACGTCCTGCAGGGGCCGGTGCCAGTAGGTCATCCAGACGGTCTCGTCACCGTAGTCGTAGTCCTCGGAGTACCGAGTGAGGGTGAAGTAGTCGGCCTCGGGGTACACGATCGCGTAGACCATGGGGTGGATGATCGAGACGGTGAGTCGACCCCCGGGCCTGAGCACCCGCCGCAGCTCGGCCAGCGCCGACGCCCAGTCCTCCACGTAGTGCAGGGCCAGTGACACCACGACGAGGTCGAAGCTGGCGTCCGGATAGGGCAGGGGCGCAGCCAGATCCGCGACCCTCACGTCAGCGCCCTCGCCGAGCCTCTCGCGGGCCAGCTCGACCATGACCGGACTCAGGTCGAAGCCGGACACGACCGCACCCCGGGCACGCAGGGCCTGCATCAGGGGGCCCGACCCGCAGCCGGCATCGAGGACGTGCACTCCTGAGACGTCGCCGGCGAGACGGATCATCTCCGGGCGCTCGTAGTAGGCGTTGAACAGGCTCTTCTCGTTCCTTGCCGAGTACTCCGCGCCGAAGGCGTCGTACTCGGCGTCGGGGACGGGAGTGGCGGGCAGGGGCACCGGATCTGGCATGACAGGTGTCTACCCGGCCTGCGTGCGCGGGTAAACCTGCCGCGCGGTCGGCCGCTCATCCCCGGGCGCCGGTCGGAGCCAGAACCCGACCGCCTCACTTGCGGAAACCCGGTGGCGCGACGAATCCCCGCCCGTCACGGTGGAAACATGACGAGCAGCGATCTCTGGGACGCCGACACCGCCGAGCGCTACGACGAGTCCTCGGCGTTCATGTTCACCCCGGAGGTCCTCGACCCCGCCGTCGAGACCCTCGCAGAGCTCGCCGGCACCGGGCCGGCGCTCGAGCTCGCCATCGGCACCGGGCGCGTCGCGATCCCCCTGGCCGACCGCGGCGTCGACGTCGTCGGCATCGAGCTCTCCCGGCCGATGGCCGACCGGCTCCACGCGAAGCGCCCGGACCTGTCGGTCGTCGTCGGGGACATGGCCACGGCCACCGCCCCCGGCGTGGGCGCGTTCAGCCTCGTCTACGTCGTGTGGAACAGCATCGGCAACCTCTGCACGCAGGACGAGCAGGTCGCCACCTTCCGGAACGCGGCCCGCCATCTGGCCCCCGGGGGCCGGTTCGTCGTCGAGCTCTTCGTCCCCGGCATCCGGCGACTTCCGCCGGGCCAGAGCGCGGTCCCGTTCCACGTCGGCGAGAACCACGTGGGGTTCGACACCTACGACCTCGCCACGCAGCGGGGCACCTCGCACCACTACACCCGGCAGCCGGACGGCTCCTTCCGGCACGGCACGAGCAACTTCCGCTACATCTGGCCGGCCGAGTGCGACCTCATGGGCCGGCTCGCCGGCCTCACCCTCGAGCAGCGCACTGCGGACTGGCGGGACACCCCCTTCGCCGGTGACAGCGACAGCCACGTCTCGGTGTGGCGCAGGCCGGTCGACGCGTGATCGCCGGCGCGCGGCGGTAGGGTCGCCCGCATGCTGACCCGCCGCCTCGGGGCCACCGGGCTCACCGTGTCCCGGCTCGGCCTCGGCACGATGGCCTGGGGCACCCGCACCTCCCCCGAGGACGCCCGCGACCTCCTCACGACCTTCCGCGCCGCCGGCGGCACCCTCGTCGACACCGCCCACGGCTACGCCGGCGGGATGGCCGAGGACCTGCTCGGCGACTTCCTCGAGGGCCCCGACCGCGACGAGGTCGTCGTCGTCACCAAGTCCGGGATCAGCCGGGCCACCGGGGAGCGCGTCGTGGACTGCTCGCGGCGGACCATGCTCCACCAGCTCGACCTCTCCCTGCGCCGGATGCGGACCGACCACGTCGACGTGTGGCTCGCCCACACCTGGGACGACGAGACGCCCCTCGAGGAGACGGTGAGCGCCCTCGTCCACGCCTGGCAGAGCGGTCGGGCGCGCTACGTCGGCGTCTCCAACCACGTCGGCTGGCAGGCGGCACGGACGATGTCGCTCCTCGAGTCCGCCGGGGTTCCCCTGGCGGCCAACTCCGTCGAGTACTCGCTCGTCGAGCGCCGCCCGGAGCGCGAGCTGGTCGCCGCCGCCACGACCCTGGGCTTCGGGCTGCTTCCCTGGTCCCCCCTCGGGCGGGGCGTCCTGACCGGCCGCTACCGCGGGGGCATCGCCGCCGACTCACGGCTGGCGTCCGAGGAGTTCTCGCGCTTCGCCGGCCACCACGTCGGCGACCACACCCGGGGCGTCGTCGAGGCCGTGCGCACCGCCGCGGAGGGGTTGGGCGTGCCCCCGGCCGCGGTCGCCCTGGCCTGGATCCGCGACCGCCCCGGCGTCACCGCGCCCGTCATCGGCCCGCGGACACCCGGTCAGCTCGCGGCCCTGCTCCAGAGCGAGGACGTCGAGCTGCCGGCCCAGATCGTCGAGGCGCTCGACGAGGTCTCGTCCGACCACACCTGACCGGGGAGGGTCCCGGCCGCCCCCGGTCGACGTGAACCGGTGTCAGTCGTCCTCGTCGTCGTCGTCGAAGTCGTCGTCGAGCCCCGAGTAGATGTGGCTCCGGTCGCCGTCCTCGTCGTCGTGGTCGTCGAGGCCGTCGTCGCCCTCTCCCCCGCCGTCCTCGCCCGCGTCCTCGTCCTCGTCATCCTCGTCGTCGTCCTCGTCGTCGCCGTCGTCGCCGGTGTAGAGGTCGAGCGGAGTCATCTCCCCGTAGGCGTCGTACAGGGTGCCGTCGTACTCCTCGAACGCGTCCGCGAGGTCCTCGTACGCGGCGATGACGTGGGGGTCGTCGTCCCCCCGACGGGTGCTGCTCACCTCGAGGTGACGCTCGAGGGCGGTGACGAGCCGGGCGAGGGCGGCACGCGGGTCATCGGTCATGCTCCGAACCGTACCGGTCCTTGGGCAGAATGTGGCGGTGGCCGACTACGAGTACCTCGTCCTGAACTTCGGGCGCGAGGTGGAGCGCAACGACATCCGCCGCACGCTCACCGAGCACGCCGAGTACGGGCACTGGGAGCTGGCGCGGACCCGCACCTACATGGGCGGGCTCACGCGCACCTGGCTGCGGCGGCGGATCATCCGGGCCCGCCGCACCGTCGTCTCCGGCTGGTGAGCGGCCCCCTCCGTCAGCAGGTCTCGAGCAGCCGCCCGAGCACACGCGTCCCGAACCGGAGCGACTCGGTCGGCACCCGCTCGTCGACGCCGTGGAACATCGGCGCGAAGTCGAGGTCGGCCGGGAGGCGCAGCGGGGCGAAGCCGTAGCCGGTGATGCCGAGGAGCGAGAGCGCCTTGTTGTCGGTGCCGCCGGAGAGGCAGTACGGCAGGACCTCGGCCTCCGGGTCCTCGGTGCGCAGGGCCTCGACCATCCGGTCCACGAGGTCACCCTCGAACGGCGCCGACAGGGCGATGTCCTGGTGGAGCACCTCGACCTCGACGTGCGCCCCCGCGAGCTCACGGATCGTGTCGAGCAGGGCGTCGTCGTGCCCCGGGAGGAACCGGCAGTCGACGTTCGCGGAGGCGTGCTGCGGGATGACGTTGTGCTTGTACCCGGCGTCGAGCATCGTGACGTTGCTCGTGTCCTGGAGGGTGCCGCGGACGAAGCCCTGGGCGCCCCCGAGGTGCTCGAGCAGCTCCTCGAGGTCCTCGTCCGACCACCCCGTCCCCGTGAGCTCCGAGAGCCCGTCGAGGAGGGTGCGGACCGAGGGGATGTACTCGCGCGGCCACTTGTGCTCCGCGATCCGGGCGATCGCCTCGGCGAGCCGGACGATCGCGTTCTCGTCGTTGGGCACCGACCCGTGCCCCGCCCGGCCGGTGGCCGTGAGGCGCAGCCACATGATCCCCTTCTCGGCCGTCTGGAGCAGGTAGGTGCGCTTCTCGTCGCCGTGGCGGTCGGTGACCGTGACGCTGTAGCCGCCCACCTCGCTGATCGCCTCGGTGACCCCCTCGAAGACGTCCGGGTGGTGCTCGACCATGAAGTGCGAGCCGTACACGCCACCGGCCTCCTCGTCGGCGAAGAAGACGACGACGAGGTCCCGCGGGGGCACGACGCCGCGTCGGGCGATGTCGCGGACGCAGGCGAGCATCATCGCGTCCATGTCCTTCATGTCGACCGCCCCGCGGCCCCAGACGCACCCGTCGCGCTCCTCGGCGCCGAACGGGTCCACCGACCAGTCGTCGGCGTTCGCGGGCACGACGTCGAGGTGGCCGTGGACGCAGAGGGCGCCCCGCTCGCGGTCGGCACCGGGGATGCGGACCGCGACCGTGACGCGACCGGGATCCGACTCGTAGGTCCGTGGCTCGAGGCCGACCTCGCGCAGCTGCTCGACGACGTACGCGGCGGCCTCGGCCTCCCCCGGGCCGCTCCCGTCGCCGAAGTTGCTCGTGTCGATCCGGATCAGGTCGCGGCAGATCCGGACCACCTCGTCCTCGGGGCGCAGCATGTCGGTCATGTCCTCCACCGTAGACGTCGGCACGGACGCGGTGGACGCCGCGCCCGCACCGGCGATTTCGGTTCCGGGGCGGGGAGCGTGTATCGTTCCGGGTCGCAGGACGGCCTCCCCAGGGCCGCTCGTGCAGCACTCGTCCGGGTGGCGGAATTGGCAGACGCGCTAGCTTGAGGTGCTAGTGCCCGTATAGGGCATGGGGGTTCAAGTCCCCCCTCGGACACCACGGTCGACGGCCCCGAACCACATGGTTCGGGGCCTTCGTCGTCCTCCGGCGCGGTGGCCGCCCGGCTCAGCCCTGCGCGGCGTCGTAGGCGTCGACGGCGTCCGCGAGGTCCTGCACGAGCGGGTTCAGCCGGGTGGCCGCGTCCGGCGGGATCGACCCGTCGTCGACGTTCTTGCCGTACTCCTCGAGCATCTTGTCGCGGGCCTTGACCAGGGCCTTGGCGTCCTGCGCGGCCAGGGCGTCGTCGACGTCCGCCAGCTCCTTCTGCAGCGTCGCGGCGGCCTTCGGGTCGATCCCTCCGGCGGCGTCGAGGGACGTGACCTCGTCACGGAGGGCCTGCGCCGCGTCGCTGACCGGCTGGGCGGGGTCGGCCGCGGTGGGGGTCTCCGAGGGCGTGGGGGTGGGTTCGGGGGCCGAGGTCGACGGAGCAGGCTCGCTCGTCGTCGAGGCCTCGCTGGACGCCGTGGGCGTCGTCGTCGGGGTGGCCGCCGGGTCCGCAGCGGACCCCAGCCCGCCGAGCAGGTACCAGGCGAGGAGTCCCACGGCCACCACGGCCACCACGGCGAGGACCCACAGCGGCGCCGACGAGCCACGGCGCTCCTCGTGGCGGTCCGAGCGGGTGAACGGAGGAGGAGGGGACGTCGGAGGGGCGGCCGCCGGCGGCAGCGGGGCGGCCGCGAGCCGCTGGGTCGGGTCGGCCCCGCCCAGCGGGAGCACGGTGGTCGCGTCGGCGGCCCCGGCGGGAGCGGTCCGCGCCTCGAGCGCCTCGACGACGGCACCCGCGTCCGCCGGCCGGTCCTCCGGTGACTTGGCGAGCAGCGCCGTGACGAGGGCGGCCAGCCAGGCCGGCGTGTCGGGGCGCTGGCCCCGCACGTCCGGGACGGGGTCGTTGGTGTGCTGCATCATCGTCGCGACCGCGCTGGAGCCGCTGAACGGCGGGCGCCCGGTGAGGAGGGCGAAGAGGACGCAGCCGAGGGCGTAGAGGTCCGCGCGGCCGTCCACCCGGCCGCCCATCGCCTGCTCGGGCGCGAGGTACTCCGCGGTCCCCATCACGGTGTGCGTGGCCGTCAGCGCCTGCTGGCCCGCGGCCTCCCCCAGCTGCGTGATCCCGAAGTCGACGACCCGGATCCGACCGTCCGCGGCGCGCACGAGGTTGGCCGGCTTGATGTCGCGGTGCACGAGCCCCCGGGAGTGGGCGGCCTCGAGGGCGGAGGCCACCTGCCGGCCGATGTCGACGACGTCCTCCACCGGAAGCGGCCCGTCGGCCAGCCGCTCGGCGAGGCTCGGCCCGGGGAGGAGCTCCATCACGAGGTAGGCGGTGTCCCCCTCGACGCCGGTGTCGTGGACGGTGACGACGTGCGGGTGGCTCAGCCCCGCGGTCACCTTGGCCTCCCGCTCGAAGCGGACGGCACCGGCCTCGTCGGGCATCCGGCTCAGGTCGATCATCTTGATGGCCACCTGGCGCCCGAGCACGGTGTCGGTGGCCCGCCAGACCTCACCCATGCCCCCGCGCCCGATCGGGGCGTCGAGGACGTACCGACCGGCCAGACGTCGCTCCTCGGTGCTCATCCGGCCCAGCGTAGCCAGCCGCCACCGGCCGGCGGTCCCCGACTAGCCTGTGGGGGTGCTCGAGTCCGTCACCGCCGTCCGGTACGTCGCCCCGCTGCGCGAGGGCGGGTCCCTCCCCGGGCTCGTCGAGGCCGACGACCTCGGCACCTACGTCGTGAAGTTCACCGGAGCCGGCCAGGGGCGCAAGGTGCTCGTCGCGGAGGTGCTCGTCGGCGAGATCGCCCGGCGCCTCGGCATCCCGACCCCCCGTCTGGCGGTCGTCGACCTCCCGAGCGCGATCGCCCGGTACGAGGCCGACGAGGAGGTCCAGGACCTCCTGACCGCCAGTCCGGGCCGCAACCTCGGGGTCGACTTCCTTCCCGGGTCCTTCGGGTACGACGGGTCCAGGCCGCCGTCGGACGCCGACGCGGCCGCCATCCTGTGGCTCGACGCGTACACGGCGAACGTCGACCGGACCTGGGCCAACCCCAACCTCCTCGTGTGGCACGGCCGCACCTGGGCGATCGACCACGGCGCGGCGCTCTGGTTCCACCACGGCTGGCCGAGCCGACCACCGGACGTCGGACGCTTCGTCGCGCAGCCGTTCGACGCGAGCGGCCACGTGCTGGCCCCCGTCGCGGGGCCCGTGGAGGAGGCCCACGCGCGGCTCGCGCCGGCGCTCACGGAGGACGTGCTCCGCGAGGTCGTCGCGGAGGTGCCGGCCGAGTGGCTCGAGACCACCGGCAGCCTCCCCGACCTCGACGCGGTGCGCTCGGCCTACCTCGAGCACCTCGTCCACCGGCTCGACCAGCCGGCGGCCTGGCTGAGGAGTGCGGCATGAGCCACGCCTACCAGTACGTCGTGCTCCGGTTCGTCCCCCGCGTGGACCGCGGCGAGTGCCTCAACGTCGGTGTCGTGCTGCACTCGCAGTCCGCGGGGGTGCTGCAGCTGTGCGTGGCACGTCGACGAGGCCCGGGTGCTCGCGGTGGCGCCGGATGCCGACCTGCCGGGGCTGCGCGCGGCCCTCGAGGCGGTCGGGGGCATGTGCGACAGCCCTCCGGCCGGGGTGGATGCCACGTTGACCACGCAGGGCAAGCGGTTCGGGTGGCTCAGTGCCCCGCGGTCCACCGTGGTCCAGCCCGGCCCGGTCCACGGGGGGTCGACCGACGACCCCGCCGCGGAGGTCGGGCGTCTGCTCGACCGGCTCGTCCGCTAGCCGCCCGCAGCGGCGCCCGGAGGGCCGCAGGGCCCACGCCGCCACCGCGCCGGCGGCCGCGACGTTGAGCGAGTCCACTCCCCCGGCCATCGGGATCCGCACCACCGTGTCGACCCCCGCGATGGTCCGCCGGGCCAGCCCGTCGCCCTCCGTGCCGAGCACCAGGGCGAGGCGCTCCGGGGGGTCGGCCGCGAGCTCGTCGAGGCTGACGGAGTCCTCCGCGAGCGCGAGGGCCGCCACGTGGAAGCCGAGGGCGTGCAGGTCGGCGATGCCCCCGGGCCACGGGTCGATGCGTGTCCACGGAACCTGGAACACCGTGCCCATCGACACCCGGATCGACCTCCGGTACAACGGGTCAGCGCACCTCGGCGTGACGAGGACGGCATCCGTCCCGAGGGCCGCGGCGGACCGGAACACCGCGCCGACGTTCGTGTGGTCGACGACGTCCTCGAGGACGAGGACCCTGCCGGGCGTCCCGCAGGACCGCGCCGGCGCCGGCATCACCGGCCGGTGCATCGAGGCCAGGGCGCCCCGGTGCAGGTGGAACCCGGTGAGCCGCTCGATGACCTCGTGATCCCCGACGAAGACCGGGACGCCGTCCCGCTCGGCGTCCTCGACGAGGTCGGCGAGGTCGGTGAGCCACCGCTCGGCCATGAGGTAGGACCGGGGCCGGTGGCCGGCCCCGAGGGCACGCCGGATCACCTTCTCGGACTCCGCGACGTAGAGGCCCCCCTCCGGCTCGATCCGGCGCCGGAGGGCGACGTCGGTGAGCGAGACGTAGTCCTCGAGACGGGGGTCCGACGGGTCGTCGATGGCTATCGGCATCCGGCACACGGTAGCGGCGTGGCGCCGTCCGGGCGACCCGCCTCAGGCAGGCGGGGGTTTGACGTCCTCCGGCAGCGGGATGGAGGTGCGGATCTCCCGACGAGCCGGCTGCTGGGTGGCCTGGCGCAGCGCGTCGAGGTCCGCCTTCGGACGACGGTGGGCGTCGAGCAGGCCGTTGGCCTCCTGCTCGATGTCCGTCAGCTGGGTCCAGCAGAAGCCCGCGACGACGGGGCTCGACACGACCGCCGCGACGAACTCCCGGTAGCGCTCCAGGAGGGCGGCCCCGTCCGGCACGGTGTGGAAGCCCCAGGTCCCGGACTCGTCGATCGCCACCCCACCGAACTCGCTGACGAGGATGGGCTCACCGCGGTGGGCGTGGCCGTCGACATAGATCGGGTGGTGCAGCGGCCGTGAGCCCACGGCCCTGTCCCGGTCGCCGAAGCGCGCACGCACCGTGTCGGGGTCGGAGTAGTCGTGGATGGTGCAGAGGTCGGTCATCGCGTGCTCCCACCCGTCGTTGGACACCACGAGCCGGGTCGAGTCCAGGGCCTTGGTGAGGTGGTACATCGCCAGCAGATGATCTCGCTGACGCTCGTCCGACCCGAAGGCCACCGAGGGCACCCCCCAGCTCTCGTTCATCGGCACCCACACGACGATGCACGGATGGTTCCGGTCGCGGAGCACCGCTTCCTGCCATTCGAGACGACGTCTGAGCCAGGTACCCGGAGGAGAAGCGGAAGGCGCTGGGCATCTCCTCCCACACGAGGAACCCGAGCCGGTCCGCCCAGTACAGGTACCGGGGGTCCTCGATCTTCTGGTGCTTCCGGGCGCCGTTGAAGCCGAGCTGCTGGGCGAGCTCGATGTCGGCCCGGATCGCATCGTCGCTGGGTGCGGTGTAGCCGGATTGCGGGAAGAACCCCTGGTCCAGCACCAGACGCTGGAAGATGGGGCGCCCGTTGAGGAGGACGTGGCCGTCGTGCGTGGACACCGACCGCATCCCGAAGTAGGAGCTCACGCGGTCGAGCACTCTGCCGGCGTCGTCCAACACCTCGAGGGTGAGGTCGTAGAGGCGGGGGTTGCCGGGGTGCCACGTCGCCACTCCCTGGAACTCCAGGAGCTTCGCGTCACGGGCCGACAGGTGTTCGGTGAGCCGCCAGCGCCTGCGGACGTCGGCGTCGGTGAGGAGGAGGGTGTCGCGCACGACCGTCCCCCCGTCGCGGGCGATGGTCACCCGCAGTGTCGACCCCACGGCGGGGCGGGTCACCCTCACGGTGACGTCGACCGAGGCGTCGTGGAGCACCGGGACGACGTGGGCCTCGAGGACGGAGGCAGCGGCCACCGGCTCCAGCCAGACCGTCTGCCAGATACCGGTCGTGCCGCGGTAGAAGACGTACTCGGAGGGCTGGAGCCAGTACTGCTTCCCGCGGGGTTGACCGAGGTCCTCGTGGTCGTCCTCCACGCGGACCACGACGACGTTCTCGCCGTCGCGGACGGCGTCGGTGACGTCCGCCGAGATCGGGGTGTAGCCGCCCCGGTGCGATGCGACGTGCTGGCCGTTCACCCACACGGTGGCGTCATGGTCGGCAGCACCGATGTGCAGCAGCAGCCGCTCTCCGGGCTCGGCGAGGCCGTGCGCGTCGAAGCACCGGGCGTACCAGAGCACGCGATGCAGCGTGGGGTCGGCCACGCCCGAGGCCTCGGTGTGGGGAGCGAAGGGCACGACGACCTGACCGGAGAAGGGACCGTCGTCGGCCCCGAGCCCGCCCGCCTCGACCTCGTGCCAGCGCGCCGCACGCCCGGAGTCGTCGTCGTCGACGGCGAACCACCAGCGCCCGTTGAGATTTCGCCATCGGTCTCGACGCCACTGGGGGCGCGGGTACTCCGGGCGCGGGAGGTCGGGGATCGAGGTCATCGGCCCTCCTCACCGCGCGTGGCCGGCGCCGACCACGCGGAGCCGCATCCGCAGGACTGCCGGCACACCAGCTCGACCGGCAGCATCACCCTGCGTCGAGACCGGTCCGCCACGGCCCCGTCGGCATCCTCGAGGAGCATCCGCACGGCGCGGGCTCCCGTCTCGGCGAAGGGCAGCCGCACCGTGCTCAGCGTCGGGACGGTGTGTGCGGCGGTGGGGATGTCGTCGCAGCCGATGACAGCCAGGTCGTCGGGGACCCGACGTCCGACGTCGCTGGCTGCGTGGAGGGCACCGACCGCCATCAGGTCGTTCTGCACGTAGAGCGCGGTGAGGTCCGGGTGCCCGGCGAGGAGGCCCGCCGTGGCCGCGTAGCCACCCGCCGGCTCCCAGTCGCCCTGCGCCACCAGGCCGTCCTCCGGCGCGAGACCTGCGTCCTCGAGCGCTGCGCGGTATCCCCGAGTGCGGCTGCGGGACACCCGCCGCGACGGGTCGCCCGTCACCATGCCGATGCGACGGTGCCCCAGCGACAGCAGGTGTGCCGTGGCGAGACGGGCGGTCTCCTGTTGGTCCGAGCCCACGAGTCGCACCCCGCCGCCAGCCACCGAGTGGATGCTGACGACGGGAACCGCACCGCGCAGGAGCGCCCCGAGGCGAGCGTCGACCTCCAGCTGGGGGGCCGCGACGACGATGCCGTCGACCCGCCGCTCGAGCAGCGTGCGCAGGGACCGTTCCCCGCCGTCGGTGCTGGTGTCGACACTGACGATGAGGACGGACTGCCCCCGCTTCCGGGCCTCCTGCTCGGCACCGGCCACGAACCGGGCCACGATGTGGTCGCTGAGGTCGCCGACGGCCACCCCGATGGTCCGGGTGCGCCGGGTGACGAGGCTCCGTGCCACGTCGTTCGTCACGTAGCCGAGCTCCTCGGCGACGGCGTGGATGCGCTGCCGCGTGGCGTCGGCGACGGTGCCGCCGCCCCGGAGCACCTTGCTCGTCGTCTGGAAGCTGACGCCGGCCCGCTCCGCGATGTCCTTGATGGACGGTCTCCGGCCGCTCCGGCGCTCGTCGCCCGCGGCCATCAGGGGCTCGCTGCCGGATCCGTGCCTCCGACCCCGTCCGAGCGTCCGAGACCGGCCGTGGCCAGCCGCTGGCCGATGAGACGCTGGGCCCGGTCCAGGGCCTCCTGCGGAGCCACCCCCGTGAGCCAGGTCGACTCGACCTGCGCCTTGAGGACGTCCTCGATGGGCTGCCAGTTGCCGACCTGGGGCAGCAGCCGGGCCTGGTCGACCGCTCCTTGGGCGAAGTTGGCCCGCTGAGGGGCCTCCTCGAACTCGGGGCTCCCGAACACCGTCCGGACCGCCGGAAGGTGCCCCGTGCCGACGGCCCACGCCGCATCGTTCGCGCTGAGGAAGGAGACGAAGTCCAGCGCCTCGGCGTACCGCTCGGGGCTGTCCTGCACCGGCAGGACCCACACGTGTGAGTTGGCCCAGGCGGCCGGACGGTCGTAGAGCGTCGGGAACGGCACCACCTCGTAGTCGAAGCCCGCCTCGGCGGCGTACTGGTTGACCACCCAGGTGCCGTTGTGGAGCACGGCGGCATCACCGGTGAGGAATGCCGTCTGGGCCGCGGTGTAGTCCTGGGTCGGGCTGGCGTAGCCGCGGTCGAACACCTCGTTCATGAAGCGCAGTGCCTCCAGTGCCTCGGGAGAGTCGAGTGTGGCGACGGTCCCCGTGTCGTCGGCGATCGCGCCGCCCTGCTGGTAGAGCAGGCTCAGGAACATCATGACGCTCAGCGCGAACTGGTTGGCGTCGATCGCGAAGTACTGGGCGCCGGTGCGCTCCTGGAGCTGTGCCGCCTGCTCGAAGAACTCGGCAGGGCTGGTCGGCAGCACGGGTTCCCCGTCGCCGTCCACCAGCCCGGCCTCGGCGAACAGGTCGCGGTTCAGGTGCCACAGGTTCGTGTGGACGTCGAAGGGCACGCCGTAGATCTTGCCGTCGAAGGTCACGGCACGGCGAGCGGGCTCGGTCCACGTCGACGGGTCGATGCCGGCCTCGACGAGGACGTCGTCGAGCGGGACGAGCAGGTCCCGAGCGGCGTAGTCCGGCAGGTTGGCGGCGTGCATGACGGCGACGTCGGGCGGGGAGCCCCCCGCGTACGTGGCGTTGAGCGTGTCGTAGTAGGACGCGTACTGGGCACCGCCCAGCCGCTCGACGGCCACGTCCCCGGGGTTGTCGGCGTTGTAGGCGTTGGTGAGGATCTGGATGACCTCACACTCGCTCGTCGCCTGCAAGACGTCGGTGACGCCGAGCGTGCTGTCCTCACAGTCACCGAAGAACCGGGCCAGCTCGATGGTGAGCGGGTCGACGACGTCGTCGGCGAGCTTGACCTCCTCGGCTGCGGGGTCGGGCGCGTCGCGGCGGACCACCATGCCGCAACCGGAGGTCACGGTGAGCGTCGCGAGCAGACCGACGACGAGAGCCCTGCGGGCCCGTCGTCCGGACGGGGACCGGTGCGTCCTGCGGCTCACTTCCCACCACTCCCCACGGAGATGCCTCGGATGAGGTGTCGTTGGAAGATGACGAACAGGATGAGCAGCGGGGCGGCCGCCACGACGCCTCGAGCCATGAGCGAACCCAGCTCGGTCGCCTGGGCGAAGTTGCCCTGAAGGGAGGCGAGCCCGGTCGTGATCGTGAACATCTCGGGCTGGGTCGCCGAGACGAGGGGCCACAGGTAGTCGTTCCACGTGAGGATGAAGGTGAAGATCCCCAGCGCTGTGAGCGCGGGCACGGACAGGGGGAGCAGGACCCGCGAGAAGATCACCCAGCGGCTCGCGCCGTCCACCGATGCGGCTTCCTCGATGTCGCGAGGGAGGGCGCGGAAGAACTGGGTCATGATGAACACCCCCAGCGGGGCAGCGATGCGCGGCAGCGCGAGCGCGGCGTACGTGTTGTGCATGTCCACCTCGCTGAACATGAGGAACTGCGGGATGAACATGGCCTCCTTGGGGACCATGAGACCGGCCAGGACGAACGGGAAGAGCCACCACTTACCGCGGAACTGCAGCCGCGCGAAGGCGTAGCCGGCACCTGCGGACAGCGCGAGCGTGGCGATGGTCGTGGCCCCGGTGACGATGAGCGAGTTCAGCAGCCAGCGAGGTGTCAGGCCGACGTCGAGCACGTCGCCGTAGTTCGACACCGTCGGGTCGAGGGGGAGAAGGCTCGTCGTGTTGGTCGTCAGCGCCTCGTTCGAGGAGACCGACAGCGACAGCATCCACAGCAGCGGGGTGAGCCAGACCAGGGCGGCGAAGCCCAGGATGCCGACGAGCAGCAGCTGCCGGAGTCGTCGAGGGGAGATCCCCCCTCGGGGACGGGTACCGGGCGTCGAGGCCGAACGGGTCGTGGGTGCGGTGGTGGTGCTCATGCCTCGTCCTCCTCTCGCATGATCCTCAGCTGGATGACGGACACGATGAGCATGACCAGGAACAGGAACACCGACTGGGCTGCGGCGTAGCCCAGTCGGAACTCACGGAAGCCGGACTCGTAGATGTTCTGGATGAGCACGCGCGTGGAGTTCGCCGGCCCACCCCGCGTGAGGATGTAGACCTGCCCGAAGATCTGGAACGAGCTGATCACCTGGAGGACGGACACCAGGACGATCGTGCGCCGCAGACCGGGAACGGTGACGTTGCGGAACCGCCCCCATGGACCGGCACCGTCGAGGGTGGCCGCTTCGTACAGGGACGGCTCGATGTCCTGGAGCCCGGCGATGAACAGCACGAGGTTGAAGCCCATCGTCCACCACAGCGTGACGACGACAATGGCGGGCAGGGCGAGGGAGGGGTCGGTCAGCCACGAGACCGGTTCCAGACCCAGGGCACCCAGGAGCCGCGCGACGAGGCCCAGGTCGGGGTTGAGGAGGAAGCCCCAGATCAGGGTGAGCACGGCGACGGAGAGAACGTACGGTGCGAAGAACGCGGCCCGGAGCAACCCGACGTACCGCCCGCTGCCGTTGAGGAACAGCGCGAGGGCGAGGGCGACGCCCACGATCACCGGCGTCGACAGCACGACGAACACGATCGTGTTCCCGAAGGACTGCCAGAACAGCGCGTCGAACCAGGCGTCGTCCGGGCCGGGGTGGAGTCCGAGCAGCACCCCGAAGACGAGCACGACCACGGCGCCGTACGCGACCGCTCGGCGCACCTCGAGCGCGCGTCGGGCCACCGCCACGGCCATCCCCAGGAGGAGCACGAGCCCCACGATGCGCCAGCCCAGAAGGTTGGTCACGTCCCAGGTGAGCCCCGTGGCGCCGACCATGTCGACGTAGTTGTCGCCCGCGACGAACTCGCGCCTGGAGGGATCCAGCAGGTCCCACCGGAACAGGCTCATCAGGGCGGCCTGCACCACCGGGTAGATCTGGAGGACCGTGTAGACCACCAGGAACGGCAGGAGGAAGAGCCAGGCCTCGACCGTCTCCCTGTTGCGCTCGACCCATCCCGGTCGTGTGGTGGCCGCGTGGGGTGTCGCCCGTCGTGGTCGCGTCGACTGCTCCGCCAGCGTCACTGCTACCTCCCTGGTCTGGAGCCCCGGCGCGTGACCGGCCGCGACTCTGCGGTGTAGGCGAACGTTCGCCCTGCCGATTCTGGACCGACGGGGAGGGGGACGTCAAGACGTCCCGGACCCTGTCCTTCGCCCGGCCCCGGGCCAGGGCCGTCAGGCCCCGAGCACGAGCCGGACGAAGGCCACGAGGCCGATGACGACGATGACGCCGCGCAGGACCGGCGCCGGCAGCCGACGTCCGACCGTGGCGCCGAGTGCCCCGCCCACGGTGGAGCCCCCCGGCGATGAGCACGACGACCAGCCAGTCGATCCGGTCCCGGGCGATGACGACGAAGACGAGCGCGGCGACCCCGTTGACGACGGTCGCGAGGACGTTCTTGTACCCGTTGAGGCGCTGGAGGGGCTCCTCCGACAGCGCACCCAGGATCCCCATGAGGATGACGCCCTGCGCCGCCCCGAAGTACCCGCCGTAGATGCCGGCCCCCAGCACCCCGCCCTGCATGACCGCCCCGTGGGTCCGCTCGGACCCCGCCCCGGACTCGCGCCGCGCCGCGGTCCACGCGTTGACCCGGGGACCGACGAGCACGAGGGCCACGCCGAGCAGGATGAGGACGGGCACGACGGCCCGGAAGACCCCCGGGTCGAGGACGAGGAGCAGCACGGCACCGGTGAGGGCCCCGAGGAGGGACATCGGCACGAGCCGCCGGAGCGCGGGCGCCGCGCCCGCGAGCTCCTTCCGGTACCCGATCGCGCCGGTGAGGCTCCCCGGGACCAGGCCGATGTTGTTCGAGATGTTCGCCGTCACCGGCGGGACCCCCATCAGGACGAGCGTGGGGAAGGTGATGAGGGTGCCCGAGCCGACGATCGTGTTGATCGTCCCGGCCCCGATGCCGGCGAGGACGACGAGGAGGGCTTCACCGACGGACACCCGGCCACCCTAGTGCGGGTGGCCGGGTGTCTCGTGTCCCGGTGTCGGGGAAGGGCCGTCAGCGGATGGAGGGGCTCACTCCGGAGCCGTAGCCCTCCTCCGGGCCGTCGTCGCCCTTCGGTGCCGGGGCCGGGGGCGCGGGGGGCGCCGGTTCCGCGGCGGACGGTGTCGGTGCGGTCGGCGGCGCCTCCCGCGGGGGGACGCTGTCGGCGCCGGGGCGGACCGGCGGCTGCACCCGGGAGGCCGGCTGGGCGTGCTCCTCGGCCTCCTTGCTCGACTGGGCGGCCTGCCCACGCGCCCGGGCGAGCGCCTGGGCCGGGTCCTCGAGAGTGGTCTCCTCGAAGGCGTTGCCGAGGGTCTCGCCCGGCTCGACCCACTCGTCGTCCCCGTCGTCGGAGGGCTTCGGAGCGGCACCCAGGGCCCCACCGATTCCCCGGAGCGCGTCGGTGAGCTCGCTCGGGATGATCCACATCTTGTTCGAGTCGCCCCGGGCGATCTGCGGCAGCACCTGGAGGTACTGGTAGGCGAGCAGCTTCTGGGTCGGCTTGCCGCGGTGGATCGCGTCGAAGACCTGCTGGATGGCGCGGGCCTGGCCCTGTGCCTCGAGGATGCGGGCCTGGGCCGAACCCTCGGCACGCAGGATCTGGCTCTGCTTCTCGCCCTCGGCGGTGAGGATCGCCGACTGCTTGGTGCCCTCGGCGTAGAGGATCTGGGCGCGGCGCTCGCGCTCGGCCTTCATCTGCTTCTCCATCGACTCCTGCACGGAGGTCGGCGGGTCGATGGCCTTGAGCTCGACGCGGTTGACGCGGATGCCCCACTTGCCGGTGGCCTCGTCGAGGACGCCGCGCAGCTGGGCGTTGATCTGGTCACGGCTGGTCAGCGTCTGCTCGAGGTCGAGCGAGCCGATGACGTTACGGAGCGTGGTGACGGTCAGCTGCTCGATACCGGCGATGAAGTTCGCGATCTCGTAGACGGCCGACTTCGGGTCGATCACCTGGTAGTAGATGACCGTGTCGATCGAGACGACGAGGTTGTCGCTCGTGATGACCGGCTGCGGCGGGAACGACACGACCTGTTCGCGCAGGTCGATGTTCGCGCGGACGATGTCGACGAACGGCACGAGGAAGTGGAGGCCGCCCGTCAGGGTCCTGGAGTAGCGACCGAGACGCTCGATGATCAGGGCGGTCTGCTGCGGCACGATCCGGACCGTCCGGACGAGCACGATGATCGCGAAGAGCGCGAGCAGCAGGATGACGATGAGTGGACCGATTCCGTCCATGGTGGTGGTGCCTCTCCTTGGCGCCCCGGAGGGCGCGTGGTCAGGTGGAAGGGGTGGCCGGGGGCTGGGGAACCGGCACGACGATGGCCGTCGCACCGTGGATGGCGATGACGCGCACCTGGTCGCCGGGTCCGGCGTGGGCGCTGCCCTCGGCGAGCCGGGCCGACCACGTCTCGCCGGCGAGCTTGACCCGGCCGTCGGTCTCGGTCACGGCCTGCAGGACCCAGGCCTCACGGCCGACGAGCCCCGAGGCACCGATGTGGTGGTCGGTCTCGGTGTCCATGAACTTGTTCTTGAGGACGGGGCGCACGACGAGCAGGAGGAGCATCGCGGCGACGACCGCGACGACGACCTGGAAGAAGAACGGCGCCCCGAGGGCGGCGGCCACCGCGGCCGCCAGCGCTCCGCCGGCGAACATGACGAACACGAAGTCGACGGTCGCCGCCTCGATCGCCGCCAGCACGAGCGCGACGCCCACCCAGCCCAGCCAGGCGTTGTCGGTCAGCCAGTCCATCGGCATCCCCTTCCATCCGGTGTCGTCGCTCCGACGCGGGGCGGGCGCCCCGGGTTCCCTGCGAGGTCAGCGGGCACGGGCCGCATAGCGGTTCCCCCGGACCTCGAGCTCGAGCGGCATCCCGAAGGTCCGCTCGAGGTTCTCGGCGGTCAGCGTGATCTCGACCGGCCCCTGCGCGACGACCCGCCCCTCCCGGAGGAGGAGGACGTCGGTGAAGTGCGGGGGGATCTCCTCGACGTGGTGCGTCACGAGGACGAGCGCCGGCGCGGTGAGGTCGGCCGCGAGGACCCCGAGGCGCCGGACGAGGTCCTCCCGGCCGCCGAGGTCGAGGCCGGCCGCCGGCTCGTCGAGGAGCATCAGCTCGGGGTCGGTCATGAGCGCGCGCGCGATCTGGACGCGCTTGCGCTCGCCCTCGGACAGCGTGCCGTAGAGCCGGTCGGCCAGGTGGTCGGCCCCGAGCGCCTCGAGGAGCTCGGTGGCGCGGCCCTCGTCGAGCCGGTCGTAGGCCTCCGTCCACCGCCCCACGACGCCGTACGAGGCGGTGACGACGACGTCGCGGACTCGCTCACGGGGTGGGATCCGCTCCGCGAGCGAGGCACTGGAGAGCCCGATGCGCGGGCGCAGCTCGAAGACGTCGACCGCGCCGAGGACCTCGCCGAGCACACCGGCCACGCCGGTGGTCGGGTGCATCCGGCCGGCGGCGAGCTGGAGGAGGGTGGTCTTGCCGGCACCGTTGGGGCCGAGGACCACCCAGCGCTGCCCCTCCTCGACCTCCCACGTGACGTCGTCGAGGATCGTGGTGTCCCCGCGCACGACGCTGACGCCGGCGAGGGCCAGGACGTCACTCATGGACCCGACCCTAGTTGACCGGTGGGCGCACCGTCCGACGGCACGCCTCAGTGGCCCCGCATCGGTCCGCCCGCTCGCCCGTGGGCGTCGGCGACCACCTCCGCCATGACGGAGAGCGCGATCTCGCCCGGTGAGCTGCCGCCGACGGACAGCCCCGCGGGGACGTGGAGGCGGTCGAGCTGCTCGGGGCCGAACCCGTCGGCACGCAGCGTGTCGAGCAGGGCGGCGGAACGGCCTCGGCTCGCCATCATCGCGACGTAGCGGACGCCCGCCCGGAGCGCGGCACCGAGCAGGTCCTGGGCGCCGTCACCGTCGTGGTTGCACACCACCAGGGCGTCGACGTCGTCGAAGGACCGGTCGCCGTCCTCCCCCGGCGCCGTCGCCAGCGTGGTCACCGCCCAGCCGGTCGCCTCGGCGATCCGGGTCAGCGCCTGCGCGATCCGGTTGTCGAAGACGACGACGAGGTGCCCGAGTGGCCCCTCGGGCGCCGTGGCTCCACTGCCGAGGACGGGGTCGTGCCGGGTGTCGCTCATGCCCCGAGCACGTCGCGGTAGACCTCCATGGTGCGGTCGCCGATGCTCTCCCACGAGAACGACTCCACGGCCCGCTCGCGGCCGGCGCGCCCCATCCGCTCGGCGCGGTCGAGGTCGGAGACCGCGTCGTTCATCGCCGCCGCGAGGTCGGCGACGAACCGGTCCTCGTCGACGGGGATGCCGGTGCCGTCCTGGACCTGCTCGATGGGGACGAGCCACCCGGTCTCGCCGTCGACGACGACCTCGGGAATGCCGCCGGTGGCGGTCGCGACGACGGGCAGCCCACACGCCATCGCCTCGAGGTTGACGATGCCCAGCGGCTCGTACACGGAGGGGCACAGGAAGACCGAGGCACCGCTGAGCACGGCGACGACCTCGTCACGCGGCAGCATCTCCGGCACCCACACGACGCCGTCGCGCTGCTGGCGCAGCCCCGCGATGAGCTCCTCCACCTCCGCCTTGATCTCGGGGGTGTCGGGTGCCCCGGCGAGCAGCACGAGCTGCACCTCCGGCGGGAGCTCGGCGGCCGCCCGGAGCAGGTACGGCAGCCCCTTCTGGCGGGTGATGCGGCCGACGAAGACCGCGCTGGGGCGGTCGGGGTCGATCCCGTGGCGGCGCACGGAGTCGGGGTCCCGGCGGGGCTGCCAGAGCCCGGAGTCGATGCCGTTGTGGACGACCCTGACCTTCTCCGGGTCCACGCTCGGGTAGGAGCGCAGGATGTCCTCCCGCATCCCGGCGCTCACCGCGATGACCGCCGCCGCCCCCTCGTAGGCGGTCCGTTCGACCCAGGACGACACGCGGTAGCCGCCGCCGAGCTGCTCGGCCTTCCACGGCCGCATCGGCTCGAGGCTGTGCGCCGACAGCACGTGGGGCACGCCCTCGAGGAGCCCCGCGACGTGCCCCGCGAAGTTGGCGTACCAGGTGTGGGAGTGGACGAGGTCGGCTCCGGCGCAGGCCGCCGCCATGGTCAGGTCGACGCCGAGGGTGGTCAGCGTCGCGTTCGTGCCCTCGAGCTCGGGGAGGTCGGGGTGGCTGGTCGTGCCCTCCTCGTCACGTGGACCACCGAACGCGTGCACCCGGACGTCGGTGTCACCACGCGAGCGGAGGGCCCGGACCAGCTCGGCGACGTGCACCCCCGCCCCTCCGTAGATGGACGGCGGGTACTCCTTGGACAGGATGTCGATGCGCACGGTTTTCACCGTAGTGGTGAACAGGGACTCCCGGCGAGGTGCAGGACGGCATAGCGTGGGGGTCATGGCGTACCGCAGCGGAGGTCCGAAGGTCCTGGCCATTGTCCTCGCGGGCGGGGAGGGGAAGCGGCTGATGCCGCTGACTCGCGACCGAGCGAAGCCGGCCGTGCCGTTCGGCGGCATCTACCGGCTCATCGACTTCGCGTTGTCGAACATCGTGAACTCGGGGTACCTCAAGGTCGTGGTGCTGACGCAGTACAAGTCGCACAGCCTCGACCGGCACGTCACCAAGACGTGGCGGATGAGCAACATGCTCGGCAACTACGTCGCGCCGATCCCTGCGCAGCAGCGCATCGGCAAGTCCTGGTACATGGGCAGCGCCGACGCGATCTTCCAGAGCCTCAACACGATCACCGACGAGAAGCCCGACATCGTCGTCGTCGTCGGGGCCGACCACGTGTACCGGATGGACTTCTCCCAGATGGTCGACCAGCACATCGCCACCGGGGCGGGCGTGACGGTCGCGGCGATCCGGCAGCCGAAGTCGACCTCCGACCAGTTCGGCGTCATCGACGTCGAGCCGGAGGAGCCGGCCAAGATCCGGGCCTTCCTCGAGAAGCCGACCGACCCGGACGGTCTGCCGGACTCCCCGGACGAGATCCTCGCGAGCATGGGCAACTACGTGTTCTCCGCAGAGGCCCTCATGGACGCCGTCACGAAGGACTCCACGACCGAGGGCAGCGACCACGACATGGGCGGCGACATCGTCCCGGCGCTGGTCAAGGAGAACGCCGCCTACGCGTACGACTTCAAGAACAACGTCGTCCCGGGAGGCACCGAGCGCGACATGGGCTACTGGCGCGACGTCGGGACGATGGACAGCTACTACGACGCCCACATGGACCTCGTCTCGATCCACCCGGTCTTCAACCTCTACAACTACGACTGGCCGCTGTACACCTCGTACGGGTACTACCCGCCGGCGAAGTTCGTCCACGGCGCCCACGGGCGCTTCGGCGAGGCCCTGAACTCCGCCGTCTCCCCCGGTGTCGTCATCTCCGGGGCCCGGGTCAACGGCTCGGTCATCTCGCCCGACGTCCACGTGCACAGCTACACCGAGATCGACGACAGCGTGATCCTCGACGGCGTGCAGGTCGGGCGGAACTGCCGGATCCAGAAGGCGGTCATCGACAAGAACGTCGACATCCCCGACGGCACGTCGATCGGCGTCGACCACGAGCACGACCTCGAACGCGGCTTCTCGCTCACCGACTCCGGCATCGTCGTCGTGGGCAAGGGCCACGAGATCGTCGGATGACCGGCACGGACCGGCCGGTCCGGATCGGTGCCCAGCTCCAGCCGCAGCACGCGACGTACGCGGAGATCCGCCGGGCGTGTGCCGAGCTCGAGGAGGCCGGGGTCGACGTCATCTTCAACTGGGACCACTTCTTCCCGCTCTACGGCGACCGCGACGGCGCGCACTTCGAGTGCTGGACGATGCTCGGTGCCTGGGCCGAGGCCACCGAGCGGGTCGAGATCGGCGCCCTCGTCACGTGCAACAGCTACCGGAACCCGCAGCTGCTCGCCGACATGGCGCGCACGGTCGACCACGTGAGCGACGGTCGGCTCATCCTCGGCATCGGGTCGGGCTGGTTCGAGCGCGACTACGCCGAGTACGGGTTCGAGTTCGGCACCGCGGGCGGGCGGCTCGACGCCCTCGCGCGCGACCTCCCCCTCATCGAGCAGCGCTGGGCCGAGCTCAACCCCGCGCCCACCCGTAGGATCCCGGTCCTCATCGGCGGCGGTGGCGAGAAGAAGACGCTGCGCATCGTCGCCCAGCACGCCGACATCTGGCACGGCTTCGGAACCCCCGAGACGATCGCCCACAAGCACGCGGTGCTCGACGAGTGGTGCGCGACGGTCGGGCGGGACCCGCGCGAGATCGAGCGCTCCTCCGGCGTCTCCCCCAAGCCCGGCCGGCTGCCCGAGGACGTCGAGGACTACGCCGCGGGCGCCCAGGAGCTCCACGACGTCGGGACCCGGCTGTTCACCGTGGGCCTCGACGGACCCGACTACGACATCGGTCCGATCCGCGACCTCCTCGCCTGGCGGGACGCGCTGCGCGGCTAGCCTGCGGAGCGTGTCCCTCGCCGACCCACCCCCGCCCGCTCCCCAGCCGGACCCGACCTCACGCACGCTCCTCGTGTCGCTGAGCGGTGCCGACCGGCCGGGCGTCACCCAGGCCGTCTTCGAGGCGGCCGCCACGGTGGGCGCGGACGTCCTCGACGTCGAGCAGGTGGTCGTCCGGGGCCATCTCGCCCTGTCGGTCCTCCTCTCGCCCGGGCGGGACGAGAACGTCCTCATCGACCGCCTGACCCGGGCCGGGAAGTCGATGGGCATGCACGTCTCGCTCGTCGGGGGGCGCGGTGACAACGCCCCGCGCCGCACCGGCCGGGCGGCCGTCGTCGTCATGGCCGCACCGCTGGAGACCCGGCACGTCGCGGCCGTGGCCCGGACCATCGCGGGGCACGGCGCGAACATCGACCGCATCCGACGGCTCTCGCGGTGGCCCGTGACCACCGTCGAGCTCGACGTCTCCGGTGCCGACGTGCCCGCACTCCGGCGGGACCTCGCCCTCGTCTCGGCGGAGACCGGCTGCGACATCGCCGTGGCGCTCGCCGGTCTCGCGCGGCGGGGCGGCCGGCTCGTCGTCATGGACGTCGACTCGACGCTCATCCAGGACGAGGTCATCGAGCTGATCGCCGAGCACGCCGGGACCGCCGAGGAGGTCGCGGCCGTGACCGAGCGCGCCATGCGCGGCGAGCTCGACTTCGCCGAGAGCCTGCACGCCCGGGTCGCGACCCTGGCCGGGCTGCCCGTGTCGGTCCTCGACGAGGTGCGGGCGGCGGTGCGCCTCACCCCCGGGGCGCGCACCCTCGTCCGGACGATGAAGTCGCTGGGCTTCACCGTGGCCCTGGTGTCCGGGGGCTTCGCCGAGGTCGTCGAGCCGATCGGCGAGGAGCTGGGCGTCGACCACGTCCGTGCCAACCGGCTCGAGGTGGAGGACGGGCGGCTGACGGGGCGGGTCGTCGGCGCGGTCGTCGACCGGGCCGCCAAGGCCGCCGCGCTGCGCGAGCTCGCCGCGCTCGAGGGGCTGCCGCTCGCGCGCACGGTGGCGATCGGCGACGGCGCCAACGACCTCGACATGCTCGGTGCGGCCGGCCTCGGCGTGGCCTTCAACGCCAAGCCCGTGGTGCGCGAACAGGCCGACACCTCGGTCAACGTGCCCTACCTGGACACGGTGCTCTTCCTCCTCGGCGTCAGCCGCGAGGAGATCGAGGACGCCGAGACCGCGGAGCCGGCCGGCGGCTGACCTCAGGCGCCGATGGCGTGGTACCCGCCGTCGACGTGCACCATCTCCCCGGTCGTCGCCGGGAACCAGTCCGACAGCAGGGCCACGCAGGCGCGGGCCGCCGGCTCGGCGTCCGTGACGTCCCAGCCGAGCGGTGCCCGGGTGCCCCAGGCCTCCTCGAACTGCTCGAACCCCGGGATCGACTTCGCGGCCGTGGTGCGGATCGGGCCCGCCGCGACGATGTTGCAGCGGATCCCCTTCGGACCCATGTCGCGGGCGAGGTAGCGGTTCGTCGACTCGAACGCCGCCTTCGCCACCCCCATCCAGTCGTAGACCGGCCAGGCGAACCGGGCGTCGAAGGTGAGCCCGACGACCGAGCCGCCCTCGGACATCAGCGGGAGCGCGGCCTTGGTGAGGGCCTGGAGGGAGAACGCGGAGATCTGCACGGCGGTGGAGACGTCCTCCCACGACGCCTCCATGAAGTTGAACGCCCCCTGCGGGGCGAACCCGATGGAGTGCACGACGCCGTCGAGGTGGTCGACGTGCTCTCGGACCCGGTCGGCCAGGGCCGCGAGGTCGTCGGGGTTCGACACGTCGAGCTCGACGATCGGCGCCGGCTTCGGCAGCCGGCGGGCGATGGCCGTCGTGATCTTCGTGGTCCGGCCGAACGAGGTGAGGACGACCTCGGCGCCCTGCTCCTGGGCGATCCTCGCGATGTGGAAGGCGATGGAGGAGTCCATGAGGACCCCGGTGACGAGCAGCTTCTTGCCCTCGAGCAGCATGACGGGCCTTTCGGTGGAGGGAGGTCGGTCGTGGTGGACGGTCAGTGGCCCATCCCGAGGCCGCCGTCGACGGGGATGACGGCCCCGGAGACGTACGCGGCCTCGGGGCTCGCGAGGAACCGGACGACACCGGCGACCTCGTCGGTCGTCGCGAAGCGTCCCGCCGGGATGGCGGCCTTGTAGGTCTTCTGGGTCTCCTCGGGCAGGGCGGCGGTCATGTCGGTCTCGATGAACCCGGGGGCGACGACGTTGGCGGTGATCCCCCGGCCGCCCAGCTCGCGCGTGACGGAGCGGGCGAGGCCGACGAGACCGGCCTTGCTCGCGGCGTAGTTGGCCTGGCCCGGGCCGCCGTAGAGGCCGACGACGCTCGAGATGAGGATGATGCGACCGCGGCGGAGCCGGATCATGCCCTTGCTCGCGCGTCGCACGCAGCGGAAGGCGCCGGTGAGGTTGGTCGCGAGGACGGACTCGAAGTCCTCGTCGCTCATCCGCATGAGGAGGCCGTCCTTGGTGATGCCCGCGTTGGCGACGAGCACCTCGACGGGTCCCCCCAGCTTCTCCTCGGCCTCGGTGAACGCGGCGTCGACGCTCGCGGAGTCGGTGACGTCGCACCGGACCCCCGCCAGGCCCTCCGGTGGTTCCCCGCTGCGGTGGGTGACGACGACCCGGTCGCCGGCCTCGGCGAAGGACCTCGCGATCGCCAGGCCGATGCCTCGGTTGCCGCCGGTGACGAGAACGGTTCGGGGCTCGCTCATGCCGTCGAACCTAGTGGACTACCGGGCGGTAGGCCGACAGCGCCGGACGTACAGTGGACGGGTGCCCACGACCCGCAGCCACGGCGCCGACGCCCAGTCGGTGACCACCGCTGCCGAGTCCCGCGAGTCCGACCAGCGGCACCGGATGCGGCAGTACCTCGCGACGATGACGCTGCGCACGGTGTGCTTCGTCCTGGCCATCGTCATCGACGACTGGTACCGCTGGGTCTTCGCGCTCGGGGCCGTCGTGCTGCCGTTCATCGCGGTCGTCGCGGTCAACGCCGTGGCCCCCCGGGTCCGGGGCCGGGCCCGACCGGTGACACCGGCCCACGACCCCACCCCGCTGCTCACCGACCGCGAGTACGTGGAGGTCCCGAGCACCGTGCGGCACCCGGACCACCCGGACCACCGGGACGGCCGCGACTGACGCGGCTCAGCCGCCGATCGCCGACATCGGCCGGTCGGGCTGCTCGAAGTCGGGGCGGTCGATGCCGTGCCCCGGCTTCTTCGCCCACATCTCGCCGATCACGAGGTCGGCCAGCTCCTCGTCGGTCGCGCCCGCGCGGATGGGGCCGCGGAGGTCGATCTCGGACCGCGAGAAGAGGCAGTTCCGCAGCTGGCCGTCGGCGGTGAGCCGGACGCGGTCGCACGCCGCGCAGAAGGGCGCCGTGACGCTGGCGATGACGCCGACCGTCTGAGGGCCACCGTCGACGAGGAACAGCTCGGCCGGGGCGCTCCCCCGGTCCGGCACCGGCTCGAGCCGGAAGCGCTCGCGCAGCCGGCCGAGGATCTCGGCCTGCGAGACCATCTGGGTGCGGTCCCACGCGTGCTGGGCGTCGAGCGGCATCTGCTCGATGAACCGGAGGGCGTAGCCGCGGTCGAGGCACCACTGGAGCAGGTCGGCCACCCCGTCGTCGTTGACGCCGCGCATCGCCACGGCGTTGACCTTGACCGGCGTGAGGCCGGCGTCCGCGGCCGCCTTGAGCCCGGCCTCGACGTCCTCGAACCGGTCGCGGCGGGTGAGGTCGCGGAACTGCTGCGGGTCCATCGTGTCGAGGCTGATGTTGACGCGGTCCAGCCCGGCCGCGGCCAGGGGCGCCGCGAGGCGGTCCAGGCCGATGCCGTTGGTCGTCATCGCGATGCGGGGCCGCGGCTCGAGCGCGGCGATCCCACGGACGACGTCGACGAGGCTGCGCCGCAGGATCGGCTCGCCGCCGGTGAGCCGCACGTTGGTGACCCCCAGGCCGACCATGATCCGGACGAGGCGCACGAGCTCGTCGTCGGTGAGCATCTCCGGCTTCGGGAGCCAGTCCAGACCCTCCGCCGGCATGCAGTAGGTACACCTGAGGTTGCAGCGGTCGGTGACCGAGACGCGCAGGTCTCGCCCGATGCGGCCGAAGCGGTCGAGGAGGCGCGGAGCTGGGAGGTCGGTCATAGGGCTCCAATGTACGACGGGTAGCGTGCAGGAGTGCTGCGACGGGTGCTCTCACCTCGGTGGCTGGGCGCACTCGCGCTCGCCGCGCTGTTCGCCGTCGCCGCGTACCACCTCGGGTTCTGGCAGTACCACCGGCACGAGGCGAAGGTCGAGCGCAACGCACGCCTCGACGCCCACTACCGCGCCGACCCGGTGGCGGTCACCGACGTCGTGACGCCCACCGGGATGCCGGCGTCCGCGGAGTGGACCCGGGTCACCGTCACGGGCCGGTACAGCGCCGGGCCGTTGTTCGCCCGGGGACGCCCCAACGAGGGCGAGGTGGGGCTCGAGGCGCTCTGGGCCCTGACCCCCGACGGGGGCGGCACGGACGTCCTCGTGGACCGCGGCTGGGTCCCCGCGTCCGGTGCCGGGGCGAACGTCCTGCCCGAGGTCCCCCCGGCTCCGGACGGCGAGGTGACCGTCGTCGGCTGGGTCCGCCCGAGCGAGCCGACCCGGGGCAAGGAGGCGGCCAGCGGCTCGATCGCGAACGTCTCGGTGCCGGACGCCTCCGACCAGCTCGGGACGGCGCTCCTGCCCGACTACGTGCTGCTCCAGTCCGAGACGCTGCCCGACGGCTCGTCGCCGCCGCGCCCGGCCGCCCTCGCGCCGCCGGACCGGAGCCTCGGCCCGCACCTCGCCTACGCCTACCAGTGGTGGTTCGGCACGGTCGTCGGGTTCGTCCTCGTCGGCTTCGGCATCCGGCGCGAGGAACGCCTCGCCCACCCCGAGAAGTACCCGCCGAAGCCCAAGAAGGTCCGGATCTGGGACGAGGAGGACGGGTAGCGGACGACCTCAGGCGCTGAGGTCGGCGGCCTGCTCGGCGAACTGGGTGCGGTAGAGGTCGGCGTACAGGCCCCCCTGGGCGACGAGCTCGGCGTGCGTGCCCCGCTCGACGATCCGCCCGTCGTCGACGACGAGGATCGCGTCGGCGTGCCGCACGGTCGAGAGCCGGTGGGCGATGACGAGCGCGGAGCGGTCGCGCAGCGCCTCGTCGAGCGCGTGCTGCAGGGCCTGCTCCGACTCGCTGTCGAGGTGTGCCGTCGCCTCGTCGAGGACGACGAGGCCGGGACCCTTGAGCAGCAGTCGGGCGATGGCCAGCCGCTGCTTCTCGCCCCCGGAGAGCCGGTGCCCGCGGTCACCGACCACGGTGTCGAGGCCCGACGGCAGCGAGTCGACGAGGGACCAGACCTGGGCGGCCTGCAGGGCGGCGACCATGCGCGCCTCGTCGGCCTCGGGCGCCGCGTAGGCGAGGTTCGCGCGGATCGTGTCGTGGAAGAGGTGAGCCTCCTGCGTGACGACCCCCACGGCGTCCTGGAGCGACCCGAGGGTCGCCTCGCGCAGGTCGACCCCGTTGACCCGGATCGCCCCGGCCGTGGGGTCGTAGAGGCGGGAGACGAGCGAGGTGATGGTCGTCTTCCCGGCACCGCTCGGTCCGACGAGCGCCACCAGCGTGCCCGGCTCGACGGTGAACGAGACGTCCCGCAGCACCGGCCCGCTCCCCCGCCGGTCACCCGAGGCGCTGGACTCGAGGCTGGCGAGCGACACCTCGTCGGCGGAGGGGTAGGCGAACGACACGTGGTCGACCTCGACCCGCACCGGGCCCGTCGGCACCGGCCGCGCGTCGGCGGCCTCGGCGACCAGCGGCGGGAGGTCGAGGACCTCGAAGACCCGCTCGAACGACACGAGCGCCGTCATGACGTCGACGCGCACGTTGGAGATGGCCGTGAGCGGCCCGTAGAGGCGGGCCAGCAGCGCGGCGAGGGCGAGGAGGGTCCCCACGGTCAGGGTCTGGTTGACGGCCATGACGCCGCCCAGCCCGTAGACCATCGCCGTGGCGAGGGAGGCGACCAGGGTGAGCGCGACGAAGAAGACCGACCGGTTGAGGGCGATCCGCACGCCGACGTCGCGCACCTGCGCCGCGCGCTCGCCGTACTCGGAGTCCTCGGTGGCCGGACGCCCGAAGAGCTTGACGAGCAGCGCCCCGGCGACGTTGAACCGCTCGTTCATCCGCGTCCCGAGGTCGGCGTTGAGACTCATCTGCTGGTGGGTCAGGGACGCCAGCCGGCGGCCCATCAGCCGCGCGGGGATGATGAAGAAGGGCACGAGCACGAGCGCCGCGAGGGTCAGCTGCCACGAGAGCGTCATCATCGTGATGACGATGACGACGAGGGAGATCGCGTTGCTCACGACGTTCGAGAGCACCGAGGTGAAGGCCTGCTGGGCCCCGATGACGTCGTTGCCGAGGCGCGTGACGAGCGCGCCGGTCTGGGCCCGCGTGAAGAACGCGACCGGCTGCCGCAGCACGTGCCCGAACACCTCGGTGCGGAGGTCGTAGATCAGGCCCTCCCCGATGCGCGAGGAGAACCAGCGCTGGACGAGGGTCAGGGCGCCGTCGACGACCGCGAGGACCGCGACGATGACGGAGAGGCGGACGACGACGCCGGAGTCGCGCGGGATGACGCCGTCGTCGACGAGCGACTTCAGCAGCAGCGGGGTCGCCACGACGAGCATCGAGTCGATGACGACGAGGCCGAGGAACCACGCGATCGGCCGACGGTACGGCCGGGCGTACTCGAGCACCCGCCGCCGGGTCCCGGGGGCGAGCTGGCGCCCCTTGACGCTCGAGTCCTTGGTCAGGGAGTGCATCACCTGCCATCCGCCCATGCTCACGGTGTCGCGTCCTCCGTCATTCGTCGTCGTTCCCGTCAGTCAACCACCAGGCGCCGACGGCTGTTCCTCGCCCCGTGGGCACCCCCTTGTGCGCGACCGGCCGGACCCGGACGATGACGGCACACCGTCACCGACGCCCGGAGGTACCCGTGCCCGACCCGCTGCGCCACAAGGTCCTCCTCGACGAGGACGAGATGCCGACGCGCTGGTACAACCTCCTCGCCGATCTCCCGACCCCACCGCCCCCGCCGCTGCACCCGGGGACCGGGCAGCCGATCGGCCCCGACGACCTCGCGGCGATCTTCCCGATGGACCTCATCGCCCAGGAGGTGACGACCGAGCGCTACGTCGACATCCCGCAGGAGGTCCAGGACGTCTACCGGCTGTGGCGGCCGTCCCCGCTCTACCGCGCCCACCGCCTCGAGAAGGCGCTCGGCACGCCGGCCCGGATCTACTACAAGTACGAGGGCGTCTCCCCCGCCGGGTCGCACAAGCCGAACACCGCGGTCCCGCAGGCCTACTACAACGCCAAGGCGGGGGTGCGGAGGCTGACGACCGAGACCGGCGCCGGGCAGTGGGGCACGGCGCTCGCGTTCGCCTGCGCCCAGTTCGACCTCGAGTGCGAGGTGTGGCAGGTCCGCGCCTCGTACGACGCCAAGCCGTACCGGCGGATCATGATCGAGACCTTCGGCGGCACCGTCCACCCGAGTCCGTCCGACCTCACCGAGGCGGGCCGCGCCGTCCTGGCCGGCGACCCCGACTCCCCCGGCTCGCTCGGCGTCGCGATCAGCGAGGCCGTCGAGATGGCCGCGCAGGACCCCACGGCCAACTACGCGCTGGGCTCCGTGCTCAACCACGTCCTGCTCCACCAGACCGTCATCGGCGAGGAGGCGCTGCTCCAGCTCGCGAAGATCGGCGAGAGCGTCGACCTCATCGTCGGGTGCACCGGCGGTGGCTCGAACTTCGGCGGGCTCACCTTCCCGTTCCTGCGCGACAAGCTCGCGGCCGACGGCGCGGGCCCGGTGATCCGCGCCGTGGAGCCGGCGTCGTGCCCCTCCCTCACCCAGGGCACCTACGCCTACGACTTCGGCGACGTCGCGGGCCTCACGCCGATGATGAAGATGCACACGCTCGGCCACGACTTCATCCCCGACCCGATCCACGCGGGTGGCCTGCGGTACCACGGGATGAGCCCGCTCATCAGCCACCTCTACGAGGAGGGGCTCATCGAGGCCATCGCGAAGACCCAGAAGGACTGCTTCGCGGCCGGGGTGCTGTTCGCCCGCACCGAGGGCATCGTCCCGGCGCCGGAGCCGACCCACGCGCTCGCCGCGGCGGTCGACGAGGCCATCGCCTGCATCGAGACCGGCGAGGAGAAGGTCATCCTCACGGCGTTGTGCGGGCACGGCCACCTCGACCTGCCCGCGTACGACGCCTACCTGCGCGGCGACCTCGTCGACCACACGTGGGAGGACTCCGAGCTGCGCGAGTCCGTGGCGCGCGCGCTCACCCGGCTGCCGGCCATCCCGGGCTGAGCACGCGTCAGCGGGTCAGCGTGACGCGGTCGGTGAACGAGCCGGCTGCGGGCACGAACCGGGCGTCGAGCCGGTCCGGTGTCACCTGGACGTCGAGCGAGCCGAACGAGGCGTTGAGGTCGCGGGCGCTCACCGCCGCGAAGTAGCCCGCCTCGGGATCGGCGCGGTCGTGGTCGCGCAGGTCCTTCCCGCCGGTGCCGACGGTGACGACCGTGGTGCCGCCGGTCGCCGTCACGCAGCCGGCGTCGTAACGTCCGGGGCGCACGGCCGGGCAGTCCGGCCCGAGGGCCAGCCGCTTCGTCCGCTGGTACATGTGCTCGTGGCCGGTGACCACGAGGTCGACCCGTTCGCCGAGCAGGAGGTTCATGAGGTCGGCACCCGGGTCGCACTGGTAGACCCCGACCGACAGGCACGGCTTGTGCATCCCGACGACGACCCACGGGATGCCCGCGGTGCGTGCCGACCGCAGCGCGTCACGGGTCCAGGTGTAGTGCGGGGTCCCGGCCGCGTACGACCAGGTACCGTCACCGAAGTCGAGCGCCGGGGAGATCATCACGACCCGCAGGATCGGGTCAGCGGCCGGGACGTCGACGTACCACTCGCGGCCGTAGGTCCCCACGAGGCCGGGCAGCCGGTTCGGCAGGCACGCCTCGAACGCAGCGATGTCGCCGTTCGGACCGTCGTCCTCGTGGTTGCCGGAGACGAGCTCGACCGGGTGGCTGGCTCCGACCGCGCGCTTCACGGACCGGCACCAGTCGCCCTCCTTCCCGGCGGCGCCGTAGGACAGGTCGCCGACGACGAGCGTGAAGGCATCGGCGCGGGCACCGATGGCGCGCAGCACGAGTCCCGCCTCGGCCGAGCTGCCCACGTCGCCGAGCACGGAGAAACGCAGGCCGGGGGGCCGGCTCGGGTCGACCGGGACCTTGGTCGGGCCCGTCCCGGGCGTCGGGGTGGCCCGGACCTCGTCACCCGGCGCCGTCGGGCGCGCCGGACCCGACGGATCCGCCGCCTGCGTCCCGCACCCCCCGGCGGCGAGCAGCAGTGCGACCCCCACGGCAACGACGCGACCCCTCATCCCAGCAGTATGCGCCGCGGCGGCCCCGCGCGCGCTCAGGCCAGCGTGACGAGCTCGCGGTAGTCGGCGTTGAAGAGGTCCTCGACGCCGTCCGGGAGCAGCAGGATGCGCTCGGGCTCGAGCGCGTCGACCGCGCCCTCGTCGTGCGTCACCAGGACGACGGCACCCTCGTAGGTGCTCAGCGCGCCGAGGATCTCGGCACGCGAGGCGGGGTCGAGGTTGTTCGTCGGCTCGTCGAGCAGCAGGACGTTGGCCGAGGAGACGACGAGCAGGGCCAGCGACAACCGGGTCTTCTCACCGCCGGAGAGCACGCCCGCCGGCTTGAGGACGTCGTCGCCGCTGAACAGGAAGGACCCGAGGGTCTTGCGCACCTCGGTCTCGCCGAGGTCCGGTGCGGCCGACTTCATGTTCTCGAGGACGGTGCGCGTGACGTCGAGGTTCTCGTGCTCCTGGGCGTAGTACCCGAGCTTGAGGCCGTGGCCGGGCTCGACCTGCCCGGTGTCTGGGGTGTCGACCCCCGCGAGGAGGCGGAGCAGCGTCGTCTTGCCGGCGCCGTTGAGCCCGAGGACGACGACCCGGGACCCGCGGTCGATCGCGAGGTCGACGTCGGTGAACACCTCGGCGGACCCGTAGGACCGGGACAGCCCGGTGGCGCGCAGGGGGGTCTTGCCGCACGGCGAGGGCTTCGGGAAGCGCAGCCGGGCCACCTTGTCGTGCGACCGCTCGGCCTCGAGACCGGAGAGCAGCCGCTCGGCACGGCGGGCCATGTTCTGGGCGGCGACGGTCTTGGTCGCCTTGGCCCGCATCTTGTCGGACTGCGCCATGAGCGCCGACGCCTTCTTCTCGGCGTTGGCCCGCTCGCGCTTGCGTCGCCGCTCGTCGGTCTCGCGTTGCTGGAGGTAGGCCCTCCAGCCGAGGTTGTACTGGTCGAGCTCGGCGCGGTTCGCGTCGAGGTGGAAGACCTTGTTGACGACGACGTCGAGCAGCTCGACGTCGTGGCTGATGACCACGAGGCCGCCGCGGTAGCCCTTGAGGTGGTCGCGCAGCCAGGCGATGGAGTCGGCGTCCAGGTGGTTCGTCGGCTCGTCGAGCAGCAGGGTCTCGGCACCGGAGAACAGGATGCGGGTCAGCTCGACCCGGCGGCGCTGACCGCCGGAGAGCGTGCCGATCTCCTGGTCGAGGTGGCGCTCCTCGAGCCCGAGGGCGGCGGCGATCTGGGCCGCCTCGGACTCGGCCGCGTACCCGCCGGCGGCGGTGAACTCGGAGTCGAGCCGGGCGTAGCGGCGCATCGCCCGCTCCTGGCGCTCGCCGGTCTCGGTCGCCATCGCCTGCTCGGCCGCCCGAAGGTCCCGGACGATGCTGTCGAGGCCGCGCGCCGAGAGGACCCGGTCCCGGCCCGAGACGTGGAGGTCGCCGGTGCGTGGGTCCTGCGGGAGGTAGCCGACCTCGCCGGAGCGGGTGATGGTGCCGGCGGCCGGCTGGGTCACCCCGGCGAGGGTCTTGGTGAGCGTGGTCTTCCCGGCACCGTTGCGGCCGACGAGGCCGATCCGGTCCCCCGGCGCCACACGGAAGGTCGCGCCGTCGAGGAGCAGGCGGGAGCCCGCTCGCAGCTCGACGGAGGCAGCGGTGAGCACGATGGTCCTTTCACGTCGGTGGGGGATGCCCGGGCCGGCCGCCTGCGGCGGCCCGCGGCGGGGCATCCCCCCTAGTCTAAGACCCGCCGGGGAGCGCTCCGGCACGGTGCGAGCACGAAGGCGGCCCGATGAGCTTCAACGAGAACGTCACGCTCGACACCTCGCAGGTGCGGTCGGGCGGCGGTGGCGGCGGTGCGCCGGGGGGACTCGTCGTCGGCGGCGGCATCGGCGGCATCATCATCACGATCCTCCTGATGATCTTCGCCATCGACCCCGGCCAGCTGCCCAGCAGTGGCGGTCAGGTCGACTCGGGTCAGGTGCAGGCGGCCGGTGAGCAGGACCCCGCCGCCTTCGACGAGTGCAGGACCGGGGCGGACGCCAACCGCGACGACGTGTGCCGCGTCATCGGCACCGTGAACTCGGTGCAGGCCTTCTGGGCCGACGAGCTGATCCGCTACAAGCGGCAGTGGCAGGAGACCGAGACCGTGCTCTACGACGGCGTCACCCAGTCCGCGTGTGGCACGGCGAGCAACCAGGTGGGGCCGTTCTACTGCCCCCTCGACAAGCGGGTCTACATCGACGCGAGCTTCTTCGACATCCTGACGCAGCGCTTCGGTGCCGACGACGGCGCCCTGGCGCAGGAGTACGTCGTGGCGCACGAGTACGGGCACGCCCTCCAGGACCAGCTCGGGTTGCTCGGCCGCGCCCAGCAGGACCCGCAGGGTGCGGAGTCCGGCGCCGTGCGCACCGAGCTGATGGCCGACTGCCTCGCCGGGGTGTGGGTCCACCACGCGACGAGCGTCCCGGACCCCGACACCGGGACGCCGTTCCTCAAGCCCTTGACGAGCGACGACATCCGGTCCGCCCTCTCCGCCGCCTCGGCCGTCGGTGACGACCGCATCCAGCAGGCCACCTCCGGTCGGGTCAACCCCGAGACGTGGACCCACGGCTCCGCCGAGTCCCGGCAGCGCTGGTTCCTCCAGGGCTACCAGGGCGGCGACCTCAACCAGTGCGACACCTTCGCGGTGGCCTCGGTCGAGAGCTGACCGGCCGGCTCCGGTGCGCGGTCGGTCAGCCGAGGATCCGGGCCAGCGCCTCCCGGTACCGCACGAGCGCGAGGCGCCCGGTGGCCGTCAGGGACACCGTGGTCCGGGCGGTGCGACCGCTGCCCGAACGCGCCACCTCGACGTAGCCGGCCTCCTCGAGCCGCCGCAGGTGCGTCGTGAGGTTGCCCCCGGTGAGGTCGAGCAGCCGCTGGAGCCGCGTGAACGAGATGGCGTCGCGCTCCGGGACGGCGTTGAGGGCCGCGACGACCCGGAGCCGGACCGGGGCGTGGATGACGGGGTCGAGCTCGACCTCCGCGCCCGGCGCCGGGTCCTCGGAGCTCACGCGCGGCCCCGCCTCGCGAGGGCGACACCCACGAGGAAGCCCGTCCCCCCGACGGCCCCGAGGACCAGGGTGGCCGTCGCGGGTCCGGTCCAGACCGCCACCGCCGTGGTGACGGCGAGCCACGCGCCCACGACGAAGAGGGCGCTCTCCTCCCACACGACCGAGGAGAGGCAGTAGATGACGGCGACGAGGAGCCCCGGCCCGGCCGCGTACAGGAGGCCCGCGGCCTCGTCCGAGAGCCCCAGCCCGACGACCGCGCCCATGAGCGACTGCCACGTGACGAACGCCACCGGCCAGGTGAGGCCGTAGAGGAGGCCCGCGCGCGAGGACCTGCCGCTGAGGCCCGCACTCGCCCGGATGATGTGGACGGCCGTCACCGCGGCGGCGAGCAGCATGGCCGCCCCCAGCGTGGCTCCCGCCCAGGCCGCCGGCCCGGTGTACGGCTCCTGGCCTCGCGTCGACCACCAGAGGGACAGGTACCCCACCGACCAGGCGAGCCCCCAGGCGAGGAAGAGCAGGTCGGCGCGCACCTCGATGCGCCGAGCGGTGGCCCCCTGCGTGGAGTCGAGGATGGTGCGGGCCTCGTGCGGGTCGAGGACCTCGGCGGCGTCGTGGTCGGTGGAGCTCATGCTGCGTCCTTTTCGTTTGTGTGGCAAACCGTTGTCCTGAGTTTGCCCAGCAAACTCTTTCGGTGTCAAGCCCGGTGGACACCCTCCCGTTCGGGGACGACGATCGTGGGGACCGCCGTCGAGGAGGCCCGGGACTTCTACACGGGCCATCTCGGTCTCGGCACCGCGGCGGGCCACGAGATCGTCCACCCCCTGGTGACCGAGCCCTGGGGCGTCCGACGGTTCTTCGTGCGCGCACCGGACGGCACCGTCGTCAACATCGCCCAGCACGCCTGGGGGGCGTCGTGGGCCACCCCCCGTAGGCTCCGGGCATGTCCGAGTCCGCGCGTACCACCTACCTCCTCGTCGACGGCGAGAACATCGACGCCACGCTCGGCACCTCGATCCTCGGGCGCCGCCCCCGCCCCGAGGAGCGCCCGCGGTGGGAGCGGCTGCTGCAGTTCGCCGAGGACCAGTGGAGCCAGTCCGCGGTCGGTCTCTTCTTCCTCGCCGCGAACACCGAGCTGCCGATGACCTTCGTCCAGGCACTGCTCGCCATCGGCTACCGTCCGGTGCCGCTGTCGGGCGCCGCCGGCGAGAAGGTCGTCGACATGGCGATCCAGCGCACCCTCGCCGAGCTCCGGAACCGCGAGGCCGACGTCCTGCTCGTGAGCAACGACGGCGACTTCGTCGAGCAGGTCGAGGACCTCCTCGACGGGCGCCACGTCGGGGTCATCGGGTTCGGCGAGTTCCGCAACCGCAACTTCGTGCCGCTCGCCGAGCAGGGCCTGGAGACCTTCGACCTCGAGTACGACGTGCAGGCCTTCAACGAGCGGCTGCCCCGCGTGCGGATCATCCCGATCGACGAGTTCGACCCGGCCCAGTTCCTCTAGCCGCGACGTCCCGGTGTCGGGGCTGCCGCCTGCCGCGCTGCGGTGTCCGCCGGACGTGGTGGAGGAGACATTCGGCGCGCGCAGGCCCGGGAGCGCGCGATGCTGGAGGAGTGGAAGGAGGTGTCGACATGACACAGCCGGACAGCTCCGGACCGGTGCAGGCCGACGCCGAGCTCAGGCAGCGCGCCGTGAAGCGCCTCGAGGACAAGCGCGGGTTGATGGCCCACTCCTTGGCCTACGTCAGTGTGAACATCCTCTTGGTGGCCATCTGGTTCGTCTCGGGTGGCGGCTTCTTCTGGCCGGTGTTCCCGATCTTCGGCTGGGGCATCGGGTTGGCGTTCCACGCGTGGGACGTCCTCTGGCCCTCCCCGGGAGAGCAGCAGATCCAGGCAGAGATGGAGCGGCTCCGCAGCGGGAAGACGTAGGCCCGGCAGCCACCGAGCGGCTCACTCCTCGAGGGTCACCCGCACCGCGCCCGCCCGCTCGAGCGCCTGCTGCAGGACGGCGAACCGCGGATCGGGGAGGTCGTAGAGCTCGCGCCGCGGCAGGTCCCGCAGGGACGCGAGCCGGTCGTCCTCGATCACGGCCTCGGCCAGGGCGCGGTCACCCCCGAGGACCAGGCCGCGGGCACCACTCCCCCGCAGCAGCCGCACCGCGTGCTCGGCCACCGCCCCCACGAGCTCGTCGGCCTGGTTGGAGCGGCGGCGCGCGAAGCGCTGCTGGGACCACCCACCCGCGGCCGTGCGCGACTGCACGTACCGTGTGCCGGCCTTGTGCTCGGTCAGCCGCCCGCCGGAGCCGACGCCGACGGCGTACCCGCCGCGTCGGACGAGGAGCAGGGCCAGCGGGTCGTGCTCGAAACGCGCGACCCCGACGACCCGCTGGGGGCCGTCGGGGTTGTTCGCGTCGAAGCGCTCGCGCCATCGGTCGTACCGCTCGGGTGCGACCTCGACGACGCGGGTGCCCACCTCAGATGTTGAAGCCGAGGGCGCGCAGCTGCTCGCGACCGTCGTCGGTGATCTTGTCCGGGCCCCACGGCGGCATCCAGACCCAGTTCACGCGGTAGCCGGCGACGACGCCCTCGAGCGACGCGGCGGTCTGGTCCTCGATGACGTCGGTCAGCGGGCAGGCCGCCGAGGTGAGGGTCATGTCGATGACGGCATGGTTCTGCGGGTCGACGGTGATGCCGTAGACGAGGCCGAGGTCGACGACGTTGATCCCGAGCTCGGGGTCGACGACGTCGCGCATGGCCTCCTCGACGTCCGCGACGTTGGCGGGGGTGGTGGTCTCGGTCACTGCTTCGCTCCTTCGGCCTGGTACAGGGCATCGGTGAACGCCGCCCACGACAGGAGGGCGCACTTGACGCGTGCGGGGTACTTCGCGACGCCGGCGAGGGCCACGCCGTCGCCGATCTCGTCCTCGTCGCCGGGGTCCTGGCCCTTGCTCGTGAGCATCCGGCGCATCGCCTCGTAGGTCTCCCGCGCGTGGGCGACGGTGCCGCCGGTGACCTCCTCGGCGAGGATCGAGGCGGACGCGACGCTGATCGAGCAGCCCATCGAGTCGTACGAGACGTCGTCGACGACGGCCTCGTCGCCCTCCCCGGTGACGTGGACCCGGAGGGTCACCTCGTCGCCGCACGTCGGGTTGACCTGGTGGCTCTCGCCGTCGAACGGCTCGCGCAGCCCCGCCCGCACGGGGTTCTTGTAGTGGTCGAGGATGAGCTCCTGGTAGAGGTCCATCAGACCGCCACCTCCGTCCCGAACATGGCCGGCACGCGGTCGAGGGCCTCGAGGAGGGCGTCGACCTCCGCCGGCGTGGTGTAGGCGGCGAAGCTCGCGCGGGTGCTCGCCGCGGCCTTGAGGGCGCGGTGCAGCGGCCACGCGCAGTGGTGGCCGACCCGCACCTCGACACCCCGGTCGTCGAGCACCTGCCCCACGTCGTGGGCGTGGACGCCGTCGACGACGAACGCCACGGCACCGCCGCGGTCGCGCAGGTCGGCGGGGCCGAGGACGCGCACCCACGGTCGCTCGGCGAGCCCGCGCAGCAGCCGCTCGGTGAGGGCCTGCTCGTGGGCGTGGACGCGGTCCATGCCCAGGTCGGTGAGGTAGTCGCACGCCGCCGCGAGGCCGACGGCCTGCGCCGCGACCGGCACCCCGGCCTCGAACTTCTGCGGCACGGGCGCGTAGGTGGCGCCCTCCATCGTGACCGTCTCGATCATCGAGCCGCCGGTGAGGAACACGGGCATCTCGTCGAGCAGCTCCGGACGGCCCCAGAGGACGCCGATGCCGAGCGGCCCGAACATCTTGTGGCCGGAGAACGCGAGGAGGTCGACCCCGAGGTCGTGGACGTCGACCGGCAGGTGCGGCACCGACTGGCAGGCGTCGAGGACGGCCAGGGCTCCGACGGCGTGTGCCCGCTCGGCGAGCTCGCGCACCGGGTTGACCGTGCCGAGGACGTTCGAGACGTGCGTGAACGCGAACACCTTGGTGCGCTCGGTGAGGAGCGAGTCGAGCTGGGCGAGGTCGAGCCGGCCGTCCTCGGTGACGGGGACCCAGCGCAGGGTGGCGCCGCTGCGCCGGCACGCCTCCTGCCACGGGATGAGGTCGGCGTGGTGCTCCATCTCGGTGACGAGCACCTCGTCGCCCGGGCCGAGGCGGAACCGGTCGCCCGAGCCCCCGCCCCCGCCGTGCGTGCCGTTGGTGAAGGCGTACGCGACGAGGTTGAGCGCCTCCGTGGCGTTGCGCGTGAAGACGATCTCGTCGGCCGAGGCCCCGATGAAGCGCGCGATCGTCTCGCGGGCCGACTCGTAGGCGTCGGTGCCCTCCTCGGAGAGCTGGTGCGCCCCGCGGTGGACCGCGGCGTTGGTGTGCTCGTAGAAGCGGCGCTCGGCGTCGAGCACCTGCACCGGCTTGTGCGAGGTGGCCCCGGAGTCGAGGTAGACGAGCGGGCGCCCCCCGCGCACGGTGCGCGACAGGATCGGGAAGTCGGCCCGCACCCGGGCCAGCTCCGCGTCGGTGAAGGGGGCGGCGCTCATCAGGCCTCGGCGGGCTCGGTCTGGAAGCGGTCGTACCCCTCGGCCTCGAGGCGCTCGGCGAGCTCGGGGCCGCCCTGCTCGGCGATCCGGCCGTCGACGAAGACGTGGACGAAGTCGGGCTGCACGTAGCGCAGGATGCGGGTGTAGTGCGTGATGAGCAGGACGCCGGCGCCGGTGGACTCCTTGGCGCGGTTGACGCCCTCGGACACGACGCGGAGGGCGTCGACGTCGAGGCCGGAGTCGGTCTCGTCGAGGATCGCCATCTTCGGGGCGAGCAGCTCCATCTGGAGGATCTCGTGGCGCTTCTTCTCGCCGCCGGAGAAGCCCTCGTTGACGTTGCGCTCGGCGAACGCGGGGTCCATGCGCAGGTTGCCCATGGCCTCCTTGACGTCCTTGACCCAGGTGCGCAGCTTCGGGGCCTCACCGGTGACGGCGGTCTTCGCGGTGCGCAGGAAGTTCGAGACGGTGACGCCGGGGACCTCGACGGGGTACTGCATCGCGAGGAAGAGGCCGGCGCGGGCCCGCTCGTCGACGCTCATCGCGAGGACGTCCTCGCCGTCGAGGGTGACGGTGCCGGAGGTGACGGTGTACTTGGGGTGCCCGGCGATCGAGTAGGCGAGGGTGGACTTGCCGGACCCGTTGGGGCCCATGATCGCGTGGGTCTGGCCGGACTCGATGGTCAGCGTGACCCCGCGGAGGATCTCCTTGGAGCCCTCCTCGGTCTCGACGGTGACGTGCAGGTCCTTGATCTCAAGGGTCGACATGGAAGCTCAGCTCTCCTCGGACAGGGCGACAAGGACGTCGTCGCCCTCGATGCGGACGGTGTGGACGGCGATGGGGACGATGGCCGGCGGGCCGGTGGGCTCACCGGTGCGCAGGTCGAAGCGCGACCCGTGGAGCCAGCACTCGAGGGTGCAGCCGTCGAGCTCGCCCTCGGAGAGCGAGACGTTGGCGTGCGTGCAGGTGTCGTCGACGCAGTGGACGCTGCCGTCCTCGGTGCGCACGAGGGACACCCGTCGGCCCTCGATCTCGGCGAGGGCGGCACCCACCTCGGGCAGCTCGTCGAGGCGGCAGACGCGGACGAAGTCCTGGTCGGTCAGCTGCTCGCTCACGCGGCGACACCTCCGGCCAGCTCGCGCTCGATGGCCTCCATGAGGTGCTCCTGCACCTCCGGGACCCGGATGCGGCCGACGACGCTCGCGAAGAACCCGCGGACGACGAGCCGGCGGGCCTCGTCCTCGGGGATGCCACGGGCCATGAGGTAGAACAGCTGCTCGTCGTCGAAGCGCCCGGTGGCCGAGGCGTGCCCGGCCCCGACGATCTCGCCGGTCTCGATCTCGAGGTTGGGGACCGAGTCGGCGCGCGCGCCGTCGCTGAGCAGCAGGTTGCGGTTCAGCTCGTAGGTGTCGGTGCCCTCGGCGGCCGCGCGGATCAGCACGTCGCCGACCCACACGGTGCGGGCCGACTCGCCCTGGAGCGCGCCCTTGTACTCGACGTTGCTGCGGCAGTGGGGCGCCTCGTGGTCGACGAACAGCCGGTGCTCGAGGTGCTGGCCGGCGTCCGCGAAGTAGACGCCGAGGCCCTCGAAGGAGCCGCCGGGGCCGGAGTACGACGCGTTGGTGTTCATCCGGACGACGCCGCCACCGAGGGTGATGGCGATGTGGCGGGCCCGGGCGTCCCGGCCGACGACGAGGTCGTGCTGCGCGAGGTGGTGGGACACGTCGTCCCACTCCTGCACGGAGACGACGGTGACGTCGGAGCCGTCGCCCGCGAGGACCGTGAGGACCTCGGAGCAGTCGGCCACGCCGTGGTGCTCGACGACGACGGTGGCCCGTGCGAAGCGGCCGACGCGGACGAGGAGGTTCTCGTGGACCAGGCCCGGTCCGGTGCCGGTGAGGCGGATGCGGACCGGCTCGGTCAGCTCGGCCTCGGCGGGGACGTCGACCACGGTGACGCCGTCGCTGTGGGCGGCGGCGGCCGCGGCCGCACGGTCCTGCGGGGCCGGCACGCCGAGCGCGCGCCACTCGGGGGTGGAGATCGTCGAGACGGTCACGCCCTCGGGCAGCACGTGCTCCTGCGCGAGCGAGCCACCGGTGGCCTCGTCGCGGAAGAACACGCCGAGCCGGTCGACCGGCGTGAAGCGCCAGTCCTCCTCGCGGCCGTGCGGCACCGGGAAGTCGGAGACGTCGAAGGACGTCGTGCGCTCGGCCCGGGACTGGTCCGGGACCATGGTCGCGGCACTGTGGGTGTGCGCCCCGTCGGCGGGGCGCTGGGGGGTCAGCAGGCTCATCAGCCGACCGCTCCTTCCATCTGCAGCTCGATGAGGCGGTTGAGCTCGAGGGCGTACTCCATGGGGAGCTCCTTGGCGATGGGCTCCACGAAGCCGCGGACGATCATCGCCATCGCCTCCTGCTCGGACATGCCTCGGGACATGAGGTAGAACATCTGGTCCTCGGACACCTTCGAGACGGTGGCCTCGTGACCCATCTGCACGTCGTCCTCGCGGATGTCGACGTACGGGTAGGTGTCGGACCGGCTGATCGTGTCGACGAGCAGCGCGTCGCAGACGACCGAGCTCTTCGAGCCCGTGGCACCCTCGAGCACCTGGACGAGGCCGCGGTAGCTCGTGCGGCCCCCGCCCCGGGCGACCGACTTGCTGACGATCGAGCTCGAGGTGTTGGGCGCGGCGTGGACCATCTTGGAGCCGGCGTCCTGGTGCTGGCCCTCGCCCGCGAAGGCGATCGACAGGGTCTCGCCGCGGGCGTGCTCGCCGAGGAGGAAGACGGCCGGGTACTTCATCGTCACCTTGGACCCGATGTTGCCGTCGATCCACTCCATCGTCGCGCCCTCGGCGCACGTCGCGCGCTTGGTGACGAGGTTGTAGACGTTGTTCGACCAGTTCTGGATCGTCGTGTAGCGCACCCGGGCGTTCTTCTTGACGATGATCTCGACGACCGCGGAGTGCAGCGAGTCCGACTTGTAGATCGGCGCGGTGCAGCCCTCGACGTAGTGCACCGAGGAGCCCTCGTCCGCGATGATCAGCGTCCGCTCGAACTGGCCCATGTTCTCGGTGTTGATCCGGAAGTAGGCCTGCAGCGGGATGTCGACGTGGACGCCCGGCGGGACGTAGATGAACGAGCCGCCCGACCACACGGCCGTGTTGAGCGCCGCGAACTTGTTGTCACCGGCCGGGATGACGCTCGTGAAGTACTCGCGGAAGAGGTCCTCGTACTCGCGCAGACCGGTGTCGGTGTCGACGAAGATGACGCCCTTCTCCTCCAGGTCCTCGCGGATCTGGTGGTAGACGACCTCCGACTCGTACTGCGCCGCGACACCGGCGACGAGGCGCTGCTTCTCGGCCTCGGGGATGCCGAGCCGGTCGTAGGTGTTCTTGATGTCCTCGGGCAGGTCCTCCCACGAGGTGGCCTGCTGCTCGGTGGACTTCACGAAGTACTTGATGTTCTGGAAGTCGATCCCGGTGAGGTCGCTGCCCCAGCTGGGCATCGGCTTCTTGTCGAAGAGCCGCAGCGACTTCATCCGCAGCTCCTTCATCCACGCGGGCTCGCTCTTGCGGTCCGAGATGTCGGAGACGACCTCCTCGGACAGGCCGCGGCGCGCCGTGGAGCCGGCGGTGTCGCTGTCGGCCCAGCCGTACTCGTAGGTGCCGAGGTCCTTCAGACCCGGGTTGAGCTCTTCGATGTGGCTCGTCATCGCGGTGGCCTCTCGGTGGTCGGGGTCGGGACGAACGTGGTGCAGACGTGGTCGCCGTGGGCGAGGGTCGCCAGGCGTTGGACGTGGACGCCGAGCAGGCGCGAGAACGCCTCGGTCTCGGCCTCGCACAGCTCGGGGAACTCGGTCGCGACGTGCTGGACGGGGCAGTGGCCCTGGCACAGCTGCACCCCGGTCAGCGCCGTGGGGGTGCCGGGTGTTCCCACCGGGCGCGCCGAGGCCGAGTAGCCCTCGGTGGTGAGGGCGTCGACGAGGGCGTCCGTGCGGCGCGCGGGGTCGACGCCGACGGCGTCGAGGCGGTCGGCGAGCCGCGCCTCGAGGTGGGCGACCCGCTCCTCGGCGAAGGCCTGGACGGCGCCCTCCCCGGCCGTGCGGCGGAGGAAGCGCAGGGCGTCACCGGCGAGGTGGTCGTAGTCGGAGGCCAGGGCGCGGTGGCCGGCCTCGGTGAGGACCCAGGCCTTCGACGGACGGCCGCGGCGGCGCGGTCCCCCCGCGTCGCGGGACTCGACGAGGCCGTCGGCGTGGAGGTTGTCGACGTGGCGGCGCACGGCGGTCTCGGTGAGCCCGACCCGTGCGACGAGGGTGGCGATGTCGACCGGCCCCTCCTGGCTCACGACACGCAGCACCCGGTCGCGCGTCGGCGACGCCTCGGGGCGGATGTCGGTATTAACCACACACCCATGTTAGGTAATTAGGCGCGCGCCGTCCAAGGAAGGGTCACCTAACCGGTCGGCTCCGGCTCCCCGGCGCTCGCCGGCCCGCAGTCGAGGCCCTCGTCTCCGGGGCCGTCGATCGCGTCGTCCTCGTCGATCGGCAGGAAGACCGAGGGGATGCGCCGGCGCGGCGGGGCGACCGAGTCGTGCCCGAACCACCGCTCCCGCAGCGGTGCGGTGAGGACCCCGAGGGGCGCCGTGAGGACGTAGCCGTAGGCGACGACGAGGCCGGTCAGCCCGGGCGCGAGGAGCAGGCCGAGGACGACCGCCACCACGACGGCCGCGGTACCGACCCGGGCCCGCGTCGTGTGCGGGGAGAGCAGGGTCCGGAAGGACCGGAAGCGGATGGTCATCACCATGAGCAGGGCGGGGACGAGGCTCACGAGGAGTGGGAACCAGACCCGCCACGGGCCCGTGCCGGGGCCGAAGAACGGGGAGTCGAGGGCGAAGATCGTCGCGATGACCACGCTGGCCGCCCCCGGGGAGGGCAGGCCGACGAAGTACCGCTTGTCGGCGGCCGGGTCGATCGTCACGTTGAACCGGGCGAGGCGGAAGGCCGCGCAGGAGAGCCACAGGAAGCCGACGAGCCAGGCGAGCAGCGGCCACTCGTCGAGCGCCCACGTGTGCACGAGGACGGCCGGGGCGACGCCGAACGAGATGAGGTCGGCCAGCGAGTCGAGCTGCAACCCGAATGGCGAGGTCGCCCCCACGAGGCGCGCGACGAAGCCGTCGGCGATGTCCATGACGATCGCGAACGCGATGAGCACCGCGGCGAGGGTGAAGTGCCCACGGAAGGCCAGCAGCACGGAGGAGAACCCGCTGATCATGTTGAGCGTCGTGAAGGCGCTCGGCGCCAGCAGCCTGGCCCGGTGGCGCTTGGGGATCTGGCGCAGCGAGACGACCGCCGCGCCGGTGGGCGACACGAGCCGCCAGCGGTCGAGGATCCTGCGCCGTCCGTTCGTCGGCGTGCTGCTCATGCGCCGGCCGATGCCCGGGCGGGCCATCGCGCGATGACGCTCTCGCCCCCGACGACCCGCTCTCCCGCGGCGGTGAGGACCTCGCACTCCGGGGGCACGAAGACGTCCATCCGGGACCCGAACTTCATGAGGCCGACCCGTTCGCCGGTGGCGAGCTCGTCACCGACCGCGACGCGGGTGACCACCCGGCGGGCCATGAGCCCGACGATCTGGCGGAAGTGCACGCGCCGCAGCTCACCGTCGACCTCACGCTCGACGGTGATGTCGCTGCGCTCGTTGAGGTGGGCGCTCTCGTGCTTGTACGCCGCGAGCCACTTCCCGGGACGCCGGACGACCTCGACGACCCGCCCGCCGTAGGGCGCCCGGTTCACGTGGACGTCGAACGCCGACAGGAAGATGCTCACCTGCTGCCACTCCCCCGGTGGCGCCACGCCCTCCTGGCCGGGCCCGGCGTACATCACCTTGCCGTCGGCGGGAGAGAGGACGTCGTCGACGTCGGCCGGGCGCGTGTCGGGGGTGCGGTCGGGGTCGCGGAAGAAGGCGGCCACCGCGACCGGGAGCACCCCGAGCACCGCCGCCACCCTCGGGGCACGCAGGAGCAGGGCGAGTGCAGCGGGGACGGCGGCGACCGCGGTCGCGGGTCCGGCCTCCCGGTCGATGCGTGGCATGCGCCCCACCCTAGGATGTCGACCCATGGCGTCGGCGGTCCTCGTGCACGAGCTGCGCCGCGCGTTCGGTGCCACCACCGCCGTCGACGGTGCGAGCTGGTCCGCGCGGTCCGGGCGGGTCACGGCGGTGCTCGGCCCCAACGGTGCGGGCAAGACCACCACCGTCGAGTGCCTCGAGGGCCTCCAGCGCCCCGACGGCGGTGAGGTCCGGGTCCTCGGGACCGACCCGTGGCGCGCGGGTGCCGCACACCGCGCCGCGGTCGGGGTGATGCTCCAGGACGGGGGCCTCCCCACCACCTCGCGGCCGCTGCCCCTGCTGCGACACCTTGCGGCGCTGCACACCGACCCGTGGCCCGTCGACGACCTCGCCGCGCGCCTCGGGATCGATGCCTTCGCCGGCACCACGGTGCGTCGGATGTCGGGCGGCCAGCGCCAGCGGGTCGCGCTCGCGGCGGCGCTCGTGGGCCGGCCCGAGGTGCTCTTCCTCGACGAGCCGACCGCCGGGCTGGACCCGCACGCCCGCCTCGACGTCCGGGACCTCGTGCGCGAGCAGGCCGCCCGCGGCGTGTGCGTCGTCATGACGACCCACTCCTTCGAGGAGGCCGAGCGCACCGCCGACGACGTCGTCGTGCTCGCCGGGGGCCGGGTCGCGGCCGCCGGCACGCTCGAGGCCGTCCGGGGCGACCGCTCGCTCGAGGACGTCTACTTCGAGCTGACGAGCGGAGGGCGGCGGTGAGCGCCCCGGCGGCGCCCCGGGCCCGCGTCCTGGCCCAGGCCCGCTTCGAGGCCCGGACGCTGTTGTCCAACGGCGAGCAGCTGCTCGTCTCCGTCCTGCTGCCGGCCGCCGCGCTCGTGGGCCTGACCCTGGCCTCGGTCCCCGACCTGGGTCCGGGGCGACGGGTCGACCTCGCGACGGCCGGGACCCTCGCCCTCGCGGTGGTGTCGACGGCGTTCACCGGGCAGGCCATCGCCACCGGGTTCGACCGCCGTGCCGGCGTGCTCCGCCTGCTCGGGACGACGCCCCTCGGCCGTGGAGGGCTGCTGGCGGGCAAGGCGATCGCGGTGCTCTCGGTCCTCGCGGTCCAGGTCGTCGTCCTCGGCGGGCTCGGCCTCGCCCTCGGCTGGCGGCCTGCCGTCGCGGGCCTCGTGCCCGGCCTCGTCTCGCTGCTCCTCGGGACGGGGGCGTTCGTCGCCCTGGCGCTCCTGCTCGCCGGCACGGTCCGGGCGGAGGCGGTCCTCGCCGTGGCCAACCTCGTCTGGGTGGCGCTCCTCGGCCTCGGGGTGCTGGCGCCGACCGCATCCCTCCCGGGGCCCCTCGCGACCGTGGCCGCGCTGCTGCCCTCGGGCGCCCTCGGGGACGCCCTGCGCACGGCCCTCGGGGGCGGCGGGTGGCCGTGGGCGGCGTGGGCCGTGCTCGCCGCCTGGGGCGTGCTGGCGGGCGCGGCGGCGGCCCGCTGGTTCCGCTGGTCGGACTGAGCGCCGGTCGCCGCCGGACGCGGCCCCGGCTCCCCGTAGCATTCTGGGTGTGACCGTGCAGCTCCTCCCCGCCTCCGTCTCGACCCGGACGGTCCGGCGCTGGGCGTGGGCCACGCTCGTCGCCAACGTCGTCATCATCGTCACCGGGGCGCTGGTCCGGCTCACGGCGTCCGGCCTGGGCTGCCCCACCTGGCCGAGGTGCACCGACGACTCGTTCGTGCCCCACCGCGCGCTCGGCGCCCACGGCCTCATCGAGTTCGGCAACCGGCTGCTCACGTACGTCCTCATCGCGGTCGTCCTCGGCACCGTCGTCGCCGTCTGGCGGTGGAGCGGCACGAGCCGGTCGCTGCGGAGGCTCGCGGTCCTCATCGCCCTCGGCATCCCGCTCCAGGGGGTCGTCGGCGGCGTCACCGTGCTCACCGACCTCAACCCCTGGATCGTCGCGGTCCACCTGCTCCTCTCGCTCGTGCTCGTCGCCCTCTCGGTGCTGCTCGTGCTGCGGGTGCGCGGGCACGCACCCTCCCCCACGTCCCCCACCGTCCGGCGGGCGGTGCTGCTGGGCTACGGGCTCGTGTGGGTCGTCGTCTACCTCGGCACGGTCGTCACCGGCAGCGGCCCGCACGCCGGGGACCTCGACGCGCCACGCAACGGCCTGTCCCCCGACACCTGGAGCCACGTCCACGCGTGGGCCGTGTACGCGCTCGTCGCGGTCACGGGCTACGTCTGGTGGGCCTCGCGCCGGACACCGCTGCGGCCGGCCGCGACCGCCCTCCTCGGGGTCGAGGTCGCCCAGGGCGCGGTCGGGTTCGCCCAGTACTTCACCGGCCTGCCCGTCGCCCTCGTGGCGCTGCACCTGCTCGGCGCCGCAGCGCTCGTGGCGACGGCCACCTGGCTCCTCCTCGGGACCCGCGGAGCCGGCTCAGCCGGGGAGCAGTCCGGACTCCCGCGCGAGGGCGACCGCCTCGCCCCGGGACGCGGCACCGAGCTTGGCGAGGATGTTGGACACGTGGACGCTCGCGGTCTTGGTGCTGATGAAGAGGGCCCGGCCGATCTCCCCGTTGGAGCGGCCCCGGGCGAGCAGGTCGAGGACCTCGGTCTCCCGCGCGGTCAGTGAGCCCGGCGCCGACCGCGGCGCCATCCGGTCGAGCGCGGCGAGCAGGGGCGAGGCCCCGAGCGCCGTCGCCGTCGCGCGGGCCTGCTCGATCTCGTCCCGTGCCGCCGGGTCCCCGGCGGCGAGCAGCACCTCGGCCAGCCGCGTCCGGCCGCGGGCGACCTCGTAGGGCTCCCCGGAGCGGGTGAACAGGTCCAGGACGCGACGCCAGGACGCGACGAGCTCGTCCAGGGGGACCTGCTGCCCCGCGGCCCACCGGGCCCGGGCCGCCTCCGCGCCCACCCGGGCCTGCCACGCGAGCCCCTCGACACTCGGGGGGAGCAGCAGCGTGCCCGGCCCCCAGACCGCCCGCGCCTCGCCCTCGAGCCGGTCGACGTGCGCGAGCAGGTCGGCCCGCCGCGTCGGCGCGAGACCCCGGACCGCCGTCCCGAGGTGCCCGACGGCCAGGGCGGCGAGGCGCACCTCCGCCGCCACGCGACCGGTACCCCAGATCCCGCGGAGGAACGCCACGACCTCTCCGTGCAGGGCGAGCATCCCCGCGACGTCCCCCTCGCGCCCGAGGACGTCGACCGCCGCGGCCCCCGACTGGACGGCACAGCGTCCGTCGGAGGACCACCACGGCCGGGTGCGCGCCAGGACCTCCTCGGCCGAGACCAGCCCCCGACCGGCGAGGACCCCGGCGGCCGCGGCGTCGACGTTCGCGGCGGCGGACGCGGGCATGTCGACCTCCGTCGCGTGGTCGGCCGCCTCGAGCGCCCGGTCCCAGTCGCCGAGCACGTAGGCGGTCGTCACCACCATGGCGCGCGCGTCGACCCCGAACGCGGACCACTCGAGCCCGGCCCGCCGCGCTTCGCCCAAGGTGCGCTCGAAGCCGGCGAGGGCCGCTGCATGGTCCCCCTGGCGGTGGTGCACCGCGGCGAGGATGTCCATGGCGCGCAGCAGGGCGAGGTCGGGAGCGGTCGTCCACGCGTCGACCGCTCCCTGCAGCCGGCGGATGGACTCCCCCGGGTCCCCCGCGGACTCGCTGAGCCGCGCGAGGATCGAGGTGAGGTCGGTCCGGTCGACCGTGAGGTCGTGCTCGGCCGCGGACTCCATCGCCTCGTCCGCGACCGCGAGCGCGTCCGCCTGGCGGCCGTCGTCCATGAGGGCCTCGGCCCGTCGCGCGAGCAGGGTCACCCGCAACCGCACCGGGGCGTCCTCGGTGAGGAGGTCCAGGGCCTCCCGGGTCAGGGAGAGCCGGTCGACCGCCTCCTCGGTCATCCGGGAGGCGAAGGCCAGCGCGCCGAGCAGCTCGGCACGCTGCAGCGGGGACGGCCCGGTTCCCGCGAGCGCCCCGCGCAGCAGCGCCATGGCACGCTCGGACCGGCCGCTCCCGTTCGCGGCCGCCGCGGCGCGCAGCGTGAGGTCGTGGACCTCGTCGGCGTCGCCGCCCGCCAGGGCCAGGGCGTTCTCGTAGTGACCGAGGGCCTCGGCCGGGCCGCCCATCCGGCGCGCCTGGTCACCCGCCTCGGCCGAGGCCCGGAAGGCGGTGGCCGGGTCGCCCGAGGCCAGGGCGTGCCGGGCGAGGTCGGCGGCGGTGCCGAGCCCCGGGTCCTCGCGCAGCGCCTCGGCGCAGGCCCGGTGGAGCTGGAGGCGCTCCGCCGGCAGGAGGTCGTCCGAGACGGCCTCGGCGAGCAGGGCGTGCCGGAACGCGTACCCGAGATCTCCCCACGGCTCCAGGACGTGGTGCTCGACCGCCGTCCGCAGCCCGGCCCGCAGCGTCGCCGCGTCGACGTCCGCCACCCGCTCGAGCAGCGCGTGCGGCACCCGCCGGCCGATCACGGCGGCGACCCGGACCAGGGCCTGGGCGGCGTCGTCGAGCCGGTCCACGCGGGCGACGAGCAGGCGGCTCAGGTCGCCGGGGTCGACCCGTCCGCTCCCGGACGCCGCCGCGAGCTCCTCGGCGAAGAAGGCGTTGCCCTCCGCGCGGTGTGCCGCGGCCTCGACGGACCGGTCGGGCAGGTCGGGCCGGGCCCGGCGCACGATCTGGCGCAGGACGTCCTCCGACAGCGGGCCCAGGTCCACGCGCGCCAGACCGGGGAGGCGTGACCAGACGGCCAGCGTCCCCGCGAGCGGGTGCCGGCGGTGGACGTCGTCGCTGCGCCACGTCACGAGCAGACCGACCCCGTCCGGGCGGCTCCGGGTGAAGAGGAGGGTGAGCAGCTCCCGCGTCGACTCGTCGGCCCAGTGGACGTCCTCGACGACGACGAGCAGCGGACCCCGTCGGCCCAGGTCGGAGAGGGCTCCGTGGACGGCCTCGACCAGCCCGGCCCGGTCCGTGTCGCCGCGGGACCCGGCACCGATCCGGGGGACGAGGGGGACGAGCCCCGGGTGCGCCGCGACGAGGTCGTCGACGAGGTCGCGTTCCCGGGCGTCGAGGGCGGCGAGCATCTCGACGAAGGGCAGGTACGGGAGGCTCGCGCCCACCTCCCCGACGCAGTGGCCGAGGAGCACCCTGCGGTCGGTCGCGGCGTCCACCAGCCGGGCCACGAGGGCGGTCTTGCCGATGCCGGCGTCGCCCCCGAGGAGCACCGCGCCTCCGGCGCCGGACCAGCCGAGGGCCTCGGTGAGCCGGGCCACCTCGTCGTCACGACCGACGAGGTCGGAGCGGGAGAGCGGGGCCACGGCCCCGATCATGGCACCGGTCACGGGTGACGGGGGCGGCCCGCCACGCGGGTCGTGACCGCGGCGTGCACGGAGCGCGGCCGGACGTGCCGCACGGCCCAGCGCCGCCAGGGTCGTCCCAGCGAGGGCCAGGCGTCGGCGCGGGTCCCCGTGCTGCGGACGCCGTACCGCTCCAGGCGGTAGGCGACCTCGGCACGGACGAACAGGGGGTCGGAGTGCATGGTGCTCATGTCGAGCGTCCCTTCCTCGGCGCCGGTGGCCGGGTGCCACCGACACCGTCCACCGTCGCCGGGTGAGGTACCCCGCCACATCGGGCGAACTGCGTGACCTGGGCGCTCCCCGGGTCCCTGAGGTACCTCAGGCGGCGCGGCGTCAGCCGATCGACAGGTGGAGCAGCGGGTCGACGGCGACGGCGAGGAAGACGACCGTCACGTAGGTGATCGAGTAGTGGAAGAGCCGCATCGGCTTGAGCGCGAGGCCGGTGACCCCGCGGCGCGCGGCGGCGAACAGGCGGTGCGCCTCCGCGACGAACAGCGCCCCGGCCACCGCGGCGGTCACCGCGTACAGCCAGCCCATCGACGCGACGGGCACGAGGGCGAGCGACGTGGCGACCATGACCCAGGAGTAGATGACGATCTGTCGCCCCACGGTGACCGGGCCCTGCTCGACGGGCAGCATCGGCACCTCGGCCGTGGCGTAGTCGTCGCGGAAGGCCATCGACAGCGGCCAGTAGTGCGGTGGGGTCCAGAAGAAGATGACGAGGAAGAGCACCCCGGCCGGCCACTCGACGGTGCCGGTGACGGCCGACCAGCCGATGAGGGTCGGCATGCACCCCGCGATGCCGCCCCAGACGATGTTCTGGGAGGTGCGCCGCTTGAGCAGGATCGTGTACCCGACCGCGTAGAGCGCGATGGCCAGCAGTGAGAGCGCGGCCGACAACGGGTTGACGACGAGGGCGAACCAGACGGTCGAGGCCACGGTGAGCACGCCACCGAAGACCAGCGCCTCCCGCACGGCGACCTCGCCGGTCACCATCGGCCGGCGGCTCGTCCGGTGCATGAGCCGGTCGATGTCGCGGTCGTACACCGAGTTGAAGGTGTTGGCCGCCCCCGCGCTGAGGATGCCGCCGACCAGCGTGGCGAGCACGAGCCAGAGCGAGGGGACCCCGCGCTCGGCCAGGAACATCACGGGAACCGTCGTCACGAGCAGCAGCTCGATGATCCGCGGCTTCGTCAGAGCGACGAACGCGGGGACCCGGCCCCACCGACCGCGCGCAGCGGCAGGCGCCGAGGCGTTCTGGAGGGGGGTGGTGGCCACGTCGTCCTTCACGGTCGGCCGGAACGGTGTACGGCGATTCTAGCGGCCGGCGGGTCAAGGCCCCCAGCCCGCCCCTCACCGGCACGGGGTCCCCCGGGACTAGGGTGGGTCGCCGAAGCGTCACACGGCGCCCTCACCGCCGGTGTTGTCCCCAGAACGTCCCCGCGAGAGAGGTTTCCCTTGACTGCCAGCACTGCCCGCACACGCTCCACCTCGCCCCTGGCCGGCCGCTCCCCCGAGCTGACCCGCCCCGTGGCCAGGAAGGCGAAGTGGACCGACCTCGACGTCCGCGCGGTCGACACCGCCCGCGTCCTCGCCGCCGATGCCGTGCAGAAGACCGGCAACGGACACCCCGGAACCGCGATGAGCCTCGCCCCCGTGGCGTACCTGCTCTACCAGCAGGTGATGAACCACGACCCGTCCGACCCGACGTGGCTCGGGCGCGACCGGTTCGTCCTGTCGTGCGGCCACTCGTCGCTCACCCAGTACGTCCAGCTCTACCTCTCCGGTTACGGCCTCGAGCTCGGCGACCTCAAGTCCCTCCGGACATGGGGCTCGCTGACCCCGGGCCACCCCGAGGTCCACCACACCAAGGGTGTCGAGATCACCACCGGGCCGCTCGGCTCGGGCCTCGCGTCCGCCGTCGGGATGGCGATGGCCCAGCGCCGCCAGCGCGGCCTCCTCGACCCGGACGCCAAGCCCGGCCAGAGCCCCTTCGACCACCACGTGTGGGTTCTCGCCTCCGACGGAGACCTCATGGAAGGCGTTGCGTCCGAGGCCTGCTCGCTCGCCGGTCACCAGGAGCTCAGCAACCTCACCGTCGTGTACGACGCCAACCAGATCTCGATCGAGGACGACACCGACATCTCCTTCAGCGAGGACGTCGCGAAGCGCTTCGAGGCGTACGGCTGGGACGTCGTCGACATCGACTGGCGGAAGTCGGACGACCCCGCCGGCACCCCCGAGTACACCGAGGACGTCGACGCCCTGCTCACGGCGCTCGAGAAGAGCCGCAAGCCCGGCAAGCGCCCCACCCTCGTCCGCCTGCACACCGTCATCGCCTGGCCCGCCCCCCACGCCCGCGGCACCGGCAAGTCGCACGGCTCCGCGCTCGGCACCGACGAGGTCGCCGCCACCAAGGAGCTCCTCGGCTTCGACCCGAAGAAGACCTTCGAGGTCGACCGTGCGGTGATCACGCACACCCGCGAGGTCAAGAAGCGGGGCAAGGCCGCCCACCGCGAGTGGGACAAGGGCTACAAGGCCTGGCGCAAGGGCAACCCCGAGGCCGCGGCGCTGCTCGACCGCCTCGTCGCGGGTGAGCTGCCCGACGGCTTCGCCAAGGCGCTGCCGACCTTCGAGGCCGACGAGAAGGGGATCGCGACGCGCGCCGCCTCCGGCAAGGTGCTCGGCGCCCTCGCCGACACCCTGCCCGAGCTCTGGGGCGGCTCGGCCGACCTCGCCGAGTCCAACAACACGACGATGGCCGGAGCCACGTCCTTCATCCCCACGGGCAAGCAGACGGCCGAGTGGAAGGGCGGCCCGTACGGCCGCACCCTCCACTTCGGCATCCGAGAGAACGCGATGGGGATGATCCTCAACGGGATCGCCCTCGAGGGGATGACCCGCCCGTACGGCGGCACCTTCCTCGTCTTCTCCGACTACATGCGTCCCGCGGTCCGGCTCGCCGCGCTCCAGGAGCTGCCGGTCACCTTCGTGTGGACCCACGACTCCGTCGGCCTCGGCGAGGACGGCCCCACGCACCAGCCGGTCGAGCACCTCGCGTCGCTGCGGGCCATCCCCCAGCTCGACGTCGTGCGCCCGGCCGACGCCAACGAGACCGCGGAGGCCTGGGCCGAGATCCTGCGGCGCCGGCGCACCGCCGGCCTCGCGCTCTCGCGCCAGGCGCTGCCCACGGTCGACCGCACCACCCACGGCAAGGCCAGCGGCGTCCGCAAGGGCGCCTACGTCCTCGTCGACGGTGGCCCGGACGGCGACGAGGCCCCCGAGGTGATCCTCATCGCCACCGGCTCCGAGGTCGGTGTCGCCCTGGGCGCCCGGGAGCGCCTCGAGCGCGCCGGCACCCGGACCCGGGTGGTCTCCATGCCGTGTCGGGAATGGTTCGAGGAGCAGCCGCGCTCCTACAAGAACAAGGTCCTGCCTCCCGAGGTGAAGGCCCGCGTCAGTGTCGAGGCGGGCGTCGCCATGGGGTGGCACGACCTCGTCGGGGACAGCGGACGCTGCGTCAGCCTCGAGCACTTCGGGGCCTCCGCGGACGGCGCGACGCTCTTCCGCGAGTTCGGGTTCACCCCCGAGGCGGTCGCCAAGGCCGCCAAGGACTCGCTCAAGGCGGCCCGCGCCGCGTCCGGGGTCCCCGCCGTCAACGACACCGCCCCGCGGGCCAAGAAGTCCCGCGCCGGCGGAGACTCGATCACGCCGAGCCGCAAGAGCGCGGCGGGGAAGTGAGACCCACCATGACCACACCGAAGCCTCTCCAGGACCTGGCCGCCCAGGGCGTCTCCATCTGGCTCGACGACCTCTCACGCGAGCGGATCTCCTCGGGCAACCTGCAGCAGCTCATCGACGACCGGGGGGTCGTCGGCGTCACGACGAACCCGTCGATCTTCCAGGCAGCCCTCTCCGAGGGCAGCGCGTACGACGAGCAGGTCGACGAGCTCGCCACGGCCGGCAAGAGCGTCGACGACGCGGTCTTCGCCCTGACCACGCGCGACGTCCACGACGCCTGCGAGGTGATGAAGCCCGTCTTCGAGGCCACCCACGGCGAGGACGGCCGCGTCTCCATCGAGGTCGACCCGCGGTCGGCCCACGACACGGCGAAGACCGTCGAGGAGGCCAAGGCGCTCGCCGCCGCGGTCGACCAGCCGAACGTCTTCATCAAGATCCCGGCCACCGTCGAGGGCCTCTCGGCCATCTCGCAGGTGCTCGCCGAGGGGATCTCGGTCAACGTGACGCTCATCTTCTCCCTCGACCGCTACCGCGCGGTGATGAACGCCTTCCTCACGGGCCTCGAGCAGGCCCGCGAGCACGGCAAGGACCTGTCGACGATCCGGTCCGTCGCGTCGTTCTTCGTCTCCCGCGTCGACAGCGAGGTCGACGCGCGCCTCGACGCGATCGGCTCCGAGGAGGCGAAGGCCGTCCGCGGCAAGGCCGGGATCGCCAACGCCCGGCTCGCCTACCAGGCCTACGAGGAGGTGTTCTCGACACCGCGCTGGGCCTCGCTGGCCGCGGCGGGTGCGCACCCGCAGCGCCCCCTCTGGGCCTCGACCGGGGTCAAGGACGACGCCTACCCCGACACGATGTACGTCACCGAGCTCGTCGCCCCCGGCACCGTCAACACGATGCCGGAGAAGACGCTCGAGGCGACCGCCGACCACGGCGAGATCGCCGGCGACACCGTCACCGGCGGCTACGCGGAGGCCGCCGAGGTCCTCGACACCCTCGAGCGGCTCGGCATCTCCTACTCCGAGGTGGTCGACCTCCTCGAGCGCGAGGGCGTCGAGAAGTTCGAGAAGGCGTGGACCGAGCTCCTCGCCGGGGTCACCCGCGAGCTCGAGAAGGCCACCGCGTGAGCACCCTCGACGTCACCGCCACGGGAGCGGCGGCCGCGGCGGTCGCCACCCACGTGCCGGCGCTCGTCGCCGACGAGGTCGCGAGCCGTCTCTTCGCCCGGGACCACACCCTCTGGGGTGCCGCGGCCGAGGACGAGGCGTCGAAGCGGCTCGCCTGGACGGGCCTCCCCCGCACCTCCCGACCCCTGGTCGGCGAGATCGCGGCACTGCGCTCCGAGCTCCAGGAGACCGGGTACGACCGGGTGGTGCTCTGTGGGATGGGCGGCTCCTCGCTCGCGCCGGAGGTCATCTGCGCCACCGCGGGCGTGCCCATCGTCGTCCTCGACTCCTCGGACCCCGACGTCGTCCGCGGCGCGCTCACCGACCTCGACCGCACGGTGGTCGTCGTGTCGAGCAAGTCCGGCTCCACCGTCGAGACCGACAGCCAGCGCCGCGCGTTCGAACAGGCCTTCCGCGACGCGGGGATCGACCCCACGGCCCGGATGGTCGTCGTCACCGACCCCGGCAGCCCGCTCGACGGGCAGGCCCGGGAGGGCGGTTTCCGGGTCGTCAACGCCGACCCGGCCGTCGGGGGCCGCTACTCGGCGCTCACCGCCTTCGGGCTCGTCCCGAGCGGCCTGGCGGGAGCCGACGTCGAGGCTCTCCTCGACGACGCCGAGGCGGTCGCCGACCTCCTCGCGGCCGACGACGAGGCCAACCCGGCGCTGCGCCTCGGCGCGGCGATGGCGGGCACCTCGCCGCTGCGCGACAAGCTCGTCCTCGTCGACGCCGGCACCGAGAACGTCGGGTTCGGTGCCTGGGCCGAGCAGCTCGTCGCCGAGTCCACCGGCAAGGAGGGCACCGGGATCCTCCCCGTCGTCGCCATCGGGGACGCCCCGGGCCGGCTCTACGCCGACGGCACGGTCGTCCGGCTGGTGGCCACCGACTCCGACGCGGACGACGACACGGCGGGCGCCGAGTCGGCCGTCTCGGTCGCGGGGCCCCTCGGGGCGCAGATGCTGCTCTGGGAGGCGGCCACGGCCGTCGCCGGGCGGCTCCTCGGCATCAACCCCTTCGACCAGCCGGACGTCGAGAGCGCCAAGTCCGCGGCCCGGGACCAGCTCGGCCACGGCATGGACGACGCCGCCGCGCCGGCCTTCACCGACGACGCGGTCGAGGTCCGCAGCCTCGGTGGGGACTGGCTCGGGGACGCCTCGAGCGTCGACGAGGCGGTCACCGCGCTGCTCGCCCACCTCGACCGCGACCGGGGCTACGTCGCCGTCATGGCCTACCTCGACCGGGAGGCCGACGCCTCCTTCGAGCACGTGGCCCGCGCCCTCTTCGACCGCACCGGCCGCCCGGCGACCTTCGGGTGGGGCCCGCGGTTCCTGCACTCCACCGGGCAGTACCACAAGGGCGGTCCGGCGACCGGCGTCTACGTCCAGGTCACGGCGCAGCCCGCCGAGGACCTCCCGGTCCCCGGCCGTGACTTCACCTTCGGGCAGTTCATCGCCGCCCAGGCGGCCGGTGACGCCCAGGTGCTCGCCGAGCACGGTCGACCGGTCCTGCGGCTGCACCTCACCGACCACGACACCGGCCTGGCCCGGGTCCGTTCTGCCCTCGAGGGCCGAGCATGACCCCGGCGCGCGTCACCGCCGAGTCGAACCCGCTGCGGGACCCGCGTGACAAGCGCCTCCCCCGCATCGCCGGGCCGTGCTCGATGGTCCTCTTCGGGGTCACCGGCGACCTCGCCCGCAAGAAGCTCATGCCCGCGATCTACGACCTCGCCAACCGCGGCCTGCTCCCGCCCGGCTTCTCCCTCGTCGGGTTCGCCCGGCGGGACTGGGCCGACCAGGACTTCGGCAAGATCGTCTACGAGTCGGTCAAGGAACGCGCGCGCACCCCGTTCCGGGAGGAGGTGTGGCGCACCCTCGCCGAGGGCATCCGCTTCGTCCCCGGCAGCTTCGACGACGACGCCGCCTTCGACCTGCTCGCCGAGACCGTCGCCGAGCTCGACGAGCAGCGCGGCACCGGCGGCAACCACGCGTTCTACCTCTCGATCCCGCCCGGCTCGTTCGCCACCGTGTGCCAGCAGCTCGAGCGGTCCGGCCTCTCCACGCCCCAGGCCGGGTCGTGGCGGCGCGTGGTCATCGAGAAGCCCTTCGGCCACGACCTCGCGTCGGCCCGGGAGCTCAACGCGATCGTCGAGAACGTCTTCCCGGCCGACTGCGTCTTCCGGATCGACCACTACCTCGGCAAGGAAACCGTCCAGAACCTCCTCGCGCTCCGGTTCGCGAACCAGATGTTCGAGCCGGTCTGGAACGCCAACTACGTCGACCACGTCCAGATCACGATGGCCGAGGACATCGGCATCGGCGGTCGCGCGGGCTACTACGACGGCATCGGGGCCGCTCGCGACGTCATCCAGAACCACCTCCTCCAGCTGCTCGCCCTCACGGCCATGGAGGAGCCGGTCTCCTTCGACGCCCAGGGCCTGCGCACCGAGAAGGAGAAGGTGCTCTCGGCCGTGCGCATCCCCTCCGACCTCGCCACCGGCACCGCACGCGGCCAGTACGCCAAGGGCTGGCAGGGCGGCGAGGAGGTCGTCGGCTACCTCCAGGAGGACGGCGTCGCCGACGGCTCGACCACCGAGACCTACGCGGCCGTCCGGCTCGACGTCGACACCCGCCGCTGGGCCGGCGTCCCGTTCTACCTGCGCACCGGGAAACGGCTCGGCAAGCGGGTCACCGAGATCGCCGTCGTCTTCAAGAAGGCACCCCACCTGCCGTTCAAGAGCACCGCCACCGAGGAGCTCGGCCAGAACGCGGTCGTCATCCGGGTCCAGCCCGACGAGGGCGTCACGCTCCGCTTCGGCGCGAAGGTGCCCGGGGCCCAGATGGAGGTTCGCGACGTGACGATGGACTTCGGGTACGGGCGCGCGTTCACCGAGTCCTCGCCGGAGGCCTACGAACGCCTGATCCTCGACGTCCTGCTCGGCGAGCCGCCGCTGTTCCCGCGGCACGAGGAGGTCGAGCTCTCCTGGCAGATCCTCGACCCCATCGAGCGGTACTGGGCCACGAAGGGCAAGGCCCCCGAGCAGTACGCCGCCGGGGGCTGGGGTCCGCCGTCCGCCGACGCGCTGATGAGCCGTGACGGCCGCGAGTGGAGGCTCCCGTGACCACCACCCCACCCAGTTCGCCCACGCAGAGCGTGGGCCCCGCGCTCGTTCCGCCCACGCAGAGCGTGGGACCCGACTTCGACACTGATCGGAGACCCCGGTGATCGTCGACCTGCCGAACACCTCGACCGCCGCGGTCGCCAAGCGGCTCGTCAAGCTGCGCTCCGACACCGGGGCCATGGCGCTCTCCCGCGTCCTCACGCTCGTCGTCGTCGTCGACGAGGCCGACGCCGAGCAGGCCGTCGAGGTCGCCAACGACGCGAGCCGGCAGCACCCCTGCCGGATCATCGTCGTCGTCGGCGGCAACCGCCGCGGCGCGGCCCGGCTCGACGGCCAGATCCGGGTCGGCGGCGACGCCGGCGCCTCCGAGGTCGTCGTCCTGCGCCTCTACGGTCCGCTCGCGGCCCACGGCCGGGCGGTCGTCACGCCGCTGCTCCTCGCCGACTCCCCCATCGTCGCGTGGTGGCCGATCGAGGCACCGAAGGACCCGGCGGGCGACCCCATCGGGGCGATGGCGCAGCGCCGGATCACCGACGCGTCCCGCACGTCCGGGGCGCCGCGGTCGGTCCTCAAGCGCCTCGCGTCGGCGTACGCCCCGGGCGACACCGACCTCGCCTGGTCGCGGGTCACCCTGTGGCGCGGGCTGCTCGCCGCGGCCCTGGACCAGGCACCGTTCGAGCCCGTCACCGAGGCCACCGTCGTCGCGGCCCCGGACTCCCCGTCGGGCCAGCTGCTCGCGGGGTGGCTGGCCGCCCGGCTGCGCTGCCCCGTGTCGCTGGCCCGGTCCCGGCAGGGCACGGGCATCATCTCGGTCCGGCTGGAGCGCGCGAGCGGCACCATCGACCTCGTACGCCCGGTCGACGGCGACACCTCGGTCCTGCGCCAGCCCGGCCAGCCCGACCGCACCCTGGCGCTTCCGCACCGCGGAGACGCAGAGTGCCTCGCCGACGAGCTGCGGCGGCTCGACCCCGACGAGGTCTACGAGGAGGCCCTGCGCAAGGGCTTCGCCGCGGTCAAGGGCTCCAGGCAGACCGCGAGCGAGGCGGTCCGCGCGGGCGAGGCCCCCTCGCCGGCGGAGGCCGAGCGGACCGCCGAGCGGCTCCGCCGGGCCGCCCGGGCCTCCGGGAGCAGCGCGATGGTCGACAAGATGCCGATGCCGGCCGAGACCGCCGACTCCGAGACCGTGCGGAAGGCCGCCGAGACCCAGCTCGCCGAGGTGAAGGAGCGCCGCTCATGACCCGTCCCGCCCCCGTCGTCGTCGTCCATCCCACCCGCCAGTCCCTCGCGGACGCGGCCGCCGCTCGGCTCGTCGTCGCCCTCGTCGACGCCCTCGCCGCCCGCGGCGTCGCGCACATGTCGATGACCGGCGGCTCGATGGGCTCCGAGATCGTCCGCTCCCTCGCGGCGGAGCCGGCGCGCGCCGCCGTCGACTGGAGCCGGGTCCACGTCTGGTGGGGCGACGAGCGGTACTTGCCCGCCGGCGACCCCGACCGCAACGACACCCAGAACGACGACGCCGGGCTCGCCACGCTCGGCCTCGACCCGGCCCACGTGCACCGCGTCCCGGGGCCGGACGCCACGGCGTCGCCCGAGGAGGCCGCGGCCGCGTACTCGGCGACGGTTCGCTCGACGGGCGCCGGCGCCTTCGACGTCATGGTGCTCGGTGTCGGCCCGGACGGCCACATCGCCTCCCTCTTCCCGCACCACCCCGCCGCGGGCACGACGGACGCCATCGCGGTGGCCGTCCACGACTCGCCCAAGCCACCACCGGACCGCGTCTCGCTCACCCTCGAGTGCCTCGAGCGCTCCCGCGAGGTGTGGTTCCTCGTGAGCGGCGCCGACAAGGCCGACGCGGTGCGACGCGGCGTGGACGGGGCACCGTTCGAGACGACGCCGGCCGCTCACGTCCACGGCGAGGAGCGCACCCTCTGGCTGCTCGACCCCGACGCCGCCGCGGACCTGGGCTGACCGCCGTGGGACTCCTGCAGCGCTGGCGGCGCCGCGACGACGACGGCCCGGACCGCCGCGACCACGCAGCGGCCGGGGACGGTGAGGTCGAGCCCGTCGAGGAGGTCGCCACCCGCCCGTTGACCGGCGAGGAGGAGTCGCGGCTGGAGGCCTACCGGCTCCGCTACGAGAAGCACGGCATCACGCCCGCCGACGTCGCGAGCATCGCGGCGGCCTGGGAGGCCGCGGTCGAGCGGGACGACGAGGCGGAGGCGGCCGAGGTCGTCACGGTCGTCGCGACGGCCATCGGGGACCACCTCGTCGGCACCGGCTACCGGTGGGTGGTCAGCACCGACCCGTTCGGCACCGACGTCGCCGTCGAGCCGCCGCGCCGGGGGGTACCCGTCGTCGTCCGCACCCTCGTCGCCGTGCGCTGGATGAAGCGGGAGCGCGGCTGGGTCGAGGGCGTCGTCACCCACCTCGCGGGGGCCGGCCGGCACTGACACCGCGACCCCGGCACGCGTCGCGGGCCGGGGTCGTCGTGGTCGAGCGGGGTCAGTGGCTCACTGGATGAGGCCGCGCCCGCGCAGGGTCTCGAGGGCCTCCTCGAGGATGGCGGCGCCGTCCTCGTCGGAGCGGCGCTCCTTCACGTACGCGAGGTGGGTCTTGTACGGCTCCACCTTCGGCGGAGCCGGCGGGTTGTCCTGGTCCTGCCCGGCGGGGTAGCCGCAGCGCGGGCAGTCCCACTGCTCGGGGACGACGAGCCCGGCCTCCTCGGCGAAGCTCGGCTTCGTCTCGTGCCCGTTGGAGCACCAGAACGAGACGAAGCGCCGCGGGGCGGCGTCGCCCCGCTCGGCCTCGCCCATGGGGCCCGCACCGACGCGCGAGCCACGGATCGCGTTACCACCAGCCATGGTCAGCCCCTCTCAGGCGAATCGCTCGAGGACGCCGAGACCGACGACACAGGTGAACCAGACGACCGCCACGCCGACGGTGATCCGGTCGAGGTTGCGCTCGGCGACGGACGAGCCCCCGAGCGAGCTCGACATGCCACCGCCGAACATGTCCGAGAGACCGCCACCCTTGCCCTTGTGGAGCAGGATGAGGAAGGTGAGGAACAGGCCTCCGAGGACCAGGAGGACCTGGAGGCCGATGCGTACCGCGTCCACGGGTGGATCCTTCGTGTGGGGGTCGGGGACAACCGGACAAGGATAACCGCTGACCCGCGCGGCCGCCGCAGCCCGGTGGGCGCGGCGGCCGGCACGGTGCTCAGACGGTGCCCTGGTGGTCCCGGAAACGGCAGATGGCCGCGAACTCGGCCGCGTCGATGGAGGCGCCGCCGACGAGCGCGCCGTCGACGTCCTCCTGGGCCATGATCGCCGCGACGTTGCCCGACTTCACGGAGCCCCCGTAGAGCACGCGGATCCCGTCGGCGACGTCACCGCTGTAGAGCTCGGCGAGCTTGGTGCGGATGGCCGCGCACACCTCCTGCGCGTCCTCCGGGGTGGCGACCTCGCCGGTGCCGATCGCCCAGACGGGCTCGTAGGCCACGACGATGCTCTTCGCCTCGTCGACGGGGATGCCGGCCAGGCCGGCCTCGACCTGGGCCAGGACGTGCTCGACGTGGGTGCCGGCCTGCCGGATCTCGAGGCCCTCGCCGACGCAGAAGATCGGCGTGAGGCCGTGCTTGTAGGCCGCCGTGAGCTTGCCGTTCACGACGTCGTCGCTCTCGGCGTGGTACTCGCGGCGCTCGCTGTGCCCGACGACGACGTAGGTGCACCCGAGCTTCGCGAGGAAGGCCCCGCTGATCTCGCCCGTGTAGGCCCCGGAGTCGTGCGCGGACAGGTCCTGGGCGCCGTGCCGCAGCTCGAGCCGGTCGCCGTCGATGAGCGTCTGCACGCTGCGGATGTCGGTGAACGGCGGCAGGACGACCACCTCGACGGCACCGAAGTCGTGCTTGCCGTCGCGGAGGGTCCAGTCGAGCTTCTGCACGAGGTGGGTGGCCTGGAGGTGGTCCAGGTTCATCTTCCAGTTCCCCGCCATGAGCGGGGTGCGGCCGGTGGCCATGGTCAGTGCTCCTTCGTGAGGATCGCGATACCGGGGAGCTCCTTGCCCTCGAGGTACTCGAGGGAGGCCCCGCCACCGGTGGAGATGTGGCCGAACTGGTCGTCGGAGAAGCCGAGCTGGCGTACGGCCGCGGCGGAGTCGCCACCTCCGACGACCGTGAGGGCGCCGGCCGACGTCGCGTCGACGAGGGCCTGGGCGAGGGCCTTGGTCCCCGCGGCGAACGGTGCCATCTCGAACGCGCCCATCGGGCCGTTCCAGAAGACGGTGCGCGTGTCCGCGAGCCGGTCGGCGTACAGCGCGGCCGACCGCGGCCCGATGTCGAGCCCGATCGTGTCGGCCGGGATCGCGTCCGCGTCGACGGTGGCGGTCTCGGTGTCGGCGGAGAAGTCCTTGCCGACGACGACGTCGACCGGCAGGACGATCTCGACGCCCGCCTCCTCGGCGCGGGCGAGGTAGCCCTTGCACGCCTCGAGGCTGTCGGCGTCGAACAGGCTCTTCCCGATCTCGTGGCCCTGGGCCGCGAGGAAGGTGAAGACCATGCCGCCGCCGATGAGCAGACGGTCGGCGGTGCCCATGAGGTTGTCGATGACCGCGAGCTTGTCCGCGACCTTCGCGCCCCCGAGGACGACCGCGTACGGGCGCTCGGGGTGCTCGGTGAGCCGGCGGAGCACCTCGACCTCGTCGTGGACCAGCCCGCCCATGGCCGAGGGCAGCCGCGTCGCGACGTCGTAGACCGACGCCTGCTTGCGGTGGACGACGCCGAAGCCGTCGGAGACGAAGGCGTCGGCGAGCGAGGCGAGCGCGTCGGCGAACCCGGCGCGGTCCTCCTCCGCCTTGGCCGTCTCCCCCGCGTTGAAGCGGAGGTTCTCGAGCAGCACGACGTCCCCGTCGGACATCGCCGCGACGGCCGCCCGGGCGGAGTCGCCGACGGTGTCCTCGGCGAACGTCACCGGGGCGCCGAGCAGCTCCGAGAGCCGCCCCGCGACGGGCCGGAGGCTGTACTTCTCCTCCGGCTCGCCCTTGGGCCTGCCGAGGTGGGCGCACACGATGACGCGTGCGCCCGCCTCGGCGAGCCGGCTGATCGTCGGGACCGACGCCCGGATCCGGCCGTCGTCGGTGATCGTCGTGCCGTCGAGCGGCACGTTGAGGTCGGACCGGACGAGGACGCGCCTGCCGCGCAGGTCGCCCAGCGAGGCGATGTCAGCCATGGGTCGGTCGGTCCCCCGGGTCAGAGGCTCGCGCCGACGTGGACGACGAGGTCGATGAGGCGGTTGGAGTAGCCCCACTCGTTGTCGTACCAGCCGACGACCTTGACCTGGTTGCCGATGACCTTGGTCAGCCCGGAGTCGAAGATGCACGAGCTCGGGTCGGTGACGATGTCGGCCGACACGATGGGGTCCTCGGTGTACTTGAGGAAGCCCTTGAGCGGGCCGTCGGCGGCGGCCTTGACGATGGCGTTGACCTCCTCGACCGTCGTCTCACGGCCGGCCTCGAAGGTGAGGTCGGTCGCGGAGCCGGTCGGGGTGGGGACGCGCAGCGCGTAGCCGTCGAGCTTGCCCTTGAGCTCGGGCATGACGAGACCGATCGCCTTCGCGGCGCCGGTGCTCGTCGGGATGATCGACAGGGCGGCGGCGCGGGCGCGACGGAGGTCGCGGTGCGGGCCGTCGAGCAGGTTCTGGTCCGAGGTGTAGGCGTGGATGGTCGTCATCAGGCCCTTGACGATGCCGAGCTCGTCGCTCAGCGGCTTCGCCATCGGCGCGAGGCAGTTCGTCGTGCACGACGCGTTCGAGATGACGTGGTGGTTGTCCGGGTCGTAGTCGGTGTGGTTGACACCCATGACGAAGGTGGCGTCCTCGTTGGAGGCCGGCGCCGAGATGATGACCTTCTTGGCTCCACCGTCGATGTGGGCCTTGGCCTTCGTGGCGTCGGTGAAGATCCCGGTGCACTCGACGACGATGTCCGCACCGGCGTCGCCCCAGGCGATGTCGGCCGGGTTGCGCTCGGCGAAGATCCGGATCGTGGTGTCCCCGACGGTGATCGAGTCGTCGGTGTACGACACGTCGTCGGCGAGGACGCCGAGGACCGAGTCGTACTTCAGCAGGTGCGCGATGGTCTTGTGGTCCATCAGGTCGTTGGCGGCGACGATCTCGATGTCGGCGCCGGACGCCTGCACCGCGCGGAAGAAGTTTCGCCCGATGCGGCCGAAGCCGTTGATGCCTACGCGAACGGTCACTGTGCGTTGCCTTCCAGTGGAGGGAGAGGTGGTGGGGTGGGCCCCGCACCACTGTGGTCCGCTTCTCACCCTAGACCCCACCGGAAAGCACCCGCCCAACCGTCCGGGGTACGGGCGAGTAACCGTTTACGCAGGGCCATCCCGTGGGACGCGACGGCCTCCGGCGGCGGGCGGTCAGCCCTCGAGCATGTCCGCGGTGAGCACGGCCTCGGTGTCCGGGATGCCGTCGTCCTGGGCCTTCTTGTCGGCCATCGCGAGCAACCGCCGGATCCGGCCGGCCACGGCGTCCTTGGTCATCGCCGGGTCGGCGAGCTGGCCGAGCTCCTCGAGGGAGGCCTGCTTGTGGGTGAGCCGGAGCTCGCCGGCCTCGCGCAGGTGCTCGGGGACCTCGTCCCCGAGGATCTCCAGCGCCCGCTCGACCCGTGCCCCGGCCGCGACGGCAGCGCGGGCGGAGCGCCGGAGGTTGGCGTCGTCGAAGTTCGCGAGGCGGTTGGCCGTGGCCCGCACCTCGCGGCGGATGCGCCGCTCCTCCCACGCGAGGACGGCGTCGTGGGCGCCGAGCCGGGTGAGCATCGCGCCGATGGCGTCACCGTCGCGGATGACGACCCGGTCGACGCCGCGCACCTCGCGGGCCTTGGACTGGATGCCGAGCCGCCGGGCGGCACCGACGAGGGCGAGCGCCGCCTCCGGCCCGGGGCAGGTCACCTCGAGGGCCGAGGAGCGACCCGGCTCGGTGAGGGAGCCGTGCGCGAGGAACGCCCCGCGCCAGGCGGCTTCGGCGTCGCACACCGACCCGCTGACCACCTTCGCCGGCAGCCCGCGCACGGGGCGGCCGCGGCTGTCGATGAGCCCGGTCTGCCGGGCCAGGGCCTCGCCGTCCTGCACGACGCGCACGACGTACCGGCTCCCCTTGCGCAGCCCCCCGGCCGCCAGGACGAGGACCTCGGGGGCGTGTCCGTACACCTCGGCGAGCTCGCGTCGCAGCCGTCGCGCCGCGCTCGCGGTGTCGAGCTCGGCTTCGACGACGATGCGCCCCCCGATGATGTGCAGACCCCCGGCGAACCGCAGCATCGCCGCGACCTCGGCCTTGCGGCAACAGGGCTTGGTCACGACGTGCCGACTCAGCTCGTCCTTCACCTTCGCCGTCATCGCCATGCCGGTCATCCTGCCACGCGTCACCGGGCGGGTCGCGGACTGTAGAGGATGTCCCTGAGGGCCGCTGCGTACCGGAGCGGGTCGTGCTCGCCGGGGGCGCTGCGCCGGCTCACCGGGACCACGTGCAGCTCCGCGCCCAGCCGCGCCGCGGCCTCGACGAGGGCCGGCTCGTCGTCGACGGCGGCCGGGTCGGCGAGGACGCCGTCGAGGCGCAGGCCCGGGGCCAGCGCCGAAAAGGACTCGAGGTGCCGGGTGGCGCTGAAGCCCGCCGTCTCGCCGGAGCCGGAGTCGAGGTTGAGCACGAGGAGGCGGCGCGCCCGGCTCACCTCCAGGGCCTCGCGGACCTCGGGGACGAGCAGGTGGGTCATCACGGAGGTGAACCAGGAGCCGGGGCCGAGGACCACCCAGTCGGCGCTGCGGATCGCGGCGACCGACTCGGGGTAGGCGGGCGGCGCCGCCGGGACGAGCCGCACCTCCTCGACGGTCCCGGGCGTCACGGCCACCTGGGCCTGCCCGCGGACGGTGGTGCGGCCGTCCGGGCCCGACCCGTCGAGCCCGCTGACGTCGGCCTCGATGGCCAGCGGCACGGCCGCCATCGGGAGCACCCGTCCACGGGCCTGGAGCAGGCGGCCCACGAGGTCGAGCCCCGAGACGGGGTCCTCGTGGAGCTCCCAGAGGGCGACGATCAGCAGGTTGCCCAGGGCGTGACCGCCGAGTGGCCCGTCCCCGGCGAACCGGTGCTGGAGCACGTCGCGCCACGTGTGTCCCCACTCGGTGTCACTGCACAGCGCGGCGAGGGCCATCCGGAGGTCGCCGGGCGGCAGGACCCCGAACTCGTCGCGCAGCCGGCCGCTCGAGCCGCCGTCGTCGGCGACGGTGACGACCGCCGTGATGTGCTCGGTGACGAAACGGAGCGCGGTGAGGGTGGCGGCGAGGCCGTGGCCCCCACCGAGCGCCGTGACGACCGGCCCGCTCACTCGCGCCCCAGGTCACGGTGCACGACGAAGGTGGCCGCGTCGTCGCCGACGAGCCGGCGCGAGAGCGCCTCGGCGACCGCCACGGACCGGTGCTTGCCACCGGTGCAGCCCACGGCGATCGTCGCGTAGCGGCGGCCCTCGCGCAGGTAGCCGGCGGTGACCGGCTCCATGAGGGCGACGACGCGGTCGACGAAGGACCCCGCGCCCTCCTGCGCCATGACGAACTCGGCGACGGGGGCGTCCACCCCGGTGAGCGGCCGCAGCTCGGGGACCCAGAACGGGTTGGGGAGGAAACGCATGTCGAAGACGAAGTCGGCGTCCAGCGGCACGCCGTACTTGAACCCGAACGACATGACGGCCAGCCGCACGCTCGGCCCGCCGGTGACGCCGACGATCGGCGTCAGCTTGCGGGCCAGCTGGTGGACGTTGAGGCCCGAGGTGTCGATGACGACGTGCGCGTCGGCCCGCAGGTCGCGCAGCATCTCGCGCTCGGCCTGGATGCCGTCGAGCAGGCGCCCGTCCCGCTGCAGCGGGTGCGGCCTCCGCACGCTCTCGAACCGGCGGACCAGTGCCTCGTCGGTGGCGTCGAGGAACATCAGCTGCGGGTGCCACCCGTGCTCGCGGACCGCGGCGATGCCGTCGCGCAGCTCGCCGGTGAACGGGCGGGCCCGCACGTCGACGACCGCGGCGATGCGCAGGTCGGCGGCGCCCTCCTCGCGCGCCCTCGACGCGAGGACCCCCATCGCCGGGATGAGCTGGGGCGGGAGGTTGTCGACGACGTACCAGCCGTGGTCCTCGAGGACGTTGGCGGCGGTGGACCGGCCGGCACCGCTCATCCCGGTGACGACGAGGAAGTCCGCCCTCGCCGGCCGACCGGACTCCTCGGACTCAACCACGGCGCACTCCTTCGTCGTCCTCGATGACCTCGCCGGTCGCGGGGTCGACCGCCGGGGTGCCCGGGTCGGCCGAGCCCAACTCTGCCGCAACCACCGCTGCGAGCGCAGGCCCGATGCCCGGGACCCCGGCCAGCTGCTCGACCGAGGCGGACCGGATCCGCTTCACGGACCCGAACTCGCGGAGCAGCGCCGTGCGCCGCTTCTCGCCCAGCCCGGGGATGGAGTCGAGGGCGCTCTGCGTCATCGCCTTGGACCGCCGCTGCCGGTGGAAGGTGATCGCGAACCGGTGCGCCTCGTCCCGCAGCCGCTGGAGGAGGTAGAGCCCCTCGCTCGTGCGCGGCAGGATCACCGGGTACTCCTCCCCCGGCACCCAGACCTCCTCGAGGCGCTTCGCGAGCCCGACGACGGCGACGTCGACGGCACCCACCTCCTCGAGGGCACGCGCGGCGGCGTTGACCTGCGGCAGCCCGCCGTCCACGACGACGAGGTGCGGGGTGTACGCGAAGCGGGTCGGCCGCTCCCGGCCCTCGGCGACGTCGCGCTCGTGCTCGTCGGCCTCCTTGCGCCCCCGCCGGAAGCGGCGGGTCAGCACCTCGTGCATCGCGGCGGTGTCGTCGGTGGCCCCGGCCTCGTCGCCGCGGACGATGAACCGCCGGTACTCGGACTTGCGGGGCAGGCCGTCCTCGAACACCACCATCGACCCGACGACCTGCGTGCCCTGGACGTGGCTGATGTCGAAGCACTCGATCCGCAGCGGCGCGTCGTCGAGGTCGAGGGTCTCCTGGAGCTGCTGGAGCGCCTGGCTGCGGGTGGTGAGGTCCCCCGCCCTGGTCACCTTGTGCCGGGCGAGGCTCTGGTGGGCGTTGCGCGCGACGGTCTCCATGAGGGTGCGCTTGTCGCCGCGCTGCGGGACGCGGAGGTCGACCCGGCTGCCCCGGATCCGCTCGAGCCACGCGGTCAGGGCGTCGGCGTCGTCGGGGAGCACCGGCACGAGGACCTCGCGCGGGACGCCGTCGCTCGACTCGCCGCCGTAGACCTGCTGGAGGAGGTGCTCGACGACCTCCGGGGTGGTCTCCGCGTCACGCTCGGCCACCCAGCCGCGCTGGCCGCGGACCCGCCCACCCCGGACGTGGAAGAGCTGGACCGCCACCTCGAGCTCGTCCTCGGCGAGCCCGAAGACGTCGGCGTCGGTGGCGTCGGGGAGGACGACGGCCGACTTCTCGAGGACCCGCTCGAGGGCGCCGATGTCGTCGCGGAGCCGGGCCGCCTTCTCGAAGTCGAGCTCGGCGGCGGCCTGCTTCATCTCGGCGGTCAGCCGGCCGAGGAAGCGCCCGCTGTTGCCGGCCATGAAGTCGCAGAAGTCCTCGGCGATGGCGCGGTGGTGGGCGGCGTCGACCCGGTCGACGCACGGCGCGCTGCACTTGTCGATGTACCCGAGGAGGCAGGGGCGCCCCACCTGGCCGGCCCGCTTGAAGACGCCCGCCGAGCAGGTGCGCATCGGGAAGACGCGCATCGCGAGGTCGAGGGTCTCGCGGATGGCCCAGGCGTGCGCGTACGGCCCGAAGTAGCGGGTGCCCTTCTTCTTCGCGCCGCGCATCACCATGGCGCGGGGGAACTCCTCCCCCATCGTCACGGCGAGGTACGGGTAGGACTTGTCGTCGCGGTACTTGACGTTGAACCGCGGGTCGAACTCCTTGATCCACGCGTACTCGAGCTGGAGGGCCTCGACCTCGGTCGACACGACGGTCCACTCGACGCTGGCGCCGGTGCGCACCATCGTGGCGGTGCGGTGGTGGAGGGCGGCGATGTCCTGGAAGTACGAGGACAGCCGGGAGCGCAGGTTCTTGGCCTTGCCGACGTAGATGACCCGGCCGTCGCGGTCGCGGAACCGGTAGACGCCGGGGTCGGTGGGGATCTCGCCCGGCCGGGGGCGGTACGTCGACGGGTCGGCCACCCGTCAACCCTAAGCGGCGGCCCCGACAGCTCGGCGCCCGCGGGTCAGGAGACGGTGAGGCCGTCCCCGCTCACGGTGACCGACTTCTCGGGCAGCGGCTGGGTGGCCGGGCCCTGGACGACGGCGCCCGTCGCGATGTCGAAGGTGCTCCCGTGGCAGGGACACGCGATGACCCCGTTCTCCACCGCGTTCACCTGACAGCCCTGGTGGGTGCAGACCGAGGAGAAGGCCTTGTACTCGCCCTCGGTCGGCTGGGTCACCACGGTCTGGATCGCCTGGAACACGGTGCCGCCCCCGACGGGGACGTCCGCGGCCTTGATCGCCTCGGAGACGGCCGAGCTGGCGGCGCCCGCCGCCGAGCTCGCGGCGGCCTCGACGCCCCCCGACCCGCAGGCGGCGAGGACCCCGGTGCCGGCGACGACGGCACCGACCGCTCCGGCGGCACGGAACGTCTGGCGCCGGCTGAGGCAGGCACAGTCGGGGGTCGACGGGGTGGGGCGGTCGGTGCTCATCGAGGGTCCCTCTCGTTCCGGTGCTGGTCCGAGGATTATCCCTGCCGTCGCTGGGCGGCACCTGTGGAGGGACCGGACGCGGCCCGGCGGCACGCCCCGACCCACGGAATCCGTAGGTAACAACTCGGCACCAAGGCCCGCGGGGTCCTCGGTTCCGGCGCCCGGCGCGCTTAGAGTCCCTCCTGCTCGCGACAGCGGGCAGAGCACCCGCTCATTCGACCAGATTCTCTCCAGGAGGAAACGTGCCTCAGCGTTCCGTGGTTGCCGTTGGCACCTCGCTGCTCGTGGCTTCTCTCGCACTCGCCGGATGTGGCACGCGCGGTGGCAGCGACAGTGGTGACACCGGCGGTTCCAGCGACAACAAGATCGCCAAGATCGGCGTCATCTCGCCCCTGTCCGGTGACCTCGCCGCACTCGGCAAGGGCATCGAGCACTCCGTCGACCTCGCCATCAAGCAGGCCAACGAGTCGGGTGCCATCCCCGGCTGGACCCTCGAGCTCGCCGCCGAGGACGACCAGGCCACCCCCGACGTCGGCAAGAACGCCGCGACGAAGCTCGCGTCCGACAAGGACGTGGTCGGCGTCGTCGGCACGCTCAACAGCTCGGTCGCCCAGAGCGTCCAGCCGGTCCTGGCGTCGGCGAACATCACCATGGTCTCGCCGGCCAACACGAACCCGTCGCTCACCCAGGGCGCCGACTTCGCGACCGCGCCGAAGCGTGCGTACCCGAACTACTTCCGCACCTGCACCACCGACTCGATCCAGGGCCCCTTCGCGGCGCGCTACCTGTACGAGAAGGCGGGCATCAAGGAGGTCGCCACGGTCCACGACAAGAAGACCTACGGCCAGGGCCTCGTCGACGCCTTCAGCAAGGAGTACACGACGCTCGGCGGCAAGATCGTCGCGGCCGAGACGATCAACCCGGACGACGACAAGTACGACGCCGTCATCAGCAAGATCAAGCCGAGCAACCCGGGCGCGGTCTACTACGGCGGCGAGTACCCCCAGGCCGGTCCGTTCTCGCAGCAGATGAAGGCGGCCGGCCTCAACGTCCCGCTCATGGGCGGCGACGGCATCTACTCCGGCGAGTTCATCAAGCTCGCGGGCAGCACGGCCACCGGTGACCTCGCCACCGCGATCGGCGCCCCGACCGACACCCTCCCGTCGGCGAAGGACTTCGTGGCCGCCTACGACGCGGCCGGCTACGCCGAGCCGTACGAGGCCTACGGCGCCTACGCGTACGACGCGGCCAACGCCATCATCAACGCGCTCAAGGTCTCCCTCAAGGACGCCGCCTCCGCCGAGGCCGCCCGCCAGGGCACCATCGACGCGATGAGCAGCGTGTCCTTCGACGGCGTGACCGGCAAGGTCGCCTTCGACGAGTACGGCGACACCACCTCCCGCGTCCTCACCGTGTACCAGGTGGATGGCGGCGCGTGGAAGCCGGTCAACACGGAGGAGTTCAAGTAAGCCGCTGCTGACGGCTCTGCCGTAGGCAACGCACCCCGGGCGGGGGTGGTCGACCGACCACCCCCGCCATCGGTGTCCGGGTCCGCGCCGCGGTGCGACGCGGACCCGACCGGACGGTCGACACGGACCTCGTTCCCGTGACGCACGTCACCCGCTACAGTTCCCTCCGCCAGCCAGCACGTCACCCCCGGGAGGTCGCGTGGACGTCTTTGCCCAGCAGCTCATCAACGGGCTGACCCTGGGATCGCTGTACGCCCTGATCGCCGTGGGCTACACCGTGGTCTACGGGATCATCCAGCTGATCAACTTCGCGCACGGCGAGATCTTCATGATCGGAGCCTTCGGCGCCCTCTCGACCTGGATCGTCCTCTTCAAGGGCCAGACGGCCCTGTGGATGCTGCCGATCATGATCGTCGGCGCCATCGCGGCGTCCGTGCTCACCGCGGTCATCATGGAGCGCTTCGCCTACCGACCGCTGCGGAACGCGCCACGCCTGGCACCGCTCATCACGGCCATCGGCATCTCGGTCTTCCTCCAGGAGGCCGTGCGCCTCCTCTACGGCAAGATCCCCGGCTTCCCCAACGCGAAGCAGAAGGTCCCCTTCCCGGTCATCGACGGCATCACCGGGCAGTCCTGGACGCCGGGCAACGTCGTCATCCAGCGGGCGGCGGCCTTCACGATCGCGGCCCTCGTCGTGTGCGCGATCGGCCTGTGGGTGTTCGTCAACCGCACCAAGACCGGCCGCGCCATGCAGGCCGTCTCCCAGGACCCCGACACCGCGCGGCTCATGGGCATCAACGTCGACCGCATCATCGTCGTCGCCTTCATCATCGGGGCCACCCTCGCCGCCGTCGCCGGTGTCGCCCAGGGCCTCCAGGTGACGAACATCAACTTCAAGATGGGCTTCCTCGCGGGCCTCAAGGCCTTCACGGCCGCCGTGCTCGGTGGCATCGGCAACGTCTGGGGCGCCGTCGTCGGCGGGCTGACGCTCGGCATCGTCGAGTCGATGGCCGTCCAGTTCATCCCGGGCACCTTCGGCGGCAGCCCGTGGAAGGACGTCTGGGCCTTCGCCATCCTCATCCTCGTCCTCGTCTTCCGACCACAGGGCATCCTCGGCGCGAAGGTGGTGGACCGGGCATGAGCACCTCCCTCTCCCCCCGTGACCAGCTGGCAGCACGGCTCCACGGCCTCCGGGCGCGGCACGCCGCCCGGGCCCCGTACCTCGCCATCGCCGGTGGCGCGCTGCTCCTCCTCAGCGGGCTGCTGTCGTGGTCCTACGACAACCGGGTCCTCGGCGACATCAGCATCCGCTTCTACCCGGCGGGCATCCAGGTCTACGCGATGCTCCTCGGGGTCCTGGCCCTGCTCTACGGGGTGCTCCTGCTCCGTCGTCCCGCGTGGCTCGACCCGGGCCGGGGCCTGCGCGTCGTGGGCCTGGGCACGCTCGTCTTCGTCGTCGCGGCGCTCGTCGCGGTCGCCTACCAGACCGACGGGCTCATCAACGTCAACGAGGGCGGCTGGCTCGCCCTGGTCGGGGCGCTCCTCGCCCTGGGGGCCGGTCACCTCTCCCCCGAGGTCGACCTCGACGTCCGGACCTGGCCCCGGCTCAAGAGCTGGCAGGAGATCTCGATCATCGTCGTGCTCCTCGCCGTCCTGCTCTTCTCGACGGCCTACACCCTGAGCATCGACGGCCCGGCCACCTTCGGCTGCCTCCTCGTCACGATCCTCACGCTCGCGATCGGGCTGCTCGCCGGCGGGTTCGGTGAGTACGTGACCTTCATCGGGCAGAACAACCGCCGGCCGCTCATGCTCGCGGCGTTCCTCGTCGCGTTCCTCTTCCCGTTCACCCAGGACGGCTCCGACGCGAACATGTCGATCGCCACGCAGATCCTCATCTTCGCGGCGACCGCCCTCGGCCTCAACATCGTCGTCGGCCTCGCCGGCCTGCTCGACCTCGGCTACATCGCCTTCCTCGGCACCGGTGCCTACGTGGGGGCGATGCTCTCGGAGTCGGCGTTCGCGACGGTCGGCTGGAAGCCGCCGTTCCTCGTCGTCATGCTCCTCGGCATGGTCGTGGCCTCGATCTTCGGGCTGATCATCGGCTCCCCGACGCTCCGGGTGTCCGGCGACTACCTGGCCATCGTCACCCTGGGCTTCGGTGAGATCTTCCGGCTCGCCATGTTCAACCTCGACGGCAACAACGGCCCGGACCTCACGAACGGGCCGAACGGCATCCCCGGCATCCCCGACCTCAACTTCTTCGGGTTCGACTTCGGGACCACCCACACGCTCGCGGGCATCCCGCTGGGCCGGTTCAGCAACTACTACTTCCTGCTGCTCGTGCTCATCGCGTTCGTCATCCTCGTCTTCACCCGGCTCAACGACAGCCGGATCGGACGCGGCTGGGTCGCGATCCGCGAGGACGAGCGGGCCGCCGAGGCGATGGGGGTCAACGTCTTCGGGCTGAAGATCCTCGCCTTCGCCGTCGGCGCCTCGCTCGCGGGCCTCGCCGGGACGATCAAGGCCCACCAGGACACCTCGGTGACGCCGGACCAGTACATCTTCCTCGAGTCGGCGTTCCTCCTCGCGGCCGTCGTGCTCGGCGGCATGGGCACCGTCGCCGGTGTCCTCGTCGGTGCGACCATCCTCAAGCTGCTCCCGGAGAAGGCCCGCGTCGTCAACGACTACCGGCTGCTGATCTTCGGTCTGCTGCTCGTCGTCATGATGCGGTTCCGCCCGGAGGGCATCGTCCCGAGCAAGCGGCGTCAGCTGGAGTTCCACGAGGGCGACGAGCATCTCGTCGACCTCGCCCAGACCGAGCACCTGGAGGAGGCGAAGTGACCGTCACCGAGAACACGACGCCCGGCCACACCATCGGCAAGACCATCGTCCTCGAGGCGGCCGGGGTCACCATGCGCTTCGGGGGCCTGACGGCCGTCGACGACGTGAGCATGAAGGTGCACGAGGGCGAGATCGTCGGCCTCATCGGCCCCAACGGCGCCGGCAAGACGACCTTCTTCAACTGCCTCACGGGCATGTACATCCCCACCGAGGGGCGGGTCACGCTCAACGGGGAGACCCTTCCGCCCAAGCCACTCAAGGTGGTCCGCGCCGGCATGGCCCGGACCTTCCAGAACATCCGGCTGTTCAGCAACATGACGGCCCTGGAGAACGTCATGGTCGGCCGCTACTGCCGGACCTCCTCGATGGCGCTCACCTCGATCCTGCGGGGCCCGAAGTTCCGGCGGGAGGAGGCGGCCACCCGCACCCGCGCCCAGGAGCTCCTCGACTACGTCGGGCTCGGGGCCTCCACCGAGATCCTCGCGCGGAACCTGCCGTACGGCGACCAGCGGCGGCTGGAGATCGCACGGGCGCTGGCCACCGACCCGCAGATCCTCCTGCTCGACGAGCCCACGGCAGGCATGAACCCGAAGGAGACCGAGGAGACGATGCACCTGATCTTCAAGATCAGGGACAGCGGCCTCGCGGTGGTCGTCATCGAGCACGACATGCGGTTCATCTTCAACCTCTGCGACCGGGTGCTCTGCCTCGTCCGCGGCGAGGTCCTCATCGAGGGCCTGCCCGGCGAGGTGCAGTCCGACCACCGGGTCATCGAGGCGTACATCGGTGGCGACGACACCGAGGAGGAGGACGCGTGAGCGCGATGCTGGAGGTCAAGGACCTCGTCGTCTCCTACGGCAAGATCAAGGCCGTCAAGGGGATCAGCTTCACGGTGGGCGAGGGTGAGGTCGTCTCGCTCATCGGCACGAACGGGGCCGGCAAGACGACCACGCTGCGCACCATCTCCGGCCTGCTCCGGCCGACGTCGGGGTCGATCACGTTCAACGGCCAGGACCTCACCAAGGTCGCGGCCCACGACATCGTCCAGCTCGGGCTCGCCCACTCCCCCGAGGGTCGCCGCATCTTCCCCAAGCTGTCGGTGGAGGAGAACCTCATGCTCGGCGCGTTCGCGCGGCGGGACAAGGGGATCCGCGGCGACCTGGACGCCGCCTTCGACCTCTTCCCGATCCTGCGGGAGCGGCGCACCCAGCCGGCCGGCACCTTCTCGGGTGGTGAGCAGCAGATGCTCGCGATGGGCCGGGCGATGATGAGCCGCCCCAAGCTGCTCATGCTCGACGAGCCGTCGATGGGGCTCTCCCCGATCATGATGAAGCGGATCATGACGACGGTCTCGACGCTCCAGCAACAGGGCACGACGATCCTGCTCGTCGAGCAGAACGCCCAGGCCGCCCTCCGTCGCGCGACGAAGGGCTACGTCCTCGAGGTCGGGTCGATCGTGCTGTCCGGGACCGGCCAGGAGCTCCTCGAGAGCGACGACGTCCGCAAGGCGTACCTGGGCGAGGACTAGCCGGCCCGTCGGGCCGACGACCGCTGGGTGCGCGCCGGCTCCCGGCGGGTCGACGCGCCCTTGGCGGCCGTCTTCGTGGCCGTCGAGCGGGAGGACCGCTTCCGCGGCTCGGCGGTGCGGGCCGTCCGCGCGAGGATCGGCGCGAGGAAGCGACCGGTGTGGGAGTCCTCCATCGCGGCGACCTCCTCGGGCGTGCCCTCGGCGATCACCCGGCCACCCCCGCTGCCGCCCTCGGGGCCGAGGTCGACGATCCAGTCGGCGTTCTTGATGACGTCGAGGTTGTGCTCGATGACGATGACCGTGTTGCCCTTGTCGACGAGGCCCTGGAGCACCCCGAGGAGCTTGCGGATGTCCTCGAAGTGCAGACCCGTCGTCGGCTCGTCGAGGACGTACACGGTGCGGCCCGTGGAGCGCTTCTGCAGCTCCGAGGCGAGCTTGACGCGCTGGGCCTCACCGCCGGAGAGGGTCGGGGCGGACTGGCCGAGCCGCACGTACCCGAGGCCGACGTCGTTGAGCGTCTTCATGTGCCGGGCGATGGCCGGGACCGCGGAGAAGAAGTCGGCCGCCTCCTCGATCGGCATGTCGAGGACGTCGGCGATGGTCTTGCCCTTGAAGTGCACCTCGAGGGTCTCCCGGTTGTACCGGGCCCCGTGGCACACCTCGCACGGGACGTAGACGTCCGGGAGGAAGTTCATCTCGATCTTGATCGTGCCGTCGCCGGAGCACGCGTCGCACCGGCCCCCCTTGACGTTGAAGGAGAACCGCCCCGGCTGGTAGCCGCGGACCTTCGCCTCCTCCGTCGTCGCGAAGAGCTTGCGGACGTGGTCGAAGACGCCGGTGTAGGTGGCCGGGTTGGACCGGGGGGTGCGCCCGATCGGGCTCTGGTCGACGTGGACGACCTTGTCGAGCTGGTCGAGGCCGGTGACCGACTTGTGCCGCCCCGGGACGTGGCGCGCACCGTTGAGCTTGTTCGCCATGACGTTGTAGAGGATGTCGTTGACGAGGGTCGACTTCCCGGAGCCGGAGACCCCGGTGACCGCGACGAGGTTGCCGAGCGGGAACCCGACGGTGACCTTGTCGAGGTTGTGCTCGGTGGCGCCGACGACGACGACCTCGCGGCCGCGCTCCTGCGGGCGGCGAACCGTGGGCGTCGGGATCTCACGCCGCCCGGAGAGGTACTTGCCGGTCAGCGAGTCGGGGTGGGTCAGGAGGTCGGCGACGGTCCCCGAGTGGACGACCTGGCCGCCGTGCTCCCCCGCGCCGGGCCCGATGTCGACGACCCAGTCGGCGGTGGCGATGGTGTCCTCGTCGTGCTCGACGACGATGAGCGTGTTGCCGAGGTCCCGCAGGCGGGTCAGGGTCTCGATGAGCCGGTGGTTGTCGCGCTGGTGCAGCCCGATGCTCGGCTCGTCGAGGACGTAGAGGACACCGACGAGACCGGAGCCGATCTGGGTGGCGAGCCGGATGCGCTGCGCCTCACCCCCGGAGAGGGTGCCGGCCGGCCGGTCGAGGCTCAGGTAGTCGAGCCCGACGTCGAGGAGGAACCCCAGCCGGGCGTCGATCTCCTTGATGACTCGGGCCGCGATCTGGCGCTCGCGCTCGGTGAAGTCGACGGTCGCGAAGAACTGCGCGGCCTCGGCGATGGCCAGGTGCGACACCTCCGCGATGGACCGGCCACCCACGAGCACCGCGAGCGACTCGGGCTTGAGGCGCGCCCCCTGGCACGTGGGGCACGGCACCTCGCGCATGTACCCCTCGTAGCGCTCCCGGCTCCAGTCGGAGTCGGTCTCGGAGTGGCGCCGCTTGACGAACGGGATGGCGCCCTCGAACCCGGTGGAGTACGAGCGCTCGCGCCCGAACCGGTTGCGGTACCGGACGTGGACCTTGTGGTTCTTCCCGGTGAGCAGGGCGTCCCGGACGCGCTTGGGCAGGCTCCGCCACGGCGCGTCCATCGAGAAGCCCATCTCGTCGGCGAGGGCCGTCATGACCCGCTGGAAGTAGTCGGCCGCCCCGGACGCGGTGGCCCACGGGGCGATGGCGCCCTCGGAGAGGCTGAGGTCGTCGTCGGGGACGATGAGCTCGGGGTCGACCTCGAGCTCGGTGCCGATGCCGGTGCAGGCGGGGCAGGCGCCGAACGGGCTGTTGAACGAGAAGGAGCGCGGCTCGACCTCGTCCATCGACAGCGGGTGGTCGTTGGGGCAGGCCATCTTCTCGGAGAAGCGGCGCTCCCGCTCCGGGTCGTCCTCGGGGCGGTCGACGAAGTCGACGACGACCACGCCCCCGGTGAGCCCGAGGGCGGTCTCGACGGAGTCGGTGAGCCGGCGCTTGGCCGAGGTGTCGGCGGCCCCCTTGGCGACGAGCCGGTCGACGATGACCTCGATCGTGTGCTTGACCTGCTTCTCGAGCTTCGGCGGCTCCGTGAGGCTGATGACCTCGCCGTCGACGCGGGCGCGGGAGAAGCCCTTGGTCTGGAGCTCGGCGAAGAGGTCGACGTACTCGCCCTTGCGCGCCTGGACGACGGGGGCGAGCAGCTGGAAGCGGGTGCGGTCGGGCAGCTCGAGGAGCCGGTCGACGATCTGCTGCGGGCTCTGCCGGGTGATCGGCTCGCCGCAGACGGGGCAGTGCGGCCGGCCGGCACGCGCGAAGAGGAGGCGCAGGTAGTCGTAGACCTCGGTGATGGTGCCGACGGTGGACCGCGGGTTGCGGTTGGTCGACTTCTGGTCGATGGAGACGGCCGGCGAGAGCCCCTCGATGAAGTCGACGTCGGGCTTGTCCATCTGGCCGAGGAACTGGCGGGCGTAGGCCGAGAGGGACTCGACGTAGCGGCGCTGGCCCTCGGCGAAGATGGTGTCGAAGGCCAACGAGGACTTGCCGGAGCCGGAGAGCCCCGTGAAGACGACGAGGGAGTCCCGGGGCAGCTCGATGCTGACGTCCTTGAGGTTGTGCTCGCGGGCGCCACGGACGACGAGGTGGTCATGAGTCACCCGAGACATGCTAGGTGGACCCACCGACACCCCTCTCATCCGCGCGCCCGCGACGTCTAGGGTCGGAGGATGAGCACCCCCATCGCCGAGTACGCCCTGCTCGGGGACACCGAGCGCGCAGCCCTCGTGAGCCGGGCCGGGTCCGTCGACTGGCTCTGCCTGCCCCGGTTCGACTCCCCCGCGTGCTTCGCGGCGATCCTGGGCACCGACGAGCACGGACGCTGGCTGCTCGGGCCCGAGGGCGAGGCCACCTCGACCCGCTCCTACCGGGAGAACAGCTTCGTCCTCGACACCGTCCACGAGACGGCGCACGGCCGGGTGCGGGTGACCGATCTCATGCCGTTCGGTGACGGGCGGGCCGACCTGCTCCGCGTCGTCGAGGGCCTCGAGGGCGAGGTCCCGATGCTCCACGAGTGGGTCGTGCGCACCGGCTACGGGAAGATCCTGCCCTGGGTGTCGCGCGTCACCGACGCGGACGGCGACACGGTCATCCGGGCCATCGCGGGGCCCGACATGCTCGTCCTGCGCGGCTCCCGGCTGCCCGAACCGGAGGACCACCACCACCGCGACCGGTTCACGGTCCGGGCGGGCGACCGGCTGTGGTTCTCGACGACCTGCGTCTCGTCGTGGTGCGACGTGCCGGAGGCCCTCGACGTGGACCCGCGGATCGAGGACACGGTGCGCCAGTTCGACGACTGGGCCTCCCGGCACGGCCACCACGGACCGTACCGCGACGCGGTGACGCGCTCCCTCCTCGTCCTCCGGCTCCTGACCGACGAGGTGCGCGGCGGGATCGTCGCCGCCCCGACGACCAGCCTGCCCGAGGACATCGGCGGGGGGCGCAACTGGGACTACCGGTTCTGCTGGCTGCGCGACGCCTCGCTGACCCTCGAGGCCTTCCTCGGCTGCGGGTACGTCGAGGAGACGAGGCTGTGGCGCGACTGGCTCGTGCGTGCCGTCGCCGGCGACCCGGCCGACCTGCAGATCATGTACGCGGTCGACGGCTCCCGCGACCTGACCGAGCGCGAGCTCGACCACCTCCCGGGCTACGAGGGGTCCCTCCCGGTCCGGATCGGCAACGGCGCCGTCGACCAGCGCCAGAGCGACGTGCTCGGCGAGGTGATGATCTCGCTCGACCGCGCCCGCAAGGCCGGCCTCAGCGAGTCCCACGAGACCTGGGAGGTCCAGCGCCTCCTCGTCGACGACCTCGCCGACCACTGGGACCAGGCCGACCACGGCCTGTGGGAGATCCGCGGCCCGGCCCGGCACTTCACGCACTCCCGGGTGATGGTGTGGGCGGCGTTCGACCGGGCCGTCCGTGCCGTCGAGGAGCACGGTCATGCCGGCGACGTCGACCGCTGGCGTGAGCTGCGGGACCGGGTCCACGCCGAGGTGTGCGAGCGCGGGTACGACGCGGCGCGCAACACCTTCACGCAGCACTACGACACCCACGAGCTCGACGCCTCCCTGCTCCTCATCCCCACGGTGGGGTTCCTCCCCGGCGACGACCCGAGGGTGCAGGGCACGATCAAGGCCGTCGAGGAGGACCTCCTCAAGGACGGCTTCCTCCGGCGGTACCGCACCGAGAGCGGCGTCGACGGGCTCGACGGCGAGGAGAACCCGTTCCTCGCGTGCTCCTTCTGGCTGGCCGAGTCCTACGCCCGGTGCGGCCGCCTGGACGACGCGCACGCGATGATGCGGCGGGTCATCGCCGTCTCGAACGACCTCGGGCTCCTCAGCGAGGAGTACGACCCGCACACCGACCGACTCGTCGGCAACTTCCCCCAGGCCTTCTCGCACCTCGCGCTCGTCCAGGCGGCGGACGCGATCGAGGAGGCCGAGCGGGCCCGCGCCGCGGAGTAGCGTCGAGGCCATGGCTGACGACGCTCCCGACCTCCTCGCCGCACTGGACCGCCACACCGCCCTGTTGGACCGCACCGTGGCCGACCTCGACGACATCGGGGCGCCGAGCCTGTGCGCCGGGTGGACCCGTGGCCACGTCGTGACCCATGTCGCCCGCAACGCCGAGGCCATCGGGCGGCTGGTGCGGGCGACCGTCGACGGCACGGGCGACCCGATGTACGCGTCGTCCGAGGCGCGGGACGCGGAGATCGACGCGGGCGCCGGGCGCGACCGCGACGCCCAGCTCGAGGACCTCCGCCGGACGGCCGCCACCGTCCGGGTCGAGCTCGACCAGCTCGGTCCGGAGCATGCCGGCCGTCTCCTCGAGCGCACCCCCGGAGTCGCGCTGGTCCGCTCCGAGGACCTGCCGTACATGCGGTTGCGGGAGGTCGTCATCCACCACGTCGACCTCGACGCCGGGTTCGGGTTCGCCGACATCGAGCCCGAGCTGCTGACGCTGTTCATCGACCGGAAGGTGGGGCTGCTGCGCCGCGACGACGACGCGCCGGACCTCACCCTCCGCTCGACCGAGGGCGAGGAGTGGACCGTGGGGACCGGTGCGTCCGAGGTCACCGGCAGCCGGGCCGGGCTCCTCGCCTGGCTGACCCGCGGCGACACCTCGGGCGTCTCGGCCGACCCGCTCCCCCACCTCGGGCAGGTGGGCTGACCGTGGCGTACACGGGCCACGTCTCCCCGGGCGGCCCCACCGACGTCCGCGAGCTCGGCGCCGCGACGATCCGCAAGATGGCCGTCTCGGAGATGCACAACAACGTCTACCTCGTGACGTGCACCGCGAGCGGCGAGCAGCTGATGGTCGACGCCGCGGACGACGCCGACCGCTGCCTCGCGCTCGTCGCCGAGGGAACGGGTCGGCTGGACCACCTCGTGACGACGCACCAGCACTGGGACCACGTCCGGGCCCTCGAGGACGTCGCGCGGGCCACCGGGGCCCGCACCTACGCCGGGGACGACGACGCGGACGCGCTGCCCCGGCCGCCGGACGTCCGGCTGCGGCACGGCGACTCGGTGCGGGTCGGGGACCTCGTGCTCGAGGTCGTCCACCTGCGGGGGCACACCCCGGGCTCGGTGGCCCTTGCGTGGCACGCCCCCGACGGGACGACCCACCTCTTCACGGGCGACTCGCTCTTCCCGGGCGGCGTCGGCAACACCAAGGACCCCGGGCAGAGCTTCGAGTCGTTGTACGCGGACGTCGTGGAGCGGGTCTTCGGCGTGTACGACGACGACACCTGGTTCTACCCCGGCCACGGCGACGACGGTCGGTTGGCCGACGAGCGCCCGCACCTCGACCAGTGGCGGGCCCGCGGCTGGTGACCTGCCGCGGACGCGGGTCATCGAGACCGCTTCGGCGCCGTTAGCCTGACCCGGTGACGACCGCCGACCGCCTCCCCGCGCCGGTTCTCGTCTTCGCGGGGATCGTCTCCGTCCAGTTCGGTGGAGCGCTCGCGCAGACCCTCGTCCCGGTCATCGGGGCCGGCGGCTCGGTCGTCATGCGGCTGCTCTTCGCGACCGTCCTCCTCGTGGCCCTCGTGCGCCCCCGCTGGCGCGGCCACTCCCGCCGGGCCTGGGCCACCGTCGCCGCGTTCGGTGTCGCGCTCGGCCTCATGAACTACTCGTTCTACGGCTCGCTGGCGCACCTGCCGATCGGCGTCGCGGTCACCATCGAGTTCATCGGCCCGCTCACCCTCGCCGCGGTGCTCTCGCGGCGGCTGCTCGACGGCTTCGCCGTGCTCGCCGCGGCCGGTGGCGTGGTCCTCATCTCCGACGCCCTGCACGTCCCGTTCGCGGACCTGGAGTGGACCGGGATCGCGCTCGCGCTCACGGCCGGTGGGTTCTGGGCCGCCTACATCGTGCTGTCGGGCCGCACGGGTGCGGAGTTCCCGAAGCTCGAGGGGCTGGCCCTGGCGATGGTCTTCGCGACCGTCGTCACGTTCCCGTTCGGGGTGGCCAGCATCCCGGACTGGACGGGCCCGACCCTGGTCAAGGGGCTCGGCATCGCCGTCCTGTCCTCCGTGCTCCCCTACTCCCTCGAGCTGCTCGCCCTCCGGCGGCTGCGCGCCCAGGTGTTCGGGATCCTGCTCAGCCTCGAGCCGGCCGTCGCCGCGCTGGCCGGCCTGCTCGTGCTCGGGCAGCGGCTCAGGCCGACCCAGCTCGTCGGCATGGTCCTCGTCGTCGCCGCGTCGGCGCTCATCCTCGGGCTCGGCGCCCGGAAGGACCCGGCAGAGTCGGTCGCGACCTGAGGGACCTCAGTCGTCGACGAGCTCGCGGTGGCGGTTGCTCGCCCAGAGGCTCGCGACGGTGGTGACGCCGAGGATGACGACGATCGCGAGCAGCGAGACCGAGATCGGGATCTCCGGGACGCCGACCGGCTCGCCACCGTTGACGAACGCGAGCTCGTTCTCGTGCAGGGCGTGGAGGATGAGCTTGACCCCGATGAACGCCAGCAGCAGCGCGAGCCCGTAGCTGAGGAACACCAGCTTCTTGAGCAGGCCACCGATGAGGAAGTAGAGCTGCCGCAGCCCCATGAGCGCGAACAGGTTCGCCACGAGGACGAGGTAGGGCTCGCGGGTCAGCCCGTAGATCGCCGGGATCGAGTCGAGCGCGAAGAGCAGGTCCGTGGTGCCGAGCGCGAGGATGACGAAGAACAGCGGCGTGGCCAGCCGAGTGCCGTCGCGCCGCGTGAACAGCTTCGTCCCGTCGTACTCCTCGGTCGCGGCGAAGCGCTGCGACATGAGCCGCATGAACCGGTTCTGCTCGTACTGGTCGTCGTCGGTCTCCCCGCCGCTCGCGAGCTTGACGGCGGTGAAGACCAGGAAGGCCCCGAACACGTAGAAGATCCAGCTGAAGTTGTTGATCGCGGCCGCACCGACCGCGATGAAGATCCCGCGCAGGACGATGGCGATGACGATCCCGACCATGAGCGCGAACTGCTGGTACTTCTCCGGCACCGAGAAGCCGGCCATGATGAGGATGAAGATGAAGAGGTTGTCGACCGAGAGCGAGTACTCGGTGAGCCAGCCCGCGAAGAACTCCCCCGCCAGCTGCCCGCCGGCGAGCCACCACATCCCCAGCCCGAACAGCACCGCCGCCCCGACATAGACCGCCAGGGCCGAGACCAGCTCACGCGTCGACGGACGGTGCGGACGCCGCGCGATGACGACGACGTCGAAGGCGAGGACGGCCGCCGCGACCCCGATGGTCAGCCACCACACCCACGGCGCCAGGTCGAGGTCGGGCGTCGTCGCGCTGAGGAGGGCCGGGTGCACCGCGCCAGCCTAACCGTGGGTGGACGCACCGGCGCGACCTGGCCGGTTCCTCCTAGGCTGGGCCCATGGCGAGCATGCTCGAGGACCTCTCCCTGCTCACGAACCTGCACCGGCAGGTGGTCGAGGAGTCGGGACGTGCCGAGCTCCTGGAGATCACCGACGCCCTGGAGCGTCGCTGCCGGGGCGAGGAGGACGGCGACCCGGCGGCCCTCGTGGCTGCCCTCGACCCGAGCACCATCTCCCACATCGCCCGGCTCCTCACCGTGCACCTCCACCTGACGAACCTCGCCGAGGAGCGGCACCGCGCCCGGTCGCTGCGCAGCGAGGACGGCGAGTTCGGCGGGGGCGCGGAGACCGGGGACATCGCCCCCGCGGTCGCGGCTGCCGGGCCGGACGCCCGTGAGCGGGTCGAGCGGATGCGCATCCATCCCGTGTTCACGGCGCACCCCACCGAGGCCCGGCGGCGTGCCGTCGCGTCCGCGCTCCGCCGCATCGCCGAGCACCTCGACACCCACGACGACCCCGGCTCGGGGCCGTCGGAGCGCCACCGCGCGGTCCGCCGGATGCTCGAGGACATCGACATCCTCCAGCGCACGTCGACCCTGCGCATCACCCGGCCGACGCCCGCGGACGAGGTCAAGACCGTCCTCACGGTCTTCCGTCAGTCGCTGATCCACGCGGTCCCCCGCTTCCAGCGAGCCGTCGAGGCCGCCTTCGGCGACGACGTCCGGCCGGCCGAGCGCCCGCTCCCCCCGATCATCCGTTTCGGCTCGTGGGTCGGGGGCGACCGCGACGGCAACCCCTTCGTCACCTCCGAGGTGACCCGGGAGACCGTCCGGGCCCACGCCGACCAGGCCCTCGAGGTGCTGTACGACGCCGTCGACCGGGTGGCCCGGATGATCACGGTCGACGAGGAGTCGACGCCGCCCACCGCCACCCTGCGCGACGCGCTCGCCAACGACGCCGCCGCCCACCCCCGGCTGCTCGCGGAGGTCACCAAGGACTCCCCCAACGAGCCGCACCGGCAGAAGCTGCTCGTCGTCGCCGCCCGCCTCGCCGCCACCCGCGACGAGCGCGCCGGCACCGCGTACGCGGGTCCGGAGGAGGCCCTGGCCGACCTCGCCCTCGTCCAGGAGTCGCTCGTCGCCGCCGGTGACGCGCGGACCGCCTACGGCGAGCTCCAGGACGTCGTCTGGATGGTGCAGACGTTCGGCTTCCACCTTGCCGAGCTCGAGGTGCGCCAGCACTCCGCGGTGCACCGCGCCGCCCTCGCCGAGGCGCTCTCGCTCCTGCCGGAGGACGTCCGCCCGGCGAACCCGGAGGCGGCAGCGGCCGACCCGGCCCTCCTCGACCGGCTCGCCGTCGACGGCTGGCCGGCGCTCGTGGCGGCCCCGGGTGCGCACACCCGCGAGGTGCTCGACACCCTCCGGGTCATGGCGTGGCTCCAGCAGCGCTGGGGCCGCAGGTGCTGCGGTCGGTACGTCGTGTCGTTCAGCCAGTGCGCCGCCGACCTCGTGGCCGTCCGTGCCCTGGCCCGGCTCGCCGTCGGCGACCGTTCGCTCGGCCTCGACGTCGTGCCGCTGTTCGAGACCGGCGCCGACCTCGACGCCGCCGACCGGACGCTGGAGGAGTGGGTGACCCTGCCGTCCACCGTCGCCTGGCTGGCGCGAGTGGACCGCCGCGTCGAGGTGATGCTCGGGTACTCGGACTCCGCCAAGGACGTCGGACCCGCGTCCGCGACCATCGCCCTGCACCGGGCGCAGGTGAGCCTGGTCACGTGGGCGGAGCGGAACGCCGTCGAGCTCACCCTCTTCCACGGCCGCGGAGGCTCCCTCGGGCGCGGCGGCGGTCCGCTGCACCGGGCCATCGCGGCCCAGCCGACCGGCTCCGTCGACGGCCGGTTCAAGGTCACCGAGCAGGGCGAGGTGATCTTCGCCCGGTACGCGGACGTCCGGATCGCCGAGCAGCACCTCGAGCGCGTCGCGTCGGCCGTGCTCCTCACCGACTCCCCCGGGCACGCCCGCGCCCGCGACGAGGCCCTGGAGCGGTACTCCGACGTCGGCGAGGCCGTCGACGTGGCGAGCCGTCGCGCCTTCCGCTCCCTGGTCGAGCAGCCGGGCTTCGCCGACTTCTTCGCGATGTCGAGCCCCCTCGACCTGCTCGCCGACCTGCGGCTCGGGTCCAGGCCCTCCCGGCGCAGCGGCGCCGAGTCGGGACGCAGCCTCGACGACCTGCGCGCCATCCCGTGGGTCTTCGCCTGGTCGATGACCCGGGTGAACCTCCCCGGCTGGTACGGGCTCGGGACCGGCCTGGCCGCGCTCGACGACCTCGACCGTGCGCGCGAGGCCTACCGCGAGTGGCCGGTGTTCGCGGCGCTCATCGACGTCGCGGAGATGAGCCTGGCCAAGACCGACGACGACCTCGCGGCGGGCTTCCTGGCCCTCGGCGGCCGCCCCGACCTCGCGGAGCGGGTGCGCACCGAGCTGGCGCTCACCCGGCGCATGCTGCTCGAGATGCTGCAGCAGGACGAGATGCTGGAGCGGAAGCCGCACCTGCACACCGCCGTCGGGCTCCGTCGCCCGTTCGTCGACATGCTGAGCCACCTCCTGCTCCGCGGGCTCGCGGAGTACCGCGCCGCCGGGGAGGACGACGGGTCGGAGTGGCACCGCCCGATGCTGCTGACCGTCAACGGCCTCGCGGCCGGCCTCCAGAACACCGGCTGAGGCCAGGACTCGACGACTGCGTCGGTTCGTGGACGCCGGCGCCGACCGGCCGCCTGCACCCGAGCGACGCCTCCCCGTACACGAATCGACGAATGTGTCAGTTCGTGTACGCGGCCGGAAATTGTTCTGCTGGAGGCGAACAGGTGTGGCCCAGACCTTGCGTGTCGAACAGGTGTTCGGTATGATGAGGTATGGACAGGGGGCAGCTCAGCAGCCGCATCGCGGCACTGCGTGAGGGGTGCGCGGTGGTGGCTCGTGAGGTCGCCGCGGAGGGGCGCGGGCTGGGTCCGGTGGAGGCGTTCGAGCTCGCCGGGGAGGCGCAGGCGGTCGCGAACTGCGCGGACGGTCTGGTCGCGGTGCTCGGGGCGTGGGGTGCTCGGGTCGAGACGACGATGCACGAGTCGGGTCCGTGGGAGCGGGTCCACCCGGTGGGGTACGTCGACGCGATGGCCGCCGCGGAGATGAGTCTCGCGACGGGGGTGACGGAGGGGCTGGCGGGTCGGAAGGCCGCGCTCGGGGCCGCGCTGGGTGAGCGGTTCCCGGCCACGCGTGACCTGGTGCTGGCCGGCGACCTGCCGGTCTCGAGCGCGCACAAGGTGGTCGAGGCGTGCGCCGGGCTCGACGTCGACGCGTGCCTGCGGGTGGATGCCGAGCTCGCGCCGCGGTTGGCGGCGATGGATCCGGCCCGGGTCACGTCTTCCGCACGGGCGGTGGCGGCGCGGGTGGCCGCGGACCAGGTCGCCGCGCACGCCGCGAAGACCCGCAGGTGCCGGACCGTGGAGGTCCGGCCCGGCGTCGACGGGTTGACGGAGTGGTTCGCGTCGCTGCCCACCGCGACCAGTGCCGCCGCGTGGAGTGCGGTCGAGTCACTCGCCGGGGAGTACCGCGCCGTCGACCCGGACCTGTCGGTGCCGGAGTCCCGCGCGGACGCGTTCGGGGACCTGCTGCTGCGCAACGTGCACGTCACCGCGAAGGTCACCCTCGGGGTGCCCGTCGTCACCGGAGTGCCCGTGCCCGAGGACCAGAGCGAGACGACCCGGGTCCGGTACGACCGTGGCGACGACGACACGGTCATCGACCACGACACCGGCGAGCTCGTCCGCCTCGGGGACCTCACCCCCGCCTCCCGCGAGGAGCTGTCCTGGGTCGAGATGAGCCCCGAGACCGCGGGTGACCTCGCCACCGTCGTCCACCCGGTCAGTGACGGCTGCGCGGTCTCCGGCACCCGGCTCGCCGGGCTCGGCTGGGTCGAACCCCACACCGTCGCCGGACTCCTGAAGACCCTCCCCCTCGACGTCGCCCGCGCCGTCCTCGACGCCCACACCGGCACCCTCGCCTCCCACACCAGTCCGGCGCTACCGGCCACCCAGAGCGATGCGCGAGCTCGTCACCACCCGCGACGGCACCTGCCGCATGTGGGGCTGCACCCGACCCGCCGACCACACCGACCTCGACCACACCCGACCCTGGCCCGACGGCCCCACCACCCCCGCCAACCTCGCCGGCCTCTGCCGACGCCACCACCGGATGAAACAGCACCGGCCGCTGGCGCTACACGATGACCCCCGACGGCACCATCACCTGGATCTCCACCACCGGCCGCACCCGCACCACCGAACCCCAGCACCGGGCGCCCTGACGGCTGTCAGTGCGCCGGGCCCGGAGGCGTCACCGCGTCGCTTCGCTCATCTGCCGCAGCTCCTTCTTGAGGTCACCGATCTCGTCACGCAGCCGGGCGGCGAGCTCGAAGTGCAGGTCGGTCGCGGCCTGGTGCATCTGCGTGGTGAGCTCCTGGATGAGGTTCGCCAGCTCGCTGGCGGGCAGGCTCTGCCCGCGTCGCGTCCCCATCGCGGCGTCGGCGTCGGCGGCCACCGTGCCCCGACCGCCACGTCCGCCGTCGGCCTTGCCGCGGGAACGGGCCCGACCGGAGCCCAACAGCTCCTCGGTGTCGGCGTCCTCGCGCTGGAGCATGTCGGTGATGTCGGCGATCTTCTTGCGCAGCGGCTGCGGGTCGACGCCGTGCGCGAGGTTGTAGGCGATCTGCTTCTCGCGACGCCGCTGCGTCTCGTCGACGGCCTCGGCCATCGAGGGCGTCAGCTTGTCGGCGTACATGTGCACCTGGCCCGACACGTTGCGCGCGGCACGGCCGATGGTCTGGATGAGCGAACGTGCGCTGCGCAGGAACCCCTCCTTGTCGGCGTCGAGGATCGCCACGAGGGAGACCTCCGGAAGGTCCAGGCCCTCCCGGAGCAGGTTGATGCCGACGAGGACGTCGTACTCGCCGAGGCGCAGCTCGCGGAGCAGCTCGACGCGGCGCAGGGTGTCGATGTCCGAGTGGAGGTACCGCACCCGGATCCCCTTGTCGAGGAGGTAGTCGGTCAGGTCCTCGGCCATCTTCTTCGTGAGGGTCGTGACGAGGATCCGCTCGTTCTTGTCGGTGCGCAGCCGGATCTCGTGGAGCAGGTCGTCGATCTGGCCCTTCGTCGGCTTGAGGACGATCTCGGGGTCGATGAGCCCGGTGGGGCGGATGATCTGCTCGACGACCCCGTCACCCTTGGCCAGCTCGTACGAGCCGGGCGTCGCCGACAGGTACACGGTCTGCCCGATGCGCCCCAGGAACTCCTCCCACTTCAGCGGGCGGTTGTCCATCGCCGACGGCAGCCGGAAGCCGTGCTCGACGAGGGTGCGCTTGCGCGACATGTCGCCCTCGTACATGGCCCCGATCTGCGGCACCGTGACGTGCGACTCGTCGATGACGAGCAGGAAGTCCTCGGGGAAGTAGTCGAGGAGGCAGTTCGGCGCCGAGCCCGGGGAGCGCCCGTCGATGTGCATCGAGTAGTTCTCGATGCCGGAGCAGGACCCGATCTGGCGCATCATCTCGATGTCGTAGGTCGTGCGCATCCGCAGCCGCTGGGCCTCGAGGAGCTTGCCCTGCTTCTCGAACGCGGACAGCTGCTCCTCGAGCTCCTTCTCGATGCCCGCGATCGCCCGCTCCATCCGGGCCGGGCCGGCGACGTAGTGCGAGGCCGGGAAGACGTACATCTCCTGCTCCTCGCGCACCACCTCGCCGGTCAGCGGGTTGAGCGTGTAGAGCGCCTCGACCTCGTCGCCGAAGAACTCGATGCGCAGGGCGTGCTCCTCGTACACCGGGATGATCTCGACGGTGTCGCCCCGGACCCGGAAGGTGCCACGGGTGAAGGCGAGGTCGTTGCGGGTGTACTGCATCTGCACGAAGCGGCGGAGGAGGTCGTCACGGTTGACCTCGTCGCCGACACGCAGCGGGACCATCCGCTCGACGTACTCCTGCGGCGTGCCGAGGCCGTAGATGCAGGACACCGAGGCGACGACGACGACGTCACGACGGGTGAGCAGGCTGTTCGTGGCGCTGTGCCGCAGCCGCTCGACCTCGTCGTTGATCGAGGAGTCCTTCTCGATGTAGGTGTCCGACTGCGGGACGTACGCCTCGGGCTGGTAGTAGTCGTAGTAGCTGACGAAGTACTCGACCGCGTTGTTCGGCAGCAGCTCGCGGAACTCGTTGGCCAGCTGGGCGGCGAGCGTCTTGTTCGGCGCCATGACGAGGGTCGGGCGCTGCACCTGCTCGACGAGCCAGGCCGTCGTGGCCGACTTGCCCGTGCCGGTGGCGCCGAGGAGGACGACGTCCTGCTCCCCCGCGTTGATCCGCCGTGCCAGCTCGGTGATCGCCTTCGGCTGGTCACCGGCAGGCGAGAACTCGGAGACGACCTCGAACGGCGCGACGCGGCGCTGGAGCTCGGTGGTGGGACGCATGCTCCTACGGTATGCCGCGGCACCGACACCCCCGGGCCTCGGCTGCACCCCGGTCAGGACGTGGGTGGCCGCCAGCCGGTGTCCGCCGCCCACGCGCGCGCCCGGTGCCACGCGGCGTCGAACCACGGATCCTTCGCCTCCGCGTACTCCTCGGAGGTCGCGAGGCGCCCCGCGAGGTGCGTCTTGGTCGCCGCGTACGCGTCGCGCTCGTCCGGTACGGCGCGCAGCCAGTCGCGGAAGAGCAGGGCGAACTCCCAGCCCGGTGACCCGACCTCGCGGACGTGGACGTGCGCCACCCGCGCCGGGTCGGCCGAGCCGTGGAAGCGCTTGGGCCACGGTGACCCGTCCTTGCCGTGGTCGGCGGTGTTCCCCTCGACGCGCGGGAAGCCCGCGGCCGCCATCGCCCCGACGAACACCGGCCGGTCCGCGTCGGCCAGGGAGCGCACCCCGACCTGGAGGTCGACGACGTCCTTCGCGGCCAGGCCCGGCACGGCCGTGGACCCGATGTGGTCGAGGGTCACCGCCGCGTCGCCGACCGCCTGCCGCACGCGCGCCAGGAGCCGGGCGGCGGCCGCGGGCCAGTCGGGGTCCGGCGGGCTGAGCACCGGGGCCGGGAGCCGGCTGCGCGCCCCGCTGCGGAGGTTCGTCCCGAAGGGCTCGAGCCGCTCGTGCCAGAGCCGGCGGACCGCCACCTCGAGCGCCTGCGGCGTGCCCTCGTTGTCGAGCCACACGTCCGCCGCTGCTCTCCGCCGGTCGTCGTCCACCTGGGCCGCGATCCGGGCCCGGGCGTCCTCCTCGGTCATCCCGCGGTCGGCGACGAGGCGTCGCACCCGCGTCTCCTCGGCGGCGCCGACGACGAGGACGAGGTGGTACTCCCCCACCATGTCCTTCTCGACGAGGAGCGGCATGTCGTGGACGACGACGGCGTCCGGCGGGGCCGCACCGACCAGCTCCGCGGTGCGCTCCCAGATCGCCGGATGCGTGATGGCCTCGAGGTCGCGCAGGGCACCGGGGTCGCCGAAGACGATGCGGCCCAGCGCCGCCCGGTCGAGGGCGCCGTCCTCGGCGATGACGTCCGCACCGAAGCGGTGCGCGATCTCGTCCAGTGCCGGACGGCCGGGCTCGACGACCTCCCGGGCCACCGCGTCGGCGTCGACCACGACCGCGCCGAGGTCGGCCAGGGCCCGGGCCGCGGTGGACTTGCCGGACCCGATGCCCCCCGTGAGCCCGATGCGCAGCATGCGGCCGACCCTAGCGGGCCGTCGCCCGGGTCACGCGCCGGCCAGACGGGCGGGGAAGCCCCCGGTGGCGATCGGTGACCAGCGCGTCGGCGTGATCCGCAGCAGCGACTTCCCCTGGTCGACCATCGCCTGCCGGTACTCGTCCCAGTCGGAGTGCTCGCCGGCGATGTTGCGGAAGTACTCGACGAACGGCTCGACGTCGTCGAGCGCATCGACCACCTCGGCGTCGCCGTCGACCTGGACCCAGGCCCCGCCGAAGTCGTCGGACAGCACCACGACGCCGCACCGCGGGTCGCGGCGCGCGTTGTGCACCTTGGCCCGTTCCGGGTAGCTCGTGATGACGATCCGGCCGGCGTCGTCGACGCCTCCGGTGACCGGCGAGGCCTGGGGACGCCCGTCCGAGCCGCGGGTCGTCATGAGGACCATGTGGTGGCGGGGCCGGACGAACTCCAGGAGCCCGTCGAGGTCGACCGTCGTGTTCGTCGCGATGCTGCGTGCCATGCCGGTCAGCCTGTCACGCGCGTCCCCGCCGGGGAGCCCGGCGCCCAGTCGAGGTAGTCGGTCGGACCCACCGGACGGTCCTTGAGCACCCCCTGGCCGTCGGGGACGGGGATGTCCCGGCCGTCGTCGACGAGCCGCACCGCCCCGGCACTCGTGTGGGTCGTGACGGTCCAGACGATCTGGCTCATCGCCCCGACCTGCTCGTGGAGGGAGAGGCGGTCGAAGCCCTCGGGCATGGTCACCCGGGCGACCGACCCGGTGATGCTGCCCGACGGCGGGGTCGCCGACGCGGGCAGGGCCGTCCGGAGGTCCTGGTCGACCTCGGACCGGGAGAGCGGCTGGGTCAGCGCGAGCAGGGCCGCGTGCATCCCGACCGCCGACTCCACCGCACGGGTGACCCGGACGAGCCGGTCGTCGCGGAGCAGGAAGACGTCGACGGAGACCACCCGCAGGTCCGGCCGACGCGTCGGCTGCCCGACGCCCGACTGGTCGGCACCGACGATCACCGGGTGCGCCTCGGGCCCGATGCCGCACCCCGCGAGCAGCAGGGCCGCGAGCCCCGCGGCCACCGCCGCGCGCCGTCCGCACGACGGCCCGTGGCGGTCAGCGGCCGGGCCCCAGCGGTAGGTCGACGACAAAGCGGGCACCTCCTTCCGGCCCCGGGACGACGCGCACGTCGCCCCCGTGCAGCGCCACGTGGCGCAGGACGATCGCCAGACCCAGTCCGACGCCCGACGAGCTGGTGCCCTGGCCGCGGGTGAACCGGTCGAAGACCCGCTGGGCCTGCTCCTGCGGGATGCCCGGCCCCGCGTCGTCGACGAGGATGCGGGCCCGCTCACCGTCGCGCTCGACCCGGACCTCGGTGCAGCCGCCGCCGTGGATCTCCGCATTCCGCACGAGGTTCGCGACGACCCGTTCCAGGCGTCGCTTGTCGACCTCGAGCACGAGGTCGTCGGCACCCGGACCGAGGTGGGTCACCGCCCGCCCCGCCTCCTCGTCCGCGGCCCGGCGCACGAGGTCGCCCAGTCGCACGGCGTCGAGGACGAGCTCGTCGCCGGCCTCGTAGCGGGCGATCTCGAGCAGGTCCGTCACGAGGTGCCGGAAGCGGGTCAGCTCCTCGGCCAGCAGCGACACCGGTTCGTCCAGCTCGTCGGGCAGGTCGCCCCGGCGGTGGAGGATCACCTGCATCGAGTTGAGCATCGTCGTGAGCGGCGTGCGGAGCTCGTGGCTGACGTCGGTCGCGAAGTGGGCGTCGGCGACGACGCGCCGGTCGAGGTCGGCCGCGGTGCGGTTGAAGGACTCGGTGAGGGCCGCGAGGTCCGGGTCGTCCGCGTCCTCGAGGCGGACCCCGATCCGGCCGGACGCGACCGCAGCGGCGGCGGCGTTGAGCCGCTCGAGGGGCCGCAGGGCCACCCGGCTCGCGACCCGGCCGAGCCCCACGCCGAGGAGGACGGTGACCACCGTGCCCGCGGCGAGGCCGAGGAGCAGCGCCCGCCCCGCCTGCTCGGGACCGGACATCGGGTACAGCTCGAAGAAGGTCCCGTCCCGCCCGGGCACGGGCATCCCGACGAGGAGGTAGAGGGTTCCGTCGACCTCCACCCGCTGGGTGGCGACGTGCTGGGCGTCGACGGCGCGCCGCAGCTCGCTGGGCAGCGTCGTCGGGCCCAGGGTGGGATCGGAGGCGTACCAGCGCTCGCCCACGTTGGCCAGGGCCGCCACCGCCCGGGTGCGCGGCAGGTCCTCGAGGGCGACCGCTGCGGACGCGCCCTGTGCGGCCATCCGGGCCTCGAGCTGCCCGGCGTCGACCGAGGTCGCCGCCAATGACGCGGCCTGCGCCTCGCTGAGCACCGACCGCGTGACGAGGGCCCAGGCGACCGCCGAGAGCACGAGCGACAGCACGAACGACAGGAGGCCGAACGCCACCGCGACACGGCGGCGCATCCCCCAGCGCCCGACCCACCGTGACGGCCTCTGTGCGACACCCACGACCCCCGGGGCCACTAGCCCGCCAGCCGGTAGCCGAGCCCACGGACGGTGACGACGTGCCGGGGGCTCGACGGGTCGCGCTCGACCTTGGTCCGCAGCCGTCGGACGTGGACGTCGACGATCCGTGCGTCGCCGAAGTAGCCGTACCCCCACACGCGCTCGAGCAGGTCCTCGCGACTGCAGATCCGGCCCTCGGCCAGCGCGAGCTCGACGAGGAGCCGGAACTCGGTGCGCGTCAGCGAGACCGGAGCACCCTCGAGCGTGACGACCCCGTCGTCGAGGCCGACCGCCAGGTCGCCCACCACCACCCGGCGGGGCGTCGGGTCGCTCGCCGGCTCGACCCGGCGCAGCAGGGCCCGGATGCGCGCGGAGAGCTCCTTGGCGACGAGCGGCTTCGTCACGTAGTCGTCGGCGCCGGCCTCCAGGCCCGCGACGACGTCGTGGCTGTCGGTGCGGGCGGTGACCATGATGACCGGGATCCGGCTCTCGTGGCGGATGTGCCGGCACACCGAGAACCCGTCCAGCCCGGGCAGGGTGACGTCGAGCAGCACGACGTCGGGGTCGTCGCGGTGCAGCGCCTCGAGACCCTGCTCGCCGTCGCCGGCCTCCGTGACGTCGTACCCCTCGTCCTGGAGGGCGAGGCGCAGGGTCCGCCGGACCCGGGCATCGTCCTCGATGAGCAGCACACGCTTGGCCACCGGCGCATCATGCCACCGCGACCCCCTCCGGGGCACGGACCCCGGGCCGTTCCGACACGGTTCCGTCACACCGGGACGCCGAGTGTGACGGATCCGTGACGGTCCCGTGTCGTTCGGGGGGACGCCGCCCGCCGGCCCCCCGAGCCGCTCCTACCGTGCGGCCTGTGCGTGAACCTCGCACCACCGGCACCACCGGTGAGTCTCGTCAGGGAGAACCAATGACACCACGAAAGCGACGCCTCGGCACCATCGCCGGGCTGTGCGCGACCGGCCTCGTGTTCGCCGGATGCAGCAGCACCGGGACCAGCGCCTCACCGGCATCCTCCACGGCCGGGGAGGCCGTGAAGGGCGGGACGCTCAACATGCTCGGCAGCGGCGACGTCGACTACATGGACCCGAACATCAGCTACTACTCCAACGGCTACCTCGCCCTGCGGATGTGGAGCCGGCAGCTGTTCACGTACCCCGCCGAGGAGGGGAAGACGACCACCGCCGTGCCCGACATCGCCGAGAGCATCCCCACCGCCGGCCAGGGCATCAGCAGCGACGGGAAGACGTACACGATCACCCTCCGCTCCGGCGTCCGGTGGGACACCACCCCGGCCCGTGACGTGACCGCGGCGGACGTGGTCCGCGGCGTGAAGCGGACCTGCAACCCGGCCCAGCCGTTCGGCGGGCTGCCCGACTACGAGACCCTCATCGCCGGCATGAGCCAGTTCTGCGACGGCTTCGCGAAGGTCGAGCCGACCGCAGCCGCGATGAAGGCCTACCTCGACGGCCACGAGATCTCCGGTGTCACGGCCAAGGACGACCGCACCGTCGTCTTCACCCTCACCCAGCCCGCGAGCTACTTCGTCGACATGCTCACCCTCCCGGCCTTCTCCCCCGCGCCGGTCGAGTGGGAGGACTACGTCCCCGGGAGCGCGGAGCTGGCCCAGCACACCATCTCGAGCGGCCCCTACTCCATCACCGCCTACACGCCGACGAAGAACATCACCTTCGAGCGCAACCCGGCGTGGTCGGCCGAGAGCGACCCGATCCGCAAGGCGTACGTCGACAAGGTCGTCATCGACGAGACGGTCAGCCAGGACTCCACCCAGCAGCAGCTGGAGACGGGAACGCCGAGCGCCGACATGTCCTTCGACAACTACCCGCCGGCCGCCCGCGTGCCCGGCCTGCTCGCCGCGAAGGACCCGAACCTCACCATCGGCCCCACGGCCTCGAGCAACCCGTACGTCGTCTACAACACGGTCTCGCCGAACAACGGTGGGGCGATGGGCAAGCTCGAGGTCCGGCAGGCGATCTCCCACGCGATCAACCGCGCCGACATCATCCAGGTCCTCGGCGGTGACACGCTGAACACCCCGCTGAGCCACGTGCTGCCCGCGAACATCGTCGGCGGCGAGAAGAACTTCGACCCCTACCCCTACGACGTCGCGAAGGCCAAGCAGCTCCTGGCCCAGGCCGGGTACCCGAGCGGCCTCACCCTCAAGGTGCTCTACCGCAACTCCTCCGCGGGGAGCACGAAGACCTTCCAGACCCTCCAGCAGGACCTCGGCAAGGCCGGCATCACGGTCGTCGGCGTCCCCTCGCCGAACGCGGACTTCTACACGAAGTACCTCCAGGTGCCGACCGTCGCCAAGGGCGGCGTCTGGGACCTCTCGGTCGCCGGTTGGGGCGCGGACTGGTACGGCAACGCCGCGCTCTCCTTCTTCGGACCGCTCTTCAACGGCAAGGCCGCGTTCCCGCCGGTCGGCAGCAACTTCGGGTTCTACGAGAACGCCACGACCGACGACCTCATCACCCGGGCCTCCCAGGCTCCGACCGCCGAGGAGGCCGGCGCCCTGTGGGCCCAGGCCGACCAGCAGGTGATGAAGGACGCCGCGTTCTACCCGATCACCCAGCCGAACCAGCCGAACTACCACGCCTCGCAGGTGCACGGCGCCGTCTACGTCCCGGCCTTCCAGAACTACGACCCCACGAACGTGTGGCTGTCGACTGGGATGCAGGGCGGCTGAGCACGAGAGCGCGGGACGTACCGACATGTCACTCCTCGAGGTCCGTGACCTGCGCGTCGAGTTCGACACCCCGGACGGCGTGGTCCACGCCGTCCGGGGCCTGTCCTTCGACGTCGCTCGCGGCTCCACCCTCGCGATCGTCGGCGAGTCCGGGTCCGGCAAGAGCGTCGCGACCCAGACCATCACCGGCCTGACCCGCGGCGCCCGGGTGTCCGGGTCCGCGGTGTTCGACGGCACCGAGCTGCTCCGGGCGGACCCGGAGACGCTCCGGGGCATCCGCGGCGCCCGGATCGGGATGATCTTCCAGGACCCGCTCTCCAGCCTGCACCCCTACTACACCGTCGGCTGGCAGATCGTGGAGATGATCCGGGCGCACGACCGTGCGGTGGGCAAGGCGGCCGCCCGGGAACGGGCGGCCGAGCTGCTCGGGCTCGTCGGCATCCCCCGCCCCCGGAGCCGGATCGACGACTACCCGCACCAGTTCTCCGGCGGGATGCGCCAACGGGTGATGATCGCGATGGCGATGGCCCTGGACCCGGCGCTGCTCATCGCCGACGAACCGACGACGGCGCTCGACGTCACCGTCCAGGCCCAGGTCCTCGAGGTCATGCAGCACCTCCAGGACCAGTTCGGGACCGCCATCGTGCTCATCACGCACGACCTCGGGGTCGTCGCGGAGATGGCCGACGACGTCGTCGTCATGTACGCGGGCCGGGCGATGGAGGCGGCTCCGCGGCGGACGCTCTTCTACCACCCGCACCACCCGTACGCCGAGGGCCTGCTCCGGTCGCTGCCGTCGCGCGGCGAGCCCGGGACGCGGCTCACGCCCGTCCGCGGCGCGCCGCCGTCGCTCATCGACCTGCCGGTCGGGTGCCCCTTCCGGCCCCGGTGCCCGCAGGCGTTCTCGGCCTGCACCGAGGACCCGCCGCTGCGACCCGTCCGCTCGGACCCGGCCCACCGGTCGGCGTGCTGGCTGCCCGGCACCGAGGCGTCACCGGCCGACGCACCGCTCACGATCGGCCACGCCCACCAGGAGACCCCATGACCACCCCCCTCCTCTCGCTGTCCCACGTGACGAAGTCGTTCCCGGTGCGCTCCGGCGGGCTGTTGCGCCGCGCGACCGAGAAGGTCCACGCGGTCGACGACGTCTCGCTCGACGTCCTCGAGGGCCAGACCCTCGGCCTCGTCGGGGAGACGGGCTGCGGGAAGTCGACGCTCGCCCGGTGCATGACGCGGCTGTACGACATCGACGCCGGGACGATCACGTTCGACGGCCGCGACATCAGCACCCTCTCCCGCACCGCGATGCGACCCGTCCGGCGGGAGGTGCAGATGGTGTTCCAGGACCCCTACGGCTCGCTCAACCCGCGCCGGCGCGTCGGGTCGATCATCGGCGACCCGTTCGAGATCCACGGGGTCGGCACGAGGGCGGAGCGGAAGTCGAAGGTCCAGGAGCTCATGGAGCGGGTCGGGCTCAACCCCGAGCACTACAACCGCTTCCCCGCCGAGTTCTCCGGCGGGCAGCGGCAGCGGATCGGGGTCGCGCGGGCGCTGGCGCTGCGCCCACGGCTCATCATCTGCGACGAGCCCGTCTCCGCCCTCGACGTCTCGATCCAGGCCCAGGTGCTCAACCTGCTCCTCGACCTGCAGGAGGACTTCGGGCTGACCTACGTCTTCATCTCGCACGACCTCTCCGTCGTCCGGCACGTCAGCGACCGGATCGCCGTCATGTACCTCGGCAAGGTGGTCGAGGTGGCCCCGGGCGCCGAGCTGTTCGACCGGCCCCGCCACCCGTACACCCGGGCCCTGCTCTCCGCGCTCCCGGTCCCCGACCCGGACGTCTCGGACAGCCGGGAGCGCATCGTGCTCGCCGGCGACCCGCCCACCCCGACGAACCCGCCCTCCGGGTGCCGCTTCCACACCCGCTGCCCCAAGGCCCGTGGTGACTGCACCCGGACCGACCCCCCGCTCGCGCCGGTCCTCGACGACGGGCCGGCCCACCTGAGCGCCTGCCTCCACCCGCTCCGCCGCGGCGAGGACCTGCGGGCCGAGCGGCCCGACGTCGAGGACACCGAGATCGCCCTGACCGAGGAGGACCAGCCCGCATGACCATCGACCCGAACACCACCCTGGTCCGCCCGGAGGGCGACGAGGGACCCCCGGACGCCCCCGCCCGGGCGCCCCGCATCGAGGGGCGCTCGCCCTGGGCGCTGGCCTGGCAACGACTGCGACGCGACCGGGTCGCGATGGCCTCGCTCGTCGTCATCGTGTTCATCGTGCTCCTGGCGCTCGGCGCACCCGTGGTCGCCGCCCTCACGGGGCACCCACCGAACGAGCAGTACCGCCAGACCGGCCTCTCCCCGGACGGGCTGCCCGTGGCCCCGACGTCGACCTTCTGGTTCGGCACCGACGACCTCGGCCGCGACATCCTCGTCCGGATCGCCTACGGGGCCCGGATCTCGCTGCTCGTCGGGGTGGTCGCGACGGCCCTCACGGTGGCCATCGGGGTCGTCGTCGGGCTGGTCGCCGGCTTCCTCGGCGGGATCGTCGACACCCTCCTCGCCCGGCTCGTCGACATCGTCCTGTCGATGCCGTTCCTCCTCGTCGCGATCGCGCTCGTGTCGATCACCGGACCGAGCCTCGGCGTGACGATCGTCGTCATCGGCTCGTTCAGCTGGGCGTCGGTGGCCCGCATCGTCCGCGGTCAGGTCATCTCGCTGCGGGAGCGTGAGTTCGTCGAGGCGGCTCGCTCGCTCGGGGCCAGCGACCGGCGGATCATGTTCGTCGACATCCTGCCCAACGTCCTCGCGCCGGTCATCGTCTACACCTCGCTGCTGATCCCCATCGTCATCCTCACCGAGGCGGCGCTGTCCTTCCTCGGGCTGGGGCTGCCCCCGCCCACCCCGGACTGGGGCGGGATGATCAACGCCGCCACGAACTACTACACGACGTCCTGGTGGTTCGTCTTCTTCCCCGGCCTCGCCCTGCTCGTCACCACCCTGGCCTTCAACCTGTTCGGCGACGGCGTCCGGGACGCCTTCGACCCGCGCAGCGACCGCCTCATCGGCTCCTGAGGAGACACCGTGGTCACCTTCCTGCTCCGTCGCATCGGCCAGGGCCTCGTCGTCCTGTGGCTCATCACGATGGCCGTCTTCGCGCTCTTCTTCGTCGCCCCGAACAACGTGGCGCGCACCCTCGCCGGCCGCCAGGCCACCCCGGAGACGGTCGCCCTCATCTCGCACCGCCTCGGGCTGGACCAGCCGATCTGGAAGCAGTACCTCAGCTTCGTCGGCCGGGCCCTGCGCGGCGACCTCGGGTACGACTACTACCACCAGGTCCCCGTGACGACGATCATGGGCGCGGCCGTGCCCGTGACCGCCTCGCTCGTCGTCGGTGCGGCCGTCATCTGGGTCTCGCTCGGCGTCACGAACGGCGTGGTCTCGGCGATCCGCCCCCGCTCGCTCACCGACCGGTCGCTCACCGTGTTCGCGCTGTTCTTCTACTCGATGCCGAGCTTCCTGCTCGGCCTCGTCCTCCTGTACGTCCTGTACTTCCAGCTGACGCTGCACGGGTTCGCGATCTTCCCCGCCGGGGGGTACTCGCCGCTCGCGGGCGGGCTGACGGGGTGGCTCCAGCACATGATCCTGCCGTGGCTGACCCTGGCGCTGGTCCAGGCCGCGACCTACACACGCCTCACCCGGGGGTCGATGCTCGACGTCCTCGGGGAGGACTACGTGCGCACCGCGCGCTCCAAGGGCATCGGCGAGGGGCGGGTCATCGTCCGGCACGCCCTGCGCAGCGCCCTGACCCCGGTGGTGACCCAGTTCGGCATCGACGTCGGGGCGCTGCTCGGCGGCGCCGTCGTCACCGAGCAGGTGTTCAGCCTGCCCGGGCTCGGCAAGACCGCCGTCGACGCCATCAACCAGCAGGACCTGCCCGTCATCATCGGCATCGTCCTCCTCGCGTCGGCCGCCGTGGTCCTCGCGAACATCGTCGTCGACGCGCTGTACGCCGTCCTCGACCCCCGCGTCCGCCTCCACTGACCCCTCGACCGGAGACGGCACGACCGAGGCCCGGCCCCCCTGTGGGGGACCGGGCCTCGTGTCGAGCCGGGGCGCCGCGGGCGGCGCGGTGGCTCAGTTGCCGGTGAGCTTCTCGCGCAGTGCGGCGAGGGCCTCGTCGGAGGCGAGGGTGCCCTCGTTGGTCGGCGCGGCCGGACGGGCGGCGGGCGCCTCGTCCTCGTCGTTGCTCTCCGAGGAGTACGACGTGGCGGCCTCGCCGGCGGCCTCGGCGTCGGCCTTGATGGCCGCCTCGACCTGGGCGCGGTGCGCCTCCCAGCGGGAGTGCGCCTCGGCGTACTGCTTCTCCCACGTCTCGCGCTGGCTCTCGAAGCCCTCGAGCCAGTCGTTGGTCTCCGGGTCGAAGCCCTCGGGGTACTTGTAGTTCCCCTTCTCGTCGTACTCGGCGGCCATGCCGTACAGGGTCGGGTCGAACTCGACCTGGTTGGCGCCGTCCTCGTTGGCCTGCTTGAGGCTCAGCGAGATGCGGCGACGCTCGAGGTCGATGTCGATGACCTTGACGAAGATCTCCTGGCCGACCGTGACGACCTGCTCGGGCAGCTCGACGTGGCGCTCGGCGAGCTCGGAGATGTGGACCAGGCCCTCGATGCCGTCGTCGACGCGGACGAACGCACCGAACGGGACGAGCTTGGTGACCTTGCCCGGGACGACCTGGCCGATCGCGTGGGTCCGGGCGAAGTGCTGCCACGGGTCCTCCTGCGTCGCCTTGAGCGACAGGGAGACGCGCTCGCGGTCCATGTCGACGTCGAGCACCTCGACGGTGACCTCGTCGCCGACCTCGACGACCTCGGACGGGTGGTCGATGTGCTTCCAGGACAGCTCGGAGACGTGGACGAGGCCGTCGACCCCACCGAGGTCGACGAACGCACCGAAGTTGACGATCGAGGACACGGTGCCGGTGCGGACCTGGCCCTTGCCGAGCTCCTTGAGGAAGGTCGTGCGGACCTCGGACTGCGTCTGCTCGAGCCAGGCACGGCGCGACAGGACCACGTTGTTGCGGTTCTTGTCGAGCTCGATGATCTTGGCCTCGATCTCCTTGCCGACGTACGGCTGGAGGTCGCGGACGCGGCGCATCTCGACGAGCGAGGCCGGGAGGAAGCCACGGAGGCCGATGTCGAGGATGAGCCCACCCTTGACGACCTCGATGACGGTGCCGGTGACGACGCCGTCCTCCTCCTTGATCTTCTCGATCGTGCCCCAGGCGCGCTCGTACTGGGCGCGCTTCTTGGACAGGATCAGACGACCCTCCTTGTCCTCCTTCTGGAGGACCAGGGCCTCGACCTCGTCACCCACGGCGACGACGTCGTTGGGGTCGACGTCGTGCTTGATCGACAGCTCGCGCGAGGGGATGACGCCCTCGGTCTTGTAGCCGATGTCGAGGAGGACCTCGTCGCGGTCCACCTTGACGATGCGACCCTCGACGATGTCGCCGTCGTTGAAGTGCTTGATCGTCGCGTCGATCGCGGCGAGGAGGTCTTCCTCAGAGCCGATGTCGTTGATGGCAACCTGAGGGGCGGTCGTCTCGACCGTGCTGGCAGTCATGTAGTAGGAACTCCGATGTGGACAGATGGATTCGATGGGAAGGTACGAGCGCACGCGAGACCCACAGAGGACACGCGAGTGCTCGCCCACCCTACCGGGGTCCGCACGCACGGGGCAAAACGTCCGCGGGCGCCCACGGACCCCTCTCCCCCGGGTCGCTCTCCCGAGGACCGCGACCGTGAGCGAGGCCGGCCGACGACCGGTCGACGCGACCGAGACCGGGCGGGCGAACCGGGCCTGGTGGGACGGCGAGGCCGCCGACTACCAGGCCGAGCACGGCGGCTTCCTCGGTGACGCCGAGTTCGTCTGGGGACCCGAGGGCTGGACCGAGGCCGAGCTCGACCTCGTCGGGGTCCGGCCCGGCATGACGGTGCTCGAGATCGGCGCCGGGGGCGCCCAGTGCTCGCGCTGGCTCGCGACCCACCACGGCGACGTCCGGGTCGTGGCCAGCGACCTGTCCGCCGGGATGCTCCGCACCGCCCGCCGGATCGACGCCGCGGCGGCTGGCCCGCCGCTCCCCCTCCTCCAGTGCGACGGCGTCGCCCTGCCGCTCGCCGACGCCTCGGTCGACCGGGTGTTCACCGCCTACGGCGTCATCCCCTTCGTGGCCGACAGCGCCGCGGTGCTGCGCGAGGCCGCCCGTGTGCTGCGTCCCGGTGGCCGCTTCGTCTTCTCCACCTCGCACCCCGTGCGCTGGGCGTTCCCCGACGTGCCGGGTCCGGAGGGCCTCACCGCGACGACGTCGTACTTCGACCGCACGCCGTACGTGGAGAGCGAGGCCGGTCTCGTCACCTACGCCGAGCACCACCGCACGCTCGGCGACCTCGTGCGCCAGGTGGTCGCGGCCGGGCTGGTGCTCGTCGACCTCGTCGAGCCGGAGTGGCCCGAGCGCAACACCGCCGAGTGGGGCGGGTGGTCACCGCTGCGGGGCCGGCTGCTGCCGGGCACCGCGATCCTCGTCACCGAGCGGCCGGGCTGAACCCGACCGGCCGAGGGTCAGAAGCCACCCGACCGAAGGCCCGTCCCGACCCTGTCAGGCGCGGCGCGGTCGCGGGGAGACTCGCTGTCCGCCCGAGAGGAGGAGGAAACCACCGAGACCCAGCAGGATGACGCCCAGGGCGATGCCGATCAGCGTCAGCCAGTCATGGATGAAGGACAGGAGGGCGGCCTTCGGCGCCCACTTCGCCACGTTGTCGGCGACGGTCTCCTTCGAGAAGCCGATCGTGCCCACAGTGCGCGGGATGGGGTCGAAGCCCGCTGCCTGGTAGGTGACCGAGACGTTCTCGCTGCCGTCCATGAGGACGCCGGTCACGGGTTCGACCCAGAGGGTCCTCGTGTTCGAGTAGACGACGTCGGCCGGCACGTTGCCCGCCGCTGCCGGGCTGAAGAGGCTACCGGGGATGTCGAGGCGGTCGATGGTCTCCGGGCCCAACGTCTGGCGGAACACGTAGACACGAGTCCCGTCGATCTGGTCCTCCTTGACGAAGCGGATCGGCTCTGCACGCTGGACCGCAGAGTCCCACCACTGGTAGTCCTGCTGCTTGGTGTCGAACGGGAACTTGAAGTAGAGACCCTTGTACGTCCTCGGCTCCACCCGGCTGGGGTCGGTGAGGTCTCCCGCGGACGCGAAGTCACCGCAGCAGTTGGTGGACTCGCCGGTCCGGCGGTCGAAGGAAACCCCCGCGTCGCTGTAGCTGAGATCGACGAGCTGACCGTCCACCTCCGCCTGCGACTTCACGGTGGTCTGCCAGAACGCGTCGGTGTCGGAGACGCCCGCGTCTCGAACCGCGCCGGGGATGCCCTTGATGGTGCGAGTGCTCACCACGCGCACCCCGGTGAGCTTGTCGATCCGGCTCTCGCCGTTGACCTCGTGAGCACGGATGGCGTCGACTCCCTCACCGGTGGACACCGACGTCGAGTCCTGGTTCAGTGGAACGACGGCGAGGCGGTCGTAGAGGTAGGGCTTGGCGAGGACGCCGAAGACGAAGCTGAGCGCTCCGAGGACCACCAGGATGGCACCCAGGATCCGACGCATGGCCACGCTCCTTCGCGAGTAGGTGGCTGGACAGTACCAGCGAGTAGACCCATCCCGAGAACGGCTCGCTGGGGACCTCCGCCACATACCGTCGAAACGTCCCACGTTCCGAGCCCTCTCCCGGCGCTCCGCGGGGGAATCCGCGACGGGTGGCCTACACTTCCGGAGGCCCGGCCGGGACCGCCAGCCGGGGTCCTCGACGTGGCGGGAGGCGGGCGTGAGCGACCCCGCGACCCTCGGGCGGCACACGTTGTCCGCCCGTCGTGGCACCGAGGGGGTCGCGCCGCCCGAACTGCGGCCGGGTGACCTCTTCAGCCGGATCGACCGGTGGGACCGCCGCGCAGCCGCCGTCGTCGCCGCCGGGACGGTTGCATGGGCGTGGCTCGTCGCAGGAGGCGGGCTCCAGCTCGATGATCTCAGGGCCCAGGCCTATGCCGCCGACCAGCCGTTGTGGCCGTTCATCGTCCAGAGCAACGGGACCCACCTCTCCCCCGGAGCACGTACGGTCGACTGGTTGCACAGCCGCTTCGCGCCGTTCGAGTGGTGGCCGGCGGTGGTGCTGATCCTCGTCGTGGTGGTTGGAACAGGCATCGTCACGTGGATCGTGCTGCGCCGGCTCGTCGGCCCAGGCCCGGCAGTGGTCGTCGGGACGTTCTGGTCCATGGCATGCCCGGCGCTCATCCCGGGCTTCGCGTGGTATCGCCAGGCACTGACGATCGGCGTCCCGATCATCCTCATGCTCCTCGCCGCACTGGCCGCGCTCGCTGCGGCCCGCGGAGGCAGCTGGTTCAGCGTCGCGGCTGCCGTGATGCTCCACGCCCTGGCACTCGGTTTCTCGGAGCGGGCGGTGCTCCTCCCCCTCAGTGTCCTCGTCGCGATCCTTCTCTTCGGGGACCGCTCGGGCCGTCCGCCAGGGTGGCGCGTTCTGCGCAGGCCCCGAGTGCTCGTCGTGCTCACGGCGATGGCGGCAACCAACATCGGATTCCTTCTCGCGTACCGCTCCGGGACCTTCGACGACGCTTCGAGCGGCGAGCCCACCCTCGCCGGACTTGCTGCGAGCACACTCCGTTCGGTCTTCCTCAACAGCCTCCCGTCACTTCTCGGCGGCCCGGTCACCTGGCGCCGGGTCCTCGGTGGCTACTCCTTCGCCGACACCCCCGTGCTCTTCGCCGCCGTCGCCAGCGGCGTCGTCGTCGCGGTCCTCCTGCTTGCGGTGCGTCGCCGCCGGCACCGGTCCAGAACGTTGCGCGTCGTGACCGTCGCCGTCAGCTACGCGGTCCCGCTCTACCTCCTCATCTACGTCGGCCGGATCAGCCGCGACGAGACCACCTCCGTCGATGATCTGCGTCTGTACAACGACGTCGTCGTCCTCCTCGTCATCGCCCTCTCCGTGGCCCTGGCCGACCTGGAGGTCGGCACCTGGCTGCGCGGACGGACTCGGGCCCCCGTCGCGCTCCTCGCGGCCGGAGTCATGGCCCTCACCACGGTGTCGTGGGTCGGCTGGGGGCGAACCTGGCACGCAACGACGAGCCGCGACTACATCGCGACGGCGACAGCCCAGGTCCGGGCTGCGAGCGGTTCGATCCTCCCCTCCAGCTTTCCCGACACAGTCCTGCCGGTGTACTACCAGACCGACATGTCGACAGGGAACTTCGTCCGGCTCATCAACCCTGCCATCGACACGACGAGCGCTTCCGCCCAGCCCAAGATCCTCGACTGGTCGGGCCATGTCGTGCCAGCGACCTACCGCCTCGTGGCGCGTGCGACCCCGCCGCAGAACTTCTGTGGCTTCCGCCTCGGCCCCGGAGTGCGCACCCTGACGATCGACCTCGGCGCCCCTGTGCCCTACCAGCGCAGCGAGCTCGTGCTCCTGCGGGTCCTCGCCCCGGACACGACCACCCTCCGGGTCACCGTCGTCGACGCGGAGGGCGTCGAGCACGACGTCCTCGGCGACACCTCACCCACCTTGTACCGGGGGCCTCATGCGCTCGTCTACCAGGTGCCGTGGCAGACCCGGGTCACGTCCATCCGGGTGACACCCGCAGCCGGCCATGCGGGCCTGTGCGTCACCGACGCCCCCATCGTGCTGGCGGTTCCGAAGTGAGTTCGACGACCCTCTCATCCGTCGAGCACGCCGTCGTCGGTGCGGCGCGCTCAGGCCGGCGCCGCCACCACCTGATGGAGCTCGAGGGGATCCGAGCCCTGGCGGCGCTCGCGGTCCTCCTCACCCATGTCGGCTTCGTCTCGGGCGCCACCAGCCGACACGTCCTCCCCGGCCTCCTCGCGCGGCTGGACTTCGGGGTCGCGCTGTTCTTCGTGCTCAGCGGGTTCCTCCTGTACCGCCCCCATGCGCGGTACGTGGTGACGGGGCAGGCGCCGGCCACCGTGGGCACCTACGCTGCGCGCCGCGCTGCGCGGCTCGTGCCGGCGTGGCTCGCAGTACTCGCGGGAACGCTCGCGCTGGTGCCGGCGTCCCGCACCTCCTCGACCGCGCAATGGGTTGCCAACCTGCTCCAGCTGCAGAGCCTGCGCATCGAGTGGGACCTTCCGGGGCTCGCGCAGCTGTGGAGCCTCTCGACCGAGGTGGCGTTCTACGCGGCACTGCCCCTCGCGGCCCTCGTCATCGGGCTCATTGCGAGGACGCGCGGACCACGAGGTCATCTGCTCGCCCTCGGCGCCGTGGCCGCCGCCTCGTGGACCTTCCAAGCCCTCGCCCTGAGCGGCGCACTGCCGGAGGGCTTCACCTGGCTGCGGACGCTCCCTGCCATGGGCGACTGGTTCGTCGTCGGGATGGTCCTCGCGGTCGTCGTCTCCGACCCCGGCCTCAATGAGCGGGCGGCCCTCCTGGTCCGCGCCGTCCCGTGGCACCTCTATGGCATCGCTGCGTGTGTCTTCTGGGTCATCACGACGCGAATCGCCGGCCCCTACGACCTGACTCCCCCAACGGCCGCTCAGTCGCTGACCAAGCACCTCGGCTATGCCGTGGTCGCCGGTCTCGTCATCGCGCCGTCGGTCCTGGGAGCGCGCACCGCCGTGTCACGGGTCCTGTCCTCCCGGGTGCTCACGTACGGCGGCACCATCAGCTACGGGCTCTTCCTCTGGCACCTCCCGATCCTCCTGCGCGTCCGGGAAGCCCTCGGCCTGCGTGACTTCGCCGGCGGCTTCTGGTCGAGTCTCGTCGCCACCCTGGCCGCCTCCGTCCTCGTGGCCGCGCTGAGCTGGCACCTCATCGAGGCCCCCATCCAGGCCTGGTCGCGCCGCCGGACGACGAGCACCCCGCCCGCGCCCGGGCCACACCGTCGCGAGGGCGATCAGGACCAGGGCCGACCCTCCGGCGATGACGCCGCGGTTCGAGGCTGAGGCGTCCGGCCACGGCTGCCACACGGCGGCGCCGAACCACACCGCGGCCGTGACCGAGACGACCCACGCGATCCCGCGCCTCATGCGCGACGAGAAGATCGCGACGGTTGCCGCGAAGGCTCCCGCCCAGCCGCCGATGGCCACCACGGCCACGAGTGCCCCGGCCCTGCCCACCGTCCCTCCGCGAACCTCCGGGGGGATGACAGCCGGCCGGTTGCGCGCACCGCGTGTCCAGACGGCGGCGGCGAGGAGGACGAGAGCGAGGAGGGCCCCGGCGGCGAGCGAGACACGGAACGGGGCCTGAGGGGCGAAGTGCAGCTCGACGCGCCCGCTCGAACCCGATGGGACGACCCACCCCTGGGCCCAACCGTCGACGCGTACGGACCGGAGACGCCGACCATCCAGATCCGCGACCCAGCCCGGGTTCGCGTTCTCGCGAACGACGAGCAGACTCGCAGTCGAGACCGGCCGGTCGAGGGACAGCACCCGATGGGTGCTACTCCAGTCGACGACGGTCGGCGCTGGTGCGCTGCTCATCGGGTCCGCCCCCGGGCTGCGTCCGTCGAGGACGAGGGACCGGACCGCCAGCTGCCCGGAAGCCAGCGCCTGGATCCGTTGCTCACCCGCATCGAGGGTCACCTCGTCGCAGGCGCGCAGGACACCTGCCTCACCTGCGAGCAGCCGTGAGCGGGTGGTGCTCACCGTCGTCGGCAGGGTCCGGCCGCCGACCTGCACCGGGGGTCCGAAGCCGCACGGGACGACCACCGGGTCGCTGCCGGACGCGCCGGTTGGCCACGAGTCGCCCACGATCGCGACGTCGCCGACGACGACAGGCATCTGCTTCAGGCCGGTGGAGGTCAGGGCCCGCTGCTCGGTCGTCGACGTCACAGCGATGGTGAGCCGCCGCACCCGCGACGGCGGGAGGGTGATGACGCCGTCGGGGTCGAGGACGCGATGATGGGTGCGGCCGGCAACGGTCACGTCGACCTCGGTCGGTCGCCGGCCGGCCACGTCGGGATCGACGGAGAACCGCAGCCCGTTCACCTGGCGCGTGGTCGGCCACGTGAGGGTCAGGCGTGGCGTGGTGTCACCGGGGTCGGCCGCCCAGAACGTCCTGGGGTCCCCGTCGACCACGAGTTCGGGGGACACCCCGGGCTCCGGCAGCCAGCGACTCGACGCTGATGCCCGCACGTCGTCGAGTCGGCGGATCAGGGAGTCGGCACCGACCCCTCGTGCGACAGCGGTGCCGCTGACGGTGAACGTCCTCTCCTGTTCCAGGGTGAGCGCGCGGCGCATGGCCGTGGCCTCCTCGCCGACCCTGCGCCGATCCGGCGAGCAGGCAAGGACCCCACCGGCCAGCGGGTAGCACGCCGGCCGGTCGTCGGGTGCCGCCGTGAGCGTGATGAGCTCCGCGCCCCCACCCTGCGCCGGCAGCCGCACCCACGGTTGCGCTCGAGGAAGGTCCCCGACCCCGATGTCGAGGATGCGGACCGTCGGGCGCCGGTCCCGGACCGACTCCACGGTGACGCGGAACGTGCGCGTCGGCCCTTCCGGCACGGCCACCTGGACCGGGTACCCCGCCGGGTCGAGGTCTGCGGCGGCCGACGGGCTCGTGACCGGCGTCCGCAGCTCTCCACTGTCGGTGCTGACCCGCACTGCGGCCACATCCGCAGAGACCGTCATGTCCCAGGTGAGGACCACCTGTCGCGGCAGCTCGACCGGGTCCTCCCAGGAGAGCTGCGTCCACTGGCCCACGGGCTCGTAGCCGGCCGACCGCCAGCCTGTGTCACCACTGGTGTCGAAGGCACGCCAGGCGTCTGTCGCGAGGTCTCGAGCCTGCCCGTAGGCGGGCTCGGCGAGGGTCGAGGAAGCCGACGCACGAGCAGCACCGTCAACCCTGACGGTCTGCTCCGCGGGGAGCGAGTCGTCCTCGCTCAGGGGCAGCGGGAGCCAGTCGTGGACGGGGCGCGGAGCGGGGTACGGCTCATCTGCAGCGAGCAGCGGGCCGTACACGTCCGTCACGGACGAGAAGTTCGCCTGTCTCCGCTGGAGCGTGTCGGCGGTCGCGGCCCGCCCCGGTGCGATCGCCGAGACGGACTCCTGGTCCGCCGACAACACCGACACCGTCCCGCGGGGCAGGCCCGCGATGCCCTCCGGGCCACCGGCGAGGTTGGCCACGGCGGAGGTCGGCTCGAGGGGGCCGGGGGCGATCTTCCCCGAGGTTGCGACGTCGAAGAGCTCCAGCTCGCGCATCGGCCGGTCCAGGCCCCAGTCCGAGGCATACCTGACATCGTCGGACCCCCCGACAACATCGCCGAAGGATGCCGTCGAGCGGGCGCCGCTCGCGACGAGCGCCGCCCGGACGACCAGAGGTGGGGTGTCCCGGACACTCGGACGCTGGTGGTCCGCGGCCAGGAGCACCCTGGTGACCGCGAGGCTGCGGAGCAGAGCGAGCAGCTCGGCGCCGCCGGTGCCCGTCGCCGTCTTCGCCTCGATGGCGTTGAGCAGCCGCGTTGCACCAGCGGAGCCCAGGGGAACGCCGTCACGGACGATCCAGGGCTGTGTGGCGAACGGCTGGAGAGGCTCGTCGTGCGGCTCGCCCCAGAGCCGTGGTGATGCGTTCCCACCCGGCAGCACGAGTGTCCTCCCGCCGTCAGGGTGTCGAGCGAGCCAGTGGGCGGCTTCCGACCAAGCACTCGGCACGGCGATGAACGGCCCGCGTTGGACGACCCCGACGAAGGCTGGGACCGCCGTCTGGCCGACGAGGGCCATCACGACGAGGACGGCCCCCAGGTCAGGCCAGGGCGCCGCCCGCCGACGCAGCCACTTCGCACCGAGAGGGAGGCCGTGGGCCACGCCCAGAGCGAGAGGAAGGCGAACGACCACCTCGAACTTGTGGGTGTTCCGGAAGGGTGCCAGGGAGCCGTCGAGCAGATCGGTGATCCACGGTGCCCACGGCCCCGTGGCGGCGCCGAGGTGACCGAGTGTCACGAGTCCGAGCCCGATGAGCAGCCCGCCTCGAGCGAACACGGTCCAGGGTCCCTTCGCCCACGCGAGGCCGATGAGTCCAGCGCCGACGACGACCAGCCCGAGGACGATGACGTTGCGGGAGGTCAGCACCACCCACCCTGCCGGCCAGACCGGGTTCTGGGCGCCACCGATGGCGGCGATCCACTGGGTTGTCCCCCTCAGGGCCTCCGTCACGGCGGCCCCACTCGTGGTGGTCCTCGAGTCCTCGATCCAGTCGAGGAAGGGCGGGCTGTACCGCCCGAGGAGAAGCAAGGGCCCGACCCACCATGCGGTGGCGAGGGCCACGGCGAGGGACCACCAGCCGAGCAGGCGCCAGCGCACGGACGCCGTGCGCGTGAGGATCCACCACAGGGGCAGCACGAGCACAGCGAGTGACGCCACCGCGTTGACGGCGCCGAGGAGCAGCACCGCGACGCCCGAGCGCAGTGCGGCTGCGTGCACCCGCCCCGGAGCGACGGTGAGGAGTGGCACCAGGACCCAGGGAGCGACGGCCATCGGCCAGATCTCGGAGCTGACGGCGCCGAGCCCGATGACCATGCGGGGCGCCAGTGCGTAGGAGAACGCACCGATCGTGCGCGACCAGGTCGTGCCGACACCGAGCCGCTCGAGCACCGTTCGCACACCGTGGTAGCCCACGACGAGGATCACGGCCCACCACAGCCGCTCGACGACCCAGGCCGGTAGCTGCAACAGGTGACCGAGCCAGAAGAACGGCCCCATGGGGAAGAGGTAGCCGTACGCCTGGTTCTGGAGCTGCCCTCCGGCAGCCAGCGGGTCCCACAGGCTCACGGCCCGGGCAAGGAACCCGCCCGGGTCGACGTGGAGGTCGATCTTGGTGTCGGCCGAGGTCCACCCGGGGCGCTGCACGAAGGCCAGCGCGACGAGGAACACCGTGGGGACGAGCCGGTCGAACCGTCGCCGCCACACCTCCGCCGCCTCCGTGGCCCCGCTCACCGCCCGCCCCGGCGGAGGACGATGACGGCATTCCAGCTGACGACCTCCCGCAGGCCGGGCACGTCGATGACCCACCGCGCCCACCAGGGGTGGTAGCGCGGCAGGACCTCGACCACCCGGGCCCGGCCGCCCCGCTCCGCCCGCTCCGCCCAGCGCACCATCGGGCCGACCGGGCAACGGAAGAGGGTGCGGCCGAGGTCGTTCTTCGGGCGGTGGCCGTGGTGACGGGCATAGCGGTCGGCGGCGCGGCGCCCGCCGAGGTAGTGCCACGGGGAGGTCTCGTGTCCACCCCAGGGCGAGAGCCACGGAGTCCAGGAGATGAGGACGAGCCCCCCGGGTCGAGTGACGCGCAGCATCTCCTCGGCCATGGCCACGGGATCTGGCACGTGCTCGAGAACGTTGCTGGAAAAGGCGACGTCCACGGATCCGTCCGCCACCGGAAGCGCCAGCCCCGACCCCCGGACGACGTTTCCGGCGACGTCACCGCGGGCGGTCATCTCACCCGCGTCCGGCTCGAGCCCGGCGTATCGCGCCCCGGCCCCGGTGAACGCGTCAGCGAAGTAGCCAGGACCACCGCCGACGTCGAGGACGCTCACGCCCACCAGGTCGGCCCAGTGCCGGACCATCGCGACGGAGTCCTCTGCCAGCACACCGTAGAACCGGTCGGGGTCCGTCTGCTCGACCCGGAATGCGCGGAACAGCCGCACCGAGCGACGTAGAGTCGGTCTTTGCGGGAGCCCAACGTCGCGGGCCACCTGCTGCGATAACATCCGGCTCCGGTCGATCTGGAAAGAGCACACGGTGCGCATTGCCTTCTTGAACTGGCGTGACTCTACACATCCCGAGGGTGGGGGTGCGGAGAAGTACGCCGAGACCGTCTGTGCGGGTCTGGCCGCGGCAGGGCACGACGTGACGCTGCTGTGCGCCCGGCACGGCGGATCGCTGCCGGAAGAGCATCGGGGCGAGGTGCGCGTGCTTCGTCAAGGAGGTCGGTTCGGGGTCTATGCAGCGTCGCTGCGCAGGCTCGCCGCACTGGAGCGGGAGCACGGCAGGTTCGACGTCGTGGTCGACACCCAGAACGGCGTGCCCTTCTGGGCCGTCGCGGCGACCCGCTCCCCTGTGGTCGTCCTCGTCCACCACGTGCACCGGGAGCAGTGGCCCATCGTCTTCGGCGCCCTTGCCGCACGAGTCGGCTGGTTCCTCGAGTCCCGGGTGGCGCCCCGCGTCCTCCGAGGCCGCCAGTACGTGGCTGTGTCCGAGAAGACCCGGGTCGAGCTCGCCGACCTCGGGGTCGACCCCGGCGCCGTCGCCGTGATCCACAACGGCACCGAGCACCCGCTCCTGGCCGATCGCCCGCGCCACCCCCACCCACGGCTCGTGGTCCTTGGACGCATCGTGCCGCACAAGCGCGTCGAGCACGCGCTCGTCGTCCTCAAGGGGCTCACCGACCGCCATCCCCACGTGCGGCTGCGCGTCGTCGGCGACGGCTGGTGGAGCGGACGGGTCCGGGAACAGGCGCAGGCCCTCGGGATCACTGCCCACGTGGACCTCCTGGGCCACGTCGACGAAGAGACCAAGCACGCTGAGCTCGCGTCCGCCTGGCTGGCCCTGGCCCCGAGCATCAAAGAAGGATGGGGGCTCTGTGTCGTCGAGGCCGCGTCCCACGCCACGCCGACCGTCGCCTATCGGGGGGCCGGGGGGCTGTCGGAATCGATCGTCGATGGGAGGACGGGCGTCCTGGTCGGCGACCTTGAGGAGATGACCGAGGTCGTGCACCGGCTGCTCTCGGACGACGCCGAGCGCCAGTCGCTGGGGTCGGCGGCGGCGGAGCACGCGCTCGCCTTCACGTGGGAGCGGACGGTGGCGGCGTGGGAAACGCTGCTCTTCGATGTGGCGGCCCGCCGGGTCACCGGCTCGGGAACCGACCTCGTGCGGGACGAGAAGGTCAGCCGCCGTACCTGAGCAGACTGGCCGGGTCGACGGGCGCGCCCGGGCCCTCGCTGAACGCGGTGTCGTCGCCGGGGCCGTTCGTGGAGACGATCGTCGCGGCAGCGGCGAACGCGATGCCGAGCCCGAGCAGCAGACTGACGACGAGCATGACGAAGCCGGTACGGAACGTACCGCCAGCAGCGGGGATCGCGGTCATGAACGCGTCGTCCTTCCTCGAAGAGTGCTGGCCGCATCGTAGCGGGTTCCCGGGGGTACCACGAACCACTGCAGGTTCGCCACGCCGATCCGTCTCATCGTGCGTCTGTGACGTCCCACACCCGGAAGTGCTCGGCGCCGAACACCTCACGCCAGCCGTTCCGGTTCGTCGGGGAGAGCCCGGGGGTGCCCAACGCTTCGACGACGACCCGGACCCCGTTCCGGCGTAGTCCTTCGGCGTCGATGACACCACGCTCCCACGCCAGCTCGTCGGAGGTCGTCCCATCGTCGACTCGAAGGACACTCCCGCCCCGCCGCACCGACAGCGCGCTGCTCCGGAGGACGGGTGCACTGAGCGCGAGGGGCAGCGGGTCGAGGAACGCCTCGCGCGGCGCCCATGTGGGCCGCCGCAGCGGCTGCGCAGGCAAGGAGAGGACCGCCCCGCCGCCGGCCGTCCGGTCGGCGGCCGCGACCATGCGCGCCCAGTCGGACGGGTAGACAACGGGCTGGTACGCCGCACCCACGGTTCGGTGCAGGTCGGGAACGCTGGTGACGCACAACGCCAGCACGAGTGCCGCGGCGCCGCCGCCCGCGAGGCGCCCTTCCAGCCGCGCGACGTGCCCGACCACCACACCGACGAGCACGGCGGTGGCGAGCACCGCGGGGGCCAGCAGACGGTGCTGGTCACGGAGCAGGGCCAGGCCGGGCACACCCTGTGCTGCCGTGGCGAGGCCCAGGGCGGGACCGGACGCGACCGCGAGGACCCCGGCCGGGGCGAGCAGTGCCGCCAGCGCCGCGACGACGCGCGCCGGTCGGCCGCGGAGGTCCGTCGCGTTCAGGGCCAGTGCTCCGACCACGCCGAGGACGACGAGGGCGAGCGACGCCGCGCGGGCCAGCGGGTCGTTCCGGGAGAGCGGCCGCGCACCCTCGGCCCACACCCCGCTGCCCTGGAGCGCGGAGAGCCAGGTCCCGAGGCCGGTGTCGTCCGCGAGAGCGAAGGCACGGGCGCCGTCGGGGTCGGCTGGGGCACCACCCGCGAGCAGGGCCGGCACCATCCACGGGAGGCACCACCCGACTCCCACGAGCACGACGAGGGCCACCTCGCGCCGGCGCCGGCCGTACCACAGCGCCGCGGCGACAGCCGTCGCCATCGCGGTCACCCCACCCCACGGGGTGAGCGCTGCCGGCATCGCCGCCAGGACGAGAAGAGCCATCCGTCGGCCCAGCGGCCAGCGGGAGCGCACCGCGAGCACGACCCACGGCAGGCTGGCGTAGCCGAGCAATGTCGGGGGCTGCCCCAGGAGAAGGCGTTCGGTGACGTACGGGTTCCAGACGGCGACGACGCCGGCCGCGACGACCGCCGCCGTCCCGTGTCGATGCACGAGCAGCCCGGCGCCGGTCCCCGCAAGCAGGAGGCACCCGGCCAGCAGGAGGAGCTGCTGGTGCCCGGTGCCCACGACCCCGGAGAAGAGCCATGCGAGGCCGTCGAGGGGCCATGCCCGCAGGTCCGCGGCCGCTGTCGGGAGGAGGGGCGGACGGGCGGGCACGGGGACGGCGATGAAGTCGCGGACGAGGTACTGCCCGGGCCCCCACGAATCGCGGAGCACCCAGAACGCGACGACCACGGAGGTCAACATCGCCACGCCGACAGAGCGACCGATCCGCGGGCCCCTCGCGGACGGGTCCTCCAGCGTCGACACCTGTGCAGCCTAGTTCGCAGGGCAGACTCCAGCGGGCCGTACCCTGTCTCGCGTGTCGACGTGGACCGGGCCGGGCGCCATCGTCCGAGGAGCAGGGCTGGTCGCTGTCGGCATGACGGCGATGAACGTCGCCGCCTATGCGTTCACGCTGCTCGCCGCCCGGGCACTCGGTCCGGCCGAGTACTCGGCGGTCGCCGCCCTCATGGGCGTCGTCCTCGTGGTCAACGTCATCGCCCTCGGCGTCCAGGCGACGATCGCCCGACGGGTGGCGCGGTCCGGGGACGACCTCGACCCCTGGCCTCTCGTGGCGGCCGGGCACCGGGCCGCCCTCGTGTTGGGGCTGGCGGTGCTGGCCCTCTCCCCCGTCGCCACGGCGGCGTTCCACCTGGAGAGCTGGCTGTCGGCTACGACGGTCGCCGTGACGGCCGCGGCCCTCACCCTCGTCGGGGTGCACCTCGGCCTGCTCCAGGGCCGCCGCCGCTGGCGTGACTTCGCCGTGCTGAGCGTCGCCAGCGGCAGCGGACGTCTCGTCGTCGGTGGCGCCTCCCTGTGGCTGTGGCCCTCTGCCCTCGGGGCGATGACGGGAGTGGCTCTGGGGGCCTTGGTCCCAGTGCTTGTCGGGCAGTTGCTCGTCCGCGCCCCGGTCAGGGGCGACCGGCCCGGTCCGGAGACACGCCGGGTGGCACGAGAGGTCCTCCACGACTCGCACACGCTGCTCGTCTTCTTCGCCCTGATCCAGGTCGACGTCTTCGTCGCACGGGCGGCGCTGCCGGCCACCGAGTCCGGGCTCTACGCGGCCGGGCTCATCCTCACCAAGGCCGTTCTGTTCCTGCCGACCTTCGTCACGATCGTCGCCTTCCCCGCCCTGGCCCGCCGCGACCACGGCAGGCGACACCTGCACCACGCGGGCCTGCTGCTCGTCCTCGCGATCGGGTCCCTGGCGGTCCTCGGCGTCCTTGCGCTGCCAGGGGCGGCGCTGGCGTTCGTCGGTGGAGACCAGTACGAGGGGGTCGCGCCGCGGCTCTGGCTGTTCGCGGTGCTGGGCACGGTGAGCGCGATGGTCCAGCTCCTCGTCCAGACCGCCATCGCCCGCCGTCACGGCGCGACGGTCCTGTGGCTGTGGCTGGGCCTCGCGGCCGTCGTCGTGGGGGTGCCCTTCATCGATACCGGCGCGCGCCTGCTGCACCTCGTGCTCGCGGTGGACGTCGCCGTGCTCGCTGTGCTGCTTGTCGTGACGTGGTCCGACGACGACACCCTCGTGGACCCGCTCGCTGCGTCCCTGGCCGGGGCCGCTCGGCGCTCCGGACGGCTCAGTGGGCCGCGTCGTGCCAGGAGCGGCCGACCCCGACGCTGACGTCGAGCGGCACGTCGAGGGCCTGGGCGGCGCCCATCTCGCGCCGCACCAGCGCCTCGACGTCGGCCCGCTCCCCCGGCGCGACCTCGAGGACGAGCTCGTCGTGGACCTGGAGCAGCATCCGGCTGCGGGCGCCCTCGGCCTCGCGCAGCGCGGCGTCGACGCCCTTCATCGCGAGCTTGATGATGTCGGCGGCCGAGCCCTGGATCGGGGCGTTGAGGGCCATCCGCTCGGCACCCTCGCGGCGCTGGCGGTTGTCGCTCAGGAGGTCGGGCAGGTACCGGCGCCGACCGAGCATCGTGGCGGTGTACCCGGTGGCGCGGGCCTCGGCGACGACCTCGCGCAGGTAGTCGCGCACCCCGCCGAACCGGGCGAAGTACTCGTCCATGAGGCCCTGGGCCTCCCCGGTGGAGATGGTCAGCTGCTTGGACAGGCCGAACGCCGAGAGGCCGTACGCGAGCCCGTAGCTCATCGCCTTGACCTTGCTGCGCATCTCGGGGGTGACGTCCTCGCGGCTCGACCCCGAACACCCGGGCCCCGACGAACCGGTGGAGGTCCTCGCCGGTGCGGAAGGCCTCGATGAGCCCCTCGTCGCCGGAGAGGTGCGCCATGATCCGCATCTCGATCTGGCTGTAGTCGGCCGACATCAGCGACTCGTAGCCCTCGCCGACGACGAAGACCCCTCGGATGCGGCGGCCCTCCTCGGTGCGGATCGGCACGTTCTGGAGGTTGGGGTCCGTCGAGGACAGCCGCCCGGTGGCGGCGATGGTCTGCAGGTACGTCGTGTGGATCCGGCGGTCGTCGGCGACGGACTTGATGAGCCCCTCGACGGTGACCCGGAGCCGGCTGGTGTCCCGGTGCCGCAGCAGCGCCTCGAGGAAGGGGTGCTCGGTCTTGACGTAGAGGTCGGCGAGGGCGTCGGCGTCGGTCGTGTAGCCGGTCTTCGTCCGCTTGGTCTTCGGCATCCCCAGCTGGTCGAAGAGGACCTCCTGCAGCTGCTTGGGGCTGCCGAGGTTGACGTCGTCGCGCCCGATGGCCTCGTAGGCGTCGAGCTGGGCCTGGCGCATCTTCGCGGCGAAGTCGGCCTCGAGCGCGGTGAGGGCGTCCTGGTCGACGGCGATGCCGGTGCGCTCCATCTCGGCGAGGATGTCGACGAGCGGCAGCTCGAGGTCGCGGAGCAGCTCGGTGCCGCCGGTCTCCTCGACCTTCTCGGCGAGCACCACGGACAGCTCGAGCACCGCCCGGGCCCGCACCATGGCGTCGCGGGCCGCGGTGTCGTCACCCTCCTCGACGTCGAAGGACAGCGTGCCCTGGCGCCCCTGGTCCGAGGCGGCGTCGGAGTCGGCGGTCAGCTCGCGCCCGAGGTGGCGCACGACGAGGTCCTCGAGGTCGTAGGAGCGCTGGTCCGGGCGGACGAGGTAGGCCGCCAGGGCGGTGTCGCTGACGACCCCGCGCAGCGTCAGCCCCCGCGCGGACAGCGCCTGGAGCTGGGGCTTGGCGTCGTGGAGCACCTTCGGGGCCTCGGGGTCGGCGAGCCACGCGGCGAGCACGGCGTCCTGCTCGGGGGTGAGCGTCGTGAGGTCGAGGTACGCGGTGGCGCCGTCCTCGCCCGCGAGGGCGACCGCCCCGGCGTCCCCGGCGCCGGCCCGGTACTCGCCCGAGACGACGACGCCGTGGGGAAGCCGCCGCCCGACGGCACCGTCACCGAAGCGCACCGCGAGGTCGTCGGCGGTGAACACGTCTCCGTCGAGCTCGAAGCCGCCCTCGACCTCGTCGGACTCGACCTCGAAGGTCTGGAACAGCCGATCGCGGAGCACGCGGAACTCGAGGCCGTCGAAGACCTGGTGCACCTCCTCGCGGTCCCAGGACGTGCGCTCGAGGTCGGCGACGCCGAGCGGCAGCTCGAGGTCGTCGACGAGCCGGTTGAGGCGGCGGTTGCGCAGCACGTCGTCGAGGTGCGCGCGGAGGTTCTCGCCCGCCTTGCCCTTGATCTCGTCGGCGTGCCCGACGATGCCGGTGAGGTCGCCGTACTGGGCGATCCACTTCGCGGCGGTCTTCGGGCCGACCCCGGGGACGCCCGGCAGGTTGTCGCTCGACTCCCCGACCAGCGCGGCGAGATCGCTGTACCGGTTCGGGGGCACGAGGTACTTCTCCTCGACGGCCGCCGGGTCCATCCGCCACACCTCGGAGACCCCGCGCACCGGGTAGACGAGGGTGACCTTGTCGCTGACGAGCTGGAAGGCATCGCGGTCACCCGTGCAGATGACGACCTCTCCCCCGGCCTCGGTGGCCTGCCGGGTCAGTGAGGCGATGACGTCGTCGGCCTCGAAGCCCTCGATGCCGACGTGCTTGATGCGCAGGGCGTCGAGCACCTCGCGCAGCAGCGGCAGCTGCCCGGAGAACTCCGTCGGCGTCTTCGCCCGCCCGGCCTTGTACTCGCTGTACTCCTCGAGCCGGAAGGTCTGGCGGGAGACGTCGAAGGCGACCCCGACGTGCGTGGGCGCCTCGTCGCGCAGGACGTTGATGAGCATCGCGGTGAAGCCGTAGACCGCGTTGGTGTGCTGCCCGGTGCTCGTCGAGAAGTTCTCGACGGGGAGGGCGAAGAACGCCCGATAGGCCAGGGAGTGTCCGTCGAGGAGGAGGAGCTTCACGCGTGGCAGCCTAACGACCATGACCGACACCTCCGACCCCCTGGCGGCCGTCGCCGCCATGCGGGCGATGAACCCCGACTCGCTGATGGACCGGATGGGCATCGAGGTGGTCGAGGCGACGCCGGAGCGCCTCGTCGCGACGATGCCCGTCGCGGGCAACACCCAGCCCTACGGCCTGCTGCACGGCGGGGCGTCGGTCGTCCTCGCCGAGTCCCTCGGCTCCATCGGCGCCGCGCTCCACGCCGGGGAGGGAAGGGCCGTCGTCGGCCTGGACATCAACGCGACCCACCACCGCGCCGCCCGCTCCGGGCTGGTCACGGGCACCGCGACGGCGCTGAGCCTCGGACGGACCCTCGCCTGCTACGAGGTCGTCGTCACCGACGAGGACGGCCGGCGGATCTGCACCTCACGGATCACCTGCCTCGTGAGGGACGCGCCCCCCGGGGCCTGACCCTCAGGCGGAGCGCGCCGAGAAGGCCCGTTGCCGCAGGCTGCGGCGCCGGCGGGTCAGCTCGAGGCCGGTGTCGGCGGTCTCCGGGGCGATCTTGCGCCGCAGCGTGCCGGTGGTGACGATCCGACGGGTGACGGCGGAGCCGAACCCCAGCCGCGCGAAGAAGCGGTTGGCGTCACGGCTGGTCGTCGGCACGTTCGAGACGACCTGCTCGCACCCGGCGCGCTCGGCGGAGCCGAGGACGGCGGCGATCAGGGCCTTGGCGATCCCGTGCCGACGGGCGTCCGGGGCGACCCACAGCTGCTCGATGGCGACCTCCGCGGCCGGGCTGATCCCGAAGGGGTTGTCCGTCGTGATGACGTACCCGGCGGGCCGGCCGTCGAGGTGCGCGACGAACACCTGGACACCGGGCCGCCGGAGCGCGGACGCGAGGCGGCCGTCGGCGATGGTGCGCGCACACACCTCGGGGCTGGTGCCCCCCTCGACCCGGGCCTCGAGCCACAACGCCGTGACGTCGTGGAGGTTGTCCACGACCGGCATCACGTCGACAGGGCGTCGCGCCACTGCGCCTCCTCCGAGAGGTCCGACGGTCCGGGTGGGAGCCGGTCGGACGGGGTGGTCTCGCTCCCCGGACTGTAGCCCCCGGACGGCCACGGGTGGAAGCGGTTCGACCTCCGGGTTGGACGGTGAGTCTCCGCGATGCCTCAGGAAAGCGTCACGGTGAGGGGGTCAGGCCTTCTCCATCCCCGAGACCACGGCGTCCGCGACCTCCTTCATCCCCATCCGACGGTCCATCGCGGTCTTCTGGATCCAGCGGAACGCGTCCGCCTCGCTCACCTTGAGCTTGGCCATGAGGACGCCCTTGGCGCGGTCGACGGCCTTGCGCGTCTCGAGCCGCTCGCCGAGGTCGGCGACCTCCGCCTCGAGCGCCTTGAGCTCGGACCAGCGCGAGAGGGCGATGTCGAGCGCCGGCGTGACGTCGCTCGCGGTGAACGGCTTGACGACGTACGCCATGACCCCGGCGTCGCGGGCACGCTCGACGAGCTCGGTCTGGCTGAACGCCGTGAGCATGACGACGGGGCAGAGCCGCTCGGCGCCGATCACCTCGGCCGCCGAGAGCCCGTCCATGACGGGCATCTTGACGTCCATGATGACGATGTCCGGCGTGAGCGACCGGGCCATCTCGACGGCCTGCTCGCCGTCACCGGCCTGGCCGACGACGTCGTAGCCGGCCTCGCGGAGCATCTCCGCGAGGTCGAGGCGGATGATCGCCTCGTCCTCGGCGACGAGGACGCGCTTGGTGGTGGGGGCTGCACTCTGGGTCATGTGCCGGGAGCGGGACTCGAACCCGCACGCCCTCGCGGGCAGAGCATTTTGAGTGCTCCGTGTCTGCCGTTCCACCACCCCGGCGGGGGCGGTGCCAGCATACCGACGGGCCGTCCGCGCCCCTCAGGCCCGTCCGGTGTCGGCGTCGAGGTACGCGGGCGCGACGCGGTTCTTCGCGTCCCCGATCCGGTGGACGCGCAGGGCGTTCGTCGAGCCGGGGATCCCGGGCGGGGACCCGGCGACGATGACGACGGTGTCGCCCTCGGTGACCCGGCCGAGGCCGAGGAGCACGTCGTCGACCTGCACGGCCATGTCGTCGGTGTGCCGGACCTTCCCGACGAGGAAGGTCTCGACGCCCCACGTGAGGGCGAGCTGGCTGCGGGTGGCCTGGTTCGGGGTGAAGGCGAGCATCGGGATGCGCGGCCGGACCCGGGCCAGCCGCCGCGAGGAGTCGCCGCCCTCGGTGAACGTGATGAGGTACTTGACGCCGAGCAGCTCGCCGATCTCGGCAGCGGCGGCGGTGACCGCCCCACCCTTGGAGTTGGGGCGCGTGCCGAGCGGACGGATGCGGTGCAGGCCGTGGGTCTCGGTGTTCTCGATGATCTTGGCCATGGTGCGGACCGCCGCGAACGCGTGCTTCCCGACGCTGGTCTCGCCGGAGAGCATCAGGGCGTCGGCGCCGTCGAGGACGGCGTTCGCGGCGTCCGAGGCCTCGGCGCGGGTCGGGCGGGAGTTCTCGATCATCGACTCGAGGACCTGGGTGGCGACGATGACGGGCTTCGCGCGGCGCCGGGCGATCTCGCAGGCGCGCTTCTGGACGAGCGGGACCTGCTCCAGCGGCATCTCGACGCCGAGGTCGCCGCGGGCGACCATGACGCCGTCGAAGGCGCGGATGATCTCGTCGAGGTTCTCGACCGCCTGCGGCTTCTCGATCTTCGCGATGACGGGGAGCCGGGAGCCCTCCTCGTCCATGATCTCGTGGACCCGGCGGATGTCGTCGGCGGAGCGCACGAAGGACAGCGCGACCATGTCGACGCGCGTGCGCAGGGCCCAGCGGAGGTCGTCCTCGTCCTTCTCGGACAGCGCCGGCACCGACACCGCGACCCCGGGGAGGTTGATCCCCTTGTTGTTCGACAGCGGGCCGCCCTCGAGGACCTGGCAGACGACGTCGGTCTCGGTGACCTCGGTGGCGATGAGGGCGATCTTGCCGTCGTCGATGAGGATCCGGTCCCCGCTGTGGACGTCGCCCGGCAGCCCGTCGTAGGTGGTCCCGACCTCGGTGACGTCACCGGGGACGTCGCGGGTGGTGATCGTGAACGTCGCCCCCCTGACGAGCTGCACCGGGCCGTCGGCGAACCGGGCGGTGCGGATCTTGGGGCCCTGGAGGTCCGCGAGGATCCCCACGGCGCGGCCCACCGCGTCGCTCGCCGCCCGCACGTCGGTGTAGACCTGCGAGTGGTCGGCGTGCGACCCGTGCGAGAGGTTGAGACGGGCGACGTCCATGCCCGCCTTGACGAGCTCGCGGAGGTTCTCCGCGGACGACGTGGCAGGGCCCAGGGTGCAGACGATCTTGGCGCGACGCATGACGACGAGCCTATCGGTGGAAACGCTTGCACCGTGACGCGGGCCACATCGCGAACGCTCCCGACCGGCCGCCGCGTCAGGCGGTCAGCGGACGGTCGGTGGGGTGCACCGGCCGCGGCAGGCGCGACGGCTTCTGCATGAGCCAGGAGTCGACCTCGTGCGCGACCGAACGCCCCTCGGCGATGGCCCAGACGATGAGCGACTGGCCGCGGCCCGCGTCGCCCGCCACGAACACACCCGGCACGCTCGACATGAAGTGGCCGTCGCGCGCGACGTTCGTGCGCTCGTCGGTCTCGACGCCGAGCTGCTCGAGCAGCCCCTCGGCCTGCGGGCCGAGGAAGCCCATCGCGAGGAGCACGAGCTGGGCGGGGATCTCCCGCTCGGAGCCCTCGACCTTCTCGAACCCCCGGTCGCCACGTCGCACCTCGTGCAGGCGCAGCGCCGCGACCCGGCCCTCGTCGTCGCCGACGACCTCGCTCGTCGACACGGCGTAGACGCGGTCCCCGCCCTCCTCGTGCGCGGAGGCGACCCGGAACAGCATCGGGTAGGTCGGCCACGGGTTGGCGTCGGCCCGGTCGACCGGCGGCTGCGGCATGATCTCGAGGCTGGTCACCGAGCGGGCGCCCTGGCGGTGCGCCGTGCCGATGCAGTCGGCGCCGGTGTCACCGCCGCCGATGACGACGACGTCCTTGCCGGTCGCGGTCACCTGGCCCTCGACCTCCTGGCCGAGGGCGACCCGGTTGGCCGGGGGCAGGAAGTCCATCGCCTGCATCACGCCGTCGAGCTCGCGGCCCGGCACCGGCAGGTCGCGCGGGACGGTGGAGCCGATCGCGACGACGACGGCGTCGAACCGCTTGCGGAGGTCGGCCCCGGTGAGGTCCTCCCCCACCGCGACCCCGGTGCGGAACCGGGTGCCCTCGGACTTCATCTGGGCGATCCGGCGGTCGAGGACCGACTTCTCCATCTTGAACTCGGGGATGCCGTAGCGGAGCAGCCCACCGGGCTGGTCGGCCCGCTCGTAGACCGCGACGGTGTGCCCGGCGCGGGTCAGCTGCTGGGCGGCGGCCAGGCCCGAGGGCCCGGAGCCGACGACGGCGACGGTCTTGCCGGAGAGCCGCTCGGGGGCCTGTGGGAGGACCGTGCCGTTCTCGAAGGCGCGGTCGATGATCGTCACCTCGACCTGCTTGATGGTGACCGCGGGCTGGTTGATGCCGAGGACGCAGGCCGACTCGCACGGGGCGGGGCACAGCCGGCCGGTGAACTCCGGGAAGTTGTTCGTCGCGTGCAGCCGCTCGATCGCCTCGCGCCACTCCCCCCGCCACGCGAGGTCGTTCCACTCCGGGATGAGGTTGCCGAGCGGGCAGCCGCTGTGGCAGAACGGGATACCGCAGTCCATGCAGCGTCCGGCCTGGCGCTGGAGCTCGGGGACCGGCTGGTCCTCGTAGACCTCCTTCCAGTCCCGGATGCGCACCGGGACGGGCCGCCGCCGCGGCAGCTCGCGCTCACGGGTCTTCAGAAAGCCCTGGGGGTCAGCCACGGGACGCCTCCATGATCCGCTCCCACACCTGGGGGCCGTCGGGGTCGAGGCCCTCCGTCTTCGCAGCCGCCCGCACGTCGAGGACGCGCTGGTACATGCGAGGGAGGACCAGGGTGAAGGCCGAGCGGGCGGTACCCCAGTCGGCGAGGAGTCGTGCGGCGACCTGCGAGTCCGTCCAGTGGACGTGCCGCTCGAGGAGGTCGTGCACGACGAGCTCGTCCTCCGCCCGCAGCGAGAAGAGGTCGACGAGCTCGGGGTTGACCCGGGCGGGGTCGAGGTCGAGGACGTAGGCGAGCCCCCCGGACATCCCGGCCGCGACGTTGCGGCCGGTGGGGCCGAGGATGAGCGCGGTGCCACCGGTCATGTACTCGAGGCCGTGGTCGCCCACTCCCTCGACGACCGCGGTGGCCCCGGAGTTGCGGACGCAGAACCGCTCGCCGACCCGGCCGCGCAGGAACAGCTCGCCGGAGGTCGCGCCGTAGGCGATGACGTTGCCGGCGATGACGTTGTCCTCGGCGACGAGGGCGGAGCCCACCGCCGGCCGGACGGTGATGCGGCCGCCGGAGAGGCCCTTGCCGACGTAGTCGTTGGCGTCGCCCTCGAGGCGGAGCGTGACGCCCGCCGGGAGGAAGGCGCCGAAGCTCTGGCCGGCCGAGCCGGTGAGGGTGAGGTCGATGGTGCCGTCGGCGAGCCCGTCGGGGTGCGCCTTGGTGACCTCGTGGCCGAGCATCGTGCCGACCGTGCGGTTGACGTTGCGCACCGCGAAGCGCGCCTGCACCGGCTCGCCGTGGTCGATGGCGTCCCGGGCCGCGGCGATGAGCTGGTGGTCGAGCGCCTTCTCGAGGCCGTGGTCCTGGCCCACCCGGTGCCGGACGCCCGACCCGTCCGGGCTCTCGACCTTCGTGAGGATGGGCGAGAGGTCCAGGCCCGAGGCCTTCCAGTGCTCGACGGCGCGGGAGACGTCGACGTGCTGGATCTGGCCGATGGCCTCCTCGATGCTGCGGAACCCGAGGGCGGCGAGGTGCTCGCGCACCTCCTCGGCGATGTACTCGAAGAAGGTCTCGACGAACTCCGGCGCACCGGAGAAGCGGGCGCGCAGCTCCGGGTTCTGGGTCGCGATGCCGACCGGGCAGGTGTCGAGGTGGCAGACGCGCATGAGGACGCAGCCCGAGACGACGAGCGGCGCCGTGGCGAAGCCGAACTCCTCGGCACCGAGCAGCGCCGCGATGACGACGTCGCGGCCGGTCTTGAGCTGGCCGTCGACCTGGACGACGATCCGGTCGCGCAGCCCGTTGAGGACGAGCGTCTGCTGGGTCTCGGCGAGGCCGAGCTCCCAGGGGCCGCCCGCGTGCTTGAGCGAGGTGAGCGGGGAGGCGCCCGTGCCGCCGTCGTGGCCGGAGATGAGCACGACGTCCGCGTGGGCCTTGCTCACCCCCGCCGCGACGGTGCCGACGCCGATCTCGGAGACGAGCTTGACGTGGATCCGCGCCTCGGGGTTGGCGTTCTTCAGGTCGTGGATCAGCTGCGCGAGGTCCTCGATCGAGTAGATGTCGTGGTGCGGCGGGGGGCTGATCAGTCCGACGCCCGGCGTGGAGTGCCGCGTCGAGGCGATCCACGGGTAGACCTTCGGCCCGGGCAGCTGGCCGCCCTCGCCGGGCTTGGCGCCCTGGGCCATCTTGATCTGGATGTCGTCGGCGTGGGTCAGGTACATCGAGGTGACGCCGAAGCGCCCGGACGCCACCTGCTTGATGGCCGAGCGGCGCTCCGGGTCCAGGAGCCGGTCGGTGTCCTCGCCGCCCTCGCCGGTGTTGGAGCGCGCCTTGAGCCGGTTCATGGCGATGGCGAGGGTCTCGTGCGCCTCCTTGCTGATCGAGCCGTAGCTCATCGCCCCCGTCGAGAAGCGCTGGACGATCGAGGCGACCGACTCGACCTCCTCGAGCGGGACGGGCTCGCGCGGCTCGGCGCCGCCGAGCTCGAAGAGACCGCGCAGGGTCATCAGCCGGCCGGACTGCTCGTCGATCCGCTGGGTGTACTGCTTGAAGACGTCGTAGCGCCGCTGCCGGGTCGCGTGCTGGAGCCGGAAGACGGTGTCGGGGTCGAAGAGGTGCGGCTCGCCCTCGCGGCGCCACTGGTACTCGCCGCCGACGACGAGCTTCCGGTGGGCCTGGCGGATGCCGTCCGGCGGGTACGCGGCCTCGTGGCGCGCCGCGGTCTCGGCCGCGACCACCCCGAGCCCGATCCCGCCGAGCTGGCTGACCGTGCCCGTGAAGAACTCGTCGACGAGCTCCTGGGACAGGCCGATCGCCTCGAACACCTGCGCGCCCCGATAGGACGCGACGGTGGAGATGCCCATCTTCGACATCACCTTGAGCACGCCCTTGCCGAGCGCCTTGATGAGGTTGGCGACCCCCTGCTCCTCGGTGACCTCGGTGATGTCGCCGCGCCGGACCATGTCCTCGACGGTCTCCATCGCGAGGTACGGGTTGATCGCCGCCGCCCCGTAGCCGATGAGCAGGGCGACGTGGTGGACCTCGCGCACGTCACCGGCCTCGACGATGAGCCCCACCTGGGTGCGGGTCTTCTCGCGGATCAGGTGGTGGTGCACGGCCGAGGTGAGCAGCAGCGACGGGATGGGCGCGGTGTCGCGGTCGGAGTCGCGGTCGGAGAGGACGACGAAGCGTGCGCCCTCGGCGATGGCCGCGGAGACCTCGGCGAAGATCTCGTGCAGTCGCGCCCGCAGGGAGGCCTCGCCCCCGCTGACGTCGTAGGTGCCGCGGACCACGACCGTCTCGAAGCCGGGCAGGTCGCCGTCGGCGTTGATGTGGACGATCTTCGCGAGCTCGTCGTTGTCGATGACGGGGAACGGGAGCACGACCTGCCGGGCGTGCGCCGCGTTGGCGTCGAGGAGGTTGCCCTCCGGCCCGATCGAGCTGGCGAGGGAGGTGACGAGCTCCTCGCGGATCGCGTCGAGCGGCGGGTTGGTGACCTGCGCGAAGAGCTGGGTGAAGTAGTCGAAGACGAGCCGGGGTCGCTCGGAGAGCACGGCGATGGGGGTGTCGGTCCCCATCGACCCGAGCGCCTCGCCACCGGTGCGGGCCATCGGCGCGAGGATGATCTTCAGCTCCTCCTCGGTGTACCCGAAGGTGCGCTGGCGCCGGGCGACCGAGGCCGCCGTGTGGATGATGTGCTCGCGATCGGGCAGGTCGGCGAGCTCGATGACGCCGGCGTGCAGCCAGTCCTCGTAGGGGTGCTCGGCGGCCAGCCCGGACTTGACCTCCTCGTCGCTGATGATCCGCCCGGCGGCGGTGTCGACGAGGAACATCCGGCCCGGCTGGAGGCGGCCGCGCCGCACGACGTTCTCGGGCTGGAGGTCGAGGACGCCGGACTCGGACGCGAGGACGACCAGGCCGTCGTCGGTGACCCAGTACCGGCCCGGGCGCAGCCCGTTGCGGTCGAGGACCGCGCCGACGAGCGTGCCGTCGGTGAAGCAGACGGCGGCGGGGCCGTCCCACGGCTCCATGAAGGTGGAGTGGAACTCGTAGAAGGCCCGGCGCGCGGGGTCCATCGACGTGTGGTTCTCCCACGCCTCGGGGATCATCATGAGGACGGCGTGGGGCAGCGAGCGGCCGCCGAGGTGGATCAGCTCGAGCACCTCGTCGAACGAGGCCGAGTCGGAGGCCTCCGGGGTGCAGACGGGCGAGAGCCGGGACAGGTCGCTGCCGAGCAGGTCGGAGTCGAGCTGGCTCTCACGGGCGTGCATCCAGTTGCGGTTGCCCTTGACCGTGTTGATCTCGCCGTTGTGTGCGATGAGCCGGTACGGGTGCGCGAGCGGCCAGCTCGGGAAGGTGTTGGTCGAGAAGCGGGAGTGGACGAGCGCGAGCTCGGTGGTGAACCTCTCGTCGGAGAGGTCGGGGAAGAACGGCTCGAGCTGCCCGGTGGTGAGCATGCCCTTGTAGACGACGGTGCGCGCCGACAGGGACGGGAAGTACACCTCGGCCTCGCGCTCGGCGCGCTTGCGCAGGGCGAAGGTGACGCGGTCGAGCTCGATGCCGGAGCGGCCGTCGCGCGCGGCGACGAAGAGCTGGCGGAAGCACGGCATGGTGGCGCGGGCGGCCTCGCCGACGAGGTCCGGGACGACGGGGACGTCGCGCCAGGCGAGGACGGTCAGGCCCTCGGCCTCGGCGATCTCGGTGATCCGCTGCTCGGCCACGCTCCGGGCGGCCTCGTCGGTGGGCAGGTACGCCATCCCGGCGGCGTAGGCGCCCGCGGGGGGCAGCTCGGCGTCGAGGACGGCCCGGAAGAAGTCGTCCGGCAGCTGGGTGAGGATGCCGGCGCCGTCACCGACGAGCGGGTCGGCACCGGTGGCGCCGCGGTGGTCGAGGTTGCGCAGCGCGTCCAGGGCGTGCACGACGATGTCGTGGCCGGCCGTCCCGCGCATCGTGGCGACCATCGCCACACCGCAGGCGTCGTGCTCGTGCTCGCGGCGGTAGAGGCCGACGTCGTCGGGCTGGGCGGAGAAGCGGGCGACGGACACGTCGGGTCACCGTCCTCGGGGTCGACGGCCCCCGCGAGGCGGGGACCGTGCACGGCAAGGTCAGGCGCGGACGTCGATGGCCACGTCCCGGAATGGTATCCCCGCCCCTCGCCGTCTTGCCATTCGAGCGGAGCTATCCCACATCCTGGGACTCGTTCGGCGCGTCCACCGTGTCGTCCGGCGGCTCGGCCACCGGCTGCGCGCGGGCGGCCCGGCGGCCGGTGAACCAGATGATCCACAGGCCGAGGAGGAACACGAGGATGCTCGTCCAGACGTTGAGCCGCTGCCCGAGGATCAGCTCGGCCTCGTCGGTCCGCATCTTCTCGACGACGATGCGGCCGACCGGGTAGCCCGCGACGTAGAGCCCGAAGAGCTGCCCGGGCGCGAGCCGGCGGCGACGGTCGATCAGCAGGAGCCCGGCCCCGAGGACGAGCAGGAAGAGGGACTCGTAGAGGAAGGTCGGGTGGAAGATGCCGGCGACGACGGGGTTCCCCGCGGCGTCGGTGACGGCCCGCCCCGCGGACTGGTCCCACTCGTGGATCTGCAACCCCCAGGGCAGGGTGGTCGGCCCGCCGTGCAGCTCGTTGTTGAACCAGTTGCCCCAGCGGCCGATGGCCTGCGCGAACGCGATGCCGGGGACGGCCGCGTCGGCGAAGGTGAGGAACGAGGTGCCGGAGCGCCGGCAGCCGATCCAGACCCCCAGCGCGCCGAGCGCGACGGCCCCCCAGATGCCGAGCCCGCCGTTCCAGATCTTCACGGCGTCGATGAGGTGCCCGCCCTCGCCGAAGTACGGCCCCGGGGTCGTGACGACGTGGTAGAGCCGCCCGCCGACGATGCCGAAGAGCACCGCGTAGGCCGAGACGTCGAGCGCGACGCCGGGGTCGACACCGCGCCGCGCGAGCCGGCGCCCGGTGAGCCACACCGCGAGGACGATGCCCGCGAGGATGCACAGGGCGTAGGCCCGCAGTGTGAGCGGCCCGAGGTGGAAGGCCGCGACCGTGGGGCTCGGGATGTAGGTGGTCACGTCAGCGCCACGACCTCAGGGCGTCGGCGGGCGTCACTTGGTGGCGTCCTCGATGGCCTTCGTGAGCAGCTCGGGGGTGCCGACCTGGCCGAGGTCGAGGTCGGTGCCGTCGAGCCGCAGCGTCGGGGTGCCCTTGACGCCGTCCTCGAAGCTCTTGGTCTCGACCGAGTTGACGTAGTCGACGTACTTGCCGGCGTCGTAGCACTGCTGCCACGTGTCCAGGGCGGACCCCGAGATGCCGGCGGCCTCGGCGAAGCTCCTGAGCTGGGCGTCGGGGAAGCCGGTGCCCTCCTGGGCGGGCTGGTTCGCGTAGACCTGGTCGTGGAACTCCTGGAACTTGCCGGCGTCGGCGGCACAGAACGCCGCGTTGCCCGCCTTGGTCGAGGAGTCGTTGCGCAGGTTGTCGTCGAGGAAGTTCTTCACGTGGTAGACGAGCTTGACCTTGCCCTCGGAGGCCAGGCCCTCGACGGTCGAGCCGAGCTGGTCCTCGAAGGACTTGCACGCCGGGCACTGGAAGTCCTCGTAGACGTCGAGGGTCGGCGCCCCCGGGGCCAGGGTGACGTCCTGGTAGGCGGGGTAGCCCGCCCCGAGGGCCGCGACCCCGGCGGGCACCGCGTTGCCACCACCGGTGATGTCGTTCTTCTTCGAGGTCTCCATCCAGATGACGCCCGCCACCACGGCGACGATCGCCACGACGACGACGACGGTCGCGACGACGATCTTGTTCGCCCCGCCCCCGCTCGCCTTCTGGGCGGCCTGGATCTTGGCCTGGCGCGCGGTGCCGGAGGGCTTCGCGTTCGTCGGGTTCTTGGCCATGTCGTCGTCGTGCCTTTCAGGTCCGGGGTGGAGTCAGTGTCCGAAGAGGGTGCGGTCGAGCGATGCCAGGGACCGCGGTCGCCACCACAGCCAGGCGCCCGCGAGGGCGAAGCCGGCGTCGCGGGCGATCTCCTGAGGGTACTTCGTCTCGTTGGCGCCGATCTGCCCGCCACCGCCGAAGCAGCCGCAGTCGATGGTCAGCCCGCGGGCCCAGGCCTGCGAGATGCCCATGATGAAGGCGACCATGAGGAGCGTCGAGACGATCGCCGCCGGTCGCGTGAACAGACCGAGGACGAGCAGGATCCCCAGGACGATCTCGAGGAACGGCAGGGCGAGCCCGATCCACCCCGCGACGTCCAGCGAGAGGAAGGGCAGCTCGTAGGCCTGCACGGCCCGCTGCGAGGTGAGCGGCCGGCCGACCTTCGCGGCACCGGCCCAGATGAGCACGATCCCGAGGAAGACCCGGGCCAGCAGCCCGACGACGTCGAGGACGCGCTCGCGGCGGTACCAGGGCTCGGCGTGCGTCGCGTCCACCTCGTCGGCGGTCGTGCTCATCGGTGCCCCTCCCGGACGCCCTGGGCCAGTTCTGCGGTCAACGTGCGCAACGACTCGAGGCGCTGCGGGAGTTCCCCCTCGCCGCCGAGGGCGCGCACGAGCGCCGACCCGACGATGACGCCGTCGGCGTAGGCGGCGATCTCGGCCGCCTGCTCGCGGGTGGAGACCCCGAGCCCGATGCAGACCGGCAGGTCGGTGACCGCCCGGACGCGGTCGACGAGGCCGCGGGCGTCGGTGTCGACGCTCGTGCGGGCCCCGGTGACCCCCATCGTCGACGCCGCGTAGACGAACCCGCGGCAGGCGCCGGTGACCCTGACCAGGCGGTCCGGGGTGCTGCTCGGTGCGACGAGGAAGACCCGGTCGAGGCCGTGCCGGTCGCTCGCGGCGACCCACTCGTCGGCCTCGTCGGGGATGAGGTCGGGGGTGATCAGCCCGGCTCCCCCGGCGGCCGCGAGGTCGGCGGCGAACCGCTCCACCCCGCGGTGGAGCACGAGGTTCCAGTACGACATGACGAGCGGGGTGGCCCCTGCCTCGCGCACCGCGGCGACCGCCGTGAACACGTCGTCGACGTGCGCGCCCCCCGCGAGGGCCGTGGCCGTGGCGGCCTGGATGACCGGGCCGTCGATGACGGGGTCGCTGTACGGGACGCCGACCTCGACGACGTCGCACCCGGCCTCGACGATGGTCCGCATCGCCTCGATCGAGCCCTCGACGGTCGGGTAGCCGACGGGGAGGTAGCCGACGAGCGCGGCGCGGCCCTCGGCACGGCAGCGGACGAGGACGTCCTCGACCCCGGCGACGGCCGTGCTCACTGGGTGCCCTCCTCGACGAGGCCGAACCAGGCCGCGGCGGTGTGCATGTCCTTGTCGCCGCGCCCCGAGAGGTTGACGAGGACGAGCCCGTCGGGGCCGAGCTCGCGGCCGAGCTCCATCGCCCCGACGAGCGCGTGGGCGGACTCCAGCGCCGGGATGATGCCCTCGGTGCGGCAGAGCAGCGAGAACGCCTCCATCACCTGGTCGTCGGTGGCGTACCGGTACTCGGCGCGTCCGCTGTCGCGGAGGAACGCGTGCTCGGGGCCGACGCTCGGGTAGTCGAGGCCGGCGGAGATCGAGTGCGACTCGACGGTCTGGCCGTCGGCGTCCTGCATGAGGTAGCTCATCGCCCCGTGGAGGACCCCGGGGGTCGCGGACGAGCCGGCGAACCGCGCCGCGTGCCGGCCGGAGTCGATGCCCTCTCCCCCGGCCTCGACGCCGACGAGGCGCACGCCCGCGTCGCCGATGAAGCGGTGGAAGATGCCCATGGCGTTCGAGCCGCCACCGACGCAGGCGACGACGGCGTCGGGGAGCCGGCCGGTGAGCTCGAGGACCTGCGCGCGCGCCTCCTCGCCGATGATCGCGTGGAAGTCACGCACCATCTCGGGGAAGGGGTGCGGGCCGGTGACCGTGCCGATGGCGTAGTGCGTCGTCGCGACGTTGGTGACCCAGTCGCGCAGCGCCTCGTTGATCGCGTCCTTGAGGGTGGCGCTGCCGTGCTCGACGGGGACGACCTCGGCGCCGAGGATCTTCATCCGCGCCACGTTGAGGGCCTGCCGCTCGGTGTCGACCCGGCCCATGTAGACGGTGCAGTCCAGCCCCATGAGCGCCGCGGCCGTGGCGGTGGCCACGCCGTGCTGGCCGGCTCCGGTCTCGGCGATGATCCGCGTCTTGCCCATGCGCTTGGTGATGAGGGCCTGGGCGAGGACGTTGTTGATCTTGTGCGAGCCGGTGTGGTTGAGGTCCTCGCGCTTGAGCAGGACGCGCGCGCCGCCGCAGTGCGCCGCGAACCGGGGCACCTCGGTGATGATGCTCGGCCGCCCCGTGTACGTGGCGTGCAGCCGCGCGAGCTCGGCCTGGAACTCGGGGTCGACGGCGGCCTTCTGGCGGGCCTCGTCGAGCTGCTCGAGGGCCGGGACGAGCGCCTCGGGGACGTAGCGCCCGCCGAAGTCGCCGAAGCGGCCCGGCCGGGGCAGCTCGTCGACGGTCAGCTCCGACGCGGTGCCGGGGGTGGGTTCGGTCATGACACGTCCGCCCGGGCCCCGGCGGCGACGATGGCGGCGGCCGCGGCGGCGGGGTCGCCCGTGCGGACGAGCGCCTCGCCGACGAGCACGGCGTCGGCGCCCTGCGCGGCGTACGCGGCGGCGTCGGTCGGGCCGGTGATCCCCGACTCGGCGACGGTGACGACGCCCCGGGGGATGAGCGGCCGCAGGCGGGAGAAGGTGTCGGCGTGCACCTCGAGGGTCTTGAGGTTCCGGGCGTTGACGCCGATCACGGAGGCGCCGGCGTCGACGGCGCGCTGGGTCTCGTCCTCGTCGTGCACCTCGACGAGAGCGGTCATCCCCAGCTCCCCGGCGCGGCCGAGGAGGGCGGCCAGGGTGGCGTCGTCGAGGGCGGCGACGATGAGCAGCACGATGTCGGCACCGTGCGCGCGCGCCTCCCACACCTGGTAGTCGGTGACGACGAAGTCCTTGCGCAGCACCGGGACCCGGACGGCGGCTCGGACGGCGTCGAGGTCGGCGAGACTGCCGCCGAAGCGCCGGGACTCGGTGAGGACCGAGACGGCGCTCGCACCACCCGCCGCGTACCGCGCAGCGAGGTCGGCGGGGTCCGGGATGTCGGACAGCGCACCCTTGCTCGGGCTGGCGCGCTTGACCTCGGCGATCAGCGAGAGCCCGGGACGGCGGAGCTCGGCCTCGGCGTCGAGCGGCGGGGCCGCTGCGCCGACCGCGGTGCGGAGCTGCTGGAGGCTGCGGGAACGCTCCCGGGCGGCGAGGTCCTCGCGGACCCCGGCGACGATGGAGTCCAGGACGGTGGTCACGGCTGGACGGCCGTCATCGGATCGAGGGGGCCTCGTCGCGGTCGCGGTCGGCCGCGCCGTACCCGGCCATCGAGAGGACCTTGCCGGCGATCGCGCCGACGACGGCGAGCACCGCACCGCCGACGAACAGCCAGACGTTGGGGAACATCACCGCGAGCGACATGATCGTGCACGCGACGATGATGATGGCGACCGCGGTCCACGCGGCCACGCTGTGGCCGTGGTCTTCGTGCTCGCTCATGGGGTCCACCTTACGGTCGGGGGCCGGTGGGGCCCGGGGGGGCTCGGATCTGGTGACGATTCTGTCAGGTCGGGCGGTCGTCGCCGACCTCGGTCGGGTCGCGGCCGGCCGAGAGGTCGTCCCACGCGGTGCCGACGCGCTCTCCGCGCGACCCCGCGACGTGGCCCTCCGCCGTCCCGGGCACCTCGTACCGGCGGGACGGGCCGGCCCAGCGTGCCCGCCCGAGGAGGGCGCCGGCCAGGCCGAGGCCCGCGACGAGGACACCGACCAGCGCGAGCCACGGCCAGACCGTGGCCGCGGCGGACGCCTCGACCGAGCCGGTGCGCCCGACCCGTGCCGCGGCCACCGGGCCCAGGACGCCCGAGGGGTCCGCGAGCACCCGGACGGTGAGCACCGTGGCCCCGGCGAGGCAGGCGGCCCAGAGGACGAGGGCGACGAGCCGGGCCACCCGGCCGGCGGCCACGGCGGCGACGGCGGCCGCCGCCACCGCCAGGGCGATCGCGGACAGGCCGGGCGCGACGTCGGCCCCGGTCGCGGTGACCGTGCTCCCGCCGAGCACGGCGTCCGCGACGGTGCCCGAGACCCAGGGCCGGAACCCCGCGACGAGGACCACGGCCGCGCCGAGGAGCGCGAGCAGGACGACGGGCCCGCGGCCGGTCAGCCGCCTCACGTGACGGTCCGCATCGCCCCGGCCGTCGCCACGGCCCGCAGGGCGGCGGCGGCCTTGGCGACGCACTCCTCGTACTCGCGCGCGGGGACGGAGTCGGCGACGATCCCGGCCCCGGCCTGGACGTGGGCCGTGCCGTCCCTGACGACGGCGGTGCGGATCGCGATCGCCATGTCGAGGTCGCCGTGGAAGTCGAGGTAGCCGACGACGCCGCCGTAGATGCCGCGGCGTGAGGGCTCGTACCGTTCGATGAGGGCCAGCGCGCGGGGCTTCGGCGCCCCGGAGAGCGTCCCGGCCGGGAAGGTGGAGACGAGGACGTCGTAGGCACTGACCCCGGGCCGGGTGTCGCCGACGACCGTGGACTCGATGTGCATCACGTGGCTGTACCGGCGGACGTCCATGAACTCGACGACGTCGACGGTGCCCGGCCGGCAGACCCGCTGGAGGTCGTTGCGACCGAGGTCGACGAGCATCACGTGCTCGGAGCGCTCCTTGGGGTCGGCGAGCAGCTCCTCGGCGAGGCGGACGTCGTCCTCCGGGGTCTTGCCCCGGGGCCGTGACCCGGCGATCGGGTGGGTGATGGCCCGCTCCCCCGTGACCCGGACGAGGGCCTCCGGGGAGCTTCCGACGACGGAGTACGACGAGCCGTCGGGGTGCGGGAGCCGGAAGAGGTACATGTACGGGCTGGGGTTGGACGCCCGCAGCGCCCGGTAGACCTCGAGCGGGTCGGCCGGGCAGTCGAGGGAGAACCGCTGCGAGAGGACGACCTGGAACACCTCGCCCGCGCGGATGTCCTCCTGTGCGAGCTCGACGACCTCCTCGTAGCGCTCCCGGCTGGTGTTCGAGCCCACCCGCGCCATCGCCGCGTCGGCGGCGGCGGTGTCGACGACCGCGACGGTGCTGGGCGCGGGGGCGGCGAGGGCGGCGGTCATCGCGTCGAGGCGGGCGACGGCGTCGGCCCACGCCTGCTCGACGCGGTGGTCGGTGTCGTCGTAGTTCACGGCGTTCGCCACGAGGAGGATCGAGCCGTCGGCGTGGTCGAGCACCGCGAGGTCGGTGGCGAGCATCATCGCGAGCTCGGGGAGGCCCAGCTCGTCGGGCAGGTCGGCGGGGACCCTCTCCCAGCGGCGGACCGCGTCGTAGGAGACGGCGCCGACCATGCCGCCGGTCAGCGGCGGGAGCCCGGCGATCGGCGGGGTGGCGAGGGCCTCCATCGTCCCGCGGAGGGCCTCGGTGGCCGGCCCCTCCGTGGGGACGCCGACCGGGGGCTCCCCGATCCAGTGCGCCCGGCCGTCGCGCTCGGTGAGCGTGGCCCGGCTCGCGGCCCCGACGATCGACCAGCGCGACCAGACCCCGCCGTGCTCGGCCGACTCGAGGAGGAAGGTGCCGGGGCGGTCCCCGGCGAGCTTGCGGTACACCCCGACCGGGGTCTCGGCGTCGCCCATGAGCCGGCGGACGACCGGGATGACCCGACGGTCGCGGGCGAGGACACCGAAGGCGTCGAGGGCGGGCCAGGTCTGCCCGTAGGCGAGGTCGGGGGTCTCGGCGGTGGGGGCGCTCACGCGTCGCCCCCGACGACGGCGCCGAGGTCGAGGGCGTCGAAGCAGGTGCGGTCGCCGGTGTGGCAGGCGGCGCCCACCTGGTCGACGCGCACGAGGAGCGCGTCGCCGTCGCAGTCCAGGGCGACCGACTTCACGTGCTGGACGTGGCCCGAGGTGTCGCCCTTGCGCCAGTACTCGCGGCGGCTGCGGGACCAGAACGTCACCCGCCCCTCGGTCAGCGTGCGGCGCAGCGCCTCGTCGTCCATCCAGCCGAGCATGAGCACCTCGCCGGAGTCGTGCTGCTGGACGACGGCGGCGACGAGACCGTTCGCGTCGCGCGTCAGGCGCGCGGCGACGGCGGGGTCGAGGACGGCGTCGGTGGTCGGCACCCGTCCATTCTGCCGTGGCGCGGGGGCCGCCCGGTCACCGCCCGGGCTGCGGGACGGGCCGGAGGCGACGGTCGAGGGCCACCGCGCCCGCGAGGAGGAGCGCGACGAGGACGGTGATCCCCACGCAGGCGACGGCGACCGCGCCCGCGCCACCCTCGGCGGGGTCGAGGAAGGGGTACGGGTACCAGCCCGTGGCCGCGCCGACGCCGAGCGTGGAGGCGAGCCAGGCCAGCGGCCAGGCGAGGGCCTCGACGGCGGTGCGCGCCATGGTCCGCGGCCGGGGCCCGACGAGCACCCAGACGAGGAGCGCGAGGACGGGCACCGCGAGGTGCAGCATCGTGTCGGCGAGCCGGTTCGCACCCTCGAGGTCGAGCAGCGGCCGCAGCAGCACGAAGTGGACGAGCCCGGTGACGGTGATGCCGACGAGGGCGGCGAGCCGGACCGGTCGCCACCAGCGACCGTCCCGCTCGGGGTCGCGCCACAGCTGCCACGCCGTCACCGCCACGAGCAGGTTGCTCTGGATCGTGAAGTACGAGACCAGCCGCACGAGCCGGGTGCCGAGCGGCGGGACCTCCGTCTCGGCGAGCACCGAGGCCCCGGTGACGACGAGCACGGTCTGGAGGACCAGGGCGGCGGTGGTGACCACCGCGACGAGGAGGTGCAGCTGCCGCGCGCGAGGGACCGTCACGCGGGCGAGTGTAGGGCGCCCGGGGTCAGCGGACGGGGAGGCCGTGGACGCGCAACGCGCCCTTGACGTCACCGATCGTCAGCTCCCCGAAGTGGAAGACGCTCGCGGCGAGCACGGCGTCGGCGCCGGCATCCACGGCCGGGGCGAAGTGCTCGACCGCGCCGGCCCCACCGCTGGCGATGACGGGGACGGTCACCGCCGCCCGGACGAGCCGGATCAGCTCGAGGTCGAAGCCGTCCTTGGTGCCGTCGGCGTCCATCGAGTTGAGGAGGATCTCCCCGGCGCCGAGCGCCTCCGCGCGGGCGCACCACTCGACGGCGTCGAGCCCGGTGCGCGTGCGGCCGCCGTGCGTCGTCACCTCGAAGCCACCCACCGGTCGCCCGGTGTCGTCGCGGCGCCGCCGGACGTCCGCGGAGAGCACGAGGACCTGGGCGCCGAAGCGGTCGGCGGTCTCGGCGATGAGCTCGGGTCGGGCGACCGCCGCGGTGTTCACCCCGACCTTGTCGGCCCCCGCCCGCAGCAGCCGGTCCACGTCGTCGACCGTGCGGACCCCACCCCCGACGGTCAGCGGGATGAAGACCTCCTCGGCGGTGCGGGCGACGACGTCGTACATCGTGGCCCGGTCGCCGCTGCTCGCCGTGACGTCGAGGAAGGTCAGCTCGTCGGCGCCCTGCTCGCCGTAGCGGCGGGCGAGCGCGACGGGGTCCCCGGCGTCGCGCAGGCCGCGGAAGTTGACCCCCTTGACGACGCGGCCGGCATCGACGTCGAGGCACGGGATGACGCGCACGGCCACGGACATGGGCCGATCGTAACCAGCACTAGGCTCGCCGCCATGGCCGCGTCCGCGCTCCCGGACCCCGCGCAGGTCGCGGCGGTGGTCGCCGCCGCCCGGCAGGCGCGCCACGACGGGCCCGGGCCGGTCGTCGTGGCCCTCGACGGCCGCAGCGGCGCGGGCAAGTCGGTCCTCGCGTCCGCCGTCGCCGCCGCCCTGGGCTGCCCCGTCGCGCGGATCGACGACGTGTTCCCCGGGTGGGACGGCCTCGCCGCCGGTATCGCGCTGTTCACCGAGCACGTCCTGGAGCCGCTCTCCCGCGGTGAGGAGGGACTGCTCCCCACGTGGGACTGGTCGGCGGGCCGTCCCGGCCCGCGGCGGCCCGTCCCCGTCACCGACGTCCTCGTCGTCGAGGGGTGCGGGGTCCTCGTGGCCCCGGCGGCCGGGTACGCGGACGTGGCGGTGTGGGTCGAGGCCCCGGACGACCTGCGCCGACGGCGCGCCCTCGCCCGGGACGGCGCCACCTACGCGCCGCACTGGGAGCGCTGGGCCGCGCAGGAGCGCGCCGTGTACGCCGCGGACCCCCCGGCGGCACGGGCCGACCTCGTGCTCCGGACGGAGGCCGCCGCGTGAGCGGCGCGGTGGAGGCCGGGGTCTCCCGGGCCCGAGCCGCGGTGGGCGACATCCGGGACGCGTTGACCCGCGGGGTGCACCGCCTCCGGGTGCGGGTGGTCTTCCTCCTCCAGATCGGCACGGGGGTCGTCCTCGCGTGGACGCTCGCGCGGCAGGGGCTGGGGCACACGCAGCCGTTCTTCGCGCCCGTCACGGCGATCCTCTGCCTCGGGCTCACCTACGGCCAGCGGCTGCGGCGGATCGTCGAGGTGACGGTCGGCGTCGCCATCGGGGTCCTCGTCGGCGACGTCATCGTCATCCTCCTCGGCAGCGGCGGGATCCAGATGGCCCTCGTCGTCGTCGCCGCGATGGCGATCGCGATCGTCATCTCCTCGGGCCAGCTCGTCGTCATCCAGGCGGGGGTCCAGGCGGTCATCATCGTCGCGTTCGTCGCGACGACCGGCGAGGGCGTCTCGCGGTGGCTCGACGCGCTCGTCGGAGGTGCCGTGGCACTCCTCATCGGCACGGTCGTGCCGACGAGCCCGCTCGCCCGCCCACGGGCGGAGGCGGCGCGCACGGTCCGCGCCATCGCCGTGGCCCTGCGCGACGTGGCCGCCGCCCTGCGCACCGGGGACCCGACGACGGCGGCGGCCGCGCTCGACGAGGCTCGCTCGCTCGAGGGGCAGCTCGCGGACCTGCGGACCGCGGCCGCGGAGGGCGTCGCCGTCGTGCGCCAGTCCCCCCTGCTCCGCCGCCACCGCCCGCAGGCCGTCGCGGCCTCGGCCCTGGTCGTCCCCCTCGACCGGTGCGTGCGCAACCTGCGGGTCCTCGCCCGGCGGGCCGGGGTCGCCGTCCGGCGGGGTGAGCCGGTGCCCGCGCAGTACGTCGACCTCGTCGCCGACCTCGCCGCGGCCGCCGAGGACCTCGCCCGGGTGCTCGACGAGCACACCCGCCCGTCGGCCGGGCGGGGCGTCCTGGAGCGCGTCGCCGCGCTGTCGGCCCGGGCCGCCCCGGGCGCCGGGCTGTCCGCCGAGATGATCCGCGGCCAGGTGCGCTCGATGGTGGTCGACCTGCTCGTCGTGGCCGGGCTCGACGACGAGGAGGCCCTCGCCCTGGTCCCGGAGTCGCACCTGCCCTGAGCCGCCGGTCCCTGCGTGCCCCCGACGTCCCGCGCGGTGGCAGGATGCGGCGGTGAGCACCGCGCCCTCCCCCGCCGTGCCGCGGTGGGCCGTCATCGCGGGCCTCGTGCTCGTCGCGGCCAACCTGCGCACCCTCATGGCGAGCCTGCCCCCGCTGGCGGAGACGATCCGCGCCGACCTCGGCCTCTCGAGCACGGCGCTGGGGGTCCTCACCACCCTGCCGGTCCTGTGCATGGGCCTGCTCGCACCGGTGGCGAACCAGGTGGCCCGCCGAGTGGGGACGATGACCGCCGTCGGCTACGGCGCCGGCTTCGTCCTCGCGGGGATCGCGGTCCGCGGCGTCGGTGGCGGGCAGGTCTGGGCCCTCTACGCGGGCACGTTCCTCGCCGGGGTGGGGATCGCGCTCGCGGGCACCCTGCTGCCGGGGGTCGTCAAGACGATCTTCCCCGCGCACCGCTCCGGCCTCGGCACCGGCCTGACGATGGGCGCGATGATGGGCACCGCGGGCGTGGCCTCGGCGGCGGCGGTCCCCCTGGCCCGGGTGCTCGGTGGGTGGTCGGAGTCGCTCCTGGCCTGGGCCCCCCTCGCCGCCCTCGCCGTCGTCGTGTGGGTGGCGGTCGTCCGGGTCGAGCGGCGCGCCGCGGTGGCCGAGCCGGCCACGCCGGACGTCTCGCACGCCCTCCCGTGGCGCAGCGTCACCGCGTGGACGCTCGCCGCGTACCTGTCCTTCCAGTCGTGGCAGTTCTACTCGTCGCTGGCGTGGCTGGCGCCGACGTACGAGTCGCACGGCTGGACGCCCGGCGACGCCGGGCTGCTCATGTCGGTGTTCACCGCCTCCCAGCTCGTGTCGGGGCTCGCCGCCCCGGCGCTGCTCGACCGGGTCCGGGACCCGCGGGTGCTGCTCGTCGGCGCCAGCGTCCTCGGCGGGCTCGGCGAGGCCGGGGTGTGGCTGGCCCCGGACGCGGCGCCGTGGGGCTGGGCGCTGATGATCGGAGGCGGGCAGGGCGCGTGCTTCGCTCTGGGCCTCGGACTCCTCGTCCGGTACGCGGTGACCTCCCGGGACAGCGCGCGACTCACCGCGATGGCGTTCTTCGTCAGCTACACCGTCGCCTCGGCGGGCCCGGCGACGATGGGTGCGGTCCGCGACGCGACGGCCTCCTACACCGGGCTGTGGACCGTGCTGGCGCTCGTCGCCGTCCCGCAGGTGCTCGCGTCGAGCCGGCTGCGGCCGGACGCCGCGCGGGTCGGCGAGCGTCCCGTCGAGGTCAGCGCCTGACGCCCGCGGTCAGGGACGGCGTCACGAGGCGCGGGTGCGTCGGCTCCGCACGAGGGCCGCGAGCCGTCGGGCCTCCTCGCGGCCGGCCTCCCCGTCGACCCGCTGGACCGCCATCACCGCGAGGACGTCGGTGTCGTCGAGCTCGAGGCTGACCCAGGGGTCACCGTCGACGAAGCGCACGTCGACGATCTCGTCCCAGGCGACCGTGCGGGTGAGCATGAGGTTGCGGACGGTCAGCCCGTCCGGGCCGGGGGTCGCGTGGATCGCGGCGTAGCGGGCCAGGAAGCCTCCGACGGCCAGCCCGAGGGCGACCAGGGCCAGCTGGTCGCCGACGGTCCACGTGCCGAGGGCCCCCATCGCGAGGGCGACGACGACGCAGATGGCGACGAAGACGGCCGCCACGACGAGCGGGACGACCCGACCGCGGCGGGGCCGGAACGGGGCGTCGAGCCCGTCCGCCCCACCGCTCACAGCCGGCACGCGGTGATGTCCGTGACGAGGATGGCGCGGGCGCCGAGCTCGTACAGCTCGTCCATCACGGTGTTGGTCACCGCACGGGGCACCATCGCCCGGACGGCGCACCAGTCGTGGTTCTGCAGCGACGACACGGTGGGGCTCTCGAGACCGGGCGTCACGGCGCAGGCACGGTCGACGAGGTCGGCCGGGACGTCGTAGTCGAGCATCACGTAGTGCCGCGCGGTGACGACGCCGAGCAGGCGCCGGCGGAGCACCTCGACCCCGTTGGTCATCTCGCTGCGGACGTCGCGGATCAGGACGGCCTCGCTGCGCAGGATCGGCTCGCCGAAGACCTCGAGGCCCTGGCTGCGCAGCGTCGCGCCGGTCTCGACCACGTCGGCGATGACGTCGGCGACGCCGAGGGTGATCGCGGTCTCGACGGCGCCGTCGAGGCGCACGACGTCGGCGGTGATGCCGTGCTCGGCGAGGTGCTTCCCGACGAGGCCCGCGTAGCTCGTCGCGACCCGGTGGCCGGCGATGTCGTCGACCGCCGCCACGGTGCCGGCCCGGGCTGCGTAGCGGAACGTGGAGGCGCCGAAGCCGAGCTCCATGACCTCGACGGCGGCGGAACCGGAGTCCACGAGCAGGTCGCGGCCGGTGACGCCGCAGTCGACGGTGCCGGAGCCGACGTAGACGGCGATGTCGCGAGGGCGCAGGTAGAAGAGCTCGACACCGTTGGCCTCGTCCTGGACGACGAGCTCCTTGGTGTCACGTCGGGTGCGGTACCCGGCCTCGCGGAGCATGGCGGCGGCGGGGTCGGACAGCGACCCCTTGTTGGGGACGGCGATGCGCAGCATGGGGTGGTTGGTCCTCGGGCTCGGGCCGCTCAGAGGTGGCGGTAGACGTCGTCGGGGGTGAGGTCGGTCGCGACCATGAGCACCTGGAGGTGGTACAGCAGCTGGCTGACCTCCTCGGCGGTGCGGTCGCGGCCCTCGTGCTCGGCGGCCATCCACACCTCGGCGGCCTCCTCCACGATCTTCTTGCCGATCGCATGCACGCCGGCGTCGAGGGCCTTCACGGTGCCGGATCCCTCGGGGCGGGTCCGCGCCTTCTCGGCGAGCTCGGCGTACAGGGCGTCGAACGTCTTCACGAGAGACAAGGGTACGGGGCCGGAGGGGTCCGGCCGTGCGGCGTCCGGTGCGGACGGACGCCCCGCGGGTCAGAAGGGTGGGTCGCCGGTGGGCGTGCGCCAGCGGTGGCGGGGTCGCCGGTGCCGGGTGGGCAGGGTGACGGCCAGGTGTCTGCGGGTGAGGTCGTGGGTGTCGGTGCGGGGGGTGGGGCGGGCTCGGGGGCTGCCGAGGTGGTGTTCGTGGTGGTGTTCGAGGGTGCTGTGGGGGGTGTCGGGGAGGGTGAGGCAGGGGATCCCGGGTGGGGGGTTCGGGTCGGGGTCGTGCCCGGTGGTGGGGAGGCTCGATCCGGTGGAGGTGGTCGATGGGGTGGGTGGTGCGGGTCCTGCCGGTGGGGTCGGTCCAGGTGAGGGTGGCGTCGGGGTGGATGCGCACGGTCCAGCCGGGGCGTTGCTTGGTGCGGTGGTGGCGGCGGCAGAGGCAGGCGAGGTTGCCGGCGGTGGTGGGGCCTGCCGGCCAGGGGGTGAGGTGGTCGAGGTCGCAGCACCGGGCGGCGACGTGGCAGCCGGGGAACCGGCACCGCCCGTCGCGGGCCTTGACCAGCTCGGTGAGGCGTCTTCCGGGGCGGTAGGCGTCGGTGGCCGTGCGCCATGGCGGGGTCGATGAGGGCGCCGGTGCCGGGGTCGCACGCCGCGACGCGCTCGGCGCGGACCCGGTCGAGCCAGACCCGGTCGACGAGGACCGGGTCGGCGGTGCCGGGCGCGGAGACCTCGGCGAGCCCGTCGCTCGGCTCGGCCGCTGCCGGCGCGGTGAGGACGACCTGGACGTCGACGGTCGCGTGGCCGGTGACGAGGTCGGTCAGCGCCTTCGCGCGGGCCCGGTCGACCCGCTCACAGGTGCCGTCGGCCACGTACCGCTGCGCGAGGGCGTCGATGGCCGCCCACGCGCGGCAGGCCTCCTCGGACGGGAACGTGCCCAGCCAGGTGTCGACCCCGGGCTGGTCGACCCACCGCCGCAGCTACGACTCCGACCGGGCCCGCGCCGCGCGCTGCCGCAGCAGGTCCGGCGAGATCCGCGCCAGCATCCTGCGCGCCCGGCGGCGGAGCCGGGCGCCGTCCTCGACGTCGAACCACCCGTCCAGCGACGCGACGACCGTGGCCGCGACCTCGGCCGGGCACTCCTCCAGCTCCGCCGCGACCACCTGCGCCCGGTACGCATCCAGCCGCCCCGCCGCCATCGCCGCGTGCAACCCACCCAGGCCCGTGCACGACTCCGTCCCGTCGGGGCCGTCGGCCGCGGTCCGCAGCGCGTGCCGCACCCGCCGCTCCGCCGCGACCGCCGTCAGGTTCAGCACCCCCGACAGGATCGACGGCGCATCCAACGCGGCATGCCCCAGCGGTTTGTGCACCTCGACCACGGTGCCGTCCTCACACCACTGCGGCTCGACCGCCGCCAACCGCACCACCGCCGCGTCCTGCACCGCGGTCGCCTCGTTCACCAGGTGCTGGAGCTCACCGGCCACCGCCGCCCACTCCTCCCGCGACCCCCGCACCCCACTGGGCTCCGCGACCGAGGACAGGGCCCCACGCGCGACCCGCACCGCGTCGAGCACGTCCTGCGGACCGACCGTCGCGACCATGGGCTCCCCCTCCCCTCGTACCCACGACCCTACCCGCGAACACCGACTCGCACAAGCGTTCGAACGTACGAATTTCGGTGGCACGCAGCGATGCTGATGCAATCCGAGGGGTGTGAGGGGCCTCCGAGACCGCTGTGGCTCAGCCGACCGCCGCCGGGTCCACCACTTGGGCACGCGCCCGTGCCGCCTCCAGCTCACGCGTCACCTTGACCCACTGGGTGAACCCGTAGATGACGAACAGGCCGTAGAAGATGTACATGACCGACGTCGGGACGTACCCCGTCGCGAAGCCGAGCGGCACCCCGACGAGGTCGACGCCGATCCAGGCCAGCCAGAACTCGTTCCAGCCCCGGGCCATCGCGTAGGTCGCGGCGATCGAGCCGACGAAGATCCAGGCGTCCGCCGCGTAGTACCACCACTGCGGCGTCCAGAAGGGGTTGGGCGCGAGGTCCCACAGCGCGACGAACCCCTGCCACGCGAAGACCGTGCCGACCAGCCACGCCGCACCGACGAGGACCCGCTCTCGCACGGTCATCCAGCGCGGCGCCACCGCCGGCGCACCGCCGCCTCCTGAGGCCCGGCGGTGCTGCGCCCAGCGCGTCCACCCGTAGATGCTCACGATGATGAAGAAGACCTGGCGTCCCGACTGGCCGAACAGCGGGATGCGCTGGTCCGCCCCGAACGCCGCCCCGATGTAGACGAAGAACAGCATGATGTTGGCGAGGATCCCGACCGGCCACGCCCAGACCGCGCGCCGCATGCCGTACCAGGCGGAGGCGACGCCGATGAGCACTCCGAGCAGCTCGAGCCAGTGCAGCTCGTACTGGCCGATCGGGATCGCGGCGTCGATCGCCTGCTGGAAGAGGTTCTGCGACGGGTCGGTCGCGGCGGCGAGCACGCTCAACGGTCAGCCTTCCTGGGGGATGGTCACGGGGCGGGGGGCGCGGTCACCGAGGGCGCGCAGGGTGGCGGCGGTCGAGACGGCGGCGGTCGCGGCCTCGTGGCCCTTGTCCTCCCGCGAGCCGGGGAGGCCGGCGCGGTCGCGGGCCTGCTCGTCGTCGTCGCACGTCAGCACGCCGAAGCCGACCGGCACCCCGCTGCGGACCGCGACCTCGGTGAGCCCGGCGGTCGCGCCCTGGCAGACGTACTCGAAGTGCGGCGTCCCCCCACGGACGACGACCCCGAGCGCCACGAGCGCGTCGTGGGCCGGCGCCAGGCGCGCACACGCCACGCTGAGCTCGACGGTTCCGGGGACCCGCACGAACAGCGGGTCCACGACCCCGCACTCCGCGAGCCCGCGGCGCGCACCGTCGAGCAGACCGTCCATCACCTCCTCGTGCCACGACGCGGCCACGACGGCGACGCGCAGGCCGCTCCCGTCGGGGCGCAGGGTGGGTGCTCCGGCTCCGCTCACGCTGGTGTCTCCTCGGTTCTCGTGGTCAGGCGGACGTCGCGCCGTCGGCGGGGTCGAGGACGAGGTCGTGCCCCATCCGGTCCCGCTTCGTGCGCAGGTAGGCGGCGTTCGTCGGCAGCGGCGTGATGCGCAGGCGCTCGACGGCCGAGACCTCGATGCCGTGCGCGCGCAGCCCCTCGACCTTGGCCGGGTTGTTCGTCAGCAGCCGCACCGACGAGACGCCGAGGTCGGTGAGCACCCCGGCGGCGACGGCGTAGTCGCGCGCGTCGACCGGCAACCCGAGCTCGACCTGGGCGTCGACGGTGTCGAGGCCGCGGTCCTGGAGCTCGTAGGCCCTCAGCTTGGCCGCCAGCCCCACTCCTCGCCCCTCGTGCCCACGCAGGTACACGACGACCCCGCCGTCGGCCGCGACCCGGGCGAGGGACCGGTCGAGCTGGGGGCCGCAGTCGCAGCGCTGCGACCCGAGCGCGTCCCCGGTGAGGCACTCGGAGTGCACGCGGACGAGGGGCGAGCGCCCTCCGAGCCCCCGGGGACCGACGAGCGCCAGGTGCTCCTCCCCCGTGACCGTGTCGCGGTAGGCGAGGGCACGGAACACCCCGTGCTCGGTGGGCAACGAGGTGTCGGCGACCCGCTCCACCCGGTCGTGCAGCTGCCGCCACGTGACGAGGTCGGCGATCGTCAGCACCGGCAGGTCGTGCTCGGCGCCGAGCGCGAGGATGCCCGGCAGCCGCGTCATCGTCCCGTCGTCCTCGACGACCTCGCCGATCACCCCGACCGGCTCCAGCCCGGCGAGACGGCACAGGTCGACCGTGGCCTCGGTGTGCCCGGGGCGGACCAGCACCCCACCCGCCCGGGCACGCAGCGGGATGACGTGACCGGGCCGGATGAGGTCCGCCGCGGTCGACGACGGGTCGGCGAGCACCCGGGCCGTGTGGGTGCGGTCGGCCGCGGAGATGCCGGTCGTGACACCCGCCGCCGCGTCGACGCTCACGGTGTAGGCGGTCCGCAGCGGGTCGTGGTTGTCGCGGACCATGAGCGGCAGGCCGAGCCGGTCCGCCGTGTCGTCGGGCATCGGGGCGCAGAGGTAGCCGGAGCTGTGCCGCACGGTCCACGCCGTCCACTCGGGCGTGAGGGTCTGCGCGGCCAGGACGACGTCGCCCTCGTTCTCGCGGTCGGCGTCGTCGACGACGAGGACCGGCCGGCCGGCGCGGAGCGCGTCGAGCGCCTCCTCGACCGTGGCGAGTCCCGTGACGGTGCGCTGCCTGGTCATGCGGTGACCTCCGTGGGGGCGAAGCGGGTGGCGAGCAGCCGCTCGACGTACTTGGCGAGGACGTCGACCTCGAGGTTGACGGGGTCCCCCACCGCCGTCGTGCCGAGCGTGGTCAGCTCGAGGGTGGTGGGGATGAGCGAGACGGAGAACGTGTCGTCCGCGACGTCGACGACCGTCAGCGACACCCCGTCGACGGTGATCGAGCCCTTCTCGACGAGGTACGGCGACAGCTCGGGGGGCAGGGAGAACCGCACGACCTCCCACCGCTCACCGGGCTCGCGCGCCGTCACGGTGGCGGTGCCGTCGACGTGCCCCTGCACGACGTGGCCGCCGAACCGGGACGCAGCGGACATCGCCCGCTCGAGGTTGACCCGGTCGCCGGGTGCGAGGACCCCGAGGCTGCTGCGGCGCAGCGTCTCGGCCATGACGTCGACCGTGAACGACCCGCCGTCGTGCTCGACGACGGTGAGGCAGACCCCGTTGACCGCGATCGAGGCGCCGTGGGTGGCGTCGGAGGTGACGAGGGGTCCGTGGAGGGTGAGCCGGGCCGAGTCGGTGCCCCGGTCCAGGGCGGTGACGGTGCCGAGCTCCTCGACGATGCCGGTGAACACGGTCAGCTCCTTCCGGTGGGGTGGGCGGTGATGCGGACGTCGCCGTCGAGGACGGTGACGTCGGTGGTCTCGAGACGCAGTGCGTCGTCGATGCTGCTGCCGCCGAGGTCGCCGACGCTGGGCGGCCCACCCCCGAGCAGCACCGGCGCGACGTAGGCGACGACCTCGTCGACGAGCCCGGCGCGCAGGAACGCGGCGGCGAGGGTCGGCCCGCCCTCGAGGAGGACGTGGTGCACCTCGCGCTCGTGGAGCAGCGAGAGCGCCTCGGCGGGGTCGCGCGACGCGACGACGAGCGACTCCGCCGCCTCGTCGAGGACACGCAGGCCACCGGGCAGGTCACGCTTGCCGACGACGACCCGCAGCGGCTGCCGGCCGGTCGCGGTGCCGTCCGGCCCCCGCACGGTGAGCGCCGGGTCGTCGGCCAGGACGGTCCCCGTGCCGACGACGACGGCACCGCACCGGGCCCGGAGGCGGTGGACGTCGGCCCGGGCGGCCTCGCCGGTGATCCAGCGGCTGGTGCCGTCGGCGGCGGCGGACCGTCCGTCGAGGCTCGAGGCCGTCTTCCACGTGACCCAGGGGCGCCCGGAGCGACGGGCGTGCAGCCAGGTCCGGTTCAGCGCCTCGGCCTCGGCGGTCAGCGGGCCCTGCGCCACGAAGACGCCGGCGTCGGCCAGCCGGTCCGCTCCCCCGGCCGCAGCCCGGTCGGGGTCGGTGACGGCGTAGCGCACGGCGGCGACGCCCGCCGCGAGCAGGGCCTCGGTGCACGGCGCGGTGCGCCCGGTGTGGTCGCAGGGCTCGAGGGTGACGTAGGCGGTGCCCCCGCGGGCGGACTCCCCCGCCCGGGCAAGGGCGTCGACCTCGGCGTGCGGCGTGCCGGCACCGCGGTGGTGGCCGACGCCGACGACCGCGCCCGCGGCGTCCGTGACGACGCAGCCGACGCGGGGGTTGGGGTCGGCCTCGGGGCCGAGGAGGGCAGCATCGAGCGCCCGCTGCATCAGCGCGGTGTGCTGCTCCATGGGGCCTGCCCTCGTGCCTCGAACCGGTCTGTCGGTCGGGCTCCGGGCTGATGGCCGACAGACGCCCGCACCTCGAGGGTGCGCCCGTCGTCAACGGCCGCCGACGGGACCCGAGGGTCCCACCGGCACGTGCTGCCTCCCATCCGGACTTTCACCGTCGGTCCAGGATTTCCACCTGGTCAACCGGCCGCTGGCTGCGGCCGGGTCGCGGACTGTCACCGCCGGCTCGGAATTGCACCGACCCCGGAGCACGTACCCGACCAGTATGCGCCACGACCGCCCGCGGCGACAGCCTGCGTCCGCTGTGGGATCCCTCACGGCCCGCAGGGGCCTCAGCCCTCGACGACGAGCCCCATGGCGCGCAGGATCCCGCCGGCCGCCATCGCGTCGACCCGCAGCCCCCGGACCCGGTTCTCCCCCGGGTCGATCGAGTAGCCCGTGGCCCCGACGAGGTCCGCCTCCCGCAGGTCGGTGCCGGCGAAGGTCGCGCCCATGAGGTCGCAGCCGGGCAGCTCGGCCTTGCGGAGGTCGGCCCCCGCGAGGTCGACCTCCCGCAGGGAGCAGTCCACGAAGCGCGACCCGACGCCCTCGACCTCCCGGAAGGACCCGAGGTCGAGACGACAGCGCTCGAAGTCCCACGGGCGGGTCGAGAGCGGGGCGGGGCGGGCCCGGCCCCAGGCCACGGCGAGCGCCTTGCAGTCGACGAAGCGGCAGTCGGTGAAGCGGCTGCCGTCGAGGTCGGCCATCGAGAGGTTGCAGCCGGTGAACGTGCAGTCGGTGAAGGTGCAGTCGCGCAGGACGCCCTTCTCGAGGACGCAGCCGTCGAACCGGCAGGCCTCGAGCTCGACGCCCTCGAGCACCTCGCCGGGCGCGAGGCCCTCGGTGAGGTCGAGGTCGGCCGCGTACCCCGTGGCGTCGGCCAGGCGCTCCGCGAGCGAGGCCATCCTCAGTGCCGGTGCCGCTCGGCGAGCGCCCGCAGCTCCGCGATGGCGTCCGCCGCGGAGTCCTTGCCGTAGACCGCGGACCCGGCGACGAACACGTCCGCCCCGGCCTCGGCGCACTGCTCGATCGTGTTCGCGGAGACCCCGCCGTCGACCTGCACCCAGATCTCGCCCCCGCGGCGGCGGACCGCCTCTCGCACCTGCCGGACCTTCGGCATCTGGTCGGCCATGAAGGACTGGCCGCCGAAGCCGGGCTCGACCGTCATCACGAGGACCATGTCGACCTCGGCGAGCAGTTCCTCGTACGGGCCGAACTCGGTGCCGGGCTTCACGGCGAACCCCGCGCGCGCCCCGGCCGAGCGGATGGCGCGGGCGGTCGCGACGGGGTCGGCGGCCGCCTCGACGTGGAAGGTCACCGAGCCCGCACCGGCCTCGGCGTACCCCGGGGCCCAGCGGTCGGGGTCGTCGATCATCAGGTGGCAGTCGAGCGGGATCGGCGAGACCTTCTGCAGCGCCTCGACGACGGGCAGCCCCAGGGTGAGGTTCGGGACGAAGTGGTTGTCCATGACGTCGACGTGCGCCCAGTCGGCGGTCGCGATGGCTTCGAGCTCGGACTGGAGGTTGGCGAAGTCGGCGGCGAGGATCGACGGGGAGATCTGCACGACCGCCACCCTAGCGACCGTCAGCGGACCATCCGGAGCTCGACCAGGGGGAACCGCGAGTCCTGCACCTGCACACCGTCGGCCACGAACCCGTTGCGCCGGTAGAAGGAGATCGCCCGCTCGTTGCCGCGGGCGGTCCAGAGCTCGGCCGGCCGGTCGGCGACCGCCCACTCGAGGAGCTGCTGCCCGAGGCCGGTGCCGTGACGGTCCGTGGCCACGTAGAGCCCCCACAGTGCCTCGGCACGCGTCGGGCCCACCCCCTCGTGCTCGCGTCCGGGTCCGGCGACGCACCAGGCCACCACCCCGCCCTCCGCGTCGAACACCGCGACGCGCCGGTGCCCGCTGGGCAGGGGTTGAGCGAGCACCCTGTGCCACAGAGCGATCCGTTCCGACGCGCCGTGCTCGTCGAAGTACCCGGCGGGCAGCAGGTGGGAGTAGGTGTCGACCCACGACCGGTGGTGCATCAGCCCGAGGGCCTCGGCGTCGGCGGGCACCGGCTCGCGCCACGTGAGGGCCGGCTCAGGCATCCGGTCGCTTGCGGAGGAGGGCGAGGAACATCGCGTCGGTGCCGTGGACGTGCGGCCACAGCTGGACGTACGGGCCGTCCCCGAGCTCCGCGAGCGGTTCCCCCGCGGCATCGGTGACGTACGGGCGGGCGTCGACCACCTCGACGTCGTCACGCTTCTTGAGCACGTCGGAGACGACGAACCGGGTCTCGGCGACGTGCGGGCTGCACGTCGCGTACGCGACGACCCCGCCGGGCGCGACGGCGTCGAGGGCGGAGGCGAGGAGGGAGCGCTGGAGCGGGCCGAGCGTGGCGAGGTCCGATGGCTGCCGGCGCCACCGCGCCTCGGGCCGACGGCGCAGGGCCCCGAGGCCCGTGCACGGGGCGTCGACGAGGATGCGCGCGTACTCGCCGGGCTCCTCCTGCCCCACCTCGCGGCCGTCGGCGGTCCGGACCTCGACGGTGCGACCGGCGTCGGCGGCCCGCTCGATGACGCGTCCGAGGCCGGAGCGCACGAGGTCGGCCCGGTGCGGGCTCACCTCCACCGCGGTGAGGTCGGCACCCCGCTGCAGCGCGAGCGCCCCGAGGATGCCCGCCTTGCCGCCCGGACCGGCGCACAGGTCGAGCCAGCGGGCCGGGAGGCCGTCGGGCACCTCGACGGCGGCGAGCGCCAGGGCGACGTGCTGCGAACCCTCGTCCTGGACGGCCGCGCGCCCGTCCCGGACGGCAGCGATGCGGCCGGGGTCGCCGCTGCGGAGCACGGCCCCGAGCGGGGAGCCGGCGCTGGCCTCGGCGTCCGCCGCCCCGACGAGCTCCTCGACCGTGACGAGCCCGGGCCGGGCGACGAGGTGCACGCGCGGCGGGACGTTGTCGACCGCCAGCAGGGCGCCGAGCTCGGCGTCGACGGTCTCGGGGGTGGCTCGACCGTGACCGAGCAGCGCCGCCCGCAGCGCGGTGACGACCCACTCCGGATGGGAGTGGCGCACCGCGAGCGCCGCGGTTCCCCCGCCCTCCGGCGTCACCGCCTCGGTCCACTCCTCGAGGGTGCGCTCCCCCACCCGGCGCAGGACGGCGTTGACCAGCCCCGACGCGCCCTGCCCGACGACGGTGCGTGCCAGCCCGACGGTCTGGTCGGCGGCGGCGTGGGGCGGGACCCGCATCCCGAGGAGCTGGTGCACCCCGAGGCGCAGGACGTCGAGGACGTTGGGGTCGATGCGCTCCACCGGCCGGTCGGCGGCGACGGCGATCACCGCGTCGTAGAGCCCCTGCCAGCGGATCGTGCCGAACGCGAGCTCGGTGGCGAACGCGGCGTCACGGGGCTCGAGGCGCCGCTGCCGGATCATCTGCGGCATCTCGAGGTTGGCGTACGCGCCGTCGGCGACCGCGCGCAGCAGCGTGTACGCGGCGAAGCGGGTCGGCTCGGCGCGGCGGGTGCGCTGGGCGGGGGTGGTGGCGGAGCGGCGGCGGGGGCCCCCGCCGTGCGGGCGGGTGGGTCGGTCGGGCACCTCAGGAGGCTAGCCGGGCGAGCCACCCGGCGCCGAACCGCGGAGGTGGCGTGGGTACCGGACGCGCTCCGTCCGGTACCGGTCCTACCGTGGCGCCATGACCGACCACACCGCCGCCGAGCCCTCCGGCCACACCGTCCGACAGGTCGCCCTCCGGGACGTGCGTGCCGAGGAGGTCGACCTCTCCGGCGCCGTCGTCCGCGACGTCCGCGCGCGAGGAGCCAGCCTCACCTCGGGCGACCTCACGGGCCTGCGACTGCGCGACGTCCTCCTCGCCGACGTCGTGGTCCGCGGCGCCTCCGTCCGGGGGATGGAGATCAGCGGCGAGGTCGAGGGCCTGACCGTCAACGGCATCGACGTCGGTCCGCTCGTCGAGGCCGAGCTCGACCGGCGGTTCCCGGACCGTGCGGCGATGCGGCCGAGCGACCCCGACGGCTTCCGGCACGCGTGGGACGTCGTCGAGGAGCTGTGGGCGGGCACGGTGGCCCGGGCCCGCGGGCCCTGGACCCCGCGCTCCTCCACGAGTCCGTCGACGGCGAGTGGTCCTTCACCGAGACCCTGCGGCACCTGGTCTTCGCGACGGAGTCCTGGCTGCTGCGGGCCGTCCTCGGCGACCCCACGCCGTGGCACCCCCTCTCCCTGCCCTGGGACGAGGCACCGGACAGCCCCGGGGTCCCCCGCGACCGGCAGGTGCGACCGGACCTCGACACCGTCCTCGCGCTGCGGGCCGACCGCATGGCCTCGGTGCGCCGCTACGTCGACGACCTCACCGACGAGCGCCTGGCCGCCGACACCGTGCCGGTCGAGGGCCCCGGGTGGCCGGAGCCGGTGTCCTTCCCCGTCCGGGACTGCCTGCTGACGATCCTCAACGAGGAGTGGTGGCACCGCCGGTACGCCGAGCGCGACCTCGACGCCCTCGAGGCGCGGGACGCGGCCTCAGCCACCTGACGGGGCCTCGCCGAAGCCCAGCGGCTCGCGGGTGACCCGGTAGGTCGCCCACCGCAGCGACTCCACTCCGCCGTCGGCTCCGCGCAGGACCCGCAACGGCTCGTGCCGCTCGGCCCCCGAGGTCGCGCGGAAGAGGTCCGGCCCCAGCCGCTCGAAGGCCCAGGAGTCGCGTGACGCCGGCCAGGCGGGTGAGCGCGCCTCGAGGGCGCCCTGCCGGACGGAGAAGTCCCAGGGGCTCCCCTCGGAGTACCACCGGCCGAGCAGCGGGCGGAGCTCGTCGGGCACCTCGGTGCCCGGCCGCCACGGCTCCGGCTCCGGCGGCTCGCGGTCGAGGACGATGTCGACGAGGGCCGCGGCGAAGCCGGCCGGGTCGCCGGGCGTGCTCGAGTTCATGAGGACGATGCCGGCCGTGCCGGTGGAGCGGTCGGTGAAGACCCCGGTCACGTGCCCCGGCATCCCGCCGGTGTGCCCCGCGAGCACGCGGCCGCCGGGCGAGCGCAGGAGGAAGAACCCGAGCCCCATCCCCATCTGCCAGCCGTCGAGGTCGACGAAGGCCCGCGGACGCGTCATCTCGGCCATCGTCGCGGGGTCGAGGACGTCCGGGTCGGGGTCGGCGACGAAGGCGGTCCAGCGGGCGAGGTCGGCGGCGGTCGAGGCCAGGGCGCCGGCGGGGCCGGTGGCCGCGAGGTCGAGGACCGGTTCGGGCCGCGGCACGTCGTCCCAGGGCCCGACGTAGTAGCCGTGGGCGTGCGGACCACCGTCGAAGCCGACGCTCGTCCGCGTCATCCCCAGGGGGTCCAGGAGCCGGCCCCGGAGGGACTCGTGCCACGGTCGGCCGTCGAGCCGGGCGACGACCTGCCCGAGCAGCGCGAACGCGAGGTTCGAGTAGTGCCACTGCTCCCCCGCCCGGAGGATGACCTCCGCCTCGTCGGCCTCACGCAGCAGCGTCTCCTCGTCGGGGTGCTGGAGGGTCACCCACACGTCGCCGACCGGTTCGCGCTGCAGGCCGCTCACGTGCGAGAGCGCGTCCCGGACCGTCAGGTCGTGGCCGAGGCCGGGGAGGTGGTCGGCGAGCCGGTCCTCGAGCGAGAGGCGGCCCTCGTCGCGCAGCTGCAGGACCATGGTCGCGACGAAGGTCTTGGTGTTGGACGCGACGAGGAACTGGTCGTCGCGGGTCGGGACGCGCTCCGTGCCCACCTCGGCCGTCCCGATCCCCGCCTCCCAGAGGAGCTCGCCGCGCCGGACGACGCTCGCGTGGAGCCCCGGCACCCGGCCGGTGCGTTGGCGGTCGAGGGTGGCGCGGCGCAGGAGGGCGGTGGTGGAGTCACGGACCATGCCCCGACGCTAGGACACGAGACCGTCCGGGACCGCCGGCGGCTCCGGACCGAAGCGCAGGGACAAGGTGGCGACGACCTCGGCGTGCCGGACGAGGAAGGCCCGTTCGTCGAGCCGCTTGCGGCGCATCCACCCCGTCACCTCGGCGTTGCACTTGCTCGCGTTGCACGAGCGACAGGCCGGGACCACGTTGGTCAGGGTGTACCGGCCACCGCGGGAGACCGGGAGGACGCAGTCTCGTTGGTACGCACCCGCGGTGTCGGCGCAGTACGCGCACCGTCCCCACAGCTCCAGCACCGCCTCCCACTGGGCGGGCGTCAGGTCCTGGACGGCGCCGGCGAGACGCCGCTTCCGCCTCCGGGCCGCACGGACCCGGCGCACACCTGCCATGACGCCGACGCTAGCCGAGGCGCTCGCCCGGCGCGATACGCGTGCCGCGCGCCCAGTCCGCGGCCGACATCGGCTTCTTGCCGTGCGGACGCACCTCGCCGAGCGCCACCGGCCCCGAGGCCGTCCCGACGAACACGGCGCGCTTCGTCGGGTGCAGCGCACCGGGCGCGAGGGGCGGCAGGTCGTCCGGGGTGCTCGGCGTGGGGTCGAGCGGCCCGACCTTGAGCCGTTCGCCGCGGAAGGTGGTCCAGGCCCCGGGCGCCGGGGTGCAGCCACGTACGTGCCGGTCGACGACGTGCGCGGGCAGCGCCCAGCGCACCTCGGCCTCCTCGGTCGACAGCTTCGGGGCGTGGCTGACGCCGTCGGCCGGCTGGGGCACGGCCCGCAGCGAACCGTCCTCGAGCCCGTCCATCGTCGCGACGAGCAGCCCGGCACCGATCTCGGCGAGCCGGTCCAGCAGGGCCCCGGCCGTGTCGGTGGGGCGCACCACCTCGGTGACCGCGCCGAGCACCGGGCCGGTGTCCAGGCCCTCCTCGATGACGAAGGTGCTCGCGCCGGTCACCTCGTCCCCGGCCATGACGGCCCGCTGCACGGGGGCCGCGCCGCGCCAGGCCGGCAGCAGGGAGAAGTGCAGGTTGACCCACCCCCGGGGCGGCACGTCGAGGGCGACCCGGGGCAGCAGCGCGCCGTAGGCCACGACCGGGCAGCAGTCGGGCGCGATCTCGCGCAGCCGGTCGAGGAAGTCGGGGTCCCGCGGCCGGTCCGGGGTCAGCACCTCGAGACCGTGCTCGAGCGCGACCGCCTTGACCGGTGACGGCGCCAGGGTGCGCCCGCGCCCGGAGCGCGCGTCCGGCCGGGTGACGACGGCGGCCACCTCGTGGTGGGACGCGAGCAGCGCCCGCAGGGAGGGCACGGCGGTGTCGGGGGTTCCGGCGAGGACGAGACGCACCCGGCGAGTCTAGGTGGGGCTGACGGGCTGCCGGGCGGCCGTCAGGACGTGGGGTCGCGGGGGTCGACCCGGACGGTGACGGGTTCCGGGTCCTTGCGGGCCGCGGACCGCGCCCGCAGCGCGGCGAGCTCGCGGGCCAGGGCGAGCCCGTCCTCGACCGGCACCGTGACGAGCGCCCGCCACCTCTCGTCGCCGTGCGGCAGCGGCCCGAGGGTCGTGGCGCTCGCCGGCAGCTCGAGCTCGCCGAGCGCGGCACCGACGGCCGCTCGGGTCCCGGTGAGGGCCGCGAGCCGGGCCGTGGGCGGGAGGGACAGCTCGCGGCGCTCCTCGAGCTCGCGCTCGGCGAACCACACGGGGTCCCAGCGCACGAGCGCCTCGACGGCCGGCACCGTGACGTGCGTCGGCGCCCCGGCGAGGACGACCCGGCCCCCGTCGGCGGCCGGCCGGACGAGCGCCGCCGCCGCGCACCACCGACGCAGCGCCTCCTCCCCCGCGTCGAGGGTCGGCCGGTCGAGCAGCGCCCAGGCGTCGAGGAGCAGCGCCGCCGCGTACCCCCCCTCGGCCACCGGCTCGGCGCCGGGGGTGGAGACGACGAGGCGCGGCGACCCGGCCACGGCGTCGAGCACCGTGCCGGCACCCGAGCGCTCGACGGGCACGCCGGGGAAGGCGCGCCCGAGCTCCTCGGCGGTGCGCCGCGCCCCGACGACGGACGAGCGCAACCGGGTGCCGGAGCACGCCGGGCAGGAGAACGCCGTCTCGACCCGCCCGCACCAGCGGCAGGCCGGCGGGCCCTGTGGTCCGGTGAGCCCGAGTGGCCCTGCGCACACCCGGCACCGGGCCGGGCGCCGGCAGTCCTGGCACGACAGCGACGGCAGGTACCCCCGGCGCGGCACCTGGACGAGCACCGGGCCCGTCGCCAGCGCCTCCTTCGCCGCCCGCCACGCGACCGTCGGCAGGTGCGCGGCGGCGACCGCGGCGTCGCGCTCGACGTCGGTGCCCTCGCCGGCCACCCGCACGGCGGGCACCGCCTCCCGGACGACCCGACGGGAGGCCTCCACCGGCCTGAGCACGCCCCGCGCCACGAGGTCGGCGACGGCGGTGGAGCGGACGAACCCCGCGGCCAGGACCGCAGCGCCGGCCCGGGCGGCCCGCGCCAGCAGCACCTCGCGCACGTGCGGGTACGGAGCGCGCGGCTCGTCGAGGAGGTCGTCGCCGTCGTCCCACCACACGACCAGCCCGAGGTCTCGGACCGGCGCGAAGGCGGCCGCCCGGGTGCCGACGACGACCGGGGCGTGCCCTCGCAGGGCCTTGAGGAAGGCGGTGTAGCGCGCCTGGGGCCCCTGGTCGGCGGTCAGCCGCGTGTGCCGCCCGGGCCCGACGGCGGCCAGCACCGCCGCCTCGACCCGCACGACGTCGCGGTGGTCGGGGACGACGACGACCGCTCCCCGTCCGGCCTCGACCGCCGCGCGCACGGCCTCGGCGACGAGCGCCGGCCAGCCGGTGCCGGAGTCGGCCGACGGCAGCGCCAGGACGGTGGCCGCCGGGCCGCTCCCCCGCCGCACGTGGTCGAGGAACGCGGGCCCGGCGGGGTAGCGGCCCCACGCCGCCGGCTCGTGCGCCGGCAGCGGCGGGCGCTCCGGCGGCCCGACCGCGAGGGCCTGTTCGGCCCGGGCGTGGCGGGGCGGCACCGCAAGGCGCAGGACGTCGCCGAGCGTGCCCGCGTACCGGTGGGCGACGTCGCGCGCGAGCTCGAGGACCTCCGGGGTGAGGACCGGTTCCGCCGACACGAGCCGCCGCAGCGGGCTGAGCCGTCCGGTGTGCTCGGCGGTGTCGCGGCGCTCGAGGACCCAGCCGTCGAGGTCCTGGCCCGCGAAGCGCACCTTGACCCGGGTCCCGGGCGCGGCCCCCTCGGCCATCGACTCTGGAACGGTGTACTCGAAGGGCCGGTCGAGGTGGGCGAGCCCGGTGTCGACCTGGACCAGCGCCACGGGGCGGTCCTCGGTGGTCGGGTCGTCCCCCGCGAGGCGTCGCGGGGTGCGCGTCCGACCGGGGGCGATGAGGGACAGCTGCCCCGCGTCCTCACCCGTCTCCGTCACGGCCCCGAACCTAGCGGAGCCCGCCGACCCTCTCGGGGTCGGCGGGCTCCGCCTGTGGACGACGCGGGTGGTCAGCCCGCGACGGCGCGCTGCAGCGCCTCGACCCGGTCGGTCCGCTCCCACGTGAAGCCGTTCTCCACACCCGCGACCGCGGTGCGGCCGAAGTGCCCGTAGGCGGCCGTCGCCTTGTAGATCGGCCGGAGCAGCTCGAGCTCCTCGAGGATCGCGAGCGGCCGCAGGTCGAACACGGTGCGGATCGCGGCCTGGATCTTCTCGACGGGGGCGGTCTCGGTCCCGAAGGTCTCGACGTAGAGGCCGACCGGCTGGGCGACGCCGATGGCGTAGGCCACCTGCACCTCGCAGCGGCGCGCCAGCCCCGCGGCGACGACGTTCTTGGCGACCCAGCGGGTGGCGTACGCCGCCGAGCGGTCGACCTTCGAGGGGTCCTTGCCCGAGAAGGCACCGCCCCCGTGGCGGGCCATGCCGCCGTAGGTGTCGACGATGATCTTGCGACCGGTGAGGCCGGCGTCTCCCATGGGGCCGCCGATGACGAACTTGCCGGTCGGGTTGATGTAGGTCCGGTAGGAGTCGGTGCGCAGGTCCGTGCCGGACCCGGCGAGCTCGGCGAGGACCGGCTCGATGACGTGGCTGCGGATGTCCGGTTCGAGCAGGCCGTCGAGGCTGATGTCCTCGGCGTGCTGGGTCGACAGGACCACGGCGTCGAGCGCCACGGCGGTGTCGCCCTCGTAGGCGATGGTCACCTGGGTCTTGCCGTCGGGGCGCAGGTACGACAGGTCACCGCTCTTGCGGACGGCGGTGAGCCGCTCCGAGAGCCGGTGCGCGAGGAAGATCGGGAGCGGCATCAGCTCGGGGGTGTCGTCGCAGGCGTACCCGAACATCAGGCCCTGGTCGCCGGCGCCCTGCTTGTCCTTGGGGTCGATGCCGCCGCTGCGGTTCTCGTAGGCGGTGTCGACACCCTGGGCGATGTCGGGGCTCTGCTGGCCGATCGAGACCTCGACCCCGCACGAGGCGCCGTCGAAGCCCTTCGTCGAGGAGTCGTACCCGATGCCGAGCACGGTCTCGCGGACGATGGTCGGGATCTCGACGTACGCCTCCGTCGTCACCTCGCCGGCGACGTGGACCAGGCCCGTCGTCACCATCGTCTCGACCGCGACCCGGCTGTGGGGGTCCTGGTCGAGCATCGCGTCGAGGATGCTGTCGGAGATCTGGTCGCAGATCTTGTCCGGGTGTCCCTCGGTGACGGACTCGGACGTGAACAGGCGTGCGGACACGCGGCAACTCCTTCGATGGGGGGCCTGCGACGCCGCGACGGGCGGCGGCGCACCCGCCCCAACATACCGGGCGGTGGGTGCGGGAATGGGCACGGTCCGCTGTCGGGTCAGGTGTCTGGAATCATGGGCCCCGTGTCGGACGGGTCCAGCATCGAGGCGAGTCCGGCCGGGCAGGGCGTCGACGCGCCCTCGAGCCCGGTCGACGAGGCACTGTCCCTGCTCACCCGCGCCCAGGACCTCGCCGACCAGCTCCGTGAGGAGGCCGGTCGGGAGCTCAGCTCGGCGCGTTCCGAGGCAGCCCGGATCCGGTCCGAGGCCGACGCCGCCCAGCACGAGCTCGCCGACCTGACCTCCCGCGTCGAGACGGCCCGCGAGGACTCCGAGCGCCGGCTCGAGGAGACCCGCTCCGAGGTCGAGATCATGCTCGCCGACGCGGCCGACCAGGCCGCGCTGCTCCGCGCCCGCGCGACGAAGACCAGCGACGAGGCGATCTCGATCGCCGAGGAGCAGGCCGCCTCCCTCGTCGCCGACGCGCAGCAGCGTGCGGACGAGCTCCTCGAGCGGGCCCGCGCCGAGCACGAGTCGACGATGACCCGCCTCGCCGACGAGGACCGCGCCCACCAGGCGCGGTGGGCCGAGGAGCACGAGCGGCACACCGCCGAGCTCGCCGCCCTGCGTGAGGCCACCGACTCCGAGCTGCACGGCCTGCGCCAGGAGGTCGAGACCTACGCGGCCCGGCACCGCGAGGACGCCGAGGCCGAGGTCGCGGCGCGCCTCGCCGACCTCTCCACCCGCGAGCAGGGCGCCCGGGTCGAGGCGGACCTGCTCGTCGAGGACGCGCGCAAGGAGGCCTCCCGGCTCGTCACCGACGCCGAGGCCGAGGCCGCGTCCGTCGTCGACAGCGCCGAGAAGCACCTCGCCTGGGCCCAGGGCACCGTGCGCGAGGTGCTCGAGCGCGCGGACGCCGAGCGCGAGCGGCGCGCCCGGGAGCACCACCAGGAGCTCACCGAGCGCACCCGGGCGCACCGACAGCGGGTCCAGACCCTCCTCGGGAGCGCGACGGCGAAGGGACGGGACCGGCTCGCCGAGGCCGAGTCCGAGTCGCGCCGGATGCGCGAGCTCGCCGAGTCCGTCCTCGCCGAGGCCCGGGCCGACGCCGCGCGCACCCGCGAGGCCGCCGCCCGCGAGTCCGAGCGGCTCGTGGCCGAGGCCCGGGCTCGGGAGGCGGAGGCCATGGCCCGCGCCGAGCGTCGGCTGGCCGAGGCCGAGGACGGCGCCCGCCAGGTCCGCCAGAGCACCGCCGCCGACATCGAGCAGATGCACCGCGAGGCGCACGAGTACCACCGGGCGGCCCGGGCCGAGATCGTCAAGGCCTCCGAGGAGGCGCGGCAGCGGGCCGATGCCGTCCGCGCCGAGGCGCACGCCGCCGTCGAGCGGGCCCGCGCGGAGGTCCACACCCTCGCCGCACGACGTGACGCGATCACGAGCCAGCTCGGCCGCCTCTCGGGGGTCATCGAGGCCCTCGCCGTCCACGACTCCGCCACCGGCACCGCCGGGGCGGACAGCGACCACCCGCACGACGACACAGCACCCACCCCCGACGAGGAGTCCTCATGAACCAGCCGGAGTTCCCGACCGTCTTCCGCGGCTACGACCCCGTGCAGGTCGATGCCCACCTGGCCTCCCTGCACCAGGCGGTCGCGACGGCCCGGCAGGAGGCGGAGTCCGCCCGCCAGGAGGCGGCGCAGTCCTCCGTCGAGCTGTCGAAGATCCGCCAGGACCACGAGGCGGCGACCGCCGAGCTCGACGACCAGCGCGACCGCCTCGCGCAGCTCGAGGACCAGGGCCGCACCGCCTCGGGCCCGACGTTCGCCGACCTCGGCGAGCGGATCGGGTCGATGCTCGGCCTCGCCGACGAGGAGGCCGCCTCGATCCGCGCCGCCGCCGCGACCGAGGCCGACGAGGCCCGGCGCGCCGCGGACGAGGAGTCCCAGCTCGTGCGAGCCGAGGCCGACCGCTACGCCGAGGAGGTGCGCAACCGGGCCGACACCGACGCCGCCGAGGTCCTCTCCCGCGCCAAGGCCGAGTCCGACTCGATCATCGACGACGCCGCCCGCGAGGCCGCTGCCCGCCGCGAGGAGGCGGAGGCCTACTTCGAGCAGCAGCGCGCCACCGCCGCGTCGCAGGCCGCCGACTTCGAGAAGACCCTCGGCGAGCGGCGCGACGCCGCCGCCGCGGAGTTCAACGACCAGATCGCCAAGCAGGACGCCGCCCTCGTCGCGGTGCAGGAGCGCGCCGACCTGCTCGCCCGGGAGGCCGAGGAGGACCACACGGCCAAGACCGGCGAGGCCCAGCGCCTCCTCGAGGCGGCCCGCACCGAGGCCGCCGACATCGTCCGCTCCGCCAAGGAGCAGGCCGACCGGGTCCGCCGCGACTCCGAGCGCGAGCTCGCCGCCGCCACGGCACGCCGCGACAGCATCACCGCCCAGCTGTCCAACGTCCGCAACATGCTCGCGACGCTCGGGGGCCCCGCGGCCGCCGAGGCGATCGTCGCGGCCACCGACGACGCGCCCGCCGAGGAGCCCGAGGTCGAGGAGGCCGCCGTCGAGGAGGCCGAGACCGACGAGGTCGTCGACGGGCCGCAGGACGAGGTCGAGGGCGAGGACGTCGACGCGGAGGACGAGCAGGAGGACGCCGCCGACGAGGACGTCACCGACGAGACCGACGAGGACGCCGAGTCCGGCTCCGACGAGGACGCGGCCACCGCCCGTCGCTGACCCCGGAGGTCGCGCCGGCCCCCGCCCCTGGCCGGGCGGGGGTCAGAGCAGGTCGGCGACGACGTCCCAGACGGCCTCGGCGACCACGGTCTTGCTCGCCGGGCCGACGTCGAGGACGTCTGCGCTCCCCCGCCGCAGCACGTGCACGGTGTTGTGGTCCTTGCCGAAGGTCACGTCGGCTCCGACCTCGTTGACGACGAGGACGTCGCAGCCCTTGCGCGCCAGCTTGGCGCGGCCGTGGTCGAGCACGGACCCCGTCTCGTCCCCCGTCTCCGCGGCGAAGCCGACCACGACGGGAGCGGCGGCCGCACCCCGCGCGGCGACGAGACCGGCGAGGACGTCGGGGTTGCGCACGAGCGTCACGGTGGGCGCCGACTCGTCGGCGGCGCCGTCGGACCGGGCGTCGTGGGTCTTCTTGATCTTGTGGGAGGCCACCTCGGCGGGTCGGAAGTCGGCGACCGCGGCCGCCATGACGACGACGTCGGACCCGACCGCCTCCGCGCGCACCGCGGCCTCGAGCTCGAGCGCGGTCTCGACCGGGACCGCCCGCACGCCGGGCGGCACGGGGAGCCCGGAGGTGGTGACGAGCACGACGTCGGCCCCCCGCTGCGCGGCGACGGCGGCCAGGGCGTACCCCTGCTTGCCGGAGGACCGGTTGCCGAGGTAGCGCACCGGGTCGAGCGGCTCGCGGGTCCCGCCGGCGGTGACGACGACTCGCCGCCCCCCGAGACCTCCCCCACTTCTCGTGCTCGCGTCCGCCGACACGCCGCCCTCGCCGCGTGTCCCGCGGACGCCGGCATGAGAAGTCGGGGAGGAGGGGGCGGAGAGCTCGCGCTGGCAGACCGCGAAGAGCTCCTCGGGCTCGGGCAGCCGCCCGGAGCCGGTGTCGCGGCCGGTGAGGCGCCCCGACGCGGGCGGGACGACGTGGACGCCCCGCTCGCCGAGGGTCGCGACGTTGGCCTGGGTGGCAGGGTGCTCCCACATCTCGGTGTGCATCGCCGGGGCCATGACGACCGGGCAGCGCGCGGTGAGCAGGACGGTGGTCAGGAGGTCGTCGGCCTGCCCGGTGGCGGCCCGGGCGAGCAGGTCCGCGGTGGCCGGGGCGACGACGACGAGGTCGGCCTCCTGCCCGATCCGGACGTGCGGGACCTCGGTGATGTCGGACCAGACGTCGGTGTGCACCGGCTTGCCGGACAGCGCCGACCAGGTGGCCTCGCCGACGAAGCGGAGCGCCGCGGCCGTCGGGACGACCGTGACGTCGTGGCCGGCCTCGGAGAGCAGCCGCAGGAGCGAGCAGGCCTTGTACGCCGCGATGCCGCCGGCGACCCCGAGGACGACCTTCACGGGGCTCAGCCCTCGGTGGGCGTCTCGGTGGTCGGCTCGGAGGTCAGCAGGCCCTCGTTGATCTCACGGAGCGCGATCGAGAGCGGCTTCTCGTGGACCTCGGAGTCGACGAGCGGGCCGACGTACTCGAGCAGGCCCTCCTGGAGCTGGGCGTAGTACGCGTTGATCTGCCGGGCCCGCTTGGCCGAGTAGAGCACGAGGGCGTACTTGGAGTCCGCCCGCTCGAGGAGCTCGTCGATCGGCGGGTTGGTGATGCCGATGGGGTTCGCCGTGGTTCCGGACACGCGTCAGTCTCGATTCGATGTGGGGACGGGGGTTCCCATCCATAGTACGAGTTCCTCGGCCGCACGCCGAACGTCGTCGTTGACGACCGTGGCGTCGAACTCCTCGGCCGCGGCCAGCTCGACCCGTGCGGTGTCGAGGCGGGCGGCGCGCTCGTCGGCGTCCTCGGTGCCCCGGCCGACGAGCCGGCGGACGAGCTCGTCCCAGCTCGGCGGGGCGAGGAAGACGAAGAACGCCTCCGGCATGCTCCGGCGGACCTGCCGCGCTCCCTGGAGGTCGATCTCGAGCAGGGCCGGGCGGCCGGAGGCCAGGACCTCCTCGACGGCGGCCCTCGGGGTGCCGTACTTGGCCCGGCCGTGCACGACCGCCCACTCGAGCAGCTCGCCGTTCGCGACGAGCTCGTCGAAGCGTTCGTCGGAGACGAAGTGGTAGTGGACGCCGTCGACCTCACCGGGGCGCGGGCGCCGCGTGGTGACCGAGACGGAGAGCCACACCTCCGGGTGGTGCTCGCGGACGTACGCCGCGAGCGTCCCCTTCCCGACCGCGGTGGGTCCGGCGAGGACGGTGAGACGCGAGGGCTCCGTCACTGCCGCCCGAAACGGTCGAGGAGCGCCGCCACCTGGTTCTGGCCGAGCCCGCGGACCCGGCGGCTCTCGGAGATGCCGATCTCCTCCATGATCTGGCGGGCCCGGACCCGGCCGACGCCGGGCATCGACTCGAGGAGGGCGGAGACGCGCATCTTGCCGACGACGTCGTTGGTCTTCCCGTCCTGGATCACGTCGCCCAGTGAGGCGCCCGCGCGCTTGAGCCGGTTCTTCACCTCGGCTCGCTCTCGGCGGGATGCGGCGGCCTTCTCGAGGGCGGCGGCGCGCTGTTCGGGGGTGAGGGGGGGAAGTGCCACGAATAGTCCTTGCTGTCCCTGCGGGTGCTGGCTGCTCAACATCCGGCTGTACGTCCGCGACTGTACCGCGCCTGACCAGTCGCTTTTCGTCAGGGACGCGCCGCCCGGGCGACCGTGGCGAGCGTCTCAGCGCTGCGCCGTGCGGCGTCGCGGAGCGCGGCCACGTCGGGCCCCGCACCGAGCACTTCGCGCGAGCTGGTGCCGAGCACCTGGCCCACGGCGGGGCCGAAGGTGGCGCGCAGCCCCTCGGGGGTCCCGCCCTGCGCGCCGAGCCCGGGGGCGAGCAGCGGCGCCGCGGACCCGGCGAGGTCCAGGCCCAGGTCGTGGACCGCGGTCCCGACGGTCGCGCCGACGACCATCCCGATGCTGCCCAGCGTGCCGGCGGCCCGGGCCGCCGCGTTGTCGGCCGCGACCCCGTCGACCACCGTGCCGGCGACACTCCGCCCGTCGCGGACGGCGTGCTGCACGCTCGGCCCCTCGGGGTTCGAGGTGAGCGCCAGGACGAAGAGCCCCCGCCCGGTCTGCTCGGCGAGCTCGACCGCGGGGCGCAGCGAGCCGTACCCGAGGAACGGGCTGACCGTGATGGCGTCGGCGGGCGAGTCGGCGTCCTTGCCGAGGAAGGCCTCCGCGTAGGCGTCCATCGTGGAGCCGATGTCCCCCCGCTTGGCGTCGAGGACGGTCAGGGTGCCGGCGGCGCGCAGCCCGTCGAGCACCCGCTCGACGAGGGCGACGCCCCGGGACCCGAACACCTCGAAGAACGCCGACTGCGGCTTGACCGCCGCGACGTGACCGCCGAAGGCCTCGACGCAGGTCATCGCGAACCGCTCGACGCCCGCGAGGTCGTAGGTGAGCCCCCACGACTCGACGAGGGCGCGGTGCGGGTCGATGCCGGGGCAGAACGGACCGTGCTCGTCCATCGCGGCACGCAGCCGGGTGCCGAACGGGGTCGGGGTCATGGGCGGGCCATCCTCTCGTGGGCGATGCCGACGACGTCGGCGAAGCGGGTGAACCCGTGCCGGGCGACCTCGGCCTCGAGCTCGGTGAGCACCCGGCGGGGCGCCGACGGGTCGTTGAACGTGGCCGTGCCGACCTGCACCGCGGACGCCCCGGCCGCGACGAGCTCGAGGGCGTCGGCCCCCGTGCGCACTCCCCCGACCCCGATGACCGGCGCCCACGGCAGGGTGCCGGCGCGCATCGCGGCGGTGACCTGCCAGACCGCCCGCACGGCGACCGGCCGGACCGCCGGGCCGGACAGCCCACCGGTCACCCCGGCCAGCTGGGGCCGGAGCAGGTCGGTGTCGATGACGATGCCGAGCAGGGTGTTGATCATCGTCAGCCCGTCGGCCCCGGCGCGCAGGGCGGCCTCGGCGATCGCGACGATGTCGGTGACGTCGGGCGTCAGCTTCGCGAAGACCGGCACGCCCTCGGGCACCCGGGTCCGCACGATCTGCACGACCCGCTCCGAGGAGACCGGGTCGCACGCGAAGACCAGCCCCCGGTTGGCGACGTTCGGGCACGAGATGTTGGCCTCGACGCCCACGACGCACCCCCACGCCGGGGAGGCCACGAGCCGCTGGACCACCTCGCCGAACTCCTCGGCCGTGTTCCCCGCGACCGACACCAGGACCCGCGCCCCCTGCGCCGCGAGCCACGGCAGGTCCTGCTCGCAGAAGACGTCGATGCCGGGCCCCTGGAGGCCGATCGAGTTGAGCATCCCGGAGGCCGTCTCGGCCATCCGCGGCGTGGGCCGCCCGGAGCGCGGGTCGCGCATCACGGTCTTGGTGACGAACGCGCCGAGCTCGGAGACCGGGAAGAACCGCTCCAGCTCCTTGCCGTTCGCGGCGCAGCCGGAGGCGGTCATCACCGGGTTCGGCAGCGTGGCGCCCGCGAGCGTCGTCCGCATGTCGACCATCAGTGACCCCCCGGCCTCGGGGCGCCGAGCGCGTCGTCGGGCACCCGGGTGATGCCGCCCTCGATGGCGTCCCAGCGCACCCGGTCGCCGCGGAACACCGGCCCCTCGACGCAGGAGCGGACCATCCGGGTGACGCCGTCGTTGCCCGTGACCGGCATGACGCAGGTCATGCACACCCCGATCCCGCAGGCCATCGACTCCTCGACGGCCACCTGGGCGACCGCCCCGTGGGCGGCGGCGACGTCGGTGACCGAGCGCAGCATCGCCATCGGGCCGCAGGCGTAGACGACCCCGGCCCCGCTGCGGTCGATGACGTCGCCGAGGACGTCGGAGACCCAGCCCCGGCGTCCCGCGGACCCGTCGTCGGTGGTCACGGTGACCCCGTCGGCGGTGCGGCGCGCCTCGACGACCCCGAACAGCCGGTCCTCGGAGGCGGCGCCGAGCACCATCTCGACGTGGCAGCCCCGCTCGTGCAGCGCCTCGGCGAGCCAGAACAGCGGGGCCGACCCGTAACCCCCGCCGACGAGCACGCAGGCCACCGGCTCCGCCGGCAGCGGGAAGGGGCGTCCGAGCGGGCCGACGACGTCGACCGCGTCGTGGGCCGAGAGCCCGGTGAGCCACGTGGTGCCCGGCCCGTGCGCGGCGACGACGACGTCGACGGTCCCGCCGTACGTGCCGGACGGCTTGACCTTGTGCAGCGAGAAGCAGCGCCGCAGCAGGTTGGCCGACGTGGGCCCGCCGACCGCGAGCGCCACGAACTGCCCGGGGTGGGCCAGCTCGGCGACGCCCGGCGCCACGAGGGTCAGGTGGTGGTAGGCACCGACCCGGCGGTTCGCGATGACCTCGCCGGCCACCTGGACCACGCCACCGCTCACGCGCGCGCCCCGATCCCGAACAGGTCGAGCGCGGCCGTGTGCTCCTGCAGGCTCGTCACCGCGAGGTCGTCGTGCTGGACGGCCTCGATCGCGAGGACGGCCGCCGCGAGCTGCTGGACGGTCGTGATGATCGGCTTGTCCATCGCCGTCGTCGCGGCGCGGATCGCGTAGCCGTCGGCGCGGGTCGTCGGGCTGGCGCCGCTCGGGGAGTTGACGACCATCGCGATCTCGCCGGCGTTGATGAGGTCGACCACCGAGGTGCCGCCCTCGACGCGCTCCGCGTGCTTGAGCACGATGTCGGCGTCGATCCCGTTGCGGCGGAGGACTTCTGCCGTTCCAGAGGTCGACAGGATGCGGAAGCCGAGGTCGACGAGCCGCTTGACCGGGAAGAGGATCGCCCGCTTGTCGCGGTTCGCGACCGAGACGAACACCGTCCCGCTCGTCGGGAGGCCGCCGATCGCCCCGAGCTGGGCCTTGGCGAAGGCCCGGCCGAAGTCGGTGTCGATGCCCATGACCTCGCCGGTCGAGCGCATCTCCGGGCCGAGGAGGCTGTCGACGACGAGCCCGTCGGCGGTCCGGAACCGCTTGAACGGCAGCACCGCCTCCTTGACCGAGATCGGTGCCGTCGCCGGCATCCGCCCGCCGTCGGTGTGCCGTGGGAGCACCCCCTCCCCGCGGAGCTGGGCGATCGTGGCGCCGAGCATGATCCGGGCCGCGGCGTTCGCGAGCGCGACGCCGGTGGCCTTGGCCACGAACGGCACGGTGCGCGAGGCCCGCGGGTTGGCCTCGAGGACGTAGAGGATGTCCTGGGCCAGGGCGAACTGGACGTTCATCAGCCCCCGCACCCCGATGCCCTCCGCGAGCCTGAGGGTCGACTCGCGGACCCGCTCCAGCTCGGTGGCGCCGAGGGTGACGGGCGGCAGGGTGCACGAGGAGTCTCCGGAGTGGATGCCGGCCTCCTCGATGTGCTCCATGATCCCGCCGAGGTACATCTCGTCGCCGTCGTAGAGGACGTCGACGTCGATCTCGATCGCGTCGTCGAGGAACCGGTCGACGAGCACCGGGTGGTCCGGGCTCGCGGTCGTGGCCCGCTCGACGTACCCGCCGAGGGTCTCGTCGTCGTAGACGATCTCCATGCCCCGACCGCCGAGGACGTAGGAGGGGCGCACGAGCACGGGGTAGCCGATCTCGCGGGCGATCTCGACCGCCTCGGCCGCGCTGTACGCGGTGCCGTGCTTGGGGGCCGGGAGGCCGGCCTCGGCGAGCACGCGCCCGAAGGCACCGCGGTCCTCGGCGAGGTCGATCGCCTCCGGTGAGGTGCCGACGATCGGCACCCCGGCCGCCTTGAGCGCCTTGGCGAGCCCGAGCGGGGTCTGCCCGCCGAGCTGGACGATGACCCCCGCCACGGGGCCGGCCTGCTGTTCGACGTGGACCACCTCGAGGACGTCCTCGAGGGTGAGCGGCTCGAAGTAGAGCCGGCTGCTCGTGTCGTAGTCGGTCGAGACGGTCTCGGGGTTGCAGTTCACCATGACGGTGTCGTAGCCGGCGTCGCGGAGGGCGAACGAGGCGTGGACGCACGAGTAGTCGAACTCGACGCCCTGCCCGATCCGGTTCGGGCCGGACCCGAGGATGATGACGGCCTCCCGCTCCCGCGGGGCGACCTCGTTCTCCTCGTCGTAGGCGCTGTAGTGGTACGGCGTGAGGGCCGCGAACTCGGCGGCGCAGGTGTCGACGGTCTTGTAGACCGGGCGCACCCCGAGGGCGTGCCGGACGCCGCGGACGACGGCCTCGGGCATGTGCCGGAGCGAGGCGAGCTGGACGTCGCTGAACCCGTGGCGCTTCGCGAGCCGGAGCAGCTCGGGGGTGAGCTCCTCGGCCTCGGCCACCAGGGCGGCCACGTCGCCGATGAGGGCAACCTGGTCGAGGAACCACGGGTCGATGCCGGTGGCCTCGTGGACCTCCTCGACGGAGAGCCCGCCGCGCATCGCCTGCTGCACCTGGACGATCCGGCCGTCGGTGGGACGCCGCGCCGAGTCGAGCAGGGCGTGGGCGGCCTCGCGGGTCGGCACGGGGCCGTCCCAGTGGAAGCTGCTGCCGGCCCTCTCGAGCGAGCGCAGCGCCTTCTGCAGCGCCTCGGTGAAGGAGCGCCCGATCGCCATCGCCTCCCCGACCGACTTCATCGTCGTCGTCAGGGTGTCGTCGGCGGCGGGGAACTTCTCGAACGCGAACCGCGGCACCTTGACGACGACGTAGTCGAGCGTGGGCTCGAAGGACGCCGGGGTCTCGCGGGTGATGTCGTTCGGGACCTCGTCGAGGGTGTACCCGATCGCCATCTTCGCGGCGATCTTCGCGATGGGGAACCCGGTGGCCTTGGACGCCAGGGCCGAGGAGCGCGAGACGCGCGGGTTCATCTCGATGACGATGATCCGCCCGTCCCGCGGGTTGACCGCGAACTGGATGTTGCAGCCGCCGGTGTCGACGCCGACCTCGCGGATCACGTCGATGCTGATGTCGCGCAGCCGCTGGTACTCGCGGTCGGTGAGGGTGAGCGCCGGCGCCACGGTGATGGAGTCGCCGGTGTGGACGCCCACCGGGTCGACGTTCTCGATGGAGCAGACGACGACGACGTTGTCGGCGTGGTCGCGCATCACCTCGAGCTCGTACTCCTTCCAGCCGAGGATCGACTCCTCGAGGAGCACCTCGGTGACCGGCGAGTACTGCAGCCCGGTACCCGCGATGCGACGCAGCTCCTCGGGGGTGTGCGCGAAGCCGGAGCCGAGGCCGCCCATCGTGAAGGAGGGCCGCACGACCACCGGGTAGCCCAGGTCGTCGGCGGCGGCGAGCACCTCGGGCATCGAGTGGCAGATCAGCGAGCGGGCCGACTCCGCGCCGCAGCGCTCGACGACGCCCTTGAACTTCTCGCGGTCCTCGCCGAGCTGGATGGCCTCGACGTTGGCACCGATGAGGGGACAGTCGTACGTCGAGAGGATGCCGCGCTCGTGGAGGTCCATCGCGCAGTTGAGCGCCGTCTGGCCGCCGAGGGTCGCGAGGACGGCGTCCGGGCGCTCCTTGGCGATGATCTTCTCGACGATCTCCGGGGTGATCGGCTCGACGTAGGTGGCGTCGGCGAACTCCGGGTCGGTCATGATCGTCGCCGGGTTGGAGTTGACGAGGATGACCCGGATGCCCTCCTCGCGCAGCACGCGACAGGCCTGGGTGCCGGAGTAGTCGAACTCGCAGGCCTGGCCGATGACGATCGGGCCGGAGCCGATGACGAGGACGCTGCGGATGTCGTCGCGCTTGGGCATCAGGCGTGCACCTCCTTCGCGGTGGTCATGAGATCGACGAAGCGGTCGAAGAGGTAGCCGGCGTCGTGCGGGCCGGCCGCCGCCTCCGGGTGGTACTGGACGCTGAAGGCGACGAGCCGGTCGCCGTCGCGCACCTCGAGCCCCTCCACGACGTCGTCGTTGAGGCAGACGTGCGAGACCGCGGCCGAGCCGAACTCGGTCTCGGTCGCGCCCTCGAGCGGGGCGTCGACGGCGAAGCCGTGGTTGTGCGCGGTGACCTCGACCTTGCCGGTGGTGCGGTCCATGACCGGCTGGTTGATCCCGCGGTGGCCGTACTTCAGCTTGTACGTGCCGAACCCCAGCGCCTTGCCGAGGATCTGGTTGCCGAAGCAGATGCCGAAGTACGGGATCCCGGCGCGCAGCACACCCCGGAGCAGCTCGGCCTGGACCTCGGCGGTCGCCGGGTCGCCGGGCCCGTTCGAGAAGAACACCCCGTCGGGGGAGACGGCGCGGACCTCCTCCAGGCTCGCGGTGGCCGGCAGGACGTGCACCTCGATGCCGCGCTCGGCCATCCTCCGCGGCGTCATCGACTTGATCCCGAGGTCGACCGCGGCGACGGTGAACCGCCGCTCCCCCACCGCCGGGACGACGTAGGCGTCCTTCGTGGCGACCTCGGCCGCCAGCGAGGACCCGGTCATCTCCGGGGAGGCGGTGACCCGGTGCAGCAGCTCGGGGCGGGGGTGGGCGGCGAGGTCCCCGGAGAAGATGCCCACCCGCATCGCGCCGCGCTCGCGCAGGTGGCGGGTCAGCGCGCGGGTGTCGATCTCGCAGATCCCGACGACGCCCTGGGCGTCGAGCTCGTCCTCGAGGGACCGGGTGCTGCGCCAGCTCGAGGGACGCAGGGCGGGATCCCGCACGACGTACCCGGCGACCCAGATCCGCGAGGACTCGTCGTCCTCGTCGTTCCACCCGGTGTTCCCGACGTGCGGCGCGGTCATCACGACGACCTGCCGGTGGTAGCTGGGGTCGGTGAGGGTCTCCTGGTAGCCGGTCATCCCGGTGGAGAAGACCGCCTCCCCGACGGTGGCGCCGAGGCGGCCGTAGGCCCGGCCGGTGAAGGTGCGCCCGTCCTCGAGGACGAGGACGGCGGGCTCGCGGGTGGTCAGCACGGTGCGGGTTCTCCTCCCCGCGCGGTGACGTCGCCGCGCAGGATCGTCGTGTGGACGGCGCCGGTGAGCGTGCGGCCGTGCCACGGGGTGTTGCGGGACAGGGAGTGCGACGCGGCGCGGTCGACGGTGACCGTGGCCGTGGGGTCGACGAGCACGAGGTTGGCCGGTTCGCCGGGGGCCAGCGGACGGCCGTGGCCGGCGAGGCCGGCGATGCGCGCGGGTTCCGCCGACATCACCCGGGCGAGGTCGGCCAGGGTCAGGCCGCCGGTCGTCACGAGGAGGTCGTGGACGACGCTGAAGGCGGTCTCCAGCCCGAGCATCCCGAAGGCGGCGTCGACGAAGGCGTGCTCCTTGTCGTGCCGGGCGTGCGGGGCGTGGTCGGTGGCGACGGCATCGATCGTGCCGTCGAGGAGGCCCTCACGCAGGGCCTGCTGCTCCTCGCTCGGGCGCAGCGGCGGGTTCACCTTGAAGACGGGGTCGTAGCCGCCGACCAGCTCGGTGCCCAGTGCCAGGTGGTGCGGGGTGACCTCGCACGTGACCGCGATGCCGCGCGCCTTGGCCCAGCGCACGACGTCGAGCCCCTCGGCCGTGCTCACGTGCGCCACGTGGACCCGCGAGCGGGTGTGCTCGGCGAGCATGACGTCGCGGGCGATGATGCTCGCCTCGGCGACCGGCGGCCACCCCGGGAGCCCGAGCCGGCCGGAGAGCTCGCCCTCGTGGCAGCACGCCTGCGGTCCGGCGAGCGCGGGGTCCTGGCTGTGCTGGGAGACGACCCCGCCGAAGGCGCGGACGTACTCGAGGGCCCGCCGCATGACGCGTCCGTCGGCGACGCAGTGGCCGTCGTCGGAGAACACCCGCACCCGGGCCCGGGAGCGGTTCATGAGCCCGAGCTCGGCGAGCTCGCGCCCCTCGAGGCCCTTGGTCACCGCGCCGACCGGCACGACGTCGACGAGCCCGGCGGCCCGCCCGAGGTCGAGGACGTGCTCGGCGGCCTCGGCGGTGTCGGTGACCGGCGTCGTGTTCGCCATGGCGAGGACCGCGGTGTAGCCCCCGACCGCGGCGGCGCGGGAGCCGGAGCGGATCGTCTCGGCGTCCTCGCGGCCCGGCTGGCGCAGGTGGGTGTGCAGGTCGACGAAGCCGGGGAGCGCGGTGAGCCCGTCGGCGTCGAGCCGGTGCAGGCCCTCGGTGTCGTCGACGGACCCGACCTCGGTGACGAGGCCCTCGCGCAGGGCGATGTCGCCGCGGCGCTCGGTGCCGTCGGCCTCGTGCCAGGTGACGCCGGTGAGGAGCAGGTCGCTCATGCCGCCACCTCCTCGCCGGCGAGCAGGTGGTAGAGCACGGCCATCCGCACCGCCACCCCGGCCGAGACCTGGTCGAGGACGAGGCTCTGCGCGGCGTCGGCGGCGTCGGCGCTGATCTCGAGGCCCCGGTTCATCGGGCCCGGGTGGCAGATGACCGCGGCGGGGTTGGCGTCGGTCAGGGCGGCGAGCCGGTCGCGGGTCAGGCCGAAGCCCACGGTGTACTCCCTCGGGGTCGGGAAGAAGCCGCCGCTCATCCGCTCCCGCTGGACGCGGAGCATCATCACGGCGTCCGGGCCGGAGGCGAGCACGGCGTCGAGGTCGTCGGTGAGGGTCAGCCCGTCGGCGGCGGCCCAGGCCCCGATGCCGCTCGGCATGAGCGTGGGTGGCGCGACGAGCGTGACGTCCGCGCCGAGGGTGCGCAGGGTGATCGCGTTCGAGCGGAAGACCCGGCTGTGGGTGAGGTCGCCGACGATCGCGACCCGGCGCCCCTCGAGGCTGCCGAGCCGCTGCTCCATCGTGTACGCGTCCAGGAGGGCCTGGGTGGGGTGCTCGTGGGTGCCGTCTCCGGCGTTGACGACGCTCGCGTCGACCCACTGCGACACCTGGTGGGCGGCCCCGCTCGCCATGTGGCGGATGACGACGCAGTCGACGGCCATGGCGTCGATCGTCATCACGGTGTCGCGCAGGGACTCCCCCTTGCTCGCCGAGGACCCCTTGCCCGTGATGTTGATGGTGTCCGCGGACATCCACTTGCCCGCGATCTCGAAGCTGCTCCGGGTGCGGGTGGAGTCCTCGAAGAAGAGGTTGATGATGGTCCGACCGCGCAGCGTCGGCAGCTTCTTGACGTCGCGGCGCTGGATCTCGTGCATCTCGGCGGCCGTCGCGAGGAGCATCCGGACGTCGTCGCGGTCGAGGTCGGCGCTGGAGAGCAGGTGCCTCATCGGGCGCCTCCCGGGGTCGAGGGGCTGCCGGCGCGGGTCTCGCCGGCGGCGATGGTCACGGACTCCGCGGTGTCGTCGACCCCGGCGAGGCGGACCATGACGCGCTCGGTGTGCGCCGTGGGGAGGTTCTTGCCGACGTGGTCGGCGCGGATCGGCAGCTCGCGGTGGCCGCGGTCGACGAGGACCGCGAGCCGCACGGCCCGCGGGCGGCCGAGGTCGGAGAGGGCGTCGAGCGCGGCGCGGATGGTGCGCCCGGAGTAGAGGACGTCGTCGACGAGGACGACCACCTTGTCGTCGACCCCCTCGCTCGGGATGTGCGTGGGCAGCGGGGCCCGGGTCGGCTGGTGGCGCAGGTCGTCGCGGAACATCGTGATGTCCAGGGCGCCGGTCGGCACGTCCACCCCCTCGACCTCCCGGACGAGCTCGGCGAGCCGGCGGGCCAGCTCGACGCCGCGGGTGGGGATCCCGAGGAGGACGAGGTCGTCGGCGCCCTTGTTGCGCTCGACGATCTCGTGGGCGATGCGACGCAGGGCCCGGGCGACGTCCGGCTCGCTCATCACGGTGCGGGCTGCACCGGGAGCGGGGTCGTCGGCTCCGGCGGGGGAACTCTCGTCGGCGCGCGTCATCCGCGTGCGACCTCCTTCCCTGCCTCACGGGACAGGTCGTTAAAGGATGTCTGGCGGGCGCCACTCTAACCCGTCGGAGAGGTCCGACGGCGCACCGGCCCGCAGGACGGACGGCTCAGGGTGTCGGCGCCGGGCGGAAGCCGGAGCACAGCACGCGCAGGTGGGTGATCCGGTCCCCGTCCGTGCGGTAGTACGCCTGCTGCTCGGCCGTGTGCGGGCCGTCCGGGGTGCTCAGCGCGAGCCGGTAGGAGACGCGCTCGGTGTCCTCGACCGGGGCGCCGACCGTGACGTCGAGCAGGTCGGTCACCTCGTCGGAGTCCCCGAACCAGCAGTCGAAGAGGATGCCGAGGACCTCCTCCGACGTCGATGCCTCCCACGCCCGGCCCGGGGTGAGCCCGCGGAAGTCGACGTCCGGGGCGAGGGCGGCGAGCACGGCCGCCTGGTCCTTGGCCGCGACCGCGGCCGCGAAGCGCTGACCGGGGGTCTCCATCGGCTCAGTGGAGCACGCGCGCCGCGCTGCGCACCAGCCCCCGCCGGCCGGGGGCTGTTCCGAGCGACATCCACGAGGTGAGACACATAACGCCAGACCATGCGTCCGGTAACAGACTGTGATGACCCGCCCATCGCGCCGAGGCCACCGAAGGAGGCTCCCGTGTCCCCGACGACCACGACCACCCGCACCGGTCCGCCGATGTGTCCGGCACCCGAGCCCACCGAGCCGCCGCGGCAGCCGTTGTTCCCGCCGGCCGACGCGGACGCGGAGACCTACCGGCGGTGGCTGGCCGCGTCGCCGTGGCCGGAGGTCGTCTTCGCGAGCGCCGGCGGGCGCTGACGCTGGCCGCCCGGGCTCCGACGCGGGAGGATCGTCGCACGGGGCCGCCACGAGGGCGGCCCACGGCGGAAGGCGGAGCCATGGCGCACACGTACGGCATCAGCGAGGTCGTGGGGACCTCGACCACGTCGATCGACGAGGCGATCTCCTCCGCGGTCGGCCGGGCCAGCACCACGGTGCGCGGCCTGGACTGGTTCGAGGTCACCGAGATCCGCGGGCACCTCGAGGACGGGAAGGTCGCCCACTACCAGGTGGGGCTCAAGCTCGGCTTCCGCCTCGACGAGGACTGAGAGCCGGCGCCGTCACACCGGTCGGGCCATCGCGACCCGTCGTCCGTGCCGGGCCAGTCCTAGCTGCTGCTCCGCGTCGAGCATCGGGGCGAGGTAGGCCGGCGGGTCGATCTCGCGGTAGCCGCGGCGCGTGTACCACGGGCCGTTCCAGGGGACGTCGGCGTAGGTCATCAGCGTCACCTCCGTGCCTCCGCGTGACCTGACCTCGGCGTGCGCCCCCTCGAGGAGACGTGACCCGTGTCCGCGTCTCAGCCGCGCCGGGTCGACCGCGATCTGCTCGAGATGCCAGTGACCCCCGAGGTCCAGGACGTGAACGAAGCCGACGACGGCTCCGCGGTCGGTCGTCACGAGCAGGAAACCGGGCTCCGCGGCGCGGGCCTCCCCCGTGCTCGCCGCCGGCCAGTCGACGCCGCCGAAGCGGTCCGCGAAGAGCCGGTCCCCGGCGTCCTCGATGGCAGCGAGGAGTGGGAGGTCGGCGGTGTGCGCCGGTCGGATGGTGGTCACCGTCAGCCTGGGTCAGGCGAGGGTGGGCTTGACCTCGGCGAGCCGGGCGAGCAGCCCGTTGACGAAGCGCGGGCTGTCGTCGGTGGAGAGCTCGGTGGCGAGCGTCACCCACTCGCTGATCGCCACGTTCTCGGGGACGTCCGTCGAGTGGAGGACCTCCCACGCGCCGAGGCGGAGGATCGCGCGGTCCACCGCCGGCATGCGGTTGAGGGTCCAGCCCTGCGAGTAGGTCGAGATCAGCTCGTCGAGCTGCTCACGGCGCTCGGACACCCCCGTGACGAGGTCGGCGGTCAGCTCCGCGAGCGGGTGCTCCGTGACCGGCTTCGCCAGGCGCTCACGCAGCAGCTCCGCGGGGTCGACGCCGCGCTGCTCGGCCTCGAACAGCAGGTCGAGGGCGCGCTTGCGGGCCTTGGTGCGGGCGGCCACGGGTCAGCTGATCCGGCCGAGGTAGGAGCCGTCGCGGGTGTCGACCTTGATCTTCGTGCCCTGCTCGAGGAAGAGCGGCACCTGGATCTCCGCCCCGGTCTCGAGCGTCGCCGGCTTCGTGCCGCCGGTGGAGCGGTCGCCCTGCAGGCCCGGCTCGGTGTAGGTGATCTCGAGGACGACCGAGGCGGGCAGCTCGATGTAGAGGACGCTGCCGTCGTGGCGCGCGACGATCGCCTCCTGGTTCTCGACCATGAACTTCGCGGCGTCGCCCACGACCTCGGGGCTCACGGGGAGCTGGTCGTAGGTGTCACCGTCCATGAAGATGAAGTCGGTGCCGTCGTTGTACAGGTACTGCATGTTCCGCTTGTCGACGTTCGCCGTCTCGACCTTGACGCCGGCGTTGAAGGTCTTGTCGACGACCTTCCCGGAGAGGACGTTCTTCAGCTTCGTCCGCACGAACGCGGGGCCCTTGCCGGGCTTGACGTGCTGGAACTCCACGACGGACCACAGCTGGCCCTCGAGGTTGAGGACGAGGCCGTTCTTGAGCTCGTTGGTCGATGCCACGAAGAAGTCACTTTCTGCGGTTCGGTCGGTCGGCGCCCCGACGTCCGGGCGCGCGCCACCCCGGCGAAGGGGTGGGGATCAGCGGACATCGTACCGCCCGGGCCGGAGCGGGCCGCACCAGCGGCCCGGCACGCGGTCAGGGCGCGAGCGCGGCGTAGGCCTCCCGGAGGAGGGACTCCTCGGGGCCCTCGAGCCGCACCGGGTGCGCCAGCCCGTCGAGGACGACGAACCGCAGCGTGGCGCCGCGGGACTTCTTGTCGCGTGCCATGGCCGCGAGCAGGTCCTCGAAGGAGGCGCCGTCGTACGTCGTCGGCAGCCCCACCGAGCCGAGCACGGCCCGGTGACGGGCGAGGAGGGCGTCGTCGACGGTGCCGGTGCGGTGGCCCAGCTCGGCGGCGAAGACCATCCCGATGGCCACGGCCTCACCGTGCCGTCGCCCGTAGTGCTCCACCTGCTCGACCGCGTGGCCGAGGGTGTGCCCGTAGTTGAGCACCTCCCGGCGGAACGCCTCCCGCAGGTCGGCGGCGACGACGTCGGCCTTGACCCGGATCTTGCGCTCGACGAGCTCGGCAAGGACCTCGTCGTCCCACCGGGTCGCGGCCTCCGGGTCGGCCTCGAGGAGCTCGAGGATGCGGGGGTCGGCGATGAAGCCACCCTTGACCACCTCGGCGAGCCCCGCGACGAGGTCGGCGCGCGGCAGCGTCTCGAGGACGTCGAGGTCGCAGACCACCCCGGCCGGGGTGTGGAACGCCCCGACGAGGTTCTTCCCCTCGGGGGTGTTGATGCCGGTCTTGCCGCCCACCGCGGCGTCGACCATCGCGAGCAGCGTCGTCGGCACGTGGACCACGGGCACGCCACGCAGCCAGGTGGCCGCGACGAACCCGGCGAGGTCGGTGACCGTGCCTCCCCCGACGGCGACCACGACGTCCGTGCGCGTGAAGGCGTGTCCCCCGAGCACGCTCCAGAGCCGGCTCGCCACCTCGGCGGTCTTGGCGCGCTCCGCGTCGGGCACCGGGGCCTCGTGGACGAGGAGCCCCACCCCGCGCAGCGCCGCGCCGACCGTCGCCGCGTACCGCTCCAGCCCCTCGGGCCGCACGACGAGGACCTGCCGGACGCCCTCGGGCAGCATCCCGACGACCCGGTCGAGCACCCCGCGCCCGACGACGACGTCGTGCAGGTCACCGACCGCGATGGTGACCGGGTCGCTCACGCGGCGCCCCCGAGGAGGGCGGCCACCTCGGCCGCGACGTCGTCCGCGGGGCGGCCCGCGGTGTCCACGACGTGGGTGGCGACCCGCTGGTACACGGGGCGCCGCTCGTTCATCAGCCGCACCCAGGAGGCCCGGGGGTTCACGGCGAGCAGGGGCCGGCTCCGGTCGAAGCCGACCCGCTTCGCGGCGTCGGCGATCCCGACGTCGAGGAACACGACGGTGTGACCGACGAGGCGCGGCTCGGTCTCCGGGTCGACCGGGGCGCCACCCCCGAGCGCCACGACGCCGTCCTCCTCGGCCAGGGCCCGGGCGACCTCGGCCCGCTCCAGGGAGCGGAAGGCGGGTTCGCCGTCGACGACGAAGATGTCGCTGATCGAGCGCCCGGCGGTCTCCTCGACGGCGGTGTCGGTGTCGTGGAAGGGCACCCCGAGCAGGGTGGCCAGGGCCCGGCCGGTGGTCGTCTTGCCCGAGCCCGGCGGGCCGACGAGCACGACGCGCGGCATCAGGCGTCCCACGTGCGCATCGAGGTCGGGATCGCCTCGAGGTAGGCACGGTGGTTGCGGGCGGTCTCGGTGACGGAGTCGCCGCCGAACTTCTCGAGACAGGCCTCGGCGAGGACGAGCGCGACCATCGCCTCGGCGACGACACCGGCCGCCGGCACCGCGCACACGTCGGAGCGCTGGTGGATGGCCGTGGCGGGGTCCTCGGATGCGACGTCGACGGTGTCGAGCGCGCGCGGCACCGTCGAGATGGGCTTCATCGCCGCCCGGACGCGGAGCACCCCGCCGACCGACATGCCGCCCTCGGTGCCCCCGGCCCGGCCGGTGCGCCGGCGGATGACGCCGTCGGCGCTGCGCTCCATCTCGTCGTGCGCCTGCGAGCCGCGGCGGGCCGCGGTGCGGAAGCCGTCTCCGACCTCGACGCCCTTGATCGCCTGGATGCCCATGAGTGCCCCGGCGAGGCGGGAGTCGAGACGCCGGTCCCAGTGCACGTGCGAGCCGAGGCCCGGGGGCAGCCCGGTGGCGACCACCTCGACGACCCCGCCGAGGGTGTCGCCGTCCTTGCGGGCCGCGTCGACCTCGGCGACCATCGCGGCCGAGCCCGCCGCGTCGAAGGCGCGCACCGGGTCGGCGTCGAGGGTGGCGACGTCGTCGGCGGTGGGCACGGGGGCGTCGTCGGCGACGCCCGCCGAGCCGATGGCGACGGTGTGCGAGACGAGCCGGATGCCGTAGGCCTGCTCGAGGAAGGCGGCCGCGAAGGCGCCGAGGGCGACCCGCGCCGCGGTCTCGCGGGCGGACGCCCGCTCGAGGACCGGCCGCGCGTCGTCGAAGCCGTACTTCTGCATCCCGACGAGGTCGGCGTGGCCGGGACGCGGCCGGGTCAGCGGGCGGTTGCGCGCGACCTCCTTCTCCGCGTTGACGTCGTCGGACGCCGCGTACGCGTCGGCACTCACCGGGTCCGGGCTCATGACGGTCTGCCACTTCGGCCACTCGGTGTTCCCGATGCGCAGGGCCACGGGCGAGCCGAGCGTGCGGCCGAGGCGCACTCCCGCGAGGATCTCCAGCTCGTCCTGCTCGAACTTCTGCCGGGCCCCGCGGCCGTAGCCGAGACGGCGGCGCGCGAGGGCCGCGGCGACGTCGGCCGTCGTGACCTCGACCCCGGCGGGCAGGCCCTCGATCGTCGCGACGAGGGCGGGTCCGTGCGACTCCCCCGCGGTCAACCAGCGCAGCATGGCGCCAATCCTGTCACGCGGGGGTCAGCCACCCGCGAGGCCGGTCACGATGCGAGGAGCCAGCGCGATGGACACCCAGGCGCCGAGGCACATGGAGGGTCCGTACGCGAAGGGCGTCTTGGCACCCGCCCGGCGGGTGACCAGGAGGGCGACCGCGGCGATCCCGCCGATGAGGAACCCCGCGCCCATCCCGATGACGACCTGGCCGAGGCCGAGGAAGCCGAGGACGGCCCCGATGAGCGGGGCCAGCCGGACGTCACCGCCGCCCACTCCGCCCCCGGGCATCACGGCCAGGAGGAGGTAGAAGGCACCCATGACCACGGCGCCGATGACGGTGCCCTGCCACCGGGCGACGTCGGTGGCGAGGATCGCGACCGCGAGGAGGACCACCGTCGCCCCGCCGGTGGGCACGACGAGACCGACCGGGAGGCGGTGCACGTCGAGGTCGATCCAGACGAGCCCGACCGTCAGCCAGGCGAAGAGCAGGTAGACCGGCAGCGCGGCCCAGCCGCCGAGGTCTCCCACGGACCAGGCGGCCAGCCCGGCCAGCGCCCCGGTGGCGGGGCCGGTCCACCAGGGGTGGGCCGTCGGGTGGTCCGCCTCGTCCTCGGGGATGCGGTAGCCCCCGGTGGCGAGCTCGCGCCCGGTGAGGTGACCGACGACGCCGAGGACGAGCGCCGCCAGCGCGACCACCCACCACGGGGTCACGGCCGGGCCGCCAGGGCCTCGCGGCCGGCCCGGAACATCGCCTCCACGGGGGCGGGGCTCCCGGTGAAGAGGGTGAACTGCTCCGCGGCCTGGTGCACGAGCAGGTCGAGGCCGGAGACGACGGTCATCCCGGCCGCGGCGGCGGCGCGCGCGGGCGGCGTCGGCCAGTCGGCGTAGACGACGTCGAGGAACACCCCGGCATGGCCGGCCGGCACCGTCGTGGCCACCTGTTCGCCGGCCGTGGGCGGCACCGTGGAGACGACGACGTCGTCCCGGGTCGAGACCCACGGGTCGATGCCGGCCACCGACCCGTTCCGGATGCCCACGCCGAGGTCGAGGGCCCACGCAAGGAGGTCGGCGGCCCGACCGGTGTCGCGGGCGCGGACGGTGAGGGTCGTGACCCCGAGGGCGGCGAGGGCCAGCACGCAGGAGCGCGCCGTGGCTCCCGCGCCGATGACCAGGGCGCGGGTGGGGGTGCCGGGCAGGTGCGGGCGCAGGGCCCGCTCGACACCCACCACGTCGGTGTTCGTCGCGTCCCAGCCGCCGTCCGCCCGGCGCACGAGGGTGTTCGCGGCGCCCGCCCGACGGGCGACGGCCGACACCTCGCGGGCGAGGCCCAGGGCCGCCTCCTTGAGGGGCATCGTCAGCGACAGCCCACGCCAGGAGTCGTCCAGGCCGTCGACGAACGGGGCCAGCCCGGGGACGTCGACGTCGTGGAGGCCGTACTCCCAGCCGTCGAGCCCGGCCGCCGCGTACCCGGCCCGGTGCAGGACCGGGGAGAGCGAGTGCGCGACGGGTGAGCCGAGGACGGCGGACCTCAGCACGGGGCGAGCCCCGTCACCCGCTGCACTTCCCGGGGTTGGCACTGCACCACTCGTTGAGCTTCTGCTGGTTGGCCTGCTGTTCGGCGAAGGTGTCCGCGAAGAGGGTCTCGCCGGTGTCGAGGTTGACCGTGACGAAGAAGAACCAGCCACCCGGGGTGGGGTTGGCGGCGGCCTCGATGGCGGCCTTGCCCGGGCTCCCGATCGGACCCGGGGGCAGTCCCTTCGACCCGTAGGTGTCGTAGGGGTCGGACTTCGCGCTGTCGTACTCGCTCTTGGTGAGGTTGCCGCGCTTCTGGAGTGCGTAGTTGACCGTGGAGTCCATCTGGAGGAAGCCCGCGGTGGGACCGTTCGGTTGGTCCAGCCGGTTCTCGACGACGCGGGCGACCTTGCCGCGGTCGGCGTCACCACTGGCCTCGCCCTCGACGATCGAGGCGATGGTGAGAATCCGCTGCCGGTCCTCGTCGGCCACACCGGCGTCCCCGAGGGCCTTCGTGGTGAGCGCGACCATCTGCTTCAGCTGCTCGGACGCGGTGGTCTTGTCGTCGAACTCGTAGCTCGCCGGGAAGAGCCACCCCTCCACGTCGCCGCCCGCGACCGCCGGGAGACCGATGGCCTTGGTGTCCTTCGCGGCCTTCTCGTACTCGGCGACCGGGACACCGGTGGCCTTGGACAGCGCCGCGAACGTCTCGGACTTCCACAGTCCCTCGCGCACCGTGACCCGGTCGGCGACCCGGTTGGCGGGGTCGATGAGGATCGCGAAGGCGTCCTGGCCGCGCATCCCCTTGAGCAGGACGTAGGTGCCCGGCTGGATCTTGGCGGCCGACTGCGGGTCGGCCACGGCGGCCTCGAGGTAGGCGGTGCGGGTCTTGGTGACTCCGGCGTCGCGCAGGGTCGTCGCGATGTCCTCGCCCGTGTCGCCCTGCGAGATGACCACCTCGACCTCCCCCTCGCCGGGGCCGGCGAAGTCGACGTCGGTGCTCTCCGAGCCCCCGAAGAGCCCGGTGACCGTGGGGCCGAGGACGCTCCAGGCGGCGTACCCGGCGCCGCCGATGAGGGTGACGGCGACGAGGACGGCCAGGATGCGGCGGCCGGTGCGGGGCTTCTTGCGTCGCCCGTGCAGCTCACGGCGGGTTCTCGGCGCCCGGTGTGGCTTGTCGTCACCGAAGATCGTCTCGGTGAAGTCCTGGCTCACGTCCTCGTGCCCTTCGTCCGTGGCTTGCGCCGTGGTCCTCCGACCCGCTCCCCTGCAGGGGTCCCGGTCGTCCGCTCCGTGTCGAGGGCCGACTGGAGGATGAGCACCGCCGCGGCCTGGTCGACCACGGCGCGCTGCCGCCTCCCGGCGAGCCCGCTCTCACGGAGCGCACGGTGCGCCTCGACCGTCGTCAGCCGCTCGTCGACGAGCCGGACCGGGACGGGGGCGATACGCGCCGCCAGCACGGAAGCATACGTGCGTGCGCGGGCGGCGGCGGGTCCCTCCTCCCCGGAGAGCGACCGCGGCAGGCCCACGACGACCCGGACCGCGCCGTGGTCGGCGACGAGCCCGGCGATCCGGGAGACGTCCTCGTCGTCCGGGGTCGGCGACGTCTGGGCCGTCCGCGGGACGGTCTCGACGGGCGTCGCGAGCAGGCCGTCGGGGTCGCTGACCGCGACGCCGACGCGCACCGACCCGACGTCGACGCCCAGCCGGACGCCGCGCACGGGACCCTCCTCGGGCGCTCGCATCAGCCGGCGAGCTCCCCGACGCGCCACTCGACCGCCCCGAGGGCCTCCCCGACCTTCGCGGGGTCCTGGCCGCCACCCTGGGCGATGTCGTCCTTGCCACCGCCCCCGCCGCCGAGGACGCCCGCGGCGACGCGGACGAGCTCGCCGGCCCGGATGCCGCGCTCACGGGCAAGCTCGTTCGTCGCGACGACGACGACCGGACGCCCCTTCGCGACCCCGGCGACGACGACGACGCTCGGCCGGTCCGCGCCGAGCCGGCCACGCAGGTCGAGGGTCATCGTGCGCACGTCGTCGGCGCCGGCCTCCCCCGCGTCGTGCGCGAGGAAGGTGATGCCCCCGACGTCGCGGGCACCGTCGGTCAGCGAGCCGGCCCGGGCCTGGAGCTGTTCCTTGCGCAGCCGCTCGAGGTCGCGCTCGGCCTCCTTGAGCCGGGTGACGAGGCCGCCGACCCTCTCGGGCAGCTCCTCGGGGCGGCCCTTGAGCAGCTCGGTCAGCTGCCCGACGATCGCCCGCTCCCGCGCGAGGAACGAGAACGCGTCGGAGCCGACGAGCGCCTCGACGCGCCGGACACCCGACCCGATGGACGCCTCGCCGAGGAGGGTGACCAGACCGAGCTGCGTCGTGCGCTCGGCGTGGGTGCCCCCGCACAGCTCGCGGGCCCAGTCGCCGACCGAGATGACGCGCACGGCGTCGCCGTACTTCTCGCCGAACAGCGCCATCGCGCCGGCGTCGCGCGCCTCGCTCTGCGTCATCACGTCGGCCCGCACCGCGAGGTCCTCGAGGAGGAGCGCGTTGACACGGGACTCGACGTCGCGCAGCACCGAGACGGGCAGCGCCGACGACGCGTGGAAGTCGAAGCGGAACCGACCGGGCGAGTTCTCCGAGCCCGCCTGGGTCGCGGTGTCCCCCAACGCCTCCCGGATCGCCTTGTGCACCATGTGGGTGGCGGTGTGGGCCCGGGAGATGGAGCGACGTCGCTCGATGTCCACCTCCGCGAGGGCGCTCTCGCCGGTGGCCACCTCGCCCGAGACGACGGTCGCCCGGTGGACGATGAGCCCGCCGATCGGCGACTGGACGTCGCGGACCTCGACGAGCGCCCCGCTGCCGAGGCGGAGCAGCCCACCGTCGGCGAGCTGGCCACCGCCCTCGGCGTAGAACGGGGTGCGGTCGAGGACGAGCTCGACGTCGTCGCCGGCCACGGCGGACGCGACGGGTGCACCGTCGCGGAGCATCCCGGAGACCCGCGCCTCCGAGACCACCTCGGAGTACCCGGTGAACTCGACCGGGCCGCCGACGCCGTCGGAGAGGGCGCGGTAGACGCTGGTGTCGCCGTGGGCGGTCTTCTTGGCCCGGGCGTCGTCCTTGGCGCGCTGGCGCTGCTCCTGCATGAGCCGGGTGAAGCCCTCGCGGTCGACCTCGAGGCCCTGCTCGGCCGCCATCTCGAGGGTGAGGTCGATCGGGAAGCCGTAGGTGTCGTGGAGCTGGAACGCCTGGTCGCCCGCGAGGACGGCGCCGCCGGACTCCTTGGTGCGGGCGACCGCGGTGTCGAGGATCGTCGTGCCGGCGGTCAGGGTGCGCCGGAACGCCTCCTCCTCGGCGTAGGCGGTCTGCGAGATGCGGTCCCAGTCGGTACGCAGCTCGGGGTAGGACTTCTCCATCCGCTCGAGCGAGACCGGGAGCAGGGCGGGCAGGCACGGGTCCTCGAACCCGAGGAGGCGCATCGAGCGGACCGCGCGGCGCAGCATCCGGCGCAGGACGTAGCCGCGGCCCTCGTTGCCCGGGGTCACGCCGTCGCCGATGAGCATGAGCGAGGAGCGCACGTGGTCGGCGACGACACGCAGCCGCACGTCGTCGGGGTGGCTCGAGCCGGCCGAGTGCCCGGAGTGCTCGCCGTAGCGCTTGCCGGTCATCTCCGCGGCCTGCGCGAGCACCGGGTACACCTCGTCGATCTCGTACATGTTGTCGACGCCCTGGAGGATCGAGGCGATCCGCTCCAGGCCCATCCCGGTGTCGATGTTCTTCCGCGGCAGCTCGCGCGCGACGTCGAAGTCGTCCTTCGCGCGCACGGCGGACAGCTCGTACTGCATGAAGACGAGGTTCCAGAACTCCATGAACCGGTCCTCGTCGACGGCCGGGCCGCCGTCGGGGCCGTACTCCGGGCCGCGGTCGTAGAAGATCTCCGAGCTCGGGCCGGCCGGGCCCGGCACACCCATGTGCCAGTAGTTGTCGGCCTTGCCCCGCCGCACGATCCGCTCGTTGGGGACGTCGGTGAGCTCGGTCCACAGCTCGACGGCCTCGTCGTCGTCCTCGTAGACGGTCGCCCAGATGCGGTCCCCGTCGATGCCGAAGCCGCCGCGGTCCTGGGGCGTCGTGACGAGCTCCCAGGCGAGGCGGATGGCCCCCTCCTTGAAGTAGTCGCCGAAGGAGAAGTTGCCGTTCATCTGGAAGAACGTCCCGTGCCGGGAGGTCTTGCCGACCTCCTCGATGTCCTGGGTGCGCACGCACTTCTGGACGCTCGTCGCCCGGTCGTAGGGCGCGGTCTCCTGGCCGAGGAAGTACGGCTTGAAGGGCACCATCCCCGCGTTGACGAAGAGCAGGTTGGGGTCGTCGAGGAGCAGCGAGGCGCTCGGGACGACGGTGTGGCCGTTGCCGGAGAAGAACTCGAGCCAGCGGCGCCGGATCTCAGCGGTTTCCATGTCGTGTCAGTCCTGGGTCGTCAGTCCGTGCGCGGGCATCCCGACATCGTATGCCGGGCAGCGCACGGGGGCGGGCGGGCGTGCGGAGGCGGGGGCGGGTGCCCCTAGCGAGCTCGCCCGTCGTCGGTGTGGTCTCGCTCGGCGCGCCCGGCGGGGTCCAGGAGCAGCTCGCGGGCCTGCTCGGGAGACAGCGAGCGCCCCGCGTCCTGCTCACCGAGGCCGCCCCAGCCGGCGTCGACGTCGAGGTCCGGCACGCGGGCGTCCGCGGCGTGGCGCGGCGCCCGGGTCGTGGCGTCCTCGCGGACCGCCACCTCGACGGCCTCGCGCAGCTCGGCCTCGCGCTGGGTGGCCGCCTCCCGGACGGTCGCGACGAAGCGGCGGGTGGCGGGCATCCGCCAGACCGCGTAGCCGACCCCCGCCGCCAGCACGCCGAGGACGACCGTGCGGGCCCTCACGAGGACGCCTTCCGCAGGCCCCGGACGGCGGTCCGGACGCCGTAGCTGTAGGCCGCGACCTTGATGAGCGGCGAGCCGACCGTCGCCGCGAAGACCGAGGTCAGCGCGGAGGCGTTGGTCGTCATCGTCGAGACCGAGCTCGTGATCGCGTCGACCCGGGTCAGCTGGTCGTTGGTGAGCCCGACGGTGTCCGTGAGGCTCTTGAGCGTGGGCTGGACGTTGTCGGTCGTCGTCCGCACGCTGTCGCGGGCCTCGTCGAGGATCCGGCCCGCCTTCCCGACCAGCCCGGCGACCCGCACGACGAGGTACGCGAACGCGAGCGCGGCGATGAGTCCGGCGATCCCTCCGAGCGTGACGTCCATGCGCCCGACCCTACCGGCCGACGGTTCAGGCGTGCCGGACGCACCGGCTCGCCCACGGGCGCGCCTCGAGACGCGCGGCGGGGATCTCCTCGCCGCAGACCTCGCACGTGCCGTACGTGCCGTCGGCCACCCGGGCGCGGGCGCTGCGGACCTGGGCGAGGACGTCGAGGAGCTGCTCCTGCACCGCCACGGCCGAGAGCCGGTCGACGGCCAGCGACGTGCCGTCTCCGATGCGCTTGCCGAAGGAGATGTTCTCCCCCTCGGCGGGGGCGGCGGTCAGCGTGGCGAGGTCGGCGACCAGCTGCTCCTCGTGCTCGGCGAGCGTCCGGTCGGTGTCCATCCCCCCACCGTAGGTCAGCGGCCGAGCCGGTCGCGCAGCCAGCGCCAGCGCTCCTGGAGACGCGCCTCGAACCCGCGGTCGGTGGGCCGGTAGTAGTCGGTGCCGCCGTGGAGGTCGTCGGGCAGGTACTGCTGCGCCGCGACACCGTCCGGCTGGTCGTGGGCGTAGACGTACGCCGGCGCCCGGCCCTTGCCGGCCGCGGCGGCGGAGGCCTCGGCGATGCGGCTCGCCCCGCCGTACCCGCTGCCCCTCAGGTGCAGCGGCACCGGGCCGCCCCGGCCGGCGCGGACGTCGGCGATCGCCTCGTTGATCCCCGTGTAGGCGGCGTTCGACTTCGGGGCCAGCGCGTTGTGCACGACGGCCTGGGCGAGGATGATCCGCGCCTCCGGCATCCCGATCTGGGCGACGGCGTGCATCGCCGCGACGGAGGTCTGCAGGGCGGTCGGGTCGGCCATCCCGACGTCCTCGGACGCGGCGATGACGATGCGGCGGGCGATGAACCGGGGGTCCTCCCCCGCCTCGAGCATCCGCGCGAGGTAGTGCAGTGCGGCGTCGACGTCCGAACCGCGCATCGACTTGATGAGGGCCGAGGCGACGTCGTAGTGCTGGTCGCCGGTGCGGTCGTACCGGACGGCGGCGTGGGCGACCGCCTGCTCGGTGTGGGCGAGCGTCACCTCGAGCGCCTCCGGTCGGTCCGCGCCGGGGGCCACGGAGTCGTCGGCCACGCCCGCCGCGGCCTCGAGGTAGGTCAGGGCGCGCCGGGCATCGCCCCCGGCGAGCCGGACGAGGTGCTCGCGCGCGTCCTCGGCGAGGGCGTACCGGCCCGCGAGCCCGCGAGGGTCGTCGACGGCGCTCGTGAGGACGTCGGCGACCTCCTCGTCGGAGAGCGGGACGAGGGTGACGAGCATCGAGCGGGAGAGCAGGGGCGCGATGACCGAGAAGGACGGGTTCTCGGTGGTGGCGGCGACGAGGATCACCTGGCGGTTCTCGACGCCCGGCAGGAGGGCGTCCTGCTGCGCCTTGGTGAAGCGGTGGATCTCGTCGAGGAAGAGGACGGTCTGGCGGCCGTAGAGGTCACGGGTGCGGTTCGCCTGCTGCATCACCGAGCGGACGTCCTTGACCCCGGCCGTCACCGCGGACAGCTCGACGAACTCGCGGTCGGCGGCGGTCGCGACGAGGTGGGCGAGCGTCGTCTTGCCCGTGCCCGGCGGGCCCCAGAGGATCGCCGAGAGGGCACCGGCCGCACCGCCGCTGCCGGCGATGAGCCGCCGGAGCGGGCTGCCGGGACGCAGCACCTCGCCCTGGCCGCGGACCTCCTCGACCGAGCGCGGACGCATCCGGACCGCGAGCGGCGGCACGACGGAGGACGGCGCGTCGGCGGTGTCACGCGCCGCCGCGCCGAAGAGGTCGGTCCCGTCCTGGCTCACACCCGCGAGGCTAGCGCCGCGGGCCGACCCCACCGACCACGCCGCCCCCACTCCCCGGCAGCGCGGGTGGCGGACCGGTGCTGGGCGGCGCCCGCGGGCGTGGGATCCTGTGCGACGTGACGAGGCGGGCCGGGCACGGCCGGACGGCGCTGGAGCGCTGGGGCCGGTTCGTCGCCACGCACGCACGCGCCGTCCTCGTCGGCTGGCTGCTCTTCGTCGTGGCCGGCTTCGCCGTGGCCCTCGGCGGCCTCGGCACCCCGAGCCTCTTCGACCGGCTCGACACCGGTGAGATCGTCGTCGACGGCGAGAACCAGGCCGGGCGCGCGGTCCTGGCGGACGCGGGCGGCAGCGGCTTCAGCGCGTACACCCTCCTCGTCGAGGGCGTCGACCTCGCCGACCCCGCAGTCGCCACCGCCTCGACGACGGCCGTCCGCGACCTCCTCGCCATCGAGACGGTCCGGAGCGCCGTCAACCCGTTCGTCGTCCCGGACGGGCCGACGGGGCCGCAGGCGACGCCGATGCTCCTCGACGGCAACCCCGCCGCCGGAGGGTTCGCCACGGTCGTCACCTTCGACCCGGACACCACCACCGCGGCGGAGGACGCCGCGACCACTGAGGTCGACGCCGTCTTCGACCGCCTCGTCCGCGAGAGCGGCGCGAGCGCCTCGGAGCGCGGCGGCCTGCGCGGCCTCGTCGACCGGATCGTCCACCAGGTCAAGGTCGACGGCCAGCGCGGCGAGGGCATCGCGCTCCCGGTGAGCTTCGCCGTCATGGTCGTCGTGTTCGGCGGCTTCCTCGCGGCCGGCTTCCCCGTGCTCGGCGCCATCGCCTCCATCTCCGGCGCGCTCGCCTCGCTGCTCGGCTTCTCCTACCTCCTCGACCTCGACGCGACCGCGGTCAACGTCGTCACCGTCCTCGCCCTCGGGCTGTGCATCGACTACGGGCTGCTCGTGGTCAGCCGGTTCCGGGAGGAGATGCGGACCCTGCTCACGGGGCGCCCCTCGGCGGAGCTCACCCCGGACGAGGTCGTGACCGCCACCGGCCGGACCCTCGACCGGGCCGGACGCACCGTCGTCTTCTCCGCCCTCACCGTCGCGATCTCCCTCGCCGGCCTGCTCTTCCTCGACATCGCCTTCATCCGCGCCGTGTCACTCGCCGGCGTCTCGGTCGTCGTCGTCGCGCTCGCGGTGGCACTCTCCCTCGTCCCGGCGCTCTGCGCGCTCGGTGCGCGCCGGCTGATGCGGCGCGGCACCGAGGTGGGCGCCGACATCGGCCTCTTCTCCCGGCTCGCCGAGGCCGTGCACCGGCTGCCGTGGGTGGTCATCGGGGTCGTCTCGGCGCTGCTCGTGCTCCTCGCCGTGCCGGTTGCGGGGATGCAGCTGACGGCCTCGGGCGCCGAGCTGCTCCCGAAGGGCACCCCGGAGCGGACCTTCTTCGAGGACTTCCGTGCCGGCTACCCGAGCCTCGCCGGCGCGCAGGTGCTCGTCGTCGCCGAGGCGCCCGTCGCGGACGTCCGGGCCTGGGCGGAGTCGGCCGCCGACCGACCCGGGGTCGCCCGGGTCGACCCGCTCGGCGAGCTGGACGGCGGGGTCGTCACCGTGCCGTTCCAGACGGGCGACAACGGGACGGGTGAGGCCTCCCGGGCGCTCGTCGACTCCCTGCGCACCGACCGGCCGCCGTTCCGGTCGTGGGTGGTCGGGCAGGCCTCCGGCATCCTCGACTTCCGGCAGGCCGTGTCCGACCGCGCACCGCTCGCGATCGGCGCCGTCGTCCTCGCCACGCTCGTGCTGCTCTTCCTCATGACCGGGTCGGTCGTCGTGCCGGTCAAGGCGCTCGTGATGAACGTCCTGTCCCTCGGCGCCGCTCTCGGCGTCACCGTGTGGGTCTTCCAGGAGGGGCACCTGGACTCGGTGCTCCGCTTCACGTCGGCCGGTGGCGTCGAGAACACCATCCCGATCCTCGTCGTGGCGTTCGGGTTCGGGCTCTCGATGGACTACGAGGTGTTCCTGCTGTCGCGGATCGTCGAGCTGCACGAGCAGGGCCGGAGCACGCACGAGGCGGTCGTCCTCGGCCTCCAGCGCTCGGGCCGGATCATCACGTCGGCCGCCCTGCTCATGGTCATCGTCTTCTCCGGCTTCGCGGCGGGCGACCTGCTCATCATGAAGCAGATGGGGGTCGCGCTCGTCCTCGCCATCGCGATCGACGCCACGCTCGTCCGCATGCTCCTCGTCCCCGCGACGATGGCGGTGCTCGGCCGCGCGAACTGGTGGGCACCGGCGCCGCTGCGCCGGCTCCACGAGCGGTTCGGCATCACGGAGTGAGCGCCGTGCGCCGCCTCGACTCGGTCGAGGACCTCCTCACCGCCACCGGCCACCACGTCGTCGCGGTCCTCGACGTCGGCTCGGGGTTCACTCCCCCCGGCTGGGCGCTCGAGGCGTGCGAGGGGCGCGCGGTCGTGTTCCCCCGGCGGTCCGACCACGGGGTCCCGGGAGCCGCGGTCCTCGGGGACGGACCGGGAGTCGACGCGCTCTTCGCCGACACCGAGGTCCGGGACTGGTTCCGCGACAGCGGTGCCCAGCACCTCAGTGCACCCCGCGAACACCAGCACCTGGTCCAGCGACACCTCGACCTCGGCGAGCGCGGCGGCGACTGGGACTGGATGTGGACGCGCACCGCTCCCCCGCCCGTCCCCGGCGAGGACCGCATCGTGCCCCTCACCCCCGCCGACCGGGAGGAGGCCACGGCCTTCCTCACGGCCGAGAGCCCCCGCACGCACGGGCAGCCGTTCGCGCGCCCCGGCCAGGTGTGGGTGGGGGTGCGCGACGCGGACGGGCGGCTCGTCGCCTGCGGCGGGAGCGAGCCGTCGAGCGCCGGGACCCCGACCCTCGCGGGGATCGCGGTCGCCGGCCACCTGCGGCGGGCCGGCCTCGGAGCCGCCGTCTCCGCCCACCTCACCCGTCGAGCCGTCGGCGAGGTCGGCGCGTGCGCCCTCGGGATGTTCGCCGACAACGCCGCCGCACGGCGCGTCTACGAGCGCCTCGGGTTCGTCACCGGCATGGAGTGGCGAAGCCGGTGGCTCGCGCCCCCACCCGGGCCGGGGGGTGCCTATGGTGAGGAGATCGAGTCCCCCCACGAGAGGTGAGTCATGGCCACCCTGAGCAACGGCACCGTCGACATCCACTACGAGGACCACGGCGGCGACGGACGCCCGGTCGTCCTCATCCACGGGTGGCCGCTCAGCGGAGCCTCCTGGAGCCACCAGGTCCCGGCCCTGCGCGACGCCGGCCACCGCGTCGTCACCTACGACCGGCGTGGCTTCGGCGAGTCGGCGAAGCCGGGTGAGGCCTCCTCCTACGACTACGACACGCTGACGAGCGACCTCGACGCGCTGATGCGCGGGCTCGACCTCACCGACGTGACCCTCGTCGGCTTCTCGATGGGCGGCGGCGAGGTGGCCCGCTACCTCGAGAACGTCGGCGAGGACAGGCTGCACAGCGTCGTCTACGTCTCGGCCGTGCCGCCCTGCCTCAAGAAGGACGACGAGCACCCCGAGGGCGCCCTCGACGACGCCACGGTGGAGAGCATGCAGGCCGGCCTCGCGCAGGACCCGGCGGGCTTCCTCGACGGGTTCCTCACGAACTTCTTCTCGGCCGAGGGCGAGCTGAAGGTGACCGAGGAGGAGCGTCAGGAGGCCCTCGCCCTCGCGCACCGGGCGGACACCCACGCCGCCGTCCAGTGCATCCGCTCCTGGGTCGAGGACTTCACCGGCGGCCTGCGCCGGACCACCGTCCCGACCCTCGTCATCCACGGCGACTCCGACGCCATCGTGCCGATCGAGGTCTCCGGGCAGCGGACCGCCGACCTCGTCGACGGCGCCGAGCTGCACGTCGTGGAGGGCGGCCCGCACGGCATCCTCGTGTCACACCAGGACGAGGTCACCACGGCCCTCGTCGAGTTCCTCGCCCGCTGACCCGCGAGGAGCGTCACGGGGCGAGGAGGCCGCGGACCTCGTCCCGCAGCACCGTCGGCCCGCTCGCGGGGTCGTGGTGGACCGCCCGGATCCCCACCGACCTGGCGGACTCGACGTTGTCGGCGCTGTCGTCGACGAAGGCGGCCTCGTGGGCGCCGAGGCCCAGGTCGTCCAGGATGTGCCGGAAGTACGCGGGGTCGGGCTTCAGGAGGCCCATGTCGCACGAGTAGAAGACCCGGTCGAAGTGCCGGTCCAGGCCGAGCGCCTCGCGCATCCAGGCCCGACGGTGGTCCTGCTGGTTCGTCGCGAGGACGGCGAGGACTCCCGTGGAGCGGACCTCGGCCACGAGGGCCATGGCGTCGTCGTCGAGGACGGCCCGCTCCCAGAGGGCCAGGAGGTCGTCCACCCCGACCGATGCCCCGGGGAAGCGCACCAGCACGTCGGCCAGGGTGTCGCGCAACGTGGCCTCGCCGCGCAGCGCCGGACCCTCGGCCGCGAACACCTCCTCGGCGAAACCTGGCCCACCGGCGGCGTCGAGCACCGGGCGCCAGCCGTCCGGTGCGTGCTGCAGCACCCCGTCGGCGTCCCAGAGCAGCGCACGGACCACCCCTGGCGTGGTTGCCACGACGAGCCTCAGCCCTGGTCCGGGGTGATCTCCGACGAACCCTCGTGCGGGACGCTCCCGGCCGGCTCGGGCTTCGCGTCGATGCCCGCCTCGTGGCGCTGCTCCGGCGTGATCGGTGCCGGGGCCTCGGTCAGCGGGTCGTAGCCGCCGCCGGACTTGGGGAAGGCGATGACGTCGCGGATGCTGTCGAAGCCACCGAGGAGCATGACGATCCGGTCCCAGCCGAAGGCGATGCCACCGTGCGGCGGGGCGCCGAACTGGAAGGCGTCGAGGAGGAACCCGAACTTCTCCTGCGCCTCCTCCTGCGTGAGGCCCATGACCCGGAAGACCCGCTCCTGCACGTCGCGGCGGTGGATACGGATCGACCCGCCGCCGATCTCGTTGCCGTTGCAGACCATGTCGTAGGCGTAGGCGAGCGCCGGGCCGGGGTCGGTGTCGAAGGTGTCGAGGAACTCGGCCTTGGGCGAGGTGAACGCGTGGTGCACCGCGGTCCAGGCGCCGCCGCCGACCGCGACGTCCCCGGCCGCCACGGCCTCGGAGGTCGGCTCGAACAGCGGGGCGTCGAGGACCCAGAGGAAGCTCCAGGCGTCCTCGTCGACGAGGCCGCAGCGCGTGCCGATCTCGAGGCGCGCCGCGCCGAGCAGGGCACGCGAGGGCTTGGGTGCCCCCGCGGCGAAGAACACGCAGTCGCCCGGCTGGGCACCGACGTGGGCCGCGAGCCCGGCCGTCTCGGCCTCGGAGAGGTTCTTGGCGACCGGACCGCCGAGCGTGCCGTCGTCCTGGACGAGGACGTAGGCGAGGCCACGCGCCCCGCGCTGCTTGGCCCACTCCTGCCACGCGTCGAGCTGCTTGCGCGGCTGGCTGGCACCGCCGGGCATGACGACGGCACCGACGTAGTCGGCCTGGAAGACCCGGAACGAGGTGTCGGCGAAGAAGTCGGTGCACTCGACGAGCTCCTGGCCGAAGCGCAGGTCGGGCTTGTCGGTGCCGAAGCGGCGCATCGCCTCGGCGTACGTCATCCGCTGGAAGGGCGTGTCGAGGGAGACGCCGATGAGCTCCCAGATCTCCTTGACGACGGCCTCGCCGAGCTCGAGGACGTCGTCCTGCTCGACGAAGGACATCTCGATGTCGAGCTGGGTGAACTCGGGCTGGCGGTCGGCGCGGAAGTCCTCGTCGCGGTAGCAGCGCGCGATCTGGTAGTACCGCTCCATCCCGGAGACCATGAGCAGCTGCTTGAACAGCTGCGGGCTCTGCGGGAGGGCGTACCAGCTGCCCGGAGCGAGCCGGGCGGGCACGAGGAAGTCGCGAGCGCCCTCGGGCGTGGACCGGGTCAGCGTCGGGGTCTCGATCTCGACGAAGTCGCGGTCGCCGAGGACCCGCCGGGCGGCCTGGTTGACCTTCGAGCGGAGCCGGATGGCGTGCCCGGCCGAGTGCACGCCCGGGCGCCGGAGGTCGAGGTACCGGTGCTTGAGCCGGGCCTCCTCACCGACGGAGACCCGCTCGTCGACCTGGAACGGGAGCGGGGAGCTGGGGTTGAGCACCTCGATCTCGCGCGCGACGACCTCGACCTCCCCGGTGGGGAGGTCCGGGTTGACGTTGCGCTCCTCACGGGCCGTCACCTCGCCGAGGACCCGGACGACGTACTCGCTGCGCAGGTCGTGGGCCGCCCCGGTGAGCACCTCGTCCCGGGCGACGACCTGGACGACGCCGCTCGCGTCGCGCAGGTCGATGAACGCCACCCCGCCGTGGTCGCGCCGCTTCGCCACCCACCCGGTGAGCGTGACGGTCTGGCCGGTGTGAGCGGCACGCAGGGTGCCGGCCTCGTGGGTGCGGAGCACGGAGGGTCCTTCGTCTCGGGGGGTGCGGTCGGCGTCCCATCCTACGGACCACCGGTCGGCGCTCCGAACCGAGATTCCGAGGAGGACGGCGAGCCGCTCGTGGGCCGGGACCCCACCCCCTAGCATGCGGACATGGCTGATGCGGCTCCTCCGCCGGTCACGGACCTCGCGGACGTCTTCCCCGAGCTCCACCGGCTCCGCGGGCGCGCCCTCGGCGGCGAGCTCGACGGGGCCCTGGCCGACCTCGCCGTGCTCGGAGAGCAGCACGGGCCGGACCAGGTCGTCGCGTGGGAGGTCCTCGCCCGCACGCCCGGCCTCGACGCCGCGCTCGAGCAGCGCCTGGCCGAGCACCCCCTCGACGTCGCGGGCCGCACGCTCCTCGCGCACCGGCTGATCCTGGGAGCCGAGGAGGCGGGAGCGGGAGCGCGGTCCAGCGAGGTCCCGGCCGACCGGTTCACCGACGTGCACGACCGGCTCCGAAGTGCCGAGCAGGTGCTGCTCCGGCTGTGCGCCGAGGACCCCGGGGACCCGCAGCCCTGGCACCTGCGGCTGTGGACCGCCGCCCAGCTCGGCCTCCCCCGCGGCGAGGCCCGACGCCGGTACGTCCGGCTGTACGACGCCGACCCGCACCACCACGCCGGGCAGCGGCGGATGCTCCAGGCCCTGAGCCCGGCCGCCGGCGGGTCCTGGGACGACGCGCTCGGGTTCGCCCGCGAGGTCGCGGCGACCGTCCCGGCCGGCGACGTCGAGGGCACCATCCTCGCGGCCGCGCATCTGGGCCGCTGGCGCACCGAGAGCTCCGGACGCGACCGCGGGCACCTGCGCGACAAGGAGGTGCTCGAGGAGCTCGAGGACGCGGCGGACCGCTTCCGGGGCCTGCCGTGCCCCTCGCGCTTCGCGTGGGTCCTGCCGCACACCGAGTTCGCCGTCCTCTTCGGCATCGCGGGCCGCACCGACCGGGCGCTGGCCCACTTCCGCGTCCTCGGGACCGCCCTCGCGCCGGGGCCCTGGGAGGCGGCCGGACACCATCGCACGGCGCTCTCCGCCCTGCGGGCCCGGGCCATCGCGGAACGGGAGGGCCGATGACCGTCGTCGAGACCGAGGTGGAGGGGATCCCCACCCTGTTCGCCGCACGTGATGACGGGGTCTGCTCCGCGGGGCTCGTCTTCCGGGTCGGCGGGGCCGACGAGCACCTCGCGGTGCGGGGCGTCACCCACCTCGTCGAGCACCTCGCCCTGCGTGCCGCCGGACTCCCGGCGGAGCACGTCCGGGACGGGCTCTCCGACCTCATGACCCGGTTCTCGGCCACCGGCACCCCGGACGAGGTCGCCGCCGCCCTCACGGCGGTCTGCGCCGCGCTCCGGACCCCGCCCATCCGGCACCTCGACGAGGAGCGCCTCGCGATGCACACCGAGGACCTCGCCCGGGAGGACGCCGCGACCCGCGGGTCGGCGATGATGCGCTGGGGCGCCCGCGGCCGTGGCCTCACCTCGTACCCGGAGGTCGGGCTGGCCGGCCTCGACCCCGAGATCGTCGCCATCTGGGCGTCGGCCGCGTTCACGAGCGGCAACGCCGTCCTGTGGGTGAGCGGCGAGGGCGTCCCCCGCGGCCTGGACCTCGCCCTGCCCGAGGGAGACCTGCCGCCGCTCCCGACCGTGGCACCGGTCCTCCCGCGCACCCCGGCGTGGTTCGCCGTGCCCGACACCGACACCGTGCACGTCACCGGGCTCGTGCCGCGCTGCGCGGCCACCGACGTCTACGCCCACCTGCTCGACCGGTCGCTGCGCGAGGACCTCGCGGGACTGGTCACCTCGGTCCGGGCGCACGCGAGCGCCCACGACGCCCACACCGCGATGGTCACCGTGGACGCCCACGGTCGGCCCGAGGCCCGCGAGGCGCTCGGGGGTGCCGTCGTCGACGCCCTCGCGCGGGTGCGCTGGGGGCGGCTCGGCGTCACCGACCGGGCGGCCGTCGGGGAGGCACTCCTCGCGGCCGACCGGCCCGACCACGAGCCCGACCTCCTCGCGGGACGGGCCGCCGACCGGCTGCTCGGACGCACGACACCCCTGCGCGAGCAGCGCCTGGCGGACCTGCGAGCGGTCAGCGCGGACGACGTGCGCGACGTGGCCGAGAGCTTCCACGGCAGCGCGCTCGCCCAGGTCCCCGTCGGCGGGCTCGACTGGGCCGGGTTCTCCCCCACCCCGTCCGGCTCGTCGGCGGCGATCGACGGCCGCGAGCACCCCGTGCGCGGCGGCGGCCGGGCGGTCCTCGTCGTCGGAACCGACGGGGTCTCGCTGCGGTCGGCCGCCGGCGTCGTCACCGTCCGCTACCGGGAGCTCGCGGCGATGGAGTCGTTCGCCGACGGTGGGCGCTGGCTCGTCGGGCAGGACGGCTTCCGGGTCCACGTGGAACCGACCGTCTACGAGATCGACGCCGCCGACGTCGCCCGCATCGACGAGGCCGTCGACGCCGCCCGCATCGTGCACCTCGCGGCCCGGCCCGAGGACCGCCTGCCCCGACCCGCCGACCCGCGGACGGCCGCTGCACCCCGACGCCGGCTCCCCCGGATCCCCCGGGTCCGAGGACGCGCGGACCGGAGCTGAGTCAGCCCGCCGACGACGGCAGGATGCACACCTCGTTGCCGGACGGGTCCCGCAGGACACGCCAGGGCAGGTCCCCCCACCCGTGCTCGAGCTCGCTCCCCCCGAGGTCGAGCGCCAGGGCGACCGCGTCGTCCAGGTGCTCCCCGGGCTGGAGGCGGACGTCGAGGTGGAGCCGGTTCTTCTCGTCCGGGTCCTTGGGGCGCGCCTCGGGGCAGAGCTCGAGGAGCGGCCCGAGGCCGCTCGGGTGACGCAGGGCCGCCGGAACCGACGCCGGTTCGCGTCGCCACCCGGTGAGGGCGGTCCAGAACCGCAGGTCACGCTCGGGATCCGCGCTGGCCAGGGGCAGCGCCGCGATCCCTCCACCGGCGCGGTACTCCGGCCGGGGCTCCATGACGCAGAACGGGTTGCCCTCGGGGTCGGCGAGCACGACCCAGGGAACGTCCCCCTGGCCGATGTCGAGGGGCTGGGCACCGAGCCCGACCGCGCGCGCGACGACGTCGTCCTGGTGCTCGCCGCCGACGAGGTCGAGGTGCAGGCGCGGGCCCGCACGGGGCGGTTCGGGGACGCGCGGCAGGCACAGGTCGAGCCACGGCCCCCCGGGGCCGCCCACCCGGGTCTCGACGAGGTCCGGGGTGTCGGTGAGCCTGGCCCCACCGAGCAGGCCCTCCCAGAAGGCGCCGAGCCGCGCGGGGTCGAGGGCGTCGAGGGCGATGTTCTCCAGGAGCACGTGCCCAGTCCTATCACCGCCGGGCCGCCCCGGCGGTCCGCGTCCCGGGCGGGGTGGGGCGCCGCCCGCGGGCTCGTGTCACCGTAGGGGGACCCATCTCACCTCCGGAGGCCTCGTGAGCAGCAGCGTTCCCCGCAGGGCGGCCCTGCGCACCGCTGCGGGCGCGCTCGTGGGTGCGGCCGTCGCGGGCACCCTCGCCGGGTGCACGGAGGACGCGCCGACCCGGTCCGCCGACCCGTCGCGGACGCCGACCCCGACGCGGCACGAGGTGGTGCTCCACGACGACGCCCGGGCCTCCGTCCTGGCCGCCGGGGAGGAACCGACCCTCGCGGCCTCCCGGGCCCTGCTCTCCCGCGCGACCGCCGTGGTGGTCACCTCCGACGGTCCGGACGACGTCGCGGCCGGCACGACCGTCGCGACCGGGCTGCGCCTTCCGCTCCTCGTGGCCGGTGAGGGGCTGCACGCGGAGCTCGACCGGCTCGGCACCCGGACCGTCCTGTGGGCCGCTCCGGTGGCGAGCGCCTGGGCGTCGTCGAGCGCGCCCCCGAGCGCGTCCCCGAGCGCATCCGGAAGCCCCACCGCGCGCGACCTCGGCGACCGCGAGGTCGTCGAGGTCGCACCCGGAGAGGCACCCGACGTCCCCGGTCTCCCACCGGTGCGGCCGACGGGGACCGCCGTCGTCGCCGCCGCTCCGGGTGCCGCCTCCCCGCCGGTGCTCGAGGCGCTGCTCGCGGCGTGCGGGGCGACGTCCCTCGCGCTGGAGGCCGAGGACCCCCGGACGTCGACGGCGGACGCGACGGCCCTGCGCCGCGCGAAGGACGCCGTCGTGCTCGGGGTGGGGGGCCTGGGCGCGCACTTCGGCCAGCGGGTCCGCACCGTGCGGTACGCACCCGAGCTCCCCGGCGGTGGGTACCTGCCCTTCCCCGGCCGCCGCATGGTCGCGCTCTACGGCCACCCGCGCACCGGGTCGCTCGGGATGCTCGGGGAGCAGTCCGCCGCCCGCTCGGTCACCCGGGTCGAGGATCTCGTCGAGCAGTACGCCCCGCTCCTCGACGAGCGGGTCGTCCCCGCGTTCGAGCTGATCGCCACCGTGGCCACCGGCTCCGCCGGCGCCCAGGGCGTGTACTCCCAGCGCACCCCGCTCAGCGACCTGACCCCCTGGGTCGACGTGGCGGAGAAGGCCGGGGTCTACGTCGTGCTCGACCTCCAGCCCGGTCGGGCCGACTTCCTCGACCAGGCAAGGGCGTACGAGGAGCTCCTGCGGCGTCCCCACGTGGGGCTCGCGCTCGACCCGGAGTGGCGGCTCGGTCCGTCCGAGAAGCCGCTGCAGCAGATCGGCCACGTCGGCGTCGACGAGGTGAACCGCGTCGGCCGGTGGCTGGCGGCCCTCGTCCGCGAGCACGACCTCCCGCCGAAGGTGCTGACCCTCCACCAGTTCCGGACGTCGATGATCCGCGACCGCGACCGGCTCGACACCTCCCTCGACGAGGTGCAGTGGCTGGTCCACGCCGACGGACAGGGGTCGCAGGGTGCCAAGCAGGGCACCTGGGCGGCGCTGCGCCGGGACCTGCCCGAGGGCGTGTGGCTCGGCTGGAAGAACTTCGAGGACGAGGACGCCCCGATGCTCACGCCCGCGCAGACCGTCGCGCAGGTCCGGCCGACCCCGTGGTTCGTCAGCTACCAGTGACCTCGACGGCCGGCTCGGGGCCGACGTAGAACCACCGCCCCGCACGGGGCTCGAAGCGGCTCCGCTCGTGGACCTCGCCGCGCTGCCGGGTCCGGCCCTCGCCCGCCACCCAGACCGCCCGGAACTCCACGATGCCCTGATCGTCGCCGTCGGCACCGCCGACGACGTCGAGGACGTCGAGCTGCACCCAGCGGACCCACGGCTCGGGCTCGACCCGCACCGGGCGGGTCCTCGGGTGCCACGTGCGGTACAGGTGGTCGCCGTCGGCGAGGGCGTACGCGGTGTAGCGGGAGCGCATCAGCTCCTCCGCCGACCCGGCGACCCGGGACCCCTCGATGACCGGGCCGCAGCACTCCCCGAGGGTGGCGCCGGGGGGCAGCCCACCACAGGGGCAGCGGGAGGCGAGGTCGAGCACCTCGTCGGCCGACCCGCACACCTTGAGCCAGGCGGCCGACCCCCTGGCCGCGCCGAAGGTCTCACCCACGCCCGGATCATCCCACCCGCGTCTGAACGTCACCTGTCAGGGATACCCCATGAGGCGGTCGCGCACACGTCGGGCGCCCCCCGCGCCGCGGTCGGAACGGCTCGACCGCCGGCCGGCCCGGGTCAGTCGGCGGCGGCCCTCCGCCCCGGACTGCGCTCGGGCCACGGGGCATCGGCCGCCCGCAACCCGCTCCATCCCCGGGTGCGCAGCGCCTCCGCGGCGAGCACGGCGATGACGAGGGTCGGGTTGTGCAGGCGCCCCTCGAGCACCCCCGCGACGAGGTCGGCGAGGGGGACGCGGTGCACGGGCATCCCGAGCTCCTCACCGTGTCGTTCGTGCCGCTGCGCCTCGGGGACCTCCGTGAGGTCGCGCGCGAGGAAGATCCGCAGGCTCTCGGTGGAGCCGCCGGGTGAGGCCCAGTGGTCCACGAGCGTGTGCCAGCGCGTCGCGACGACGTCGGCCTCCTCGGCCAGCTCGCGCGCGGCGGCCACCCGGGCCTCCTCACCGTCGACGTCGAGCAGCCCGGCCGGGATCTCCCAGCCGAAGGCACCGACCGGGTGGCGGTACTGCTGGATGACGACGGCCCGGTCGTGCGCGTCGAGGGCCAGCACGGCGACGGCCCCCGTGTGGTCGACGTAGTCGCGGGTGACGACCCCTGCGTCGCCGAGGTCGACCCGGTCGGTGCGCACGTCCCAGACCCGCCCCGTGAAGCCCACCTCGCTCGCGAGCACGGGACGGCGCTCGAGCCGGTCGCGCAGCGGGTCAGGCACGTGCGTCCGCGGGCTCCGCCGTGCGGGGCCGCTCGACCTCGACGAGTCGCGCGGCCCGCTGCTGCTCGATCGCGGCGCCGATGAGGCCCGCGAAGAGCGGGTGCGCGCGGGTGGGCCGGGACTTGAACTCCGGGTGCGCCTGGGTCGAGACGTAGTACGGGTGCACCTCGCGCGGCAGCTCGACGAACTCGACGAGGCCGAGCTCGGGGTGGGTGCCGCTGATGACGAGCCCGGCCGCCTCGAGCTGCTCGCGGTACCGCTCGTTGACCTCGTAGCGGTGCCGGTGCCGCTCGTCGGCGGTCGTCGCGCCGTAGGCCTCGGCGACGACCGAGCCCGGACGCAGGGTCGCCCGCTGGCTGCCGAGCCGCATCGTGCCCCCGAGGTCGCCGGCGCCCTCGACGAACGCCTTCTGCTCCTCCATCGTCGCGATGACGGGCGCGGTGGTCTGCGGGTCGAACTCGGTGGAGCTCGCCCCCTCGATCCCGGCGACGTCGCGCGCGTACTCGATGACCATGCACTGGAGACCGAGGCAGATCCCCAGGGTCGGCACCTGTCGTTCCCGCGCCCAGCGCAGCGCGCCGACCTTGCCCTCGATCCCCCGGACCCCGAAGCCGCCCGGGACGAGGACCGCGTCGACGCCGCCGAGGACCCGCTGGGCCCCGGCGTCGGTGGCGCAGTCGTCGGAGGCGACCCAGCGGATGTTGACGCGGGCGTCGTGGTGGAACCCGCCGGCGCGCAGCGCCTCGGTGACCGACAGGTACGCGTCGGGGAGGTCGACGTACTTGCCGACCAGGGCGACCTCGACCTCGTGCTCGGGGCGGTGGACGCGGTCGAGGAGGAGGTCCCAGTCGGTCCAGTCGACGTCGCGGAAGACGAGCCCGAGGCGGCGCACGACGTAGGCGTCGAGGCCCTCGCGGTGCAGCACCTTGGGGATGTCGTAGATGCTCGGCGCGTCGACGGCGGCCGCGACCGCCTCGTTGTCGACGTCGCACATGAGGCTGATCTTGCGCTTGATCGACTCGGGGATCTCGCGGTCGGCCCGCAGCACGAGCGCGTCCGGCTGGATGCCGACCTGGCGCAGCGCCGCCACCGAGTGCTGGGTCGGCTTGGTCTTCAGCTCGCCGCTCGGGGCGAGGTACGGGACGAGGGACACGTGGAGGAAGAACACGCTGTCGCGGCCGAGGTCGTGGCGCACCTGCCGGGCCGCCTCGAGGAACGGCAGCGACTCGATGTCGCCGACGGTGCCGCCGATCTCGGTGATGATGACGTCGGGCGCCTCGGCGTCCTCGACCCCCGGGGAGCCGGCCGCCTGGGCGCGCATCCGCTCCTTGAGCTCGTTCGTGATGTGCGGGATGACCTGGACGGTGTCGCCGAGGTACTCGCCGCGGCGCTCCTTGGTGATGACCCGGTTGTAGACCTGACCGGTCGTCACGTTGGCGCTGCCGCGGAGGTTGACGTCGAGGAAGCGCTCGTAGTGACCGATGTCGAGGTCGGTCTCGGCGCCGTCGTCGGTGACGAAGACCTCACCGTGCTGGAACGGGTTCATCGTCCCGGGGTCGACGTTGAGGTACGGGTCGAGCTTCTGCATCGTCACCCGCAGCCCCCGGGCGCGGAGCAGGTGCCCCAGGCTCGAGGCCGTGAGCCCCTTGCCGAGCGAAGAGGCCACGCCTCCGGTCACGAAGATCTGTTTCGTCTGGAGCACCACGGGCTTCAACGATACGTCATCGGGCGCCGGCTTCGCGGTAGGCCCCGAGCGCGGCGTCCAGCGCGTCGGCCTCGGTGGGCAGGCCCTGGGCCCGTTCGACCGCCTTGGAGCGCAGGTCGTCACGCACCCCACCGTGCGTCACGACGTCGCGGATCGCCCGCGAGAGCGAGACGGGGTCCCCGCCCGGCACGAGCACCGCGGCGTCGCCGACGACCGCGGCGGTGCCCCCGACGTCGGTGGCGACGATCGCCGCACCGGCGTGGAGGGCCTCCTGCAGCCCGACCGGCTGGCCCTCCCACAGTGCGCTGGAGACGACGACGTCGGCGGCGGCGAGGAGGTCGGGCACGTCGTCGCGGCGCCCGAGGAGGCGCACCGGGAGCCGCTCGGCCTCGATCCGCCGCCGGAGCGGCTCGTGGAGGGGCCCGTCGCCCGCGACGACGGTCAGCAGGTCGAGGTCGGCGAGGTCGCGCTGGGCGTCGAGGAGCAGGTCGAGGCCCTTCTGGGGCGCGAGGCGGGCCAGGACGACGGCGAGCGAGGTCCGGGCGTCGATGCCGAGCTCGGCGTGGACGGCGTACCGGTCCCGGGACGGGGGGACGTACGGCGGGGCCGGCACCACGGCGAGCCCGGTCGAGCGCGCACCGAGCCGGTCCATCCGGGCCACGAGGTCGCCCGAGACGCCGAGGACCACCGCGGACCCGCGTGCCACGACCCGTTCGAGCCCGGCGTAGACCGCGGCGGTGACCCGGCTCGTGGGTGCCGCGTTGTGCAGCGTGGTGACGACGGGGACGGGCCGCCGGGACGCCGCGAGGACGGTGAGCGCACCGGCGCGCAGCCCGTGGGCGTGCGCGACGTCGGCGCCCGGGACCAGGCCGGCGAGGGTCCGGATGGCCCGGGCGTCGCGCAGGGGGTGCGGACGGTCGGCGACGTCGAGGTCGACGGTGCTCGCGTGCTCCGCCAGCCCGAAGCGCTCCACGGCCTCGCGCGGCGCCGCGACGACCACGACGTGCCCGGCCCCCGCGAGCACGCCGACGAGGCCACGCACGTGGGCCCCGACGCCGCCGGCGCTCGTCCCCATGACGAGCAGCACCTTCATCCCGCGCTCCCTCCCCGGCGGCGGGCGCGTCCCCGCTCGCGAATCTCCCCCATCATCCTGCGGTCACCGTAGAAGACCGCGAGCGCTCCTGTCACGAGAGCGGCCAGACCCGCCGCGACGCCCCAGAGCACGGCGTCGAGGAGGCCGGAGTAGGTACGCCCCCGGGTCAGCAGGTCCCCGACGACGACGGCGAGCGCCAGCGCGACGACGACGGCCCCGGCCGTGCGCGCGGCACCCCTGGTCACCTCGGTCCCCCACGTGCGCCGGACGAGGGCGGTCAGCGCCACCCCGGCCAGCACCATGCCGAGGGTCGAGGACAGCCCGAGGGTGCGCAGGACGGCCGCCGCGGAGCCCCCCGACCCGACGATGAGCAGCGGAGGGACGGCGGCGACGACCCACCCGAAGGCGGTCGCGAGCGCGGCGTCGAGCGGGCGCCCCCGGACGTACAGGGCGCGGGTGAGCAGCGCGACGACGCCGAAGCCCACGAGCCCGGGTGCGAACGCGATGAGGGCCCCGGGCAGCGCGGCGAGCGCCTCCGGGCTGGCTCCCGCCGCTCCCCGCCGGGCGTCGATGACGGCGAAGAACGCGCCGACCGCGGGGGCCGCGGCGATGAGGACGCCGGCGGCGACACCGGTGAGCACGATGACCGCCCGCAGCGACCGGGCGAGGGTCGGCCCGACGTCGGCACCCCCCGCGTGGCCCTGCGCGAGGGCCGGGAAGGTGCTCTGGGCCACCGGGACGGCGAGCACGGCGTAGGGGAGCAGGTAGACGGCCTGCGCGTACGTGTACACCGAGAAGACGCCCCGGTCGAGCGAGTGGTTCGCGAGCCACAGGGTCGCGAGCACCGTGCCCTGCTGGGCCACGAGGGCGAGCACGCCGGCTCCCGCGAGGCTGCCGATGCGCCGCGCGTCGTCACGGTCCGGGCGCAGCCCCGGCCGCCAACGCCACCCGGTGCGCAGCGCCGGGACGACGAGCGGGACGGAGAGGACGACGACACCGAGGGTGGTCCCCCAGCCCAGGACCGCGAGCGCCCCGCTCGACACCACCGCGGGCGAGGTCTCCCCGTCGACCAGCCGGCCGTACCAGAGGTAGCTCGTGAGCACGACGACCGAGGAGAGGAGGGGGGCGAGCGCGGCCGTGAGGAAGCGGCGGTGCGCGTGGAGGACACCGGTGAGGACGATGCCCACGCCGTAGAGGGGCACCTGGAGGGAGAAGATCCGCAGCAGGGTGACCGCGACGTCCCGGGACCCGTCGTCGGGCACGTCGAGCAGGACGTCGACGAGGGGGCCGGCGAGGACGAAGAGCAGCACCCCGAGCGGGGCGAGGACGGTGAGCGCCCACGTGAGGAGGACCGAGGCGAGGCGGTCCGCCCGCTCCCGCTCCCCCGCGCCGAGGCGGTCGGCGATGAGCGGGACGGCCACGGCCGCGAGCGTCCCCCCGGCCGCGACCTCGAAGACGACGTTGGGGAGCGCGTTGACGCTCTGGTAGATGTTCCCGACGCCCTTGGCCCGGACCGCGTCGGCGAACACGAGGACCCGGGCGAACCCGGCCGCCCGGGCGAGGAGGGTGACGACCGCGATGAGACCGGCCGCGCCGGCGATCCCGAGGGCCGCGCGCTGTCGGGTCATCGAGCCGGCCGGCCCCAGGCGTCGAGCTCGCGCAGCCCGGGGGTGGACTCGATGACGGCGGTGAAGCTCACCCGTTCCGAGGCGAGGGTGGCGGCCGTGAGGAGGGCGAGCGCGACGAGGCGCTCCCGGCGTCCGGCCCGTCCGGCGACGGCGGTGCCGACGAGCGCGCCCGCGGCGTTGGCCCCGGTGTCGCCGAGCATCGCGCGGCCGGCGAGGTCCGGCTGGAGCACCCCGAGGGAGGCGGCGACCGCCGCGGCGGCCTGGGCACCGGAGCGGGAACGCGCCGGGCCGTCGCCCCCGGCGAGGGCCAGCGGTGCGGCGGCGAGGACGGTGGCCTTGAGGGCACGCCCGGGGCGCAGGTCGAGCAGGTTGGCGAGGTTGGCGGCGCCCGCGACGACTGCGCCGGCGACGACGGTGTCGAGGGCCGAGACGTCCTCACGCCCCCGGTCCGCGAGCGCGGCCGCGACGAGCCCGGTGACGCCGAGGCCGAGGATCTTCACGGCCCCGGTCGTGACCTCGCCGCGCAGGGCCGCGCCGAGGTGGCCGCGCAGGCCCTTGGACGAGCCGTCACCGGCGAGGTCGTCGAGGGCACCGAAGGCGCCGGCCCCGACCGCCGCCACGACACCGGCGGGGCCACCGGCCACCGCCCCGAGTGCGCCACCGACCACCCAGGCCGGCCCCTCGAGGAGCGTCACGGGGTCACCCGCGTGGTTCGTGCGCTCCCACCGCGGCGAGGTGACGTGGGTCGTGAGGGCGCGGTGGGCCGCCGCGGCCCCGAGACCCCCGAGCAGCGCGGCGACCGCCCGGCGGGCCCCCCTCACGACTGCGGGACGGGCGCGAAGGCCGCGTCGGTGCCGGGGGCCAGGCCGTACTGACCGGCCTTCCCACCGCCCTGCTGGACGAGGGCGAACACGACGCTCGCCAGCCCCATCGGGTCGGCGGCATCGTCGACGCCGGAGACCTCCTTGGCGGCGGAGGAGGTGTCGCGCAGGGTCGTGAGGACCGAGGTCCCCTGCTTCTCCGAGCCGAGGTCCGCGGCCACCACGGCGCCCCGCGAGCGGCCGTCGAGGGCCACCGCGAGGTCGACCCAGTGCGCCGCCGTCTGCGCCCGGGCTGCCTCGTCGCCGTCGGAGACCGCACCCGAGACGACGACCACGAGGTCGGCACGGGTGAAGTCGGGGGCGTCGAGGGAGATGAGGCCGGCGTCGGCGAGCGTCTCGAGCCCGGCGCGGGCGGTGGTGTCGTCGGGCCCGCTGTCACCGGCCGGGGCGGTCCGGGTGAGGAGGGTGGCGAGGAGGACGTCCTTCGGGGCCGAGGACCCGAGCTGGGTGTTGGCGCCGGTGTCCGTCGCCACCTGCTGCACGGTGCGGTCGCGGGCGCCGGCCACCCCCTCCTCGGTGCTCACGAAGTCGGGCGAGACCGACGTCGTGGAGGCCAACCGCGCGCCGGCGCTCCCGAGGGCCTCGACGACGGACTCGCTGACCGAGGCGTCGGCTCCGGGGAGGACGACGAGGGCGACGCTGCGGTCCCGGAGCGCGCCGGCCAGGACCCGCCCGGACACCGCGTCGAGGTAGGCGCCCCGGGCCTCGGCGTCGGCCTGCGCCGCGTCGAGCTGGTCGTTGAGCTGGGTCTTGTCGTCGCGCAGCCCGGCCACCTCGTTCTGGAGGGTCGAGCCGATCTCGCCCTTGAGGGGGCCGGCACCGAGCACGATCCCCACCGCGAGGGCGAGGAAGATCGAGACGATCGAGACGATGTGGTAGCGGAAGTCGATCAACCGAACACTCCTCCGACGACGGTCCACAGGTCGTCGATCTTCGCGGCGAGCACCTGGAGCAGGGCTCGCCCGCCGGCCGTGGACCACAGGGCGGCACCGAGGGCGAAGACCCCGACGACCAACATGAGCAGGATGCTGAACGAGGAGATACGCGTCCGGTAGAGACGGCTCACTCCCTTGGCGTCGACGAGCTTGCCGCCGACGCGCAGCCGGGTGAGGAAGGTGCTGGCCATCCCCGACCGGCCCTTGTCGAGGAACTCCACGAGGGTCACGTGCGTGCCGACGGCGACGATGAGCGTGGCGCCCTTGTCGTCGGCCAGCAGCATCGCGACGTCCTCGCTCGTTCCCGTCGCCGGGAAGACGACCGGTTCGACGCCGAGCTCGCGGACCCGCTCGAGACCGGGCGCGTTGCCGTCCCGGTAGGCGTGGACGACGATCTCGGCCCCGCTGCGCAGCGCGCTGTCGGACACCGAGTCCATGTCCCCGACGATGAGGTCGGGCCGGTGCCGCGCCTCGATGAGCGCGTCGGCACCGCCGTCGACCCCGATGAGGATCGGCTTGTACTCGCGGATGTACGCGCGGAGGGTCTCGAGGTCCTCCTTGTAGTGGTAGCCGCGGACCACGATGAGGACGTGCCGACCGTCGAGGTCGGTGCGGATGTCGGGCACCCCGACCCCGTCGAAGAGCAGCTCCCGCTCCTTGCGGAGGTAGTCCATCGTGTTCTCGGCGAAGGCCTCGATCTCGGCGGAGAGGCCGGCCCGGGCGAGGGTCATCGCCTCCTGCACGGCGTCGGCGTCGAGGAGGCGGCCGTGGCCCACCGGGCGGTCCGTGGCGAGCAGCCGCCCGTCCTCGAGGCGCAGCGGGGTCCCCTCCTTGACGGCCATGACGTCCGGACCGGACGCGTCGAGCAACGGGATGCCCGCGGCGACGATGATCTCGGGGCCGAGGTTGGGGTACCGACCGGAGATCGACGAGGCGGCGTTGACGACGGCGGCCGGGCGGCAGGCGACGAGCGCCTCGGCGCTCACCCGGTCGATGTCCTCGTGGTCGATGACCGCGACGTCCCCCGGCTTGAGCCGCTTCGTGAGGTTCTTGGTCCGCCGGTCGACGCGCGCCGGACCGGACCCGCCGTCGGCGGGGTCACGGTCGCGTCGGTTGAGCATGCGGATGGACATCTGCACCATCGTGCCACGGCTGCTCAGGGCCGGGCGCGACCGAGGAGGTCGCGCGCGTGGTCGAGGGCGGCGCGGGTCCCGGACCCACCGAGCATCCGGGCCAGCTCGGCGACCCGGGCCTCGCCCTCGACCTCGTGCACCATGCTGCGCGTCACGTGCCCGTCGTCGGACTTCTCGACGACGAGGTGCCGGTCGGCGTGGGCGGCGACCTGGGCGAGGTGGGTGACGACGACGACCTGCGCGTGGCGGGCCAGTGCGGCCAGCCGCGCCCCGACGTCGACGGCCGCACGGCCACCCACCCCGGCGTCGACCTCGTCGAACACGAACGTCGGGACGGAGGTCACGGCGTCGGCCGTCGCGACCTCGATGGCGAGCATGACGCGGGACAGCTCACCGCCGGACGCCGCCTTGGTCACCGAGCGCGGGGTCGTGCCGGGGCCCGACGCCAGCCGCACCTCGACGACCTCGCGGCCGTCGGCGCCGTATCGCCCGGCGTCCTCGACCGCGACGGTGACGGTGGCGGCGCCCATCGCGAGGTGGGTCAGCTCGTCGGTGATGCGGGCGCCGAGCACCTCCGCGGCCGCGCGCCGGTGGGCGCCGAGCCGCTCCGCGGCCCGTTCGCGCTCGGAGGTCAGTGCGGCGGACCGCGCCTCGAGGTCGCCGATGCGGTCCCCCGTGCCCTCGAGCTGGGTGACCCGGGCGGCCGCCTGCTGGCCCCAGGCGAGGACGTCGTCGACGGTCGGCCCGTAGAGCCGGGCGAGGTCGGTGAGGGCGGCACGGCGCTGCTCGACCTGGTCGAGCCGGGCGGGGTCGACGTCGGCGTCGGCGAGGTAGGACCCGAGGTCGGCCGCGACGTCGGCGGCGAGGTAGCGCAGCTCGTCGAGGCGGGTGCCCAGCGCCGCGAGGGCCGGGTCGTTGGCCGAGGCGGAGGCGATCCGGGCCGAGGCCGACGCGAGGGCCTCGAGCACCCCGAGGGACTCGACCCCGGCGTCGGTGACACCGCTCAGGACGTCGTGGGCGGCACCGGCCGCGGCCCGGAGCTCCTCGGCGTGACCGAGGCGGCCGGACTCGGCGCGCAGCGCCTCGTCCTCCCCCGGCTGCGGGTCGACCTCCTCGATCCGCTCCAGGCCGAGCCGCAGCGTCTCGGCCTCCCGGGCCCGCTCGGCCGCCGCCTCGCGGAGTGCCTCGAGCTCGGCCTCCACGGCGCCGAGCTCGGCATGGACCGTGCGGTAGGCCTCGAGCGACGCGGCGAGCTCCGGGCCCCCGAAGGCGTCGAGCACCTCGCGGTGCTCGTCGGCGCGTCGAAGGCGCCACTGGTCGGCCTGCCCGTGGACGGCCACGAGGTGTTCTGCGAGGTCGGCCAGGACGCCGACGGGCGCGGACCGGCCCCCGACGTGCGCCCGGGAGCGTCCGTCGGCCTGGACGGTGCGGACGAGGACGAGCCCCTCGCTGGTGTCGCCCCCGGCCTCGGCGGCACGCACGAGCGCGGGGTGACCGTCGGGGAGGTCGACGACGCCCTCGACCACGGTGCGGGGGGCGCCGGCCCGGACCAGCCCGGAGTCGCCCCGCCCACCGAGGAGCAGGCCGAGCCCCGTGACGACCATCGTCTTGCCGGCGCCGGTCTCGCCCGTGAGGACGGTGAGCCCCCGGTGGAGGGGCAGCACGGCCTCGTCGATGACCCCGAGGTCGCGGATCCGGATCTCCTCGATCACCGCTCGGAGTCCTCCGCGGCGGCGCGCTGGCGCGCGGCCCCACGCCAGCCGTAGACGGGCAGGTCGAACTTCTCGACGAGCCGGTCGGTGAAGACCGCGTCGGAGAGCCGCGCCAGCCGGACCGGCAGCTCGGAGCGCTCGACCTCGACCTGGGCACCCGGCGGGAGGGTGACCGCCCGGCGGCCGTCGCACCACAGGACGGCCGAGGACTCGGCGTCCGGCAGCAGCTGCACGGACAGGTGGGACTGCGGGCCGACGACGAGGGGTCGCGCGAAGAGCGCGTGCGCGCTGATGGGGACGAGGAGGAGCGCCTCCACGTCGGGCCAGACCACCGGGCCGCCGGCGGAGAACGCGTACGCGGTGGAGCCGGTGGGCGTGGCCATGACGATGCCGTCGCAGCCCCACGTCGACAGCGGGCGGCCGTCGATCTCGACGGTGAGCTCGAGCATCCGCTCCCGCGAGGCCTTCTCGACGGTCACCTCGTTGAGGGCCCACGACGTGAAGACCGGGTCCCCGTTGCGGCCCGCCCGGACATCGAGGGTCATCCGCTCCTCGACGGTGTAGTCCCGCGAGCAGATCCGCTCGACGGTGGCGTCGAGGTCCTCGCGCTCGGCCTCGGCGAGGAACCCGACGTGACCGAGGTTGACCCCGAGCAGGGGTGCCCCCGACCCGCGGGAGATCTCGGCGCCCCGCAGGATGGTGCCGTCGCCCCCGAGGACGCACACGAGCTCGCAGCCGATGTCGTGGCTCGTCTCGTCGACCGCCCCGACCCCCTCGACCGACGCGAGCGGGGTGCCCACGAGGTCGCTCTCGGGAGCGCAGACGCCGATCCCGAAGGACAGCAGCCGGGTCGCGACCGCGGCGGCGAGCTCCTGGGCCTCGAGGCGCGAGGCGTGGGTCACGAGGAGGACACGGCGCGACGGGGTCGTCATCGTCGTCCTCCCGTGCTCGGTGCGGTGGCCTCGCGCAGTGCCGCGCGGACCTCGTCCGGGTTCATTGTGTCGGACGGGACGGGCCGCACCCACAGGAGGTACTCCGCGTTGCCGGTGCTGCCGGCGATGGGGCTCGGCCGCAGGCCGTGGGGGTGCAGCCCGGCGGCGGCGAAGGCGTCGAGGACACCGGCGACCGCCGCCTCCCGGTCCTCGGCCCCGGTGACGAGCCCGCCGCGGCCGAGCCGGGACCGCCCCACCTCGAACTGGGGCTTGACGAGGGCCACGAGGTCGCCGTCCGCGGTGAGCAGCCCCGCGAGCTCCGCGGCGACGAGGGTGAGCGAGATGAAGGACAGGTCCGTGACGACCAGCTCGGCCGGTCCCCCGACCTCCGCCGGTGCGAGGCCGCGGATCGTCGTGCCGGGCCGGTCCTCCACCCGCGCGTCCTCCGCGAGCTCCCGGGCGAGCTGGCCGTGGCCGACGTCGACGGCGACGACGTGGGAGGCGCCGTGCTCCAGCAGTACCTGGGTGAACCCTCCGGTCGAGGCCCCGACGTCGATGCAACGCCGCCCCTCGACGGCAAGCCCCTCACCGCCCCAGGCGTCGAGGGCGGCGAGCAGCTTGTGCGCGGCGCGGCCGACCCAGCGCGGGCCGACGTCGTCGAGCACGATGTCCGTTCCGCCGTCGACCGGCGTGGCCGGCTTGGGTGCCGTGACGCCGGCCACGCGGACCAGGCCGCGCTCGAGGAGGTCCCGGGCGTCGCCGCGGGACCGCGCGAGTCCTCTCCGGACGAGCTCGGTGTCGAGTCGTGCGATGTCAGCCGCCGAGGTCGCCGAGCCGGGTGCGCAGGGTGCGCTGGACCTCCTCGCCGGCGGTGAGCTGGCCGTCGAGGTCGTCGTCGGGGACGGCCGCGAGGTCGCCGAGGGCGGAGTCGATGACGATGTCGCCCGTCTCCGGCGGAGCCTCGTCGGCGGGCAGGGGGTCGGGGTGCTCGGTCACGAACCCGCCGTCTTCTTCGCCGGAGTCGTCGCCTTCTTCGACGTCGCCTTCTTGGCCGGCGCCTGCTTCGTCGCCGACTTCTTGGCGGGAGCCTTCTTCGCCGGCGCCTTCTTCGCCGCCGACTTCTTCGCCGGCGCCTTCTTCGCCGCCGACTTCTTCGTCGCCGACGTCGTGGCCGGAGCCTTCTTGGCCGCCGTCTTCCTCGTCGCCGACTTCTTGGCCGGCGCCTTCTTCGCGGGCGCCTTCTTCGCGGGCGCCTTCTTCGCGGGCGCCTTCTTCGCGGGCGCCTTCTTCGCGGGCGCGGCCGGGACGAGGGCCGGGGGTGCGGCGAGGACGGGCTCGGCCGTGTCCGCCACCACCGCGCCGCCGGCACGCGCGGGACGCCTGCCCGTGGACCGGGCCATCTCGTCGACCTGGGCGGCGAGACCGGCCACGGTCGCGCCGAGCGACTGGACCTCGGTGAGCACGCGGGCGACGTCCACGCGGTCCAGCGCCGCTTCGACCTCGCGCTGGACGAGGCCGACCACCTGGGCACGGTTCTGCTCGGCGGCCTTGAGCAGGTCTCCGGCGAGCCGCTCGACCTGCTGGGCGATCGCCGAGGCCGACCCACCGGCACCGGCGAGGGCGACGATCTCCTGGGCCGCCTCGACGGCTCGGGCACGCGTCATCTCCCCGAGTCCGGATGCGAGCTCGACGTAGGCGCGGACTGAGCGCTTGACCATGGGTCCTCCTCGATCGGGCAGCAGGGGCGCCGCCTCGGGGCCACGCTACCGGGCCGTCATCCGGTGCAGCAGGTCCATCGCCTCGGCCCGTCGCCGGCGGGCGTCGTCGGTGCGTCCCGCGTCGGCTGCCTCGTACGTCGCCGCGAAGGCCTCGGCGACCGCCGAGAGGGAGGCCTCGCCCGCGTCGGGGTCGATCCGGAGCCACCGCAGGTCGGGGGCCACGTACGTGGGGCGCCGCTCCGGCGCCGCGTCGAGCGCTGCCTCGGCGTCGTCGACGCCCGTGAGCACGAGGAGCGAGTCGGTCCCCGCCCGGACGGCCCCCTCGATGTCGGTGTCGAGGCGGTCCCCGACCGCGAGGACCCGGTCCGTCCCCAGCCCCAGCCGGTCGGCGGCGAGCAGGTACAGCGGGGCCTCGGGCTTGCCGGCCACCGCATCGGGTCGGCGACCGACCGCGCGGGCGACGGCCGCGATGAGTGCCCCGTTGCCCGGCGCCACCCCACGATCGGTCGGCAGGGTCGCGTCGGTGTTGGTGGCCACCCAGCGCGCGCCGTCCTCGATCGCATAGGCGGCCTCGGCGAGGTCCGCGGCCGTGACCTCCGCTCCGTAGCCCTGGACGACCGCGACGACGGGCCGTTCGGCGTCCGCGACCCGGCCGACCGGCAGGTACCCGGCCGCGTGCAGGGCGGCGGCCACCCCCGGGCCGCCGACCCCGAGCACGGGCGCCCCCTCGTCGGTTCCGTCACGGTCCAGCAGCCACACGGCCGCCTGGCTGCTCGTCACCACGGCATCGGCCGACGTGGAGAGGCCGAGCTCGGTGAGGTGGTCCACCACGTCCTGCGGAGTGCGCGAGGCGTTGTTCGTCGCGTAGACGACCGGCACCTCGAGCGCCGAGAGCGACTCCACGGCGTGCGGCACGGCCGTCGGGCCGAGGTAGACCACGCCGTCGAGGTCACACACGACCGCGGCGTAGCGGTCGCAGAGACCGCTCACGCCGAGCCGTCCTGCGCCGTCTCCCCGGGCGCCACCGGAGCATCACCGGGGTCGCCGCCATCCTCGTCGTCACCGAAGTCGGTCACCGCGATGCCGTCGAGCTCCTCGACCCGCTCGACGGCGTCGGTCTCGTTCTCGGTGTCGCCCTCGACCACCCGGAGGAACCACTCGCGGGCCTCGTCCGTGCGGCCCAGCGCGAGGAGGGTGTCCGCATAGGCGTACTGGAGGCGGTGCGCCCCGGCCTTGCGCCCCCGGTGCAGTGCCGGGACCTGGAGCGCCAGGAGCGCGGCGTCGAGCTGGCCGAGATCCCGGCGGATGCCCGAGACGACGATCGCCAGCTCGACGCGCTCGGCCTCGGTGAGGTCCCGCGCCTCCGGGGACGCCGCGAGCTCGAGCGCGCGCGTGTGCCGGCCGAGGCCGCGCTCGCAGTCGACCATGAGCGGCAGGAGGTGGGAGGACCCGCTGAGGCGGCGGACGGTGCGGAACTCGGTGAGCGCGCGCCCGAAGTCCCCCATGCGGTAGGCGACCATGCCCAGGGCCTCTCGCGCCGCCGGCACCCGGCCGGCCCGGCGCACGGCGGTCTCCGCGTGCGCCAGCGCCACCTCGACGTCGTCGGCCTCGAGGAAGACCGAGACCATGACGAGGTGGCGGGCGACTCCTTCGGCGTTCTCCTTCGACAGGGTGCGCAGCTGTTGGTGCACGGAGCGGTCGAGCTCCTTGCCGGTCACCTCGTCGGGGAGCCGCGGCTCGGGAAGTCGGGGGCTCTTCGGCGCGAGCCGGCTGCCGCCCCGCTGCTCCTCCTCGGCACCTGCGGGCCGACGGGGTCGCTCGCCCGCGCGCGCAGGGCGGTCGCCGGGCCGGCCCGGCCGACCGGCGCCCCGGCCGCTCGACCCTCGGGCGTCCGAGCCGCGTGACCCGGCGGATCCCCTGGGCTGGCGGTCGCCACCGGGTCGTCCGCCACCGCGGTGGGGACGGTGCTGGTCCTCGGGCACGTCTGGTCCTCTCGTCACCGGCCACGGCCGGCGGTCAGTCTACGGCGACCCCGGGACGGTCCGGTGCACGGTGTCCCGCGGTGCATTGTCTGCGGACATGAGAAAGGGCCCGTCGCGAACGACGGGCCCTTTCTGGAAAGTATGTCCGGCTGCGTCCTACTCTCCCACACCGTCACCAGTGCAGTACCATCGGCGCTGAAGGGCTTAGCTTCCGGGTTCGGAATGGAGCCGGGCGTTTCCCCTTCGCTATGACAGCCGAAACTCTATGGAGATGTCAGTCTTCCCACGGAGAACGTGGGACCCGACCGTATCTCGGGAACTGCACAGTGGACGCGAACACAGAAAGTCTTTTGAGTGTGT
>CAWJME010000006.1:0-256906 GCA_963843895.1 uncultured Actinomycetota bacterium | reverse complement strand
GTGGGCCACCTCCGAGGCGCTGCCGGTCTCGCTCGCATGCCACTGAGCCGGCGAGGGGTCGCGACCTGAACGAGATCGCAGGACATGCCGATGGGGCGTCCGAAATCATGCGCATGTCCTGCACACTCGACGCCGCCATGCACGGGCCGGCGTACCCGCGTCTCATCGCCGCCAGCCGACCTACGGCACCACCGAGTGCCGGCGGCTTGAGGCCAAGCACGGTTGGCAGGGCCCCGATGGGTTTACTCGGCCCGGGGGCGTCGGAGAGGGATGCCCCATCCCCTGCGCCCGCGGATCAGTCCTGCGAAAGCTGGGCCGATTGACATCGGGATGGTCAGGCTGCGAACTAGGGACCCCTCAGGAAGGAGGACGGCCAAGACGAACGACGGTGCGAGCACCGCGACCGCCAGGGCGGCCAGGAGCCACCGGTCCGTGAGCCGTGCTGTGAGCCCAAGGACGACCAGACCGTAGACCGCGAGCGTGGCGACGTACAAGAAGCCGTCCATGGACAGATTGTGGCCTGCGCATCGGTTGCCGAAAGGCGATTTCGAAAGCCAACGACCAGCGGCGGCTCAATTTGCGGCACCGGCTCCATGTGCTGCGCCTCGACCAGCCGGACGCTCTCGGCCAGCTCGTCGTAGGTCGCGCGCTCACGCTGGGGAGCGCCTCATCGGGCCCGGGCAAGGCGCGCTGTGGCCGGTCCGACTGAAATCAGTCCTTCCGCCGCCAGTCGACCTAGCTCGTACGCGGGCTCCGGTGGCCAGCGGCAGCGGGCGCGCCCTGGTTCGTGCCACCATCGGCCATGCAGCCTGACTCCGCGGAGGGACCCGATGTTGTCCCTGGCGTCACGGAGCTCCGCCAAGTCGGCTTCGAGCCGGTGGAGGAGCACACCGGGGTGGTGTGGGTTGGGGAGTACTGGCCCGATGAACATCGCCGGTCCGTTCCGGAGACCCGGGCGTCATGGCTGGAGGACTCGCAGACCTCGGAAAGACTGTGGATGGTGCGGTCGCCGTGGCAGTCGTGGACGTTGCGCGAAACCTTCAGCGCCATGTGGAGGTGGCTTGAGCGACCTGGCACTGCAACCGACGTGGACCCCGACCACGTCATGATCGGGGTCGCCGACTCCTTCGGTGGGACGAATCCGAGGCGGCCAAGTGGCGCAGGAGCCCTGAGCAGCGTGCGGATTGAGGGGCACTCGCTGACCTGTGTCACACGCCGCGAGTCGACCTGTCTCCACGCGGCAAGAGCGGAGCCAGCTTCCGATCTACGCGTCATCTCGCGCGGGATGAACACCCAACTTCTCGGCGCAGAAGCGCCAGAACAGGGGCACCGCGTCGTCCGCCTGACGTGTGACCGAGTCGCCCGGCTGAACAGTCCAAGCATCCGACAGCCCCTGACGCGGAGCGCGGACGATCTTCTCGTGACTGATCCGGACTTCGGACTGTGCCGCCACCTCGACGCGGATGACATCAGGCCAGTCCTTCACGGGCGTAGAGGTCACGATAAGCGCGTGCATCGAGGTGTATCCAGACAACTTGGCTGCTCCCGCTTCGGCAGTCACACTCCGAACGATGGCCAGCGCCGGCTCTACGAACTCGAGACCCGCATCAAGCAGGTCCGAATAGAACATCTCGATCTCGGACCAAGCCCGGCTTGGGAAGGGCAGCACTACCGAAGGCTCCCATACAGAGACTGGATGGCCCGTAGTCCGCATTTAGCGGGTGACAGACCCGACCTGCTGCATACCGCCGCCTGTCGACCGTGGGGGCGGTGGGCACTGCAGTCAACTGTCCGCCGCAGTGGAGCGGGGCCGACGGTGACGAGCAAGCCGGGTGAGTCCGAGGACAAGCTGGTGGACGCCGACTCCGACGGCGGTGTTGAGCAATGCGAGGACGGCCGCCCCGGCAACCCGCTCAGGCGTGGTGATCACGCCGTCGATCCAGAGCAAGGCCGGCCATGACAGCGCCCCGGCGACCAGGGCGGACTTCCACCATCGACCGAGCAGAAGGCCGACCAAGATCATCGTGGGAATCACCGCGCACCTCCTAGCACTCCGAACGTCAGGCTACGCGGATCTGCGCATGGACGAGCAGGCGAAGTCCGTCCGGCAGGCTGCGGCACACCGCCGCCAGTCGACCTACCGGGCCGGGGCAGTAGTCGCACATCGGGTGGTGCGGGGACCTTGTGCTCTATGGGCCACCCGTTCGTGCTGCTAGCGTCGAAGCAACTCACAAGGTACGGGGACGTGGACCACGTTGGCAGACGTCGACACTGCAACGGTCCGGCGCGACGCACTGCAGTGGCGCGGGCTCCTCGTTACGGGCGCATGGTGTGCCTTCGCGGCCGTCGTGATGATCGTCCTGGAGGTCGGACGATACCTCGTCTGGCCACCGCCAAGCTCGACCGCGGGGTTCTTCGACCTGCTGCTGGAGAACCCGGTGCTCGGCCTGATCTCGCTGGACCTGCTCTTCATCGTGTCGAACACCCTGGCGTACCTCGTCCACATCGCGTTGGCTGTCGTGCTGTGGCGGGTCAACCGTTCTGCGGTCGTGATCGCGCTCGCGTTCGGCGTGGTGGGCGCGGCTGCCTTCATGTCCTCCACACGTCCCGTCGAGATGTTGTCGCTGGCCCATGCGTACGCCGACGCCGACGCCGCCGGTCGCACCGCGCTGTTGGCCACCGGAGACGGCATGCTCGCGACGTGGACGGGCACCGGATACGACGTCTACTACTTCTTCGGATTCGCGACCCTGCTGATCCTGACGGTCCTCATGCTGCGGTCTTCGATCTTCACCCGGGCCACGGCGGTGTGGGGTCTGGCGAGCGCGGTCCTCATGGCAGTCCCCACCAACTTCGGGCAGGTGGGGATGGCGTTCGCGATGGCGTCACTGGTGCCGTGGTCCGTCTTCGCCCTCCTCGTATGGCGGCGCCTTCTGCATCTCGCCCGCCCGGCGGTGGCGACAGCAGAGACTGGCGACGCCTCAGACGTGGCCTGATGTTGCGAGGGCAACAAGGTCCCGGGGCGACCTGAGACGTCCCCTGTCGTGTGCGCCGTTAGCACTCGTGCGTCGCAATGGTGCGTCACATCGCCGTGTAGCGCCTATTCGCGTGGACGGGGTCGGTCTCGATGTGAAGGCCGGTGGTTCCCTCTGCCAGATCGTCGGAATGATTCCCGCGGCTCGTTGGAGGATCACGTCGCCGGTGAGGCGAGCCACAATGCCGCCCCTGCCTGGGTACACGCGGCGAGGATGGTCGTGTGTGACCCCGAGTTGTTCGTGCAGCAGTACCTGCCCAGATTCGACGTCGCCGTCGTGCACGCCGACGTCTTCCGTGCCCCGCCCGCAAAGTGCTACGCGAGGGTTATGGAGCTGGACCTCCTTCAGGCCCCCTTCGTCCGGGCCGCGCTCAGCGTCAGGGCAGCCCCCCAACGGGAGTTGGGCAGGTGGCGGGCCCCCGGGAACGGAGCGCCCACCGATGCACCCCCACCCACGTTCCGGCTCAGGGACATGGTTGGGCTGGGCTGGATTCTGCTCGCCGAGAACCCCGGCGTCGAGATGCTCCTAGGTCAGGTGAGTCGCCCGTGGAAAGCGGACGCCTCCACCATCGACGCAGCGATCACACCGCAGCAGTTCAAGGCCTTCGACGAGCCGGGTTACGCCAAGATCGTCACGAGTCTGAGGGTGGATCCCTACGGGACCGACTCATCCATCCTGATGGTGGAGACACGGGTCGCCACCACCGACGCCATAAGCCGTCGCCGGTTCCGGCGCTACTGGCTCCTCATCGGCCCTGCCAGCTCCCTCATCCGCCGGATGGCGTTGCGCCTGCTCGCAACTGAGCTTCGCCGCTCGGCTCCGGGCTCGCACTTCGAGAACGGAGCGCTGTCGTGAAGCTACTTCCAGAAGGGTTCTTCCGACCGGTGGAGTACGCCGCCCGCACCACCTACCGTCGACCGCCGGGCTTCTACCGGCGCCTTCAATCGGTCGCTCCGGTGTTCAGCGCGCTGGGCCTGACCCCGAACTCCGTGGCCCGGCTCGAGGTGCCCGGCCGGCGAACGGGCGTCATCCGGAGCAGCTTCATGGTCTTGGTGGCCTCAGGTGGGCTGCGGTACGTCGTCGCACTGGCCGGGGAGTCCGAGTGGGTGCGCAACGTGCGGGCCGCCCATGGCCATGTGGTGCTGCGGGATGACCGACAGCGGTATGCCGCCCGCCTGACCGAGGTGCCGGTCTCGGAGCGCGCGGAGGTCATCCGCGCCTACATCCACCGCCCGAGCCCACGCGGACGGCCGATGATCCGCACCGGGGAAGCCCGGCACTACTTCGGGATCGAGCCCGATGCGACACCGGCCGAGATTGCAGCAGTGGCTGCGAACTACCCGGTCTTCCGCGTCGACAGGGTCGGGTGGTCACCGCCAGCTGACAGTCGCGCCGGGCGAAGTGCGGAATGAGACGGCAACGAAAGAGGAACAGCCATGAAGATCTTGGTCGCCTCCGGCTGAGGCCCGGCCGGTGGCCCACGCCCTCCCGAACACCGTCCGGACGCCTGATGGAGCGAAGCCCCCGACAGCGTTTCCGCTGGCCGGGGGCCTCGTCCTCTGTCTCAACACAGAGCGCGCCCGAAGGGATTCGAACCCCTAACCTTCTGATCCGTAGTCAGATGCTCTATCCGTTGAGCTACGGGCGCTCGTCCCCTTGCGGGGACGTCCAGACGATACCGGACCGGTGCGGCCGGGCCGAAATCCTGCGGCCACGATCGTCGCTCTGACACCCGCGGACCTGCATGCACTTCGCCCTGGAGGGTCGCATTCGGCGCTGTGGCGCACGGCCACCACGCCCCCCGGGCGCGGGCCCAGGGGCCCCCGTGCCGGGAGCCCCCATGTCCGCGATGTCGCTCGTTGGTGTCCGCGCGACCTGCTGCGCGACCGGATCCGGTGTCCGCGCCTCGACCTCCTTCGTCGGGACGGCAGGTGTGCCGCCGTGGTGGATCGTGGCACTGGCCGCAACGACGCGTGACCGATCGCGCCGGGCAGGCGGTCGTGATCCAGTGTGGCCTCGAGCGAGCCGCTTTCGTCGCCCCCGACGAGCCGGCGTCGTCGGCGGGGTGCGGCACGATGCAGGGAAGGGCGGCCGGCCGGTGCCGGCCGCGCCGAGGTTCGGCCCCCAACCCGCCTGCTACGCAGTGGTTCGTCGTGACGAGGCCCCTCGTGTCACGTCACCCCGAGGTCCGCCGCCGGGTCAAGCAGGCTTGGCCGACCTGCACCACGGCGTACACGTGCGAGCACCTTCAGGACGCGCCACCGCCCTGCTCAACGATCCGCGTTCAGGAGAGAGACGGGCGGTTGCTCTGGAGGCAAACCGGTAGGTGACAGGTGACACGCCCTTGCCGCGAGAACCTCATGTCGGCATCGCCGAGTGCCGTGCACGGTGAACCCCGCACCGTGCGCTCGAGCGTGGTGCGGACCGGGACTCGCTCACGAATGTTCGTGGGTCCAAGTGCTTGTGAAATCTTTCACAAGCACCCCCGCACCGCGATCCACGAGACCTACCGTGGAGGTGAGGCCCCCAGCGAAGGGCGGCCGAGGTTCCTCCCGAGCAGCATCGAGCGCCCGTCGCCACTGGCCCACCACCACACCGGGAAACGGCGGAAGGAACCACCTGATGACCACCATCTCCACGAGGACGACCCCCGGCACGACCCACGCCGACCTGCAGCGCTGGGTCGACGAGGTATCCGCACTCACGCAGCCGGACGAGGTGGTGTGGTGCGACGGCTCCCGTGACGAGTGGGACCGACTGACCACCCATCTCGTCGAGGCCGGCACCTTCGTCCGCCTCGACCCGTCGAAGAAGCCCAACTCCTTCCTCTGCCAGTCGGACCCGACAGACGTCGCTCGCGTCGAGGACCGCACCTTCATCGCCTCGGTGCGCGAGGAGGACGCCGGCCCGACGAACAACTGGGTCGACCCGGCCGCCCTCAAGGGCACGATGACCGAGCTGTACCGCGGCAGCATGCGGGGCCGCACCATGTACGTCATCCCGTTCGTCATGGGACACCTGGACGCCACGGTCCCGATGTTCGGCGTCGAGGTCACCGACTCGGCCTACGTCGTCACGAACATGCGCATCATGGCGCGGATCGGCACGCCGGTGCTCCAGAGGATGGAGAGCCTGCAGGCGCCGTTCGTCAGGGGACTGCACTCGGTGGGCGCCCCGCTCGTGGACGGGACGCCCGACGTCCCGTGGCCGTGCAGCGACACCAAGTACATCGCGCACTTCCCCGAGACGCGCGAGATCTGGTCCTACGGCTCCGGCTACGGCGGCAACGCCCTGCTCGGCAAGAAGTGCTACGCGCTGCGGATCGCCTCGGCGATGGCTCGCGACGAGGGCTGGCTCGCCGAGCACATGCTCATCCTCAAGCTCACGTCACCGCAGGGCCGGACGCACTACATCGCCGGCGCCTTCCCCAGCCAGTGCGGCAAGACCAACCTCGCGATGATCGAGCCCGGCCTCGAGGGCTGGACCGCCGAGATGGTCGGCGACGACATCGCCTGGATGCGCTTCGGGCCGGACGGCCGGCTCTATGCCGTCAACCCCGAGTTCGGGCTCTTCGGCGTGGCTCCCGGCACCGGGATGCACACCAACCCGCAGGCCGTGCGCACCATCGAGAAGGGCAACTCGATCTTCACGAACGTCGCCCTCACCGACGACGGCGACGTCTGGTGGGAGGGCCTCACCGAGAGCCCGCCCTCGCACCTCACCGACTGGAAGGGCCGCGACTGGACCCCGGACAGCCCGGAGCCGAGCAGCCACCCGAACAGCCGGTTCACGACGCCGGCGAAGCAGACCCCGATGATCGCGCCGGAGTACGACAGCCCGGACGGGGTCCCGATCGACGCCATCCTCTTCGGCGGGCGCCGGAAGACGACCGTGCCGCTTGTCTACGAGTCGCGCGACTGGGCGCACGGCGTGTTCGTCGGCGCGACGCTCTCCTCGGAGACGACGGCCGCCGCGACCGGCGCGGTCGGAGTGGTGCGGCGTGACCCGATGGCGATGCTTCCGTTCATCGGCTACCACGCCGGTGACTACATGGCCCACTGGCTCGAGCTCGGCGCGCAGGCCGACCCCTCGAAGCTGCCACGGATCTTCCAGGTCAACTGGTTCCGCCGCGACGACGAGGACGGCTCCTTCCTCTGGCCGGGCTACGGCGACAACGCCCGGGTGCTCAAGTGGGTCGTCGAGCGTCTCGACGGCACCACGGACGCGGTCGAGACGCCGGTGGGGCTGGTCCCCGCGCCGGGTGCCATCGACACCACCGGGCTGGACATGAGCGACGAACAGGTCGCCAAGGCCCTCCGGGTCGACATCGAGGACTGGAAGGCGGAGGTCCCGCTCATCGAGGCATGGTTCGCCACGATCGGCGACCGGCTCCCGACGCAGCTCGCCGACGAGCTCGCCATCCTCAAGGAGCACGTCGAGCAGGCCTGAGCCGCAACCACACGCAGACGGGTGGGCCCCCCCGGAGTGCTTCCGGTGGGGCCCACCCGGCTCGGCGGGTCGTTCAGGTGGTCGGCGCGGCCGGGGCGCCGTTGGCGTCGCTCGGGTCCGTGCTGCCGGTCCCACCGTTCGGGACGCCCGGGCCCGGGACCCCGAGCCCGTCGCCGTCGCGGTCGGGGGCCTGGCCCTGGCCGCCTCCCGGCGCGCGGCCCTGCCCCCCGCGGGGGAGTTGCCCCTGCCCACCGCCGGGCTGCTGTCCCTGGCCGCCGGGCCGCTGTCCCTGGCCACCGCCCGGGAGCTGGCCGTGGCCGCCTCGCCCGACGCCACCGCGTCCGCCCTCGTCGGACTGCGCGATGGCCGCCGTCGCGCCGACCGCACCGAGCACCCCAACCGTCAGCGCGGCCACGAGGGCGACCACGGTGCGCGGGCCGGACCACCGGCCGGGGACGGTGGTCTCGTCGGTCGGGGACGCCGGGGACCGGGGGGCCTGCGGGGGCTCCGGGGACTCCTCGGGCGTCACGGGCTGCTGCTCGTCGTCGCGGCGCTCGCTCATCGGTTCCTTCTCTCGGTCGGGGGCGGATCGCCCGCACGGTGTCACCCCCGGCTGTCACGGACCTGTGGCGTAGCCAGCACCGGGCTGACACCCTGTGGTCGTGGCACACAGGAAGCGCACAGGCGACGCATCGGAACGCCTCAGCCCCGGCACACACACTCGACCCATGCAGACCCGCCAACCCACCACCGCCCTTGCCCCGGCCCTCGCCCGGCTCGACGGGAGCCCGGTGCGCGTCCTCGTCGTCGACGACGAGCCCAACCTCACCGAGCTCCTGTCGATGGCCCTGCGCTACGAGGGGTGGGAGGTGCGCAGCGCGGCGAGCGGCATGCAGGCCGTCCGTGCGGCGAAGGAGTTCGGCCCGGACGCGGTCGTCCTCGACATGATGCTGCCCGACTTCGACGGGATGGAGGTGCTGCGGCGGATGCGTGCCGAGGACCCCAACGTGCCCGTGCTGTTCCTCACCGCCAAGGACGCCGTCGAGGACCGCGTCGCCGGGCTGACCGCCGGCGGCGACGACTACGTGACCAAGCCGTTCAGCCTCGAGGAGGTCGTGGCCCGGCTCCGGGCGCTGATGCGCCGCACGGCCATCTCCACGGACGAGAGCGACTCGCTGCTCGTCGTCGGTGACCTGACGATGGACGAGGACAGCCACGAGGTGACCCGGTCCGGCACCGAGATCCAGCTGACCGCCACCGAGTTCGAGCTGCTGCGCTACCTCATGCGCAACCCCAAGCGGGTGCTGTCCAAGGCGCAGATCCTCGACCGCGTCTGGAACTACGACTTCGGCGGCCAGGCCAACGTCGTCGAGCTGTACATCTCCTACCTGCGCAAGAAGATCGACGCCGGCCGGGCCCCGATGATCCACACGATGCGTGGCGTGGGGTACGTCCTGAAACCAGCCGAATGACCGCGACGACCCTGCGCTCGCGCCTCACCGCGACGGCCCAGCCGCTGTCGCGGTGGACGCTGCGCGCCAAGCTGCTCGCGGGCGTCCTGGCCCTGTTCACGGTCGTCATGCTTGCGACCAGCGCGCTGACCGTGCTCGAGACCCGGCGCTACCTCGACGGTCGACTCACCCAGGACCTCCAGAACGCCGTCGGCCGGGTGGGTGACCGGCGCGGCCTGATCTTCGACGGGGACGACCGCTCCGGGCGCGCCGCCCCGGTCACGCCCGGCGGTGGCGACGTCCTCGTCCTCGGCCTCACGAGCAGCGGAGCGGTGGCCACCGATCCCGGCGGCACGGCGCTGAACCAGGTGGTCCTGCCGTCGGGGAAGGACGGCACGCTCGACGCCCGGGAGGTCGAGCTTCTCCGGGCGCTCGACCCGGGGAGCCGGGCCGTACGGGCCAGCCTCGGCCCGGACCTCGGCGAGTACCTCCTGACCTCCCGGCCACTGCCGGACGGCGGTTCGTTCATCGTCGGCGTCTCGACGCAGCCGGTCGACCAGCTGCTCGGCAAGCTGCTGGCCCTCGTCGTCGGCGGCACTGCGGTGGGGCTCGTGCTCGTCGGCGCCGGGGGCGCGGTCGTCATCCGGCGCAGCCTGGCGCCGCTGGGGCGGGTCGCCGCCACCGCGCGCCAGGTCTCCGCGCTCGAGCTGGACTCCGGTGACGTCACCCTCGCCGTGCGCGTCCCCGAGGAGGACGCCGACGGGCGCACCGAGGTCGGCCAGGTCGGGCTGGCGATCAACACCATGCTCGACGATGTCGAGTCGGCGCTCCGAGCCAGGCAGGAGAGCGAGATGCGCGTGCGGCAGTTCGTCGCCGACGCCTCGCACGAGCTCCGGACGCCGCTGGCCTCGATCCGCGGGTACGCCGAGCTGACCCGCCGCGAGAACGACCCGGTGCCGCAGACGGTGACCCACGCCATCGGGCGGGTGGAGTCGGAGGCGCTGCGGATGCAGGAGCTCGTCGAGGACCTGCTGCTCCTGGCACGGCTCGACTCCGGGCGCCCCCTGGAGCGAGAGCCCGTCGACCTGTCGCTGCTCGCGATGAACGCCGTGAGCGACGCGCACGCGGCCTCGCCCGACCACGCCTGGGAGCTCGACCTGCCCGACGAGCCGGTCGAGGTGACCGGTGACGGCGCCCGGCTGCACCAGATCCTCGCGAACCTGCTGGCCAACGCCCGCACGCACACCCCGTCGGGCACCCGCGTGGTCACGGCCCTCCGGCCGGAAGGCCAGATGGTGCGGATCTCGGTGTCCGACAACGGGCCCGGCATCCCCTCCGCGCTGCAGTCGACGGTGTTCGAGCGGTTCACGCGCGGGGACGACTCCCGCAGCCGGGCCCAGGGGTCGACCGGGCTCGGGCTCTCCATCGTCGCGGCGGTCGGTCAGGCGCACGGAGGCCGGGTCGAGGTCGCGTCCGAGCCCGGCGCGACGACCTTCTCGGTCCTCCTGCCCGCGACCTGACCCCGCCCGGCTCCCTCCCGCCGACCGGGGTCAGGGGAGGTCGAGGCGGTAGGCGACGAGGTCGACGTCCGGCCGGGGGGACCAGTCGCGCTCGGGGGTCCGGACGAAGCCCATCCGCTCGTAGAGCCGGTGCGCGGCCGTCATCCACGACCCGCTCGAGAGGGCCACGGCGCGGCACCCGTCAGTACGGGCCCGGAGCACGCACTCCTCGCTGAGGGACCGGCCGACACCCGCGCCACGAGCCTCCGGCGCCACCGCGAGCATCCGCACCTCTGCCTCCCTGGCCCCCCCGATCTCCGCGTAGGGCGTCCCGGGGCGCACGTAGGTGACCGTACCGAGCAGCCGGCCGTCGTCCCCCACCGCGACGAGCAGCACCGCGTCGCGAGCGCGCCCGGCGGCGTCGACGAGCCGCTCGGCGTAGGGGTGGTCGGCGGTGATCCGGCCGTCCGCGGCGTACGCGGCGAGGGTGAGCGCGCCGACCGCCTCGAGCTCGTCGGGGCGAGCGCGGCGGATGACGGGGTGCACGGGAGCATCCTCGCAGCCCGAGCCTCGACTCCTCGCCCGGTGAGCCGCTCGTCCCGCCCCCCGGGCCGTTCGTCGCACTGCGGAACTCGCACCACGTCGAGTCATCCGAGGGCGACAGGAGCACCACAGCCACCCCACAGGCCAACCCCCGACGGTGGGGACCATGGACACCGCCACCCTGCCGACGACCTCGCCCGACGAGGCATCGCCCGAGCGCCCGACCGCACCGGCCGGCGCCTCCCCCGCCACCGGCTCCACGGGGCACGTCCGGGCCCGCCTCGCGCAGGCCCTCCGCGGCCCCGAGGCCGACCCGAGCTGGGCCCGGCCGGCGTTCGTCGCGCTGCTCGTCCTCACCGGGGCGGCCTACCTCTGGAACCTCAGCGCGAGCGGCTGGGCGAACAGCTTCTACTCGGCTGCGGTGCAGGCGGGCAGTACCTCGTGGGAGGCCTTCTTCTTCGGCAGCTCGGATGCCGGCAACTCGATCACCGTCGACAAGCCCCCGGCCTCGTTGTGGCCCATGGCGCTGTCCGTGCGCCTCCTCGGCCTCAGCACGTTCGCGATGCTGCTGCCCCAGGTGCTCATGGGCGTCGGAACCGTGGCCGTCGTCCACGCGACCGTGCGCCGCTGGTTCGGCCACCCGGCGGCCCTCCTCGCAGGCGCGGCGCTCGCCCTCACCCCGGTCGCGGTGCTGATGTTCCGCTTCAACAACCCGGACGCCCTGCTCACCCTCCTCATGGCGCTCGCCGTGTGGGCCACGCTGCGCTCCCTCGAGGCCGGGTCGATCCGCTGGATCACCGTGGCCGGTGTGTTCGTCGGTGTCGGGTTCCTCACCAAGAGCCTGCAGGTCCTGCTCGTCGTCCCCGCCGTGGCCGTGGTGTGGATGTTGTGCGCCGACACGACGGTGCGGCGTCGCCTCCTCGGTGGCCTCGCGTCGGCAGCCGCGTTCCTGGTCTCCGCCGGGTGGTGGGTCGCGATCGTCGAGCTCGTCCCCGCCTCCATGCGGCCGTACATCGGTGGAAGCCAGACCAACTCCTTCCTCGAGCTGACCTTCGGCTACAACGGACTCGGCCGGCTCGACGGCTCCGAGGTGGGTCGCGTCGGTGGCGGCGGCGCGAACCCGTTCTCGAGCGGCACCGGCATCGGCCGGATGTTCGACACCTCGGTGGGGGGCCAGATCTCCTGGCTGCTCCCGGCGGCCCTGGTCTTCCTCGTCGGTGGTTTGCTCATGCGGGGACGCGCGCCCCGCACCGACCCCCGGCGCGCCGCCTACCTCGCGATGGGGCTGTGGCTCGTCGCGACCGCCCTCGTGTTCTCGCTGATGCAGGGCATCTTCCACGAGTACTACACCGTGGCCCTGGCCCCCGCCATCGCGGCGCTCGTCGGGATGGGTGCGAGTGAGGCGTGGAGCCGCCGCCACGAGGCGCTCGGCTCGCTGACCCTCTCCGCGGGCACCGCGGCGGCCTCGGTCTGGGCGTTCGTCCTGCTCTCCCGGACGACGGCCTACGGCGGCGGTCTGCGCTTCGCGGTCCTGGCCCTCGGGCTCACCGCGGCGCTGCTCCTCCTCGTCGTCGGACGGCTGCACCGCAGGGCCCTCGCCGCGGTCGCGGCCATGGCCGTGGTCGCCGGGCTCGCCGGACCGGCCGCGTACTCCGCGACGACCCTGTCGACCGCCCACACCGGCTCCATCGTCACCGCCGGTCCGTCGACGGCGGACGCGGGCGGTGGCCCCGGCGGCGCCGGCGGTGGACCGGGCGGCGCCCCCACCGGCCAGGCCCCCGGCGGGACGACCGGCGGGACCGCGCCGACGGCGCCCAACGGCGGCCCGAGCGGCACCGGTGGCGCCACCCCCGGCGGCGCGGCCGCCACCGGCAGCACCCCCACCACCCCGGGCGGCGCAGGCGGTCTCCTCGACGCGACCGTGCCGGACGCCGCGGTGGTGGCCGCCCTCCAGGCCGACGCAGCCAGCTACACGTGGGTCGCCGCTGCGGTCGGCTCCCAGAACGCGGCCGGTCTCCAGCTGGCGAGCGAGCTGCCCGTCATGGCGATCGGCGGCTTCAACGGGTCGGACCCCTCGCCCACCCTCGCCGAGTTCCAGCAGGACGTGGCGGACGGACGGATCCACTACTTCCTCGCCGGCGGTGGCTTCTCCGGCCAGCAGGGCGGGTCCGACGCGGCGAACGAGATCAGCACCTGGGTCGCGCAGGGCTTCACGCAGGTCACCATCGGCGGCCAGACGTTCTACGACCTCACCCAGCCGACGGGGTCGGGGCAGTGACCAGCGTGCTCGCCGGTCGGCCCGCCGGAACCGTGAGCGCCGCCGCCGGGGCCGCACCGCCCCGGCGGTCGGCGACCCGAGAGCTCGTCACCTTCGGCGTCATCGGGCTGGCGAGCACCGGGCTCCATCTCGGTGGGTTCGTCGTCCTCCGCCTCGCGCTCGGGTCGCCCCAGGTGGCCAACGCGACGGCCCTGCTCGTCGCCGCGGTGGTCAACACCTGGGCCAACCGGCGGTGGACGTTCGGCATCCGCGGGCGGGAGGGTGCGGCCCGGCACCAGGTGCAGGGGCTCCTGGTCCTCGCCCTGACCCTCGCGATGACCTCGGGCGGGCTGGCCCTCCTCGACGCCGTCGCCCCCGGGGCCCCGACGTGGGTGGAGACGGCCGTCGTGGCCGTCACCACGGCCGCTGCGACGGCGGTGAAGTACATGGCGATGCGCTGGTGGGTGTTCGCCCCGCGCGCTCAGGGCGCTGCGGGGACGAACGCGCCCACGACGCCCTCGACGAGCACCGTCTGGATCCCCTGAGCCCCACCGAACGAGCCCGGTACGGGACGCTTTTGCCCGGTGGCCGGGCCGCCCGTTACCCTGTGCAGGCGTTGGAGGCGTCGCCTAGTCCGGTCTATGGCGCCGCACTGCTAATGCGGTTTGGGCTAACCGCCCATCGAGGGTTCAAATCCCTCCGCCTCCGCACACGAAGACCCCCGGGAGCTTGCGACCGGGGGTCTTCCCTGTGCGGGCCGTCGAGGCCGGCTCCCTCGCCACCCTGCCGCCGAAGTGGGAGCCCTCGAGGGCCCAGTACTCCCGAGGACTCCCACGTGCGGGAGACGCGTACCGCGCGTCAGTGCTTCTCGGCCAGGCTCCACATCGTCCACAGCTCGGTTCGCATCCGGCGCGGCTGCTGGAGCGTGTGCAGCACCGCACCGGCGATGTCGTCGGGCTCCATGAACGGCCCCGACGACGGGTCGCCGTCGCCGAACCGTCCGTCGGCCGCCGCGAAGGCGGTGTTCACCCCGGCCGGCGCGATGACGGTGGTGCGGATGCCCTCCTCCCGCAGCTCGCGGTCGAGCGCGTAGCCGAGGTTGATCTGCGCGCCCTTGGTCGCCGCGTACACGGCTTCCTTCCCGCCGCCGATGAGCAGGCCGGCCACCGACCCGATGATGACGAGGTCGCCACCGTCGCCCTGGCGCCGGAACTGGCGCACCGCGGCTCGGGCGAGCCACACGGTGCCCTTGACCGTGACGTCGATCATCAGGTCGACCTGCTCGGGGGTCTGGTCGAGCACGCCCCCGTAGAACCCGACCGCAGCGTTCGCGATCACCGAGTCCACCCGTCCGAAGGCCTCGACGCCGCCGGCGAGGAGGTCCTCGGCGGTGGCCTCGCGGCGGACGTCACCGACGACCGGGGCCACCCGGTCGGCGCCCAGCTCCTCGACGAGGGCCCGGAGCGGCTCGGGGCGGACGTCACCGGCGACGACCCGGGCCCCCGCCTCGACGGCGAGGCGGACCGTGGCGCCCCCGATGCCTCCGCCGGCGCCGGTGACGACGACGACGGTTCCGGCGAGGTCGCGGGACGGGGCGGGCATCAGGCCGCCCCGCCCGCGATCCGGCCGACCGGAGCGGTCTCGGTCACTTGATGGCACCCATCGAGAGACCGCGCACCAGCTGCTTCTGCGCGACCCATCCGGCGATGATCACCGGCAGTGCGGCGATGGTCGCCGCCGCCGAGAGGACCGCGAGGAACTGACCGCGGCCGTCCACGAAGCTGCCGAGGAACGGCGGCGTCGTGCGGGCCGAGGAGCTCGTGAGCAGCGTCGAGAGGAAGTACTCGTTCCAGCTGAAGATGAAGGAGATCAGCGCGGCCGCGGCGACCCCGGGCAGGACCAGGGGCAGGACGATGCGGACGATCTCGCGGTAGAGACCGGCGCCGTCGACGCGGGCGGCTTCGATGATCTCGAACGGCACCTCGAGGAAGAACGAGCGCATCATCCACACCGTCACGGGCAGGTTCACCGCGGCGTAGACGACGGCCAGCGCGTAGATGTTGTCGAGCAGCCCGAGCTCCTTGAAGATCATGAACAGGGGGAGCACGACCGCGGCCAACGGCATGAACCGGGTGGAGATGAAGAACGTCAGGGAGCCCTCGACGTTCTTGACCCGCCGGATCGACAGGGCGTATGCGGCGGGGATCGCCAGCAGCACGGCGATGACGGTCGCGGTGACCGAGGCGGTGAGCGAGTTGATCAGGTAGCCCTGCATCCCGCGGTCGAAGGCGGCCTGGAAGCCCTCGAGCGACGGGCTGAAGAACAGGCTCGGCGTGGTCGAGGACGCCACCGACTCCGGCTTGAACCCGTTGAGGAGCATCCAGAAGACCGGGAAGAAGAAGATCAGGACCAGTACCCAGGTGCCGATCGTGGTCAGTGTGCCCTTGGTCTTGGTGTTCATCGTGACCCTCCTGCCATGAAGACCTTGAACAGCGTGCGGAGCGCGACGGTGGCCACGATGATCGTCAGGACGACGGTGACGACGCCGTAGGCGGCGGCCTCCCCGACGTCCAGGCCGATGAACGCGCGTTCGTAGAGCAGGTAGGCGAGGGTCTTGGTCCCGCCCGTGCCCTTGGTGAGGATGGCGATCGGGTCGAAGACCTGGATGATGATGACCGAGCCCAGCAGCACACCGATCTCGACGTACATCCGCAGGTGCGGGAGCGTGATCCAGGTGAAGGTGCGCCACGTGCCCGCGCCGTCGACCTGGGCAGCCTCCATGATCGCCTTGTCCTGACCCTGCAGCCCCGCCAGCAGGATGAGCATCATGAACGGCGTGAACTGCCAGGTCAGGACGATGACGACGGACGCCATGGGGTGCTCGGTGGACCACGAGACGACCGGCAGGCCCGAGATCCGGGAGAGCCAGTTGAGGATGCCGATGTTCGTGTCGAACATCGAGTACTTCCAGATCAGGGCGGCCGCGGCCGGCATGATGAGGAACGGGGTGATCATCAGCGTCCGGGCGATGGCCTGGCCGGGGAACTGGCGGTCGAGCAGCAGCGCGAACAGCAGCCCGAGGACCAGCGACAGGGTGACCGACAGGGCGGTGATGAGGACGGTCGCGACGATCGAGGGCCACAGCGCGCCCGAGCTGAGCGCGGTGACGTAGTTGTCGAACCCCGTGAACTCGCGCTGGTCGGGGTAGAGCAGGTTCCACTTGATCGTCGAGAAGCCGATGGTGACGAGGAAGGGGACCTGCGTGAGCAGGATGAGGAAGATGATCGCGGGGGACACGAGTCCACGCGCCGCGCGGAAGTCCCCCTTCTTCACCCGCCTGGGGTCGGTGGCGGTCTTGGCCTCCACCGTGTCGACGTCGGTCATGGACATCTGGGCACTCCCTTGTGCGACGTGGTCTTGCCGGTGGTGCAGTGTCGGGGCCGGACGTCTCCGTCCGGCCCCGACACCGCGGGTGCTACGTGCTCACCCGTTGCGGGTCGGTCAGCCCTTGTGGGCGTCGCCGGCCTTCTGCGCGACCGTCTGGCACTTCGCGAGTGCGTCGTCGACCGTGGAACGGTTCGCGATGTAGTCGGCGATGAGCTGCGCGCACTGGTTGCCCACGTCCTGGAACTCCGGGATGGAGACGTACTGGATGCCGACCCAGGGCTGCGGGTTGACGCCCGGCTGCTCCGGGTTGACCGAGCTCATGACGTCGAGGGTGATCGGCGCGTAGGCGGCGGCCGCCTCCTTGTACTGCGGGAGCTCGTACGTCGAGGTGCGCGAGCCCGGGGGCACGTTGGACCAGCCGATCTTCTCGCCGACGAGCTGGATGTAGTCCTTGCTCGTCGCCCACTTCACGAAGTCGATCGCGGCGTCCTTGTTCTTCGTCGTCGCCGGGATCGCGAGGTTCCAGCTCCACAGCCAGCCGGACTCCTTGGTCTTGACGACCGGCATGTGGGCGTAGCCCATCTTGCCCTTGACCGGCGAGTCGTCGGCCTCGAGGAGGGACGCGGCGACGGAGGCGTCGGCCCACATCGCGGCCTTGTTCTCCTTGAGCGCGGTGAGGCACTCGTTGAAGCTGTAGGAGACCGGGTCCTTCTCGCCCGACTCGTCGAGCATCGTCTTGTAGAAGGTGACCGCCTCCTTCCACTCCGGGCTGTCGACGGTGGCGTTCCACTCCATGTCGTACCAGTTGCCGCCGAAGGTCTGGACCACGGTCGTCAGCGGGGCGAACAGGTCACCCCAGCCGGGCTTGCCGCGCATGCAGATCCCGGCCGTGTCGGAGGTGTTGACCTTCTTGGCGGCGTCCGCGACCTGCTGCCAGGTCGGGTTGGCCGAGAGCGTGACGCCGGCCTTGTCGAGGATCTCCTTGTTGTACATGAGGATCGAGGACTCGCCGTAGAACGGCACCGCGTACTGCTTGCCGTCGTTGGAGATCGCGGCCCGGACGGGCGGCAGGATGTCCTCGACGTCGTAGTTCGCGTCGGACTTGAGCGGCTCGGTGAGGTCGACGAGCCAGCCGAGGGCGCCCCACTGCGGCGTCTCGTAGGCACCGATGGTGACGACGTCGTACTGGCCGGCACCACTCGCGACGTCCGCCGTGACGGCGGCGCGGAGGTCGGCCTCCTCCATGACCTGGAAGTTGACGGTCGTCCCGGGGTTGGCAGCCTCGTACTCCGACTTCAACTGCTCCATGTCCTTCATCTGGCCGTTGTTCACGGTGGCCACGTTGAGGGTGACGTTGCCGCCGGCGGCGCCGTTGTCCGACGAGACGGCTCCCGACGAGCACGCGGCCAACGTCATGGCCGACGCGAGGGCTCCGGCCCCGAACGTCAGCATGCGCTTTGTCGCAAGCATTCCTAACTCCTTTGGTAGGTGGTCCCGGCCCCCGAGGGGTGGGAGGTCCCCGGGATCGGCCCGAGGTCGTCCTGCGGCCTGGACCGCCTGAACTCCGTCCAACGTAGGGAGCGGCTCATCGCGGCGACAAGCACCAACCACCGCGCATTTCGATACAATCTTTCTGTCGCGCATCAGGGCGGTCACTCCTCGAGCGCGCGAGACGCCGCAGCCGTGCTGCTGACTCCTCACCTCGAGGGTGCGTCAAGGAGAAGGTGGTCACGATTTCGTATCAGTCCACGGGCACCCCGCGCGCTCGCCTCGCCGACTTCCCCTCGCGTCGCGTCGAGGACCCGACGGCGGACGAGCCCGTCGGGCGCGGTCCGTACCCGGACGCCCCGCGGCGGGAGGTCATCCCCCCACACCCCCAGCACGCCATCCGCACCCTGACCCACGACTTCCCGAGCGAGATCTGCGGCTGGGGGGCGCACCCCGAGTACGAGATCCACCTCATCACCAAGTCGGACGGCAGCTTCATCGCCGGCGACCACGTCGGGACCTTCTCTCCGGGCCAGGTGAGCATGATGGGTCCGAACCTGCCGCACGACTGGGTGAGCGACCTCCCGGCCGGCGAGGTCGCCGTCGACCGCGACGCCGTCATCCAGTTCACGGACGAGTGGATCCGCGGGTGCATGGAGCTCATCCCCGAGCTCCAGGAGATCGACGACATCCTGCGCGAGTCCGCGCGCGGGCTGGTCTTCTCCGGCGCCACCGCCTGGCGCACGGCGGAGACCATCTTCAAGGTCGTGCACACCGAGGGCGCCGAGCAGATCTCCCTGCTCTTCCGGCTGCTCGCGCAGTTCGCACGCGCCCCCGCCGAGGACCGCCAGGTGGTCGCGAGCGAGTGGCTGGGCCGGCCGGCCGACGCCAACTCGCTGGGGGCCGTGGAGGCCGGCCTCGCCTACATCTTCGAGAACCTCACCGGGGACATCCGGCTCGCCCACGCGGCCCAGCTGGCGTACATGTCCGAACCGACGTTCTCGAAGTACTTCAAGGGCGCGACGGGGATGACCTTCAGCGGGATGGTCAAGAAGCTGCGGATCGCCCACGCCCGCCGCCTCCTCGACACCACGGACGATGCGATCGCGCAGGTGGCGGCGGCGAGCGGGTACCACAACATGGCGAACTTCAACCGGCAGTTCCTCGCCGAGGTGGGCACCACCCCGACCAGCTACCGCAAGATGGAGTCGTCGCAGAAGCCGCCGCCGGAGCTCTTCAGCCTCGGCCTGCGGGCACCTGTCGAGGAGTAGGCGCGACGAGTCCCACGCCCACGTGCGACTAGTCGCCGAGGGCCTCGTCCAGGGTCTCGGCGACCCCCTCCGCGACGAGTGCGGCCCGGGCGCGCAGGAACTCGGCCCGGAACGTCGGGTCACTCCCGAGGTCACCGAAGATGGCCTCGACCCCCATGAACGCCGCGGGGTCGTCGGCGGCCGCCGCGGCCCGGAGCGTGTCGGCGTGCACGTCCGGGGGCACCTCCTCGGCCGGAAGCCCGCCGCGGGCGATGACGGCCCAGTACTCCGCCCACGCGGCCACCATGAGCGCGCCGAGCGCGACGGGGCGCCCCGCGGCCAGGTTGTCCCGGACCGCCGGCAGGGTGAACGTGGCCATCCGGTTCGCGCCGTCGGTGGCCAACCGGACGAGCGTGTCCCGGATCCCCGGGTTGGCGAACCGCTCGACGAGGGTCTCCATGTACGCCGGGAGGTCGATGCCGGGGAGCTCACCGAGGGTCGGTGCGGCCTCGTCGGCCATGTAGCGCTCGAGGTAGCGACGGATGCGGTCGTCACGCACCGTCTCGTCGACGACGGTGTAGCCGAGCGGCGTCCCGAGGTACGCGATGGCCTGGTGGCTCGCGTTGAGCAGCCGCAGCTTCATCAGCTCGTAGGGCTTGACGTCCTCGACGAACTGGACGTCGACCTTCTCCAGATCCGGTCGGCCGAGGGGGAACTCGTCCTCGACGATCCACTGCGTGAAGGGCTCCGCCGGCACCGGCCAGCGGTCCTCGATGCCGAAGTCGCGCAGGAGGGAGTCGCGGTCGGCGTCGGTCGTGGCGGGGGTGATGCGGTCGACCATGCAGTTCGGGAAGGAGACCTGCGCCTCGATCCAGTCCGCGAGGTCGGGGTCGACCAGCCGTGCGAAGCCGACCACCGTCTGGCGGCACACGTCGCCGTTGCCCTGGAGGTTGTCACAGGACAGCACCGTGAAGGGCGCCACTCCCGCCTCCCGGCGCCGACGGAGCCCGTCGACGACGTAGGCGAAGGCGGTCCGGGGCTGCTCGGGGTGGTCGACGTCGTGCACCACGGAGGCGTCCGTCGGGTCGAAGCGTCCGGTGGCGGCGTTCTTGAGGTACCCGCCTTCGGTGACGGTGAGGCTGACGATCCGCACGGCGGGGTCGACGAGCCGGGCCCGGACCGCGGCGGCGTCCTCGGGCGCCCAGAGGTACTCGAGCATCGAACCGACGACGTGGGGTTCGAGGGACCCGTCGGGGTGGCGCACGACCAGGGTGAACAGGCAGTCCTGTGCGCGCATCGCGTCACGCATGGCCACGTCCCCGGGGAGCACCCCGACACCGCAGATGCCCCAGTCCTGACCGCCGCCGGTCGCCATGAGGCGGTCGAGGTACATCGCCTGGTGCGAGCGGTGGAAGTTGCCGACGCCGAAGTGGACGATGCCCACGGTCGCTGCCGAGCGGTCGTAGGGCGGGGGCGGCACACCCCGCCCGGGGGCGGTGGAGGCTGGGGAGGCGGTCACGGAGGACGTCCTTTCACGCGGGTCCGTCCGCACTCAACCAACTTCCACGGGGCTTGGCGAGACCCCGGCGGGGCATCGCACCGGAAAGCATCATCAGCCGATGCCTTTGCATCGGTCCGTGGGTCGAGGCGTCAGGAACAGATGTCCTGGTCCGCGGTGCGGGCCTCGATCGAGCTCGTGGGGGCGGGTGCGGACACCGAGGGGGTGGGGATGGGGTCGGTCCCGAGCCGGTTCGGCACCTCCACGACGGCCGGAGCACCGGCGCCCACCGTCACCCGGACGACCGAGCCGAGCGTCGCGTCCTCCGCGAGGGTCGACCCCGGGAAGGCCGCGGCGACGGTCCGCGCGGCCTCCGCCTGCGCCGGGGCGTACTCGACCCGGACACCGGACGGCCGGTCGGCGGTCGAGCCGGTGGTGATCCCCGTGAAGCCCTGCACCGTGAGCGCCGCGGCCACCTCGGCGGCGAGGCCGCTCACCCCGGTGGCGTTGACGACCTCCACCCGGATGTCGGCCGGGCTCACGGTGAGGGATGCGGTCGGGGACGGGGTCGGTGACGCGGTCGCGGACTTCCCGGTGACGGGCTGGTCGTCCTTGATCGCCGTCCAGAGCGTCTCGGCGGCATCGGTCCACTGGACGCGGTTCGGGTCCTGCGGGTAGGTCTCCACCGGGACGGTGACGAACGCGACGTTCTGGATCCCGATGTCCTTGACCGACGTGGCGATGTCCTTCATGGTGCCCAGGCTGAGGTCCTCGTCCGTGGTCAGCGAGCGGGTCGCGGCGTCGAGGAAGCCGTAGAGCCGGTCCGGGCGCAGCAGCAGCGAGGTGCGGGTGGCCTCCTGCACGATCGAGGACAGGAACGCCTGCTGCCGCTTGATCCGGCCGAGGTCCGAGCCGTCGCCCTCGGTGTAGCGCACCCGCACGTAGCCGAGCGCCTGGGTGCCGTCGAGGACGTGCCGGCCGGCCGCGAGCTGGAGGTGCGCCTTGGGGTCGTCGATCGCGACGGGGGTGCACACCGGCACGCCACCGAGCGCGTCGACCATCCCCTTGAAGCCGCTGAAGTCGACGACGGCGAAGTGGTTGATGAAGATGCCCGTGTCGCCCTCGATGGTGTTGATGAGGCAGGCCGGCCCACCGAGGCTGAACGCCGAGTTGACCTGCTGCACCGGCCACTCGCTCTTCGGGACCTTCGCGTCGCAGTTGCGCGGCATCGGCACCATCGAGTCACGCGGGACCGAGACCACGGTGACGTGCTTGCGGTCGGCCGACAGGTGCGCGATGAGCGTGGTGTCGGACCGCGCACCCGAGACCTGGGCGGCATCGGGGGCGTCCTGCCCCACGCGGGTGTCGGACCCGATGAGGAGGATGTTCAGCGGGCCCGCCGCCACGGTGGGCCGGTCGCTGGCGAGCGAGCCGCTGATGTCGAGTCGGCTGATGTTCCCCTCGAGCCGCCACCATGCGAACCCCGCGGCCCCGGCCAGCACGACGACGACCGCCGTCACGGCCGCCAGGATCCGGCGCCGTCGGGTCGAGTGACCGGTCGCGGCCCGCGCCTCCGACCGGGTGCGCCGGGTGGGTTCCGACACGTGGGGCTCCTCCGTGGGTCCGCGCGCCCACGAGCAGAGGGCCGTGGCGACAGGCGCGGCAGACGTCCCGAGAAGTGTACGGACCGAACCTGAGCCCCGGCCGGGAAGCTGCTGTGGACCAGCCGTACCGCGGGACGGGTGCGGCGGGATCAGTCAGGATGGGCCCATGGGACGACGGATCGCATGGGCGATGGTGGCGCTTCTCGTCGTCGCGGGGGCGGCCGCCGGCGGGGCCTGGTGGTGGGCGCAGGGCGAGTCCGAGCAGGACGCCGCGGCGCGCGCCGTGCTGACCCGCTACGTCGAGGGCTGGCGCGCGCGGGACCTGACCGGCGTGCCGTTCGCGGAGAGCGGCGCGCCGGAGGACTTCGCCACCGCCGTCAAGGCACTGGGCTCCGCCCCCGTGGCCGCGGAGGCCGGCAGGTTCTCGCGGGACGGGTCGAGCGCCTCCGCCACGCTGACGGTCGCGTGGACGCTGCCCGGCGACGTCGAGTGGCGGTACGAGACCCCCGTACGGCTCCTCGAGGAGAGCGCCGGATGGGTCGTCTCGGGCCCGGGCGACGGCTCGCCGTGGCACCCCGAGCTCGCACCGGGCGAGACCCTGGCGCTGGAGCGCACGGCCCCGACCCGTGGGGACCTGCTCGACCGCGACGGCACGCCGCTCATGCCCCAGGGCACCGTCCACGAGGTGCAGCTGGACCCGGTCCGGGCCGACGCCGCCGGGGCGGCCGCCCTCGAGGCGGTCACCGGCGTGACGAAGGGTTCGCTCGTCACGGCGCTGGCGGAGCGCAAGCGCACGGGCTCGCAGGCGCCCATCCCCGTCATCACCTACCGGGAGGCCGACTACGCAGCCCGCAAGGCCGAGCTCGAGGCGATCACCGGCGTCATCGCGCCGACCGCGACGCAGCCGCTCGGTCCGACGCGCACCTTCGGCCAGCCCCTGCTCGGCACCGTCGGCGAGGTGACCGCCGAGGTGGTGGACAAGAGCGCGGGCCGCTACGTCGCCGGCGACCGTGCGGGCCTCAGCGGCCTGCAGGCCCAGTACGACGAGACGCTGGCCGGCACGGCAGGGCTCACCGTGGCGACGAGCGGGGGAAGGACCCTGTTCACCGCCGAGCCGGTGCCCGGCACGGACGTCTCCACGACTCTCTCACCGCGGGTCGAGCAGGCCGCCGAGAAGGCGCTCGCCGACGCCGACCTCTCGGTGCCCGGCGCGATCGTCGCGGTCGACGTCCCCACCGGTGAGGTCCTCGCGGCGGCCAACTCGCCGGCCAGCGGCTTCGACCGGGCCATCCGCGGGAAGTACCCCCCGGGCTCGACCTTCAAGGTCGCCTCCACCTACGCGTACCTGACCCGCGGAATCACGACCCCCACGAGCACCGTCCCGTGCCCCGAGACCGTGACGGTGGACGGGCGGTCCTTCCACAACTACGCCGGCGAGTCCATCCCCGGGTCGGTGCCGTTCTCGCAGGACTTCGCCCACTCGTGCAACACCGCCTTCATCTCGCTCTCCCAGAAGCTCGCGAGCACGGACCTGACGACCGCGGCCAAGGCCCTCGGGATCGGCGCCGGCTGGGCGGACACCCTCGGCGTGGCCGGGGCCTTCGACGGCAGCATCCCGGAGACGCGCGCCGGAACCGACCAGGCGGCAGCCGTCATCGGCCAGGCGCGCGACGAGGTCTCGCCGCTGTCGCTCGCGGTGATGTCGGCGAGCATCGGGCGCGGGACGTACCTGCCGCCGGTCCTCGTGCGCAGTGGTGAGGGCGGCCCGCGCCCCACGCCCCTCGACGGGCAGGCGGTCGGCCAGATCCGGGCGATGATGGCGGAGGTCGTCACCACCGGGACGGCGACGACGCTGCGGGGCACGCCGGGTGGGACGGTCCGGGGCAAGACCGGCACCGCCGACCACGGCGTCGACGAGAAGCCGTACGTGTGGTTCACCGGGTACCAGGGTGACATCGCGTTCGCGGTGCTCGTCGAGGCCGGGGCGAGCGGCGGGACGGTCGCCGCACCCATCGCCAAGTCGTTCCTCACCGACCTCGCGGCCCCCTGACCGCACCATCGCCCTCACCCCGTGAACCGAGAACCGAGAACCGAGAACCGGGAACCGGGGACCGGGGCCGGGGCCGGGGACCAGGAAGCGACGCGTACACGAACTGACACATTCGACGATTCGTGCACACACCCCCCGGAAACCGTCGACCTGCCCCCGTACACGAACTGACACATTCGACGATTCGTGCACACCCCGCCCGGACGCCGACGACCCTCCCCCCGTACACGAACTGACACATTCGACGATTCGTGTACACCCAGGACGCACGCCCCGGGATGGACGGCGACGACCCCCGCCCGGAGGACCGGACGGGGGTCGTCGTGCGACGCGGGGGGTAGCCCGGTCAGATGGGGCGGACCTGGTCGGCCTGCGGACCCTTCGGACCCTGCGTGACCTCGAACTCGACCCGCTGCGCCTCGTCCAGGCTGCGGTAGCCCTGGGTGTCGATCGCGGAGTAGTGAACGAACACGTCGGGGCCGCCACCGTCCTGGGCGATGAAACCAAAGCCCTTCTCGGAGTTGAACCACTTCACGGTGCCCTGTGCCATGTGGGGGGTACGTCCTTTTCCTGTGTAGCACTCGCCCGGCACACCTCGCGCCGGCCGTGGATGCGACTCCAGCCCCCTGTGGCGCGAGGGTAGTTCGACCTTCGAGGTACTGCTGTTGCTGCAACCGCCACGGAATTTAGCAGAGAGCCGACCGGCTCGCCGGTCGGCGACGGCACCTGTTCACTGAGCGGTCCGAGCGGGTGACGTGACGGCGAACGGCAGCCGCCCGCAGCGCGTGCGGGCAGCCGCCTCAGGCCCCGCGGAAGCGCACGACGAGGACGTCGCACCCGGCGTCGAGGAGCACCTGCCGCACGGTCGACCCACCGCCCTCGCGCCCGAGCGGATGGCCGTGCCGGAGGCCGACGACGAGCACGCGCGCGCCGACCGCCTGCGCCGTGCGCAGCAGCTCGTCGGCCGGCGCCAGGCCCCCGGCGGGCTGGTGGACCTCGTACGGCACGTCGAGATCCACCAGGACCCGGCAGAGGGCGTCGATGTCGCGACGGTCCGCGAGGCCGGCGCGGCGAGCCTCGCCGTCAGGGCCGGCGTTGACGACGACGAGCCGCTCCCCGGTACGCGCGGACTCCGAGACGGCCGCCTCGAGGGCGGCGAGGCCCTGACGCCGGGGCACGTAGCCGACGACGATGGTCATGTGCACTCCGTCGTGCCGCAGCGGAGGCACCCCGCCGGCAGGGGTAGGACGGAGCGCCGCACCCGGTCGTCCCGCGGGTGCGGCGCTCCGCGATCAGGAGGGCGAGAGTGTCGTGGCGCCGGTCATGATGGCGACGCCCTCGCCCATGTCGTGGGACTGCGGGGTGATGACGCCCGCGCAGCCGCCGAGCCGCTGGATGTGGATCCGGTCGGCGGCCTCCCACACGTGGGGCATGTTGTGGCTGATGAGGATGACGGCGAGCCCGTTGTCACGGAGCTGCTTGATCATGTCGAGGACCATCCCCGACTCCTTGACGCCGAGTGCGGCCGTCGGCTCGTCGAGGACGACGACGTTGGAGCCGAATGCCGCGGCTCGCGCCACGGCCACCGCCTGGCGCTGACCACCCGAGAGCGTCTCGACCGCCTGGCCCATGTTCTGGATCGTCTGGATGCCGAGCTTCTGCACCGAGTCACCGGCGCGCTCCTTCATGCCCTTCTTGTCGAGCATCCGCAGGACCGACCCGAGCGGACCGGGGCGGCGCTCCTCACGGGCCAGGTAGAGGTTGCTCGCGATGTCGAGCGCCGGGATGACCGCGAGCTGCTGGTACACCGTCTCGATGCCCGCCTCCCGCGCGTCCTGGGGCCGACGGAAGGTGACCGGCGACCCGTCGACGTAGATCTGCCCCGAGTCCGGGACATAGGCCCCGGTGAGGCACTTGATGAGGGTCGACTTGCCGGCGCCGTTGTCGCCGATGACCGCGAGGACCTCCCCCTTGTAGAGGTCGAGGTCGACCCCGTCGAGGCCGATGACGCGACCGAAGGTGATGACCACGTTCCGCGCCGAGAGGATCGGCTCGGCCTCGTAGATCCGCTGCTTGTCGTCGGGGAGGTGGTCCACCGTGAGGGGAAGCCGTTCGATGGTGCTCATGCCTTGACCCTCCGGATCCACTGGTCGACCGAGACGGCGACGATGACGAGGACGCCGATCGCGAGGAGCCGCCACTGCTGGTCGACGCCGGCCAGGGAGAGCCCCAGGGTGAACGCACCGACGATGATCGCGCCGAGGAGGCTGCCGATCAGTCCGCCGCGACCACCGAACAGCGAGGTGCCGCCGATGACGACGGCGGTGATGCTGTCGAGGTTGGCGTCGGGGATGCCGTTGGGTGTCGCCGCACCAGCCCGGCCGATCTGGATCCAGGCCGCGAGTCCGTAGATGAGCCCGGCGACGGTGTACACCGACAGCAGGACGCGCTTGCTCTCGACACCCGAGAGGCGCGCCGACTCGGCGTCGTCACCGACGGCGAAGACGTGGCGGCCCCACGCCGTCTGGCTCAGGGCGAACCCGACGACGGCGTAGAGCACGAGGACCATGACCACCCCGACGGTGACCCGGAAGCCGCCGATGGAGAAGGTCTTGCCGGTGACGTTCATGAGATCGGGCAGCCGGTTGTTCTGGATGCTCGACCCGCCCGAGTAGAGCAGCGCGATCGCCGTGAAGATCGACAGCGTGCCGAGGGTGACGATGAACGGCGGGAGGTTGACGCGGGTCACGAGGACACCGTTGAGGAACCCGGCTCCGACCGCGAGGGCGACACCGATGATGATCGCCAGGAACCCCGGCACGCCGTTCTCGGCCGCCAGGGTGGCCATCACCATCATCGCGAGGATCGTGACGGCGCCGACGGACAGGTCGATACCGGCGGTGAGGATGACGAGCGTCTGGCCGATGGCGAGGCAGGCGATGACCGCCACCTGCTGGAGCAGCAGAGACTGGGCGTTCGCCGAGATGTACCTCGTGTTGAGCGCCGTGAAGGCGATCGTGGTGAGGACGAGCAGCATCAGCGGGCTGACCCAGGGGTGGCCGTGGAGCAGGTGCTGCAGCCGCTGGACGGGGCCCTGCTGCCGCCGAGCGAACTCGGCGGCAGCAGGCGATGTGGACGACGACATCGGGGTCAGCCCCAGCAGATCTCGGAGCCCTTGGCGGTGTCGATGCTCTCGACGCCGTCGACGGGCTTGTCCGTGACGAGTGCGACACCGGTGTTGAAGAAGTCGAGACCATCGGTGGTCTTCGGCTTCTCACCACCGCGCGCGATGCCGGCGATGGCCTCCATGCCGAGGGTCGCCATCTTCAGCGGGTACTGCTGCGACGTCGCACCGATCGTCCCGTCCTTGACGGAGCTGACGCCGGCACAGCCGCCGTCGACCGAGACGATGAGGGCGTCGGTGATGCCGGCGGCCTTGAGGGCCGCGGACGCGCCGACCGCGGCCGGCTCGTTGATCGTGTACACGACGTTGATGCCGTCGCTCTTGGAGAGGCAGGTCTCCATGGCGGTGCGTCCGCCGTCCTCGGCGCCGTTGCTCGGCTCGTTGCAGACGATGGTGTACGTGCCGCCCTGGCCGCCGCTGTAGGAGCCGGTCTTGGCCTCGTCGCCGTTCTTCTTGCCGTCGGCGACGTCGATGCCCATGCCCTCGAGGAAGCCCTGGTCGCGGTCGTAGTCGACGGAGACGATCTTGTCGTTGAACAGGTCGAGCAGGGCGATGGTGGCGGGCTTGCCGTCGAGCTGGGCCGCGGCCCACTTGCCGATGAGCTGGCCGGCGAGCCGGTTGTCGGTGGCGAAGGTGATGTCGACGGTCTCGGGCGGGTCCGGCGGGGTGTCGAGGGCGATGACGTAGAGGCCGGCGTCGCGTGCCTTCTTGATCGCGTCGTTGACGCCGGTGGACATCGGGGTGATGAGGATTCCCTTGTCGCCGCGGACGACGGCCTGCTCGATCGCCGCGATCTGGCCGGCGTCGTCGCCCTCCTGCTTGCCGGAGGCGACGGTGAGCTCGACGTTGTTCTTGGCGGCGTCGGCCTGGGCGCCCTTCTGCATGGCGACGAAGAACGGGTTGGTGCTGTCCTTGGTGATGAGCGCGACGCCGATCTTCTCGGTGCCGCCGGAGCCGCTACCGCTGTCACTGCCGCTGTCGGAGCCGCAGGCGGCGGCCGTGAGGGCGAGCCCGACGATGCCGACGGCGGCGACGAGGCGGTGGGCTGCGCGCGAGGGGGATACCTGACGGGTGTGCATGGTCCGTGACTCTCCTTTGAGTGCTCTACTGGGCCGACCGCGCTGCGTCATGACAACGTTGTCAAGGGTCATTAGTACCGTTCCCTTGCGGGCAGGTCAAGAGTGCGTTACACATCGTGACGTGGCTGTGACATCGTTGTCCGATTCCGGACGCTCCCGCGCGACCATGCGCGAGGTCGCTGCGCTGGCCGGGGTCAGCCTCAAGACCGTGTCCCGGGTCGTCAACGACGAGCCCGGAGTCTCCGCCGACGTCCGCGGGCGGGTGGGCGCCGCCGTGCGTCGGCTCGACTACCGACCCAACCTCGCCGCGAGCAACCTGCGCCGCACGGGTGCTCGGTCCGGGCTCATCGGGGCGCTGGTGCAGGACCTGTCGAACTCGTTCTCCTCCGGGCTGCTCCGGGCCCTCGAGGACGCCGCCCGCCCACACCGCACCGGGATCCTCGCCGCGAGCCTCGACGAGGGGGTCGACCGCGAGCGCGAGCTCGTCCACGACCTCGTCAGCCGTCGGGTCGACGGTCTGGTCATCATGCCGGCGAGCCAGCGCCAGGACTACCTCGTGGCCGAGCTGCGCACCGGCACACCGGCGGTCTTCGTCGACCGCCCCCCGCGTGGGGTCGACGCGGACTCGGTCACCGTCGACAACCGCCTCGGCGCCTGCCTCGCGACGGACCACCTCCTCGACCAGGGTCACCGCCGGATCGCGGGCCTGTTCCACCTACCGCAGATCCCGACCGCCCAGGACCGCGTCGCGGGCTTCACCGCGGCACACACCGACCGGGGGCTGCGCCACGACGACCGCCTCCTCGTCGAGGGCCTCAGCTCGACCGACGACGCCACCGAGGTCGTCCACCAGCTGCTCGACCTCGACGACCCGCCGACCGCCATCTTCGCGGGCCGGAACATCCTCGCCGCAGGCGCCGTGCGTGCGCTCGCCGAGCGTGGCCTGCGCCGGAGGGTGGCCCTCGTCGGCTTCGACGACTTCCCGATGGCCGACCTGCTCGACCCGCCGCTGACGGTCATCCGGCAGGACGTGGGGCGCATCGGCCGGACGGTCGCGGAGATGCTCTTCGGCCGGATCGGCGGCAACACGGCGCCGCCGCGTCACGTCGTGCTCGAGCCCAGCCTCGTGGTCCGCGGATCCGGCGAGATCCCCCCGCCGTCCTGACCTCTCGCGCGCCGACGTCAGCGGCGCAGGTGGCGGGCCCGGGTCATGAGGTACACGCCGAAGAAGACCAGGCCCAGGGAGATGACGGCGAGGGCGTACCGGCCGGCGGGCGCGCCCTGCAGCGCGTGCAGCGCGCCGTCGATGCCCGTCGACTCCCGGACGTCGTGGGTCCACGCGGCGACGACGAAGAGCAGCCCGACGATGCCGAAGGCGATGCCGCGCGCGACGAACCCGACGATGCCGACGACGACGAGGGCACGGCCGGGGCGGCGGGCGAGGTCGACGAGGAAGTCCCGCGAGAGCCCGGACCAGATGCTGAAGGCTCCGACGCCGGCGACCGCGATCCCGGCGCCGACCACGAGGAGGACGCCACCGGGGAGCGCGAGCAGGGTCCGGGTGATGCCGATCGTGGAGTCGCGGCTGGTCTGACCGGCGCCGACGGCGAAGGCGGCCGCGGACCACGCGACGGTGGCGTAGGCGACCCCGTCCGCGCCGTGCTCGAGGCGCTTGAGCCGGGTGTGGCAGTGCCGGCCGGTCAGGGCGCGGGCGAGGTTCCAGACCGTGACGACGGTGAACCCGACGAAACCGACCCACAGGACCGCCCGGCCGCCCAGGGTGGTCGCGATGGCGGTCAGCGCGCCCGACTCGTCGGCGGTGCTCCGGCTGCGCCCGGCCCAGACGATCTGGAGCCCGGCCCACCCCATCGCCACGTGCAGGAGGCCGTCGAGGAAGAACCCGAGCCGCGCGCCGGTGCTCACGGCGGCGTGCGTCTCGGCGACCTCCGCGGCCCGAGCGGTGGTCTCGACGACCTGGGCGGTCACCTCGCCGACCGTCTCGACCGAGTCGCGGGCCGTCGCCACCGCGTCGTGTGCGGCCTCCGCGAAGGGGGCCGCGGCCTCCTCGAGACCGTGGAGCACGGCATCGAGGGCACCCTCGCTCGCGTCGACCGGCGGAGCGCTGACGCCCCGGTCGTCGACCTCGCTCACCGGTGCGGTGGCGGCGCGGCACCGACGTTGACCGTCGGGATGCCGATGCCGGCGCGGGCGATGACGGCGAGCGACGGCTCGCGTCCCGGGTTGGACTCCCGGTGCACGGTGAACGCGGGGACGTGGACGTAGCTGCCGGCCGTGGCGTCGACCCATCCCTCGACGCCCTCGCACTCGAGCCGGAGGACGCCGCGGACGACGTAGAGGGTGCTGACGTTGGAGTCGTGGTGGTGCCACCCCGAGACGGCCCCGGGGTCGGTGACCACCTGCCCGGACCACAGGCCCGGCACCTCGAAGGCCCGGCGGCGGAGCATCCCGGAGGTCGGGTCGGCCTCGACGAGCTCGTCGTCGCGGATGACGCGCACGGGCTCCCGGTCGTCCATCCCGACACGGTAGCCGGGTCCGAGCCGCCGGGGCCACGCTCCGGCACGGGGCTGTACGCGGGATCTGTGCCGGAGGTGTCCCTCCGTTTGAAGCCATACCCCTTGGGGTACTAAACTCTTTGCCCGTTCCGACCCCGGCCGTGGTTTCGCCACGAGAACAGGAAGGTCCGCACATGCGCACAGAAGCTCCCGTCATCATCCCCATCGAGACGCCGACGCTGGGGGACCGCTCGTACCTCGTGCACGACGGTGAGGTCGCCCTCGTCGTCGACCCGCAGCGCGACATCGACCGAGTCCTCGACCTCGCCGAGGAGGCCGGCGTCACGATCACGCACGTCTTCGAGACCCACATCCACAACGACTACGTCACCGGCGGCCTGGCCCTGGCCGAGGCGACCGGGGCGGCGTACCACGTCAACGCGGCGGACGACGTCTCGTTCGAGCGCACGCCCGTCAGCGACGGAGACGTCGTGGAGGTGTCCGACACCCTCACGGTCCGCGTCATCGCGACCCCCGGACACACCTTCACCCACCTCTCGTACGCCCTCGAGTCCGGCGGCGAGGGCGGAGACGCCGAGACAGTCGCCGTCTTCACCGGCGGGTCGCTGCTGTTCGGCGCGACCGGCCGGCCGGACCTGCTCGGCCCCGAGCACACCGACGACCTCGTCCACCACCAGTTCGCCTCCGCGCACCGGCTGGCCGACACCCTCCCCGACGACGCCGACGTCCTCCCCACGCACGGGTTCGGCTCGTTCTGCTCGGCGGGCTCCTCGGGCAGCGCCACGTCGTCGACCATCGGCACGGAGCGGCGCGAGAACCCCGTCCTGACGGAGGACGAGGAGCGCTGGGTCGCCGACACGCTCGCCGGGCTCGACGACTACCCCGCCTACTACGTGCACATGGACCCGTTCAACAGCGCCGGCCCCCACGCCCCCGACCTGTCGGCGCCGGAGACGGCCGACAAGGACACCGTCGCGGCGCGCATCGCCGCGGGCGAGTGGGTCGTGGACCTGCGCAACCGCACGGCCTTCGCCGGGGGCCACGTCACCGGCACCCTCAACATCGGCGTCGACGGGCAGTTCGCCACCTACCTCGGCTGGCTCATGCCGTGGGGCACCCCCCTGACCCTGCTCGGCGACACCCCGGAGCAGGTCGCCGAGGCCCAGCGCGAGCTGGTGCGCATCGGCATCGACCGGCTCGAGGGCGCCGCCACCGGCGACCCGAGCGAGTGGACCGACGCGCCGCTCGGCACCTTCCCGCGGGCGCTCTTCGCCGACCTCTCGGAGGTCCGCCACCACCGGGAGGTCACCGTCCTGGACGTCCGCCGCGACTCCGAGGTCAGGGACGGGCACATCGAGGGTGCCATCGCGATCCCGCTGCACGAGCTGCTGGACCGGGTCGACGAGGTGCCGGCCGGCGAGGTGTGGGTCCACTGCGCCAGCGGCTACCGCGCGTCGATCGCCGCCTCCGTCCTGGCGGCGCGCGGCTACCGCGTCGTCGCCATCGACGACGACTTCGAGAAGGCCGGCGAGACCGGGCTGCCGATGGCCGAGGCCGCCTGACGGTCCGTCCGTCCTGTCACCACCGCACACCCCGCAACCTCTCGAGGAGATCCATCATGTGCCGACCTGCCACCTGCTCCATCTGCGGCAAGACCACCTGGGCCGGCTGCGGCCAGCACGTCGACCAGGTGATGGCCGGCGTGCCCAATGACCAGCGCTGCCCGGGGCACGACGACGGCGCGACCGGAGGCTCGTTCCTGGACCGCGTCCTCGGTCGCCGCTGACCCGCCGGCTCCCGCCGGGCGTGGGACTCCGGCTCTCACGGCGTTCGAGCCTCCCCGTCATCCCCTTCCCTCCGCGCGGCTCCGCGGTCGCAGGCTCCCGCGGGAGCCGCGCGGAGGGCGTGGGATTCGAACCCACGATGACGTTGCCGCCATAGCGGTTTTCAAGACCGCCGCACTAGGCCACTATGCGAGCCCTCCTCGCCCGGACCACCGGGCGCGGCACAAGGGTATGCCCGAGCCGCCGGCGGCAGCCCGCGTGCCTCGCCCGGCCGGCCGCCCACGCGGTGTGGGTAAGGTCGGAGGTCGACGAAAGGAGCCCCCATGGGCAAGCTGAGCTTCCTCGCCGGCATGGCCGCCGGCTACGTCCTCGGGGCGAAGGCGGGGACCCGCCGCTACGAGCAGATCCGGCACACCTCCGGCAAGGTCTGGAACTCCGACCCCGTGCAGAAGCAGGTCGCGCACGCCAAGGAGGCCGCGCGCACCAAGGCCGCGCCCGTCGTCGCCGACCTCGTGGCGGACGCTGCACGAGCAACCGGTGAGAAGCTGCGCCAGGGCCGGACCATCGCCTCGGAGGCCATCGCGCACGACTCCCACGGCCGTACCGGCGACTCGTCGGCTGCGCAGCCGTCGGAGGGCGCCGGCGAGCACGCCGACGCCTGGGCCGCCGCCACGCGACCCCCTGGCACCACCGACTGACCGCCCCGCCGCGGCCCGGACCGATCGGTGGGGCCGCCGGCCACGTCGGGCGGACGCCCTCTGGAAGCATCCTCGGCGCCCCCCTGCGGGCGCCTCCTCCGACGTGGCCGGCTTTCCTGCCAGCGGGACCGGCACCACCACGGCGCAGGTCCGGGCGCCGTGGTGGCCTGAAACCCCGTCCGGGTCCCGCTCCGAGCCGGGCGACGGTGCGACCGGCCCGGAGTCTGATTCCTCTCGGGTCTCGGCGGTGAGGAGCGCCCCGCACCGTCCCTGATACATCCGGACGGAGAAATCCTCGGACAGTTCTCGGTCGGCGATGTATCAGGTGCGCCCCTCGAGCAGTCCTGTTCACCGTGGACGATCGTCACTACGCTGACCGCACGGAGTGGTTCACCTCCCCGGCCCGGCGCACAGGAGCTACGGATGGACCCTGACCAGCAGCACGACCCGCACCCGAACTTCCCGATCTTCGCGGTTCCGGCGACAGCGTTCCGACGCTTCGGGGCGGTCGTCCTCGACCCGGACACCGCCGACGTCGTCGGGGACCAGTCGCCCCCTCGTCCCACGGTCTACCGGCCCGACCGTCTCGTCATCCCCGGCCTGTCCGGGGCGGACGAGCTCGGGGGCGAGGCCCCCTACAAGGAGCTCGAAGGTCTCGGTCGCGAGCTGGGGTTCACCGTCGAGCCGGCCGATGACCGGTTCTCGGGCGCGGTCCGTGAGCTCGGCTACGGCGAACGCTTCCGGCAGCTCGCCCGCCAGGTGGTCCGGCTCGTCCCGGCCCCCGACCGCGTCGGCCAGCCGCTCGACGCCTGGTCGGTCCTGCAACAGGGGCGGGCGCAGTCCATCCCGTCCGCCACGACGTGGAGCCTGTGCCACGTCCTCATGGGCACCGGCTACGGCTCGGGCGTCGGGTACGGCAGCGGCGTCGGCTACGGCTCGGGCGTCGGCTACGGCAGCGGCGTCGGCTACGGCTCCGGAGTCGGGTACGGCAGCGGCGTCGGCTACGGCTCCGGAGTCGGGTACGGCTCCGGCGTCGGCATCCCCGGGGCGGCCGATGGACGCACCCCCGTGATGTTCGCGGGGATGCCGCCGGCTCCCCGCGAGGGGCGGACCCCCGTCGTGGCCATCCTCGACACCGGCCTCGGCCGCCATCCCTGGTTCCCCGAGGACTCCCCCCTCGTCGACCGCGACCCCACGGTCGGCGGCCTCCCCGTCGGCCTGCGGTTCGGCCCCGACGAGGACCCGGAGCTCGGCGGAGTCACCCTCGATCGTCTCAACGGCTTCCTCGACCCGATGGCCGGCCACGGCACGTTCATCGCCGGGGTCGTCCGCCAGCACTGTCCCGACGCGCGCATCGTCGCCGTCCCGGTGATGTACGGCGACGGCGCGGCCGACGAGGGCGACCTGATCGACGCCCTGCAGCGCCTCCTCGTGTGGCACTGGGTTCGCCTGGACGGCAAGGAGGAGGGCGAGCCGCTGACCGTCGTCAGCCTCTCACTCGGTTACTACCACGAGACCCCCGGCGCGGTGGAGGACGAGGCCGGCCTCTTCGGCGTCCTCCGGCTGCTCCAGGCCTCGAACGTGGCGATCGTCGCCGCCGCCGGCAACGGGGCCACGACCACCCCGTTCTGGCCGGCCGCCCTGGCGGCCCGACACCCCGGCAGGGGGCATGCCCGGCTCGTGAGCGTCGGCGCGTGGAACCCCACCGAGAGCACCGTCGCCCTCTTCTCGAACACCGGGCCCTGGGTGAGCACGTACCGGTGCGGGGTCGCCGTCGTCAGCACGATGCCCACGACCTTCGACGGGTCGCTGCGCGGCGCCGTCCACGTGCCGGCCGGCGACCTGCCGGCGCGCGGCACCCCGGACCCCGACGACTACGCGTGCGGCTTCGGCGTGTGGAACGGGTCCTCGTTCTCGGCCCCGGCGTTCGCCGGACAGCTGGCCCACGCGCTTCGTGACACCGACCCCTGCGAGGACGCCGACGCCCGGCGCGAGCGGGTCGGCAAGGCCGTCGCCAGCGTGCTGGGAGATGAGCCGTGATGCAGACCGCCGGAGCCGGCGACCTCGCCGTCCGCGCCGCGAACGCCTTCCGCGCCTACCGCGACGGCGACGCCTCCGGGATGTCCGCACTCGTCGCGGAGGTCACCCCGCTGCTCTGGGCCGTGGCCCGCCAGCAGGGGGCCAGCCGCGAGGCGGCCGAGGACGTCGTGCAGACCACCTGGCTCAAGCTCGTCGAGCACGCGACCGACATCCAGGACCCGCAGGCCGTCCTCAAGTGGCTGCTCACGACGACCCGTCGGGATTCCTGGAACTCCGGCGCAAGGGCTCGTCGCGAGGCCCCGGCCTCGCAGGACGACGTCCGCGACGTCGAGCCCGACCTGGTCTCGCCGTCCCCCGAGGTGGCCGCCCTCGAGGACGTCGACCGGTCGGTGGTCTGGTCCAACGTCGCGCAGCTGTCCGAACGCTGCCGCGCCCTGCTCCGGGTCATCGCCTTCGCGCAACGACCCGACTACGCCGCCGTGGCCGAGGCCCTCGGGATGCCCGTGGGCTCCATCGGACCCACCCGCGGACGATGCCTCGCCAAGCTCCGCGCAGCGCTCGCTGCCGACCCCCGTTGGGAGATGACGTCATGACACCGACCCCGGACCGTGAGACGCGGTCGGCCGCCGAGCCGATCGACGACCTCGACCTGCGCGCCCTCGCGACCCTGCGGGACGCCTACGAGGAGCTCGACCCCGTCCCGCAGGGCCTCGTCGACCGGGTGACCTTCGCGATGAGCGTGGCCTCCCTCGAGGCCGAGGTCGCGCAGATCGTCCGCGAGTCGTCGCTCGCCGCGGTCCGCGGCACCGACTACGACCGGGCGGACACGGTCACCTTCGCCGGGGACGGCGTGAGCGTCATGGTGACCATCGAGCACAGCGCGTCCACCCGGGTGGACATCGCCGGGTGGGTCAGCGAGGGGGACGTGGAGGTCGAGCTCCGCGAGCGGGGCCGCACGCGGAGCACCCGCACGGATCCCGAGGGCCGATTCACCTTTGCGGGTGTGGAGCGCGGTCTGGTGAACTTCGTCCTGAGGCGCTCCGACCCGGAGGCCTCGCCGATCATCACTCCGGTGATCGAGGTCTAGGAGGGGCGCATCGAGAGCGACCCGCTCCGGCGAGCCGAGGACCTGCTCCGACAGGCGCGTCAGGACAACGAGGTGGGTCGCTTCGACGCCGCGGCGACCGCGCTCGAGGGTGCCCTCGCCGCCCTCGACGGCCACCACGAGCCGGACGCCCGGCGGCTGCGGGTCCGGATCCGCATCACCGGGGCGTGGACCGAGCTCGAGCTGCGGGGGCTCACGGCCGCGCTCGATGCCATCCACGGCGCTCGCGGCGACGCAGAGGCCTTCGGCGAGCCGCACCTCCTCGCCCTGAGCCACGTGCAGGAGGGCGTCATCCGGGTCCGCTCGGGCGACTGGCGGGCGGCCCTGACCGCGCTGGACTCGGTCGGCGAGGACCGCAGCACCCTGGACCCCTCCCAGCGGTGCGCGATGCTCATCAACCGCGGGCTGGCCCACCTCGCGCTCGCCGAGATCGCCGGCTCCCGGGCGGCCCTCGAGGAGGCGCGTGACATCGCAGCCGCCCACGGGCTCGCCGAACAGGAGTTCAAGGCCCGCCACAACCTGGCCTGCCTGGCCTTCGTCGACGGCGACCTGCCCCGCGCGCTCGTCCTCATGCGCGAGGCGGACGCGATGGAGGCGTCGGTCCTGCGTGACCGCGCGCGGCTCGACCACGCGGAGGTGCTCCTCGAGGCGGGCCTGGTCGACGGCGCTCGCACCGTGCTCGGCGACGCCCTGGTCGCCGCCCGGGAGGAGGGTCACCGCCTCGAGGAGGGCGAGATCAGCCTGCGCCTCGCGCGCTGCGACCTCCTGACCGGCGACCTCGAGAGCGCCCGGGTGCACGCCCGTGCCGCCCTCGCCGCGTACCGCACCCGTCAGGCGAGGGAGCTCGTCCGGGAGGCCGAGCTCGTCACCGCGACCATCGCCGTCGCCGCGGGCACCGGACTCGGCGACGTCGTCACCGCCCTGGCCCGACGCGCGGAGGACGCGGGCCGGCCCGGGGGGGCGCCACCGTCACCCACCGAGCGAGCCGCGGTCCGGCTCGAGGCCGAGGCCCGGCTGCTGACCGGTGACGTCGCCGGTGCGCGGGCTCGCCTGGACTCCCTCGGGACCTCGTCGCGGGAGTCACTCGCCGCCGGCCTCCACGAGAGCCTGGTCCGGGCCCGGATCGAGCGCGCCACCGATCACACCGACGCGGCGCAGTCGTGGCTCGCCGAGGGGAACCGCCTGCTCGCCGCGCACCAGTTCCAGTCCTCCAGCCTGGAGGCGCGGGCGGCGATGGCGCTCCACGGGCGCCAGCTGGCGGCCTTCGACGTCGAGCGCGCCCTCGCGGACGACGATGCCGCCGGGGTCCTCGCCACGGTCGAGCGCTGGCGGGCGGTGTCGCACCGGACCACGCCCGTCACGACGTCGACGGACCCGGTCCTCGGCGAGATGACCCGCGAGCTCCGCCGTCTCCGGCAGGTGCTCGGCGAGAGCGAGGGCCCCACCTCCGAGGACACCCTCGCCCGCATCGCCGAGCTCGAGCCCCGTGTCGCCCAGCGTGAGTGGGGACTCGCCGTCGAGGGCGCCACGACCACGGCCCGCCCCCCGGTGGGGGCCGACGAGGCCCTGGCCGCCGTCGAGGCCGGCGGGGTGACCGTCGTGGAGTTCTTCGAGTCGGCCGGACGGCTGTTCACGATCCGGGTCGACTCCCACGGCATCGTCGTCGAGCCGGGCCCGCCGGTGGAGCCGGTTGCCGGCCTCATCACCCGGCTCCGTCGCGACCTCCGGGCCCGCGCGGTCGCGGGGCGGACGTCCCCGATGGCGACCCCCCTCGAGCGGGCCACGGCCGCGTCGCTCCGCGTGGTGGACGCCCAGCTGGACCCGCGGCTCGGTGACACCCGCCGGGTCGTCGTCATCCCGTCTCGGCACCTCGCCGGCCTGCCGTGGGGCCTCCTCCCGGGCCTCGCGGGCCGGATCGTCACGGTCGCGCCCAGCCTCACCCGGTGGGTGCGCGGGCCCGCGCGGGAGACCGGGGTCGCCCCCTCCGAGGTGATGCGCGCCCTCTCCGGCCCGGGACTGGCCCGGGCGGGTCCGGAGGTGGCGGCGGTCCGCGCCGCGTGGGGTCGACCCAGCTCGGGCGCCGGCCCGGCGAGGACATCCGGTGGCGTGGACGACCCCGGTCCGTCGCCCAGCCTCGACGTCATCGACGCCCTCGCCCGGGCCCGCGTCGTGCACCTGGCGGCCCACGGCACGCACCAGGCCCAGAGCCCCTTCTTCTCGTCGGTGCGCATGGCCGACGGGCCGCTCTTCGCGCACGAGTTCCCGCGTCCCGTCGCGGCCGAGCACGTGGCGCTGTCCGCCTGCGACGTCGGGCAGTTCTCGACGCGCGCCGGTGACGAGCCGCTGGGGCTGGCGACGGCCCTGCTCTCGCTCGGCGCCACCAGCGTCCTCGCCGCGGTCGCGCCGGTGGCCGACGACCTGGCCGCCGAGGCGATGGTCCGGTACCACCGCCGGCTGGCGACGGGCGAGGACGCCGCGACCAGCTGGGCCGAGGTGGCCGCCGAGCTGCCCGACGCGGGGGTGTTCTGCCTCTACGGCTCGGACTGGAGCCTGGGGTCGGAACGGGTCAGATGAAGATGGCCGGCTCGGCGAAGAGCGCGTCGTAGGGGTCCTCGTCCGGCAGCCGCGGAATCCGGATCCGAGCCGGGATGCCGGTGGCCACGGCCCCCGCGGGGACGTCCTTGACGACGACCGAGTTGGCGCCGATCTGCACGTCGTCGCCGATCTCGATGTTGCCGAGGACCCGGGCCCCGGCACCGACGGTGACCCGGTCGCCGACGGTCGGGTGGCGCTTCACGCCGCGTTCGAGGGAGCGCCCGCCGAGGGTGACCCCGTGGTAGAGCATCACGTCGTCGCCGACCACGGCGGTCGCGCCGATGACGACGCCCATCCCGTGGTCGATGAAGAACCGCTGCCCGATCCGTGCACCGGGGTGGATCTCCACCCCGGTGACGGCGCGGGTCAGCGTGGACAGCAGGCGGGCCATCGGGCGCCACTGGGGGCCCTTGTCCCACACCCGGTGCGCGAGCCGGTACGACCAGATCGCGTGCAGCCCGGGTGAGTTGAAGGCGACGTCGGCCCGCGTCTCGGCGGCCGGGTCGCGGCGCATCGCGGCGTCGAGGTCCTCGCGGACCGCCGCCCGTGCCTGCTGGAGGAACGTCATGGTCAGTCGACGAGCCCCTCGAAGAGGATGGTGGACAGGTAGCGCTCGCCGAAGCTCGGGATGATGACGACGATCGTCTTCCCGGCGTTCTCGGGGCGCGAGGCCACCTGGTTCGCGGCGGCGAGCGCGGAGCCGGAGGAGATGCCGACGAGCAGCCCCTCCTGGGTGGCGGCCTTGCGGGCCCACTCGACGGAGGTCGCGGCGTTGACGTCGATGACCTCGTCGTAGATCTCGGTGTTGAGGACCTCGGGGACGAAGTTCGCGCCGATGCCCTGGATCTTGTGCGGACCCGGCTGGCCGCCGTTGAGGATCGGGGACTCCTCGGGCTCGACCGCGATGATCTGCACCTCGGGCTTGCGGGCCTTGAGGACCTCGCCGACGCCGGTGATGGTGCCGCCGGTGCCGATGCCGGCCACGACGATGTCGACCTGGCCGTCGGTGTCCTTCCAGATCTCCTCGGCGGTGGTCTTCCGGTGGATCTCCGGGTTCGCGGCGTTGGCGAACTGGCGGGCGAGCACGGCGCCCTCGCGCTCGGCGACGATCTGCTCGGCCGTGTCGACCGCGCCCTTCATCCCGAGGGAGGGGTCGGTGAGGATGAGCTCGGCACCGTAGGCGCGCAGCAGGGCCCGGCGCTCCTTGCTCATCGACTCGGGCATCGCGAGGACGACCTGGTAGCCGCGGGCCGCGCCGACCATCGCGAGCGCGATGCCGGTGTTGCCGGAGGTGGCCTCGACGATGGTGCCGCCGGGCTTCAGCTGGCCGGAGGCCTCCGCGGCGTCGACGATCGCGACGCCGATGCGGTCCTTGACCGAGCTCGCCGGGTTGTAGAACTCGAGCTTGGCGGCGACCGTCGCGTCACCGTCGATGATCCGGTTGAGCCGGACCAGTGGGGTGTTGCCGACAGCCTGGGTCACGTCGTCGAGGATGGGCATCGAGTCGCCTTTCGGTCGGGTGCACCGACGGCCCGGCGGGGCGACGGCGCGCTGCATCGTGGTGCTGTCGGGGCCAACCCCCGACGCGTTATGTGTATTCCAACAGAGTGTTATCCCCGTCGACAACGGTGTCTCGCGTCGTCCATCGCGTCGGGTGCCGAGGTGGTCGCCGGGCCGGCCACCCCGGCACCCGACCGCGCCGTCGGCCCCGACCATTGACGGGCGTCACACAGCGGTGAGCGCTCGCTTACCGGCGGGTACGCTGACCGGCATGCCTGCCGTCCTCGCACCCGCCCTGGCCAGCGACCTCCTCCCGGCGTTCGACGAGCAGTTCGGTGGCGTCACGGCGCTCCAGGTCGTCGCGATCGTCCTGTGCCTCGTCGTCCCGACCGTCGGCTGGGCGCTGCTCTTCCGGCAGGTCGGCCGGTTCGTGTCGCTCTACCGGATGGGGCAGCCGGACGGCAGCCGCACCAACGCCCCCGGCGCCCGCACCTGGACCCTCGCCAAGGAGTTCCTCGGGCACACCCGGATGAGCCGGCTCAAGGTGGTCGCGGCGGCGCACTGGTTCACCGCGCTCGCCTTCATCATCCTCTTCACGACCCTCGTCAACGCGTTCTTCCAGCTCGTCCAGCCCGACTACCGGTTGCCGTTCATCGGGCACTTCCCCCCGTTCGAGTGGGTCGTCGAGGTGTTCGCGTGGGCCGGGCTCGTCGGCATCCTCGTGCTCATGGCGATCCGCCAGCGGAACCACCCGAAGCGGGCCGCCGGGGAGGGCGGGCGCTCCTCGCGGTTCTTCGGCTCCACGTTCTGGCAGGCGTACTACGTCGAGCTGACCATCCTCGTCGTCACGATCTGCATCCTGCTGCTGCGCGGGCTCGAGGCCGCCATGGTCGAGCGCCTCGAGCCGGGCACCTCCCTCGCCCTGCACTTCCCGCTCACCGGCTGGATGGCCGGCTGGTGGGGCGGCGCGACGCTGCCGGCGATCGCCGGGTGGGTGTACGTCGTCGCGACGCTCAAGATCATGGTCTCGTTCGCGTGGATGATCACCATCGCGCTGCAGCCGACCATGGGCGTCGCGTGGCACCGCTTCCTGGCCTTCCCGAACATCTGGTTCAAGCGCGAGTCCTCGGGCCGGACGGCGCTCGGTGCCGCGAAGCCGATGACGGTCGGCGGCGAGCCGTTCGACCTCGAGGCGATGGAGGAGATGGAGGAGGGCGACAGCCTCGGCGTCGGGGCCGTCGAGGACTTCACCTGGAAGGGGCTCCTCGACTTCTCCACCTGCACCGAGTGCGGCCGCTGCCAGAGCCAGTGCCCCGCGTGGAACACCGAGAAGCCGCTGTCCCCCAAGCTGCTCATGATGGCGCTGCGCGACCACGCGGACGCGAAGGCGCCCTACCTGCGGGCGCTCTCGGACCACGACGGCGACACCGGGAAGGCGATGGCGTCGGTGACGGCCGCCGCCCAGACCGTGCCGACCGACGGCATCGAGCCGGCCGGATCGGTCGACGTCGTCGACTGGTCGCAGATGGCGCTCGTCGGCGACACCGGGTACGACCCGGCCGCCCCGCTGACGGCCTACAACCCGCACGGCCCCGACGCCGTCATCGACCAGGACGTGCTCTGGTCGTGCACGACGTGCGGCGCGTGCGTCGAGCAGTGCCCGGTCGACATCGAGCACGTCGACCACATCATCGACATGCGCCGGTACTCCACGCTCATCGAGTCGGCGTTCCCGGCCGAGCTCGGCGGCCTGTTCAAGAACCTCGAGGGCAAGGGCAACCCATGGGGCATGGGCGCCCGGGCCCGGCTCGACTGGGCCAAGGACCTCCCGTTCGAGGTGAAGGTCCTCGGGCAGGACGTCGAGCAGGCCTCCGACGTCGAGTGGCTGTTCTGGGTCGGCTGCGCCGGGGCCTACGAGGACCGTGCGAAGAAGACGACTCGCGCGGTCGCCGAGCTGCTCGACACGGCGGGCGTCTCGTTCGCGGTGCTCGGCGACGGCGAGACCTGCACCGGTGACTCCGCGCGACGGGCCGGCAACGAGCTGCTCTTCCAGACGCTCGCGGCGCAGAACGTCGAGACCTTCGGCGAGTTCGGCGTCACGAAGGTCGTCGTCACGTGCGCGCACTGCTTCAACACGATCAAGAACGAGTACCCCCAGCTCGGCGGGACCTACGAGGTCGTCCACCACACCCAGCTGCTCAACCGGCTGGTCCGCGAGAAGAAGCTGACGCCGGTGGCGCGGCCGGACGAGGCACCCGGCATGTCGTCGGCGAAGAACGTGGCGTCGACCGCGGCGTCCGTCACGTACCACGACCCCTGCTACCTCGGCCGGCACAACGGCGTCTACGCCCCGCCGCGCGAGCTCATCGGGGCGTTGCCCGGGGTCGAGCTGCGCGAGATGCCGCGCTCCGGGGAGACCTCGTTCTGCTGCGGCGCCGGTGGCGCGCGCATGTGGATGGAGGAGAAGCTCGGCACCCGCATCAACACCAACCGCACCGACGAGGCGATCGCCACGGGTGCCGAGCGGATCGCCATCGGCTGCCCGTTCTGCCGGGTGATGATCTCGGACGGGCTCACGTCGAAGCAGGCCGAGGGCGTCGGCGAGGACGTCGAGGTCGTCGACGTCGCGCAGATGTTGCTCGCCGCGGTGCGCCGCGGCCGGGACGAGGCCGTCGCCCCCGAGCCTCCCGTTCGGGAGTCGACGAATGTGTCGGTTCCCGTCGCGGGCGCCGGTGCCGCGGCGGCGGCCTCGGCGGCAACGGCGAAGGAGGAGGCTCCCGTCCACGAATCGACGAATGTGTCAGCTCCTGCACCCGCCGACGACTCCGACCCCTGGGACGAACCCGCCACCACCCCGGTCGCCGAAGCACCCGTACACGAATCGACGAATGTGTCAGTTCCTGTACACGAGGACGACGACTCCGACCCCTGGGACGAACCCGCCACCGCGACCGCGGCCGAAGCACCCGTACAGGAATCGACGAATGTGTCAGTTCCTGTACACGAGGACGACGACTCCGACCCCTGGGACGAGCCGACCGACACCCCCGCGGCGGAAGCACCCGTACAGGAATCGACGAATGTGTCAGTTCCTGTACACGAGGACGACGACTCCGACCCCTGGGACGAGCCGACCGACACCCCCGCGGCGGAAGCACCCGTACACGAACCGACGAATGTGTCAGTTCCTGTACACGACGACGACGACGCCGACCCCTGGGACGAACCCGCCGCCACGGACGACAGGACCGCCGGCCGCTCCGAGGGCGAACCCTCGGCCGAGAAGGCGAAGGAGGATGCCGCCGCCTCCACCGATGAGGTCGACCCGTGGGACGAACCCGCCACCGCGACCACGACCGAAGCACCCGTACAGGAACCGACGAATGTGTCAGTTCCTGTGCGCAACGACGACCCCGCCACGGACGACGCACCTGTCGCGGAGCCTGAGGACACCCAGCCCCAGGAAACCCAGCCCGAGGACACCGACGCCGCGAAACCGGCCCCCGCCGCCGGTTCGTTCGGCGGGGACGCCTCCCTCGTCGACGAGCCCGACCCCTGGGACTGACGCCCCGATGGGAGGGTTGTCCGGGTCCTGACCCGGACAACCCTCCCATCGGTCGGCCCTTCGCCCCCCATCTCGGACAGTGGAACGCCCCGGCCCCCTCGCAGGGGACCGGGGCGTTCGCCGGTGTGCGGCGCGCGCGACGCGTCAGCCGAGACCGTTGCTCGCCAGGAAGTCCTTGGCCACCGTGGCCGGGTCCTTCTTGTCGATGTCGGTCTGCTTGAGCATGTCGGCGATGGCCTGCGTGGTCAGCTTCGCCGAGACGGCGTTGAGCGTCTCCTTGACCTGGTCGGCGCGGTCCGCCCGCACGAGGGGGACGATGTTCTGCGAGCCGAAGAGCTTCTTGTCGTCCTGGAGGGTGACGAAGCCGTTGGCCGCGATGGCCGGGTCGGTGGAGAAGATGTTCGCCACCTGCGCCTGGCCGTTGGCCAGCGCCTGGATGATCGACTGGCCGGTGAGCGGCCGGAACGACCCGAAGGTCACGCCGTACGTCTTCTCGAGGCCGGGGACTCCCTGCGGGCGCTCCTTGAACTCCGGCGGCGCCGCGAGCGTGAGGTCACCCGCGGACTTCGCCAGGTCGGAGATCGTCGTGAGGGAGTACTTGTCGGCGGTCTCCTTCGTGACGTTGAGCGAGTCGTTGTCCTCGGCGGCCGACTTGTCGAGCACCGCGAGGTCGTCGGGGATGACGTCCTGGACGTGCTGGTAGACCTCCTCGGCGTCGGTCCCGGTGAACCCCTTGTCGTAGTACAGAGCGAGGGCGCCCGTGTACTCGGGGAAGACCTGGACCGAGTTGTCCTGCAGCGCACGGAGGTAGACCTCGCGGGAGCCGATGTTGAGCTTGGTGGAGGCGTCGATCCCCTTGGCCTGCAACGCCCCCGCGTAGATCTCGGCGAGGAGCGTGGACTCCGAGAAGTTCGCGCCGCCGACGACGATCGGCCCACCCGAGGCCGCACCGCCGGTGGAGGACGCCGACGAGGTGTCGGAGGACAGCGGGTCGCTGCCCCCGCCGCAGGCGGAGAGCCCGAGCGCCGCGACAGCGGCGAGGGCGGTGAGAGCGGTTCTGCGCTTCATCGGTCGATCCCTTCGTGGTGGCCGGGGGGCCGGTGGTCGGTCATCGGTGGTGCGAGTTCACGGGACGTCGCGCCGAGCGGCGTCAGGCAGGTGCGCGTAGGTCAACCGGGGTCTGCGGGGATTCCTTCCCCGCTCCGGGATCGTCATCCTTTCGTGACCCACCGACGTCGCGGCCGGTGAGACCCGGGGAGACGACCCGGCGTTGGAGCAGCGCGAGCAGCCCCTCGAGCGCAAGAGCCAGGCCGGCGACGAGCAGCGCTCCCCCGCCGGCGCGGGCGTAGTCGCCGAGGGCGATCCCGTCGATGATGTACCGACCGAGCCCACCGAGCCCCGGGATGGCCGCGATGGTCGCGGTGGCGACGACCTGCAGGACGGCGGAGCGCACCCCGGAGAGCATGAGCGGCAGGGCGTTGGGCACCTCGACCTGCCAGAGCACCTGACGGCCACGCATCCCCACCCCGGCGGCGGCGTCCCGCGCGGCGGGGTCCACCGCCTCGATCCCCCCGTACGCTCCGGCGAGCAGCGGCGGGATCGCGAGGAGCGCGAGGACCGCGATGCTCGGCACCGTGTAGGCGAGGTCCCCGGGCAGCTTGGGCACGAGCCACAGGGACGCCGCGAGGAGCAGGCCGAGCGTCGGGACCGCCCGGACCGAGTTCGCGAAGGAGACGAGCCAGCGCGCCCGACCGGTGTGGCCGACCCAGAGCCCGAGCGGGATGGCGACCACGCCGGCGACGAGCATCGTCGCCGCGGTGTACCAGAGGTGCTGGAAGAGCCGGTGCGGGATGCCGTCGTCACCGGCCCAGTTGGCGGGGTCGGTGAACCACGACAGCAGCAGGGAGATCACGCGCGCCCTCCCGCTGTCCGCTGCCAGGGTGTGAGGACCCGCGCGCCGAGGACGATGAGGGCGTCGAGGCTCAACGCGAGGACCACCGTGGCGATGATGCCGGTGAGCAGCTCTCCCCAGATGACCCGGTTGAACCCGTCGACCAGGAGGTCGCCGAGCTGGGACACCCCCACGATGGACGCGACCGACACGATGCTGACGTTGCTCACCGCCGCGACCCGGAGGCCGGCGGCGATGACCGGCACCGCGAGCGGGAGCTCGACACCGAAGAGGCGGCGCAGCCCCCGGTACCCCATCGCCGTCGCGGCCTGCTCGACGTGGTCGGGGACGGCCTTGAGCCCGTCGGCGACGGTGCGTGCGAGGAGCGCCACGGTGTAGACGGACATCGCGACGACGACGTTGACCGGGTCGAGGATCTGCGTGCCGAGGATCAGCGGCATGACGACGAACAGCGCGAGCGACGGGATCGTGTACAGCAGGCCGGTCGTCGTGATGATCGTCGGGTACGACCGCTTCCAGCGCTTCGCGGCCCAGCCGAGCGGGACCGAGACGACCAGCCCGACGACCAGCGGGACGCCCGCGAGGTAGAGGTGCGCGCCCGCGAGGTCGATGACGGTGCGCCAGTTGTTCGCCAGCCAGTCCACGTCAGGCCTCGTCCCCCGCGACGTTCACGGCACCGCCCCGGACCGGGTCGCCCTCGTCCCGCTCCGGCCGGTCGGTGTCCTCGATCGCGCGGAGCACCTCGTGGGCGAGCACGGTTCCCACGAGGGACCCGCTCTCGTCGACGACGACACCCCGGCGCGCCGGCGAGGAGAGCGCCGCGTCGAGCGCTCCCCGAAGCGTTCCACCGGCCCGTGCGACGGTGCCGCCCCGGTGCAGGTCGGCGTCCTCCACGGCGCGCTCCCCGATCCGGGTGGGCTCCACCCAGCCGAGCGGCTTCCGGTCGTCGTCGACGACGAGCAGCCAGGCGGCCCCGGTGCTCTCCGGCTGCTCCCCGAGGACGACCGTCCGCTCGGCGCGCAGCGGGAGGCGCGGAGTGTCCTGGAACTGCAGCGCCCGGTAGCCCCGGTCCCGCCCGACGAAGTCCGCGACGAAGTCGTCGGCGGGGTGCGCGAGGAGGTAGGCGGGCTCGGCGATCTGGGCGAGCGTGCCCCCGACCCGGAGCACGGCCACCTGGTCGCCGAGCTTGATCGCCTCGTCGATGTCGTGGGTCACGAAGACGATGGTCTTCCCCAGCTCGTCCTGGAGGCGGAGGAACTCGTCCTGGAGCTGGTCCCGCACGATGGGGTCGACGGCCGAGAAGGGCTCGTCCATGAGCATGACCGGCGGGTCGGCGGCGAGCGCGCGGGCGACCCCGACCCGCTGCTGCTGCCCCCCGGAGAGCTGTGCGGGGTAGCGGTCGCCGAGGTGGGGGTCGAGCCCGACGCGCTCGAGCAGCTCGTGGGACCGGTCGCTGACCTTCTTCCTGTCCCAGCCGAGCAGCCGGGGGACGGTGCCGATGTTGTCGAGCACCGTCCGGTGGGGGAACAGCCCGGCGTGCTGGATGACGTACCCCATGCCGCGCCGCAGCTCGGCGGCGTCCATCCGGCCGGTGTCCTGCCCGTCGAGGACGATCGAGCCGCGGGTCGGCTCGATCATCCGGTTGACCATGCGCAGGCTCGTCGTCTTGCCGCAGCCGGAGGGCCCGACGAGGACGGTGATCTTGCCGGTCGGTGCCGTGAGGCTGAGGTCGTCGACGGCGACCGTGCCGTCCGGGAACTGCTTGGTCACGCCGTCGAAGCGGATCATCCGACGACCCTAACGGGAATCCGCCCAGGGGGGTCCGGTTGCCGAGCCTCCTTTGACGCCTCCGCCACCGGCCGAGCGGGACACGCGGCAGGGCGACCCCGCGCTCACCAGCTGCCGGCCGTGGCCTCCTCGGGCGCCGGGACCGGTTCGTCGGCCGCCTCCGCGAACGCCGTGAGGGCCGCGACGAGGCCCCGTCGCCGAGCGACGGGCATCTGGCCGACGATGTCCGCGATGGCCTCCCGGCGACGCTCGGTGACGGTGTCGACGAGACGCCGGCCGCGGGGGGTCAGCGCGATGGCGACCGCCCGGCGGTCCTGCGGGTTCTCGTGGCGCGTCACCAGCTCCGCGGCCAGCAGCCGGTCGACCGTGCGCAGGGCACTCGACGCGCCGACGCCGAGCCGGTCGGCGAGGGCGTTGAGCCGCGTCTCCCCGAGGGTCGACAGCACGACGAGGGTCCGGAACTGGGTGAGCGTCACGGTGTCCTCGACGTCGGTCAGCGACTGCGCCGAGACCGCGACGAGGGCCCGCGAGGCGACGAGGACGGCGCTGACGATGGCGTCGAGCTCCTCCGGCCCACCCGGCGCGTGGGGCATTCCCGCGGCCTCCCGATTTCTGCTCATGGGTGCAACTATTGCATACTGCAATTCATGTCTTCGCCCGCCGCCGCCCCTCGCCCCGCACCCACGGCCGCGCTCCGGTGGCGGCGCCAGGCCCTCGACGCGGCCGACCGGCTGCGGGGCTCCCGCGGCGGGCTGCTCGCCCTCGCCCTCGTCATCGGGGCCGGGACGGCGGGGGCCGCGGTCCTCTTCCGGTGGCTCATCGGCACCTTCACGCTGGTCTTCACCGGCCACACCGACTACGCGGCCGTGCCGGGCGCGGCCAACCCGCACGTTCCGGCGCTCGGGCGGTGGTTCGTCGTCCTCGCCCCCGTCGTCGCCGGCCTGATCTACGGACCGCTCGTCCACCGCTTCGCCCGAGAGGCCCGCGGCCACGGCGTCCCCGAGGTGATGTACGCCGTCGCGCGCAACGGCGGCCGGATCAAGCCCCAGGTCGCCGGGGTCAAGGCCCTCGCGTCGGCCCTGTGCATCGGGGGCGGCGGCTCGGTCGGCCGTGAGGGCCCGATCGTCCAGATCGGCTCGGCCCTCGGCTCCACGATCGGCCGCGTCGTCAAGGTCACCGAGCCCCGGATGCGGGTGCTCGTCGCCTGCGGGGCGGCGGGCGGCATCGCGGCGACCTTCAACGCCCCGCTGGCCGGGGTGTTCTTCGCGATGGAGCTGATCCTCGCCGACTTCACGGCGCAGTCCTTCGGGCTCGTCGTCCTCGCCGCCGTCACCTCCTCGGCGATCGGCCGGGGGGTCCTCGGCGACCAGCCGTTCCTCGCCCTGCCCGCCTTCACCGTGGAGCACGCGGGCGAGTACCTCCTCTTCGCGGTCCTCGGCGTCGTGGCCGGCGCGGTCGGCGTCGGGTTCACCAAGGTGCTCTACCGGATCGAGGACGTCTGCGACTCCGCCTGGCGGGGCCCCGAGTGGGCCCGTCCCGCGGTCGGCGGCGTGCTCCTCGGGCTGCTCCTGCTCGTGCTGCCGCAGATGTACGGCGTCGGGTACCCGGTCCTCGGCGACGCGATCGACGGCCGGTACGCCATCGCCTTCCTCCTGCTGCTCCTCGTGGGGAAGATGCTCGCGACGTCCCTGACCATCGGGATCGGCGGGTCCGGTGGGGTCTTCGCACCGAGCCTGTTCATCGGGGCGATGCTCGGCGCGGCGTTCGGCGCGGTCGCCCACTCCGCGCTGCCGGGGGTGGCCGGCCCGGTGGGCGCGTACGGGCTCATCGGGATGGGCGCGGTGTTCGCCGGGGCCGCACGGGCTCCCATCACCGCCGTGATCATCATGTTCGAGCTGACGAACGAGTACTCGATCATCCTGCCGCTCATGACGGCCATCGTCATCGCCACCCTGGTGAGCCACGCACTCTCGCCGGACTCGATCTACACCCTCAAGCTGCGCCGCCGGGGCGTCGACCTCTCGGCCCCCGCGCCGGAGTCCCGCGCCTCGCGCACCCCGGTCCGCGACGTGATGCGTCCCCTCCCCCGGCCGGTGGAGGGCGGGACCCCGCTGCGCGACGTCGCAGCCCGCCTCTCGACCACGAGCTACGGGGTCCTCCCCCTGGCCGGGACCGACGGCCGCTACCACGGCATCGTCACGGCCCGGGCGGTCTCCGAGGCGCTCGCCGACGGGCGGCACGAGGTCGAGCCGGCGGAGATGATCACCGAGCTCCCCGAGCGGGTCCGGGTCACCGACACCCTCGACCGGGTCCTCGACGCCCTCAACCACAGCGGGGTCGGCGGGATGCCGGTGCTCGACGAGGACGGCATCGAGCCGGTCGGGTGGGTCACGTACCGTGACGCGCTGACGAGCATGCGGGCCCCCACCGACGGCTGACCGACGGCTCGCCATCGACCGGCGACCGGCCCGTCACGAGATGCCGCGGGGGCCTACCGTGTGGGCGTGGAGCAGACCGTCCCGCCGGACGAGCACCTCGACCGGCGGTCCCCCCGCGGTCGGGCCGTCCTCGCCGGCCTGATCCTCGGCACCGGTGTGGCCATCCTCGACGGCAGCGTCGTCAACGTGGCACTGCGCACCATCGGCGCCGAGCTGGACGCCTCGCTCGCGCAGCTCCAGTGGGTCGTCAACGGCTACCTGCTCGCCCTCGCCTCCCTCGTCCTCGTCGGGGGCGGTCTCGGCGACCGCTGGGGACGACGGCGGGTCTACCTCGTCGGCGTCGCGTGGTTCATGACGGCTTCGGCACTGTGTGCGCTCGCGCAGACGCCGGGGCAGCTCGTCGCCCTCCGGGTGCTCCAGGGCGTGGGGGCGGCGATGCTCACCCCGGGCGCGCTGGCGATCATCCAGACCTCGTTCCGGCCCCGGGACCGCGCGGCGGCGATCGGCACCTGGGCCGGGCTCTCCGGCATCGCGGCGGCCCTCGGCCCGCTCGTGGGCGGGTGGCTCGTCGACAACGCCTCGTGGCGATGGGTGTTCGGCATCAACGTCCCCCTCTGCCTCGCGGTGCTTGCCCTCACCGCACGGGCCGCCCCCGAGAGCCGCGACCCCGAGTCGGTCGGACGTCGCTTCGACCTCGCCGGAGCAGCACTCACCGCCGTGGCGCTGGGGACGGCGACCTTCGTGCTCACGGCGTCCGCGACGGCGCCGGTGTGGGTCGTCGCCGCGGGCGGGTCGCTCGCCGTGGCGGCCGGAGTGGCGTTCGTCGTCGTCGAACGCCACAGCAGCCACGCGCTGGTTCCGTTGTCGCTCTTCGCATCTCGCGTCTTCTCCGCGGCCAACGCGATGACGCTGCTGGTCTACGGAGCACTCGGCGCGGTGACCGTCTTCGTCGTGCTCGAGCTCCAGGCCGCCGGGTGGAGCGCGCTGCGGGCCGGGTTGTCGAGCCTGCCGATCACGGTCGCGCTCATGCTGCTGTCCTCGCGGGCCGCCGCGCTCGCCGACCGCATCGGACCGCGCCTCCAGATGACGGTCGGTCCGGTGGTCTGCGCGGCCGGCACGCTGCTGCTGCTGCGGGTCGGCGCGGGCGCGGGGTGGCTCGACGTCCTCCCGGGGATGGTCGTGTTCGCCCTGGGGCTCGCAACGCTCGTCTCGCCGCTGACCGCCGCGGTGCTCGGTGCGGTCCCGGACCGGCACGCCGGGGTGGCGAGCGGGGTCAACAACGCAGTCGCCCGGGCCGGGTCCCTGCTGGCCGTCGCGGCCCTGCCGGCGCTCGTCGGGCTGACCGGGGACGACTACCTCGACAGCGCGGCGATGACGTCGGGCTACCGCGCGGCGATGCTCTGGTGCGCGGGCCTGCTCACGGCCGGCGGGGTGGTCAGCTGGTTCGGCCTGCGCCGAGAAGGGCCTCGGTGACGAAGTCGGCCACCGCGCGGTGCCAGTAGGACGCGCGTCGCAGCATCGCGTGCCGCTCCCCCTGGACCGGGACGTACGTGACGTCGGCTCCCGAGTCGTCCCACCGGCGAGCGATCACCGCGGTGCGCCGCGGGTCGGTCATCCGGTCGCCGGTCCCGTGCATCAGGAGAACCTGCACCCCCGGCGGGGGCTGCCGCGCGTCGCCCTCGACCCACGGGGCCAGGGCGGCGACGGCGACGACGTCGGGGTCCCCGGCGAGCTGGAGGGCGACGCGGCCCCCCATCGAGTGTCCGACGAGCGCGACGGGGGTGCCGGGGAGGATCCGGCGGATCCGTTCGAGGGCCCAGCGGGCGTCGTGCACCGGGTCCTGCTCCATCCCGTTCCAGCCCTTGACGCGGTACTTGAGGCGCACGACGGCGAGGCGGCTCCCCGCGCGGTGCCGCAGCGCCACGGCGAAGGGCAGCATCCGCAGCACGGCCAGCCCGGCCCACGTGACCGGGCGGTGGCCCGTGTCGGCCCCCCCGTGCAGGACGAGGACGATCCCGGCGGGCTCGTCGGGGATGTGGCCTCGCAGCTCGGCTCCTCCGCCACCGTCGGGCGAGAACAGCGCGGCCGCCATCTCTCGCGCGTCGGCCGGCTCGATCGAGCCGGCGTGGTGGTCCAGACCGTCAGGGGCGGGTGGGGCGTGCGCGGTCGTGGGGGGAGTGCTCTGCTGGCGGTCGTCCATCAGGGTGCGTCCTCCGTGGCGGTGGGGACCCGCGGGGCCGTCGAGCGGACCGGGCCTCGTGCCCCTCGTGCGCGCCCCGAGGGCGCGCCGGTCGCGGCCGAGGCCGGGACCGAGGGCGGGTCGTGGGGGTGTTCGGCGCCGACGCCGTGGCGGATGGGCGCGCGTCGTCGAGCCGTGGGCAGCACGCCCAGGTCGCGACCCGTCCCGGTGCCGGTCATGGGCTCACACGTCGGAACGGTGGAAGTTCTGGAAGCTCCGGCTGGCGGTCGGCCCGCGCTGGCCCTGATAGTGCGATCCGTACCCGTGCGAGCCGTACGGGCTCTCCGCGGCCGAGCTGAGCCGGAAGAAGGCGAGCTGACCGATCTTCATCCCGGGCCAGAGCATGATCGGCAGCGTCGCGACGTTGGACAGCTCGAGGGTGACGTGCCCGGTGAACCCCGGGTCGACGAACCCGGCCGTCGCATGGGTGAGCAGGCCGAGCCGACCGAGGCTCGACTTGCCCTCGACGCGGGCCGCGAGGTCGTCGGGCAGCGAGACGGTCTCGAGGGTGGAGCCGAGGACGAACTCGCCGGGGTGCAGGACGAAGCCCTCCTGCGGGTCGACCTCGACGAGCCGGGTGAGGTCGGCCTGGTCCTGGGCCGGGTCGATGACCTGGTACTTGTGGTTGTCGAACAGGCGGAAGAACTTGTCGAGGCGGACGTCGACGCTGCTCGGCTGGATCATGGCCGGATCCCACGGGTCGAGGCTGACCCGCCCGGCATCGATCTCGGCCCGGATGTCGCGGTCGGAGAGGAGCACGCCGTCAGGCTACCCGTGGGGAGCGGAGCCGGCTGCGTGGCGCGGAGATCCGTCCGTTAGACTTTCCGGCGCCGGGGAGGAGATTCGCCCCGGCACGCCGATGTAGCTCAATGGTAGAGCGCCAGCTTCCCAAGCTGGACACGCGGGTTCGATTCCCGTCATCGGCTCCAGGACACCTGCCAGGCGCCGGTCCGTCCGCCCGGCCCCGGTCCATCCGCGTCGATGGCGGCAGCCTCCCACCGACACCGCGGCGAACGACCGCCCCCCGGCCGGGTCACGCCGACCGCCCCCCGGCAGAGGGAGGTCGTCCGTATGGTCCGGGAGCGCGGCGTTTCTCCCCCGACCCCGCGGCAGGGTGGTTACCCTGACGACGACGTCGGCGGGGCAGGGGCCTCGGCGTGACACCCGGCCCCTTCCCGAGGACCCCCATGGCTCGCACCAGTCTCCCCGTCCGCTCCGCCACCCGCGCACTCGCGGTGACCGTCAGCCTGGGAACGGCGCTCGTTCTCGCCACCCCCGCCTCCGGGGAGGTCGCGTCGGCCGCACCGGCGGCGTCCCCGGTCACGGCCGCGAGCGCCTACCGGTTCACGTCGGCCGACCTGACGATGCGCAGTGCCCTGACCGCCCGTGCCACCGACCGGGGCTTCGGGACCTCCTTCACCGGCAGCGTCATCGACGTCGAGTCCAACGTCGTCGTGTGGGGCAAGCGGCGCACCACGGCGCTCATGCCGGCGTCGACGATGAAGCTCGTCACGGCCCACAACGCCCTGACGACCTATGGCCCCTACGGCCGCTTCACCACCCGGGTTCGTCAGGGCTCCGGTGACAACGTGGTCCTCGTCGGCGCGGGAGACCCCGGCCTCTCGAGTGGGCAGATCGCCGGGCTGGCCTCGACCGTGGCGGAGGACATCCGCTCCCGCGGCCTCACCCGGGCCCACGTCTGGGTGGATGACAGCATGTTCGCCGCACCCAGCCTGGCCACCGGATGGAAGTCCAGCTACGTGCCGGACGATGCGACCCCCCTGCGCTCCCTCGTCCGTGACGGCCGCGACCTCAGCGACACCAGCGCCGACGCCGGGAGGTACTTCCGCGACCGGCTCCGTGCCCTCGGCCTCAGTGCCTGGTACGCCGGCCGGGCCACGACCTCGACCAGCGACCGGACGATCGCGAGCTCCCGCGGCCCCTACATCTACAAGACCATCGGGCCGATGCTGCTCAACAGCGACAACGACATCGCGGAGATGTACCACCGGGACGTCGCGCGCAGCCAGCGCCAGCCCACCACGTGGAGCGGCGCGAAGACGGCGCAGTCCGCCGTGATCTCGCGACAGGGCCTCGGCATCACCGCCGGGTACGACGGCTCCGGCCTCTCGCGCAGCGACCGCATCACCTCCCTCGAGCTGGCCCGGATCGTCGACCGCGGCCTCGACACCGCCTACCCCGACCTCTGGCCGATGCGCTCCCCCACCTGGATGCCCAACGCCGGGAGGACCGGGACGCTCAAGGCGTCCTCGGGCCGTTTCACCGCGGCGCCCGGCAAGTGCGCGGCCGGAAAGGTGTGGGCCAAGACCGGCTCGCTGAGCGACGTGGTCGCCCTCGCCGGGTACACCACCGGCACCGACGGGCGGCTCAAGGCGTTCGCGTTCATCGAGAACGGGAAGAAGAACTCCAGCGCGATGCGGCGGGCGTTCGACAACCTCGCCGCCACCGTCAACGGCTGCTACTGACCGCGCCCTCGGCTACGACCCCGGGACCAGCCACCCCAGCACGGTGACGACGCCGATGACGGCGCACACCACGAAGAGCGCAGCCAGCACCCAGCCGATGACCTGGGCCGCGTCGACCCCGCCCGACTCCTCGTCCTCGGGGGGCGCCTGCAGCTCCCCCGGCCGCACCAGCGGCTCGGCGGGGGCGTCGAGCAGGGGGTCCGAGACCAGTGCCTTCGCGTGGAGGGCCTCGATCCGGGGGGCCCGCGGCTCGGCCTGCACCGGGCGGGGCAGCGAGCGCCACATGAGGACGAAGTCGTCACCGCACTGCTGGCGCCACGCGGCGACCGCGGCGTCGGCCTCGGGGCCCTTGGCGCCCGCCGCGAACCACACCGCGCCGGCCCGGGGCAGGTCCCCCATCCCGTGGAGGACGTGGCCGAGCATCCGCATCGCCTCGACGTCCTCGGTGGTCTCGACGTGGGCGGCGAGGAGGTCGCGGGCCTGCCAGGCCCGACCGGCCTCGATGTGGTCACGGGCCTCGGCGATGACGTCGTGGGCTGGCGTGCTCATGCCCCCATCCTGCCGTTCGCGAGGCGCACCCGGTGGGCCACGAGCAGGGCGAGGACCAGGCCCATGAGGAGCACCGACCATCCCATCGACGGCACGACGAGGGCGATGGCGACGCACGCCACCGCGACGAGGGCCGCGGGCGCCATCGTCGCGACACCCTCGTCGTCGCCGAGCGCGTGCAGCCCGGAGACGGCCAGCCCGACGAGCGAGATCGCGACGGCGAGGGCGAGCGCCACGGGCCGCACGCCGGACGTCGCCTCCCCGCTGATGACGTCGACCCCCGCCGCGAGGGCGGACCCGACCGCGGCCACGGACGCGAAGATCGGGAGGTGGCCGTAGCCGAAGAGCCACACTGCCCGCGGGTTCTCGACGACCTGCACGTGGTCGCGGGAGAAGTAGGTCCACCACAGGCAGAACACGATGAGCAGGCCCCCTGCGACGAGGGGCGCCATCGCCCAGGTGAGTCCGGCCGTGGCCGCCGACTCGTACGGCGCCGCGTGCCCGGCGCCGCCCTCGACCCCGGCGCCGCCCTCGGCCCCGGCACCTGCCGCGATGACCTGCTGGACCGCGATGACCGCGGAGAGGATCACCTCGCCGAGCACGATGATCGTGAGCAGCCCGTAGCGCTCGGCGATGTGGTGTGGATGGAACGGGGTGTGGCCGTGGCGGCGTTCCGCGAGGACCGGCACGAGCAGCTCCCCGGCGACGAGGACGAGGAACGACGGGACGAGCCACCCGTCGGGAACCCCCAGCCGCGCGATCCACAGCAGCTGCACGACGGTGATGCCCCCCGCGTACCAGAGCGCGGTGCCTCGGCGGTCCGGGTGCCCCGCCGCGGCGCGCAGCCACAGGCCGACCATCGCGAACCGCATGATGGCGTAGCCGATGACGACGGTGAGGGACTGGCCGTCGTCGAAGAGGTCCGGGACGCCCGCGGCGAGGAAGAGGGCGCCGGTCATGATGACGAAGGTCAGCACCCGGAAGCCGACGTCGTCGTTGTCGTAGGCCGACGCGAACCACGTGTAGTTCATCCACGCCCACCAGATGGCGAACCAGGTGAGCGTGTACCCGAGCAGCGTCCCGTAGTGGGCCGTGGAGAGCCCGTGGTGCAGCTCCGCGGCGTTGCTCGCGATGGCCACGACGAAGACGAGGTCGAAGAGGAGCTCGAGGGGGGTGGCCGCGCGGCCGTCCTCGTGCGGGTCACGGGCGGTGACCGGGCGACGCAGTGGCACGGGGACGAGGCTCACCTGCCCGAGTATGCCGTCGGCCGCCCGCCTCCACGGGGCACTCCGGCCACCCGCGTCCCTCCGGGTGTACGGGGGCGCCGAGCGGCCGTTCCCGACCGATCGCTTGCGCGGGTTACCGATGAGTAGCATACTGGTGAGCAAGCGCTCACTCGCCACGTCAGGGAAGGACCGTCATGGGCCACTACAAGAGCAACCTGCGCGACATCGAGTTCACCCTCTTCGAGGTCCTCGGCCGCGGCGACGTGCTGGGATCCGGCCCGTACGAGGAGCTCGACACCGAGACCGCCCGCGAGATGCTCAAGGAGGTCTCGCGCCTCGCCGAGCACGAGCTCGCCGACTCCTTCGCCGACGCCGACCGCAACCCGCCCGTGTACGACCCGCAGAGCCAGTCCGTGACGATGCCGGAGTCCTTCGCGCGGTCCTTCGAGGCCTACCGCGACAGCGGGTTCTGGGCCATCGACCTGCCGGCCGAGCTCGGTGGCACCGTGGCCCCGCCCAGCCTGCGCTGGGGGGTCAACGAGATGCTGCTCGGCGCCAACCCGGCGCTCGCGATGTTCGCGGCGTCCTACGGCTTCGCCAAGCTGCTCCACGTCCTCGGCAACGACGACCAGAAGAAGCTCGCGCAGCTCATCGTCGACCGCGGGTGGCACTGCACGATGGTGCTCACCGAGCCCGACGCCGGGTCCGACGTCGGCGCGGGCCGCACCAAGGCCGTCCAGAACGAGGACGGCACGTGGACCCTCACCGGGGTCAAGCGCTTCATCACGAGTGCCGAGTCCGACATGGTCGACAACGTCGTCCACTTCGTCCTGGCCCGCCCCGAGGGGGCCGCGCCCGGCACGAAGGGGCTGTCCCTCTTCATCCTCACCAAGTACGCCGTCGACCTCGAGACCGGTGAGCTCGGCGAGCGCAACGGGGTCTACGTGACGAACGTCGAGAAGAAGATGGGGCTCAAGGTCTCCCCGACCTGCGAGCTGACCTTCGGTGGCGACAAGCCGGCCGTCGGTACCCTGCTCGGCGACACCCACGACGGCATCGCCCAGATGTTCCACGTCATCGAGAACGCCCGGATGATGGTGGGCACCAAGGCGATCGCCACGCTCTCGAGCGGCTACCTCAACGCGCTCGAGTACGCCAAGGAGCGCGTCCAGGGCGCCGACCTCACCCAGATGACCGACAAGACCGCGCCGCGGGTCACCATCACCCACCACCCCGACGTCCGGCGCTCGCTGATGCTCCAGAAGGCGTACTCCGAGGGCCTGCGGGCGCTCGTGCTCTTCACCGCGAGCCAGCAGGACATCGTCGACCAGCACGTCCTGACCACCGGGACGGACTCCTTCGAGGAGGGCTCGGCGGCCGACGTCGCGAACCGCGTCAACGACCTGCTCCTGCCGATCGTCAAGGGCCTCGGCTCGGAGCGGGCCTGGGTGCTGCTCGGCACCGAGTCGCTCCAGACCTTCGGTGGCTCCGGCTTCCTCCAGGACTACCCGGTCGAGCAGTACGTCCGCGACGCGAAGATCGACACCCTCTACGAGGGCACGACGGCCATCCAGGGCATGGACTTCTTCTTCCGCAAGATCGTCCGGGACAAGGGCCAGGCGCTGACCCACCTCGCGACCCAGATGCAGGAGTTCGCCAAGGACCTCGGCCAGCACGGCGGCCGGATCGACCGCGAGCGCGAGCTGCTCGGGCAGGGTGTCGAGGACGTCCAGGGCATCCTCGGCTACATGGTCGGCGAGCTCATGAAGTCCGACCCGCGCCAGGGCGGCGAGCTGCCGAACCTCTACAAGATCGGCCAGAACACCTCGCGGCTGCTCCTCGGTGCCGGGGACCTCGTCGTCGGCTGGCTGCTGCTGCGCCAGGCCGCGGTCGCGCTCGACGCGCTGGCCGACGGGGCCGAGGGCGGGGACAAGGACTTCTACGAGGGCAAGGTGGCGGCGGCGCAGTTCTACGCCCGACAGGTCCTGCCGCGGCTCTCCGCCGAGCGCGCGATGGCCGAGGCCACCGACAACGAGCTCATGGACCTCCCCGAGTCGGCCTTCTGAGGCGCCACTCCCCCGACCCCGGGCCGGGAGCGCCGCCCGCAGCGCGCTCCCGGCCCGGCCACCACGGCGAACGGCCCGCCCCTCACGTCGAGGGGCGGGCCGTTCCGCGTGCTGCGGGGGCGTCAGTGCGGGTCGACGTCCGTGCGGTCGACGCGGGTGCCGGTGTTCGGGTCGACGTGGCTCTCGCGGGTGGTCGTCATCCCCCCCGTCCGGCGCGTGCCGGCCTGCATGAGGAAGGACAGGATGATCGCGAGCACACCGCCGATCATGAGGATGATGCCGATGACGCTCAGGTTGATGCCGGCGACGGCAGTGCTGCCCACGGCGAAGAACAGGATCGCTCCGAGCACGAGCAGGAAGATGCCGAGTCCGATGTACATGGGGGTCTCCTCTGGGTTACGGGTCCGGCTGGCGCGATGACCCTACCTGCGGAAACGCCCCCGGATGCTCGTTCGTGCAGCCCAACGACAGCACCCTGCGACGTCAGGTCAGCCGCACATGCCCCCGCGGTTGATCGAGCGGGCGCTCTGGGCGGCCGCGGTGTTCGCGTCGTAGGGCGCGTCCCCGGTCGAGCCCCCGCCGACACCGGCGCGCCGCCGGCGCTCCAGCACCACTCCCAGGACGACGACGGCGGCCACCAGGGCGACGATCCACCACATCCGAGCCCCCTCTCGATCGTTGACGTGCGGCCATCCTCGCCGGGATCGGGTGCCGCGTCCAGCCTCCCGGGCACCCTGACCGTCAGACGAAGGAGCCCGGGTTGAGGATCCCCTGCGGGTCGAGCGCCGCCTTGACCCTGCGGTTGAGGTCCATGACGTCCGGGCCGAGCTGTGCCTCGAGGCACCCGGCCTTGAGGCGGCCCACCCCGTGCTCGCCGGTGATGGTCCCCCCGAGGCGGATCGCGGTGTGCATGATGTCGTCGAACGCGAGGCGGGCGCGCCGCTCGGAGTCGGCGTCGCGGGGGTCGTAGACGATCGCCGGGTGGGTGTTGCCGTCCCCGGCGTGCGCGACGACGGGGATCTCGACGTCGTGGCGCTGGGCGATGGCGGCGACCTCGGCGAGCAGCTCGGGCAGCTGGGGCACGGGCACGCCGACGTCCTCCGGGAGCACCGCGCCCCGCGACTCGAGCGCGGTGAAGTGCACCCGTCTGGCCTGGACGAACATCTCGGCCTCCTCGGGGTCGTCCGTGGCGACGACCTCCTTGGCGCCGGTCAGCTCGCAGGACGCGACGATGGCCGCCACCTCCTCCTCGCGGGAGGCCCCCGGGGCGTCCGACTGGACGAGGAGCAGGGCGCCGGCGTCACGGTCGAGCCCCATCGGCTGGAAGTCCTCGACGGCGTTGATCGAGGCCCGGTCCATCAGCTCGACCATGGACGCGCGGACGGTGCGCCCGAGTTCGATGACGGCGGCCGCGGCGTCGGCGACCGTGGGGAAGAACGCGATGATGGTGGAGCGCGGGGCCTGGGCCGGCACGAGCCGGAGGACGGCGCGGGTGACGATCCCGAGGGTGCCCTCCGAGCCGACGAACAGCTTGAGCAGGGAGAGCCCCGCCACGTCCTTGACCCGCTTGCCGCCCAGGGTGACGAGCGTGCCGTCGGCGAGCACGACGTCCATCCCGAGGACGTAGTCGGTCGTCACGCCGTACTTGACGCAGCAGAGGCCGCCGGCGTTCGTGGCGATGTTGCCGCCGATCGAGCAGATCTCGAAGGAGCTGGGGTCCGGCGGGTACCAGAGCCCCGCCGCCGCGGCGGCCGTCTTCACCTCGACGTTGAGCGCACCCGGCTCGACGACGGCGACCCGCGCGGCGGTGTCGATCTCGACGCCGCGCATCCGCTCGAGGCTGAGGACGATGGCGCCGTCGACGGCCATCGAGCCGCCGGACAGGGAGGTGCCGGCGCCCCGCGGGACCACGCCGATGCCGTGGCGCGCGGCCCAGCGGATGGTCTGCTGCACCTGCGCGGCGGACTCGGCGCGCACGGCCGCCAGCGGGGTGCCGGCGCTCGCGTCGTGGGTCCAGTCGTGGCGGTACTTCTCGAGCGCGGCGGGGTCGGTGGTGACCACCCCGGCGGGCAGGGCGGTCACCAGCTCGTCGACGACGTCGTCCATCCCCCCACTGTCCCAGAGGCCCCGGCCCGAGTGCTCGGGATGGGTCGCGGCAGGAGTCAGAGGCGGCGGTCGCCGAGGACGGGGAAGGAGTCGCGGTACGCCGCGGTCGTGCCGAGGTCGACGTCGACGGAGAGCACCGCCTCGTCCGCGTGGGTCAGCTCGGCGAGCACCTCGCCCGTCGCGGCCACCACCTGGCTGTGGCCGCCCATCGGCACGTCCGCGTGCGTTCCGGCGGTGTTGCCCTGGACCATGAGGCTCTGGTTCTCGACGGCGCGGGCTCGTCCGAGGAGCGTCCAGTGCGCGACGCGGGCCAGTGGCCAGGCCGCGGGCACGACGAACATCTCCGCTCCTGCCTCCTGCTGCCGCCGGTACAGCTCCGGGAAGCGCAGGTCGTAGCAGGTGGACAGCCCGGTGCGCACGGTGCCGCCCTCGCCGTCGGGGAGGTCGAGGACGACGAGCTCCTCGCCGGCTTCCATGAGCTTCGGCTCGCCGCTGCCGAAGCCGAACCGGTGGATCTTGCGGTAGTGGGCGAGCACGGCGCCGTCCGACCCGAGCAGGAGCGAGGTGTTCGCGAGGTCGTTGCCGTCGGGACCGGGCTCGGGGAGCCGCTCGACGAACGAGCCGGCGTGCAGGGTGACCCCGGCGGTGCGGGCGGCGTCGGCCATGGCCCGGGCCCACGGCCCGTCGAGGGGTTGGGCCCCGCCGTCCCAGCGGCGGTAGTCGAAGCCGGTGGCCCCCCAGAGCTCGGGGAGGACGACGAGGTCGTGACCGGCGAGGCCCCCGACGATCCCGGCGACGCGCTCGACCCGGGCGTCGAAGGACTCCTCGTCCCCGTAGGACAGCTGGACGACGGCGATGCGCATGCGCCCAGTGTCCCAGCCCGTACACGAACTGACACATTCGTCACTTCGTGTCCGTCCCGGACCGGCCGGATCAGCGGAGGTGCTCGGCCTCCTCGCGGAGCCGCGCGAGCCGGGCGTTGTACGCGACGAGCTCGGCGTCACCGTCGCGGTCGGCCTGCCGGTCGTGGCGCACGGCCTCGCGCGTCTCGCGCCGGAACCACTGGACCGCGACGACGACGGCGAGGACGAGGGTGGGCGCCTCCCCGATGCCCCAGGCGATCTCGCCGGCGGTGTGCTGGTCGGCGAGCGGGTCCGGCCCCCACGGCAGGTTGATCGCCGTGAAGAAGTCCGGCGCGAGCAGGCTCGTGCTGCCGGTGAGCGCCACCCCGAAGAACGCGTGGAACGACACGGTGGCGAAGAGGATGACGAGGAGCATGAGCGGCGACCACCGCTGCACCCCCGGGTCGATGCCGATCATCACCCACACGAACAGGTATCCGGTGAGGAGGAAGTGGGCCATCATCAGCAGGTGGCCCGTGTGGGTCGTCAGCGCGAGCTCGAACAGCCCGGTGTAGTAGAAGGTCGCGAGGCTGAAGAAGAACAGGGCGGCCGCGACGATCGGGTTGGCGACCACGCGCATCGCCCGGGAGTGCACCACCTCGAGGAGCAGCTCGCGTGGCCCCCACGTCTTGTCCTTGCGGGCCGGCAGCGCGCGCAGCGCGAGCGTCACGGGCGCGGCGGGCACGAGCAGCAGCGGCACGACCATCGCCACCGCCATGTGCATCACCATGTGGGCGCTGAACAGCACGCGTCCCCAGATGCCCGGCGCCCCGCAGGTCGCCCACGCGAAGAGGGACCAGCCGAGGACCCAGAGGACGACCCGCAGCACGGGCCACGCGTCGCCGCGGCGCCTCAGCCGCAGGAAGCCGGCGAGGTAGATCCCGATCGCGAGGACCGGGAGGACGACGAACAGCCAGTCCAGCCGCCAGGACAGCAGCCAGTCGGCGGCCGTGACCGGCCCCGGGTCCGGGTACCCCGTCAGCTCGAGGACGATGCCCGGGTCCGGGAGGGCGTCGGGCACCGGGGGCACGCTGCGGGCGAGCACCGCCGCGAGGCCGATGGCGGCGCCCATGACGGCGACCTCGACGAGGGCCAACCGCGCGAACGCCCGACCGTCCGCCGGGTCGTCGACGAGGCGGGCGGCGATCCGCCGACGGTGCCGCCAGCCGATGACCCCCAGCGCCGTCAGCGCCGCGCTCTTGAGCAGGACGACGGTGCCGTACCCGGTGAGGAGGCCGGAGGGGGACCCGATCCGGATCCACGCCTGGAGCACCCCCGAGAGCGCGACGGCCACGAAGGCCCACAGCGCCAGGGTCGAGTAGCGGGCCACGCTGGCCCCGAGGTCCCGCCCGAGGCGCGGGCGGAGCACGATGAGCGCGATGAGACCGCCGACCCACACGACCACACCGACGAGGTGCACGGCGAGGCCGTTGACGGCGTCCTCGTGGCTCGCCGACCCGGCGGCGTGCCCGGTGAGGGACTGGACGAGGATGCCGGCGAACGCGATCGCGGCGAGCCACGCCATGGGGGCCCGCCGGTGCGTGAACCGTGCCCCCACCGCGACGACGAGGGCCGCCACCGCGCTGAGCAGGAGCACCCGGGTGGTCTCGAGGGACCACGTGAACGAGACCAGCTGGTCGAGCAGCGCCGGTGAGGTGACCGGGGTGCCCGCGAGGTCCGCGAAGGTCAGCACCAGCTCGGCGAGGGCGGCCGCGAACCAGACGGTGGCCGTGCCGGCCGCGAGGCGCACCGCCACCGCGCGGCGGTCGGTGCGGGCGCGCTCGGGCACGATGAAGGCGGCGAGGCCGAGGAGGCCGACCGTCGTCACCGAGGTGAGGTTGGCGACGGCGTCGACGACCGGCACCATCCACCGGACGAAGGGCCCGGCGTCGGCGAGCGCGAGGGGGGCCACCGCCCCGGTGAGCAGCGCGGCGGGCACGAGCGCGAGGAGCGCCGCGCCGACGGCGACGACGAGCGGCCTCCCGGGGGCGATGCGCTCGGACGTGGCCATGGGCACCAGCGTAGGTACTGTGGCGGCATGCCGCTGCACCCGCCCGCCCCGACGGACTTCGCCGGGATCGTCGACGCCTGGGCGCAGACCGTCCGCAGCGTGGCCGACCTCGGCCGCACCCTGCGCGAGGGTGACGCCGAGCGTCCCACCGACTGCCCCGGGTGGACCGTCTTCGACGTCGTGGCCCACGTCGCGAGCGCCGAGGCGATGGTGGCCGGCGAGTCGGTCCCGGAGATCGACGTCAGCGCCCTCCCCCACGTGCGCCACGCGTTCGGCGCGACGATGGAGCGGCTCGTCGAGTCCCGGCGCGGCCGGGCCGTCGACGACCTCCTCGACGAGCTCGAGTGGCGCCTCGAGGAGCGCCTCGGGGTCTACCGCGCCGAGGGCGTCACCGGCGAGGAGGAGGTCTCCGGCCCGTTCGGACCGACCACCCTGCTCGGCCTCCTCGGCATCCGGACCTTCGACGTGTGGATGCACGAGCAGGACCTCCGCGAGGCCCTCGACCGACCGGGAGGGCTCGACAGCCCCGCCGCCGCGCTGAGCGTCGACCGCCTCATGGCGGTCCTGCCGCGGATCGTCGCCCGCGACGCCGCCGTCGGCGCCGGCAACGCCGTCGTGCTCGAGCTCACGGGTCCCACGGTGGGCCGGGCCGGGGCACGGGTCGAGGAGCAGGACGGCCGCGCGGTCGGGGTGCCGCTCTTCACCGGCGAGGACGGCGAGCACGCGGACGTCGTGACGACCACGCTCGTGATGTCCACGCGGGTCGCGATGCGCCTGGCCGGCGGTCGACGCACCCCCGACGAGCTGCCGGTCACGGTCCACGGCGACGAGGACGTGGCCCGACGCGTCCTCCCGGCCCTGGCGGTGACTCCCTGACATGGCGACGTTCTCCACCTCGACCCGGTCCGCCGCCACGGTCACCGCGTCCACCGACGAGGTGTGGTCGGCGCTGACCGACCCCCACCTCGTGGCCCGGCTCACCCCCTTCCTCCACCGCGTCACCGAGCGCGGCGAGCACTGGGTGTGGGAGATGACCCGGGTCCCGGTGCTCGGCAAGAACTTCTCGTTCACCTTCACCGAGCGGATGACCTTCGACGAGCCGCACCGCATCGAGTTCCGGCACGACCCCGAGGCCGGCGACGCGCACGAGGCCGCGGGCGTCGAGGGCTGGTACGACCTCGCCCCCCGCTCCGAGGGCACCCGGCTCGAGACCTCGATGTCGATCAGCGTCGACCTGCCGTTCCCCGGCGTCACCCGCCCCGCCGTGACGGCCGCGATGAAGGGCGTCGTGACGCTCATGGGGCAGCGGTTCTCCCAGCAGCTGCTCTCCCACCTCGGCGCCCGCTCCACCTGACCGGGCCCGCTCCACCCTGACCGGGCCCGCTCCACCTGGCCACCGGCCGCCACCCGTCCGACCGTCGACGACGAACTTGGTGCGCTCTTCAACTAGTTGTATGCTGCAAGCAAGTTTGCCCAGTTCTCGAGGAGGTCCCGTGCCGTTCGGCTCCACGCCGTCGACCCCGACGGCCGGGCTCGGCGACGAGCTCGTCCGCGTGCTCAAGCTCATGCACGTGGCCCGGGCCCGGGCCCCGCGCCACCACCCGCTCGTGGACCCGATGGCCTACCCGCTCCTCTTCCACCTCACGCGCACCCCGCTGCGCGTCTCGGAGCTGGCCGACGCCGTCCACTCCGACGTCTCCACCGTGAGCCGCCAGGTGAGCACCCTCGTCGAGCTCGGCTTCGTCACGCGCGCAGCGGACCCCGACGACGGCCGCGCCCAGGTGCTCGCCGTCACCGAGGAGGGCACCGCCCTGCTCACCGCCATCCGCGAGGGCCGCGACCAGTGGCTGCAGCGCCTCCTCGCCGACTGGTCGGACGACGACGTCCGCGCCCTCACCACCCAGCTGGCCCGTCTCGCGGGGGACCTCGAGACCTCCCTGACCGACCCGACCCCGAGGACCGACCGATGACCCAGACCCCCCGCCCGGCCGCCGCGGAGCCCGCGCCGAGCCGGGCCGCCGCCGCCGACACCTCCGACGGCCCGCTGACCCACCGCCAGATCGTCACCATCCTCATCGGCCTGATGATGGGGATGTTCCTCGCCGCCCTGGACCAGACGATCGTCGCGACCTCGATCCGCACGATCGCCGACGACCTGCACGGCCTCGACCAGCAGGCCTGGGCGACGACCGCCTACCTCATCACCGCGACCATCGTCACGCCGCTCTACGGCAAGCTCGGCGACATCTACGGCCGCAAGAAGCTCTTCATCTTCGCGATCTCGATCTTCATCGTCGGCTCGGCGCTGGCGTCGTTCGCCACCTCGATGTACAGCCTCGCCGCCTACCGCGCCGTCCAGGGCATGGGAGCCGGTGGCCTGATGTCACTGGCGCTCGCGATCATCGGCGACATCGTGCCGGCGCGGGAGCGGGCCAAGTACCAGGGCTACTTCCTCGCGGTCTTCGGCACCTCGAGCGTCGCGGGCCCGGTCATCGGCGGGTTCTTCGCCGGGGCCGACTCGATCCTCGGCGTCACCGGCTGGCGCTGGGTCTTCCTCGTCAACGTGCCGATCGGCCTCGCGGCCCTCGTCGTCGTCTCGCGCACGCTCCACCTGCGCCACCAGCGGCTCGACCACCGCATCGACTGGACCGGGGCGTTCCTGCTCTCCGCCGCCCTCGTCCCGCTGCTCATCGTCCTCGAGCAGGGGCGCGAGTGGGGCTGGGGCTCGGGCCGCTCGTGGGTCGGCTACCTCGTCTCGGCCGTCGCCGCCGTCGCCTTCGTCTGGCAGGAGCTGCGGATGAAGGAGGAGGCGATCCTGCCCCTCGCGATGTTCCGGAACAAGACCGTCGGCGTCGCCTCCGTCGCGTCCGTCATCATCGGCGTCGCGATGTTCGGCGGGCTCGCCTCGCTGCCGCTCTACCTGCAGATCGTCAAGGGGGCGTCCCCGACCGAGGCCGGCCTCCAGCTCATCCCGCTCGTCGGCGGCATCATGGTCGGCTCGGTCAGCTCGGGCCAGATCATCTCCCGGACCGGCCGCTACCGGATCTTCCCGATCATCGGGTCCGGGCTGCTCGTCCTCGGGCTGTTCGCCTTCCACTTCATCCGGTACGACACCCCGCTCTGGCAGACGATGGTCATCATGGTCTTCTTCGGGATGGGCCTGGGCTTCAACTTCCAGCCCCTCACCCTGGCCGTGCAGAACGCCGTGCCGCCGCAGCAGATCGGCGTCGCCACCTCGACGGCGACCACGACCCGCCAGCTCGGCGGGACGATCGGGACCGCGGTGTTCCTCTCCATCCTGTTCTCGACCGTGCCCGAGCGGATCTCGTCGGCGTTCCAGACCGTGGCGCCGACTCCTGAGTTCCGGGCCGGGCTCGCCCAGGGCCTGCAGGCTCCCGCCGGGTCCGTCGACAACACGGTCGCCACGACGCTGCAGCAGGCCGCCGCGGGCGGGAGCGGCGCGACGTCGGCCGCCAACGGCGTGTTGTCCGACTCCTCGTTCCTCAACCAGCTCGACCCGCGACTCGCGAAGCCCTTCCTCATCGGGTTCTCCGACGCGATGGACCTCGTGTTCCTCGTCGGGGCGTGCGTCATGGTCGCCGGCTTCCTCGTCATGCTCATGCTGCCGCACGTCGAGCTGCGCGGCGGGTCCGCCTACACCGAGCGCAACGAGGCCGCCGGCCGCGCCGAGCGGGCCCGGATCGCCGAGGAGGCGGACAGCGCGTCGGCCGACGCCGCCGGGGATGCCCACCCGGGTGCCGGCGAGGACACCTCCGAGGACGTGCCGACTACGGCACCAGCGAGCTGAGCCGGGCCCGCTCGGCGGTCTCGAGGTGCCGGTAGCGCACCCCGACGACCACCACGGCGAGCAGCCCGGCCAGCACGGGGACGGCGTAGGCGCGCTGCGGTCCGAGGGCCTCCACGGCCCAGCCGCCGACCGCCGACCCCGCCGAGATGCCGATGAGGATGCCGGTGACCGCCACCGCCATCCCCTCGGTGACGAGCGCCGCCGGGACGAGGCGCTGGGCCAGGGACAGGCTCGTGATGAGCATCGGCGCCGTCGCCGACCCCGCCACGACCATGACGACGGCGAGCTGCCAGGTGGAGGCGACGACGAGGGCCGGCACCTCGAGGACGAGCATCGCCACGGCGGCGACGAGCAGCCGGCGGGTCAGGGTGGAGTGGAAGACCCTGGCCCCGAACCACAGGCCCGACAGGGTCGAGCCGACGGCGAACCCGCCGAGCACCACGCTGCTCAGGCTCGCGTTGCCGTCGGCCTCGGCGAAGGCCACCGCCACGACCTCGTTCGCGCCGAAGATCACGCCGGTCATCACGAGGGCGGTCGCGACGACGAGCAGCCCGGGCCACCGGACGGCGAGGCCGGTCGGGCGGTCGGCGTGCGGCACGACGGGCGGCTCGGTGGCTCGCGCGGCGAGGAAGGTCAGGGCGCCGACGGTGAACAGCACCTCGGCGAGGACGAGTCCCGCCTCGGGGAACCACAACGTCGACAGCAGGACCGCGAGCACCGGGCCGATGACGAAGGACGCCTCGTCGGCCACCTGCTCGAAGGACATCGCGGTGTGCAGACGGTCCGGGTCGTCGCGGAAGATGTGCGCCCAGCGGGCCCTCGACATCGGGCCCGGTTCCGGCAGCGCGGCGCTCAGGCCGTAGAGGACGAAGAGCGTCCACACCGGCGCGCCACCCCACGAGGCGGCGGCGGTGGCCAGCCCCGCGAGCGCGGCGACGACGACGAACGGGCGCGCCACCCGGCGCTGGCCGTGCTTGTCGATGAGCCGTCCGAGCACCGGACCGGCGACGGCGAGCACCGCCAGACCCACGGACGACACCGCCCCGGCGAGCGCGAACGAACCCCGCCGTTCGCTGACCATGACGATGACCGCGACACCGAACATCGCGCCGCCGACCCGGGCGAGCGCGGTGCCGGCGATGAACGGGAGCGCACCCGGGACGGCGAACAGCGGGCGGTAGGGGGCGAGCACGGGCGGCCTCTCACGGCATGACGCCGCGGGGCACGGGCCCGGCGGGACGAGGTGGACGACGCCCCATCATCTCCGTCCGACCCACCACTGCCAACTCGGTATCGGTGGTCGCGGCTCACCGTGGAGCCCGGGCGACCGGCCCGCGCGGCGCAGGGGTCAGCGGAAGGCGGCCTCGCCGGTGAGCGCCTGGCCGATGACCAGGGTGTGCATCTCGACGGTCCCCTCGTAGGTGAGGACCGACTCGAGGTTGTTCGCGTGCCGCATCACCGGGTACTCGCCGCTGATCCCGTTGCCCCCGAGGATGGTCCGTGCGGTGCGGCAGATCTCGATGGCCTTGGTGACGTTGTTGTACTTGCCCACGGACACCTGCTCCGGGCGGAGTCCGACGGAGTCCTTGCGGCGGCCGAGGTGGAGGGCGAGCAGCCGGCCGAGCTGGAGCTCGGTGGACATGTGCGCGAGCTTGGCCTGGGTCAGCTGGAACCCCGCGAGGGGGCGGTCGAACTGGGTGCGCTCCACGGAGTAGCGGCGGGCGGTGTCCAGCGCCGACCGGGCCGCGCCGAGGCACCCCCAGACGATGCCGTAGCGCGCCTCGGACAGGCAGGCGAGAGGGCCCTTGAGGCCCGTGACGTCGGGGAGCACCGCATCGGCGGGGAGCCGCACGCCCGAGAGCGTGAGCTCGGCGGTGACCGACGCGCGCAGGGACATCTTGTGGGTGATCTCGTGGGCCTCGAAGCCGGGGGTGTCGGTGGGCACCACGAAGCCCCGGATGCCGCCGTGCTCCTCACCGGCGTTCGCCCACACGACGGCGACATCGGCGATGCTCCCGTTGGTGATCCACATCTTGGAGCCGTCGAGGACCCAGTCGTCGCCGTCGCGGCGGGCCCGCGTCCGCATCGACCCGGGGTCCGAGCCGTGGTCGGGCTCGGTGAGGCCGAAGCAGCCGATCGCCTCCCCGGCGGCCATCCGCGGCAGCCACTCCTGCTTCTGCTCCTCGCTGCCGAAGGCGTGGATCGCGTACATCGCGAGGCTGCCCTGGACCGAGACGAGGGACCGGATGCCGGAGTCGCTCGCCTCGAGCTCGAGGCAGGCCAGCCCGTAGTCGACCGACGACATCCCGGCGCAGCCGTACCCCTCGAGGTGCATGCCGAGCAGCCCGACCCTGCCGAACTCCCGGGCGAGGTCGCGCGCCGGCAGGGAGCCCGCCTCGTACCAGCCGACGACGTGGGGCTCGACGAGGTCGTCGCAGACCTGGCGCACCGTGGCGCGGATGGCCTTCTCCTCGTCGGTGAGCATCGAGTCCACGTCGACGAGGTCGAGGGGGTCGGAGGGACGCTTCGGCATCGTCGACGAGCTCATGCCCCCATCATGCCCGGGCGTCGGCGTCCTCCCGCCCGCGGGAACGTGTGTGGACTCGCCGGGGATCCCCGGCGAGTCCACACACGTTCGCGAGGGGGCAGCGGGCAGGGGGCAGGGGGCAGGGGTCAGCGGGCGGACGCGGCGCCGAGCAGGGCGGCCAGGCCGAGGGCGCTGCGGGGGTCGTACGCCGAGCGCCAGAGCCCACCGTGCGCGGCGGCGTACGCCTCGTCCTGCCAGGGGTGGTCCCGTGCGGCGGGGCGGGCGACGAGGTCGTGGACGAGGAGCGCGGCCATCAACGTGTTGGCGGTGCCCGGCTCGAAGACCTCGACCCCGAACCGGTGCGCCCCCGAGTACGCCGCCGCGAGGGCGCGGTTCTTGACGACCGACCGGGTGCGGGTCGGCGGCGCGACCTTGAACGACACCGTGGCACCCGACGCACGCGCCTCGATGGCCCGCCACCGCTGGATCCGCTTGGCCAACAGGTAGTTCGGCCCCTGCTGGAGGACGACGGAGTCGTTGATGCCGGGGTCCTCGCCGGGGAGGTAGTTGCGGCGCAGGAGCCGCCCGCCGGAGAGCGTCCGGAGCGGCACGCGCAGCACCTTCGAGGTGCGCCGGTGCGCGTAGGACTCGGTCGCCGCCGCGACGGCCTCGGCGGGCACCGCGAACACATCGGTGGGGGTCGCCAGGAAGGACAGCGCGGTGTCGGCGCGTTGCGCCCGCACGGCCACGGAGAGCGCGTCGACCGCGGTGCTGACCCGGACGTTCGTCGCGCCGTCGGCGTAGACGTAGTTGCCGAGCACGAGGTGCTGGTCGAGCCCGGCCACCCAGGCCGTGGCCTCGGGGAGGTCGTGCAGCAGGTCGATGCCGGCCCGCTGGTCGAGGTCCCCGGTGCCGGCCCGGGCGGGCACGAGCAGCCGGCCGGCGAGGCCCTGGGTGTCGGCGAGCAGGCGCGTCCACAGCTCCGGGCGCGGCAGGTCGACCGCGGCGACGGTCGCGCCCCAGCGCAACAACGACCGCAGCGGCCCCATCTCGGCCGCGGCGCCGAGGACGACGACCGTGCGCCCCTCGAGCCGGAGCCACTCCGGGTTCTCGAGGACCGTGGTGACCGCCTCGCGCAGGCTGGGCTCGACGACGCCGGCGTCGACCCAGGCATCGAGCTGGCGGCGCAGGTCGTCACCCGCGAGCCGCCTCCCGTGGTAGGGAATGGTCAGCGCGGTGTCGGGCTCCGCCCCACCCACGAGGGTCTCGGTGCCGAGCAACCCCGTCGGGCCTCCCGCGGCACCGGCCACGGCCGCTCCGAGCGGCTGGTCCTCGCCCCCGTCGGGGCTCCACCGCATCCGGGCGTGGACCGCCGCGAGTCCGGCCTCGGCGATGGAGCGCGCGTCCCCGTAGCTCGGCAGCCCCGCCTCGACGAGGCGCCGGAAGTGCGTGAGGTACCCACTGCGCCAGTTCGTCTCCCGCAGGGCGGCACCGGATCCCACCGGGTCCACGGACTCGAGGGCCTTCGCGACGATGGCGCGGCCGGTGGCCGAGGTGGACCGCTTGCCCTCGACGAGGGGAAAGACGACCCCGCGCTCTCCTGATGCCACCCGTCAGCCCCAGACCAGGCCACGGGAAGGGTCGGACAGGATCGACGCGACGTCGGCGAGGTAGCGGGAGCCGAGCTCGCCGTCGACGAGGCGGTGGTCGAAGGACAGCGCGAGCGTCGTGACCCAGCGCGGCTCGATCCGCTCGTCGGCGCCGGACCCGACGACCCAGGGGCGCCGGGTGACCGAGCCGAAGGCGAGGATCGCGGCCTCCCCCGGGTTGAGGATGGGGGTGCCGGCGTCGACGCCGAAGACGCCGACGTTCGTGATGGTGATGGTGCCCCCGGCCATGTCCGCCGGCGGGGTGCGGCCCTCGCGTGCGGTCGCGGCGAGGCTCGTGATCGCGTCGGCCAGCTCGCGCATCGTCATCGCGTCGGCACCCTTGACGTTGGGCACGACGAGGCCGCGGGGGGTCGCGGCAGCGATGCCGAGGTTGACGTCGTGCTTGAGGACGATCTCCTGCGCCGCCTCGTCCCAGCTCGCGTTGATCTCGGGGTGGCGGCGGACGGCGACGCACATCGCCTTGGCGAGGACGAGGAGCGGGGTGACCTTGACGTCGCGGAACTCCCGGTCCTGCTTGAGCCGCTCGACGAGCTCCATCGTCGCCGTGACGTCGACCGTGACCCACTCGGTGACGTGCGGAGCGGTGAACGCGGAGTCGACCATGGCCTGCGCCGTCATCTTGCGGACGCCCTTGACGGGGACCCGGGTCTCGCCGCCGACCGCGCGGGTGGCGCGAGCGGGGGCGGCGGTGGGCTCGGACCTCGCGCCGGAGGCCGCGGACTCGACGTCGGCGCGGGTGACGATGCCGCCGTCACCGGTCGGGGTGACGGACCCCAGGTCCACTCCGAGGTCCTTGGCGAGCTTGCGGACCGGAGGCTTGGCCAGCGCGCGAACCTTCTCGCCCCGTACAGGAACTGACACATTCGACGATTCGTGACCACCCTCGCCCCGTACAGGAACTGACACATTCGTCGATTCGTGACCACCCCCGGACCGGACACGATCTGACACATTCGTCGATTCGTGACCACCCGGGGCCTGCTGCTTGCGGGGGCGCCGGGTCGCCTCGGTCTGCTTGACCCCGTACCCGACGAGGACGGCGGTCCGGCCCGCCATCGCCCCCTCGGCCTTGGCCCCCTCGGGCTTGGCCCCCTCGGCCGGGGCGCCGGAGGCCTCCGGCGCCGCCGTCACCTCGGTGGGCTCCTGACGCGCCGGGGCGGCCGGAGCCGCACCGGGTGCGGCCTCCTTGCCGTCGTCGACGGTGATGATCGGCGTGCCGACCTCGACGGTGTCGCCCTCGGCGACGAGCAGCTCGCCGACCGTGCCCGCGAACGGGACGGGCAGCTCGACGAGCGACTTGGCCGTCTCGATCTCGACGACGACGTCGTTGACCTTGACCGTGTCACCGGGCTTCACGTGCCACGTGACGATCTCGGCCTCGGTGAGACCCTCACCGGGGTCGGGGAGCTTGAACTCACGAAGAGCCATCTGCAGCAGCGCCTTTCAGTACGCGAGCGAACGGTCGACGGCGTCGAGCACCCGGTCGAGGTCGGGGAGGAAGTCCTCCTCGACCCGGCTCGGCGGGTACGGCACGTTGTAGCCGCCGACGCGGAGCACGGGCGCCTCGAGGTGGTGGAACGCCTGCTCGGTGACCATCGCCGAGATCTCCGACCCGATGCCGAGGAACGTCGACGCCTCGTGGACGACGACCGCCCGGCCGGTCTTGCGCACCGACGCGAGGATGGCTGCGTCGTCGAGCGGCGACAGCGACCGGAGGTCGACGACCTCGAGCTCGCGACCCTCCTCGGCGGCGGCCTGCGCGGCCTGGAGGCAGGTCTTGACCATCGGCCCGTAGGCCAGCAGCGTCACGTCGGAGCCCTCGCGCAGGACGCGGGCCGTGCCGAGCGCGCCGTCGGGGCCGTCGCCGACCTCACCCTTGTCCCAGTAGCGGCGCTTGGGCTCGTAGAACACGACGGGGTCGTCGGTCGCGATGGCCTGCTGGATCATCCAGTGCGCGTCGTGGGGGTTCGAGCACGCGACCACCCGCAGCCCCGCCGTGTGCGCGAAGTAGGTCTCGTTCGACTCGCTGTGGTGCTCCACCGCGCCGATGCCGCCGCCGAACGGGATGCGGATGACGATCGGCACCTTGACGTACCCGAGCGAGCGCGCCCGGAGCTTGGCGACCTGGCTGACGATGTGGTCGAAGGCCGGGTAGACGAAGCCGTCGAACTGGATCTCGACCACCGGGCGGTAGCCGCGCAGGGCCATCCCGATCGCGGTGCCCATGATCCCGGCCTCGGCGAGCGGGGTGTCGATGACCCGGTCCTCGCCGAAGTCCTTCTGCAGGCCCTCGGTGACCCGGAAGACCCCGCCGAGCTTGCCGATGTCCTCGCCCATGAGGACGACCTTCGGGTCGTTCTCCATCGCGGCCCGCAGGCCCGTGGTGATGCCCTTCGCGAGCGTCGTGGCGGCCATCAGCGGGCCTCCTCGAAGGACGCGTGGTACTCGGAGAACCACTCCCGCTCCCGTGCCGTGACGGGGTGCTCGTCCGCGTACACGTGGTCGAACATCGACGTCGGGTCGGGATCGGGCATCGCGAGGCAGCGTTCGCGCACCGAGGTGCCGAGCTCGTCGGCCTCGGCCTCGACGGCCTCGAAGAAGTCGACGTCGGCCCGGCCGGTCGTCGTGAGCCACCGCTTGTACCGCTCGATGGGGTCGCGGTGCTTCCAGACCTCGACCTCGGCCGAGACGCGGTACTTGGACGGGTCGTCGGAGGTGGTGTGCGCCCCCATCCGGTAGGTGAAGGCCTCGACGAAGGTCGGGCCCTGGCCGGTGCGGGCGGCGTCGAGCGCCTGCTTCGTCACGGCGTAGACCGCCAGGACGTCGTTGCCGTCGACCCGGATCCCCGGGAAGCCGAAGCCGCGCGCCCGGTGCCACAACGGGGCGCGGGTCTGCTTCTCGTTGGGCTCGGAGATCGCCCACTGGTTGTTCTGGCAGAAGAACACGACCGGGCTGTTGTTGACGCCGGCGAACACCAGCGCCTCCGAGACGTCGCCCTGCGAGGTGGCGCCGTCGCCGAAGTACGCGATGACGGCGGTGTCCCGGCGGTCGTCGCCGGTGCCGACGTCACCGTCGCGCTGGACGCCCATCGCGTAGCCCGTCGCGTGGAGGGTCTGGGCGCCGATGATGATCGTGTAGAGGTGGAAGTTCTTCTCGTTCGGGTCCCACCCGCCGTGGTTCACCCCACGGAACATCCCGAGCAGGTTGACCGGGTCGACCCCGCGGCACCAGGCGACGCCGTGCTCGCGGTAGGTGGGGAAGGCGTAGTCCTGGCGACGCATCGCCCGGCCGGACCCCACCTGCGCGGCCTCCTGGCCGAGCAGGCTGGCCCACAGGCCGAGCTCACCCTGGCGCTGGAGCGCGGTGGCCTCGGTGTCGAAGCGCCGGACGAGGACGAGGTCGCGGTAGAGCCCGCGCAGCGCCTCGTCGGAGAGATCGTCGACCAGAGCGTCGAGCTCGGGGTGCGGGACTCGCTCCCCCTCCGGGCTGAGCAGCTGGACCATGTCGGGCCCACCCTCGTGGGCGGGACGCTCGGGGGCGACCGCGACGCTCACGTGGTGGTCGACGCCGAAGGCGGTCTCGAGGGGGGCGACCTCGTTGTCGCTCACAGGGCACTCCTTCTCCGGGCCCCGGGTGAGGGGCCGTTCTCGGGGCATCGCGACCAGACTGCGAGGTGTGGCAGTGGTCACGGCCGGTGTCAGGGGCCACGGTACCCGTCGAGCGCCAGGCCGCGGCAACGCAAGTCCCCGGCCCCCGGGACCGACCGGGGAGTCCTCCCCTCCGCAGACGGCCCACCCCGCTTCCCCTGCCCGCTACGTTGACGACCGCGGGGGCAGAGAGCGCTCGTCCGACCGGAGGGAACCACCATGACCATCACACGCATCGCTCGTACCCTGGCGGCTGCGGCCCTGCTCTGCATCGTCCCGGTCCAGGCCGCGTCGGCCGGCACGGGTGGCGGCGGGGGCAGCGCCGACTACACCATCACGACGGCCAAGTTCACGGCGCTGAGCTGCCACCTGTACTCCCAGCGGACCTGGCCGTCGGGTCAGGTCCAGCGGATGTACGCCTGCTCCGGTGGCGTCCGGTACACCGGGGGCGCGTACTACGGCGTCGCGTGCGCCCAGCATTGGGGAAGCTGGGGCTGGTTCGCCAAGCCCTGCAGCCAGGTCTGACCGGCAGGGCGGGTGCCGCGCGCCGGGTGCCGGGCACCCGGCGCGCGGCGGGCCGGAGGACGGGGCAGAGTGGACCGATGACCACCCACCCCTCCGTCCGACCGGCCGGTGCGCTCGTCGCCGCGGTCGCCGTCCTCCTCCTCGCCACCGGCTGCGGCGGCGGCCCGGCGGATGGGCCCGGGGCGGCCACCGACAGCCCCGCGACGTCCGCCACCCCGGCCCCGACCACCCCGAGCACCGCACCGACCGGGACCGCCGGCGCGGCCCGGGGCATCCCGCAGGAGGCCGAGGTCCAGGTCGTCGAGGTGACCGACGGCTGCGTCTACGCCGCGGTCGGCGACTCCGAGCGCTGGGCACTGCGGGGAGACCTCCCGGACGTCTCCGTCGGCGACCGGCTCACCCTCTCCGGCGCCCCGGACGACACGCCCTACGCCGAGTGCCCCGACGGGTCCCCCTTCCTCGTGAGCACCGCCGAGCCACTGGGCTGACGCGCCGGGCCCGGATGCGCTCCCGTCCCCCCGGACCCGGCCGTACCCTGCTGGAGTGCCCGGAGCCGGGCTGGAGGCAGGGATGACGACACGTCGCACGGACGCGCGGCCCGGGGAGGGCCGCGGTCGGCGCCCCGTGCCCCGGCTGCGCCACGCGGCCGCCGCCGGGGCGCTCATCCAGCGGCTCGAACCCCCGCTCGGTCGGCCGTCGCGGGTCACCGAGGCCCGGTTCTCCGGGGTCGGGCTCGTCGTCGGCGGGATCTTCGTCGCCGCGTCCCTCCTGCCCTCGCTGCTGCCGCGGCCCTCGGTCGTCCAGGGGGTCATCTGCGGGGTCAGCCTCGTCGCGGGCTACGGCGTCGGGACCGCCGGAGCCGCCCTCGTCCGCTACCTCGGGGTCCCGGAGCCGCGGGGCCGGCTGCGCGAGGGGCTCGTCGGCGCCGCCGTCGCCGTGTGCGTCGGCGCACTCATCCTCTCCACGTGGAAGCAGGTCGGCTGGCAGAACGACATCCGGCGGCTCTACGGGATGCCGCCCATCGGGCCCGACGGCTGGCCGCTCGTCGCCGCCGTCACCGTCCTCGTCGCGGCGGTCCTGCTGCTGCTCGCCCGCAGCCTCGCCGCTCTGTTCGCTGCCCTGCGGCGACGGCTGACCCGCCGGATGCCCCGCCGGCTCGCGACGCTGCTCGGCGGGGTCGTCGTGAGCGTCGTCCTCTGGGCGGTCTGGAGCGGCGTCCTCGTCACGGGGTTCTTCGCGGGCGCCAACGCGCTGTTCGCTCCCTCGGACCAGGTCATCTCGGCAGGGACGAGCCCGCCGACGGCACCGGTGCGCTCCGGCGGCCCCGGGTCGCTGGTGCGCTGGACCTCCCTCGGCGCCGAGGGGCGTGGGTTCGTCTCGGGCGGCCCGACGGTCGCCGACATCGACGCGGTGACCGGCGGCGGGGCCCGGCTGCCGGTCCGCGTCTACGTCGGGCTGCGCAGCGCGGACACCGCGGAGGAGCGGGCCCAGCTCGTCCTCGACGAGCTGAAGCGCACGGGCGCGTTCGACCGGAAGGTGCTCGTCCTCGCGACGACGACCGGCACCGGCTACCTGGACCGCAACGGCACCGACCCGCTCGAGTACCTGTGGAACGGCGACACCGCGATCGCCGGCGTCCAGTACTCCTACCTGCCGAGCTGGATCTCGCTGCTCGCCGACCAGGAGGCCGCCCGGCAGACCTCGCAGACCGTGTTCACGACCGTCCACCGCTACTGGTCGACCCTGCCCGAGTCGTCCCGGCCGAAGCTCTACCTCTACGGGCTCTCACTCGGGTCATACGGGGTCGAGAGCATCCTCGGCTCGATCAACCTGCTCAACGAGCCCATCGACGGCGCGCTGCTCGTCGGACCACCCTTCGTCAGCTCCGTCCACGCGCAGCTGGTCGCCGACCGCGACCCCGGCAGCCCCGCGTGGCTGCCGGTGTACGGGAAGGGACGCACCGTGCGGTTCGCCTCCGAGCGGGACGGCCTGACGCAGGCCGAGGGGCCGTGGGGCCCGACGCGGGTCGTCTACCTCCAGCACGCCTCGGACCCGGTCGTCTTCTTCGACAGCGACCTCGCCTTCGCCCCACCCCCCTGGCTGGACGACGGCCAGCGCGGCCCCGACGTCTCACCGCGGATGGACTGGTTCCCCGTCGTGACGATGGTGCAGGTGCTGCTCGACCTGCCGGGGGCCGGCAGCGTGCCGATGGGGTACGGGCACCTGTACTCGGCACCCGCCAACGAACGGGCGTGGGTCGCGATCACCGACCCGCCGGGCTGGGACGCCGATGGCCTCCAGCGCCTCGGGACGGTGCTCGCCGGGCGCCCGCACCCCTACGGCTGACGCGTCGTGGCCCGGCTCCGCGCGGCGGCGGCTCCGGTGGCGAGCACCGCGAGCGCCACGACGGCCAGGTACCCGGTCCAGTACGGCCGGTCGAGGAGCGTGGAGTTGTCGGAGCGGGCCCCGAACCGGCCGAGGACCGGCACGGCGACGAGCGTGAGCGGGCCGAGGACGACGAGCAGCCCGACGAGCGGCACGCGCAGCCACGACGGCGCCCGGGCGACGGCGAGCAGCCCGAGGCCGATGACGACCGGGGCGAGCACGGCGTCGTGCACGACGATCCCCCCGACGACCCAGACGGTGACCGCGACGAGCTGGGACCCGAGCCCGCCGACCAGCACCAGCCCCCAGGCCAGCGCGGCGAGACCGGCGGCACCGAGGACGAGCCGGGCCGCCCTCATGCCCGGACCACCACGTCGACGGCATCCAGCCACTTCGTCTGGAGCACCCCGGGCCGGGCCGGGGCGATGAGGCGGCACGGGTAGCCGTGATCGGGGTGCAGCGGTCCGCCCGCGAGGGTCAGCGCGACGAGGGAGTCCTCGTGGCCGACCCACGCGGCGGGGAGGGTGCTCGTGCGGTACCCCCCGCGGGCCTGGAGCGAGGTGAAGGTGACGTCGTGCTCGGGGGAGCCGCCGACGAGGGCGACGACGTCACGGACGCTCACCCCTCCCCACGTGCCGGTGGCGCTCCAGCCCTCGACGCAGGCGATCGGCAGGACCGCCTCGCGCTGCGGCATCGCGCGGAGGTCGTCGAGCGAGAGCGACACGGCGCCGGTCGGCCCGGTGACGGTGAGCCGCCAGTCCGGGTCGTCGAGGAGGCCGGCGACCTGGGCGCCGACCGCGCTGCGGTTGACCGGGACGCCCTGGGGCCCCTCACCCGAGCGGACCGCGAGGACGGCGAGCCGGCGCACGCCGGGGATGCCGACGCTGGTCGTCGCGAGGACCGCGAGCCCGGCCGAGAGCCACGTCGTGCGCAGCAGCGCGCGGCGCGAGGGGACACCGGGACCGGGGGGTGTCGGCTCGGGCGGCACCCGGAACGCCGCCCGGATGACCGGCAGCCTGACGGCGACGTGGACGAGGATCGAGCCGACCGCGACCCAGGCGACGGCGAAGTGCGCCTGGATGAACCCGAACGACCACGGGTACCACTGGGCGCTGTTCGCGAGGCCCGTGGCGAGCTGGAAGACGCCGGCGCCGACAAGGAGGGCGACCGAGCCCTTCTCGAGCAGGTCGAGCACGAGCCGCCGTGGCGCGGCCGAGGGGCGCTCGAAGAACCGGGGGACGACCGACCACAGCTTGACGAGCAGCAGCGGCACGGCCGCGGTGCCGGAGGCGACGTGCAGGCCCTGGGTCACCTGGTACAGCCGGGCCGGGCGGGTCGGCAGCGGGAGCCACCCGACGGGGTGCTGGAGGACGTGGCTGTAGAGCCCGGTGAGGAAGCAGACCCCGAAGGCGATGCCGAGCCACGCCCCGACCCGGGCGGCGGTGCGCGGCCCCCGGAGCTCGCTGCGGAAGTCCTCGGGCCGCGGGATGCGCTCGTCGATCCGCGCGACGACACCGGAGAGCCGGCGCTCGGTCACCGGCCTGCCGCGCCGGCGCCCCGGGAGGCGGAGGATCCAGCGGTTCCGCCGGGGGGCATCTCGACCGTGCCGGTCCGGAGCTCGCGCCACAGGCGGGCGAAGCGGGTCCCCGGCGCGGCCGCGGCGACGTCGTCGGCGTCCTCGACGTCGTCGACGTCGCGCAGCAGGGGCCCCTCGACGGGGGCGTGGCCGGCGGCGGTCAGTGCCGCGGCGGTGAGGCGGCCGGTGTCGGGCCGGCTCATCGGGACCCCCGCGAGCACGGCGGCCTGGTGCGGGTGCGTCGTCACGAGCACCCACCACCCACCGTCGACGGCCGGGCCGAGGACCGGCCGCTCGTGGTCGTGCGCGAGGTCGGCGACCCCGCGGAGCAGGTCGGCGTGGACCTGGGGGGTGTCCGAGCCGATCTGGACGACGGGGCCGCCGGCCAGCCGGTGGGCCTGGCGGTGACCGTCGACGAGCCGCTCCTGGAAGGTCTGGCCCTGCTGGGGGACGACGTGCCAGTCGGCGGCGGCGAGGCGCAGCTCGACCTCGCACGCGGCGGCGGACAGGTCGCCGGTGAGGGCCAGCACGCGTCGGCCCCGGGGCCAGGCCGCAGCCCCCGCGTCGAGGGTGTCGAGGAGGGCCGCGGCGGCGAGCTCGGCGGCGGCATCGTCCCCGACGGCCTCGGCGAGCCGGGTCTTGGCCCGCCCCGGCACCGGCGCCCTGGCCATGACGAGGACGCTGCCCCTCACGGCAGGACCCTCGCGAAGTCACGGGCCGCCCGGACGCTGCCCGTCACCGAGCCGGAGACCTTGGAGCGCGTGCCCTCGGCCCGGGGGGAGTAGGTGATGTCGTGCTCGGTGATCGTCCAGCCCGCCCGTTGGGCGCGCACGAGCAGCTCGACGGGGTAGCCGAACCGCCGGTCGGTGACGCCGAGGTCGAGCAGGTCGCGGCGGCGGCAGACCCGCGCCGGCGCGATGTCGCGGACCGCGAGGCCGGTGCGTCGGCGCAGCCAGGCGAGGACGACGGCGTTGCCGGCCCGGGCGTGCCACGGCCAGACGCCCCGGGACTGCGGGCGGCGGCGGCCCACCGCCATCGTCGCGCGGCCGGAGCGCACCTCCTCGAGGAGCGGGAGCAGCTCGCGCGGGTCCATCGACCCGTCGCCGTCGAGGACCGCCACGTACTCGGCCGTCGCGGCCCCGACCCCGGCGTGGACGGCGGCGCCGTACCCGGGGGTGGCCTCGTGGACGACCGTGGCGCCGAGGGCGCGCGCGACGTCCGCGGTGCCGTCGCTGGAGCCGTTGTCGACGACGACGACGTGCATGACGTCCGGCACCGAGGCCATCACCCCGGGCAGCGCGGCCGCCTCGTCCCGGCACGGGAGCACGAGGTCGCAGATCGTCGTCACCGGATCGACCCTAGGGGCTGCGACGTGCGAGAACCCCTCGCGCAGCGCTTACGGACCGGTGACGTCCGAAGGTCGGCCGCGGGAACCATCCGGGCCGGGTCCCCGCGCACGGCATGCTGGGTGACATGGTGACCGCCCCCCCGACCCGGCCCGCCGAGGTCACCCGCGGAGCGGCCGGGCGCCGCGCCACGTGGGGCCTGGTGACCGGTGTCGTGGTCGTCGCGGCCGCCATGCTCGTGCCGCCGCTCACCGGTGTCGACGTCAGGGCCGGCGGGGCACCACCCCTGCTCGGCGACTGGGTCCTGCGCTACGGACCGAGCAGCGTCGTCGCCCTCGGGCTCGTCGTCGCCGCCTCGCGGCCCGGGCTGCGCGAGCGCGTGGAGCGGATGACGTGGGGCCGGCTGCTCGCGGCGTCGTGGCTGCTCTCGGCCGCGTGGATGGTCTCGCTCGCGCTGGTCGACGGGCTGCCCGGCCTCGGGCTGATCCTGGACCGCGACACCGAGTACCTCGAGAGCGCCCGGATGGTCGACGACGTCGGCGGGATGCTGCGGGGGTACGTCGAGCGCATCCCCCTCGCAGCCCCCGCCCACTGGCCCGTGCACCTCGCGGGGCACCCACCCGGTGCGGTGCTCATGTTCATCGGGCTGGACCGGCTGGGCCTCGGGGCGTGGCAGGCGGTCGGACCGGTCGTCATCGCCGTCGGGGCGACGGTGCCGGCCGCGGTGGCCGTGACGCTCGACCGGCTCGGGGCGCGCGACGCCGCGCGGCGCGCTCTGCCGTTCCTCGTGCTCGGGCCGTCCGCGATCCTCATGGCCGTGTCGGCCGACGCCCTGTTCTCGGCGACCGTCGCGTGGGGGATGGCCGCGCTGGCCGGGGCGGGTGCCGCGGTGGGGCGGAGGCGGTGGCTGCTCGCCGTCGTGGCCGGTCTGCTGCTCGGCTGGTGCCTCATGGAGTCCTACGGGCTCGGGCTCGTCGCGCTGCTGGCGCTCGCCGTGCTCGTCGCGTCCCGGACGACCCGGCGGGTGCGGATCTCCGTCGGCGCGGTCACCGCCGGCACGGCGGTCGGAGTGGTGATGGTGTTCGCGCTGCTCGGGTTCGCCTGGTGGGAGGCCTTCCCCGTGCTCCACGACCGCTACTGGGCAGGCATCGCCCAGTACCGACCATGGTGGTACTGGATCTTCGGCAACATCGGCGCGCTCGTCCTCGCCGCGGGGCTTCTCCTCCCCGCCGGGGTCGGCGCGGCCTCGGTCCCGGTGGCGCGGCTCGCGACCGCGGCGGGGAGGGCCCGCGCGGAGGCGTGGGAGCGGGCGGTCGGCCCGCTCGTCGCGGCCGGGGTCGCGATGGTCGTCGTCGCCGACCTCTCGCTGCTCAGCAAGGCCGAGGTGGAGCGGATCTGGCTGCCCTTCATGCCGTGGATGCTGCTCGCCGTCCTCTGGCTTCCCCCGCGCTGGCAACGATGGGGGCTCGTCGCGCAGGGAGCGCTGGCGTTGGTCGTCCAGCACACCATCAGGACCGTCTGGTGACGGCCGGCGGCGCTCAGGCGCGCAGCGGGGTCGTCGCGAAGGCGGCCAGGCCGTCCTCCGGGAGGACCGACGCGGTGAAGCCCAGCTCGGCGGTGGCCCGCGCGGGCGATGCGACGACGTGCCGGACGTCGCCGATGCGGTACTGCCCGGTGACGCGGGGCTCGAGGTCGCGCCCGGAGCCGGTGGCGACGTGGCGGGCGACGTCGGCGATGCCGATGGGGTGGCCGGACGCGACGTTGTAGGCGGCGTGGCTCGCGGCGTCGCGCTGCATCACCGCGCGGGCGGCGGCGAGGTTGGCGCGTGCGACGTCGTCGACGTGGACGAAGTCGCGCATCTGGCGGCCGTCCTCGAAGACGGTCGGCGCCTCGTCGCGCTCGAGCGAGGAGCGGAACATCGCCGCCACCCCGGAGTACGGGGTGTCGCGGGGCATCCCCGGCCCGTAGACGTTGTGGTACCGCAGCGAGATCGCGGCGCCGGGGGCCTGCCGCACCCAGGCCGCCGCGTACCCCTCCTGGGCGACCTTGCTCACGGCGTAGCTGCTGCGGGGGTCGAGCGGGGCGTCCTCGTCGACGAGGGCCCAGTCGAGCGGGCCGCCGCAGACGGGGCAGGGGTTGTCGAACTCGCCCCCGTCGAGCGCCTCGCGGCTGCGCGCGCCGGGGGTCTGCGGGCCGTGGTCGGGACACGTGTAGCGACCCTCGCCGTAGACGACCATCGAGGACGCCTGGACGAACCGGGAGACACCCTCGGCGTGCATCGCGGCGAGGACGGCGGCCGTGCCGAGGTCGTTGTGCCCGGCGTAGAGCGGCAGGTCGGCGGCGGTGGCGCCGGCCCCGACCATCGCCGCGAGGTGGACCACGACGTCGACACCCTGGAGGAGGTCGCTCCACGTGCCGGCCTCGCGGACGTCGAGGACGTGGACGCCGGCGGGCGGGTCGGCACGCGTCGCGAGCCCGTGCGCCTCGGGGAGCAGCAGGTCGACGGCGACGACGTCGTGTCCGTCGGTGACGAGCTCGCGCCAGGTCGCGGTGCCGATGAACCCGGCCGCGCCGGTCAGGAGGATGCGCACGAACGCCATCCTGCCCCGGACTGCGTGCTCGGTGGCCCGGGAGGTGATCCGGTGTCGGGGGCCGGGTCGCGGCGCAGACGCCTCAGCCTCGGGTGGCGAGGAAGCGGCCGGCCACCTCGACGAGGCGGTCGTTGGCCTCCGGCTCGGCGATCGTCGCGCGGGCGCCGTCGGTGCCGTACGGCCGCACGGTGAGACCCTCGGCCTCGCAGGCGGCGGCGAACGCCGGCGTGTCCTCGCCGAGGTCGAACCACACGAAGTTGGCCTGCTGGTCGGGGATCTCCCAGCCCTGCTCGCGCAGCGCCGCGACGACCCGCTCCCGCTCGGCGACGAGCTCCTTGACCCGCACCTCGAGCTCGTCGGCCGCCTCGAGCGAGGCGATGGCCGCCGCCTGGGCCAGCGAGTTGACCCCGAACGGCAGGGCGGACTTGCGCAGCGCCTCGGCCACCGGCTCGTGCGCGACGGCGTAGCCGACCCGCAGCCCGGCCAGCCCGTAGGCCTTCGAGAAGGTGCGCAGCACGACGACGTTCGGCCGCGCGGCGTGCACGGCCATCGCGTCCGGGGCGTCCTCGGCGTCGACGAACTCGAGGTAGGCCTCGTCGATGACGACGAGGACGTCCTGCGGCACACGGTCGAGGAAGGCGTCGAGCTCGGCGGCGCCGACCGTCGTGCCCGTCGGGTTGTTCGGGGTGCAGACGAGGACGAGCCGGGTGCGGTCGGTGACGGCGTCGGCCATCGCGTCGAGGTCGTGCCGTGCCCCGGGGGCCAGCGGCACCATGACCGGCCGGGCCCCCGCGAGGGTCGTGAGGATCGGGTAGGCCTCGAAGGAGCGCCACGCGAAGACGACCTCGTCGCCGTCGTCGCAGGTGGCGCGGATCAGCTGGTCGAGGACGCCGACCGACCCGGGCCCCGTCGAGATGCGCGCCGCCGGAACCCCGAGCCGCTCCGCGAGCGCCGCGGTGAGGGCGGTCACCGCCATGTCCGGGTACCGGTTCATCGCCGACGCGGCGTCGCGGACGACGTCGAGGACCGACGGCAGCGGGGGGAAGGGGTTCTCGTTGCTGCTGATCTTGTACGCGGTCAGGCCCGGGCGGGCGGCGGCCGGGCGGCCCGGGGCGTAGGCGGGGAGGGCGGCGAGGGCTCCGCGCAGGCGCACCGCCGTGGGGTGCGCGGCGGCCTCGGCGGCGAGGTCGTCGGTCATCCCCCCACTGTAGGTCCGGCCCCGTCGCAGGTCCGGCCCCGTCGCTCGACCTCGCCCGCGTAGCGTGGCCGGCATGACCGAGGACGCCACCGCCCACACGCTCCCCGACGGCACGACGATCCCCCTCGTCGGCTTCGGCACCTACCCGCTGCGCGGCGAGGACGGCATCACCGCGCTCGTCAGCGCGCTGGAGAACGGCTACCGGTACCTCGACTCGGCGGTCAACTACGAGAACGAGGAGGAGGTCGGCGAGGCGCTGCGACGCAGCGGTGTCCCGCGCGAGGAGGTCCGGGTCGCGACGAAGATCCCGGGCCGCTTCCACGCCCACGACCTCGCGCTGCAGTCCCTGCGCGACTCGGCCGCCCGGCTGGGGCTCGAGCAGATCGACGTCGCCCTCATCCACTGGCCCAACCCCAGCCAGGGGCTCTACCCGCAGGCGTGGGCCGCGCTCGTCGAGGCGCAGCGCGAGGGGCTGGTCCGCACCATCGGCGTCAGCAACTTCACCGCGGCGCACCTGACCCGCATCATCGAGGAGACCGGCGTGGCGCCCGTCCTCAACCAGGTCGAGCTGCACCCGCGGTTCCCCCAGGAGGAGCTGCGCGACGTGCACACCCGCCTCGGCATCCTCACCCAGGCGTGGAGTCCGCTGGGCAAGCGGGAGGCGCCGTTCGACGAGGAGCCGGTCGCTGCCGCGGCCGCGGCCCACGACGTGACGCCGGCCCAGGTCATCCTCCGCTGGCACGTGCAGCTCGGGTCGATGCCGCTGCCGAAGTCCGCGACGCCCGAGCGGCAGCGGCAGAACCTCGACGTCACGGGGTTCACGCTCACCGACGACGAGGTCGCCGCGATCACCGCCCTCGGCCGCCCCGACGGCCGGCTCTTCGGGGGCGACCCGGACACCCACGAGGAGATGTAGCCGGACGCCCGGCACCACCGCGGCGCCGGAGGTCCGGCGGGGCCACGGCCGGACCTGTCATGATCGAGGGGTGACGAACTTCCTCATCCGCGTCGGCATCAACGCCGTGGCCCTCTGGGTCGCCGCGCTCGTCGTGCCCGGAGTCAACCTCGCCGAGAACCAGACGTCCTGGACCACCAAGGTCGTGACCGTCGTCCTCGTCGCGCTGCTCTTCGGCCTCGTCAACGCCGTCATCAAGCCGATCGTCAAGTTCTTCTCGTTCCCGTTCGTCATCGTGACGCTCGGGCTGTTCACGTTCATCGTCAACGCCTTCATGCTCCAGATCACGGAGTGGATCAGCGACGGCATCGGCCTGTCGTTCCGCATCGACTCCTTCTTCTGGGACGCGATCTTCGCGGCCATCGTCATCACCCTCGTCTCCTGGGTGCTGAGCGTCATCCTTCCCGACGACAACTGAGCCGCCCGCGCACCGAGAGGCCGTCCCCGGATCGTGACGGCGAATGTGCCGCAAGCCGGGCCGTACGACACCGGCCACGCGCTGCCCCCGGGGCAGGACCCCGGTGACGTCGGCACCGGACCTCCGCCACGCCGGCGGCGAGCAGGACCCCCCGGCGACGGCCCAGCCCAGGACGATGAACCCGGTCCCAGCATGCAGGGCGCACCCCCACTCCGGCATCCGGTGCGCGGACGACGTGGCACCGCCGACTGCTCTCGCGACCGACGTCCTGCAGCTCGACCTGCGGTCCCGGTCTGTGGGGTCGCGCACGATCCGTCGGACGCGGGCCGCCCCGGTCGTAGCGTTGAGGGCGCCGGGATCTCGCACGTCGATGACCACAGCGTGCCCCGGCAGGGAAGGGACCGGCCAGCTGGCCGGAACACACCATGGCACGTCAGGCGTCCACACCGACCACCTCCACCGGATCGCCCGACACGGCGCCTCCCCTCGCGTTGCGTGTCGGGTCCGTGGTTGCACTGACGATGACGGCCGTCACCGTCGTCACCTTCGCGCTGGCGCTCATGGCGGGCCCGGACGACACTCCGTATCCGTTCACCAGCGACGCCATCGCGGCCCAGTGGCCCGGGGACTACCTGTGGATGTACCCGGCCATGCTGCTGATGCTTCTCTTCGTGGTGGTCATCGCGGCCGTGCACGAGTACGCCCCTGCCGCTCGCAAGGTCTTCAGCCTGGTCGGGCTGTGCCTGGCGGTCATCGCGGCCGCAGTGCTGCTGATCACCTACTTCATCCAGGTCACGGTGATGCAGCCGAGTCTCGAGAAGGGTCAGCTGGACGGCTGGGCGATGCTCACCATGTACAACCCGAACGGTGTCTTCATCGCTCTCGAGGAGCTCGGATACCTCCTGATGAGCCTCGCTCTCGCCGTCCTCGCTCCGGTGTTCGTGCGCAGGAACAGGGTCGAGCGGACGATCCGTTGGCTCGTCGTGTCCTGCTTCGCTGGTGCGGTCGGCGCGCTCGTGGCCGTCTCGGCGACGCGCGGCATCGATCGGGGAGTCCTCTTCGAGGTCAGCGTGATCTCCGTCGTCTGGTTGACGCTCATCGTCGTGGGGCCGCTCGTCGCGGTCGTGCTCCGGCGCGAGCCCGCGCCGACCCGCTAGGTGCCACACCTGCGCCCGCGCATGAACCAGGCCCCGACTCAGGCCAACTCGCCGCGTTTCCTGATCAGGTAGCTGCGTTCGGCGGTGTTCTGGGTGGCGGCGGTGGCGGCGGCGTACGCCTCCTTCGCCTCGGCGCTGCGGCCGAGTCGGCGGAGCATGTCGGCGCGGGTGGCGTGCCACGCGTGGTAGCCCGTCAGGGGCAGCCGGTCGACGAGCGCCAGGGCGACGTCCGGGCCGTCCAGCTCGGCGACCGCGACTGCGCGGTTGAGCGCGACGATCGGTGACGGGTCGAGCCGGGCCAGCTGGTCGTAGAGCGCGACGACCTGGGACCAGTCGGTGTCGAGCGCGGTGGGGGCGTCGGTGTGGACGGCGTTGAGCGCGGCGAGGATCTGGTAGCGGCCGGGTCGGTCGATCGCGAGGCACTGTCGGACCAGGTCGTGGCCCTCGGCGATCAGCGCCCGGTCCCAGCAGTCGCGGTCCTGCTCGTCGAGCGGAACCAGCTGTCCGTTCCGCACCCGGGCCTGACGCCGGGCCTCGGTGAGCACCAGCAGCCCCAGCAGACCGGCCACCTCCGGCTCCTCGGGGAGCAGTCGGCGGAGGATCCGCGTCAGCCGGATGGCCTCTCCCGTGAGCTCGGCCCGGACCGGGTCGCCGTCGCCGGTGGCGAGGTAACCCTCGTTGAAGACGAGGAACAGCACCCCCAGCACGTCGCCGAGCCGCTCGGGGAGGTCTGCCGCCCCGGGGATCCGGTAGGGCACCTTCGCTGCCGCGATCTTCTTCTTCGCCCGGGTGATCCGCTGCGCCATCGTGGCCTCGGGCACGAGAAAGGCCTGCGCGATCTCGGGCACGGTCAGCCCACCGAGGAGGCGGAGCGTCAGCGCGATCCGCGCCTCCGGCGCGAGCGCCGGGTGGCAGCACGTGAACAGCAGCCGCAACCGGTCGTCCTCGACCGGTCCGGTCGGCTCGTGGGGCGTGTCGTCGACGGACATGAACGCCGCCTCCTGCTTGGCGCCGCGCAGCTTCTCGCGGCGGATCCGGTCGATCGCGCGGCGGGCCGCGGTGGTGGTGAGCCAGCCGCCAGGGTTGGGAGGGACGCCGGTGACCGGCCACCTCTCCAGTGCCACCACGAGCGCCTCGCCCGCCGCGTCCTCGGCGATGTCGATGTCGCCGAAGCGGCGCACGAGCGAGGCGATCAGGCGGCCGTACTCCTCGCGGAAGACCCGCTCGACGGCCGCCGTCCCGCCCTGCATCGGTCCGTTGTCCCGCCGGCCGGCTCAGGCGAGGCCGTCGAACGGCCGGACCTCGACCGTGCCCCGGCACGCCCTGGACCCCTCGGCCGCGAGCTGGAGCGCCACGTCGAGGTCGGGTGCGTCGATCACCCAGAAACCCCCCAGGGCCTCCTTGGTCTCGAGGTAGGGGCCGTCGGTCATCACCGGCGTCCCACCCTGGCCGTCGACGACCGTCGCCGTCGACACCGGCTGGAGCCCGCCGGCGAAGACCCAGTAGCCGTCGGCGCGCAGCCGGTCGTTGAAGGCCCCGGTCGCGGCGAACGCCTCCTCCATCTCCTCCTCGGAGCCGTAGTTGCCGAACTCGTTCCGCTCGGCCGGGCCGTGCACGGCCAGCAAGTAGTGCGTCATCCCACTTCTCCTTCGGTTCCGGACGGCGCCGATGACCGCCTCACGCCCCCACCACGAACGGGATCCCACCGACACGACAACAGTCACGGAGATCTTCTCATCGGGCCACTCACCGGCGAACCCCCCGCGCGGTGCGAGCCAGGTGAGCCCCGGCGCGTCGAGCCGCGCGTCGCGCGTCGCCACCGATGGGCTGCCGTCGTGACCGCGGCGAGATCAGTGGGCAAGGGCGCCGTGGTGGGGCTCTTCGGGGAGTGACAGGCGCGCCATGACGGCGTCGGCGAACGCGGCGTGCAGCGCCGGGCTCGGATGGAATCCGTCGCCGGCGAACATCTCCGGCCCCAGCGGTTCGGCGGTCTGGATCCGGAAGGCCCTCTCGCGCGCCTGGACGGCCCTGACTCCGATCGCGTCGAAGACCCGTCCTCGCCACCCGAGGGCGTCGGACAGAGGTCGGGGAAACGCGGGGAAGTGGTCGAGCGGTGGGATGCCGAGGAGGCAGAGCCGGGCCCGTGGGGCGGCGGCGAGGATCGCATCGAGGAGTGCCCCGAGCTCGCGGCGGAAGCGCGTCGTGCGGTGCAGGTTCTTGAGGTCGTTGACTCCGATCGAGACGAACACGAGGTCGGCCTCGGCGAGGGCTTCGGCCGAGACCAGACCCATCGCCACCCCTGCCGTGGCACCCGTCATGGCGCAGGCCTGCCAGTCCACCGTCGCGCCGTAGCGGTCGGCGAGCCGTGCGGCGAGCTGACCCGCGACCGACGATCGGTGGTGCCCGACGGCATAGCCGGCCGTGACACTGTCCCCGAGCGCCACGACCCTCATGCGGCGATCGCCGGAGCCGACGCGTCCGGTGACGCCGTCGGCATCGGCGAAGCGGGGAAGAGCCCGGTGGAGTCGGTATCCCTGCACGGGCATGAGGGGCAGGCCCAGCCACCACCACTGCACACCGTGCCCGTCGTCACCTCGAAGACGGGCGCGTCCGGCACCCGCCAGACCGCTCCGCCTCATGCGCCCGATGGTATGCCGTGCGCCCCGGGCGTTCCTCGCGGGACCCGCTGCCGGCCGGCTCGCTCAGCCACCACCGCCCAGCGAGCCGACGGCTCGAGCCACGATGAGGAGCGACACGACCAGGGCCGCCGTCGCCTGGGTCGCCATGAGCAGCTTGGCGCGGTGGGTGAGGGGCATGGTGTCGGTCGGGCTGAAGGCACTGGAGTTGGTCACCGACAGGTACAGGTAGTCGACGAACGTGGGGATCCACCCGGAGCGCTTGCTCGAGGTGGCCGAGACCTCCAGGACGGCGTCGTCGTTCTCGTCCTGGGAGAACCGCCAGTCCGCCAGCGGTAGCCGGTCCCGGCGCTCCCGGTGCCGCGTGACGGCCCCGCCGCGGTCGAGCTCCCAGTACAGGAGCGCGTAGCCGATGACGTTGGTGACCCAGACCTGCACCCCACCGAGGAGCAGACCGCCCGCGTCCCGGGTCGGCGCGTCGAGGGTGGCCACGAGCATCCCGAGCGCGACGAGGTTGGTCACGATGACGACCACCGACAGGGCGATGGACCCGTTGCGGGACCACCGGGTCTGCCGGTTCATCCGCACCGGGTTGACCGCGACGAGGGCCAGGAGCAGCAGGACCTCGATGCCGGGGATCGCGAGCCGGGGTCCCACGAGGAGGCTCTCGGGCAGGAGGGCGTACGTGACGATGGCGACGCAGACCGCCAGCGCGGGTGGCAGGCGCGCCTCACCCCGGTCCGAGCGACGGAGCCGCCGCTCGGCGCCTGACTGCTCGAAGCGCACGCCCACCTCCGACTCCATCGCGTCCGGTTCCGTGACCCCCCCACCGGACCGTACTGCCGTGACGAGCCCTGATCGACGATCCGCGCACAGGTCGCCCAGCACGACCGCCCCTCGCCCGCAGCGGCGCTAGGGTCGTCGCCATGCGCGTCCTCGTCTCCGGCGGTGCCGGCTACATCGGGTCCCACACCGTCGTCCAGCTCGTCGGGGCCGGCCACGACGTCGTCGTCGTCGACTCGTTCGCGAACGCCAAGCCGACGGTCGTGGGGCGGATCGAGGCCCTCACCGGGCAGCCGCTCGACGTGCGCTCCTTCGACCTCACCGACCACGACAAGACCGAGCACCTCTTCGCGGACGAGCGCTTCGACGCCGTGATCCACTTCGCCGGGTTCAAGGCCGTCGGCGAGAGCGTCGAGAAGCCGCTGGAGTACTACGAGAACAACATCGGCTCGACCTTCTCCCTCGTCCGGGCGATGCGGCGGCACGGGGTGCGCCGGCTCGTCTTCTCCTCCTCCGCCACGGTCTACGGGGCCGAGGCGCCGGTCCCGATGCACGAGGACCTCCCGACCTCGGCGACCAACCCGTACGGCTGGACCAAGGTGATGCAGGAGCAGATCCTCCGCGACGTCGCCGCCGCCGACCCGAGCTGGCGGATCGCCCTGCTGCGCTACTTCAACCCGGTCGGCGCGCACGCGTCCGGAACCATCGGCGAGGACCCCTCGGACATCCCGAACAACCTCATGCCCTACATCGCGCAGGTCGCGGTGGGCCGCCGGGACCGGCTCAACGTCTACGGCGACGACTACCCGACACCCGACGGCACCGGCGTGCGCGACTACATCCACGTCGAGGACCTCGCTGCCGGGCACATCGCCGCGCTGCTCCGGCTCGGCGACACCGAGGACGCCGTCTCGACGTGGAACCTCGGGACCGGTCACGGGACCTCGGTGCTCGAGCTGCTCCACGCCTTCGAGCGGGCCTGCGGCCACGAGCTGCCGTACGAGGTCGTCGCGCGCCGCCCCGGCGACATCGCCGCCTCCTACGCCGACCCCACCCGTGCCGAGGCCGAGCTCGGCTGGCGGGCACGGCGGTCCGTCGACGACATGTGCGCCGACACCTGGCGCTGGCAGTCGCAGAACCCGCACGGGTACCCCGACGCCTGACCCCCGCGCGGCGCGGGTGGCCCGCGTCACACGGGATCGGGGCGAGCGCACCTACGACAGGCTGTAGTTTGTACTACGTCACGTCGTACACACGCCGTCTTCGCAGGAGCACGCATGGGATCGTCCCTCGACGTCGCCCGGTGGCAGTTCGCCATCGTGACCGTCTACCACTTCCTCTTCGTCCCGGTGACGATCGGCATGTCCGCCATCGTGGCGTACTACCACTCACGCTGGGTGCGGACGCATCGCCCCGAGTACTACCGCCTCACCAAGTTCTTCGGGAAGCTCTTCATCATCAACTTCGCGCTCGGGCTCGTCACGGGCATCGTGCAGGAGTTCCAGTTCGGGATGAACTGGTCGGACTACTCCCGTTTCGTCGGCGACATCTTCGGCGCCCCGCTGGCGTTCGAGGCGCTCCTGGCCTTCTTCCTCGAGTCGACCTTCCTCGGGGTGTGGATCTTCGGGTGGGGGCGGATCCCCGAGAAGCTGCACGCGGCGAGCATGTGGGTCGTCCACGTCGGCACCATCCTCTCGGCCGGCTTCATCCTCGCGGCGAACTCGTTCATGCAGAACCCGGTCGGGTACCGGTTCAACCCCGAGACGGGCCGCGCCGAGATGTCGGACTTCTGGGCCGTCCTCACGAACAAGGTCCAGCTCGTCACCTTCCCGCACGTCGTGTTCTCGGCCTACATGGTCGGTGGGGCGGTCGTCATGGGCGTCGGGGTCTACCTCATGCTCAAGCACCGAGGGGGCGCTGACGAGCCCCTGTACCGCCAGGCCGTTCGCGGCGGCGCACTGGTCGCGCTCGTCGCCTCGCTCGGTGTCATCGCCTCCGGGGACGTCCAGGGCAAGATCATGACCGAGGTCCAGCCGATGAAGATGGCTGCGGCCGAGGCCTTGTACGACACGCCACCGGCCGGCCAGTGCGCGGACTTCTCGGTCCTGTCGATCGGCTCGCTCGACGGCTCCCAGGCGACCGACGTCGTCACCGTCCCCTGCCTGCTCTCCTTCCTCGCGACCGGCTCGTTCGACAGCCAGGTCCAGGGGATCAACGACCTCAAGGTGTCCTCCCAGGAGCTCTACGCGACGGGCACGGCCGAGGTCCCGGTCCTCGTCGACGGCACGGTCCGGATGACGGCGGTCAAGGACGTCCGGCTCGCCAACGGCAAGTCGCTCCTCGACTACACGAACGCGGCCTCGTTCGTCCCGAACATCCCCCTCGCCTACTGGACCTTCCGACTGATGATGGGCTTCGGCTTCCTCACGATGGCCTTCGCCGCTGCGGCCCTGTGGGCCACCCGCGGCGGTCGGTCCCTGACGAGCCGGTGGTGGCTGTGGGTCGCCGTGCTCACCCCGCTCCTCCCGGTCATCGCCAACAGCTGGGGCTGGATCTTCACCGAGACCGCGCGCCAGCCATGGGTGGTCTACGGCCTGATGACGACCGAGACCGCCGTCTCACCGGCGGTCAGCGTGGGTGAGGTCTGGTTCTCGATGAGCGTCTACACCCTCCTCTACGCCGCCCTGGCCGTCGTCGAGGTCAAGCTCTTCCTCACCTACGTCCGCCGTGGTGCCGAGCCCTTCGAGGACCCGGCCGACCACACGGACGTCGACGAGGACGCCCCCCTCCAGTTCGCCTACTGACACCGGGACACCACCATGGATCTGCAACTCGTCTGGTTCGGCCTCATCGGTCTCCTCTGGGCCGGCTACCTCGTCCTCGAGGGCTTCGACTTCGGTGTCGGCGCCCTGCTCCCCGCCCTCGGCGCCGGCCGCGACGCCGCTGACACCGAGAAGCGCCGTCGCGTCATGCTCACGACGATCGGCCCGCACTGGGACGGCAACGAGGTCTGGCTCCTCACTGCCGGCGGCGCCACCTTCGCCGCCTTCCCCGAGTGGTACGCGACGATGTTCTCCGCGCTCTACCTGCCGCTGCTCCTCGTCCTCGTGGCCCTCATCGTCCGGAACCTGGGCTTCGAGTACCGCGGCAAGCGCGACGACGCCACGTGGCGGGCACGCTGGGACCTCGCGATCATCGGCGGCTCGGTCGTCGCACCGTTCCTCGTCGGGGTCGCCCTGACCAACGTGGTCCGCGGCCTGCCGATCGACGGCGACATGGAGTACGCCGGCAGCCTCTTCACCCTGCTCAACCCGCTGAGCCTGCTCGGCGGCCTCACGGTGCTGGCCCTCTCGCTGACCCACGGCGCGTTCTTCCTCGCGCTCAAGACGACCGGCTCGATCCGCGAGGACGCCCGCCGGCTCGGCACCACCCTCGGGCTCGTCACCGCCGGGATCGCGGTCGTCACCCTCCTGTGGCTGGGCCTCACGACCGGATCGGTGTGGTCCTGGGTCACGACGGTGGTCGCCGCCGGGTCGCTGCTCGCGGCGATCTTCGCCAACACCAAGGGCCGCGAGGGCTGGGCCTTCACCGGCACCGCGGTCACCGCGGCGTCGGCCGTGGCGACGTACTTCCTCGCCCTCTACCCGGACGTCATGCCCTCGACGCTCGCCGGCGGCCAGTCGCTGACGATCGAGAACGCGTCGAGCAGCCCGCTGACGCTCCAGATCATGACCTGGGCGGCCGTCATCTTCACGCCCATCGTCCTGCTCTACACCGCCTACACCTACTACACCTTCCGCCGGCGCATCGGGACCCAGCACATCCCGGCCGCCGTCGCGGTGCAGTGACGGGAGGCCCGTCGCGACGATGAAGCCCTTCGACCCCCGCCTCCTCGCGGTCGCCCCGGCGGCCCGTCGGCCCGTCGCGCTCCTGGCGGCGGTCGGCGTGCTCCAGGGCGCCGCGACGATCGGGACGGCGTTCGCCCTCGCGACGCTCGTCGTGGCGGTGGTCGAGGGCGCGGCACTCGGCGAGCCGGTCCTGTGGCTCGCCGCGCTGCTCGTCGTCCGGGCCGGGCTCGGCTGGGTGTCCGAGCGCGTCGCCGCCTGGGCCGGGGTGGAGGTCACCGCGGCCCTGCGCTCGGTCCTGCTCCGCCGGTGGCTCGGCGCCCCCGCCGAGCAGCGGCCCGACCCGGACCGCGGTGCGACCCTCTCGGCCCAGGGCGTCGCCGCCGTCGAGCCCTACGCCGCGCGCTTCCTTCCGGCGCTCGTCGCCGGGGCCGTCGTGCCCGTGCTCGCGGTCGGCGCACTCGTCTGGGTCGACTGGGTCAGCGCGCTCGTCGTCGTCCTCACCCTGCCGCTCCTGCCCCTGTTCGCCGCCCTCATCGGGGCGGCCACGCGCGACGAGACGGCGCGCCGCTGGCAGGCGCTGTCCTCACTCGCCGGGCACTTCGTCGACGTCATGCGCGGCCTGCCGACGCTCGTCGGCTACGGGCGAGCGGAGCGCCAGGTCGAGGTGATCGCGGAGGTGAGCCGGCAGCACCGTCGCTCGACGATGCGGACCCTGCGGCTGGCCTTCATGAGCTCGGCCGCGCTCGAGCTGCTCGCCTCGATCTCGGTCGCGATCGTCGCGGTCACGGTCGGGCTGCGGCTGACGCACGGCACGGTCGGGCTGCAGACCGGGTTGCTCGCGATCCTGCTCGCACCGGAGGCGTACTGGCCGATCCGGCGCGTCGGGGCCGAGTTCCACAACGCCGCGGACGGTGCGGAGGCCGTCGCCGCGGTGCTCGATGACGTGGTGGCGGGCCCCCTTCCCCCTGCCGGGGACCCGCCACCCGCGGCCGAGCTCGGCGTCGTGTTCGCCGGCGTCGGCTACGCGTACCCCGGAGCCCGGGAGCCGGTGCTCCGGGACGTCAGCCTGACCCTGGGCCCGGGGCTCACCGTCCTCACCGGTCCGTCCGGCGCCGGCAAGTCCACCCTCCTCGAGCTCGCCGCCGGTTTGCGGACGCCGACGACGGGCACCGTGCTCGCCGGGCGCTCCCACCTCGTGACGCAGCGCCCCTTCCTGCCGGCGGGCACCCTTCGGGACGCGCTGCGCCTCGGTACCGACGCCTCCGACGAGGCACTCTGGGAGGCGCTGCGCCGGGTCGGGCTGGAGGGTTTCGTCGCCGGCCTCCCCGATGCCCTCGCCACCCCCCTCGGGGACGACGGCGTCGGGCTCTCCGCGGGCCAGCGGGCGCGGGTGGCCCTCGCCCGGGCGACGCTCTCCACGGCCCCCGTCCTCCTCGTCGACGAGCCCACGGCCCACCTCGACACCGCGTCGAGCGCCCTCGTCCACGACCTGCTGCGCGACCTCGCCGAGCGCCGCACCGTCCTCGCCGTCACGCACCGCCCCGAGCTGGTGCACGGCGCGGACCGGCACGTCGTGGTCAGCATCGACGGGGCGGAGGTGCACTCGTGAGCGTCTCCGTCATCCGCCCCACCCGGGCCACCGTGCTCGGCGGCCTGCTCGGCGGTGCCGCCACGTCGGCGGGCATCGCCCTGACGGCCACGTCAGGATGGCTCGTGGTCCGGGCGAGCGAGCGGCCCGTCATCCTCACCCTCCTCGCGGCCATCGTCGCCGTCCGTGCCTTCGGCATGGCCCGGCCGTTCTTCCGCTACCTCGAGCGCATCGTCTCCCACGACGCGGCCCTGGCCGACCTCGCCGAGCGGCGCAGCGCCGTCTACGCGGCCCTGGTGCCCCTGACCCCGGCACGGCTGGGGCGCCGGTCCCGGTCGCAGGTGCTCACCGGGGTCGTCGACGACCTCACCGACGTCGTGGAGGCCCAGGTCCGGGTCACCGTCCCGGTCCTGTCGAGCGCCGTCGCGGGGCTCGTCGCCGTGGCGCTGACGTCGTGGTTCGCCCCCGCCGTGGGCCTCGTCGTCGCCGCCCTCCTCGTCGTCGTCGCGCTGGGCTGCCTCCTCGCCTGGCGGACGGAGTCGCAGTCGCGCGACGAGCTGCTCGCGGCGCGCGCCGAGACCGCGCGGGTCGGCGACCTCGTCGCCCGCCAGGCCGGCGAGCTCCGCGCCATCGGGGCCGAGGGCGCCGCCCTCGGCTGGCTCGACGACGCGCACGCGGCGCTCCGGTCGGCGGTCCGACGGCAGAGCCGGGGCCGGGCCCTCGTTTCCGCGCTCCTGCTGCTGGCGACGGCCGCCGCCACCGTCGCCGCGGCCTTCGTCGTCGACCCCGGCACCGTCGGCGCACCGGTGGCGGCGCTCCTCGTGCTCGTGCCCGTCGCCGTCAGCGAGGCCCTCGCCCCGCTCGTCGACACGATGCGGGCGCTGGCCCGGGCGCAGGGCAGCAGCACCCGGCTCGCCGCGCTCCTCGACCAGGAACCCGCCGTCCACGACCCGGAGGACCCGAGCACCCCCTCCCCGCGCCGGGCGCCCCCCGGGGCACCGGCCGGCCCGCACGTCCGCCTCGAGGGCGCGAGCGCCGCGTGGGCCCCCGGCCCGCCCCAGCTCGCCCCCACCGACCTCGACCTCCCGCCGGGTCGCCACGTCGCGGTCGTCGGCCCGAACGGGTCCGGCAAGAGCACCCTCCTCGCGGTCCTGGCCCGCTCCCTCGACGTCCGCGACGGCCGGCACGACGTCGACGGCACCGACGTGCGCCGGCTGCCCCTGTCGACGGTGCGCGACGACATCGCGGTCGTCGACGACGAGCCGCACGTCTTCGCCACGACCCTCGCCGAGAACCTGCGGCTCGCGCGGCCGGGCGCCGACGACGACGCCCTCCACGGCGCCCTCGACCTCGCGGGGCTCGGCCCGTGGGCGGACGCGCTCCCCGAGGGCCTCGGCACCCGGCTCGGCGCCGGCGGGCGCGGGGTCTCCGGGGGCGAGCGCACCCGGCTCGGCGTCGCCCGGGCCGTGCTCGCCGACCGCCCGGTGGTGCTGCTCGACGAACCCACCGCCCACCTCGACCACGCCACCGCCACCGCCGTCCTCGATGATGTCCTGAGCGCAACCCGTGCTCGGTCCGTCGTCCTCGTGAGCCACCGTCCCGAGTCCCTCGACCGCTTCGACCGCATCCTCGACCTGGGCGACCGCCCGGTCGCGCACCACCCGAAGGAGTAGCCATGCCGCACTCGACCTCCGCACCCCGCCTCGGCGACCTGGAGCGCGTCATCATGGAGCGCCTCTGGGAGACCGCGGCCGAACAGGGCGCCACCGTCCGCCAGGTCCACGAGGCCCTCGAGAAGGACCGCGACATCGCCTACACGACGGTGATGACGGTCCTCGACCGGCTCGCGAAGAAGGAGCTCGTGACGCGCGACCGGGACGGCCGGGCGTGGCGCTACTACCCCGCCGACACCCGCGAGGCCCTCACCGCCGAGACGATGCGTCGCACCCTGGACGACATGGACGTCATCGACCGGCGCGCGGCGCTGCTGCACTTCCTCGACGGCGCCAGCTCGGACGAGATCGCCGACCTCAAGGCGGCCCTCGCCGACGTCGAGGCACGGGTCGAGCGCGGCGAGGAGCCGGCTCGCGGACTCCGGGGGCGGCTCCGCCGGTGACCGCTCGGCAGCGTGCTGCCACCATGGTGCCGTGGTCCCCCTCGCACTCGCCGGGCTGGCCGTCCTCCTCGTCTGGGTGACGCCCGGCCTCCTGGCCCGACAGGTGCGGTTCCGCCGCGCCCCTCGGGCGGCGCTCATCGCCTGGCAGGCGGTCTCCCTCGGCGGGGTGCTCGCCGCGGTCTTCGTGGCGCCGGCGGTCGTCCTCGCGCTCGCCGGGGGCGACGGCCTGTCCCGACGCCCGTGGCTCGTGGTGGCCGCGACGATGGTCAGCGGGGCGGTCCTGGCGCGGCTGCTGCTGTCCGGGCACACGGTCGGGATGCGGGTGCGGGAGGCCCGGACGCGGCACCGGGAGATCGTCGACATCGTCGCCGAGCACGAGCGCGACGGGCTGCGGGTCCTCCAGCACCCGACCCCCACGGCGTACTGCATCCCCGGGCGGGCGTCCCGGGTCGTGCTGTCGCAGGGCGTGCTCGACGCCCTGCCCGGCGCCGAGCTCACCGCGGTCATGGCCCACGAGAAGGCCCACCTGCGGGCGCGTCACGACCTGCTCCTCGAGTTCTTCACGGTGCTCCACGAGTCGGTGCCCTCGGCCCTGCGGTCCCGGCGGGCGCTGTCCGAGGTGCGCCTGCTCGTCGAGGCCCTCGCCGACCGGGCCGCGGTGCGCGAGAGCGGGGAGCTGGCCACCGCCCGGGCCCTCGTCGCGATCGTCGAGAGCCGGTCGCCGGACGCCGCGCTGGGCGTGGGCACGTCGGCGCCCGTGCGGATGCGGCTGCTCGCCGAGGGGCCGCGCCGGGAGCTGGCCGCCGTCGCCTACGCGATCGCCGTCGTCGCCCTCGCCTCGCCGGTCGTGCTGCTCGCCCTCGCGCTGCCGTGAGGTGACCGTGAGTGCGCGCACCGCACTCTCGGGCGGAGCGACGGCGGATGACGGTGCGGGCGTCCACGAATCGTCGAATGTGTCAGTTCGTGTACGCGTTCACCGACGGACCGGGGCGCATGCGGTCGTCCCCGGGCGGACGCGGGCGTCCACGAATCGTCGAATGTGTCAGTTCGTGTACGCGTTCACCGGCGGACCGGGGCGCATGCGGTCGTCCCCGGGCGGACGCGGCGTACACGAATCGTCGAATGTGTCAGTTCGTGTACGCGTTCACCGGCGGACCGGGGCGCATGCGGTCGTCCCCGGGCGGACGCGGCGTACACGAATCGTCGAATGTGTCAGTTCGTGTACGGGTTCAGGCCCAGCTGGGCGGCGGCGGGGGAGGCGGCGGCTGGTCCGGGTCGGGGAGGTCGGGGTCGGGGAGGTCGGGGCGGTCGTCGAGCTCCGGCGGGACCGGCGCCGCACGGGGCGGCACGTCGTGGGCCGGCGAGACGGCACCGCCCGGGGGCGGCGGGGACGGCGACGGGGGTGGCGGCGGTGGGGGTGCTGCCGGCACACCGGCCGCCGCAGCGGCAGCACCCGGCGGCGGGGGCGGGGTGCCGTAGGGCTGGGCCGGGGTGAGGGTGAGCGGTCCGAGGCGACCAGCGGTCTCGAGGTCGCGCAGCGTGGCCATGACGCGCTCGCGGTCGGCGGGATCCACCGGCCGACCGGTGGCATCCATCCACGCGACGACCCCGAGATCCCGCAGCGCGCGGTCGGGGCCGATGCCCGGGATGCCGACGCCGGCGTTCGTCATCGCGACGTCTGCCTTGGCCGCGAGGTCGCTCGCGGCCGCCTTGGCACGTTCGAAGAAGCTCATCCGGGACCTCCCTGACTCGACCCTCGGGTGTGCTCGGAACCATAGCCCTGCCGCCCCCGTCTCTTCTAGCGTTGGGCCCGACGGGAAAACCCCCCGGCCCAGACGCGGAAGGCGGCACGATGACGATCCACGGCTCCCTGTTCCAGGACTTCAAGGAGAAGGAGAGCCAGGACCCGTTCTCGCTCCAGAACAAGAAGCTCCTGCGCATCGACATGAGGTACGGCGCGGTGCAGGCGCGGACCGGTTCGATGGTCGCCTACCAGGGGGACGTCCGGTTCCAGAACAAGGGCTCCGGGGGCATGGGCAAGCTCCTCAAGTCGGCGGTGACCGGCGAGGGCGTCAAGATGATGGAGTGCACCGGCAGCGGTGAGCTGTTCGTCGCGAACGAGGCCTCCGAGGTGCAGGTCATGTACCTCGAGAACGACGCGATCTCCGTCAACGGCAGCAACGTGCTCGCCTTCTCGAGCTCGATCCAGTGGGACATCCACCGCATCCAGGCCCGGGGCGCCGCGATGACCGGTGGGCTCTACAACGTCTCGCTGCGCGGCACGGGCTACGTGGCCGTGACGACCAAGGGCGACCCGATCGCACTCGACGTCGCCTCCTCCCCGACCTTCGCCGACGCGCAGGCCGTCGTCCTGTGGACCTCCGGGGTGTCGATGGACATCCGCGTCGACACCGGCGGGCTCGGCTCGATGATCCGGGGCGGCACGGGCGAGCTGCTGCAGATGGCCTTCGGCGGGCAGGGCTACGTGCTCGTCCAGCCGAGCGAGTCGGTGACCGAGGGCGGGCACCAGGGCAGCGGGGGCAAGGGCGGCGGGATGCTCGGCGACCTCCTCGGCGGCTGACCGCCACTTCTTCGCCTGCGGCCGTGGCCGCAGGCCTCGCCTCCGCGGACCGCCCTCCGCTCCGCGGCCCCGGTACGCCACAATCGTCGGCATGACGGCTCAGGTCACCGGCACGGACATCCTCGACGTCGCGCGCGAGCAGGTGCTCGAGCGTGGCGTCCCGCTGACGCAGGAGCAGGTGCTCGAGGTGCTGCGCACCGGCGACGACCGGCTCCAGGACCTCCTCGCCCTCGCCCACGAGGTGCGGATGAAGTACCAGGGACCGGCGGTCGAGGTCGAGGGGATCGTGTCGCTGAAGACCGGCGGGTGCCCCGAGGACTGCCACTTCTGCTCGCAGAGCGGCCAGTTCACCTCGCCCGTCCGCTCGGTGTGGCTCAACATCCCCGAGCTCGTCCGCGCCGCCAAGCAGACCGCCGCCACCGGGGCGTCCGAGTTCTGCATCGTCGCCGCCGTGCGCGGGCCGGACGCGAAGCTCATGGAGCAGATGCGCGAGGGCGTCGCCGCCATCAAGGCCGCCGTCGACATCGAGGTCGCCGCGTCGCTCGGGATGCTCACCCAGGAGCAGGTCGACGAGCTCGTCGACATGGGCGTGCACCGGTACAACCACAACCTCGAGGCCGGCCGGTCGTACTTCCCGCAGGTCGTGACGACGCACTCCTTCGACGAGCGGCTCGAGACCTGCCGGATGGTCAAGGACTCCGGGATGGAGCTGTGCTGCGGCGGGCTCGTCGGGATGGGCGAGACGCTCGAGCAGCGGGCCGAGCTGGCCGCCCAGCTCGCCGAGCTCGAGCCGCACGAGGTGCCGCTCAACTTCCTCAACCCGCGCCCCGGCACCCCCTTCGGCGACCTCGAGCCGATGGGCTCCTCCGACGCGCTCCGCACGATCGCCGCGTTCCGGCTCGCCCTGCCGCGCACGATCCTGCGGTATGCGGGCGGTCGCGAGCTGACCCTCGGCGACCTCGGCACGCGTGACGGCCTCCTCGGCGGCATCAACGCCGTCATCGTCGGCAACTACCTCACGACGCTCGGACGCGACCCGCGCGACGACCTCGCGCTGCTCGACGAGCTCGAGATGCCGATCAAGGCCCTCAACGAGACCCTCTGACGCCGGTGTTCGCGGACGCGGGGACGCACGAGCCGGTCGCCCACGGCGACGACCGCGGGCGGTGGTGCGGCCAGTGCGGTGAGCCGCTCGAGGCGGGCGAGCACCTCCGTTGCGAGCAGCGGGCGGCTCTCGAGCCCCCACGGTTCTGCGTGCACTGCCGCCGCCGGATGAAGGTGCAGGTCACCCCCGGGGCGTGGGCCGCGACGTGCATCGAGCACGGAAGCGTGGAACGCTCGACCTGGGCCTGAGCCCCCGGGACCGCGAGGCTCGGGAATGTGCGCAGATGATTGACGGTTCAACCAGTACGTCAGCGTCGACCCGCCCGCACACCCCACACCTCCGGGAGTTCCCATGAACGTCCTCGTCCTCGTCGGCAGCCTCCGCGCCGGCTCCACCAACCGCCAGCTCGCCGACGCCGCCCTCGCGCACCTCCCGGAGGGCGTCGACGCGACCGTCTTCGCGCAGCTCGCCGACCTCCCCCACTACTCCGAGGAGCTCGACCACGACGACGCGCTGCCCCAGGTCGCCCGCGACCTGCGCGAGGCCGTCGCCGACCACGACGCCCTCCTCGTCGTCACCCCCGAGTACAACGGCTCGATGCCGAGCGCGCTGAAGAACGCCGTCGACTGGGCCTCCCGCCCGCGCGGCGCCTCCGCCCTCGCCGAGAAGCCCGCGGCCGTCATCGGCGCGAGCGGCTCCCCCCGGGGCGCCCAGTGGGCCCGCGAGGACGGCGTCAAGGTCCTCACCGTGGCCGGCGCGCACGTCCTCGAGGACACCGTCGGCGTCGGGGCCTCCTTCCAGGCCTTCGAGGAGGGGCGCCTGTCCGACACGGCGCTGGACGCGGAGCTGCGCGCGCTCGTGCAGGACCTCGCCCGCGAGGCCGAGAGCACCCGCGCCGCCGCCTGAGCCCCCCCAACGCACTCCTCACCGCGAACGTGGTGGAGGGGCGAGGGCATGATGTGCCGCAATGGACCACGCCGAGCTCGCCACCCTCCTCGCGTTCGACCGCGACCACGTCTGGCACCCCTACTCGTCGGCACTGGCCCCGAGCGACCCCTACGTCGTGGAGTCCGCCGAGGGCGTGCGGCTGCGGCTGCGCGACCGGGACGGCACACGGCGCGAGGTCATCGACGCGATGGGCTCGTGGTGGTGTGCCATCCACGGGTACCGGGTCCCCGAGCTCGACGACGCCGCCCGGGGCCAGCTCGACCGGATGGCGCACGTGATGTTCGGCGGGCTCACCCACGAGCCGGCGGTGGGACTGGCCCGCCGGCTCCTCGAGATCGCCCCCGACGGCCTCGAGCACGTCTTCCTCGCCGACTCCGGGTCGGTGTCCGTCGAGGTCGCGATGAAGGCCGCACTCCAGTTCCACCTGGCCGCCGGACGCCCCCGCACCCGCTTCTTCACGGTCCGCGGCGGGTACCACGGCGACACCTTCTCCCCGATGTCGGTGACCGACCCGGTCGGGGGCATGCACTCGCTCTTCCGCGGGATCCTGCCCGAGCACGTCTTCGCGCCCCGCCCACCGGCCGGCACCGACCTCGCGGACGATGACCCGGCGCTGCTCGACTGGGAACGTGAGACCCGAGACCTGTTCTCGCGCAACGCACCCGACATCGCCGCCGTGATCGCCGAGCCGGTTCTCCAGGGCGCCGGCGGGATGCACGCCTACCCCCCGCGCGCGCTCGAGGTCCTCCACGAGCTGGCCCACGAGCACGGCGCGCTCGTGATCCACGACGAGATCGCCACGGGGTTCCATCGCACGGGCCCACGCTGGGCGGGCGACCGCATCGCGACGCCCCCCGACATCCTCTGCGTCGGGAAGGCGCTGACGGGCGGGTACCTGACGCTCGCGGCGATGCTGTGCACCCGTGAGGTCGCCGAGGGCGTGAGCCGGGGAGCCGCCGGGGGCCTGATGCACGGGCCGACCTTCATGGGCAACCCTCTCGCGTGCGCCGTCGCGAACGCCAACCTCGACCTCCTCGCGGCTCGCGACACCGCCGGCGAGGTCGCACGGGTCGAGGCCGGGTTGCGTGCCGGGCTCCACGGGGCGCGCGACCTGGCCTCGGTCACCGACGTGCGGGTCCTCGGGGCGGTCGGCGTGGTCCAGCTGCGCGAGCCGGTGCGCGTCCCGGAGGTCACGGCTGCCGCCATCGCCCGAGGGGTGTGGGTCCGCCCGTTCCGCGACCTCGTCTACACGATGCCGCCCTACGTCACCTCCGACGTGGACCTCGCGTCACTGACCGCCGGCCTCGTCGGGGCGGTCGAGGCCGTCCACGGCTGATGCGGCCGTGCGAGCCTCAGCCGGCCTTGGCGGCACCCCAGCCGTGCCAGTGCGAGACCTCGACCCAGCAGCTGATCCGGGCGCGGTCGCGGACCCGGTACTCGTCGCCGGTGTAGTGCCGGGCGAGGCGGTCGATGTCGGCGAGCGCGGTCGCCGGGTCGTCGTCCCAGCGCACGACCCGGCCCCGGATGCTCACGTGGGTGTACCACTCGCCGTCCTTGAGGGCGGTCAGCGCGACCTCGGGGTGCTCCTTCATCCAGGCCACCCGGGCCCGTTCGGCGTCCATGTTGAGCAGGACGGTGCCGTCGTCCTCGACGAGGTACCACGTGCCGACGGACATCGGGGCGCCACTCGGCAACAGCACCGCGACGACGGCGGGGTTGGGCTGCCGGAAGAGCTCGGCGACGTCCGGGGGCAGCGGGGCCTTGGGCACGGGGTCTCCTTCGTCGGGGGCGGTCCCCCCAGCATGCCGCCCCGGATGACCTCCCGGCACCTCCGCGGCGAGCCCGGTCAGCGCCCCGCGAGCCGCCGCACCACGTCGGCCGCGACAGGCGCCGGCACCCCGAGCACCCGAGCCCGTTCGAGGTAGGCGACCGCGGCCTCCTCGAGCGCCACGCCGGGCGTCGACGCCGCCGGTGGGTGGGGTGCGACCCGCGTCCCACCGCCGCGGCGGGAGCGGACGAGGCCGGCCTGCTCGAGCTCGCGGTAGGTCCGCGCGACGGTGCCCGGGGCGAGCCCGAGGTCCGCGGCGAGCTGGCGCACCGGGGGCAGCCGGTCGCCCGGGGAGAGGACCGCGTTGCCGATGAGGTCCGCGAGCTGCCGCCGGAGCTGCTCGTAGGGAGGGGTGGGGTCGAGGACGTCGACCGTCACGGACCGCAGCGTCATCGGACGGGTGCGCCGACCGGGGCGGCATCGCCCGGCAGCGCCCGGGGCAGGTCGTCGACCCGGATCGTCGGCGTCCCGAGGAGGGACCCGAGCATCCCGCCGGCGACGGCCGCGGCGAGCGGGGCCACGACCAGGGCCGCCCACCGCACCGCGGACGCCCCGACCCCGAGGTCGCACGCGCCGCCCCCGAGCCCGGTCCCCACGAGGGCGGCGACCGGGGCGAGGGTGCCGGCGACCGTGACGGTGGCGGCGGCGAGCACGTTGCCGGCCGACCAGCGCCGCAACATCGTGTCGAGCGCGGCCCCCTCGAGGTCGGGGCGCGGGCGTCGGGCGACCACCCAGAGGGCCAGGGCGGTGAGCAGGCCGACCGCCGCGAGGGCCAGGGCGAGCGGCACGGCGTAGTACGAGCCGGGCCACGGACCCCGGCTGCTGCCGACGACGACCGACGTGCCGTCGAGGACGCGGGTGCACTGCATCGTGACGGCGCGGCCGGCCCGACCCATGTCGTCCGGGGACCCCCAGGCCGCCCCGACGCCGAGGGTCGCGGCGAGGAGCGCGGCGCTGACGCCGAGGACCACGGCCCGGCCCCGCGGGAGCACGTCCCGGACGCTGCGCGCCTCGACGGCGGCCGAGCGGCGCACGCCCGCCGTCGCCCGCACCCCCACCTCCCCGACGACGGTGCCGAGGAGCACGCCGGCGCCGAGGGCGGTGGGGGCCAGGGCGGTGAGCCGCCCCAAGGAGTCGAGGTCCTGCCCGCGCGACAGCAGGAGACCCGCGGCGACCAGGCCGACGGCGAGACCGACGACCCGCCACCCCCGGGTGCGGCGGGCCGCGGCGACGACGCCGGCGTGCTCGCCGATCCCGACGGTGACCGTCCCGCGGCGGACCAGCGCGACGACGAAGGCGATGAGCGCGACGGGCAGTGCGAGGACCGTGAACGCCATGGCCCCTCCTCAACTTGTGACGACCGGTTGGTACAAATGACGAGGGTGGCCCCCGTGAGCTACTTGTGTCAAGCCTTTGGCACAAGTAGCTCCGGAGGACGCGCTCTGTCGACACCCCATCGGCCGCGCCACGACGGGGCGGGCGCCCGGCCATCGTCGTCGGCCCTCAGGTGCGCGCAGCCGCGGCGTGGCAGGATCGGACCCGTGACGGGGCCACTGGACTGGATCAGGCACGCCGCCTCCGCACGAGCGGACGCGGGGCTCACCCGACGCCTCGTGGCGACGAAGGCGAGCGACGTCGTCGACCTCGCCGGCAACGACTACCTCGGGCTGCGCCACCACCCGGCGGTCGTCGCGGGAGCCGTCGCGGCGGTCGAGACCTACGGCACCGGCGCGGGGGCGTCGCGGCTGGTCACCGGCACCCTCGACGTCCACGAGGAGCTCGAGGCCGCGCTCGTCGGGCTCACCGGGGCGCCGTCCGCCCTCGTCCTGTCCACCGGGTACGCCGCGAACCTCGCGGCCCTGACGACCCTCGCCGACGCCGGCACGCTCATCGTCAGCGACGAGCACGCCCACGCCTCGCTCATCGACGGCTGCCGCCTCTCCCGGGCCGCGGTCAACGTGGCGCGGCACAACGACCTCGAGCACGTCGCCGAGCTCCTGGCCCGCCGCGACACCCCGCGCGCGGTCGTCGTCGTCGAGTCGATCTACTCGGTGTTCGGCGACGCCGCCCCCATCGACGACCTCGTCGCCCTCACCGCGGAGACCGGGGCGCTGCTCGTCGTCGACGAGGCCCACGCCCTCGGCGTCGTCGGCCCGGGCGGCGCCGGGCTCGTGGCGGCGTCCGGCGCCATCAGCGCCGACCACGTCATCGTCACGACGACGCTCTCGAAGTCGCTGGCGGCCCAGGGTGGCGTGGTCATGGCCTCCCCGGTCGTGCGCGACCACCTCGTCAACACGGCGCGGCCGTTCATCTACGACACCGGGCTCGCCCCGGCGTCGGCGGGCGCCGCGCTGGCCGCGCTCGAAGTGCTGCGCGAGCACCCCGAGCTCCCGGCCCGGCTGCACGCCAACGCCGCCCGGCTCGCCGACGTCTGCGGCCTCGAGACCCCGGAGGGCGCCGTGATGTCGGTCCCGATGCCGGGCCCGCACGAGACGGTCGAGGCGGTCGAGCGGGCGCACGCCCTCGGCATCCGGGTCGGCGCCTTCCGCCCGCCGTCGACGCCCGACGGCAGCTCGCGCCTGCGGGTCACCGCGCACGCGCACCACTCCGCGCACGACCTCGACCGGGCCTGCAGCGTGCTCGCCGAGCTCGTGCCGGCGCGGGTCTGACCGGCCCCGTGGGGACACCCCGCTCGCTTCCCTCCGTCGTCCTCGTCACCGGCACGGGCACCGACGTCGGCAAGACGGTGGTCACGGCGGCGCTGGCCGCCCTCGTCCGGGGTCGGGGCCGGGGCAGCGAGGCCGCGGTGGTCAAGCCGACCCAGACGGGGGTGCTCCCCGGGGAGCCGGGTGACGTCGACGCGGTCCGGCGCCTCGTCGGGGACGACCTGCCCACCCACGAGCTGGTCCGGCTCCGCGACCCCCTCTCCCCCGAGGCCGCGGCCCGTCGAGAGGGTGTCGACCTGCCGCCGGTCGCGCTGCACGCCAGGCGGATCAGCGAGATCGCCACCGGCGTCGACGTCACCCTGGTCGAGGGCGCCGGCGGGCTGCTGGTGCGGCTCGACTCCCGCGGGGGGACGCTCGCCGACCTCGGCACGGCGCTGCGCTACAAGGGTGTCTCGTGCGGCGTCGTGCTCGTGGCCTCCGCCGGGCTCGGGGTGCTCAGCACGGCCGCGCTCACCGCGGAGGCCCTGGCGACCCGGTCGCTGCCGCTCATCGGGGTGGTCGTCGGGTCGTGGCCGGCCGAGCCGGGGCTCGCCGAGAGCGAGAACCTCGTCGACCTGCCGCGGGTCACCGGGGCGCCGCTCTGGGGACGGGTCCCCGAGGGTGCCGGCGCGCTGTCGGTGGCCGAGTTCGCCGCCGCCGTCCCCACCTGGTTCGACATCACCTGACCCCCCGCCCCCCGACTTCGTGCGGGTTCCGGGCACATCGACGCGCTGCGGGTCGCCGAAAACCGTCGCTAAGTCGCACGACGTCGGATGGCCGGGCGGCGTCGACCCGGGCCGGCGGTGTCGGGCACGATGGGCTGATGTCCTCCGACGATCGTCCCTACCGCGTCACCGTCGTCTGCCACGGCAACATCTGCCGGTCCCCGATGGCGGAGTTCCTCCTGCGCGAGGCCTTCGCCGACGCCGGGCTCGACGGTCGCGTCGAGGTCGACTCCGCCGGCACCTCCACCGAGGAGCTCGGCAACCCCGCGCACCCGCGCACCATCGCGACGCTGTCCCGCCACGGCCACCCCGACCTCGGCTGGTCCGAGCACCGGGCCCGGCAGTTCCGGCCCGACTGGTTCGACACCACCGATCTCGTCCTCGCCGCCGACCACCCGCACGCCGACCGGCTGACCCGCCTCGCTCGCGACGAGGACGACGCCGCCGCCGTGCACCTCGTGCGCTCGTTCGACCCGGAGGCCGTCGCCGTCGGCGAGCTGGGGATGGACGACCCCTGGTACGGCGGCGACGCCGAGTACGAGCAGACCTACGAGGAGATCCGCGCCGCGGTCCCCGGCATCGTCGACCACGTCCGCCGCGAGCTCGACGGACGCTGAGTCCGGCGCCCCCGCGTCCTCTGGGACACTGGGCGCATGCCGAGCACGACCGCTGCCGCCTCCGGCCTCTCCCACGCCACGAGCCTCGCCGACCTCGACCCGCCGATCGCCCTCGGCGCCCTCGACGGCCGGTACCGGGGCGTCGTCGCACCCCTGGTGGACCACCTCTCCGAGCCGGCCCTCAACCGGGCTCGCGTGCACGTCGAGGTCGAGTGGCTCATCCACCTCACCGAGCGCGAGGTCGTGCCGGGTGTCCGGAGGCTCACGGACACCGAGAAGGCGAGCCTGCGCGAGGTCGTCACGTCGTTCGGCGCGTCCGAGATCGAGGAGATGGCCGCCACCGAGCGCGTCACCCAGCACGACGTCAAGGCGGTCGAGTACTTCCTCAAGGCCAGGCTGCGCGAGATCGCCCCCGCCCCCGAGGACGCCGGCCTCGCCGAGCTCATCCACTTCTGCTGCACGAGCGAGGACATCAACAACCTCTCCTACGCCGTGCTCGTCAAGGGCGCGGTCCACGACGTGTGGCTGCCCCGCGCCCGAGCCCTCGTCGACCAGCTGACCGGGATGGCGCGCGAGCTGCGCGAGGTCCCGCTCCTCGCCCACACCCACGGCCAGCCCGCGACGCCGACGACGATGGGCAAGGAGCTCGCCGTCCTCGCGTGGCGGCTGCACCGCCAGCTCGCCCGCGTCGAGGACGCCGAGTTCCTCGGCAAGCTCAACGGGGCGACCGGGACGTACGGCGCGCACCTCGCGGCGGTCCCGGAAGCGGACTGGGAGGACGTCAGCCGCACCTTCGTCGAGCACCTCGGCCTCAGCTGGAACCCGCTGACGACGCAGATCGAGTCCCACGACTGGCAGGCCGAGCTCTACGCCGACCTCGCCCGCTTCAACCGGGTGCTGCACAACATGTGCACCGACGTCTGGTCCTACATCTCGATGGGCTACTTCGCGCAGGTCCGGGGTCAGGGGACGGTCGGGTCCTCGACGATGCCGCACAAGGTCAACCCGATCCGCTTCGAGAACGCCGAGGCCAACCTCGAGGTCTCCAACGCCCTGTTCGACGTCCTCTCGGCGACGCTCGTCCAGAGTCGGCTGCAGCGCGACCTCACGGACTCCTCGATGCAGCGCAACATCGGGTCCGCCTTCGGGCACGGCCTGCTCGCCATCGACAACGCGCACCGGGGGCTCGACGGCCTCGACGCCGTTCCCGGGGCCATGGCCGCCGACCTCGACGCGAACTGGGAGGTGCTCGGCGAGCCGGTGCAGTCGGCGATGCGGGCCCTCGGTGCCCGGGGCGTCCCGGGGATGGAGGAGCCCTACGAGCGGCTCAAGGAGCTGACCCGGGGCCGCCGCATCGGGCAGGCCGACCTCGTCGAGTTCGTCCGCGGGCTCGGGCTCCCGGCCGAGGTCGAGGAGCGGCTCGCGGCGATGACCCCGGCGACCTACGTGGGCCTCGCGCCCGGTCTGGTCGACCACCTGCCGTGAGGCGCCGGAGTCGGCTGCCCCGGCGGTCGCCGGAGCAGCCACCGGAGCAGCCACCTGAGCACCCCACCGTGGGAAGGTGTGGACATGGCGACCCGTGAGCCCCGGCCCGTCGACCGTGACGACGTCGACGGCATCGCGATGGCCCTGCCGGAGGTGACCCGGGAGGGCACCGACGAGCACCCCTCGTACGCCGTGCGCGGCAAGACCTTCGTCGCCTGGCGCGGCCCCCGCGGGGACGCCCTCGACCCGGCGACGGGCGACCCCATGCCCGACGTCATCGCCATCACGACGCCGAGTCGGGAGGACAAGCAGGCCATCCTCCAGCTCGGCGAACCCTGGTTCACCACACCGCACTTCGATGGCCACGACCACGTGCTCGTCCGCGAGCGCGACCTCGGGAAGCTCGACTACCTCGAGCTCGCCGAGATCGTCACCGACGCCTGGGCCACCCGGGCACCGAGGAAGCTCGTCAAGGAGCACCTCGGCTGACCGGGGCGGTCAGCCGCCGAGGACGACCGAGCGGGTGAGGTGCCGCGGCGCGTCGGGGTCCAGCCCCCGCGCGGCGGCGAGGTCGGCGGCCAGCCGCTGGGCGAGCACGAGCTCGACGAGCGGGTCGTGCGCCGACTCGCGCACCGTGGCGCCGACGGCTCGGACGTCGCCGGCCAAACCGTCCGGCACCGGCCCGAAGACCCAGACGTGGCTCTGCGGCCCGGCGACGGCGATCGGGCCGTGCCGGAAGTCGAGGGCGGGGTAGCTCTCGGCCCAGGCCTGCGCGGCCTCGCGGATCTTCAGCGCCGCCTCGTCGGCCAGGCCCTGGCACCACCCGCGCCCGAGGAACACGAAGTGCTGGAACGGCGCCGGGTCGGGACGCGCGGAGGCCAGTGCCGCCGAGCACTCCGCCGGCAGGTGCCCCACGTCCTCCCCGAACGCCGCCCGGCCGAGCAGCAGCACGGACGTCGGGAAGCGGGTCTGGACGACGGACTCCTCGTCGGCCTCGGCCAGCACGAGGACGTCGTCCGCGAGGTCGTCGACGGGCATCCCCGCGACCGCGGTCACCACGACGAGGCGACGGACCGCCCGCAGCGCACGCAGCGCCTCGAGGACCTCGGTCGTCGTCCCGGACCGCGTGATGGCGACCACCCGGTCCCACGCCCGCGCCGGCCCGACCTCGGAGGCGTAGGCCCAGTCGGACTCGCCGAGACCGGCCTCCTCGCGCAGGATCGCCAGGGCGTGCGCGACGAAGGCGGAGGTCCCGCACCCGATGAAGAGCACCCGCTCCCCGGGCGCCCCGAACAGCTGCGCCGATGCCTCGCCCCGGTCGGCGAGGACGGTGCGCCACACCTCGGGCTGGCTGTCGATCTCGCGGAGCGTCGTCGAGGCGGGGACGGCCGGGATGGCGGGGGCAGCGGGGGCAGCGGGGGTGGCGGTGTCGGCGCCCGTGGGGGCCTCCGACGGCTGCGGCTGGGTGTCGGTCATGTCCGGCATCCTCGCGTCCGCACCGGCAACGATCGCCAACCCGCGCAGTTCGGGTGCGCGTTCGCGCATCCGGCCCGACGACCTCTGGTGGACTGTCGGTCGATGGATGCCGCGACCGGCCCGCACCGCGAGCCCCCGACCACCGAACGACGCGACGACCGGCTCGCCGACGTCGTCGAGGTCGTGACCGCACGGGGCAGCGTCCGGGTCGACGTCCTGGCCGACGAGCTCGGCATCTCCGCGTCCTCGCTGCGGCGCGACCTGGCCGTCCTCGAACGCCGCGGCCTCGTCCGCCGCGTCCACGGTGGCGCGACGAGCGTGCCCGGCACCCACCTGCCGGTCCGCTACCGGCAGAGCCACCAGCGCGACGCGAAGGCACGGATCGCCGATGCCGCCGTCGAGCAGATCCCGCACCGGCCGATGGCCGTCGCGATCTCGGGCGGCACGACGACGACCGAGGTGGCGCGCCGGCTCGTGGGGCGCACCGAGCTGACGATCGTGACCAACGCCGTCAACATCGCCGTCGAGCTCGCGGCCCACCCCCGGATGCGCGTCATCGTCGCCGGCGGCACGATGCGCCCCGAGAGCTACGAGGCCGTCGGACCGATGACCGACCGGTTCGTCGAGGGCCTGAACTTCGGCGTCACGGTCATGGGGGTCGACGGCATCAGCGCCGACGGCGGGCTGACCACCCACGACGCGGTCGAGGCGCGCACCGACCAGGGCCTCGCGGAGCGCTCCCAGCGCCTCGTCGTCGTCGCCGACTCCTCGAAGGTCGGCCGGGTCACCCTCTCTCGCATCGTGCCCGCGTCCCGGGCCTCGCTCCTCGTCACCGACCGGGGCGCCCCTGCCGACGAGGTCGAGCGGCTGCGCGCGGCGGGCCTCGAGGTCCTCCTCGTCTGACGACGCCTCCCGCCCCCCACCACCCACCCGCCCCCCGGAGGAGCACCGTGCCCCTGACCACCACCGCCGCGCTCGTCGACGCCGCCGTGACCGCCCGCCGCGCCGTCCTCGCCTTCAACGTCGTGACCCTCGAGCAGGTCGAGGGCGTGCTGGCGGGTGCCGAGCGGGCCGGGGCGCCCGTCATCCTCCAGGTGAGCGAGAACGCGGTGGCCTTCCACGGGGGCAGGGTCGGGCCGCTGGCCGCCGCCTGCCGGGCGGCCGCCGCGGAGTCCTCGGCACAGGCCTCCCTCCACCTCGACCACGCCACCGACCTCGAGCTCGTCGCGTCCGCGGCGGGACACGGCTTCTCGTCGGTCATGGTGGACGCCAGCCGCTTCGACTACGAGGAGAACGTCGCGGTCACGGCGCGAGCCACCCGCGACCTGCACGCGCAGGGGGTGCACGTCGAGGCCGAGCTGGGGGCGATCGGCGGCAAGGACGGCGCCCACGCCCCGGGCGTTCGCACCGACCCCGGCGAGGCCGCTGCCTTCGTCGCCGCGACGGGGGTGGACGCGCTCGCGGTGGCGGTCGGCAGCAGCCACGCGATGGCGACCCGGACCGCCACGCTGGACCACGACCTCATCGCCCGGCTGCACGAGGCGCTCGAGGTCCCGCTCGTGCTGCACGGCTCGAGCGGCGTCCCGCCGGAGGAGCTGCGCCGTGCCGTCGCGGCCGGGATGACCAAGGTCAACGTCGGGACCCTGTTGGGGCAGGCGTTCACCGACGCGGTGCGCGCCCGGCTGGCGGCCGACGTCGCCTCCAGCGACCCCAGGCGGTACCTTCGGGAGGCACGCGAGGCCGTCGCCGAGGCGGTCGCCCGGACCCTCGTCGAGGTCCACGAAGCCGCCTAGGCCGGCCCCGACGATCCGCCCTCCACCCGAGTCGCGGCTGATACCCCTTGGGGGTACCGTGGAAGCATGAGTGTGACCACCCCGCCGCCCACCGCACCCCCGGGCTACTCCGAGACCCGTGAGGCCCACCTCAGACGGCTGCGCCGCATCGAGGGGCAGGTGCGGGGCATCGCCCGGATGGTGGAGGGCGACGCGTACTGCATCGACGTGCTCACCCAGGTCAGCGCCGCGACGCGCGCGCTGCAGGCCGTGAGCATCGGCCTCCTCGAGGAGCACATCGCCCACTGCGTCGTCGACGCCGCGCGTGAGTCCGACGAGGCCGCCACCGCGAAGGTCGACGAGGTCGTCGCCGCCGTCACCCGGCTCGTGAGGAGCTGACGTGACCCAGACCGCGGACCGCCCCGCCGAGGAGGCCCACGAGGTCGACCTCGCGATCACCGGCATGACCTGCGCCTCGTGCTCGGCCCGGATCGAGAAGAAGCTCGGCAAGCTCGACGGCGTCGACGCCGTCGTCAACCTCGCCACCGAGAAGGCGACGGTCCGCTGGAGCGGCCCGATCACCGTCGAGGAGCTGCTCGCCACCGTGCGCCGCACCGGGTACGGCGCCGAGCTCGTCGGCCCCGCCCCCTCGGCGGGCCCACGACCCGGCACGGACGTCGACGCGTCGACACCGGGCGGGCGCCCGTCGGGTGACACCGCCGTCGACTCGTCGACGGCGGTCGAGGGGGCCGTCGCCCCGGTCGCCCGCCACCAGGTGTCCCGCAAGGACGACCTGCGCCGACGGGCCGCCGGCGCCGCCGTACTCACCGTGCCGGTCGTCGCGCTGGCCATGATCCCGGGGCTCGACGTCCCGGGCAGCCCGTGGATCCAGCTCGCCCTCGCCACCCCCGTCGTCGTCTGGGCCGCCTACCCCTTCCACCGCGCGGCGGTCCTCGGCGCCCGGCACGGCTCCTCGACGATGGACACCCTCGTCTCCATCGGGGTCCTCGCCGCCTACCTGTGGTCCCTCGTCGTCGTCCTCGGCGGGCGTGCCGGGGGGATGGACGGCGGTGGCGCGCACATCTGGTTCGAGACCGCCACCGTCGTCACGACCTTCCTCCTCGTCGGACGGTGGATGGAGGCCCGGGCCACCGACCGCACGCGGGACGCCCTCCGGGGCCTGCTCGACCTCGGCGCCAAGGACGTCGCCGTCCTGCGCACCGACCCGACCTCCGGCGCCACCGTCGAGAAGCGGGTACCGGTGGAGACCCTCGTCGTCGGCGACCGCTTCCTCGTCCGGCCCGGCGAGAAGGTCGCCACCGACGGCACCGTCCGCGACGGACGCAGCGCGGTCGACACCTCGCTCGTCACCGGTGAGTCCCAGCCCGTCGAGGTCGTCCCCGGCAGCGAGGTCACCGGCGGCACGGTCAACGCGACCGGGCGGCTCGTCGTCGAGGCCACCCGGGTGGGCGCCGAGACGACGCTCGCCGGCATCGCGCGGCTCGTCGAGCGGGCCCAGACCTCGAAGGCGCCGGTCCAGCACCTCGCGGACCGCGTCTCCGCCGTCTTCGTCCCCGTCGTCCTCGCGCTGGCCGCGGCCACCTTCGTCGGCTGGTGGATCGGGACGGGCGACCTCGCCCGTGCGCTGGAGGTGGCCATCTCGGTGCTCGTCATCGCGTGCCCGTGCGCGCTCGGTCTCGCCACCCCCACCGCACTGCTCGTCGGCACCGGCCGCGGGGCCCGGCTCGGCATCCTCATCAAGGGAGCCGACGTGCTCGAGGACACCCGGCGGATCGACACGGTCGTCCTCGACAAGACCGGCACCGTGACGTCCGGCGAGATGTCGCTCGTGGAGGTGGCCACCGCCGGGCGCCTCCCCAAGAACCAGGCGCTGCGTGCCGCGGCGGCGGTCGAGGAGGGCAGCGAGCACCCGGTCGCCCGAGCCGTGCTCGCGGCGGCCCGGTCGCGGGCGCTCGACGTCCCGGAGGCCACCGGCTTCGAGGCGCTTCCCGGTTCGGGGGCACGGGCCCTCATCAAGGGCACCGAGGTGACCGTGGGCCGGGCCGACCTCTTCGCCGAGGTCCCCCGTGAGATCGCGAACCCCTCCGCGGAGGGCACGACGGTCTGGGTCGGCTGGGACGGCCGGGCCCGGGCCTCGCTCACCGTCGCCGACACCGTGCGACGCAGCTCGGGGCGTGCCGTGCGCGCGCTCAACGACGAAGGGCTGGTCTGCTACCTGCTGACCGGCGACCACGACCGTGCGGCCCTCACCGTGGCCCGGGACGTCGGCATCCCCGTGGGCCGGGTCCTCGCGGACGTGCGGCCGGAGGCCAAGCACGCGATGATCGCCGACCTCCAGCGCCGGGGCCGGGTCGTCGCGATGGTCGGCGACGGCGTCAACGACGCCGCGGCCCTGGCCCAGGCCGACCTCGGCATCGCCATGGGCAGTGGCACCGACGTGGCGGCCGAGGCCGCCGACATCGTCCTGCTCCGCTCGGAGCTCCCGGCCGTGGCCGACGCGATCGACCTCTCCCGGGCGACGCTGCGCACCATCCGGCAGAACCTCGGCTGGGCCTTCGGCTACAACATCGCGGCTCTCCCGCTCGCCGTGGCCGGGGTGCTCAACCCGATGGTCGCCGGGGCCGCGATGGCGTTCTCGAGCGTGCTCGTCGTGAGCAACAGCCTCCGGCTACGCCGCTGGTCCCCCCGCAGCTGACCCGACCGGCGCCGCCGACGCCCACCGGAGGACGCCGCGGGGCGCGGTCAGACGGTGACCTCGCCCTGCGGCGTCTCGAAGGTGACCGCCATGAGCCCCGGGGTGCCGTGCGGCGCGACCCAGGAGAAGCCGATGGCCGAGGACGTGTAGTCGGCGGGAAGGCCGAGCCAGTCGCGGACGCGGTCCGGGTCGCCGGCGATCGTCAGTGACTCGATGGTCACGTCGGTGTCGGCGTCGGCCGACGGGTGCGGCGCCGTGCCCTCCCAGGCGATGAAGAACGGGAGCTGCGGGTCGGCCTGCAGGCCCCTGACGCCGAGCTGCTTCCAGCGCAGCTCGACCCCGTCGGGGCGGTGCCGGTTGCCCTGCACGGCTTCCCGACCCAGCCGGGTCTCCTGCTCGGTGATGTCGTCGACGCGGACGACCCAACCGAGCCAGCCACCGCCGGACTCGGACCGGGCGCGGACGACCTGCCCGAAGGGGGCCTTGTCGGCGGCCGGGTGTTCGAGCACCTCGACGACCTCGACGTACCGCTCGTCCGCGAGCGGGAGGATGACGTTGCGCGTCCCGAAGCGCGGGTGGATGCCCCCGTCGACCGGCCGCACGCCGATCAGCTTCGCGAGGCGTTCGGCCGTTGCATGGACGCCATCGTGCTCGGCTGCATAGACGACATGGTCAACTCGCATGCCACTCATGGTCCCACAGCGGGGACCATGCTCCGGACGCCGGGTCGCCGGCCGGGAGGTCCTCGCACCACGGGTCGCCCCGACCACTCACGAGCGCTGCCGGACCGCCTCGTAGAGGACGACCGCCGCCGAGACGCCCGCGTTGAGGGAGTTGACCCGCCCCGCCATCGGGATGCGCACCCGGGCGTCGGCGGCCTCCAGCACGGTGTCGGTGAGGCCGGTCTTCTCGGTGCCGACGGCGACCGCCACCGGCCCGCGCCAGTCGACCGCGGTGTGGAGCAGGTCGGTCTCGGGGGTCGTCGCGACGAGGCGGATGCCACGCCCCGCGAGCCACTCGAGGACCTCCGCCACCGGTGCCGCGACGACGGGCACGGTGAAGACCGTGCCCTTGCTCGCCCGGACGACGTTGGGGTTGCCCCAGTCGGTGACCGGGTCGGCCGCGATGACGGCCGCGACGCCCGCGGCGTCGGCGCTGCGGAGCACCGACCCGAGGTTGCCGGGCTTCTCGAGGCCCTCGACGACGACGACGAGCGGGTCCGGGGGGAGCTCGAGGTCGGCGAGCCCGACGCCCGCGACCGGGACCACCGCGAGGAAGCCGTCGGGCCCCTCCCGGTACGCGACCTTCTCGAAGGCGGCCCGCCCGCACCGGATCGTCGTGGCCCCGAGGGCTCGGACCTGCTCGACGAGCGCGCCCTGCCCGTCGGGGTCGGTCATCAGCTCGGGACAGTGCAGCAGGGTGTCCGGGACGACCCCCGCCTCGACCGCGAGCCGGAGCTCGTCGTAGCCGTCGACGACGGTGCGTCCCTCCTGCTCGCGGACCCGGCGCCGGCGCAGCGCGGCGACCGCCTTGAGGCGGGGGTTGGTCGCGGAGGTGACGTGGAGCTCGGCCATGGCGGGCCCAGCATCCCATGGCGCTCGACCGCCCGAGCAGGGCGCGTCGGGCACCCCCCAAGGACGGCTCCCGATGGGGTAGAACTGCCTGATGACCAGCACCGATGTGCAGACCCCGACGCGGACGCGGACCCGCCGCCTCGGGCGCGCGGCGGCATACGCCGTCGGCACCGCGGTCGTCCTGGCCGGCGTCGGGTTCCTCGTGCGCAGCAAGTGGGACCCGTTGATCAGCCTCGACGACGACGTCATCGGTCGGCTCACCGACGTGACCCGCGCACACCCCGGCTTCCGCGAGTTCCTCCTGCTCTGGCAGGCGGTGACCCAGCCCGTCAACCTGCACGTCGCGGGGACCCTGCTGTGCCTCTGGGTGTGGTTCGCGAAGGGCCTGCGCACGCGGGCGTGGTGGGCCTTCGCGACGCTCATGGTGGCCTGGTTCGTCGGGTTCGCGGCGAAGGACGTGTTCCAGCGGGCCCGGCCGATCGTCGAGGACCCGGTCTCCGAGGCCCCGGGGTACTCCTTCCCCTCGGGCCACGCCCTGAACTCGGCGGCCTGGGTGACGACGGTCCTCATCCTCCTGTGGCCGCTCGTGAAGGACCGCGCGGCCCGCACGGTCATGGTCACGGTGGGCGCGGTGGTCGTCCTGGTCACCGCCCTCGACCGGAACTTCCTCGGGGTGCACTACCCGAGCGATGTCACGGTCGGCGTGCTCACCGGCATCGGCCTCGTCCTCGCCTCCTACGCCGGGTACTCGGGGTGGAACCCGCGGGACCCCCGGCCCGCGCGCGACCCCGACCACCACGACACCGGCGCCGACCGGCCCGAACCCGAGGAGTCCTGATGTCCTTCCTCACCCGCTGGGACGACGACCCGTCGCGTCCCACCGTCACGGAGGCCGCACGCGACATCGCCGTCCGGGCGGTCCTGCCCTGCCTGCCCCTCTTCGCCGTCATCGTGGCCATCGGCCTCGTCATCACCGGGCCCCTGCGCGGTCTCGAGTCCGAGAACGACGTCAACCGGTGGTTCCAGGAGCGACGCACCCCGACGGGCGAGGCCGTCACCCAGGTGATGTCGATGATCGGCAACACCGAGTACGTCATCGCGGTCGGAGTGCTCGTCGCGCTCCTCGTCCTGTGGCGGACCCGCGCGTGGTGGTTCGCCCTCGTGCCGATCCTCGCGATCTCGCTCCAGGCGACCGTCTTCGTCATCGCGACCGCGGTCGTCGGTCGCACCCGCCCCAACGTCGAGCGGCTCGACCCGACACCTCCCACGTCGAGCTTCCCCAGCGGGCACGTCGGCGCCTCGACGGCGCTCTACGTCTCGTTCGCGCTCATGGCCACCCGGGTGGAGCACCTCGTGGTGCGCCGGGTGCTCGTGGTCGCCTGCATCGTCGCGCCGCTGCTCGTCAGCCATGCCCGGCTGTACCGGGGCGCCCACCACGTGACCGACGTCGTCGTCGGGTTGGTCAACGGCATCGTGTGCGCCCTGCTCGCCTGGGGCTACCTGCGCCGCGACGCGCACGCCGCGACGGAGGGCACCGCCGACACCACCGAGACCGCGGGTCAGAGCCGGACGTAGCGCGCCCGGGCGAAGGAGTACACCCCGTACGCGGCGATGCCGAGGGCGACGACCGTGAGGATGACCGGCCCGCCCGTCATGTCCTTGAGCGTCTTCAGGGCGCCGTCGAGGCCCTTGGCCTCCTCCGGGTCGGCCTGCCAGGCCGCGACGAGGAAGAAGAAACCGGCGATCGCGAGCGCGACCCCCTTGGCGACGTAGCCGGCGCGGCCGGCGTGGACCGCCCACGTGCCGGGGTGCTCCTCGAGGTCGTCGAGGAACTTCTTCGTCCACCCCTTGTGGACGTGGTAGACCGCGACCCCGACGATGACGAGCCCGACGATGCCGACGAGCACCTGACCGGCCGGGCTGCTCATGAGCTTCTGGGTGACGTCGTCGGTCTTCCCCTCGCTGTTGGAGGACGAGCCGAGCGCCACGACCTTGAAGGCCGTCCACGTGAAGAAGGCGTACATGACGCCCTTCGCGACGAGCTTGAGGCGGTCCTTGGTCTCCCCGTGGCTGATCGCGCCCTCGGTGACGTTCCACAGCGCCAGCAGGGCGAAGCCGACGACGCCGACCCACAGCAGCGCCTTGCCGGTGGTCGAGCTCGACAGCGTCGTGAGCGCCCCGCCGGAGTCGGCCTGCTGCGAGCCGCCGCCGATTCCCCAGGCGACCTTGAGGGCGATGTACCCGATGACGAGGTGCAGCCCGCCGAGGACGCCGAACCCGATGCGGGCCCCCCACTCGACGGCAGGGCTCTCGTTGGCCTGGCGGGTGGCTCGGGTGACGTCGGCGCTGCTCATGGACGCACACCCTGCCACCTGCGGGGATGCCGCGTCGAGATCGGAACGGGCGGCCTTCGGGGAGGGCCTCAGGGCAGCGAGCGCAGGACGGCGACGAGGCCGTGCTCGTCGACGTGGCCGGCGACCTCGTCGGCCACGGCCTTCACCTCGTCCGGGGCGTTGCCCATCGCGACGCCGCGCGCGGCCCAGCGGAGCATCTCGAGGTCGTTGCGCTGGTCCCCCACGGCCAGCGTCGCCAGCGGTTCGACGCCGAGCAGCCGGCGGACACCCTCGAGGGCCGCGCCCTTGGAGACGCCCTCGGGGGTGATGTCGAGCCAGGCGCTCCACCCCACCGCGTACTCGACGCCGTGCAGGCCGATCCGTTCGGTGCCGGCGAGGAAGTCCTCGCTCGTGCTCTCGGGGTCGCGGATGGTCAGGCGGGTGACGGGGTGGGCCATCAGCTCCTCGAAGGGCACCACCTGCGGGGTGCCGTCGAGCTCGCCGGCGGGGAACGGGGCGGAGACCTTGAACCCGACCCCGACCTCCTCGACGGCCACGAGCGCGGTGGGGAACTCGTCCCGGAGGACCCGAAGCGCCGGCGCGGGGTCGAAGGTCACCGCCTCGAGCACCTCGTAGCCGGCCGGGAGGGCCGGGTCGAGGCGCAGCGTGATGGCGCCGTTCGCGCAGACCGCGTACCCGTGGAGGAGGCCGAGGGCGTCGAGGACGGGCAGCGTCCCGAGGACGCCCCGCCCGGTCGCGAGGGTCACGTGGTGCCCGGCGTCCAGGACGGCACGCACGGCCTCCCGGACCGGTTCGTGGAGGCAGCCGTCGTGGTCGACCGTCGTGCCGTCGATGTCGAGGCAGACGAGGTGTGGTGTGGTCATCACGCCTCACGCTACCGACGGCCGGCGAACACCCGGTGCGCGCCTCACCGCCTTCCCCTCACTCCGGCGTCGACCAGGCCTGGCGCATCGACAGCTTCCCGCCGGTCTGGAGCAGCGAGCGTCGGTAGAGCCGCTCGGCGACCCGGACGACCACACCGGCCGCCGCGAGGAGCAACAGCAGGGCCACGATCGCCTCCCACCACTGCGCCGTGCCCTCGAGCACCCGGGTCGGCATGAGCACGGCCGAGAACGGCGGCACGTACGAGGCGACGACCTTGGCGGTTCCGTCGAGGAAGAGGGAGCCGAAGAACACCGCGAGGACGAGCATCGTCATCGGGGTCGAGGTGCTCTGGACCTCCTCGGTGCGGGACGCGAGGGACCCCGCCACCGCCCAGAGCGCCGCGAGCGCGACGAACCCGGCGACGAAGAAGACGAGGAACCACACGACCGGCCCGCTGATCGCGGGGACGAGCGAGGAGTACGGCGTCAGCGACAGCCCGACCAGCCCGACCGCCGAGTAGAGCACCATCTGGCTGATGGCCAGGACGCTGTTGCCGACGATCTTCCCGACGAGGAGCTGGCGCACGGGGATCGAGGTGGCGATGATCTCGACGATCCGCGACTGCTTCTCCTCGACGACGCTGTTGGCCAGGGTGATCCCGAAGGTGAGCGTCGCGATGTAGAAGAGGAACGCGAAGGCGAAGGCGATGCCCTCGGCGAGCCCGGCCCGCTCGGCGTCGCCGGTGAGCAGGGACGTCGTGACGGTGCTGCCGGCCTGGAGCCGCTCCACCGTGGTGCCCAGCTCGGTGGCCTGCTCCTCCAGCGCCGCCTGCCGCACCACCTCGCGGGCGACCGCGGTCAGGGCGCCCTTCTCCTCACTGTCCGTGGTGAGGACCCAGCCGCCGTCGCCGCGGTGCAGCCACGCGTCGGCATCGCCGCCGGTCACGAGGGCCTTGGCAGCCGCGTCGTCGGCGACACCCTCGACGTCCACGGCCACGGTGTCGTCGACCGTCGAGGCGTCGGAGGCGAGCCGGTCGGCCATCGCGCGGTCGGCGGAGGTCGCCGCCACGGTGTACGTCGTGGTCCGGCCGGAGTCCCAGGCCTGCCAGCCCATGAACCCGGCGATGAGGACGAGGGTCACGAGCGTGCCGAGGACGAACGACCGGTCCGTGAGCTTGACGACGACCTCTCGGCGGGCGACGAGCGCCCACGCCGATCGCGACCCGGGCTCGTCGGCCACGGTCGGGGTGTCGGTGCGGGCATCGGCGGGGGCGTGCAGGATCGGGGTCATCAGGCGGCCACCTCTCGGTAGATGTCGGAGAGGGCCGGTCGAACGGGGGCGAACTCGCGGACCGCGCCGCGCGCCGTGGCCTCGTGGAGCAGCAGCTGGTCGGCGCCTTCGTCGACGACCTCGACGAGGGCGGTGGGGCCGTCGACGTCGACGACGTGGAGGCCGCGCACCTCGCGGACCCAGCCGGCGTCGCGGTCGAGGGTGAGGCGGTAGCGCACCGGTCCGCGGGAGCGGAGCTCGTCGGCGTCCCCCGCGGCGACGACGCGGCCGCGGGAGAGGATGACGAGGCGGTCGCACAGCTGCTCGACGAGGTCGAGCTGGTGGCTGGAGAAGAGCACCGGCACCCCGGTCGCGGCGTGCTCGCGCAGCAGGTCGGCCATCGAGTCGACGGCCATCGGGTCCAGACCCGAGAACGGCTCGTCGAGCACGAGCGCCTGCGGCGCGTGGAGCAGGGCCGCGACCACCTGCACCCGCTGCTGGTTGCCGAGGCTCAGCTCCTGGAGCCGGTCGCGGGCGCGCTCGGCGAGGCCGAACCGTTCGAGGTGCTCCTCCGCGGCACGGCGGGCGCCGGCGGCCGACATCCCCTTGAGCTGACCGAGGTAGACGAGCTGGTCGACCACCCGCTGCTTGGGGTAGAGGCCGCGCTCCTCGGGCATGTAGCCGAACCGGCGCTGGTCCGCCGCGGTGATCGGGCGATCCCGCCACCGCACCTCGCCGGCGTCGATGCCGAGCACGCCCATGACCATCCGCATGGTCGTCGTCTTGCCCGCGCCGTTGCCGCCGACGAACCCGGTGAGCACGCCGTCGCGCACGTCGAACGAGACACCGTCGACGGCCGTGACGTCGCCGAAGCGGCGGGTGAGCTCCCTGATCTCCAACATGGCTCCGACGCTAGGCCCGTCCGCGCCGCGGTGGATCCACCCGCGGGCTGACTCAGTCCTCCGCCGCCGTGATGAGCCCGGCCTCGTGCGCGAGGACCACGGCCTGCACCCGGTCGCGCAGGTGGAGCTTCGCGAGGCAGTTCGACACGTGGGTCTTGACCGTCGCCTCACCGAGGAACAGGGCGCGGGCGATCTCGCTGTTGGACATCCCCCTCCCCACGAGCACGAGGACCTCGCGCTCGCGGCCGGTGAGCCGGTCCAGGCCGGGCGGGTCGGGCCGGCGCGGTGCGGCGAGCTCCCCCGTCATCCGCTCGATGACCCGCCGGGTGACCTCGGGGGCGAGGATCCCCGAACCGGAGCCGACGACCCGCACGGCCTCGACGAGCTGCTCGGGCTCGGCGTTCTTGAGGAGGAACCCGCTCGCGCCGGCGTCCAGGGCGTCGAAGAGGTAGTCGTCTCGGTCGAACGTCGTGAGGATGACGACCCGGCCGAGGTCCTCGGCGACGAGCCTCCGGGTGGCCTCGATGCCGTCGAGGACGGGCATCTGGACGTCCATGAGGACGACGTCCGGCCGGCACTCGCGGGCGACGACGACGGCCTCCGCCCCGTTGGCGGCCTCACCGACCACCTCGAGGTCCTCCTCCACGCCGAGCATCATCCGGAAGCCGGAGCGCACCATCGCGTGGTCGTCGACGAGAAGCACCCGCAGCAGACCACCGGGCTCCGGGGCGGCCCCGGTCACCGGGAGCCCCCGAGCACGGACTCGGACGTGGGGTGAGCGGGCTCCTCGCCGGCGCCGCCCACCCAGGGGTAGCGCACCCGCACCCGGTAGCCGCCGGTGCGCCGTGGCCCGATCTCCACGGTGCCCCGGTGCGACGCGGCCCGCTCCCGGATGCCGAGCTGGCCGAGGCCGCTGCCGGAGGACCCGGTCCGTGGTCGGCCGTCGTCGACCACCTCGACCTCGGCGTACCCCGCGGTGTCGTCGAGCCGGACGACGACCGAGACGCGGCCGGCGGTCGAGTGCTTCTCGACGTTCGTCAGCGCCTCCTGCACGGTCCGGTGGATCGAGTGGGCGAGCGGTGCCCCGAGCCGTGCCGCGGTGCCTGGCGCGACCTCGACCACGTCGAGGCTCACGCGGCGACCCGGTGTGGCACAGGCCTCCACGAGTGTCGGCAGCTCCCCGAGACCCGGCTGTGGCGAGCGCGAGCCCGGGGCCGGGGCGTCGGCCGGCTCGACGTCACGGAGGGTCCCGAGCAGGCCGCGCATCGAGGAGACCGCCTCGCGGGAGGAGCCCTCGATGCCCTCGAGCGCCGTCCTCGTCGCTCCCGGGTCACGGTCCATGACCCGGCGTGCGGCCGCCGCCTGGATGCCGATGACGGAGACGTGGTGCGCGACGACGTCGTGGAGCTCGCGGGCGATCCGCAGTCGCTCCTCGGTGACGGCCCGGGTGCGCAGCTCGTCGGCCTGGGCGCTGATCGTCTCGGCCTGGGCGCCGAGGAGGGCGTGGTCGCGGGCGGAGCGCCACTGCATCTGGCCGATGACGATGGCCCCACCGAAGTAGACGACGTTGATGACGAGGGTGAGCAGCACGGCCGCCGGGATGGGTGCGAAGGCCCCGGTCCGGGTGCTCGTGCTGCCCTCGTCGACGAGGTCCTGCACCGCGTTCCCCACGGCGAACTGCAGCGCGATCCACGCGAACATCACGACGACGATGATGCCGACGACGACGAGCATCCAGCGGCGGTCACGGGCCCACGCGACCGCTGACATGAACGCGACGAAGTAGACGACCTGGAGGGTCACCTGACCCATCACCATCGGCATCGTCAGTCCCACGAGCAGCATGTGGAGCGCCGCGGCCCCCGCGACGACGAGCGGCCAGCGGCGTCGGCCCACGAGCAGCGCGGCGCCGGTGAGCACGGCGACCCACTGCACCCACCAGGGCTGGTCGACCTCCTCGAGCACGCCGACGCTGCGGACCAGCTCGAGGGAGAGGAGACCGAAGACCCCGATCGCCGCGGCGGTGACGACGTCGCGGCGCCCGATCTCCGGCCGGGGTCGCTGCCACGGGTCGTCGACGCCGAACCAGCCCGCCAGGCGGGCGACGGCGGGGCGGGCGGACGTGGCCATGGCCCCACCCTAGGTTCCGTGGTCGGCCCCGCCCCTCCCCCGCGAGGGGGAGGGGCGGCTCCGTCAGGCGTGGGGGGGCGACGCGGTGGGCCCCGTCGAGGTCGGGCCGGGGACACGCGCTGCCGGGTCACGGGCCGGCGCCCCGGTGCCCTCCGCGCGAACCACGGCACCAGCCGCCCCGGTCCTCGTCCGTGACCGTCCTGTCGGCGGAGCGTCCGGTCGGGTGCGGCGACCATCCTTGCACTCTACCTAGCCCCTAGGTAGAGTACGAGCATGACGACGGCTCCGCGGATGACCATGGCGACCCAGCTCGTGCTGCGCGCCCTGCTCGCCGACCCCGCCGCGGAGCTGTACGGCAGCGAGATCGCTGACGCCGCGGGGCTCATGAGCGGTACCGTCCATCCGATCCTGGCGCGCCTGGAGTCGGCGGGTTGGGTGGAGTCCCGGTGGGAGGACGTCGACCCGCAGGTCGCCGGGCGCCCGGCCCGCAGGTACTACCGGGTCACCGGAGACGGCGCCCGCCGGGCATGGGCGGAGCTGGCACGGGTCCCGAGGCCTCGGCCGGGACGACTGGCGCCGCGGCCGGAGCCGGGCCTGCCGTGACCGGGCGGGCGGCACCTCAGGGCGTGTCCACGGCGGCGCGCGTGCTGGTCGGCGCCGCCACTGCCACGCTTCCCTCCGGGGCGGCGCGAGAGCGCTACCGCCTCGAGCACCTCGGGGAGCTCAGCGCGCTCCCACCACACGACCAGGTCAACTACGCCGTCGGGGCCCTCGCCACGTCGTGGGCTCTCCGACGCGCCCTGTTCCAGGAGACGGACATGACGGAGACACCCTCGCGGACAACCAGACCGCTGCTCTGCACGCTCAACCTGCACCACCACTGGCACACGGAGCACAACCCCGCGGGCGAGGCCTACCGCCGCTGCCGGGTGTGCGGCAAGGACGACCCCGGCGACCCACCCCGCGGCGATCCCAAGCACCCCCTCCCGTTCGGATGAGGACCGGCGGCCGGGTCAGTCGTCCATCGCCTCGATCCCCAGCTCCGCCAGCTCGGCCAGCCCTTCACGCAGCCGCCGGACCACCTCCCGCGGGGGAGGTTCCCAGCCCGTGACCTCCTCGACGACCCGGAGTGGCTCCGTGGTCCGGTAGGAGCGGGTGGGGTTGCCGGGGAAGCGCTTGTCGGTGACGTTGGGGTCGTCCTCGATCGTGCCGAGCGGCTCGACCCGGTAGACCCGCCCGGGTCCGTCGCCGCGGGCGAGCTCGGCGGCCAGCGGGGCGCCGTCGCGCGACGCCGTGAGGTAGATGTGGTTGGAACGCCGCCCGGACCCGTAGTTGGAACGCCGACCCGGGGTCAGCAGGTCCCCGGGTCGCAGGTCGGCCCGGGTCCCGTGGAAGAACGGCCCGGGATCGTCCACCACCCGCGGCGTCGGAGCCGGGTCGCGCAGCATGCCGTCGAGCCGGTACATGAGGGCCGCGACGCGGGTGCGACCCTGCGGCGGGCGCGGGTAGCGGGTCAGCACGCCGACGACCACCGGCGTCGCCCGCGTGGCGGCGGCGGTGATGACGTACTCGGCGACCACCGGGTCATCGCCCCGGGCCAGCTCGGCCGCCCGGGCGGCGTACGCGGCAGCACCGAGGATGTGCCGGACCTGGGTCGCGCGCGCGAGGGGGTGGAGGTAGGCCGCCCCGGCTGCGTCCCCCGCGGCGGTCGCCGCACACCGGGCGGCCTCGGTCGCCGCGTCCCGGGCTGCGCGGTGGGCGTCGGCCGCCGCCGCGCGCTGGAGGCGCGAGCGGGGCGCGCCCGCCGCGAACACCCGCGCGGCCTCGAGCGCCGCCGACGGACGGCCGTCGGCCGGATGCTCCTTCCGGAAGACGACGAGCGCGGGCTCGGCGCACGCCACGGCATACCCCGCCACGGCGCGCAGCTCCTCCAGGGTCAGCTCGACGTCATCCGAGCGCGTCTGCACCCTCGTGAGTTTCGCAGAGCACGACCGGAGTGGGCCACCTCAGCGGACAGGGGTCAGCACGTCGAGGCCGACGAGCGGGCGGAGCACCTCGGGGACGATGACGGAGCCGTCGGGCTGCTGGTGGTTCTCGAGGATGGCGACGAGCCAGCGAGTGGTCGCGAGGGTCCCGTTGAGGGTGGCGGCGACCTCGTTGCCGGCCTCGCCCTTGAAGCGGGTGTTCAACCGCCGCGCCTGGAAGGTCGTGCAGTTCGAGGTCGAGGTCAGCTCGCGGTGGCGGCCCTGCGTGGGCACCCACGCCTCGCAGTCGTACTTGCGGGCGGCCGGGCCACCGAGGTCGCCCGCGGCGGTGTCGATGACCCGGAACGGCAGTCCGAGGTCGGTGAGCATGCCCTTCTCGAGGTCGAGGAGGTTCTCGTGCTCGGCCTGGGCGTCCTCCGGCCGGCAGTAGACGAACATCTCGATCTTGTTGAACTGGTGGACCCGGATGATGCCGCGGGTGTCCTTGCCGTACGAGCCGGCCTCGCGTCGGTAGCACGTGGACTGCCCGGCGTACCGGAGCGGGCCCTTCGACAGGTCGACCACCTCGTCGGCGTGGTACCCGGCGAGCGCGACCTCGGAGGTGCCGGTGAGGTAGAGGTCGTCGGCCTCGAGCCGGTACACCTCGTCGGCGTGGTGGTCGAGGAAGCCCGCGCCGGCCATGACGTCGGGCTTGACGAGGGTGGGCGTGATCATCGGGACGAACCCGAGGCCGATGGCCCGCTGCATCGCGAGCTGGAGCATCGCCATCTCGAGGCGGGCGCCGACCCCCTTGAGGAAGTAGAAGCGGGCACCGGCGACCTTGGCGCCGCGCTCCATGTCGACGGCGTCGAGGGCCTCGGCGAGCGCGAGGTGGTCGCGGGGCTCGAAGCCCTCCGCCGCGAAGTCACGCGGGGTCCCGACCTCCTCGAGCACGACGTAGTCGTCCTCGCCCCCGGCGGGCACCTCGGGCTCGACGACGTTGCCGATGGTCCGCATCAGGGTGTCGAGCTCGACCTGCGCCTCGTCGGCTGCCGCCTGCAGCGACTTCACCTCTGCCGCAAGCTGCTTCGTACGCGCGAGGAGGACCTGCTTCTCGTCGCCCTGGGCCTTCGCGACCTCCTTGCCCATCGACTTCTGCTCGGCCCGCAGCCGCTCGTAGGCCGTGAGGGAGGAGCGACGGCGCTCGTCGGCGGCGAGCACGGCGTCGACGACGGCGTCGTCCTCACCGCGGGCGCGCTGGCTCGAGCGCACCGTGTCGGGGTCCTCCCGCAGCAGCCTGATGTCGATCACCGGGCGAGTCTAACGACGGCGGGCTTCCGGGTCAGTCCGGGCGGCCGGTGACGAGCAGGCCGGTGCCGAGGCCGATCATCAGCAGCCCACCGGTACCGCCGACCCGCTCCATCCGGAGCGGTGAGGAGGCGAACCAGTCCCGGAAGCGCGACGCCAGCAGGGCGACCGCGCCGTCCCCGAGGAGGGCGACCACGGCGAACACCGGGCCGAGCACGAGCAGCTGGAGCGCCACCGGACCGGTGGGGTCGACGAACTGGGGCAGCACCGCCGCGAGGAGCACGAGGGACTTCGGGTTGCTCAGGCCGACGACGAAGCCGTTCCGGAGGGCGTGCAGCGTCGGCCGCGTCGTCGGGAGCCCCCCGACGAGGGCGGCCGCGGTCTCCCGGCGTCGGCGGACCGCCTGCACCCCGAGCCACACGAGGTACCCGGCACCGACGACCTTGAGGACGGTGTAGGCGGTCGCACTCGCGGCGATCACCGGCCCGATCCCGACCGCGAGCCCGATGATCTGCGTCTGCACCCCGAGGGCGTTCCCGGCGACCGTGAGCAGCGCCTCGCGCCGCCCGGCCGAGAGCGCCCGGCCGACCGTGAAGAGGATGCTCGGGCCGGGGATCGCGATGATGACCGCGGAGGCCAGGGCGAAGGCAAGGACGCTCGTGGGCGTGGGCACCTCGTCAGTGTCGGGCCGCGGGGGCCGACGCCGCACCCCTGTTTCGCGCCGACGGTGGTGGCCGACGGTCCGCGGCACCGGCGCGCACGACGTCGACGAAGGCGTCGAGGAGCGCCCGGGCGGCCTCGCGCGCCGCCGGCTCGGCGGCGGCGGCGGCCGTCCGCAGCGCCGGGAGGTCGAACCCCTCGGCCGCGAGGCGCACCGGGTCCCAGCGGGTGAGCCGCTCGGCCGTGGCCTCCGGGTGGAACTGCACGCCCCAGGCGCGGGCGCCGACGCGGAAGGCCTGGACCGCGACCGCGGCCGACGTCGCCAGGTGCACGGCGGCGGGCGGCAGGGTCGTGATCTCGTCGCGGTGGTGCTCGATCGCCGGGAACTCCCCGGGGAGCCCCCCGAGCAGCGGGTCGTCGTCCGACGCCGGCAACCGCCGCACGACGACCGACCCGTGCTCGGGCCGCCCGGACCCGGCCACGACCCGACCCCCGGCGGCGTGGGCCAGCAGCTGGGCACCGAGGCAGATGCCGAGCAGCGGGACCCCGTCCTCGACGGCCGACCGGGCCAGCCGGCGCTCGCGCGGCAGCCACGGCGCCCGGGCGTCCTCGTCCGGCATCAGGCCGCCTCCGAGCAGCAGCACGCCGTCGTACCCCGACGGGGACTCGGGCACGGCCTCCCCGGCCACCTCGACCAGCCCGACCCCGTGCTCGGCGAGCCAGTCGGCGAACCGGCCGGGCCCACTGTCCGGGTCGTTGAGCACGACGAGGACGCGGGGCTCGGCCGTGCACTCAGGCACGGGTGCCGTCCGCCTCGACCGGCCCACGCCGCCGGGCATCGCTCCGGCGGCCGTCGAGCCAGCGCATGACCGGCGTGGCGAGGACCCCGTGGACGAGCACCGACAGGGCGACGGTGAAGCCGACGGTGGACCACATCCATCGCTCCTCCGTGAAGGGGGCGCTCCCGGTGGCGAACGCCAGGTAGTAGAGCGACCCGACCCCACGGACCCCGAAGAACGCGACGACGAGCCGCTCCCGGCGGTCCAGGCCCACCGTCGGGGACTGCCGACGGTGCCCGAGCGTCGCGAGGTAGCCCGCCACGGGACGGATGACGAGGACGAGGCACACCCCGACGAGCACCCCCCGCCAGTCGAGGTTGGCGAGCAGCCCCCGGGTGAAGGAGAAGCCGAGGCCGAGGAGGAGGACCAGGGTGAGCAGCGTCTCGAGCCGCTCGACGACGTCGTGCATGTGCCGGTGGTAGTCGTCGCGGCGCTCCACCGACCGGATCGTCAGGGCGCACGCGAAGACGGCGAGGAACCCGTACCCGTGGACCACCTCGGCCACCCCGTAGGCGAGCAGGAGGGCCGAGAGCGCCAGGAGCGGCTGGCCGACCTCGGCGAGCCGCAGGGAACGCTGCGGTGCCCGGAACGCGAGCCGCGCGAGCGCCCACCCGAGCAGGGTGCCGACCGCCACCCCGACGAGGGCCTTGCCGACGAGCTCCCAGCCGACCCAGCGCGCCACGCCCCCGGCCGGCCAGCCGACGACGAGGAAGATGGCGGCCCAGACGAAGGGGAACGCGAGGCCGTCGTTGAGGCCGGCCTCGCTCGTCAGCGCGAAGCGCACCTCGTCGTCCTCGTCGATGTCGTCCTCGGCGCCCTCGAGGGTGGGCCCGGCCACCTGGACGTCGGAGGCCAGCACCGGGTCGGTCGGTGCCAGGACCGCGCCGAGGAGGAGGGCCGCGGGCAGCGCCACCCCGAGCGGCCCCCACGCGAGCAGGGCCACCCCGCCGATGGTCAGCGGCATCGCCACCCCGAGCAGTCGCCAGGTCGGGGACCACGCCGCCCAGGACGCCCGCGCCCGCCAGCGGAGGGGACGGTCGAGCGCGAGGCCCACCCCCATGAGCGCGACGAGCACCGTCACCTCGGTGAGGTGCTCGATCCAGGGCCGGATGACGACCGGGTCGATCTCGACGGCGGCCGTGGCCGGGAGGGCCCCGATGAGGAGCCCCACGGTGACGAGGACGATCGGGGCGGAGAGCGCCCACCGGTGCAGCAGCTGGGGGAGGACGGCCGCGAGGAGGAGCGCCCCACCGAGCAGGACGTAGACGAGCGAGGCGCTCACGGGAGGGCGGCCCCGACGTCGTGCAGGTGGTGGACGAGGTCGTGCAGTGCGTACCGGCCCAGGGAGAGGGTCGTGAAGCGCGAGCCGTTCGACCGCGTCGCGGTGCGCTCCCACGCCGCACCCTCGACGCCCGCGAACCGGGCCGCCAGCACGCCGCCCGCCTCGATCACCTCGCGGCCGACGACCGCGGGGACCTGCTCGGCGTAGCGCTCGGCGACGGCCGTCTCGTCCTGGTCCCAGTTCGCGAAGGTGGGGTCGTCCTCGTCGAGGACCAGGCGCAGCCGTTCGTCGAAGACCCGGCAGACGTCGCGGACGTGGCATCCGTACTCGAGGGCCGACCACGTCGAGGGGACGGGGCGCACCGCGGCGTCCGGGGCCGCGAGCACCCCGGGCCAGGGCTCGGTGGCGGCGACGACGAGCCGGGAGACCTCCTCGGAGCGGATCGCCGACGGGGCGAACCCGCAGTCCGGGCACGGCCGCTCGAGCACCCAGGTCCAGTCCTTGGTGTCGGGGTCGAGGGCGTCCTCGGGGGCCGGGCTCATGTCAGCAGACTACGGCGATACCCGGGGCCGACCAGCCCTGCTGTACCTTCCCCTGTGTGTCGGGAGAGACGTGGACCTGGGTGGGCATCGGTGTGGCCGTGCTCTTCGCGCTGGTCGGCGCCTACCTCCTGCTCTCCACCCGTGAGGAGGCCCGGCACGCCCGCCGCCCCCGGCCGACCCGCGACGCCTTCCGGCCCGGGTCCGACGAGGCCCCGCCGCCGCGCAAGCGGGTCGCGATCGTCGTCAACCCGACGAAGTTCGAGGACCTCGAGTCCGTGCGCGCGACCCTTGCCCGGATCTGCGAGGACCACGACTGGGACGAGCCGCTGCTCCTCGAGACCACCGCGCACGACGTGGGGTTCGGCCAGACCCGGACGGCCCTCGAGGAGGGTGTCGACCTCGTGTGCGCGCTCGGCGGCGACGGCACGGTCCGGGCGGTCGCCCAGGAGATGATCGGCAGCGGCGTCCCGCTCGGGCTGCTGCCCGGCGGCACGGGGAACCTGCTCGCCCGCAACCTCGAGACCCCCGTCGACGACCTCGGCAAGGCGATGGTCGTCGCGCTGACGGGCCGCAACCGCCACGTGGACGCCGCCTGGCTCACCCTCGACCCCGAGGACCTCTCGCTCGAGGAGGGTGCCGGCGAGGGCTCGACGGCCGGCGAGCGGCGGCACGCCTTCCTCGTCATGGCCGGGCTCGGGCTCGACGCGGCGATCATGGACTCGACGTCCGAGGAGCTGAAGTCCCGGATCGGCTGGGGCGCCTACGTCCCCGCCGGGCTGCGCCACATGCTCACCGACCGGTTCAAGGTGACCCTGACGACGGATGGCGGGACCCCCGAGACGCAGCGGGCCCGGATGGTCGTCATCGGCAACTGCGGGAAGATCACCGGCGGTATCGACCTCCTGCCGGACGCCGAGCCCGACGACGGCATGCTCGACGTCATCGTCCTCGCCCCGCGCGGTGTCGCCGCCTGGGCCTCCGTGGCCGCCCGGGTCATCACCCGCAGCGACCGCACGAGTGCGACGCTCTCGCGGCACCGGTGCCAGAGCGCGCACGTCGAGGTCGACGAGCCGCAGCGGGTGCAGGTCGACGGCGACATCATCGGCGAGGCCTCCCGGGTCGCGGTCGAGGTGCAGCCGCGGGCGCTCATCGTGCGCACCGAGAGCGGCCGGGGCACCGGGGGCGAGTGAGCCCTCGGCTCGGTACCCGCCGTCCGGCGACGGCCGGTGCGCCGGCCCCGGATGGGGACCGCTCCCCATCGCGTCCCGGGGCGCAGCGGCCCTAGCCTCGGGGGCGAACAGGGAGGTCACCATGCGTTTCGAGGTCTCACCGCTGGCACTGCGGGTCTTCGCCACCCACCTGACGACGCTCGAGGCGGACGCCGAGCGGGCGCTGGTCTACTCCGCCCGGACCAAGCCACCGGCCTCGGGCTTCTCGGCCATGGTGCGGTTCCTCAACTCGGTCTCCGAGGTGCAGCCCGCGGCCGAGGAGCTCTTCGCGCACCTGCACTCGCTGGCCGAGGCGAGCGGGGACGAGCTGGTCGCGGCCGCTCGCAGGTACGAGACCCTGGACTCCGCGAGTGCCGCACGGCTCGATGCCCGGTACCCCACCGAGGCGGCGGGGTCCTGATGACCGACCCGCAGACCGTCCTGACCCCGCCGGTGGCCACCGACCCCATCCCGCCGCTCGCGGACACCTTCCTCCACATCGGCGACCTCATCTCGCTGGGGCACTGGGGTTTCAAGGCCATCGACCTGATGGGCGGTCCGAACATCCCCGAGGAGGTCGGCGAGTGGTTCGCGGGCGACTGGTCGGAGGTGTCGAAGTCGGCCGACGCCCTGCGCAACCTCGGGGACTTCTGCGGGATCGCGGCCGAGAACCTCGAGGCGAAGAGCGAGACGTGCACGGCGAGCTGGCACGGCAAGGCCGCGACGGCGGCGAGCGCCTACTTCCTCGACCTCTCCTCGGCGCTCTCCGGCCAGCGGGCGCACTTCCACGACATCGCCACCCAGTACGACGGCACCGCGTTCGGCGTGCGCGAGCTCGCCGTCGCGTGCGGGTCCCTCGTCGAGGCCCTGGCCGACTACTGCATCGCCGCCGGGATCGCGCTGGCCGCTGCGGCGACGAACTTCTGGAACCCGGTCGGCTGGGGGGCCGGCGCCGGTGCGGCGTACTCGATCGCCAAGGGGGCCGAGACGGTCAAGCAGATCATCGAGATCCGCGCCGCGGTGTGGACCGGCTGCGAGCTCCTCATGGGGCTGATCGCCGGGTCGCTGTCCTCGATCCGCGGCTTCACGGAGGTCGAGCTGCCCGCGGCCTACGACCACCGGCAGGTGACGTCGTGAGCACCACCCCCGGCCCGCAGGACCCCGTGCCGCCGATCCTGCCCTCGCTCGCGGGGGAGCCGCGCCTCGAGGCGCACGTCCGCGAGGGCCTGCGGGTCCTGCGCGACTCGGTCGAGGACCCGGGCCTGCGCCGCCGGATGGACGACGTCGTCGCCGGGCGGGCCTCGCTGCGCGACCTCGCCCGGCACCCCGACTTCGCCGCCATGATGGACTCCCGGATCGACCGGGCCGTCGCGGAGTACGAGGCGATCCCGGAGGAGGTGCGCGAGGCCGAGCTGGCGCGCGCCCGACGCGAGGCGCAGACCCCACCCCCGGACGCCGCCGCTCCCCCCGGGCCCGGTACCTGGTAGCGGCGGGCACGCAGCGGCCCGCCCGGCTCAGCCGAAGAGCTGGGTGCCCCAGTCGCCGCCGGCGTCCAGTCCCGGGGGACAGGCGAAGAGCGCCGACCCGGTGTGCTCGATGTACTCGTTGAGCCGGTCCGCCCGGGCGAGGGCCTGCTGCATCGGCACGAACTGGCGGTGGGCGTCCCGGACGAACGCGACGAAGAACAGGCCCGCGTCGAGGTGCCCCAGGCCGTCGGTGCCGTCGGTGAAGTTGTAGCCCCGGCGCAGGATCCGGATGCCGCCCAGGTGGTCCGGGTGCGCGAGGGCGACGTGCGAGTCGACGGGGATGCGGGGCTGCCCGTCGGCGGCGCGGGCCGAGAAGTCGGGCTCGGCGAACTCGTCGGTGGCCCCGAGCGGGGCGCCGACCACCTTGTCCCGCCCGATGGTGTCCTCCTGGTCCTGCAGCGGGCTGCGGTCCCAGACCTCGATGTGCATCCGGATGCGTCGCGCCACGAGGTAGGAGCCACCCGCCATCCACGCCGCGCCGCCCGGGACGTCCTCGGGCGCGACCCAGAGGTGCTCCTCGAGCGCGGCCGGGTCCTCGGCCTTGAGGTTGGCCGTGCCGTCCTTGAACCCGAACATGTTGCGCGGGGTGAGCTGGGACGTCGAGGTCGAGGAGGTGCGACCGAAGCCGAGCTGGCTCCAGCGCACCGCGACGACGCCGAAGCCCATCCGCACGAGGTTGCGCACCGCGTGGACGGCGACCTGTGGGTCGTCGGCGCAGGCCTGGATGCAGAGGTCGCCGCCCGAGCGTCCGGGGTCGAGGTCGTCGCCCGCGAAGGCCGGCAGGTCGCGCAGCGCCTCGGGGCGCCGGCCGGCGAGGCCGAACCGGCCGTCGAAGAGCGAGGACCCGTAACCGATGGTGACGGTGAGGTCGGCGGGCTGGAGGTCGAGCGCCTCGCCGGTGTCCTGCGGCACGCCCCACGGGCCTCCCCCGACCGCGCCTCCCGGTGCCGCCTCGGCCCCGGCCGTCATCCGCTCGGCCGCCCGGGTCCACGCGGTGAGCAGCTCGCGCAGCGCGTCGGCGTCGTCGGTGACGACGTCGAGGGCCACGAAGTGCAGCCGGTCCTGCGCGGGAGTCGTGATGCCGGCCTGGCGCTCGCCCCGGAAGGGGACGATGCCGTCCGGCACGGCCGGGACGTCCGCAGCGGCGGGGCGCGACGCCCAGCTCAGCCCCGCCGCGGCCCCCGCCACGGCGGTTCCCGCACCGGCCGCGAGGACCGCGCGGCGGCTCGAACCCTCCATCGCCGCCGTCACCCGTTCGCGACGAGGCCCGCGACCGTCGCCACCGGCTCGGCGAACGCGTCGAGCGCCTCGGTGAGCCGGCGGACGTCGTTCTCGGTGAGGTCGGTGTAGGACACGAACCCGTCGCCGTCCCGGTGGGTCTCCAGGAGGTCCCCGAGCGCGTCGCCGCGCGCGTCGATCGTCGCGACCAGCTCGGCGTCCTGGTCCTCGAGGAAGGGGCGCAGCGCCTGGATGGCCGCCTTCGACCCCTCGAAGTTCGCCTCGAAGTCCCAGAGGTCGGTGTGGCTGTAGCGCTCCTCCTCGCCGGTGATCTTGCCCGTGGCGATCTCGTCGAGCAGGGCCTTGGAGCCGTTGGCCAGCTGGAGCGGGTTCAGCTCGACCGCCTTCGCCCGGGCCACGAGCTCGGTGACGTCGGCGAGCAGCCGGTCGGCGATCTCGCCGGAGTCCGGCTGGAGGCCGGTCTCCCACAGGTCCTTCTCGAGCCGGTGGTACCCGGTGAACTCCATGCCCTCCTCGAGGGCGTCCTCGCGTCCGTCGATCCGCGGGTCGAGGTCGCCGAAGGACTCGGCGACGGGCTCGATGCGCTCCCAGTAGGAGCGGGCGACCGGGTAGACGGCCCGGGCCTGCTCGGTCCTCCCGGCCGTGACGAGCCCGACGAACTCGGTCGTGCGGGCCAGGAAGGCGTCGGCCTGGCTCGCGACGTAGCGCTGGTACTCGGCGGTCGCCGCCCTGAGGTTCTCGTCGTCACTGCGGGGGGCTGCGGACTCGCCCGTGACGGTGAAGGGGCCCCGGATGCCGTCGCCGACCATCCCCGGCTTGCACGCGGTCTCGTAGGCGCCGGGCTCCGCGAGCTCGACGTGGAAGGTGCGGGAGAGGCCGGGGCCGATGTTCTCGACCTCGCCCATGATCCGGTCGCCCTCGGCGTACACGTAGAACTCGTTGACCGCGCTGCCGGAGTTCGTCACGGAGAACTCGACGGTGCCGGCCGGCGCCTCGGTGCTCGACAGCTCGCAGGCCGTGTCCGAGGCGCTGACCGTGATCGGGCCGTCGGCGCTCCCACCGTCGGCGGACTGGGAGCAGGCCGACACCGCGAGCGCCAGCGGCAGGGTGAGGAGGGCTGCGCGGGCGCGCGGGATCGCCATGGGGGTTCCTTCCGGGGGACGAGGGGCTCGTCGGTGAACGGGTCCGAGGGCGTCGCCCTCCGGGTGGGTGCTACTCGACGGCGAAGTCGGCGCGGATGCCGTCGCCGCTCATGCCGGGCTTGCAGGCGGTGACGTAGTCGCCGGCCACGACGTCGTCGACGGTGAGCGTGCGGGTCAGGCCGGGGCCGATGTTCTCGACCTCACCGACGATGTCGGTGCCGCCGGAGTAGACGTAGAACTCGGTGACCTTGCTCCCGTCGTTGGTCACGGTGAACGCGATGCTGCCGGGCGGGGCGCTCGTGGCCGAGAGCCGGCAGGCGTCGTCGGTGGCCGTCACGGTGACCACGGTGTCGGCCGCTCCGGCCGCCCCGGCCCCGTCGGAGACGGTCCCCTCGTCGGCCTGGCCGCAGGCGGTGAGTCCGAGGGCTGCCGCGGAGAGGGCTGCGGCGACGACGATCCTGCGCATGGTGGAAGAGCTCCTGGGTGTCGGGGGTGGGGACGGGTCGGTCAGGCGGACGCGGTCTCGCGCGGAGCGTCGGTGCGCTCGGGCGAGGCGGCCGTCGTGCCCCGGGTGGGGCGGAGGAAGAAGTAGAGGACGGTGCCGACGTAGAGGACCCAGGCGACCGCCTGGAGGACCGTGGTCTGCGGGGTGAAGTTGAAGATGCCCTTGAGCAGCGTGGCGTACCAGCTGCTCGGGTCGACGACCGCCGAGACGTCGAAGGCCAGGGTGGTGAGACCGGGCAGGACCGCCGCCTCCTGGAGGTCGTGGATGCCGTAGGCGAGGATGCCCCCCGCGACGACGACGAGCGCGATCCCGGTGTAGCGGAAGAACTTCGACAGGTTGATCTTCAGGGCGCCCTTGTACATCAGCCAGCCGAGCACGACGGCGCCCCCGATCCCCACGACCCACCCGAGCAGCGGGACGTTGTTGCCGGAGCCGGCGGCCTCGGCGGTCGCGTAGAAGAAGATCGCGGTCTCGAGGCCCTCGCGGCCGACGCCGAGGAAGCCGACGAGGGCGACGGCGAGCGGACCGAGGTCGAGGGCGCGGTCGAGGCGGCCCTTGAGCTCACCGGAGATCGTGCGGGCCGCGGACTTCATCCAGAACACCATCGCCGTGACGAACCCGACGGCGACGATGCTCGCGGTGCCCCCGACGATCTCCTGGGCCTCGAACGACAGCGAGCGCGTGCCGAAGGTGAGCAGCGCGCCGAGCGCGACGGACAGCGCGACGGCGACCCCGACGCCGGCCCACACGTAGCGCAGGCCCCAGGTGCGGTTCGTCTTCACGAGGAAGGCGAGGAGGATGACCACGACCAGGGCGGCCTCCAGGCCCTCCCGCAGCCCGATGAGGGCGTTGCTGACGAACATCCGTGCTCCCGTGCGTCTCTGTTAGGTAATCCTTACTTGAATGAGGTAACCCTAACTCGGAGGCCGCGTCAAGTCCGGGCCGGGTCCCGGACGGGAGCTCAGGGATGAGCGCGCGCCGCCCGGCGCGGCGTCGCGAGGGCGATCTCCTCGTCCGTGGGCGTGCGGACCTCACGCGCCTCGGGTGGGAGGCAGTCGACGATCGCGTCCATGATCCGGCGGGTGTCGGCCGTGGGCGAGCCGCCGAGCCCCTCGACGGGTGGCCCGACCCGCACCTGCACCGTCGGCGGGTGGGTGAGCGAGAGCATCCGCGGCAACGGCGAGCTGCGCGGCCAGACCTTCTCGCTCCCCCAGATCCCGAACGGGATGACCGGCGCACCGGTGGCCGCGGCGAGCCGGGCCGCGCCGGTGCGGCCCCGGAGGACGGGGTCGTAGAAGCGCTCGCCGCGCGGGATGGTGCCCTGCGGGAGGAGGCAGACCAGCTCGCCCCCCTCGAGGGCGACCGTCGCCGTCTCGAAGGACTCCGTGCCGCCACCGGCGCGGTCGACGGGGATGCCGCCGAGGGCGGTGGCCAGCGCCCCGACGACGGGGAGGTCGAACAGCTCCCGCTTGGCGAGGATCCGCCCGGTGCGGCCGGTCCGGCGCATCATCTGGATCATCGCGGGGATGTCGAAGTAGCTCCGGTGGTTGCCGACGAGGATGGCCGGCCCGGTGCGGGGGATGTGCTCCGCCCCGCTGACGTCGAAGCGCGCGTAGGGAGTCACCATCGGCGGGTTGGCGAGGAAGAGGAGCCGCTGCAGCTCGACCCCGAGGACCGGGATCTTCACGACTCCCGGCGAGACGTCGAAGTTCACGATGGGCCACCCCCGGGCGAGTGCGTAGACGGTGAGCCGCGGGTCGGGGTTGACCGCGGCGGGGCTGCCGACCGCGCGGAGCAGCGGCAGGTCGTAGATGGAGTCGGAGTACGCGAAGCTCTCGCCGAGGTCGACGCCCTCGCGCTCGGCCCACTCCCGGACGGCCGCGAGCTTGCCGCGCGACCAGACGAAGGGCCCGTCGAGCGACCCGGTGAACGTGCCGTCCTCGGAGAGGGCGTAGCGGGTCGCGATGACGTGGTCGACCCCGAGCCGCTCGGCGAGCGGACGGACGAGGTGCTCGGGCGTCGTCGTCGCGAGGACGACGGGGCGGCCGGCCGCCCGGTGCTGCTCGATGAGGGCCAGCGCGAAGGGGTGGATCACCTCGGCGATGGTCTCGGCGGCGCTGCGCGCGGCCTCGTCGAAGGTGTCACCGGCTCGCCCCTTGGCCACGAGGGTGGCCTGTCGCGCGAGGGCGATCGAGGGGAGGGTCTCGCCGACGAGGTCGAAGGCCTTGTAGAGGAGGCCCTCGCCGGGGAGCCGGCGGCTCACGACCCCGAGGTCGTACATGGCGCGGGAGAGCAGCTGACCCGTCCCTCCCTGGAGGAGGGTGCGGTCGAGGTCGAAGATCGCCGCGCCGGACATGGGTCGCAGGCTACCGGCCGACGCGCGAGCCCGCGGCTGCCTAGGCTGGAGTCATGACCCGGACTCCGCGCACGGTCTTCGTCCTCGGCGGTGGCGGGGTGCTGGGCGCCACGCAGGTCGGCATGGCGCGCGCGCTGGCCGAGGCCGGGGTCGTCCCCGACCTCGTGCTCGGCACGAGCATCGGAGCGCTCAACGGGGCCTTCATCGCGGCCGACCCGACCCCGGCCGGGGCGGACCGGCTCGCCCAGGTGTGGGACGCGGTCGTCCGGGAGGGGGTGTTCGTCGAGAACCCGGTGCGGCAGGCAGCGCGGGCCGCCCGGTCGCGCACCCATCTGCTGTCGAACGCCCCACTGCGGCACATCATCGACGAGTACCTGCCCGTCGACACCTTCGAGGAGCTGGCCGTGCCGTTCCAGTGCGTCGCGGCCTGCATCGAGGACGCCAGCTCGGCCTGGTTCTCCTCCGGCGAGCTCGTCTGGCCGGTCGTCGCGTCGTGCTCGGTGCCGGGGCTCTTCCCCCCGGTGGAGATCGACGGGAGGCACCACCTGGACGGTGGCCTCGTGCACTCGATCCCGGTGGGGCGTGCGGTGGAGCTGGGCGCGACCCGGCTCTTCGTGCTCCAGGTCGGGCGGGTGGAGCAGCCGCTCGCCCCGCCGCGCCTGCCGTGGGAGGTCGCGACCGTGGTGTTCGAGATCGCCCGGCGCCACCGCTACGTCCACGAGATGGCCTCCCTGCCGAAGGAGGTCGAGACCCACGTGCTGCCGAGCGGCGCGGCCTCGACCCCGAACCTGCCGATCCGGGCCGCCCGGGGGGCGGCGATGCGGGCGCGCGCCGACCAGGCGTACGAGGCGTCCGCCGCCTACCTCGCGCAGATGTGACCGGGCGGGGCCGACCCGACCCCGCGCACCCCTAGGCTCACCCGCATGGGCGCCCGCAGCATCCCTCCTCCGCCGTCGGCGGTGCGGCGCCTGCTCGCCCCGCTGTGGCCGCTCGTCGGGGTCGTCGTCACCGGGCTGATGGTCCCCGTCGTCGTCGCGGGGGCGTTCCACGCGGTGCTCGACCGCCGCGCCCGCCTGTTCCGCGTCTCGTGCCTCGCGGTCCTGCTCATGTGGGTCGACATCCGGATGCTCATCCGGTGCTGGGCCCTCGGGGCGGGCGACCGCGACACCTCCTCGCCGGCCTGGCGCGAGGCCCACGAGGCGCTGTTCTCCGACGCACTCGACTCGCTGATGTACTACACCCGGCGCTGGCTCGGTCTCGAGGTGCGCCTCGACGACCGGATGCACTTCGGCACCGAGGGGCACGCCCTCCTGGCCCTCGCCCGCCACGCCGGCCCGTTCGACTCGCTCGTCGTCGCGTGGCTGCTCGCCCGCACCGCGGGTCGGCTCCCCCGCATCGTCCTCGCGGAGGCGCTGCGCTGGGACCCCGGCGTCGACACCATCCTCACCCGGCTCGACTCGTTCTTCGTTCCCTCGGCGGGGGAGGACCGGCTCGCGGGCGTCCACGGGATGGCCGCGACGCTCGCTCCCGAGGACGTGCTGCTCCTCTTCCCCGAGGGCCAGAACTGGACCCCCACCCGCCGCTCGCGCCTCATCGAGCGGCTCCGGCAGCGGGGCGACCACCGTCGGGCCGCCCGCGCCGAGCAGCTCGTCAACGTCCTCCCCCCGAAGTCCCGCGGCGCGTGGGCCGCGCGCAAGGCCCGCCCCGACGCCGACGTCATGGTCGTCGCACACGCCGGGTTCGGGCACCTCTCGACGCTCCGCGACATCTGGGGCGCGGTGCCGTTCCGGGGTCGGCCCTTCCTCGTGCGCACCTGGACCTGGCGCGCCGAGGACGTCCCGCACGAGCCGGTCGCGTTCGCGACATGGCTCGACGCCCGCTGGGTGGAGGTGGACGCCTGGGTGACGGCGCACACGACGGACGCCGGTCTCCCGGAGCGCACCGACCCCGGGGACGGCGATGGCCGCGGAACGACCGCCCCCTGACCCGCGTCCCATCCCCATGAGGCGCCCCTCCTCGCGGGTCGTGGTCCCGCTGATCCTCGTGCTGGCGGTGCTGGCCGCCGCCGTCGTGTGGGTCCTCGGCCGGCGCGACGACGACAACGCCAACGGGTCGGTCCCCGTGCGGTCCGTCGCCGAGCTCGGCGGCCGCTGGGCCGCCGTCAACGCCGTGGGCGCGCCGAACCCCCTCGCCGCCCCCGTGGAGCTCGAGGTCGACGGCGACCGCCTCCTCGTCCGGACCGGGTGCAACACCGGCAGCGGCACCGTCTCGGTCGAGGACTCGCGCCTCGTCCTCGGCGGAGAGGGGCTCGCCGTCACCGAGATGGGCTGCGACGCTCCGCGCACGGCCCAGGAGGCCTGGGTGGTCGACATGCTCGGCGCGACGCCGCGGCTCGAGCTGTCCGGTCCCTACCTCTACGTCACCTGGGGCCCCGCCGACCGCTGGTGGCTCGGACTGGAGCAGGTCGCCGACCCGACCTGACCGCGCTCCGCCCGTACGTCACGTACACGAACCGACGAATGTGTCAGTTCGTGTACACCCCGGCACCAGGCGCCCCGGCAGCCCGTACACGAACCGACGAATGTGTCAGTTCGTGTACACCCCGGCACCAGGCGCAGTTCGTGTACACCCCGGCACCAGGCGCCCCGGCAGCCCGTACACGAACCGACGAATGTGTCAGTTCGTGTACGACCGAGGGACACCGGAAGACCGGTGTCAGGCGCGTCCGTCGCGGATGCCGGCCAGCCAGTCCCGGGCGCCGGCGAAGTCCGCGTCGCTCGCCCGCGGCCCGACCGTGGCCCGCTGCCGGTCCGCCCGCGGATAGGACCCGAGGAAGCGCACCTCGGCACAGATCCGCTTCAGTCCCATGAGGGCCTCCCCGAGCCGCTCGTCGAGCACGTGACCCTCGACGTCGACCGAGAAGCAGTACGACCCCATCGAGGCCTTCGTGGGACGTGACTCGAGCCGGGTCATGTTGATCCCCCGGGCGGCGAACTGGTCGAGCAGCTCGAGCAGCCCGCCGGCGTGGTCCTCGCGCTGGAACAGCACGACCGTCGTCTTGTCCGCCCCGGTCTGCGCGGGCATCGACCCGGGCCGGGCGACGAGGACGAACCGGGTCACGGCCGCCTGCATGTCGCCGATCCCGTCGGCGAGGACCTCGAGCCCGTGGAGGGTCGCCGCGGCGGGGGCGCACACGGCCGCGTCGAAGGGCTGCTCCCCCGCCGCCAGCGACGCGGCGGCGGCCGCCGTCGAGAGGGTCGGGACGTACGCCGCCTCCGGCAGCCGGTCGCCCATCCAGCCCCGGACCTGGGCCCACGCGTGCGAGTGGGTGCCGACGGCGCGGACGTCACCGATCGTGGTGCCCGAGCGCGCCGCGAGGACGAACGTCACCGGCACGAGGACCTCCCCGGTGACGAGCAGCGGGTCACCGCTGGCCAGGGCGTCGAGGGTGGCCGAGACGCCGCCCTCGACCGAGTTCTCGATGGGGACCATCGCGCCGTCGACCTCCCCGGCGCGCAGGGCTTCGAGTGCGGCGTCGACCGAGCCGAACGCGACCCGCTCCGCGCCGGCGGCGTCCGGCCACCGGTCGAGGGCCATCGAGGTGAAGGTGCCCTCCGGGCCGAGGTACCCGAGACGGGTGCTCATGGCTGCTCCTTGCCGGTGCGTGCGGCCGCGAGGGCCTGCTGCTCCTCGGGGGTGAGGGTGGCGTCGGACGTCCCGCCGACGACCCCCTTGGCGTAGGTCCGGGACTCGCCCCGGGCGTGGATCGAGCTGATGACGAGCCCGTCGCCGTCGTCGTCGACGAGGGCTGCACTGAAGCTGAGCCGACCCCCCATGTCACCGAACGCGTCGTAGCGCAGGACCGCGACGTGCCGCAGCGCCTGGGCCACCTCGGACCGCAGCACGGCGAGGTCGGCGTCCCCGGCGGGGCGGTGCGCCTCGAGCGCCTCGACCCGGCGCCGCAGGGTCGCGGTGCGCCCGAGCAGGACGACGACGGCGACCACGGCGAGCAGCAGCGCGAGGAACGGCACGGCGACGAGCAGCACCTCGATGAGGGTCAGGGACATGTCCACAGGCTAGGGCGGGCACCCGCGGCCTGCGTGGGCATTCCAGCGCCGGGCGTGGGTCAGCGGCGCAACGAGGCCCGCAGACCGGCCACCCGGCTGTTCGCGTCGAAGCGGCCGGAGCGCACGTCCTCGGCGAGCTCCTCGACACGCTCCCGCGGGTCGACGCCGGCGGGCAGCCGCTCGCTGTGCAGCACCCACTGGCCGCGCGGCGCCCGGCCCGGGTCGGGCGCGACGACGCCGACCTTCCACGGACCCTCGGCCCGGCGCACCGCCCAGCGTTGGAACCGGGCGATCACCCGGTGCGCGACGACGGCCCCGGCGAGCACGACGACCTTGCCCGCGAGGTCGAGCAGCACCCCCGGTTCCGGCCCGGGCGGGGCGTCCCACGACACCGCGACCAGGACGCCGATCACCACGACGATGACGACGAGCGTGCCCGACATCGGCCGCACGCGGTAGGGCAGGCCGACCCGCTCCGCGACGACGACGAGCTCCACCCCGCTGCGCGAGGTCAGCTCCAGCGCGGTGCCCGCCGGGGTGGCCGGGAGGATCACCTCGTCAGGCACGGGCGATCGCCTCCGCCGGCTCGTCCCCGGCCGTGGACCCGGACCCCGCCGCGTCATCCGGCTCGGGACGAACCACCCACCACAGGAGCAGGAGGCAGACGAGCCCGCCCGCCACGTCGGCGTTCTGGAGCACCCGGCCGGGCCACTGCGGCCAGTCGCGGTGGGCGAGCCAGTCGATGCCCCACCAGGGGAGGCGCATCGTGAAGAAGGCGGTGACACCGAGGCCGGCCCACAGCCGCCGCCGGTCCCGCCACGGCCGGGTGCCGAGCAGGGCGAGGATGACGACGACGACCCAGTGGTAGTGGTGCACCCACGCGACGGGCGAGAGCAGGCAGGCGAGCAGCCCCACGACCGCGATCTCCGCGACGGGGTCGCCGGCCCGGTGCATCCGCCGGGCCAGCCCGAAGCCGAACCACGCGACGACCGCGACGAGGACGAGCCACAGCACCGTGCCCGGGAGCCCCTCGGGTCCGAGCCGGAGGAGGAACCCGCGGATCGACTGGTTGGCGGTGCCCGCGTTGGGCCCGAGCCGCGCCGGGTCGCGCAGGGCGGAGGTCCAGTAGGTGACCGACGTCTGCGGGAGGAGGACGGCGGCGCCCAGCGTCGCGGCGGCGGCCGTGCCGACGGCCGTCGCGGCCTCCCGCCAGCGTCGGGTCACGAGGAAGTGGATGACGAAGACCCCCGGCGTCAGCTTGACGGCCATGGCGAGCCCGATGAGCACCCCGCGGGGGATCCGCCGCGCGAACCCGGGCCGCGGCTCGACGAGGTCGAGGACGCACGCGAGGACGATGAACGCGTTGACCTGCCCGAACCGGATGCCGTCGCCGACGGGGTGCAGCCAGAGCATCGGCGCGGTCAGCGCGGCGAGGGCCAGTGGCAGCCACGGGCCGGCGGGCCGTAGGAGGCGCTGCCCGGCGTACCAGACGATGAGGGTCGTCGCGAGGACCTGGAGCGCGGTCCACAGCCAGCCGACGACCCCGAACGGCAGGAAGGCGAGCGGGAGGGCGAGGAACGCGGCGAACGGCGGGTAGGTGAACGGCAGCAGCTGGGGCGCCTCGGTGAGGGCCGAGTAGAGCGGGCGCCCGGTGAGGAGGGAGACCCCGGCGTCGCGGTAGACGTCGACGTCGACCTGCCACTGGTCGAGCGGCCAGAAGACGAGGTAGCGGAGGGCGACCGGCGAGGCGGCGAGCGCGATGAGGAGCGCCGCGAGGACCCACCGGTGCCGGGGCACGGTGATACCGGGACGGGAGGTGGCGCTCACAGGGTCCATTGTCACCACGTTGCGTACCCTGACCCGCGTGACCCGCAGAGCCCTCGCCGCCGCCCTGGCGTTCGTCGCCACCGTCGGCGGGCTCCTCCTCGCGGTCCCGGGGGCCCCCGCGAGCGCCCAGAACGGGCGGACCGGCGCCGTCGTCCTCATCGGCACCGGCGGCATCGGCTGGTCCGACATCGACGAGGAGACCACCCCCAACCTGTGGCAGCTGATGCGCGACGGGTCGTCGGCGGCGCTCTCGGCCCGGTCGGTGTACTCGAACACCTGCCCGGTCGACGGCTGGCTCGGACTCTCCTCCGGCGGGCGGGCCGCACCAGATCGCACGGGCGCGGCCGCGAACCCGGCCGACCGGGCCTGCCCGGGCCCGCCCACCGTCGTCGACGGCGCGGTCAGCCAGTGGCCCGCGTACGTCAAGGCCGCGGAGGAGCAGAAGTTCGACACGCAGCTCGGGCTCCTCGCGCAGCAGGTCGAGGACGCTGGGCTGTGCGTGCGCACCGTCGGGCGCTACGCCGCGGCCGGGGGCGCGCTGCCCGACGGGACGGTCAGCCGCTACAGCGACTTCTCCTCCGAGAAGCTCCTCGTCGACCTCAACGCCTGCCCCGTCACGCTCGTCGACGTCGGCACGGTGCGCGACCCGGAGGACGTGGCGCCCGGGGAGTTCGCCGAGGGGTCCCGCGCCGAGCAGGTCCGGGAGATCGACCAGCGGATCGGCCAGGTCGTCGAGGCCGGGCCGAACGGTGCGGACTTCGTCGTCGCGAGCATGTCCGACGCCGGCCTGTCGGAGCGGCTGCGGCTGGTGGTCGCCCGGGGGCCGCACTTCACCCCCGGCACGCTGTACTCGGACTCCACCCGGCAGGTCGGGCTCGTCCAGGCGCCCGACCTCACGGCGACCGTCCTCGACGGGGTCGGTGTCCCCGTCCCCAGCACGGTCGGCGGCTCACCCCTGACGAACGACCCGGCCCCGGACAACTCCGAGCGCCGGGCGCGCGACCGGCTCCGGGCCCTGCGCGACCTCGACGAGGCGAGCCACGACGTGCACGGTCTCGTCGAGCCGTTCTTCCAGGTCTTCGCGTACGGCCAGCTCGTCGTGTACCTGCTCGTCCTCCTCGTGTGGAAGGGCCGGATCGGCTCGGAGGCCTCCCGGACCACGGTGCTCTCCCGGGTGCGGACGCTGGCGGTCGCCGCGGCCGCCGTCCCGGTCTCGACCTTCCTCGCGAACCTCGTCCCGTGGTGGCGCTTCCCCGTCGAGATGCTCGCGGTCGTCGCCGTCGTCCTCGCGTTCGTCGCGGTCATCGCGGCTGCCGCGCTGCGCGGCCCGTGGCGGCACTGGCCGCTCGGTCCGATGGCGTTCGTCTCGGCCGTGACGGCCGTCGTCCTCGCGGCCGACGTGATGACCGGCTCGCGGCTGCAGCTGTCCTCGCTCATGGGATTGCAGCCGGTCGTCGCGGGGCGCTTCTACGGGATGGGCAACCCGACCTTCGCCCTGTTCGGCACGGCGACCATCCTCCTGGCCGCCGCGGTCTCCTCGGCCCTCGTCCTCGGCGGCCTGCGCACGGCGGCCGCGATCGCGGTCGGGGTGCTCGGCGGGGCCGCCCTCGTCATCGACGCCGCACCGTTCTGGGGCGCCGACGGCGGGGGGCCGCCCGCGCTGCTGCCGGCCGTGGTCTACCTCGTCCTCACGGTCCTCGGCATCCGGATGACGGTGCGCCGCTGGCTCCTCGTCGCCGTCTCGGTGGTCGTCGTCTTCTTCGTCGTCGCGGGCGCGGACTGGCTCCGCGACCCGGCCGACCGCAGCCACCTGGGCCGGTTCGTCCAGGCGATGATCGACGGCACCGCCGGCGACATCGTCGTGCGCAAGGCCCAGCAGAACTACGACATCCTCCTCGGCAACGCCCCGCTGACCCTGCTCGTGCCCGCGGCGCTGCTCTTCGTCACCTACGTCCTGGCCCGCCCGACGTCGTGGGGGTCCCGGGCGATGCAACGGTCCTACGACCAGGCGCCGACCCTGCGTCCGGCGCTCGTCGCGCTCGTCCTCATGTTGGCGATCGGGTTCGCCGTCAACGACTCCGGCGTCGCCATCCCCGCCGTCGGGGCGACCCTCGCGGTGCCGCTCATCGTCTCGGTGTCGGTGGGGTTCCTGCTCGAGGAGGCCCGGACCAGCGCCCCGACCCGCCGCGGCCGGCAACGCCGATGACGAGCAGCACCACGGCCCACAGCGCCAGCACGAGCCAGGGCGCCACGGAGCGCCGGAGCCCCAGCGTGAGGGACTCGACCGCTGGGGTCATCCCGAGGACCCGCCCGGGCACGTAGGCCACGCACAGCACGGCGAGGCGGGCGAGCGCGACGAGGTCGACCGGCCCGGCCGCGACCGCCGGGAGGGCGCCCCAGACGAGGACGTCGTACCAGGGCAGCGAGTACGGGGCCGCGAGTGAGTACGCCAGCGACAGCACCGCCGTCAGCCAGAGCGCGAGGGCGGCCCAGCCGTGCCGGGCGTCGGTGCGGGGCACGGCGGCCGCGCTCCGGCGGCCGAGCACGACCGCGAAGCCGATCGCGAGGAGGGCGGCGCCGACGGTGATGACGGTCCGGGCGTCGGCGTTGCCGAGGTCCGGCCGCAGCACCTCGAGGAGCAGCCGCCACGGCGTCGCGAGGGAGACGGCCTGCCGCGACCGGGAGAGCTGGTCGTAGACGTGCTGCCCGCCCCACGCCTGGAGCAGCCCCGCGACGACGAGGAACGCCCCCGCCATGGCCGCGACCCGGACCCGCGCGGCACGGCGCCCGGCCACCCCCTCGTCGCGGGCGAGCCACACGGCCACGACGAGCGCGACGAGCCCGATCCCGTAGGTGACCTTGGTCGAGGCCGCCAGCGCGAGGGAGGCGCCGGCGAGGGCGGCCGCCGGCCATCCCGGCCGCCGTGCCCCGAGCGCGACCGCCCCGACGACGAAGGCCGTGGCGACGACGTCGACGTGGGCCCCGAGGACGCCGAGGCCGACGACGAGCGGGTTGAGGGTCCACGCCGCGTCGACGCGCCCGTGCAGCCGCTCCGGCAGCGCCGAGCGCAGGGCGAGCCGCACGGCGAGCCAGGCGAGGACGACGACGACCTGCCAGACCCACACCTCCTGCCGCAGCTGCGGGCCTCCGACCCAGGCGGACAGGCCGTGGAGGAGGGTCGCCGCCGGGCCGTAGACGCTCGGCTCCTCGGTCCACGGCGCCTCGACCCGGCTCGTGACCGGGTCCGCGCCACCGGCCCACGCGACGGGCGACTCGACCCAGGGGTTCCCCCCGGAGACCAGGATCCGCCCGTACGCCACGTAGCTCACGTGGTCGGCCGAGCCGAAGGGGGCGGCGGCGAGGGCGAGGACCGCCACGGCCCCCGGCACCCGCCAGCCGCGCAGGGCCGGGGCCCCCCGCCGCAGCGCGAGGAGCACCGCGGCGGCACCGACGAGATAGCCCGCCCAGAGGACCCCCGTGACGACGGCCGGCGAGAGCGTCACCGGCAGCAGGGACCCGGGCGCCCACCCCCGCGGCAGCAGGTCCGGCTGGGCGGCGTTCGGCCGGCTGAGCCCGACGAGGAGGAGCAGTCCGAGGGAGAGCGCGAGGAGGACCTGTCGAAGGGTCTCCGCCCCGTCGCGGACCGGCTGCCCCGGTGCGAGGTCCGGGTGGGCTGGGGTCACCCCCGCTGCCACGGCCGCCAGCCGCGCCGGACCAGGGCCAGCCAGACGTCGCGGTACTGGGCGGCGCGGTGCAGCTGCCCCCGCCAGTCGGACCCGCTGACCCGGTGCTGGAGCTCGCAGGGCACCTCGAGGACGGTGAGCCCGGCCCGGAGCACGTCGACGGTCAGCGCGGTCTCGACGCCCCATCCCCGGGCGAGGGGCGACGCGGTGTCGTAGGCGGCGGGCGAGAGGCACCGCATCCCCGAGAGCGGTTGCACGGCATGGAAACCGGTGAGTCGCTCGATGCCGCCACGGGCCAGCCCGACGACGAGCCCGCGCCCGCCCCCGGCCGTGATCTGCGCCGGCAGCGTCGCGATGGTCATGTCGGCGGACCCGTCGAGGACGGCGTCGGTGAGCACCCCCAGCGCCGCGGCCGTCTCCTGGAGGTCGCCGTCGACGAAGAGCAGGGCGGCCGGCGGCTCACCCGCGGCGGCCTCGAGCTCGCGCACGAGGGCCACCCCGGTGCCGAGCGCGGCCGCCTTCCCGCGGTTCGCGGCGTGCCGGACGACCTGGGCACCGGCCGCCTCGGCGGCACCCGCCGTGTCGTCGGTGCTGCCGTCGTCGACGACGACGACCCGCTCGACGACGTCGAGGCCGGCCACGGCCGCGACGGTCGCGGCGATGCGGTCGGCCTCGTCCTTGCAGGGGACGACGGCGGCGACCCGGCCCGCGGTCATCAGCGGAGGGTGACCTGGCGGCTCAGCAGGCCGGAGCGGGCGCGCCGTTCGTCGGCGGTGAGCGGGGCGTCGGCCGCGAGGGCCTCGCGGTACCGCTCTCCCCAGGCGGCGAGGGCGTCATCGTGGTCGGTGGCTTCGAGCAAGGGGTCGAGGTCCCACACCGGGACGAGCAGCCCACACGCCCGGAACGCCCCGAGCAGCCGGGTCTCGTCGCCGAGCCCGTCCTCGCCGGCGGCGTGCAGCCGGGCCAGGGCGTCGGTGGCGGAGTCCTCGTCGTCGGGGAGGACGAGGCGGATGTGGGCGCGGTCGCCGATGCGGACCCAGAAGGCCGACGGGAGGGCGCTCATCGCGACGGTCGGGACGATCGAGGCGTTGGCCCGCTCGAGGGACTCCTTCGCGTCGCCCTCGAGCTCCTGGTCCGCGACCCAGAAGTCGAAGCCCTCGTGCACGGTGACGTCGAAGCCGGAGTCGGGGTCGAGCACGTCCTGGAGCCGCGGGCTGTCCGCCGTCACCTGCGGGACCGTCGTGACCGGGTGACCCTGCTCGGCCGCGAGCGCGGCGAGGAGCTGCCCCGCGAGGTCGCGGGAGGCGTCACCGCTGGAGTTGCCGGACTGGGTGCCGATGAGCACGGTGCCGTCGGTGCGGTGCAGCGCCGGCCAGGCGAGCGGGAGGACCGTGGCGACGGTGACCTCCGACGGCGCGCCGTCGGGGACGTGCTCGGCGCGCACCCTGACGACGGCGGTCGCCGCAGGGAGCATCTCGCGCATCGCGACCCAGTCGGTCTCGTGCGGGAGCCCGGCGAACGGCCGGGGCTCGAACGGAGCCGGCTTGGGGCGCGCAGCCCTCGGAGTGCCGTCGGAACCGCGCTGTCGGCGGGAAGCCTTGCCCATGCGCGTCACCCTAGAGGACGTGCCGGGCCGGACGGGGCGGCGGTCGGGGAGGCGGTCAGGTGGCGCGGCGGCGGCTGGGTCCCCCGAGGGTGGCCCAGACGACGTTGCCGGTGCGGTCCTCGGTGACGCCCCACTCGTGGGCCATCGACCGGACGATCCGCAGCCCGCGGCCCGAGGAGAGCCAGACGGTGCGCGGGGCGGGCTTCGGGGTGGTGGCCCCGCCGCCGTCGGTCACCTCGATCTCGACGACGTCGCCGCGGATCTTCCACCGCACCCGGATCGAGCCGTCGGAGAGCGGGCGGGCGTGGCGCACGGCGTTGGTCAGCAGCTCGGAGGCCACCATCTCGGCCTCCCCCACGAGGTCCTCGGGCAGGTCGCGCGCCGAGAGGTCGGTGACGATCTCGTGCCGCACGAGGGCGACCGAGGAGGCGTCGGCAGGTACGCGCACGGTGCAGATGATGCTGTCGGCCCCCGGGCCGGAGGACTCCGAGACCTCCAGCGAGGTGAGCTCGAGCTCCGTGGTCTGGGAGGAGTCGTCCGAGGTCACGGGCACAAACTACCGCTTGGCACCCATCCGTGCGACGGCAACGCCCGGACGGTTCGTGATGAGGACGTCGACTCCGAGGCTGCGGCAGAGTTCCATGTCGGCCTCGTCGTCGACGGTCCACACGTAGACCGTGTGGCCGTGCCGCCGGTAGCGCTCGACGACCTTCGGCTTGCGACGGACCAGGCGGATGTCGAGACCGACCGCGCCGATGCCCCGCGGGAGGGTCCCGTCGATCGCGATCGCGGGGACCTTCCCCTCGATCAGGTGCACGAGCGGGATCCTCGGCGAGAGCTTGTGGACCCGCTGCAGCGCCCTCGCCGAGAACGACATGACGCGCACGTGGGGCCGCCCCGGCAGGTCCCCGCCGTCGAGCTCGAAGTGCCGGAGCAGCTGGACGAGGGTCTTCTCGACGTCGTCCCCGTGCCGGGTCGGGTGCTTGGTCTCGATGAGGGTCAGGTGTTCCTCACCCGTCTCGATGAGCGTGTCGAGGAGACGGCGGAGGGTGAGCAGGTGGCCGCGCTCGGGATCGGACTCGGGGGTCTCGGACTCGCCGGGCCCCCGCTTCCACGACGCCCAGTCGAACTCCTCGAGCCGGGCCAGCTCGAGCGTCGAGACCCGACCCGCGCCGTTCGAGGTGCGCTCGACGGTGCGGTCGTGGACGCAGACGAGGTGGTGGTCGGCGGTGAGGCGGACGTCGCACTCGATACCGTCCGCGCCGTGCACGAAGGCCTTCCGGTACGCGCGGAGCGTGTGCTCGGGCTCCTCGTCGCTCGCCCCCCGGTGTGCGATGACGAGGGGGCGGGTGGACGTCTGCGGCTCGACGGTCACGCCCCGATCATTCCCGACGCGGGGCGCCCTGTCCGCAGGGGGGCGCCCAACACGCCGGACGGCCGCGCTCACGAAAGCCGGGGCCGTAGCGTTCCACCATCGTGAGCCTCCCACCCTTCCAGCACCTCGTCGATGCGCACTGGCGCGACGTCGCCCGCCTCGCGCAGGGCCTCGTCGGGCCGGTGCACGCCGACGACGTGGCCCAGCAGGCGTGGACGCAGGCCCTCGCGGCCTACCCGCGGCTCACCCACTCCCGCAACCTGCGGTCGTGGCTCCTGACGATCACCCACCGGTGCGCGATGGACCACCACCGCGCCGCGCGCCGGAGCACCCCCCACGACGACCCGGCCGGCCTCGCCGAGGCGCCGTCCGTCGACCCGCCGCCGGTTCCGGACGGCGACCTGTGGCATCGGGTGGCGGCGCTGCCCGAGCGTCAGCGCGACGCGGTCGTCCTCCGGTTCGTCGCCGACCTCGACCACCGCTCGGTGGCCGCGGCGCTCGGGACCACCCCCGGGATGAGCCGACGCCTCGTGAGCGACGCCGTCGCCACCCTCCGACTCGACCTCACCGACCCCGAGGACCCCCGATGACCAACCCCTTCGCGACCTTCTCCCCCACCCTGACCGGCCCGCCCGTGCTGGCGCCCACCGACGTCTCCTACGTGCTCGACGACACCGCGGTCGGCCGGATGCTCGTCGCCGTCCGCGACGACGGCCGGGCCCTGGCGACCGCCTACGCGCCGGACGACGCGGCCGAGGAGCGCTGGCTGGCGCGGCTCGCGGCCGGCGTGAGCCCGCGGGTGCTCCGGCACCCCGGCCCGACCGATGCCGTCCGCCGGGCCCTGGCGGAGTTCCTCGCCGGACGGTCGCGACGGGTGGAGGTCGAGGTCGACCTCGCCCTCGCCTCGCCCTTCCAGCGCGACGTGCTCACGGGGCTCGCCGCCTCGGTGGGCTACGGGGAGCGGACGACCTACGCGGTGCTCGCCGGCCGCGTGGGGCACCCGGGGGCCGCCCGGGCCGTGGGGAGCGCGCTCGGCGGCAACCCGCTCTGCGTCACGCTGCCGTGCCACCGCGTGCTGCCGGCCTCCGGCGGGGTCGGCGGCTACGCCGGGGGGCCCGCGGCCAAGGAGCACCTCCTCGCCCTCGAGGCCACTCGCACGGCCCCCTGACCCCTACTCCCCCGCACCTGACGCCCCCCTGCCCCGACTTCGTGCGACTTACCCGCGGTTTGCCGCGGCCCGCCGCGCGTCGATGTGCCCCGAAGCCGCACGAGGTCGGTCAGCGGACGCCGCTCCCCGGGTCGGCCGCGTGGCCGTCGCCGGTCAGGCGGATGGGGAGCCGGGCTCGTCCTCGCCGACGACGCCGCCGACGCCCTCGTCGTTGACGACCGGGGGCAGCCGGCCCGCGTCCCCGTAGCCGCCGAGCAGCTCGGCCATCGTGAGGTGCGGCCGGGCCTCGGCCGAGCGCCCCTGCCGCTGGAGGGTGCGCCCGAGGAGGAGGTTGGCGTACGCCTCGTCCGGGTCGTCGACGAGGATCGCGCGCGTCACCCGCTCGGCCCGGTTCAGCTGGGCGGAGTGGTAGTAGGACCGGGCGAGGAGCAACCGCAGCTCGGTCGTGCCGTGCAGCGGCGGCGCGAGCGCACTGGCGTCGACGAGTGCGGACAGCTCCGTGGCGGCCGCCTGGAACTCCCCGTGTTCGAAGAGGCCCCGGGCACGCTGGTAGCGCTCGGCCATCTCGGTCTCGGGGTTCGTCATGCAACGGTCAACACCGCTGCGACAGGCGTCATTCCGACACGTCGTCGGGCTCCCCCTGCGCCGCCACCGCGGACGGCCCGTCCGCTCGGGCCACCCGGCCGAGGGCCGCCGCCGCCCGGTCGGCGAGCTCGGCACCCGCACCGTCGTACAGCTGGAACCCGGCGTGGGCGCCGCGGCCCAGGGCGGTCGCGAGGTCGTCGTCGTGCTGCGCCACCACGGCGACCTTCCCCTCGTACCCGTTGCTGCGCAGCTGCTCGAGGGCGTCGAGGTTGTTGCCGTGGAAGGGCATCGCGAGCACCACGAGCGAGACGCCGCAGAACGGCCGGTGCGCCCACAGCTCGGGGTCGGTCGCGTCGGCCTCGACGACGTCGAAGCCACGGGCCGCGAGGTGCGCACGCCGCTCGCCGGAGGTCTCCACCCCGATCACCGCGAGGCCGTACCCGTCCCGGAGCCGTTCGTAGGCGGATCGCCCCACCCGCCCCATGCCGAGGACGACCGCCTCGGCGCCGCGGAGGTCGAGCGGCCGGTCCTCCGGGTGGGTCCGGTCCACGGGGCGGTCCGGCAGCACGCGCCGGAGCACCTGCGAGAGGTACTCGGGATGGCGCCCGGGGAGCGCCGAGAGCACGAAGCTCCCGGCCACGGCGGTGGCGACGACGCGCACCCATCCCGGGTCGAGCATCCCCGCGGGGGCGAGCGCCACGACGATGAGGCCGAACTCGGAGTAGTTCGCGAGCGAGGTGCCGGTGAGGACCGCGGTACGCCGGCGTAGGCCCGCCGCCCAGAGGAGCACCGCGAACCCCATCGCCTTGAGCGGCAGCAGCAGGAGCAGAGCCAGACCGGTGACGAGCTCGGCGGGGGTGGGGAGGCCTCCGAGGCCGATGGCGACGAAGAAGCCGACGAGGAGGAGGTCCTTGAGGGCGAAGACGCTCTTGGAGAGCTCGTCCGCGCCGCGGTGTCCCGCGAGGAGCATCCCCATGACGAGCGCGCCGAGGTCGCCCTTGATGCCGAGTGCGTCGAAGAGGGCGTAGCCGGGCACGAGGGCCACGACGACCCCGAAGAGGGCCAGCAGCTCCCCGTGCCCGACGACGGAGAGCACCCGCCGCAGCAGCAGCGCCCCCGGGACGACGAGGACGAGCAGGACGGCCCACGGGCTCGGGGGGTTACCCTCCGCCGTCGCGAGGAAGAGGACGGCGACGACGTCCTGGACGACGAGGATGCCGATGGCCGTGCGTCCTCCGAAGGACCGTGACGTGCCGTGCTCCTCGAGGACCTTGACGACGACCACCGTGCTCGAGAACGACAGCGCGAGCCCGACGAGGAACCACGGGCCGGGCTCTCCCCCGACGATGCCGACGCCGAGTGCCCCGACCGCCCCGAGGCCCGCGCCGATCACGGCGGTGGTGATGAGCAGGTGGGCCCCGGCGGTGGCCCAGACCGGACGTCCGAGGAGGGTCCGGACGTCGACCTTGAGACCGACCCCGAAGAGGAGCACGGTGACGCCGAGCCCGGCGACGACGTCGAGCGCCGGGACCGCCTCGAGGCCCGCGGCGCGCAGCGCGAAGCCGGCGACGAGGAAGCCCACGAGCGGCGGCAACCGGATGGCGGACGCGGCCAGCCCGCCGGCGAGCGCCGCGAGCAGGATCGCCGAGGCACCCTCCACCGTCACACCTCCCGGGTCGTGCCTGCCTCCAGTGTGGCAGGCGGGCCCCGTGCGACGGCGGGGGGTGTTGTGAGGGACACGATGTCCGGAGTGGTCCCCCACGGGGCCGCCCGCACGAGGCAGGATCGGGGGCGTGTCCGTTCCGCCCACCACGCCCCCGGGCCAGGGGCCGCCGCCGCAGCGTCCGCGACGACTCGCCTCGTCCGCGCGGTTCGTCGGGCGGGGCGGGGCAGCCTCGGCGCGCGCAGTGGGGCGCGGTGGGCGAGCCGCGGGCCGACGCTTCCGCCGGTTCGCCGCCGCCGACGGGGCGGCCGACACCGGGCTCGCCCGGCTCACCGAGATGCACGCCGTCAACGTCGCGGGGGACGCCGCGGTGACGGTCTCGCTCGCCGGCACGATCTTCGCGATGCCCAACGACGAGGCGCGCGGCCGGGTCGCCCTCTTCCTCCTGCTGACGATGGCACCGTTCGTCCTCCTCGCGCCGCTCATCGGTCCACTGCTCGACCGGTTCCGGCACGGTCGGCGCTGGGCTCTCGGGACCACGCTGGCATCCCGAGGGTTCCTCGCCTGGGTGCTCGCCTCGGCGGTGGTCACCGACAGCCCGTGGCTGTTCCCCGCTGCCCTCGGCTGCCTCGTCGCCTCGCGCTCCTACGCCGTGGCGCGCGCCGCCGCGGTGCCCCGGCTGCTGCCCAGCGGTATCGGGCTGGTCAGCGCCAACTCGCGGCTCAACATCGCGGGCATCGTCGGGATGGTCCTCGGCGGCGGGGTCGCCGGGGCGGCCTCCCGCATCGGGCCGGAGTGGTCGTTGCGGCTCGCCTTCGTCATCTTCGTCGTCGCCACGGTGCTCTCGATCCGGCTGCCGGACCGGGTCGACTCCTCGCTCGGCGAGGTCGACGTCGACGGCACGCCCGTTGCCGAGGAGCCGCTCGACCAGCCCGAGCGTGGCGTGCGGCGGATGCGGGCGCTGCCGGTGACGGTGCGCTACGTCCTGTGGCTGACGACCGGCGCCCGGATGCTCTCGGGGTTCCTCACCCTCTTCCTCATGTTCCTCATGCGCGAGCACCCGCTGCCGGGCTGGAACGGCCCGCTGGTGCTCGGGCTCGTCGTCGGTGCGGCCGGGGTGGGGAACGCCATCGGCTCGCTCATCGGCAACCGCAAGGACACGCCTGCGCCGGAGGTGATGGCGACGGTCATCGCGGCCGTCGCCCTGGGGGCGGCGATCGTCACGGCGCTGCTGTACTCGCTGTGGGCCCTCCTGCTCGTCGGGCTCGCGGCGGGGGTCTACGGCCAGCTCGCGAAGCTGTGCCTGGACGCCCTCGTCCAACGGGACGTCGCCGACGCCGTCCGGGCGCGCGTGTTCTCGTGGTCCGAGACGATCCTCCAGGCGTTCTGGGTGGTCGGGGGGTCGATCGGCATCCTCGTCCCACTCGAACCGGCCCTCGGCTTCGCGGTCGTCTCCGCCCTCATCGTGGGGGCGGGCGCGGTCGCGGCCCGGTCCCGGCGCATCGGGCGGTCCCGGCCGCCGCTCACCGTCTGAACCCTTCGGAGTTGATACCCCTAGGGGTATCTGGTTATGCTGCTGCCCGACCCCAGACGAACGACCCCAGGAGGTTCCCGTGTGCAGTCCCGCGACGTGCCACATGTGCGGCCAGACGACGTGGGCCGGGTGCGGCATGCACGCCGACATGGTGATGGCATCCGTCCCGCCCGCCGCCCGCTGCATCTGCGCCGACGAGCCGGAGCAGCCCGCTCCCGGCCACGCCTTCGGTCGGTGACCTCACCGGCCCCGCGCGAGCGCCTCGACGTCTGGGAACCCCCGGCCGTCGAGGCGCTCGGCGCGCTGCACGCCGCGACGTCGGTCGCCGCCACGTGGACCCGGGCCCGCGTCCTCGCCGCCGTCGTCCTCGCCGGACCGGTGCTCCTGACGCTGGTCTCCGCGCTCCCGGCGGGCACGGAGCCGACGGTCGTCGGCTGGACCCTGCTGGGCGTCGCCGCCGCGAGCGTGAGCGCGACCCTCGCCACCTACCTCCCGCGCGGACGTCCCACCCGGGCCGCCGGCTCGGCCGCCCCGTGCAGCGCCGGGGCCCTCGTCCTCGTCGCCCTGGCCTGGCTGATGGCGGGCTCGGCGGCCTCGACCGCCGCGCTCGTGCCCGTCGCCGTCATCGGGCTCGGCTCCCTCGTCCAGCGGCTGCTGACCGCCCGCGCCTGCGCACCGCGCGGCTGAGGGCTGCCCCCGTCGGCTGACGGGGCATCCCCTGACTCCTCCTAGGCTGACCGGATGCCCACCGCCCCCGGACGCGTCCGCCTCCTCGCGCTGGCCCTCGCCGTCCTCCTCGGGGGCGCGCTCGCCGTCGTCGTGCTCGGCGGTGACCTCGCGGCGGTCCGCCGTGCCGTCGCGGCGAGCGGCGCCTGGGGCCCCGTGGTCTACCTCGCGCTCCACGTCGTCCTGACCCTCGTGCCGGTCCCCAAGAACCTCCTCGCCGGGATCGCCGGGGTGCTGTTCGGGCTGTCCGCCGGTGTCGCGCTCTCGTGGGTCGGGGCGATGCTCAGTGCCTGGGTCACCTTCCAGCTGGCCCAGCGACTCGGCCGCGACACCGTCGAGGGGATCACCGGACCTCGGGTCGATCGGGTGCGCGAGCTGCTGCGCGACCAGGGGATGCTCTCCGTCATCGTCGCCCGGTTGACCCCGGTCGTGCCGTTCACGGTCGTCAACTACGGCGCCGGGGTGAGCCCGGTGTCGCGCCGGGACTACCTCCTCGGCAGCGCGCTCGGGGTGCTGCCCGGCACCGTCGCCTACGTCGCGGTGGGCGCCTCCGCCGGGCAGGATGCGCGGACCATCGGTCTCGCGGGCGCCGTCGGGGCCCTGCTCCTCGTCGCCGCCGTGCTGGTCACGAGGCGGCTCCGGCAGCGCTGACCCCCAGCCCCGCCGGCGCCGGGTGCTCAGGTGGTCACCGGGGCCACCACCCGGGCACCCGACTCCGGCCGCGGCACCGCCCGAAGGTCGAACGCCCGGTCCCCGCGCCAGATCTCGGCCATCGTCCGGAGCGTCGTGGTGAGGCCCGCCGCCACCTCGTAGCCGGGGTCGACGTCGCACACGTCGACGTCGGCCTCACCGAGGTCGCCGACCCACCGGACGCCCCACGCCCCGAGTGCGTCCACGACGCCGCGCAGCTCCTCGCCACTCTCGGTGAGGTCAAAGGACGTGCGGGTGCTGCGGGCTGGGCTCGTCCAGGACCTCCATGGCCTTGGCCACCGGGCAGAACTGTCCGTAGGTCGAAGGCCCCGCCGCCCCCTCCCGGGTCGCAGCCGCCACCGCTGTGGGGTTCCGAGGAGCGCGTCCGCGCCCTCCCCGGCGACGCGGTGCGGGACGTGCACGCCGCACGTGACGAGGTCGTCGTCGACACCTCGGCACCCCCGAGGAGTTCCGGCGCTTCTTCGTCGAGCGCTACGGGCCGACCGCCGCCGTGCACCGGTCCGTCGCGGACGACCCCGAGCAGCGAGCGGCGCTCGAGGCGGCCATCGACGGCGTCGCCGCGGCCGCCGACGAGGGCGGCGGGAGGATGCGCTGGGAGTACCTGCTGCTCACCGCGACGCGGACCTGAGCCGCGCCACGAGCATCACGACGGCGACGACGACCGCACCCACGGCGGCCCCGGCCAGGGCCGAGCCGAGGGTGTTGACGAGCCAGCCGAGCAGGCCACCCAGGGCCCCCGCCGCATCGTGCACCGCCTCCTCGAGGTGGTGCACGACGGCGTACGGCCCGTGCCACCCGAGGTCGTCGGTGCCGACGAGCAGGATGTGCCCACCGACCCAGAGCATCGCGACCACCCCGAGGGTGGAGAGGAACGCCAGCACCTTCGGCATCGCCCGGACCAGGCCCTCCCCGACCCGGCGCGCGCCCTCGGACTCCCGTTCGGCGAGGTGCAGCCCGATGTCGTCCATCTTCACGATGAGGCCGACGACGCCGTAGACGAGCACGGTGATGAGCAGCGCGACGACGACGAGGACCACGGCCCGCGTGACGAACGGCTCGGACGACACGTCGTCGAGCGCGATGACCATGATCTCGGCCGAGAGGATGAGGTCGGTCCGGATCGCGCCGGAGACCATCGCCTGCTCCTGCTCGGGCCCCACCGCGGCGACCGGTTCCGCGTGCCCCTCGTGGTGGGAGAGCTTCTCCCAGACCTTCTCGGCCCCCTCGTACGCGAGGTACGTGCCCCCGAGCATGAGGATCGGCGTCAGCAGCCACGGGAGGAACTGGCTGAGCAGCAATGCGATCGGCAGGATGATGAGCAGCTTGTTGCGGATCGAGCCGATGGCGATCTTCTTGACGATGGGCAGCTCGCGCTCGGGCCTCACGCCCTCGACGTAGCGCGGCGTCACGGCGGTGTCGTCGACGACGACCCCAGCAGCCTTCGCGCTGGCACGCCCCGCTGCGGCCCCGACGTCGTCGACCGACGCCGCCGCGAGCTTCGCGATCGCGGCGATGTCGTCGAGCAGGGCGACGAGCCCTCCGGCCATCGGGGCATCCTCTCGGTCGCGGTCGGCCCACAGCGGCCGGTCCGTGGAGGGGAAGGCTACTGGTCGCCGCCCGACGACCCCGCGAGGGCCGCCGCTTCGACGTCGGCGCAGACCTCGTCGAGGGAGGCGTAGCTGTGCGTGCGCGAGAGGCGCGAGAGGCGGCAGCAGAGCCGGGCCGGCTGGTTCCGGACGAGGCAGGCGGCGATGAGGTCGTCCTGGTGGGTGGGGAAGGGGTGGTCGGCGAGCGCGGCGCGCAGCTCGGCGAGGTCCGCGGCGAGCGCGGCGTCGCCCTCGTCGTGACCCGGCTCGTCCTGCCGGCCGGTGTGCCCGGCCGCGTGAACGGTCCTCATCCCCGGACCTCCTCGTCCGTCGACGTCCCCACGGTGGGTGGGGCGACAGGGACGTTACCCAACGGGACGCACCGGCAAACCCCGTTTGCGGAAGGCCGCACGGCGGCTGTCGCAGCGCCGGGGAATGCATCGTCGGCCGATTGACGCTGTCCCCAGCATGCGAGCTGTGAGCTATGACCGATACGGCGACCTCGACGTCCTCGAGGTGCGCGACGACCTGCCCGACCCGAAGGTCGGCCCGAGCGAGGTGCTCGTGGAGGTGCGCCGCGCCTCGGTGAACCCCGTCGACTGGAAGCTCATGAGCGGGGGCCTCGACGCGATGATGGAGGCCGCCTTCCCCGTCGTCCCCGGCTGGGACGTCGCCGGGGTGGTCCGCGCCGTCGGGCCGGATGCGCCCGAGTTCTCCGTCGGCGACGAGGTGCTCGCGTACGCGCGCAAGGACTGGGTCCACGGCGGGACGTACGCCGAGCTGGTCACCGTCCCCGTCCGCGCCATCGCCCGCAAGCCCGCCGAGGTCGACTGGGACACCGCGGGGGCCCTCCCCCTCGCCGGGCAGACCGCCCTGCGGACCCTGCGCCGGCTCGACGTGGGCGAGGGCGACACCGTGCTCGTCCACGCCGCGGCCGGTGGGGTCGGGCTGCTGGCGGTCCAGATCGCCCGGGAGCTCGGCGCGCGTGTCATCGGCACGGCCTCCGAGGGCAACCACGACCGGCTCCGCGAGCTCGGCGCCGAGCCGGTGGCCTACGGCGACGGCCTGGTCGACCGGGTCCGCGCGCTGGCGCCGGACGGGGTCGACGCCGTCGCGGACTTCGTCGGCGGGGTGGTCGACGACACCCTCGCCGTGCTCGCCGAGGGCGGCCGCCACGCCTCGGTCGCCGACTCCTCCGTCAGGGAGCACGGCGGGTCCTGGGTGTGGGTGCGCCCCGACGGCGAGGAGCTGCAGTGGCTCGCCGACCTCGCCGCACGCGGGGGTCTCGTCGTGGAGGTCGCGGGCTCCTACGCCCTCGACGCCGTCGCCGAGGCGTTCGCCCGCAGCCAGGAGGGCCACGTCCGCGGCAAGCTCGTCATCGCGGTCTCCGAAGACTGAACCGCCTCGCACATTCGCCCGTCATCTCGGACGGTGGGGCCCCACGAGCCGTTGTACGGTCGGAAACGGCCCTCTTTCGGGGGCCATCGGTGGTCGAGCAGCGTGCCACCGGTCCCCACCGGACCGGAGGTACCTCATGCCCCGCGACGCCCTCGCCCCGCAGGCCCTTCCGCGCATCGGCGCGCCCACCCCCCCGGACGAGCAGACCACCGTCGACCTCGAGACCCTGTTGGAGGCCCTGGGCGACGCGTGCGACCCGGGTGAGCGTGACCGCCTCATCGAGGAGGTGGTCCACGCGACCCTCCCCCTCGCCGACTCGCTCGCCCACCGGTACTCCGGCCGCGGCATCGACACCGACGACCTCGTCCAGGTGGCCCGGACCGCCCTCGTCACGGCGGTCCTCCGGTACCGGCCGGGCGCCGGCCGGGGCTTCGAGGCGTTCGCCGTCCCGACGATCCGCGGGGAGCTGAAGCGGCACTTCCGCGACGCCGGCTGGATGGTGCGCCCGCCGCGCGGTCTCCAGGAGCTGCGGGCCGAGCTGGTCGCCACCGAGGACCTGCTGCGCCAGCGCCACGGCCGGGAGGCGACGCTCGCGGAGCTGGCCACCGCCCTGCGCCGCGAGGTGGCCGACGTCGCCCGCGCCCGCGCGACGGCGTCGGCGTTCTCCCCCGAGTCGCTCGACGCCCCCTCTCCGAGCGGGGTCAGCGCGGCCGAGCGGCTCGCGGACCCGGCGGACGAGGCCTCCGGCGTGGTGCTGCGCGCGGCGGTCCGGGCAGAGGTGGAGCGGCTCACCCCCCGAGAGCGGGCCATCCTGCGGCTCCGCTTCGTGGAGGAGCGGACCCAGAGCGAGATCGGTGAGGCGATCGGGGTGAGCCAGATGCAGGTGTCCCGCCTCCTCACCTCGCTCCTCGACCGGCTCCGGGAACGCCTCGACCACGGGACGGCCGCCTGAGCGGCGTCACGCTCGGACCACCACCCGCGCGGTACCGTCGCCGCCATGCGCGTGCTGCGACGGACTCTCGCCGTCCTCCTCGTCCTCGTCGTCGTCGGGGCCGTCTTCGGCTACCGGCACTACCGGCCCCTCCTCGAGACGGGCACCGGCTACGCGGCCCACAACGCCTGTGCGGTGACCCTCGTGGCGGGGCGCGACGACCCCGAGACCGACCTTCCCCCGAACCCCCTCGTCCCGTACCTCACCGGCTACGTCAACCTGGCCGGCAAGTCGGCGACGTCCGCGGTGGCGTGGCTGCTGGCGAAGCAGAAGGCATGGTACGCACCGGAGTACGGCTGCACCGTGGCGGCCGAGCGGCCGACCTTCGCGCGACGAGGGAGCAAGGTGGAGAGCGAGGGAAACCCCCTCTCCGACGCCCCGACCCCGGAGCCCGGTGAGGCCCTCGACCAGGCCCTGGCCACGGCCTTCGGCGACGACCTCCCGGCCGGCGAGAAGGCCGACCTCGGCACGCGCGCCGTCGTCGTCGTCAAGGACGGCAAGCTCGTCGCCGAGCGCTACGCCAAGGGCTTCGGCGTCGACACCCCGCAGCTGGGCTGGTCGATGGCCAAGTCCGCGACGAACCTCCTCGTCGGGCGCTACGTCCTGGAGCGGAAGCTGGACATCACCGAGACCGGCCTGCGCCCGGAGTGGACCGACGAACGCAAGGACATCTCGGTCGACCAGCTGATGCGGATGACGAGCGGCCTGACGTGGGACGAGACCTACGACCTGGGGACCCCCATCACCCAGATGCTGTACGCGGAGCCGGACATGGCCGCGTTCGCCGCGAGCCAGCCGCTGGCGCACCAGCCGGGCACCTACCAGCAGTACTCGAGCGGCTCGACGAACATCGTCTGCTCGTGGCTCAGCTCGCTCGCCGACGTCCCCGACACCGACTTCCCCCGGCGCGAGCTGTTCACGCCGCTCGGCCTCTCCTCGGCCGTCTGGGAGCCCGACGCCTCGGGGACCCCGGTGTGCAGCTCCTACCTCTGGGCCACCCCCCGGGACTGGGCGACCCTCGGCCAGTTCGCCCTCCAGGACGGCGTGTGGAGCGGCCAGCGACTCCTGCCCGAGGGCTGGATGACGCAGTCGACGACGGCCACGCCGGTCGCGCGCAGCGAGGAGAAGGGCTACGCCGCGGGCTGGTGGGCCAACAAGGAGGCCGACGGCTCGCTCGTCGCCCCGGAGCTGCCCGAGGACGCGTACTGGGCGAGCGGCCACGACGGGCAGCGCGTCTACGTGGTGCCCTCGCAGCAGCTCGTCGTCGTCCGGCTCGGGTTCTCGCCCACGGTCGACGCGGCCGACCTGCGGACCGACGGCCTCGTCCGGGACGCCATCGCGGCGACCGCCCCGACCGAGTGATCTTGGCGGGACGGTCGCCGGCGCTCAGAACGTCGGGGTGACCGTCACCTGTTCGCCGTCGGCGACCTCGCCGAAGACGGGGATGCAGGTGACCGCGCCCGTCTCGGCGTCCCCGTCCCGGGTCGCGGTGCAGACGGTCTGCTCGCCACCCTGGAACTCCATCGTGAAGAGGACGGGCAGCCCGCTCGCCGTCGTGAACGTGGCGGTCATCCCGTCGACGCTGCGGCCGATGCCGTTGTCGTCCTGGAGGGTCCACCCCGGCGCGATCGTGGCGGAGGGCAGCTCGAAGCCGTCACCGAGGACGATGACGACCGCCTCGCCCCCACCCTGCGGCAGGTCGGTCGGGAGCTCGCTCGGAAGGACGGTGGGGAACGCGGTCTTGGCGTCCTGGACCGCGTTGTCGACCGTCCGGGCGAAGAAGATGCCCCCGACGACCAGGCCGATGATGAGCAGCACGATGAGCACGACCGCGCCGATGAGGCAGCCCTTGGCGGTGCTGCCCATCCCCTGCTTCTGGGGCGGCGGGCCCGCGCTTCCCGGGCTGCCGTACCCGGTGCCGGGCGCGCCGTACCCGGTGCTCGGGGCGCCGTAGCCGGTGCCCTCGGTCCCGTACCCGCCCTGGGTCGGCGCCGGGTCGTAGGCCTGGGTGGGCGGGGTGACGACCGGGTCGCGGAAGTGCTCGGTCCACTGCTGGCCGTCCCACCACCGCTCGCGGCCGTCCGGTTGCGGGTGCCATCCCGGTGGTGCGCTCATCGCGTCCTCCTCCCGCACGGACGGGAGTCGTCGGTGCGTGGGGACAGGCTATGCCCGCCGCCCGGCACCGCACCGCTGTTCCGCTCGTGCCAGCATGGGCGCCGGAGGTGGTGTCCGATGCCGGACGTGGACGTCGTCAAGGACGACCGGGCCTGGGTGGCGCGGTTCGACGGCGAGGTTGCCGGTGAGCTCGTCTGGCGCGAGAGCCGCGACCGGTCGGCGGTCGTGCTCGTCCACACCGAGGTCGCGGACGGCTACGAGGGCCGGGGAGTCGGGAGTGCCCTCGTGCGCGCCGCGCTCGACGCGTTGGCCGCGGCGGACTGCACGGTCCGCCCGGACTGCCCCTTCGTCCACGAGTGGCTCGAGCGTCACCCGGACCACCCGGTGCGGGTCACGCATCGCTCGTAGTGGGTCGGATGCGGAGGAGGGCTGACCTGCCCACCCGGGCCTGCGCGAGGTGCGGGCGCCAGTTCGCGTGGCGCCGGCGGTGGGCGAACGTCCGGGACGACGTGCGCCACTGCTCCGCCGCCTGCCGACGCAGCCGCTCTGTGAGGGTGGGGCCGTGACCGACACCGGGACCCGTGTCCTCCTCATGAGCGACACGCACCTGCCGAAACGTGCCAAGGACCTGCCCGCGGAGCTGTGGGCGGCCGTCGAGTCCGCCGACCTCGTCGTGCACGCCGGGGACTGGGTCGAGGTCGGGGCGCTGGATGCGCTGGAGTCACGCAGCCGCCGACTGCTCGCGTGCTGGGGCAACAACGACGGGGATGAGCTGCGGGCGCGCCTTCCCGAGGTCGCCCGGGCCACCGTGGAGGGGGTCCGGGTGGCGGTCGTGCACGAGACCGGGCAGAAGCAGCGGCGGGAGGAGCGCATGCGGGCCGAGTACCCCGACGTGGACCTGCTCGTGTTCGGGCACAGCCACATCCCGTGGGACAGCAGCCACGCGGGGCTGCGCCTGCTCAACCCCGGGTCACCGACGGACCGGCGCCGCCAGCCCGACTTCACGTGGATGACGCTGCGTCTCGCCGACGGCGGGATCCACGACGTCGTCCTGCACCGGCTACCTCCGCGCTGACCCACGGTCGGCACGCCGCGGCCGGGTCACCCGAGGCGGTGTTCGGGTTCGGTGGTGCGGGTGCGGCCGGTGGTGGAGATCCAGGTGATGGTGCCGTCGGGGGTCATCGTGTAGCGCCAGCGGCCGTGCTGTTTCATCCGGTGGTGGCGTCGGCAGAGGCCGGCGAGGTTGGCGGGGGTGGTGGGGCCGTCGGGCCAGGGTCGGGTGTGGTCGAGGTCGGTGTGGTCGGCGGGTCGGGTGCAGCCCCACATGCGGCAGGTTCCGTCGCGGGTGGTGACGAGCTCGCGCATCGCCGCCGGTGGCCGGTAGGCGTTGGCGGTGTGGGAGGCGAGGGTGCCGGTGTGGGCGTCGAGGACGGCGCGGGCGACGTCGAGGGGCAGGGTCTTCAGGAGCCCGGCGACGGTGTGGGGTTCGACCCAGCCGAGCCCGGCGAGCCGGGTGCCGGAGACCGCGCACCCGTCACTGACCGGGTGCACGACGGTGGCGGCGTCACCCGCGGTCTCGGGGCTCATCTCGACCCAGGACAGCTCCTCGCGGGAGGCGGGGGTGAGGTCCCCGAGCCGGACCAGCTCGCCGGTGTCGTGGTCGATGACCGTGTCGTCGTCGCCACGGTCGTACCGGACCCGGGTCGTCTCGCTCTGGTCCTCGGGCACGGGCACTCCGGTGACGACGGGCACCCCGAGGGTGACCTTCGCGGTGACGTGCACGTTGCGCAGCAGCAGGTCCCCGAACGCGTCCGCGCGGGACTCCGGCACCGACAGGTCCGGGTCGACGGCTCGGTACTCCCCGGCCAGTGACTCGACCGCACTCCACGCCGCGGCACTGGTCGCGGTCGGCAGCGACGCGAACCACTCCGTCAACCCGTCCACCCCGGGGCGGACCTCCACGGTGCGGCACCTGCGGGTCTTCGCGGCGTGGGCGGCGACCTGGTCCGCGGCCACCCGCGCCGCCACCGCCCGTGCGCAAGACGTGACCCAGGCCGGGATCCATCGCCGCCAACCGCGGCGCGAGCTCGGCATCCACCCGCAGGCACGCGTCCACGTCGAGCCCGGCACACGCCTCGACCACCTTGTGCGCCGAGGACACCGGAAGGTCCCCCGACAGCACCAGGTCCCGCGTGGCCGGGAACCGCTCACCCAGCGCGGCCCCGAGCGCGGCCTTCCGACCCGCCAGCCCCTCCGTCACCCCCGTCGCCAGACTCATCTCCGCGGCAGCCATCGCGTCGACGTACCCCACCGGGTGGACCCGCTCCCACGGACCCGACTCGTGCATCGTCGTCTCCACCCGAGCACCCCACGCCCCGAGCACCGCGACCAGACCGTCCGCGCAGTTCGCGACCGCCTGCGCCTCCCCGGCAAGCTCGAACGCCTCCACCGGACCCAACCCGCGCCCCTCCGCGGCGACCTCACGCGCCACCACCGCGCACCCCTCACGCAGCGCCGCGATGCGGCTGCTGAGCTGCCCCCTGTCCATGCCTCATCATACCGAACACCCGTTCGATGGACAAGCCCTTGGCTTCAACTGTTCGCCTACAGCAGAACCCTTTTCCGTCCATCACACCCCGCCCGGACGGACCGACTCCGCGAGCCGCACGGCCAGCGTCGAGACCGCCTCCCGCAGCTCCGGACCGTCGACGACCCGGAACGGCGCGGGGATGCGCGCCAGGTCCTCGGCGTACCCGCGGACGTTGCTCGTCGTACCGACCAGCCGGGTCGTCCGGGCATCCACCGGCTCGAGCCGACCCATCGTCCGCGGCACCCAGGACACCGCGTCCAGGGGTGCGTCGATGAGCACCTCGGTGCGGTGCTCCCACCCCGCCGCGAGGTGCTCCTCCAGCGAGTCGACGGGGTCGAGGCCCGCGGGCAGCGCGAACGTGGCATCGAGCGGCTCCACGTCCCGGACGCGGTCCACGCGGTAGGTCCGCACCGACCCGGACCCGGCGGACCGGCACAGGAGGTACCACCGGCCGTGCCGGACGACGACGGCCCACGGCTCCACCTCGGCCGTGAACTCGTGCCCGGCCTCCGAGCGGTAGCGCAGCCGCACCTGCCGGCCCTCCAGCCGCGCCCGGACGAGCGCCACCGTCGTCGCCGGATCGGGGCGGGCGGCGCCGCGGTCCGGTGCGGCGGCAGCGGTGCGCCGCACGGCATCCGCCTGTTCCGCGACGTGCTGCGGCATCGCCCGGAGCAGCTTCGCCACCGCCACGGCCACCGGGTCCGCAGGGTCGGCCGTGGCGTGGTGCCCGTCGAGGACCGCCATGACCAGCCCGAGCGCCTCGGCCCCGCTGAAGACCAGCGGCGGCAGCCGGGTCCCGCGGCCGAGCCGGTACCCGCCGGCGGGTCCGCGCGCGGACTCGACCGGGATCTCGGCCTGTCGCAGGATGTCGACGTAGCGTCGCACCGCCCGGGAGGTGACCCCGAGCCGAGCGGCCAGCCGGTCTGCGGTGATCCCCGGCTGGTCCTGGATCGCCTCCATCGTCAGGAGGGCCCGGGCGGTCGGGGAGGTGTCGGGTCGCACCGCACCATCGTGATGCGGACGCCGACCGTCCGCAACGGCACCTAGCGTGCGCGCATGACCGAGATCCTCCTGCTCCACCACATCCAGGGCCTGACCCCCGGCGTCGTCGCGTTCGCCGACGCCTTCCGGGCCGCGGGCCACACCGTCCACACGCCGGACCTCTTCGAGGGGCACACCTTCGGCTCCATCGAGGACGGCTCGTCCTACCTCGAGTCTGTCGGGTTCGCCGACATCCGCGCCCGCGGCGTGGCCGCCGCGGACGGGCTCCCCGACGACCTCGTCGTGGGCGGCATCTCGCTCGGGGTGATGGCCGCCCAGCAGCTCGCCCAGAACCGCCCCGGCGTCCGCGCGGCGCTGCTGTACGAGGCGTTCGCCGACCCCTCGAACTTCGGCGCGTGGCCGGACGGCCTCCCGGTCCAGGTGCACGGCATGACCGACGACCCGTTCTTCGGGAAGGAGGGCGACCTCGAGGCCGCGTTGCAGTTCGCCGAGGGCCGGACGGAGGCCGAGGTGTTCGACTATCCCGGCGACGTCCACCTCTTCACGGACGCCTCGCTGCCCTCTTACGACGCCGACGCGACCCGGCTCGTCCTCGACCGCTCCCTCGACCTGCTCGCCCGCCTCTGAGGGCGCGAGCACTCGGCCTGTCCTGCGCTCTCGAACCACGCGGCTCCACGACGGTCGAGCCCCGCGTCGCCGAACTCCCCGGCGACGCGGACGACGAGACACGTCGTCCGCGTGTATCGCACGCCCACGACCGACATCGAGCAGCCGCTCGCGTCCGTAGGGTTGCCGGCGTGAGGGTTCTGATCCTGGGTGGCACCGGTGCCGTCGGCCGATGGGTGGGATCGTTCGCGGCCGACGCCGGTCATGAGGTGGTCGTGGCGAGCCGACACGGTGCGGAGGCATCCTCAGCGGCGGACAGGGTTCCGGGAGCGGCGGCGGTGACGATCGACCTCGACGATCCGGGTACGCGGATCCCCGGGGGCATCGACGTCGTCGTCGACTGCACCGGCACCGACCGACTCGGCAGTGCCGAAATGGTCGCTCGAGCCGGCGCTGATCTTCTCGACATCTCGGCGACGAGTCACCACGTGATGCAACTCGCCGGAAGCGACGACCTCTTCCGCAGAGCGGGGCGACGATGTGTGTTCGGAGCCGGCCTCGCGCCGGGCCTGTCGACGATGCTGGCGCTCGCCGTGCATGACCCATCCGATCCGGCACCGATCGAGATCCATGGCGTGCTCGACACCCGCGACGAACACGGAGAGGCGTCCGCAGCCTTCACACTCGACAAGATCGGCACGACCTTCGTCGATCCCAGTACGGGCACACCGGTCCGGAACTTCACCGGGTTGCGATGGCCCAGGCTTCCAGCCGGCTTCGGGCGTCAGGTCGTCGCCAGGGCGGACTTCCCGGACCAGTACCTCCTCACGAACGAACTCTCCGTGCCGGTCACCACGACGTACGGATTCACACGATGGCCGACCACACTGCTGTTCTGCGCAGCGGCCCGCACCCCGGGAGGGCGATCCGCCCTGCGCACACTGGCCTCACTCGTACCCCGGCCGACCGGTACCGGTCACTGGATCATCGCTGCGGTCGCAGCTTCTCGCGTTGCGTGGGCCACCGGCGACGGACAAGCACGATCCACCGCCCTGATGGCAGCGCTCGCCCTCGAACACCTTCGCGACGACGCACTCGAACCCGGCGTGCACCTTGCTGCGCACGTCACCCACCTCGACCACGCGACGTCGGAGCTCTCACGCCACGGCATCGCACTGGCCGTCGACACCCCGGCGCGAGGGTGACCGTCGATGTGGCGGCGGAGGTCGAAGGCGGCATCGGCTCGGGCGGTCACCTCCTCGTCGGACCGGTCCTGGAACGATCGGGTGGCCCGGGCGGAGTGACCGTCGAGAGTGCAGGACACGCGCACGATCCGGAACTCGCCATCGGCATGTCCTGCACTCTCGACCCACGCGGCCCCGTCGGTCAGGTGTGGTCGCGCAGGTACCGGCCGAAGTGCGGCACGGTGAACGCGATGAGTCCCCGCTCGCCGGAGTAGATGAGCCCCTTCTTGAGGAGCGCGTCCCGCGCGGGCGAGAGCGACTGGGGCTTGCGGCCCAGGTGCGCGGCGACGTCGGACGTCGCGACGGCCTCCGCCTCGCCGTCGAGGGCGGCCGCGGCCACCTCGGCCATCGCGCGCAGGTACTCACGTTCGCCCGGGGTGGCCCGCTCGAAGCGCGAGCCGAAGAAGCCGACCGCGAGCTCCGAGTCGGCCTCCGGCGCGGCGACCTCGACGTCGCCCGGGGTGATCGGCGAGTCGGGAGCCCTGTCCCAGACCGCTTTCCCGTAGGCCTGGATGAAGTACGGGTACCCGCCGGTGGCGGCGTACATCGCGTCGAGCGCGGCCGGCTCGTACTCCGCCCCCTCCTCCGCGGCCGGGCGCACCAGCGCCGAGTCGGCCGCGGATCGGTCCAGCCGGTCGATCCGCGAGTAGCGGAAGAGTCGCTCCGAGTACGACTTCGACGCCGAGAGCACCGCCGGCAGGTGCGGCAGACCTGCCCCGACGACGATGAGGGGGAGCCCGGTCTGGCTGATCTCGTGCGCCGCCGCGCACAGGGCCGAGACGTCCTCCGGCCCGAGGTCCTGCATCTCGTCGATGAAGACGGCGATGCCGCGGCCGGTGTCCGCGGCCATCCCCCCGAGGTCGGTCAGCAGCTCGACGAGGTCGATCTCGACGTCGCCCGAGTCGGCCCGACCCGCGACGGCCGGCACCGCGATGCCGGGGTTCCACCGGTCGCGCAGCTTCGGCGCCGTGCGACCCCGGCCGCCGTCGGCGGGTTCGCGCTGCGCGAAGGACCGGATGACGCCGAGTGCGTGGTCCCCGGTGCCACCGGCCGGCCCGAGCTCGCGCACCGCCTGGTGGACGGCAGAGGACAACGGGCGCCGCAGTGACTGGTCCGGCCGCGCCTCGAGCTTGCCGGTCCCCCACCCGGCGCGGACCGCCGCCGAGCGCAGCGCGTTGAGGAGCACGGTCTTGCCGACGCCGCGCAGCCCGGTCAGCACGATGGAGCGCTCCGGGCGGCCCCGGGCCACCCGCTCGAGGACGACGTCGAAGGCGTCGAGCTGCTCGTCGCGACCCGCGAGCTCGGGAGGGCGCTGGCCGGCGCCGGGGGCGTAGGGGTTCCGGATCGGGTCCACGATCGCAGCGTATGGGCATCTCTAGCGCCAGCCCGATACATCCGCAGAGAGGGCGATCGCGTGTCGCCACCACGCCCGGCCACCGGGGCGGACCCCACTCTTGGCCCTGGCCTAGACGGACGCAGACACCGACATCGACCGCCGTTTGACCGGCCCACGGCCCCGTGCGACGCTGGCACCAGGGCCCGTCGACGGGCCCCCGGACGATGGGTGCCGTACCCGGTCACGCGACAAGACGGCCCGCTGGAGTGCCTCATGCCATGGATCGTCCTCGTCCTGTCGGGCGTCCTCGAAGCCGTCTGGGCCACCGCCCTCGGGCGCTCGGAGGGCCTGAGCCGGTGGGCACCGAGCCTCGTCTTCCTCGTCGCACTCGCCGGCAGCATGGCCGGGCTCGGCTACGCGATGCGCACCCTGCCCGTCGGCACCTCCTACGCCGTGTGGGTCGGGATCGGCGCCTCCCTGACCGTCGCCTACGCGATGGCGACCGGCGAGGAGCCGCTGTCGCTCCTGCGGGTGCTGCTCGTCCTCGGCATCGTCGGCTGCGTCGTCGGCCTCAAGCTCATCGGCTGACCGCCGACGGCACCCTCAGGTGACGGTGGGGTCGCCGTTCGCGGCCTCCATCGGACGCCCGGCGGCGAGCCAGGCCCGCATCCCGCCCTGCATGTTGGCGACCTCGTACCCCTGCTGCGCGAGCCACGGCATCACCCGCTGCACGCGCCCGCCCGAAGCGGCAGGTGATGACGAGCGGCTCGTCGCGGTCGAGGAACGGCGCGAGCTCGTCGACCCGCTCGGCGAGCTGGGTCATCGGGATGTGGACGGCGTTCGGGGCGTGCCCGAGGTCCCACTCGTCCTGCTCCCGGATGTCGAGGAACCGCTCGTCGTCGGACAGGTCTGCGACCGGTACGTCGGGGAACTCACTCATCGTCCCAGCATCCCAGACCACTCCCGGCGGACCGCGGTCGGGCGGCGCAGGATTCGCTCGACGGAGGCCGTCGGCGCCACCTCGTGCGTCGGGTGCGGCGGCGTCCGGTGCGCTACTTGAGGAACTTGCTGGTGCGCCGGTCCGCCAACGGCTTGCCGCCCGTCTGGCAGGTGGCGCAGTACTGGAGCGAGGAGTCCGCGAACGAGACCTCCCGGACGAGGTCACCGCACTCGGGGCAGACCTCCCCGGTGCGGCCGTGGACCCGCATCCCGGCCCGCTTGGCGTCCTTGAGCTCCTTGGCCGGTCTTCCGGAGGCCGTGCCGACCGCCAGGGCGAGGGTCTCGCGCAGGGCCGCGTACAGCCGGGTGATCTGCTCGGCCTGCAGCGTCGCGGCGATCGCGAACGGCGACAGCTTGGCCACGTGGAGCACCTCGTCGGAGTACGCGTTGCCGACCCCGGCGATGATCGACTGGTCCCGCAGCAACCCCTTCACCTGCATCCGGTGCCCGGCGAGGATCCCGGCGAAGACCTCCTCGGTGAACTCGTCGGCGAGGGGGTCCGGGCCCAGGGACGCGATGCCCGGCACGTCCGAGACGGTGTTGACGATGTAGGCGGCCAGCCGCTTCTGGGTGCCCGCCTCGGTGAGGTCGAACCCGGACCCGTCGTCGAAGCGGACCCGCACCGCGATGGGTGACTTGCCGGGCCGTAGCCGGGTCGCGGGCATCGCGTCGGACCACCGCAGCCAGCCCGCGCGGGCCAGGTGGAAGACCAGGTGCGTCCCGCCGCAGTCGAGGTCGAGGAACTTGCCGTGGCGCGTGACGCCGTCGACCGGTGCGCCGACCAGTGCCTCCGGCGGAGGGGTGAACGTCTTGAGGACCGCGAAGGACCCGAGCTCGACGCCGGTGACGACGAGCCCGTCGGTCCGCGTGCGCAGGAAGTCGGCCAGCGCCTGCACCTCGGGCAGCTCGGGCATGACGTGACGTTATCGTTCGTCGGGCCCCTCGACCACGTAGTCGGGCGGGTCGTCCGGCCCCGCGACGGCGGCGGAGGCGTACTCGCGCAGGCTCCGCGGCCGTGACGGCTCCTCCCACAGCGTGCGGACCCGTCGCCGCAGGTCGTACCCGTCGGGGCCGCGCACCACCGGCACCTCGAGGTTCTCGGTGGGGGCGGGCACGATGTCGTCGGTCGCGACCGGGATGACGTGCGAGAGCACCTGCTCGCCCGCGGTGAGCTCGCGGATCGCGAGACCGCGCACCTGGTCCGGCCGCCTCGACGCGAAGTCCGTGTAGATGCGCGGGTCGTGCTGGCCGTCGTCGCCGACGAGCAGCCAGCGGACGTTCGGCAGCTCGCGGGCGAGGCGGTGCAGCTGGGCCCGCTTGTGATCCTGACCCGACCGGAACCATCCGGTGTTCGTCGGGCCCCAGTCGGTGAGCAGCATCGGCCCGGCCGGGTAGCCGTGGCGCCGCAGGAAGCGCGTCAGCTGCGGCGCGGTGTTCCAGGCGCCCGTGGAGAGGTAGACGACGGGAGCCTCCGGCTGGGAGGCCAGCAGCTCGCGATACATCGTCGCCATCCCGGGGACGGGCCGCCTGGCGCCCTCGGAACGGAGGAAGGTGTTCCACGCGGCGATCATCGGCCGGGGCAGCGAGGTCGAGAGGACGGTGTCGTCGATGTCGGAGATGATCCCGTGGGTCACGGTGGACCCCACGACGAGCACCGGGACGTCGATCGGCTCGGCCCGCGGTGAGCTGAGGTAGACGTCGTGCCATCCGGGGCCCAGGCCGTGGCCGCGGACGACGAGGTCGATGAAGCCGCCGCGGTCGGTGCGGGTGGTGATGAGGCGCTCGTTGACGCGCACCGTCACCGGCTCCTCCATCGCCGGGGTCGCGAAGAAGGCCCGCCACCCGCGGGTCTCCAGCTCGACGGCACGCAGCCGGGCGGCGTAGCTGGCGTCGGACGGTTCGTCCTCGGGGCGTCCCCGCGTGTAGATGACCCGGCCGAAGATGCGGAGCTGGCTGACACTCCCGTAGCCCGTCGACGGGACGATCCGGGTCACCCAGCCGCGCGCCTCGAGGAGGCGCGCCTTCCGCTCGGTGTAGGCGTCCTCGAGGAGTGCTGCGGCGTGGGGTCGCGCCATGGCCCCGACTCTAGGTCACCGGCCTCAGCGGGCCGACGGCCCCAGCCCGGAGTCCCCGGTGGAGACGCCGAGGACGACCTGCTCGGCGAGCACCCGCACCTTGACGTTGCGGTCCTGGGAGGTCTTGCGGAGCACGTCGAAGGCCTCGTGCTCGGGGATCCCTCGCATCGCCATGATGACGCCCTTGGCCTGCTCGATGACGGCCCGGCTGGCCATCGCCTGCTCCAGCTGGCCGGCCAGGCGGCGCATCCCGTCGAGCGCGGTGACCGCGACGACGGCGTCGGCACAGCGGCTCGCGGCCATGCGGACGACGGCGGTGTCGAGCAGGTCGAAGGCGTTCGCGGACCACGCGTAGAGGTTGATCGCGCCGACGCACTCGTCACCGCTCACCAGGGGGACGGCGTAGAGGCTGCGCATCCCGTCCTGGCGGGTCACCTCGGCGAACGCCGGCCAGCGGCCGTCGTGCAGGCAGACGTCACCGACGAGCTGCTCCTCGCGGGTGCGTGCGGCATCGAGGCACGGCCCCTCGCCGAGGGCGTACTGGGCGGAGTCGATCTCGAGCGTCTGGACGGTCGTGTACGCCGCGGTGTGGGGGCGGTCGCCGACGACGATCGTGATGCCGACCTCGTCACACCCGTCGACGTGGCCCCGGACCGCGTGGACGACCCGCTCGAGGTAGTCGGAGAGCTCCTCCATCGACTCCAGGACCCCACCGAGGTCGGCCGTCAGGCGTTCGAGGACGCTCGCCCGGGTCGTGGCTGCACGGCTCGCGGCACCGCGGTCGGTGGCTTCGTCCTCCGCCGGCGGCTGGGGCGTCATGGTGTCGGTCATGGGGCATCCTCCGAGGTCACACGGGCTGCGGCACCGACTGTACTGGCGAGGCGCGCGCCGGGCGCCGTCGATGCGACGATGGGCCCATGCCGCGCCGGTACGTCAAGTCCTCCGCGAGCGCCCCCACGGGGTACTTCGCGTGGGAGGCCGCCGGGCTGCGCTGGCTCGCCGCGGCCGGAGGGGCACCGGCGGCCGAGGTCCTCGAGGTCACCCCCACCTCCCTGGAGCTGCCCCACCTCGACGCCGCCCCCGCGACGCCGGAGCACGCCGAGGCGCTCGGCCGCGGGCTCGCCACGACGCACGCGGCCGGGGCGGCGGCCCACGGCGCCGGGCCGGACGGGTGGGCGGGCGACGGCTGGCTCGGACCGCTCAGCGAGCCGCTCCCGCTGCCGCTCGGCGCATGGGACGCCTGGGGGCCCTTCCTCGCCGAGGCCAGGATCCGACCGCTCGCCCGGACCGGTCGCGACCGCGGCGTGTTCGACGAGGGTGCCGCGGCCGTCCTCGACCGGTTCGCCGACGCCGTGGCCGGGGGTGCCCACGACACCGGAGAACCGCCGGCGCGCCTCCACGGCGACCTCTGGTCCGGCAACGTCCTGTGGACCAGGACCGGCGCCGTCCTCATCGACCCGGCGGCGCACGGCGGGCACCGCGAGGCCGACCTCGCGATGCTCGCGCTCTTCGGGTGCCCCGGTCTGGACCGACTGCTCGCCGCGTACGACGAGTCCACCCCGCTCGCCGACGGATGGCGCGAGCGCGTCCTCCTCCACCAGGTGCACCCCCTGGTCCTGCACGCCGTCCTCTTCGGCGGCTCCTACGTCCGGCAGGCGCTCGCCGCCGCCGCCCGGTTCGCATGAGCCCGGCAGGCGACGGCCGGTCCGAGCCGCTCCTCGTCGACGCGTTCGGCGTGCCCTGGCGGCTCGACGTCGACGGTCTCGGGGAGCCGCTGGCCGGCCGCCTGCGCCGACTGTGGGCGCGAGCGGCGAGCGGGCCGGCCCCCGGACGCGAGGCCCGGCCCTTCGTCGTCGATCGGGTGGAGGGCCTACTCACGATCCAGGGCGTCCCCCATCGCGCGGCCGACGACGAGGTGCCCTACCTCGTCTCCCGCGCGGTCACCATGGCCTCGATCACGCGGCGCACCGGGGAGTGCCTGCTGCTGCACGCCGCCGGGGTCAGCGGGCCGGACGGGCGGACGGTCGCCCTCGTCGCGCCGTCGGGGACGGGGAAGACGACCGCCGCCCGGGTGCTCGGCGCCCACTTCGGCTACGTCTCGGACGAGACGGTGGCGGTCGAGGCGGACCACACGGTGCGCGCCTACGCGAAGCCCCTGTCGCTCGTCACGGACTCCGCGGTGCCGCACGACAAGGCCGAGGCGGGGCCGGACGAGCTCGGCCTGGTGCGCCCGGGGACCGGCCTGCGGCTGGTCTCGGTCGTCCTGCTCGACCGGGACCCGGCGATGGGCGAACCACGGTTGGAACCCCTCGGGGTCGTCGAGGCCCTCGCGGAGGTCATCCCGCAGACCTCGGCCCTGCTGAGCCTCGAGGAGCCGATGGAGACGCTGGTCGGAGCGCTGGTGTCGGGCGGTGGGCCGTGGCGGCTCCGCTACTCGGAGATCTCGGACTGCGCCGGCCTCGTGGGCTCCCTGGTGGCCGGCTCCCCCGGCGTGGACCCCGACCCGGTCACGTGGACGAGCGAGACCGGCGACGAGCCGGTGACCGACGACGGCGAGCCCGAACCGGAGGACGGCCCGGCCACCGCGCTCGGCCCGGCCACCGCGCTCGGCCCGGACGTGCTCCTGGAACGGACCCCGTTCCAGCACGCCGTCCACTCCCAGGGCCAGAGCCTCGTCATCCGCTCGCGCCGACCGGCCGTCCTGCCCGGGCTCGGCTCCACGGTGTGGCGGGCCGTCGGAGCCCCGACCACCGTCGGCCGGCTGGTCGAGGTCGCCGTGGAACACCACGGAGCGCACCCCGGGGCCGAGGAGGTCGTCACCGAGACGGTGCGCGCGCTCCTGGCCTCGGGGCACGTCCGGGTCGCCGACGGCGGTCGGCGGGCCTGACCGGACCGGACGCGACAGGGGAGGCGCCCGGTCCGGCCGGTCGGGTCACCCGCGGCGCGCCACCGTGCGGCGACGCGCGGCGAGGACGAACGCCGAGCCCACGAGGAGCAGCGTCAGCGCGACCTGCAGGAGCAGGCCACCCCCGAACCCGGTCTGGGCGAGCCGGGTCGCCACCGTCGCGGTCGGCGCGGTGGCGTCGAGCACGGCCGTGGGGACCACCGAGCCCGCGGGCTCCTCGGTGGCGGGCTCGTCGGGAGCCGTGCCCGGGGCCACCGGCCCCTCGGTGGTGGGCTTCTCGGTGGCGGGCTTCTCGGTGACCGGCGGGTCGACGGGGGTCGTCGGCTCCTCCGTCGTCAAGGCCCCGACGGCGGGGACGGCCCTGCCGCCGAGCATGAACAGGAGCCCGCTCGGAGAACCGGCCTGGTCGCCGCCGGCCGAGTCACCACCGGCGGCGCTCCCGCCGGGCGCCGGGGCCTCCGTCCCCGACCCCGGTGCGGCACCCGCGCTCGACCCGGAGCTGCGCGCGTCACCGAACACCGAGACCGCGTTGCCCGAAACCGTCACCGGCACCGACACCGGAGCCGCCACCTGGTTCCCACCGGCCACCGACCCCGCGCCCGAGGTACCCCTCGACCCCGACCAACCCGTCGACCCTTCGAGCCCGAGGACGTGGACGAGGACGGCTCCGACGACCGCGAGTCACCGAACACCGAGACCGCGTTGCCCGAAACCGTCACCGGCACCGACACCGGAGCCGCCACCTGGTTCCCACCGGCCACCGACCCCGCGCCCGAGGTACCCCTCGACCCCGACGAACCCGTCGAACCCTTCGAGCCCGAGGACGTGGACGAGGACGGCTCCGACGACCGCGAGTCACCGAACACCGAGACCGCGTTGCCCGAAACCGTCACCGGCACCGACACCGGAGCCGCCACCTGGTTCCCACCGGCCACCGACCCCGCGCCCGAGGTACCCCTCGACCCCGACGAACCCGTCGAACCCTCGAGCCCGAGGACGTGGACGAGGACGGCTTCGACGACCGCGAGTCACCGAACACCGAGACCGCGTTGCCCGCCGCGGCGACCGGTGCGGCGACGTGTGCGACGGCGTGGTTGCCTCCGAGGAGGCTGTCATGGCCCGACGTGCTGTCGTCGGCCCAGGCTGGTGCGGCGAAGAGGACGCCGCCTCCCACGAGGAGGGCCACTTGGAGCCCTCGGCGCATGAATGCGTGCATGATCGTGCTTCCTTTCCTGGATGATCCCTGGGTCCCACCCGTGGGTGGGTCGTGCCGTGCGCCCTGAGCTGCGGGACGCGACGGCGGGATCAGCCGGGAGAGGTGCCGGGGGCGAGGACGGGCTGGAGAGCCGGCCCCCGCAGGAAGGCGCGGACGGCGTCCGTGATGAAGTCGGGCGCGGCCGGTCGCGGAGGCTGCACGGCGTGCCCACCCGCACCGAGACCCCGACCGGCGAAGGAGGCGACGGCGCCCGTGGCCGCCATCACCGCGAGGTACGGCAGCGGCTGCAGTGGGCCGGGTGCCCCGTGGAGCCACGGGAGGGCCGCGACGGCCACGGGGACCACCCCCGCGTCGGTGGTGTCCGGAGCGGAAGATCGAGCCCGCTCGGCCGCCTCCACCCGCTGCACGTGGAGGCTCGCGATCCGGGCCCCGACGACGGCGGAGAGCGCGCCACCGGCAGCAGCCGCGGGCGGGCCGATGACGGCGTCGCCGGGCGGGGTCACCACGGGCGAGTCGACCCCGCCGGGCACCGAGGGCAGGGCGCCGACGACGACCTCGTCGACCACGAGGACGACCTCCCCCACGGCGCCGAGAACCGAACCCACGGCGCCGGTCGCGGTGTCGACGGTCGAGACGGTCACGGGGTCGAGGGTGTCGACCAGGACCCCGACCGGAGCCGGCAGGGCGTCGACGGCGGCGGCCGCGACACGGTCGACGGCGCGCGTCACGTGCGTCGTCGCGGAGCCGACGGCGGGGGGCGAGGGTGTGCGGGGAGCGGCCTTCTCTGCCGCTCGTGGCGCGGGCCCGGCCGCGGCCCGGCCGACCGTCGCGGCGACGGTCGACGTCGTCGTGGCGATGGGCGATGAGACGTTCTTCCCGACACTCGCCGCGACACCTCCGAGCAGGCCCGGTCGGGGGGCGGAGGCTTCGTCGGCCTGGGCCGAGCCCGGCGCCAGGAGCAACCAGCACCCCGCGACGAAGGCGGCCGACAGGAGGACGCGGACACGGGTCCTGACCAGCGGTGAGGCGGTCATGCGATGTGCCTCCCGTCGTCGCCCTCGGGTGGTGGTCCGTCCTAATGCACCACATCGGATGCTCCCCGGGGGGGCCTTGGTTCGAAAATTTACGAATCCTTGAGGCAGGCGCGTGTGAGCAGTTCTCGGCACGGCGGGTCGAACGCCGCGAAAAGACGGCCACTGGCACACCGGAGGGCCGCCCGGTCGACGTCCACTCCCGGCCGCCCTTGGCCGGAAGCGGACGGGAGGTCACCCCCCGTGGACGCGCCGACCCGGCAGCCATACTGACGCCATGAGCGAGCGCCTCGACGTCCCGACCTCCGACGGGCCGATGCCCGCCCACCTCTGGACGCCGGCGAGCGGGTCCGGGCCCGGCATCCTGCTCCTCCAGGAGATCTTCGGGGTCAGCCCGTACATCCGCCGCCGCGCCGAGGACCTCGCCGAGCTCGGCTATGTCGTGCTCGCACCCGAGGTGTTCTGGCGGCTCGGAGTCGCCGAGGTCCCGGACGGCCCGACCATGCTCGAGGAGGCGTTGGGTGTCATCGGCCGGCTCGACTGGGACGCCGCTGTCGCCGATGCCAGCACCGCCCTGCGGTTCCTGCGCGGGAGGCCCGAGGTCGACGGACGCACCGGAGTGGTCGGGTTCTGCTTCGGGGGCGGCCTCGGCTACGCGGTCGTCGCCGCCGAGCCGGCCGACGGGCTGGTGTCCTTCTACGGGTCGGCCCTGCCCGGGCTCGTCGAGGCCGTGCCGTCGGTGTCGACGCCCTCGCTCCACGTGTTCGGAGAGGCCGACTCCTACATCCCGGCCGACGTCGTCGGGCGCATCCGGGCGAGCGTCACCTCCGGCGGAGGACCGGTGGAGTTCCTCACCTACCCCGGTGCCGACCACGCCTTCGACAACGCCGACTTCGTCAACCACGACCCCACGGCCAGTGAGCAGGCGTGGGCCGCCACCGAGGCCTGGCTCGCCCGGACCCTCCCCACCCCCTGATCCCCGACCGAACGGGCGGGCCCGCGGCCGCCGCTCAGGGGCAGGTGCAGGGCGACCCGCCGCAGCGCGGGCACCCGTCGGCGTAGCGCTCGACCGCCGCGGCGAGGTCGACCCCGACCTGGTTGGCCAGCGAGGCCACCCACGCGACGACATCACCGAACTCGTGCTCGCGCTCGGCGTGCGTGCCCTTGCGGACCGCCTGCGCGAGCTCCCCGACCTCCTCGGCGAGCCAGGCCACGGTGCTCGGGACTCCGCGCTCACGGTCGCGCTCCCCGTACGTGCGCTCGATGACCTGCTGGAGCTGGGCGAGGTCCATGCCGGGCACCCTACGGGACCTCAGTTGAGCGCTGCGCCGCCGAGGTCCGTGGGTGTCGGCAGCGCCCCGAAGCGCTCGACGATGGCCGTCTCGCGGCCGAGCAGCGACAGCACCGTCCGCAACCGCGTGGCGGGGTCGGCGCCCTCCAGGACGCGCTGACGGTCACCGGGGTCGAGCACCATCCGCTCGACCACCCGGTACGCGACGTCGCGCGGGGTCGCCTCGACCTGCTCGGTCGTCGCGCCGAGGGTCTCGAGGTAGCGGGCGTGGGCCGCGAGGACCCGCCGGCTGAGCGCAGCCACCTCGGGGTCGGCCTCCACGTCCGGCTCGGCGAGCCAGGTGACCGCACCGGTGAGGTAGGACGTGCCGGCGTCCTCGTCGAGCGACTCGAGCCGGAAGCGCCGGTCGCCGCGGGCGACGAGGTGCACCACGGTGCCGGCGTCGCCGCGGGCGAGTGCCATTGCGTCGACCCGTGCCTCGCAACCGATCTCGTGCAGGTCGGTGGCCGCGCCGTCGCCGACCTCGTGGCCGTGCCGGATCCGGACGACGCCGAAGTGGCGGTCGACCTCCGGCTGGTCCGCCAGGCGCTGGGCGAGCTCGAGGTAGCGCGGCTCGAAGAGCTGGAGCGGCATCCGGGCCCCCGGGAGCAGGACGCCGCCGAGCGGGAAGAGCGGCAGCGAGTCCATGCCCCACTGTAGGCACCCGCTGCCGGTGTGCGGCAGCCCCGGCGCCTCCTCAGGCGTCGGCTTCCTCGGTGCTCGGGGACCAGCGGTTGTCCGGCATCTCCTCCGCGGCACGACGCATGATCGGCCCGACCGTCAGCCCCTGCACGGCGATCGTGAAGAGCACGACGACGTACGTGGCCGTGACGATGGCAGACCGCTCCGGGACGCTCGGTAGCCCCAGCGCGAGGCTGATCGCGATGCCCCCGCGCAGGCCGCCCCAGGTGAGCAGCCGGACCGTCCAGGGCCCGTAGCCGTCGCGCCGCCGCACGAGGAGCATCGGGATCCCGACCGAGACGAAGCGCGCGACGAGGGTGACGGCGACGATCGCGAGCCCGGCGAGCAGCAGCGTCGGGGAGGAGTCTGCGAGGAGCACGTCGAAGCCGATGAACGCGAAGAGCAGGATGTTGAGGACCTGGTCGAGGGTCTCCCAGAAACCCTCGACGTGGTGGCGGGTCTCCCCGTGGAAGGCGGTGTCCTTGCCGGCCGACATCACGAGCCCGGCGATGACCATGGCGAGCGGCCCGGACAGGCCGAGCGCCACCGCGGCCGAGTACCCGCCGACGACGATCGCGAGGGTGAGGATGACCTCGACGACGTGGCCGTCGATGGTGCGGCAGAGCGTGTAGCCGACCCAGCCGAGGGCGAGGCCGAAGAGCATCCCGCCGACCGCCTCCTGGAAGAAGATGCCGGCCACCCCGGCCACCGTGGGCTCGGTGCCGTGCTCGCCGCCGATGCCGACGACCCCGCCGATGACGACGAACAGGACGACGCCGATCCCGTCGTTGAACAGCGACTCCCCGGCGATGAGGTGGCGCAGGCGCTCGGGCACCCGCGCGCGCTTGAGCAGGTCGAGGATGGCGACCGGGTCGGTCGGGCTGATGAGGGAGCCGAAGAGCAGGGCCCACACGAGCGGGATGCCGACGCCGAACCCGGCCAGCACCCCCCACGTGCCGAGCCCGATGAGGGCGGTGCTGATGAGCGTCCCGAGCACCGCGAGCACGAGGATGCTCACCCGCTGCCGGAGCATCCGCCGGGCGTCCAGGCCCAACGCGCCCGCGAAGAGCAGGATCGACAGGATCCCGTTGAGGACGAAATCGGTGAAGTCGAGGGTCTTGAGGAGCGACTCCACCTCCTCACGGAGGCCGAACCCGATCCCCAGCCCGTCGAGCAGGATGAGCACGATCGACGCGAGGGCCGCCGCCAGCGTGACCCCGACCGTCGTGGGGATGCGCAGGAACCGCTCATTGAGCCACGCGAGCAGCGCGGTCGAGCAGAGGAGGACGGCGAACGCGGAGAGCATCGGGACCTCGTGGTGAGCGGTCGGAGCAGGACGGGGCACCAGCATGCAGCACACGACCGCACCGGTCACGCCCTCGAGGGCGGGGCTGCACGACCAGCACGGGGCATGGAAGGATGGCGGCCATCATTCCGCCGAGCCATGCCGTACGACCTCGATGAATCCGGACCGACGACGGGAGCCGACGATGCGCGCTGGCACCGGTGCTGTCGCCGCCCGGCGGGCGGTCCGGGCGCCGGCCCGCCCCTCCCTTCGAGGTGACCGCCGATGAGCGAGAACCGGACCGGGCCCGGCATGGACCCCAAGCAGGCCGAGCCCGCCCGCCGCCGGGAGGCGCTCATCAGGGTCCTCAAGCTGGCCCCGGTCCTCGTCGTCTTCTGGCTGCTCCTCTCCGGTCACTACACGCCGCTGCTGCTCTCGCTCATGGTCGTCTCGACCCTCGTGGTCTGCTGGCTGATCTGGCGGGCGGACTTCGACCGGCGCTTCGACGTCACGCCGTTCTTCGACATCCGGCTCGCGTTCGTGCTGCGCACCGTGGCCTACCTGCCGTGGCTCGCCTGGCAGGTGCTCGTCGCGGCCGTGGCGACGACCCGTCGGGTCTGGGCACCGCGGCCGGACCTGCACCCCACGGTCGCCAGGACGCCCGCCGACGACATGGAGCACGTGCCGCAGGTCCTGTACGCCAACTCGATCACGTTGACGCCGGGCACCCTCTCGCTCGACGTCGACGACGACGCGATCGAGGTGCACAGCCTGGACCCCGAGGGCATCGAGGAGCTGGACGCGGGCGGGATGCTGCGCCGGGTGCGCCGGACGGGGGCGCACCGATGATCCTCGCCGTCATGCTCGCCCTGCTCGTGGCGATGGCCCTGGTGCTGGTGCGCGTCTACCTCGGACCGGGCCGGTACAACCGCATCCTCGCCGTGAACCTCTTCGGCACCAAGACCGTGCTCTTCGTGGCGGTGGTCGGGTTCCTCTTCGAGAGAACCGAGTTCCTCGACATCGCGATCCTCTACGCCCTGGTCAACTTCGTCGCGACGGTGGCCGTGCTGCGCCTGACGCACTACGACGAGCTCGTCGAGCAGCATCGGGAGGAGGGGGCCTGATGGGGACCGTGCTCGACGTCCTGAGCGGAGTGCTCCTCACCGCCGGCGCCCTGTTCGTGCTCACGGGCGCCGTGGGGCTGCTGCGCTTCCCCGACTTCTACACCCGGATCCACGCGGGCGGCATCGCCGAGACCGCCGGGGCCGGGCTCATCGTGCTCGGGCTCCTGGCACGCACGGACTCGTGGAGCACCGGCATCCGGCTCGGCGTCATCCTGGCCTTCCTGCTGCTCACCAGCCCGACGGCCACCCACGTCCTGGCCCAGGCCGCGCGCCGCGACGGCGTCCCCGTGTGGGAAGAGGGGGACCGACCCCGGTGAGCACTCCATGAGCATCGAGTTCACCGTGGTCGCCATCGCCCTGCTGGCGATGCTGACCGCGACGGCGATGATCATCTCCCACCTCCGTGGGCTGTACGGGGCGGCGATGGTCTCTGCGCTGTTCAGCCTGCTCACGGCGAGCCTGTTCGTGCTCCTGGACGCCGTCGACGTCGCCTTCACCGAGGCGGCCGTGGGGGTGGGCGTCAGCACCGTGCTCGTCCTCACCGTGCTGGCGCTGACGCACTCGCGGGAGGCGGTCACCCCGCGCAACCGGCGGCTGCCGGCCATGGCGGCGGTCGTCGCCGCCGGGGGCACGCTCGTCTACGCGAGCCAGGACCTCCCGGCGTTCGGCTCCGCGACCAGTCCCGTGCAGACCCACCCGCTCACCGAGGTCTACCTGCAGCAGTCCCAGGAGGACATCGGGATCCCCAACGTCGTGACCTCCGTGCTCGCCAGCTACCGCGGGCTGGACACGCTCGGGGAGCTGATCGTCGTCCTCACCGCCGGGCTCACGGTGCTCTCCCTGCTCGGGACGCTCGCCCCGCCGGAGGACTGCCGGCCGCCGGGGCGCTTCCACCTCGCCGACTACCGCGTCATCCGGATCGTCGCCGGGGCGCTGCTGCCGTTCATCCTGCTCTTCGCGCTCTACGTGCTCTTCCACGGCGACTACGGCCCCGGCGGAGGCTTCCAGGCCGGGGTGATCTTCGCGTCCGGCTTCGTGCTCTACGGCCTGGTCTTCGGCCTGGACCGGGCGCAGCAGGTGGTGCCCCCGCGGGTGCTGTGGGCCCTGATCCCGCTCGGCCCCCTCGTCTACGCCGGCGTCGGCGTGACGACGATGCTGCTCGGCGGGTCCTTCCTCGACTACGACGCGCTGAACCCCGGGCACCCCGAGAGCGGGCAGCACCTCGGGATCCTCGTCGTCGAGTCGGCCATCGGCATCACCGTCGCGGCGGTCATGATGACGATCTTCTTCGGCTTCGCCAGCCGGGGGGTGACCCGGAAGTGATCGCCACGCACTACATCTACTGGGTCCTCTTCGCGATCATGATGATCGGCCTGTACATCGTCATCAGCCACGGCAACCTGCTCAAGAAGCTCATCGGGCTCTCCGTCTTCCAGGTCGGCGTCTTCCTGTTCTTCATCAGCCTCGGCAAGGTCGCCGGCGGGAGCGCGCCGATCATCTCGCCGACGGTGCAGACCTACTCGCACCCGCTGCCCCAGGTCCTCATCCTCACCGCCATCGTCGTCGGGGTCGCCACCCTCGCCGTCGGGCTCGGACTGGCCACCCGCATCTTCGAGACCTACGGCACCGTCGAGGAGGACGAGGTCATCCGACGCAGTGCCGAGGACCCGGCCGACAGCATCCCCGAGGAGACCGACGACGACCTCCCGGACGCCGCGGACGCCGACGACGACACCGACGACGCGGCCGAGACCGGCCACCCCGAGCCGGAGGGCAGGGCATGACCGGTCAGCTCCCGGCGCTCCAGGTCGCCGTCCCCCTCGTCCTCGCGCCGCTGTGCGTCGTGGCACGGTCCCGGCGGGTGGCGTGGGTGCTCTTCCTCCTCGCCGCGCTCAGCTCGTTCGCCATCGCCGTGCTGCTCGCCGTCCAGGTGTCGCGCGAGGGCACCCTCCGGTACGAGATGGGCGGCTGGTCGCCCCCCGAGGGCATCGAGTGGGTCGTGGGCGGCTACAACGTGCCGCTCCTGCTCCTCGTGTCCGGGATCGCCGTCGCGGTGGCGGTGTACGGCCGCCGGGCCGCGGGCCTGGAGCTCGACGACTGGCACACCACGCTGCTCTACACCTTCCTGTGCCTGACGCTCGCCGGCCTCCTCGGCCTGAGCATCACCGGGGACGTCTTCAACGCGTTCGTCTTCCTCGAGATCAGCTCGCTGTCGACCTACGCGATCGTCGCCATGGGCCCGCGTCGCCGCGCCCTGCTCTCGAGCTTCCGCTACCTCGTGATCGGGACGGTCGGGGCGACGTTCTTCGTCATCGGGATCGGCCTGGCCTACGCCGTGACGGGCACCCTGAACATGGCCGACCTCGCCGAGCGGGTCACCGCCGCCGACGGGAACCGCGCCCTCTACGCCGCGGTCGTCTTCATGGTCGTGGGTCTCGGCGTCAAGATCGCCATCGTCCCGCTGCACGCCTGGCTGCCCACCGCGTACGCGGAGGCCCCGAACGTCGCGAGCATGTTCCTCGCCGCCACGAGCACCAAGGTCGCGATCTACCTGCTCGCCCGGGTGCTCTTCACCGTCTTCGGCACGGCGCTGGTGTTCACCACCCTGCCGATCGGCTCGGTCGGGCTGGCCCTCGCGGCGGTCGCGATGGTGCTGGGATCGGCGGTCGCCTGCTTCCAGGGCGACCTCAAGTACCTGCTCGCGTGGTCCAGCGTCGGCCAGATCGGCTACATCATCGCCGGTATCAGCCTGGCCACCGCCTCCGGCGTCTCCGCCGGGTACCTCCACCTCATCAACCACGCCATCACCAAGGCAGCCCTCTTCGCCGCCGCCGGGCTGCTGCTGGCCCGGCTCGGATCGGTGCAGTTCGGGGCGCTGGCCGGCCTGGGCCGCCGGATGCCCTGGACCTTCGGCGCCATCGTCGTGGCCGGGGTCGGGCTCATCGGCCTCCCGCCGACCGCGGGGTTCGTCAGCAAGTGGGCGCTGGTCACCGCGCTGGTCGAGCAGCGGCAGTGGTTCGTCGTCGTGGCCATGCTCCTCAGCTCCCTGCTCGCCCTCGTCTACGTGGGGCGGGTCATCGAGGTGGCGTGGTTCCGCGAGCCGGCGCCCGTCACCGAGTTCGCCCCCGCACCGGTGAGCATGGTCGCCGTCACCTGGGTGCTCGTGCTCCTGTCCCTCTACTTCGGCATCGACCCCTCGCTGCCCTCCTCGCTCGCCGACGCCGCGGCGGCGGCCCTGCTCGGGAGCGGCGGATGAGCGCCCTCGTCCTGCCGGTGGCGGTCGCGCTCCCCGCGCTCGCCGCCCTCGTCGTGCTCGCCCTGCGGCGCCACCCCCTGGCCCGCGAGGTCGGCCACGTCGTCGTCGGCGTCGCACTTGCCGCGCTCGTGCTGTCGCTCTGGTCGCAGGTCGACTCGGGGCTGCACGTCGTGCTGTGGCAGTGGCTGCCCGGGCTCTCCCTCGAGTTCGACCTCGAGCCACTCGGGTTGATCTTCGCCACGGTGGCAGCCGTGCTGTGGCCCATCACGACCGTGTACGCCGGCGGCTACGTGCGGGCCGAGGGCACCCCCGCGCAGACTCGGTTCTTCGTCTTCTTCGCGCTCACGATCGGCGCGGCGATGTGGATCGCGCTCTCCGGCAACCTCGTGACGCTGCTCATCGGCTACGAGCTGATGACCCTGTTCACCTGGCCGCTCGTCGCGCACGACGGCACGGCCGAGGCGCGCCGTGGGGCACGCACGTACGTCGTCGTGCTCCTCGTCACCTCGATCGGCCTGCTGCTGCCGGCCATCATCTGGACCTACGTGCTCGCCGGCACCACGGAGTTCCGGGTCGGCGGCATCCTCGGCGGCACCGCGACGCCCGCCGTCCTGATGCTCCTCTTCGCGCTGTACCTCTTCGGCATCGGCAAGGCCGCCCTCATGCCGGTGCACCGCTGGCTGCCCTCGGCGATGGTGGCGCCCACGCCGGTGTCGGCGCTGCTGCACGCGGTGGCCGTCGTCAAGGCCGGCGTGTTCACCGTGCTCAAGGTCGTCGTCTACGTCTTCGGCATGGACACCCTGCGCGAGACCGGCGCCGCGGTCCCGATCACCTGGGTCGCGTCCTTCACGCTCATCGCCGCCGCGGTGGTCGCGATCCGCGCGGACAACCTCAAGCGGCGGCTCGCCTACTCGACGGTCAGCCAGCTCGCGTACATCGTGCTGGGGGCGAGCCTGGCCAACGACCTCGCCCTGGCCGGCGGCACGTTCCAGCTCGTCGCGCACGCCGTCGCCAAGATCACCCTCTTCCTGTGTGCCGGGGCCATCGCGGCGACCGCGCACAAGAAGAAGGTCAGCGAGCTCGACGGGCTGGGCCGCACCATGCCCTGGACCTTCGGCGCCTTCCTCATCGCCTCCGTGTCGATCATCGGGCTCCCACCGGGCGGGGGCATGTGGAGCAAGTGGCTGCTGCTGCTCGGCGCCGCCGACGCCGGGAACACCGTCGCCGTCGGCGTGCTGCTGCTCGGGTCGCTCCTGGCGCTCGCCTACCTCATGCCGATCCCGGTGCGGGCCTTCCTGCGCCCGCCGCCCGGGGACCCCGGCGACCGGCCGTCCCACGGCGAGGCCGCCCCGGCCATGCTCGTCCCGCTCGTCGTCACCGCGCTCGGCTGCATCCTCGTCTTCGTCGCCGCCGACGTCGTGCTCCACCCGCTGACCTCGATCCTGGAGCTCCCGTGAACACCCCCGACCACGACGCACCCACGGGCCCCGTCCGGGGCGAGGACCACGACGCCGTCGAGCCCCACGGCGAGGACCCCCGGTGGCTCGACGACCCGCGCCACGTGACCCTCATCGTGCGGGTGCTCGTCGGTCTGGGGGCGCTGGCCCTCCTCGCCGACTTCTTCTACACGAAGAAGCCCTTCTTCGGCATCGAGGAGATCCACGGCTTCTACGCCGTCTACGGCTTCGTGGTCAGCGCGCTGCTCGTGCTGAGCGCCAAGCAGCTGCGCAAGGTCGTGGGCCGGGACCAGGACTACTACGAGCGGCGGCACGATGCTGACTAGCCCCGCCCTGCTCCTCGTCGTCGGCGCCGCGGTGGTCGCCCTCCTCGACGTGCGCGCGCGTCGTGTCGTCATGGTCGCCCTCCCGGTGGCGGCCCTGGCACTGCTGTGGTCGCTGCCGGAGGGGCTGGGCGCCTCGTGGGAGGTGATGGGCTTCCGGCTCACCCCGGTCCGCCTCGACGCCCTCTCGAAGCTCTTCGCCACCGGGTTCCTCGTCGCCGGGCTGCTGACCTCCATCTACGCGCTGCACCTGCGCGACCGGTTGCAGCAGTCGGTGATCCTGGCCTATGCGGGGACGGCGGTCGGCGGGGCACTGGCCGGCGACCTGCTCAGCCTCTTCGTCTGGTGGGAGCTCGCCGGGCTCTCCTCGGCGTTCCTCATCTTCGCGGGCCGCTCCGAGCGCAGCTACCGCGCCGGAATGCGCTACCTCGTCGCCCAGCTGGTGTCCGGGCTCCTGATGCTGGCCGGCATCGCCTGGCGCGTCCACGACGGGCGCGGCCTCGAGTTCGGACACCTCGGCGTGGTCGGGCCCGGTGAGGTGCTGATCCTCATCGCGATCGGCCTCAAGTGCGCCTTCCCCGTGCTGCACGCCTGGCTCGTCGACACCTACCCCGAGGCGACCGTCGTCGGCACGGTGGCTCTCTCGCCGTTCACGACCAAGCTCGCGATCTACGCGCTGGCCCGGGGCTTCGCGGGCACCGAGGGGCTCATCGTCGTCGGGGTGGCCATGGCGATCTTCCCGATCTTCTACGCGGTGATCGAGAACGACCTGCGCCGGGTGCTGGCGTACAGCATGATCAACCAGCTCGGCTTCATGGTGGTCGGGGTCGGCATCGGCGGGGAGCTCGGCATCAACGGCGCCTCGGCCCACGCGGTCGCGGACATGGTGTTCAAGGGGCTGCTCTTCATGGGCATGGGTGCGGTCCTGCTGCGCACGGGCACCGCCAACGGCAGCGACCTCGGCGGCTTGTGGAAGTCCATGCCCCAGACGACCCTGCTGACCATCGTCGGCGCCGCCTCGATCTCCGCCGTCCCGTTGTTCTCGGGCTTCGTCACCAAGTCGATCATCATGGAGGCGGTGGCCGAGGAGCACCACACGGTCATCTGGCTGCTCCTGCTCTTCGCCTCGGCGGGCGTGTTCCACCACGCCGGGATCAAGATCCCGTACTTCGCCTTCTTCGCGCACGACAGCGGCCACCGCGTCAAGGAGGCCCCGCTCAACATGCGGGTGGCGATGGGGTTCGGGGCGACCCTCTGCATCGGCATCGGCGTGCTCCCGAACCTGTTCTACCGGCTCCTGCCGTACGAGATGGACTACGTCCCGTACACGAGCTACCACGTCATCAACCAGGTGCAGCTGCTCCTGCTGGCCTCGTTGGCCTTCACCTTCCTCATCCGCACCGGGCTCTACCCGCCGGAGACGCGGTCGGTGAACATCGACGCGGACTGGCTCTACCGCCGAGGCCTGCCGGCGATGTGGCGCACCGGCTCGCGGGCCTTCGCCTCGACGGGCCGGGTCCTGGCCCCGCCGCGGCGCCGGGCGCTGGACCGGGCCCAGGACGCGACGGCCAGGTGGATGGCCCCGAACGGGCCGGTCGCCTTCCCGTGGCCGACGCACGTCATGGTCTGGTGGGTGCTGCTCGTCTTCTGGGTCGTGCTGTTCGTGGCGCTGCTCTAGCGGGGCTCCTGCGCGTCCCGGGCGGTGGCCGGGGCGGGTGGCAGCCCGAGCACCCGCGCCGGGGTGCTCGACGCGGCGGTGCGGACGTCCTCCTCGGGGAGGCCGACGACCTCGATGCACCACCGGACGCAGTCCGCGAGGGTCGAGGTGCCCCCGGCGATCGACCCCGTGTCGGTGGTCCGGGCGGTCCCGCCCTCGACGACCACCTCGAGCGAGCCGAGGACGTAGCGGCCGTCGCCGAGGCCGGTCGCCGCCATCGCGTCCGACATCAGGGCGATCGAGTCCGGTCCCACGGTCTCGAACACCATGCGGACGACCTCGGGGGCGACGTGGACGCCGTCGGCGATCAGCTCGAGCACGGCGTCGCCGCGCGCCGCCGCCGCCAGCGCCGCCGCGACCGGTCCCCCGGCGCGGTGGTGCATCGGCGGCATCCCGTTGAACAGGTGCGTCACGAGGGCGGGTGCCCCCTGGAGGTCGGCGACCTCGGCCAGGGTGCGGGCGGTCAGGGCGGCATCGGCCTCCGTGTGCCCGACGGCCGGGCGGATGCCGTGCTCGACGAGGGCGCGGACGAGCCGGTCGGCACCGGGTCGCTCCGGGGCGAAGGTCATGTGGCGCAGGGCGTCCGGGGCCCCGGCGAGCGCGACGGCCTCGGCCAGCCGGTCGACGAGCGAGGGGTCGGGGTCGGCGAGCGCCGCCGGGTCGTGGGCGCCGCGACGCCCGAGGGCGAGGAAGGGCCCCTCGAGGTGGATGCCGGCCAGCACGCCGTCGGCGACGAGCGGGGCGAGCGTCGCGACCCGGGCCACGAGGACGTCGAACGGGGCGGAGACCAGGCTGGCGACGAGCCGGTCGACGCCGGCGGCCGCGTGGTGGGCCGCCGCGCGGCGGCTGCCCTCCTCGTCGACCCCGAGCTCGGCACCGGCGGCGCCGTGGCAGTGGATGTCGACGAGCCCGTTCACGATGCCCGACGCTACCCGTTCCGTGCCACCGGGTGCAGGGCCGCACAGGTGGGCGGGCTACGGTCCCGTGCTCGTGGACGTCGGTGAGGTGTGGCAGCGCGTGCTGCCGGTGGACGAGGTCGCCCTCGGGGGGCGGCCGCTGCTCGTCGTGCTCGTCGTGGCCCTGGCCGCGGTGGGGGTCGGCCCGGTGTGGTCGGTGCTCCGCTTGGCGGTGACCCTCGTGCACGAGCTCGGGCACGCCGGGGTCGGCGTCCTGTGCGGGCGTCGGTTCACCGGGTTCGTCCTCCGGGGCGACATGTCCGGTCACGCGGTGACGGTGGGTCCGGCGCGTGGGGTGGGGCGCGTCGCGACGACGTGGGCCGGCTACCCCGCACCGGCCGTCGTCGGCGCCGCACTGGCGTGGCTCGCGGTTCGGGGCTGGGCCCCGACGGTGCTGGCCGTCGTGCTCGTCATCCTCCTCGCGGCCCTGCTGCGGGCGCGCTCGGTCCTCACCGCGCTCGTCGTCCTCGCTGTCGGGGCCGTCACGGCGTGGCTCTGGTGGTCCGGGTCGGACCGGCTGCACGCCCAGGTCCTCGTCGGCACCGGGATCGTGCTCGTCGTCGGCGCGTGGCGGCACCTCGGGGCCGTCGCCGGCTCCCGCGACCCCGCGGCGAGCGACCCGGCGGTCCTCGCACGCCTCACGCGGGTGCCACGCCTGGTGTGGGTCGCGAGCTTCGCCGTGGTGTGCGCGGCCGCGAGCTGGGTCGTCCTCGGCACCGTCCTCCCCGCGCTCTGACCCGCCCCCCTGACCCGCACCTCCGACCCGCCCCTCCGACCCGCCCCTCCGACCCGCACCTCCCGGAGCTTCCCCGCGACCTCGTGCGACTTCGGGGCGGTTTCGCCGGCTCGGATGCGCGTCGATGTGCTGCCAACCCGCACGAAGTCGGGGAGGGCCGGGGGCTACTTGACGCTGCCGGCGGTCAGGCCGCCGACGAGGTGCTTCTCGATGAGCGCGAAGAGGATGACGACGGGGACCACCGCGATGACCGAGGCGGCGAACAGCTGGTCCCAGTTCTGCTCGTAGCCGGTGACGTAGGACCGGAACCCGACGGTGAGCGGCTTCTTCTCGTCGTCGATCATCAGGGTCAGGGCCACGACGTACTCGTTCCACGCGGCGATGAAGGTGAAGATCGTCGCCGTCACCAGGCCCGGGAGCGCGAGCGGCAGCATGACCCGGCGCAGCATCCCGATCTTGCCGACGCCGTCGAGCGCCGCCGCCTCCTCGACCTCCACCGGGATCGAGGAGAAGAAGCCGTGCATGATCCAGATCGCGAAGGCCAGGTTGAACGCGGCGTTCGTGATGATCAGCGCCCCGTAGGTGTTGATCATGTTCAGCTCGAAGAACTGGCGGTAGAGGCCGACGACGAGCGAGGTCGGCGCGAACATCTGGGTGATGAGCACGACGAGCAGGAACACACCGCGCCCCGGGAAGCGGTGGCGGGCGGTCATGAACGCCGCGGGGATCGCGACGAGGACGACCACCGCCGTCGCGCCGAGGGACACGATGAGCGAGGTGAACAACCAGTGCGGGAAGCGGCCGTCGGTGACCACGGTGGCGTAGGTGTCCCACTGCCAGACCCGCGGCAGGAACGACGGTGGCGTCGTCTTGACGTCGGTGCTCGTGCGGAGGCTGTCGAGCACCATGACGACGTACGGCGCGAGGAACACGAGGGCGACGACGGCCGCGCTGAACGCGACGAGCCGGGGGCGTCGGGTGCGGGTCACTTCGTCTCCTCCCGCCAGTTGACGACCTTGAGGTAGACCATCACGACGACGAGGATCACGAGGACGTTGAGGATGCCCGTGGCGGCCGACATCCCGACGTTCTTCTCCTGGCTCTTGAAGGCGAGCTTGTACATGAACGTGATGAGGGTGTCGTTGCCGAACCCGGGGTTGCGGTCGTTGAGGGTGTAGATGATCGGGAAGCTGTTGAACACGTAGATCGTGTTGAGGACGGTCGCGATGAGCAGCGCCGGGCGCAGCAGCGGCAGGGTGATCTGCCGCCACCGCTGCCATGGGGAGGCGCCGTCGACCTCGGCGGCCTCCATGACGTCGCCCGGGATCGCGTTGAGCCCGGCGATGAACACGAAGATGGTGAAGGGCAGCGACACGAAGACGCCGACGACGATCATCGACGCCATCGTGAAGCGGTCGTCGCCGAGGAACGAGATCGGGGTGTCGATCAGGTGCAGCCCCTGGAGGACGTGGTTGACCAGCCCGTAGTTGTAGTCGTAGAGCAGGACGAACAGCTGGCTCGTGATGACGAGCGAGGCCGCCCACGGGACGATGACGGCCCACCGGACGACCCGGCGGCCGGGGAAGTCCTTGACGAGGAGCTGGGCGATCGCCAGCGACAGGACGATGGTGATCGCGACGACGGCGACGACCCAGACGACGGTGTTCCGCAGCACGACGGGCAGGTCCGGGTAGCTGAGGACCTTGGCGTAGTTGTCCCAGCCCGCGGAACCCCGGTACAGCCCGGTGATCGAGTACTCCGAGCGCGAGGCCCGGAACAGCATGATCGCCGGGAACAGCACCACCCCGACGATCAGGGCGATCGCCGGGGCGAGCCAGAGCAGCGCCATGGGGGTGCTGACCCGGCCGACCCCGGCGGACCGCCGGCGCCGGGGCGCCGGGGACCCGCCGGGGGTCGAGCGGGCCGACGGCGTCTGGACGTCGTCGGTCGTCGTCACGTCGGTCAGCCCTCGGACTCTGCGGTCTGCTGGAGCTTGTCGAGCGTCGCCTTCGGGTCACCGGTCATCGCCGAGCCGAGGTTCTGCTGGACGGCCAGCTTGACCTTGTCCCACGTCGGGTCGTCGGTCGGGGTGAGCCGGGCGTTCGGGAGGGTGTCGAGGTAGACCTTGAGCTTGTCGTCCTTCTGGAAGTACTCCACGCCCGTCTGCGTGACCGGGAGGAAGCCCTCCTTCTCGATGAACGAGTTGATCTGGTCCTTCGAGTAGTAGAGCTCGTAGAACGCCTTGAGCGCGTCCTGGTTGCCCGGCTTCTTGAACGCCATGAGGTAGTCGGTGACGCCGAAGGTCTTGCTCTCGGACCCGTCGTTGCTCGGGAACGGCGCGACGGCGTACTTCACCGTGCCGTCGGCGTCGAGCGCCCCGGCGAGCGGCGAGAAGCCGACGACCATCCCGGCCTTGCCCGACTTGAAGAGGTCGAACGCGTCGGCCCGGTTGGTGCGCGCCGGGTTGGCCTGGGTCAGGCCCTCGTCGGCGAGCTTCTTCATGAAGGTCAGGGTCTCGACGTTCTGGGGCGAGTTGATCGCCCAGCTGCCGTCGGTCTTCCAGTCGCCGCCGTTGTTGAACAGCCACATGGAGAACTCGCCCTGCGACTCCTCCGGGCCGAGGGGCATCACGTAGCCGACGTCGCCGGTCGCGTCCTTGACCTTCTTGGCGTCGGCCTCGAGCTCGGCCCAGGTCGTCGGCGGGTTGGCGATGCCGGCCTTCTCGAAGAGGGCGGTGTTGTAGAACAGCGCACGGGCGCTGCTGAGGTCGGGGAAGCCGTAGAACTTCCCGTCGTACGTCCCGTACTTCACGAACGTCGGGAGGATGTCGGCCTTGGCCTCCGCGGGGAGCACCTCGTCGGCCGAGTAGAGCAGGCCGTCCTTGGCGTAGCTCGCGTACGCGTTGAGGTTGAGGACATCCGGCGGCTGGTTGTTCTGGATCATCGTCGAGGACTGCTGGTCGATGTTGTCCCAGCTGACGACGTTGACGTCCAGCGTGTAGCCGTACTTGCTCTTGTACTCCTTGGCGAAGGCGTCCCAGAACGCCTTGGTGTTGTCCTTGGAGTACTCGGCGGCCATGAGGGTGATCGTGGTGGCCTTCTCGCCGTCCCCCGACCCCCCGTCGGCCTGGCCCGCACCGGTGCCACCGCCGCAGGCCGTCAGGGCCAGCGCCCCGGTGACCGCCACGCCGGTCAGCATCGTGTGTCGTCGCGTCGTGCTCATCGCTCTCCTCGTTGAGATGCCGGTGCTCCGGCAGTGGTGCGCCAGGCCCTCACCGGGACGTCCGCGGACGTCCGTCGGCCGGGCGCCTGACACTGTACCTGCGCGCAAGATCGTGAGCGATCCGAGGAGCCGGCGATCACAAACGCGCAGCGAGAGTGCGCGCGTCGAGCGAATTCGGGGCGAGGACGGCCTCAGACGCAGACGACCTCGACGCCGCGGGCACGCAGGGCGGCGACCTCCGGGGTGTGGTCGGCGGCGGTCGTCACGACGGTGGTGATCCGCTCGGCCGGGCAGATCGTCGCGAAGGTCCGGACCCCCAGCTTCTCGGCGTCGGCGACCACCACGACCCGGCGGGAGCGCTCGACCATGGCCCGGACGATGGCGGCCTCGTCCTCGAACCGGCAGGTCGCGCCCTCCTGCGCCGACAGCGCGTTGACCCCGACGATCGCGACGTCGAACCAGAGCTGCGCGACGACCAGCTCCGCGAGCGGCCCGCTCACCTCGTAGGACTCGGGGCGCGCGACCCCGCCGAGGGAGACGCACTGGACGTGCGGACGGAGCACGGCCTCCGCGGCGATGTTCAGGGCGTTCGTCACGAGCGTGAACGCGGGGCCGCCGTCACCCGCCAGGTCCTCGCGCGAGGTGAGGGCCCGGGCGGTGACCGTGGTCGTCGTCCCGCCGTTGAGCGCCACGACCTCACCGGGCTCGACGAGCGACGCCGCGTGGGCCGCGATCCGCTCCAGCCCGTCGTCGGCCTGCGTCGACCGGTACCGGTAGGGCAGCTCGTAGGCGACGGAGGCGGCCACGACGCCGCCGTGGTGGCGGGTGACGAGCTGCCGACGCGCCAGCTCCGCGAAGTCGCGGCGCACCGTGGCCTCCGAGACCGCGAGCTCGCGGGCCGTCTCGGCGACCGAGAGCCGACCCCGGGTGGCGAGCAGGTCGAGCACGGCCGCCCATCGCGACGACGGCGTCATCGTGCCCGTCGCCTCGTCGCCCACGCCGTCATCGTAGGCGGGGCCGCCCCGCCGCGGGGAGTGACTATGCTCGATCGGCCCGTCAGTCCGTCGCAATCGAGCACCGAGGAGAGGCCGTGGCCGACGCCGACCCCGCGCCGTGGGACCCCGACCGCGCCACGTCGACGACCGGCGCGCCCGCGTGGACCGCCGGCGTCGACATCGGGGGAACCCGCCTCAAGGCCGTGCTGCGGCACGAGGACTCGATCGTCGCGCGCCATGTCGAGCCCACCCCCTCCGACGTGGCGCACACCATGGGTCCGACCGTGGCCGGCGCCCTCACCCGGCTGCTCGAGCGGGTGGACGGTGCCCCGGTGCCGAGCCGGGTCGGGCTCGTCGTGCCCGGACTCGTCGACGAGGCCGCGGGGATCGGCGTCTGGTCGGCCAACCTCGGCTGGGACGACCTCGACCTGCGGTCGGCGGTGGCGGAGCACGTCGAGGCGGAGGTGGTCATCGGCCACGACGTGCGCGCCGGACTGCTCGCGGAGCACCTGCTCGGGGCCGCCCGCGGCGTCGACGACGTCCTCTTCGTCCCGCTCGGCACCGGCCTGGCCGTCGCCCTCATGACGGGCGGACGCGTGGTCCGTGGCAGCACCTGGACGGGTGAGCTCGGCCATGTCCGCGTCGACCCCGACGGGCCCGAGTGCGGCTGCGGTCGCCGCGGCTGCGTCGAGGCCGTGGCCGGTGCGACCGCGGTCGGGCGACGGTGGCGCGAGGCCGGCCGGGACGGGGACGCCGCGACGGTGGCCGCCGCGGTCGAGACCGGCGACCCGGTGGCGACCGCCATCTGGCACACCGCACTCGGCACCTTGGCACGAGCGCTCGCCCCTGTGGTCGCCGCCGCCGGCACGCGGCTCGTCGTCGTCGGGGGCGGGATGGCCGAGGCGGGTGCCGTGCTGCTCGACCCGCTGCGCGACGCGCTCGCGGACCTGCTCCCCGACCCCGAGGGGGTCGCGGTGGTCCGGGCCGGGCTCGGGGAGTGGGCCGGAGCCATCGGCGCCGCCCACCTCGAACCGAGCCCCGGAGCGGCCGTGGTCCGGACGAGCCCGTCCGTGCCGTAGGCTGATGGGGCAGTGGCCCGCCCAGTTCTGCCTCGGGCCCTGTTTTCTTTGATGTCGATGCCCTCGTGACGGACCACGGTCCACGTCACCGGCGCCGCGGCCCCAGAGCCCCGCCCGGCAGAACATCCGCTGATGTCGATGCCGACGGCCGTGCCGCCCACCTCGACGTCCCCACACGTTGGAGCACTTCTCCCTTGTCCACTGACACCTTCGGCGCCCTCGGCGTGCCGACCGCTCTCGTCGACGTCCTCGCCTCCGGCGGGATCACGACGCCCACCCCCATCCAGGCCGCGACGCTGCCCGACTCCCTCGCGGGTCGGGACGTCCTCGGCCGGGGCCGCACCGGCTCCGGCAAGACCGTCGCCTTCCTCCTGCCCCTGCTCACCCGCCTCTCGACGAGCGGCACCCGCCGCACCCCGAAGCGGCCGCGCGCGCTGATCCTCGCGCCGACCCGCGAGCTCGCGAACCAGATCGACGAGGCGATGGCCCCGCTGGCCGCCGCGCTCGGGCTCACCTCCCGCACCGTCTTCGGTGGCGTCGGCCAGGGCCCGCAGGTCTCCGCGCTGCGCCGCGGCGTCGACGTCGTCGTGGCCTGCCCCGGGCGGCTCGAGGACCTCATCGGCCAGGGCCACGTCTCGCTCGGCTCGGTCGAGGTGACCGTCGTCGACGAGGCCGACCACATGGCCGACCTCGGCTTCCTCCCCCAGGTGCGCCGCCTCCTCGAGGCCACGCCCACCCAGGGCCAGCGGATGCTCTTCTCCGCCACCCTCGACGCCGGCATCGGCGTCCTCGCCAAGCGCTTCCTCCAGAGCCCGGTGACGCACGAGGCCGACTCGGCCCAGTCGCCGGTCGCCGCGATGGCGCACCACGTCCTGCACATCGCCTCGACCGCGCACCTCCCGGTGCTGCTCGACCTCACCTCCGCCCCGGGCCGCACCATCGTCTTCACCCGGACCAAGCACCGCGCCAAGCGGATCGCCCGCCAGCTCAACGACGGCGGCGTGCCCGCGGTGGAGCTGCACGGCAACCTCAGCCAGGGTGCCCGCACCCGGACGATGGACGCGTTCCACAGCGGCGCCGCGAAGACCCTCGTCGCCACCGACATCGCCGCGCGCGGCATCCACGTCGACGACGTCAACCTCGTGATCCACGCCGACCCGCCGACCGAGCACAAGGCGTACCTCCACCGCTCCGGGCGCACCGCGCGCGCCGGCGCCTCGGGCACCGTCATCACCCTGATGACCGACGACCAGGTGCGCGACGTCCGCGACCTCACCCGCAAGGCCGGCATCACGCCCACCATCACCCGGGCCCACGCCCAGCACCCCGTCCTCACCGAGCTCGCCCCCGGTGAGCGGGCCCTCGAGGGCGCCTTCGTCGGCGCCCGTCCGGAGTCCTCGGGGCAGGGCTCGGGTCGTCGCGGCGGTGGCCGCGGCCAGTCCGCCGGTGGCGGCGCCCCCCGCACGGACGGCCCGCGCCGGTCCCGCGGCCCGCGCAGTGAGGGCCGCTCGGGTGGTCCGTCCCAGCCGCGCCGCGGCTCGGGCTCCTCCGGTGGCTCCGGCGGGTCCGGCGGTTCGGGTCGCCGCGGTGGCCGGGGCTCCGGCTCCGGTGCCACCTCGGGCACCTCGGTGCGCTCGGCGGCGTCCTTCTCCGAGCGCTCCGGCGGTCGCCGCTCCCGCTGACCTCCGGGTCGCCCCTGACGTGACGAGGCCCCCGGCCGCGGTGATCCCGCGGCCGGGGGCCTCGTCCGTGCGTCAGCGCAGCCGGAAGCTCCCGGAGACGGTCTGGCCGTTCCACGGGACGTGGACCGTCACGGTGTACGTGACACCGACCCGGGGCAGGGTGCCCGTGCGCAGCAGGTAGACCCACTCGCCGTCATCGAACCGCATCGTGCCGGTCGCGACGGTCTCACCGTCGAGCTCGACGGTGACCACCGGCGCCTGGTCGGCCGGGATGGTGCAGCCCTCGACCTCGATCTTGATCGGCAGCGTGGAGCCCTTCTTGACCGTGCGCCCCTCCTTCGCGAGCGGCCCCTCGAACGCGATGTCGAGCGTCGGCCGCGGGGACAGCCCGACGAGCACCGGGTCGTGGTCGGAGACGCGGTACTCGTCGGGCGCGTACAGCGACTCGACCTGGCCGGCCGACTTGAAGTCGGTGTTGTAGTCCAGGACCGACGGCTCGTCGGAGTTGATGTGGTAGTCCGCGACGCCGGTCACCTGGCGGCTGAGGGAGGCCGACCCGAGCGCGTGGTCGAGGTAGCCCCACTGTCCGTCGAAGACGTACGAGTAGGCGTCCGCGCCCTGGTACTGCTCGACGAGGTTGGCGAAGCCGCCCGCCTCGAGCGTGGTGATGGGGGTCTCCTGGGCGTACGAGTTGTAGTCGCCGACGAGGAGGACGTCCTCGTCACCGGTGCCCGTGGGGTCCGAAGCGAGCCAGTCGAGGAGCGTGCGGACCGCGTTCGTGCGCACGACGGCGCAGTTGGCCTGCCCGTCGCCGGTGTCCGGGTCGTTGCACGCGGAGCCCTTGGACTTCAGGTGGTTGACGTCCGTGACGAACACGCCGCCGGTCGCGTTGACCTTCCACGCCTGGGCGAGGGAGGGGCGGTTGCGCGGGGCGCTGTCGCCCCCCGTGACGAACTCGGTGCTGTTGAGCGCCGCGGTGTCCCCGACCGGGGTCACGACACCGGGCTTGTAGACGAGTCCGACCTTGATGGCGTCGTCACCCAGGGCGTCGACCTGCCCGGTGCGGGCGTCGGCGTCGATGAAGGCGTAGGTGCCGGGCGCGGTGGCCGCGTTGAGCCGGTCGACGAGGTAGGCGATCGCCGAGTCCGGGCCGTAGCCGTCGTTCTCGATCTCGTTGACGCCGAACACGTCCGCGTCGAGCGTCGTCATCGCGGCGACGGTCTTGGCCGTCTGCCGCTCGAACTCCGCGGCGGTGTCCGCGCCGCGGCAGTCCATCGCCGGGCCGGTGACTCCGCCGGTGCAGTTGTCGACCCGGTCGGGGATCCCGTCGAAGGTGTTGAAGTAGTTGAGCAGGTTCATGCCGGCGACCTGGACGTCGCCGCCCACGTCGGGGGCGCTCGTCGGGCGCGCGTTGACGGCCTCGAACTCGATGCCGGCGCCGGACTGGTCGAGCGGGCGGAGCCGGTAGGCGTTGCCGCTCGCCGAGCTGCCCGCCCACGTGTAGGTCATGACGCCGGTGGCACCGGTCGTGGTGTCACCACCGCGCAGGGTGTTCTCGGCCGACAGCGGCTGACCGCCACGGCCCCAGATGATCGGGTCGGGGTTCTGGCTGTTGAGGGTGTCGTCGATGATCAGCCGGTTCAGGTCGTTCTGCGCCTGGAGGGCGATCGCGTCGGCGCCCGGAGAGACGACGCTCGTCGGCTGCTGGAGCCGGCCGCCGGAGGAGACGACGACCTGGTCGAACCGGCCGAGCTGGAAGTGCTCGGTGACCGACAGGGTCTGGGGGAACTCGACGAGCATCCCCTCGTACTTCTCGAAGTCGGTGGCGCTGGCCATCGGGAGGGCGACATCGGTCGGCTCCACGCTCCCGGTGCCGCAGGTCTCCAGGGCGAGGGTGCCGGAGATCTGCGTCTGGCCCTGGTACTCGCCGGCGCTGCCGCTGACCCGGACGACGTCACCGGCGGAGACGAGGTCCGCCCCGTTGTCGAAGACGAAGATGCCGTCGGAGGTGGCGGCGTCGCCGTCACCCTCGAGGTCCTGGAGGTAGAAGCCGCGCAGCGCGGGCTGGGGCCCCTCGTAGTCGGCGACCACGACGCCGCTCGTGGTGACGGGCCCGGTGATCGCGGCGGTCTCGCCACTGCCCTGGATGTCGTAGACGGGCGTGTAGTCGGCACCGCACTGGCTCGCGACCGAGAAGGCCACGGTGACGTCGGCGGCCATCGTGTCCGGCGGGTCGTTGGCGTCGACGTCACTGACGCCGTCGGCCGCGACGGTCAGGGTGCAGGACTCGCCGTCGACGAGCGCGGTGGCGGGGTCGACCGTGAAGTCGGTGGGGCCGCCCGTGACGGCGACGGCGACGTCACCGGACGCGCTGCAGGTGAGCGAGACCGCGCCGTCGGCGAGGGTGACGGCCTCGGAGAACGTGATCGTCGGCGACTGGGTCGGGACGACCGTCCCGCCGTCCGCAGGGGTCGTCGCGGTGACGGTGGGGGCGGCGTCCTCGACGGGGCCGCCGCCGCAGCTGGCGGTGTGAGAGCCGAGGCCGTCGACGGCGTCCTGGGGGAAGCCGTCCCACTCGACAGCGGGGTCGAAGACGTCGGAACCGTCGGGGTCGCCCGCGCAGACGGTGGCCATCCGGCGCAGGGTGTCGTTCTGGGTCGTGACGTCGCCGGAGCCCCAGACCTGCTGGACGCCGATCTGGCCGATGACGTCGAGGACGGTCGTGCCCTTGCGCAGGACGACGGCGTCGTCGCCGTTCCAGTTCGCGCTGCCCGTGGTGAGGTCCGCAGCCGCCAGGATCGCAGCGTTGGCGCTCGAGTTGGCCTCGACGAACACGTCGCCGGCCGCGAGGGTGCCGGTCAGCTGGGTGGTGCTGTTCGGCGCGGTGGCGCCGTTGGGGAAGACCTGCACGTTGTAGCCGCCGGCGGTGAGGTCGACCGCGGCGCCGGTGCCGTTGTAGATCTCGATCGCCTTGTTGTTGCTCGACCCCTCGACGTACTCCGAGAAGAAGAGGTCGGTCGGGGCGGCGGCCGAGGCCGGGGCGGGACTGAGCGCGATGGGGGCGGCGAGCGCGAGGGCGCCGACGGCGACCCTCGTGACCAGCCGGCGCAACGACATCCGGAACATGCATCCTCCTGGGTCCGGCGGGGAAGCGACGACCTGTCCTCGACTCCTCGACCCGCACGCGTGCGCCGCGAACGTAGCACCGGGTGCCGACGTCGGCCACCCCTGGAGAGCACCGGTCCGTGAACGGTCGGCGAACCCTCGGCGGGGAACATCCGGGCCGCTGCGGGCCTTGGCACTGAGGTACGCACGACCCGGCCGGCGGCCCCACGGCCCCCCGGAAGACCCGCCACACAGAGGAGCTGATGACATGAAGCAGCGTGCACTCGGAGACGTCCAGGTCGGCGCGATCGGCCTCGGCGGCATGCCGATGTCCATCGAGGGCCGCCCGGACGAGGCCCGGTCCATCGCGACGATCCACGCGGCGCTCGACGCCGGCGTCACCCTCATCGACACCGCGGACGCGTACCACCGCGACGCGAACGAGGTCGGCCACAACGAGGAGCTCATCGCGAAGGCCCTCGGGTCCTACGGCGGCGACACCTCCTCCGTGCTCGTCGCCACCAAGGGCGGGCACCTGCGCCCCGGCGACGGCTCGTGGACGCAGGACGGGCGCCCGGAGTACCTCAAGGAGGCCGCGAAGGCGTCGGCCAAGCGCCTCGGCGTGGACGCCATCGGGCTCTACCAGTACCACCGCCCGGACCCGTCGGTGCCGTACGCCGAGTCGGTCGGTGCGCTCGTCGAGCTGCTCGACGAGGGCGTCATCCAGCGGGCCGGCATCTCGAACGCGTCGGTCGCGCAGATCGACGAGGCGAACGAGGTCCTCGGCGGCCGGCTGGTGTCCGTGCAGAACCAGTTCTCGCCGGCGTTCCGGTCCTCGCGCGAGGAGCTGGAGCACTGCGCGCGGCTCGGCATCGCCTTCCTGCCGTGGAGCCCTCTCGGCGGCATCAGGAAGGCCTCGGGTCTCGGCGACGACCACTCGACGTTCGCGCAGGTGGCCGAGGCGCACGGCGTCTCGCCGCACCAGGTGGCGCTGGCCTGGGAGCTGGCGCTGGCCGACGTCGTGCTGCCGATCCCGGGCGCCTCGCGGCCGGAGTCGATCACCGACTCGGTCCGCGCGGCCGGGCTGGAGCTGACGAGCGACGAGCTGGCGGCCCTCGACGCCGACGCCTGACCCCGGAGCCCCCCGGCGGGTTTATCGGGTGACCCGAGAAACCCCCGCTTCACCCGGGAAGGCTTCTCGGGTGAAGCGCGGCCGTATCGGGTGACCCGATAAACCCGCAGGTCCGGGGAGGGGGTCAGCCGAGGTGGCCGCGGACGCTCGCGTGCCCCTTGAGCAGGTTGCGGGCGATGGTGCGGCGCTGGATCTCGTCGGTGCCCTCGTAGATCCGCAGCAGCCGCAGCTCGCGGTACCAGCGCTCCAGCGGCAGCTCGCGGGTGTAGCCCATGCCGCCGTGGACCTGGAGCATCCGGTCGACGATCTCGTTGGCCTTGACCCCACCGAACAGCTTGGCCATCGACTGCGCCTGCCGCGAGTCCGCCCCGGCGTCCACCTGCCACGCCGCCGACAGCACGAGCCAGCGGAGCGCCTCGATCTCGGTGGCGGAGTCGGCGACCATCCACTGGATGGCCTGCCGCTCGGCGATCGGCGCCCCGAACGTCACCCGCGTGCGGGCGTGCTCCATCGCCATCTCGACCATCCGCTCGCACCCGCCGAGCGCCCGCGCCGGCAGGAGGTAGCGCCCCTTGCCGATCCACTGCATCGCCAGCGGGAACCCCTGACCCTCCTCCCCGAGGATCGCGGAGTGCGGCACCCGGACGTCGTCGAAGGTCAGCGCGGCCGGCCCCCACTCGCCCATCGTGTCGATCGGCTGCGAGGTCCAGCCCCGGTCGCGGTCCACGAGGAAGCAGGTCACCGACTCCTCGGTGCGCCCCTCCCGGTGCTTCTCCGGGTCGGTGACGGCGAAGACCATGACGTAGTCCGCCTCGTGGCCACCGGTGATGAAGGTCTTCTCGCCGCTGATCACCCACTCGTCCCCGTCGCGCCGCGCGGAGGTGCGGATGGCGCGCGCGTCCGACCCCGCCCCGGGCTCGGTGATCGCGAAGCAGCTGCGCCGGGCGCCCTCGATGGTCGGGCGCAGGTACTCGTCCTGCTGCGCCTCGGTGGCGTTGAAGAGGATGTTGTCGGCCTCCCCGCCGAACTGGAAGGGCACGAACGAGCGCCCGAGCTCGACCTCGATGAGCGCCGCCATGACGGCCGAGAGCCCCATCCCGCCGTACTCCTCCGGCGTGAGGACACCGAAGAACCCCGCCTCACGCGCGGTGGCCCGCAACCGCTGGGCCTCCTCGGCGGGCAGGCCGCGCTCGTGGCGCCGCTCCCGGGCCAGGACGTCCTGCTCCAGCGGCATGATCTCCTTCTCGACGAAGGTGCGCACCCACTGCCGGATGTCGCGCTCGTCCTCGGTCAGGGCCAGGTCCATGGGTGCTGCTCCCTCGGTCGGCGTGCCCCGGGACGTCGGTGGCCCGGGGCACCCTCCGATCATCGTCCCCCGGCGCCCGGATGGGGAGGTCTCGACCGACCTCACGGCAGCGCCCCGGATCGCGCCCGGTCACCGCGGATGGGAGGGTCTCCCGCGTCATGACCCGGGCGAACCTCCCATCGACGACTCCGGCGACTCGGACGAGCGTGACGGGCCTCGACACCGGCCCTACGGTGGTGTCGACCCCGAGGAGGCGCGATGACGAGCGACCACGGCGACCGGAGGACCACACCCACCCAGGGCGACGTCGAGGGCTACCTCGCCACGGTGCCGGACGAACGGCGGCGCGCGGATGCCGTCGAGGCCCTCGTGCTGCTGCGTGAGGTCACCGGGGCCGAGCCACGGATGTGGGGCAGCTCGGTCATCGGCTTCGGGCGGCAGCCGTACCGCACCGCCGACGGCAAGGAGCGCGAGTGGTTCGCCGTCGGGCTCGCTCCGCGCAAGGCCGCCCTCACCCTGTACGGCCTCACGTACTACGGCACCAACACCGACCTCCTCGAGCGGCTCGGCCCGCACACCACCGGCAAGGGCTGCCTCTACGTCAAGCGCCTCTCCGACGTCGACGAGGGCGTCCTGCGCGAGCTCGTCGCCCGGGCCTGGGCGACCAACCACCGACCGGAGGGGTGATGGCCGAGCAGGGCATCCCCCTCGACGCGCTCGACTTCTACGAGGACCTCGCCGTCGAGAACACCCGTACGTGGTGGCAGGCGCACCGCGACCGCTGGGAGGCGTCGGTCCGGGGCCCGATGGAGGCGCTCGTCGACGCGCTGGCCGACGAGTTCGGGGAGGCCCACCTCTACCGCCCGCACCGCGACATCCGCTTCAGCACGGACAAGTCGCCGTACAAGGACCACCAGGGCGCGCTCGCCACCACGGTCCCGGGGATCGGCTGGTACGTGCAGGTCTCGGCGGCCGGGCTGTTCACCGGAGGCGGCTTCTACCCCGTCGGCACCGACCAGACCGCCCGCTACCGGCAGGCCGTCGACGCCGCGGGCTCGGGGACGCGGCTGCTGGCGATCGTCGAGCGTCTCACCACCGAGGGGTTCGAGATCGGCGGCGAGCAGGTGGCCACGCGCCCCCGCGGCGTCCCCGCCGACCATCCGCGCCTGGCGCTGATGCGGCGCAAGCACGTCACCGCCGGGCGGCAGCACGGCGCGCCCGCGTGGCTGTCGACCCCCGAGGTCGTCGACCGGGTCCGTGCCGACTGGCGTGCCGTCCGCCCCCTCGTCGAGTGGCTCCTCGAGCACGTCGGCGCGAGCGAGGCCCCGCGCCGACGGTGACCGGGAGAGAAGGGTGGGGCAGGCCTCAGCCACCCGCCTCGCTGCGCGGGCCACTGGCCGGGCTGCTGCCCTCGCCCCAGTGCAGCACCCGCTGCGGGAACGGGATCTCGATGCCGGCCGCGTCGAGCGCCACCTTGACGGCGACCGCGACCTCGCTGCGGACCCGGCGCAGCGTCGCGATGTCCGGGTCGTGCCAGAACATGAGGTCGAGGACGATGGCGTTGTCGGCGAACTCCCGCACCCAGACCAGCACCTCCGGCTCGGGCATCACGTCCTCCACCGACGTCGCGGCCCCGAGCATGACGGCCCGGGCGCGCTCGAGGTCGGCGTCGTAGCGGACCCCGATCTCCAGCGTGGTGCGTCGCCGCGGCGTGCGGGTGTGGTTGACGATCGCGTTGCCGAGGACCTCCTTCGCCGGGAGCACGACGTCGAGCCCGTCGAAGGTGAGGACCCGGACGGCCCGCATGTCGACGTCGCGGACGGTGCCGTCGTAGTCCATGAGGGTCACCTGGTCGCCGATCCGGAACGGCCGCCGGATCTGGATGAGGATGCCGGCGATGAAGTTCTGGAGGATGTCCTGGGCCGCGAACGCGACGGCGACCCCGGTGAGGCCGAGCGCCCCGACGAGCGGCCCGATGGCGACGCCCACGACGCTGAGCGCCCACACGATGCCGACCACCACGACGAGGACGCTGAGGACGCGCCCGAGCTGGCGCCCCAGCACCCGGCCCGGCTCGCCACGGTCGAAGGCCCGAGGGAGCGCGGCGCGGGCGAGGACGGCCCCGGCCACGGTGAGGACGAGGATGCCGCCCGCGACCCACCAGGCGCGCTCGACACCGAGCCACTGCACTGCGTCGGAGGGGTCCATCCGGCGAGGCTACCGAGCGCGCCCGCGGTGGGGTCGGGGAGACCGGTCCTCGGCATGGGGGAGAATCAACCCCGATGACGCTCACCGACCGCCTGACCGGCGACACCGCCGGCACTCCGGGGATCGGCGCCGACGCCGCGCTCGACGTGTTCGTCGAGTGGGCCGGCGAGCGGGGGTTCGCCCTCTACCCGGCCCAGGAGGAGGCGGTCCTCGCGCTGGCCGAGGGTGCGCACGTCGTCCTCGCCACCCCCACCGGGTCGGGCAAGTCGCTCGTCGCCGTCGCGGCGCACGCCCAGGCCCTCGCCGCGGGGCGCCGCTCCTGGTACACCGCGCCCATCAAGGCGCTCGTCTCCGAGAAGTTCTTCGCCCTCGTCGAGACCTTCGGTGCCGAGCAGGTCGGCATGCTCACCGGCGACGCGGCCGTCAACCCGGGCGCCCCCATCATCTGCGCGACCGCCGAGGTGCTCGCCAACCACGCGCTCCGGGAGCGGGACGCGTCCGACGTGGGGCTGGTCGTCATGGACGAGTTCCACTTCTACGGCGAGCCGGACCGCGGCTGGGCGTGGCAGGTTCCCCTGCTGCTGCTGCCCGACACCCAGATGCTCCTGATGTCCGCGACCCTCGGCGACACCACCGAGCTCGAGCGCGACCTGTCCCGGCGGTCCGGGCGGGACGTCGTCGCGGTCACCGGCGCCGAGCGTCCCGTCCCGCTCGAGTTCGTGTGGGTGCTCACCGCCGTCCACGAGACCCTCGAGCTGTTGCTGCGCGACGACCGCGCACCCGTCTACGTCGTCTCGTTCACCCAGGCCGGCGCGGTCGAGCAGGCCCAGGCGCTCACGTCGGTCGAGGTGGTGTCCCAGGAGCGCAAGGCCGCCATCAAGGACGCCCTCGGCGGCTTCCGGTTCGGCAAGGGCTTCGGGCAGACGCTGCGCCGGCTGGTCCTCCACGGCATCGGCGTGCACCACGCCGGGATGCTCCCGAAGTACCGCCGCCTCGTCGAGACCCTCGCGCAGGCCGGGCTGCTCGCCGTCATCTGCGGCACGGACACCCTCGGCGTCGGCATCAACGTGCCGATCCGGACCGTGCTGCTCACCTCGCTCACCAAGTACGACGGGCGCAAGCAGCGCGTGCTCCGGGCGCGGGAGTTCCACCAGATCGCTGGGCGCGCGGGGCGGGCGGGCTTCGACACCATCGGCTACGTCGTCGTCGAGGCGCCCGAGCACGTCATCGAGAACTCCAAGGCCCTGGCCAAGGCCGGGGGTGACCCGAAGAAGGAACGACGCATCGTCCGCCGGAAGCCGCCGGACGGCGTGCTGACCTACGCCGAGTCGACGTACGACAAGCTCGTCCACGGCGTCCCCGAGCCGCTGACGTCGAAGATGCGCGTCACGCACGCGATGGTGCTCAACGTCCTGGACCAGTGGGAGGGCCAGCAGGACGCCCTGCACACGCTGCTGCTGGAGAACCACGAGGACGGGACGCGCCAGGACGCCCTCGTCGAACGCGCCGTCCAGGTGCTCGGGTCGCTCCTGCGCGCCGGTGTGGTCGAGCCGGACGACGGGTCATCGGTCTCGGACTGGCTTCCGCCGGAACCGGATCCGCCCGCCGCGCCGACAGTCGAGGCGGCGCCGGTCGAGCCCGAGCCCGAGCCCGAGCCCGAGGGAGCGGCGGGCCTCGGCGCGCTCGGTGAGGCCCTCGCCGCCGCCGGCCTGGCACCGGCCGCCACCCCCGAGCCGGGTACCGAGGGCGCCGATGCCTCCGACGACGGCCCGGCGGACACCACCGGCCCGGGGTCCGGTGACGGCGCGCCCGAGCCCTCGCCGCTCGAGCGCTTCCTCCGCCGCGAGGGTCGGCGCTACGAGGAGGGGCCCTTCCAGGTCGCCCTCGACCTCCACGACGGCTTCGCCCTCAACCAGCCGCTCTCCGCGTTCGCCCTCGCCGCCCTCGACCTCCTCGACCCCGAGGCCCCGGGCTACGCCCTCGACGTCGTGAGCGTCATCGAGGCGACCCTCGACGACCCCCGCCCCGTGGTGCTCGCGCAGCAGTACGAGGCGCGCGGCGAGGCGGTGGCCGCGATGAAGGCCGACGGCATGGAGTACGAGGAGCGGATGGACGCCCTCGACGACGTCACCTGGCCCAAGCCGCTCGCCGAGGAGCTCGAGCTCGCGCTGCGCACCTACCGGCAGCGGCACCCGTGGGTGGACCCGCGGGACCTGTCACCGAAGTCGGTCGTCCGCGAGATGTTCGAGCGCGCGATGGGGTTCGGGGAGTTCGTCGCCCACCACAAGCTGGCCCGCGCCGAGGGCGTCGTCCTGCGGTATCTCACCGACGCCTACCGGGCGCTGCGCGCCACCGTGCCGGAGTCCGCCCGCACCGAGGAGCTCGACGACCTCGTCGAGTGGCTCGGCGAGGTGGTGCGGCACACCGACTCCAGCCTGCTCGACGAGTGGGAGTCGCTGACGAACCCCACCGACGAGCCGGACGCCGCCGACGTCCGCACCCCGGGCGCGGGGCGGGTGCTCTCCGACAACCCTCGTGCGCTGCGGGTCATGGTGCGGCAGAGCATGTTCCGGCGTGTCGAGCTGCTGGCCCTGGCACGCTACGAGGCTCTGGCCGCCCTCGACGGCGGGCTCACCGCCGAGGCCTGGCAGGACGCCGCGGCCGAGTACCTCGCCGAGTACGGCGAGTTCTCCACCGGGCCGGCGGCGCGCGGGCCGGCGCTCTTCACGGTCGCGGAGGAGGAGGGGCTCTGGGTCGTCACCCAGATCCTCGACGACGAGGACGGCGACCACGACTGGCGGATCACGGCCGAGCTCGACCTCGCCGCCACCGACGAGGCGGGCGAGCCGGTACTCGTCGTCACCGGCTTCGCCCCCACCACCTGAGCCCGGCCGGTCACGACCCGGCGACGTCGCTGCCGCGGAGGATCGACGACATCTTCTTCCCGCGCGCAACCTCGTCGACGAGCTTGTCCATCCAGCGGATCTGCTGCATCAGAGGGTCCTCGATCTCCTCGACCCGGTGCCCGCAGATCACCCCCGTGATGAGCGAGGCGTTCGGGTTCATCGCCGGGGCCCGCGCGAAGAAGGTCTCGAGGTCGGTGCCGTCGTCGAGGACCCGCTGCAGGCCGGGCCGGTCGTAGCCGGTCAGCCAGCAGATGACCTCGTCGACCTCGTCGGCCGTGTGACCCTTGCGCTCCGCCTTGGCGACGTAGTGCGGGTGGATGCTCGCGAGGCTCGTCGTGAAGATGCGGTGACCCGGCATGGCTCCAAACCTAGCCGCCCCCGAGTCCGCCGTCGCGCGACCTCGGACCGGTCCGCTCAGGCGGACAGTGCGTCGGCGGTCATGAGCACGAGCAGGGTGGGACCCGCGAGGACGGCCGCGGCCGCCACCGCTGCCGCCCCGGCCGCGACGCCGAGGACGAGGCCCATGACGCCGAGACCCGCGAGGGTCCAGCCGAGCCTCGCGAAGACGGGCGCGTCGAAGGCCGCGGCGAACGGGACGAAGTGCAGGCCGACCGCGAGGACGACGACCGCCGGCTGGAGCTCGACCCGGTCGAGGGCGACGAGGAGCGCGTGGCCGCCCTCCCGCGGTGCGGGCGTTCCGTCGCGAGCGTCTGCTGCTCGGTGGTGGTCATCGTCGGTCCCTCCCCGTCTCGACCCGACCACCGTGTCCGCGGAGCGCAGATGAACAACTCCTGACGGTTTCGGACCCGGCTGTCACTCCGGTGGTCCGGTGTCGGTGGGGTGGGTCAGGATGGACGGCACGCCCGACCGGCCCCGACCGAGAGGAGCGCCGCCATGTCCACCTCGACGTGGGACGCCAGCACCCTGACCACCCGCTACGACGAGGTGCGCGAGCACACCGAGCGCCTCGCCGCCCCCCTCTCGCCCGAGGACCAGACCGTCCAGTCGATGCCCGACGTCTCGCCGACGAAGTGGCACCGGGCGCACGTCACGTGGTTCTTCGAGACCTTCGTGCTGTCCGAGCACGAGCAGGGCTTCACCCCGTTCCAGGACCGCTACTGGTTCCTCTTCAACAGCTACTACGAGAGCCTCGGCCCCCGCTACGCCCGCCCCGACCGGGGGCTCGTCACCCGGCCGGGTGCCCACGACGTCGGGGTCTACCGCGGCAACGTCGACGACCGGATGCGCGACCTCGTCGCGACCCTCGACGACGGCACCCTCGGCAAGCTCGCCCCCACCATCGAGCTCGGCTTCCACCATGAGCAGCAGCACCAGGAGCTGCTGCTCATGGACATCAAGCACGTCCTCTCGCGCAACCCGCTGGAGCCGGCGTACGCGGGCACGCGGCGCGAGCACTGCGAGCCGGACGTTCTCGGCTGGGTCGACGTCGAGGGCGGGCTCGTCGAGGTGGGCCACGAGGGCGAGGGGTTCTCCTTCGACAACGAGCTGCCCCGGCACCGGCAGTGGCTCGAGCCGTACCGTCTCGCCGACCGGCTCGTGACGAACGCGGAGTGGCTCGAGTTCATGGCCGACGGCGGCTACGAGCGTCCCGAGTTCTGGCTGTCCGACGGCTGGGCGCGGGTCCGGGCGGACGGCTGGCGCGCCCCCTTCTACTGGGCCGAGCACGACGGCGTGTGGCTCGAGCACACCCTCCACGGCACGTGGCCGGTCAACCCGGGGCTGCCGGTGAGCCACGTGAGCTTCTACGAGGCCGAGGCGTACGCCGCGTGGGCCGGCAAGCGCCTGCCGAGCGAGGCCGAGTGGGAGCACGCCGTGGTCGTCGACGGCCAGGCCGACGCCGCCCGCGCCGGCGGCAACGTCGCCGACCTCGAGCACTACCACCCGGGCCCCGCACCGGCCGCCGGAGGCGAGCACCGGCTGCGGCAGGTGTACGGCGACTGCTGGGAGTGGACCTCCTCGGCGTACCACCCGTACCCCGGGTTCCACCCGCCCGCCGGCGCCATCGGCGAGTACAACGGCAAGTTCATGTCGAACCAGATGGTGCTCCGCGGCGGCTGTGCGCTGACTCCGCCGGGGCACGCCCGCGCGACGTACCGCAACTTCTTCCCGCACGGGTCGAGGTGGGCGCTCTCCGGCGTGCGCCTGGCCGACGGCGGCGCCCCGAGGGACCTCGCGTGAGCGCCGGCGGCCGCCCCGAGCCGCGGGTCACGGTGCTGCTCGACCCCGACCGGGCCTCCGGCTCGCTCGTCGACGACGTCCGTCGCGGGCTCGGGGGCAGACCGCGCCGGCTCCCGCCGAAGTGGCTCTACGACCAGGTCGGCGCCACGCTCTTCGACGAGATCACGCGCCTCCCGGAGTACTACCCCACCGAGGCCGAACGCTCGATTCTCTCCGCCCACGCAGCCAACATCGCGGCGGCCTGCGACGCGAGCACCCTCGTCGAGCTCGGGAGCGGGACGAGCGACAAGACCCGCACCCTGCTCGACGCCTTCCGCGCACCGGAGCGGCCGCACGGGCCGCTGCGCCGGTTCGTGCCGGTCGACGTCTCCGACGCGACGCTCCGCGGGGCCGCGACGATGCTCGGTGAGCGCTATCCCGGGATGGCCGTCGAGGCGGTGGTCGGCGACTTCACGCTGCACCTCGGCGACCTGCCGGGCGGCGACCGGCGGATGGTCGCGTTCCTCGGCAGCACGATCGGCAACTTCTACGTCGAGGAGCGGGCCGCCTTCCTCGGCGCCCTCGCCGACTCCCTCGAGCCGGGGGAGTGGCTGCTGCTCGGCACCGACCTCGTCAAGGACGCCGACCGGCTCGTCGCGGCCTACGACGACTCGCAGGGGGTCACCGAGCGGTTCATCCGCAACTGCCTCACCGTCGTCAACCGCGAGCTCGGCGCCGACTTCGACCAAGGAGCCTTCAGCTACGTGCCGTTCTGGGACCCCCGGATGGAGCGGATCGACATGCGGCTGCGGGCCGAGGAGCCCCAGGTCGTCAGGGTGCCCGGCGCCGACCTCGTCGTCGAGCTCGCCACCGGTGAGGAGCTGTGCGTCGAGATCTCGACCAAGTTCCGGCCGGACGGGATCCGGGACGAGCTCGGTGCCGCCGGCTTCACCGTCACCGACACGTGGACCGACGAGGCGGGTGACTTCGCGCTGACCCTGGCCCGCCGCCACTGACCCCCGGCCCGCCGCGACCGGCGCAACCTTCGACATCGACCGGCGCGGATGCCGACGCGCCGCCGCCGACCACCCAGACTGGGCGGATGCTCCTTCGCGACCGTCACGTCCTGCTCACCGGGGCCACCGGCACCATCGGCCGGCCCCTCGCCGAGCAGCTCGCCGGTCGTGGGGCCCGGGTCACCCTCGTGGCGCGCTCCGTCGAGCCGCTCACCGCGCTGGCCGGACGCCTGGGAGGGGTGGCAGTCGCGGCCGACCTCACCGTCCCGGGAGCGACCGACCACATCGTGCAGCGGGCCGAGGCGGCCTCGGGGCCGGTCGACGTCGTCGTGCACAACGCCGGGGTGGAGACCGTGGGGCTGCTCGACGAGCTGGCACCGGGTGACATCGAGCGCACCGTCGCCCTCAACCTCACCGCCCCGCTCACGCTGACCCGCCTGCTGCTCCCGGGCATGGTGGCCCGGGGCTCCGGGCACGTCGCGATGCTGTCGTCGCTCGCCGGGGTGGCGAGCTTCCCCGGGCTCACGGTGTACGGCGCGACGAAGGCCGGGCTCACTCACGCGACCGCTGCCCTGCGGATGGAGCTGCGAGGCACCGGGGTGGGCACCACGGTCGCCGAGATCGGCCCCGTCGCGTCCTCGATGATGGAGCGCGCCCGCCGCCACCCGGCGACGGGCGGGTCCTTCGCCCGCGCGCAGCGCCTCGGGGCCCTGCGCGACCTCGACCCGTCGGTCGTGGCGCGGGTGCTGCTCGACGCCGTCGAGTCCGGGCGACCCGTGGTGCGCCAGCCCCGGCGCGCCGCCCCGCTCGCCGCCCTGGCCTCGCTGCCGGGGGACGTCGTGCGCGCCGTCCTCACCGGGGTCGCGTTGCGGGAGAACGCCGCTCCTCCGGAGGTCGTCACCGCCGACGGGTCGCGCCCATGAGCCGCCGCCCGTCCGGTCGCTCCGTCCGTCGCAAGATCGCGGTGGCGACCTGGCGCGCCCCGGTCGAGGGCCGCATCCACGCCCGGACCGAGGTCGACGTCACCGCCGCGCTGGCCCACGTCGAGCACCTGCGGGGGACGACGGGCGTCCGGGTGACCCTGACCCACCTCGTCGGTGCCGCCCTGGGGCGGGCGTTGCGCGCGGTCCCGGAGGCCCGGTACCGCATCGTGCTCGGCCGCCTCGTCCCGGTGGAGGACTGCACGGTCGCGTTCGCGGTCGACATCGAGAACGGGCAGGACCTCGGTCCCGTCCGCGTCGAGCACGCCGACCGGCTGACGACTGCGGAGATCGCCGCGCGCGTCGAGGCCTCGGCGGGCAGCCTGCGCGGGGACGAGGACCGCCACCACCGGCGCACCGGGTCGCTCGTGCGGATCGCGCCGTGGTGGGTCATGCGGCCGGTGATGAGCACGGCGAGCCTGCTCGTCGGTGGTCTGGGCGTCCCGGCCTTCGGCCAGCCCGGGCGGCCCCTGGGCACCGGGTTCGTCTCGAACGTCGGGACCCTCGGGCTCGACGAGGCCTACCTCGCGCCGGCGCCGTTCGCCCGCACCCCGGTGTACCTCGCCGTGGGCGCGGTCAGGGAGCGTCCGGTGGCGGTCGACGGGCAGGTGGTCGTCCGCCCCACGACGGTGCTCGTCGCGACGGCCGACCACCGCATCATCGACGGCGCCCATGCCGGGCGCCTCCAGCAGATCGTCGTCGACCTGCTCACCGACCCCGCCCGGCTCGACGTCCCGGGCTGACCCGGGGGCCGGACCCGACCCGACCCGCGTACGGGCGGACACGAACTGACACATTCGTCAGTTCGTGTACAGACCACCTGGCCCCCGGGCGTACACGAACTGACACATTCGTCGGTTCGTGTACAGACCACCTGGCCCCCGGGCGTACACGAACTGACACATTCGTCGGTTCGTGTACAGACCACCTGGCCCCCGGGCGTACACGAACTGACACATTCGTCGGTTCGTGTCCGGTCGGTGTCGCCCGGCACCCTCGGTCGACCGTCACCCGTGTCCGCCCACCACACTGCCGTGGGCCTCCGGGCCCTGCTAGACAGGGCGCACCAGCGTCGAAGGGACCTCTCATGACACCGCCGTCCGCGCCCCCCGGCTTCACCTGCTCCCGCATCGAGACCTCCCGACTCACCCAGAACGTCTGGACGTGCGGCCCGGAGGACGGCCGACCCGTCCTCCTCGTGCACGGCAACCTCACGACGGGCGGCTTCTGGGCGTACGTCGCGGCCGAGCTCCCCGGCGACGTCCGGGTCATCGCCCCGGACCTGCGGGGCTTCGGCCGCACCGATGCCGAGCCGATCGACGCGACGCGCGGCCTCGGCGACATGGCCGACGACCTGCACGCCCTGCTCGAGGCGCTCGGGCTCGCCGGCGAGGGGCGGGTCACCGCCGCCGGCTGGTCGATGGGTGGCGGCGTCCTCCAGCAGCTGGCCGTCGAGCACCCGGGCGACCTCGCGGGCCTCGTCCTCGTCGCCCCGCTCTCGCCGTACGGCTTCGGCGGCACGATCGGCGAGGAGGGGCGGCTGGCGTTCGAGGACGGCGCGAGCACCGGAGGGGGCGGGGCGAACGCCGAGTTCGTCCGGCGCCTCGCCGAGAAGGACGCCACCGAGGGCGACCCGTCGAGCAGCCCGCGGCTCGTGCTGCGCTCGTTCTTCGGCGCCGAGGACAACGCGGATGCCGTCGACGAGGACTTCCTCGTCGACGAGCTCCTCACGACGCGCACCGGCGACGACTTCTACCCCGGCGACGCCACGGCGTCCGCCAACTGGCCGACCCTCGCGCCCGGCACCCGCGGCATCCTCAACACGATGGCGCCGACGTACTTCCGCACGGCCGACGCCCTCGTGGCCCTCGACCCCAAGCCACCGGTCACCTGGGTCCACGGCACCGAGGACCGGATCGTCAGCGACGCCTCGCTCTTCGACCTCGCGACGCTCGGCGCGATGGGCGCCATCCCCGGGTGGCCGGGTGCGGAGGTGCTGCCGTCGCAGCCGATGGCCACGCAGACCCGGGCCGTCCTCGCGCGCTACGCCGAGGCCGGCGGGACGACGCGGGAGGTGCCGCTCGACGGGGTCGGCCACGGCATCCCGCTGGCGCGCCCCGGCATCGTCGCCGCCGAGCTCACCGCACTGCTCGACCGCTGACGCCGGACCGCTCAGCCCTCCGCGCCCGCTGGCCGCCAGACGGGCGGGTCGGCGGGGGTCAGCTCCGGGTCGTCGTCGGCGAAGGTGCGGATCCGCCCCACCTCGGTGTGCGGGCCCTCGAACCGCACGGTGACCCGCCCGACGCCGCTGCCCTGCACCCATCCCCGGCCGTGCTCCGCGTGCTCGACGTCCTGGCCGGGGCGCCACCCGGGCCGCCCCGGCGCGGGCGCCTGCGCCTCGGACACGGCGACCTCCTCGGAGGCCGCGGACGTCGCCGACGCCGCAGGCGCCGCGGGCTCGGGTGACCCGCCCGCATCCGGCCGGTCGAACTCCTCGCCGGGGGACCGGACCGGCGGCAGGGGCGGGTCGAGCAGCCCGTCGAGCAGGTCGGGCTGGGTGTAGAGGGAGAGCCCGGAGACGCCGACCCCGATGAGCCGCAGCCCGTCCGAGACGTCGAGCCCGGCGAGCAGCCGTTCCGCGTGCCGGACGACGGCGGCGTCCTCGTCGGTCGGCTGGTCGAGGGTCGTGGAGCGGGTCAGGGTGCTGAAGTCGTGGCGGCGCACCTTGAGGACCACGGTCCGCCCGGAGAGGCCGTCCTTGCGCAGCCGCGTCCCGACCCGCTCGGCGAGCTCGCGCAGGTGCCGGCCGAGGCGCACCCGGTCGGTGACGTCGACGTCGAAGGTGGTCTCCGCCGACACCGACTTCGCGGCCCGCTCGGTGACGACCTCGCGGTCGTCGACACCGCGGGCGAAGGCGTGCAGCTGGGTGCCGTGCGCCTTCCCGAGGAGGGCGACCGCCTGGTCGAGCTCGAGCGCGGCGAGCTGCCCGACCGTGCCGACGCCGTGCGCCGAGAGCCGGGCGGCGGTGGCCGGGCCGACACCCGGGATGGCCCGCACCGACATCGGCGCGAGTCGCTCCGCCTCCTCGCCGGGCGGGACGAGCGCCAGGCCGTCGGGCTTGGCGAGGTCGGAGTGGATCTTCGCCACGAGCTTGCTCGTGCCGGCCCCGATCGACACGGTGAGCCCGGTCGCGGCACGGATGCGGGCGCGCAGGCCCTCCGCCGCCTCGGTGACCGACTCGACCGTCGCCTCCGGGTGGGTGGGGGTGAGGTCGAGGTAGGCCTCGTCGATGGAGACCTGCTCGAGCAGCGGGGTCACCTCCCGGGCGAGCTCCATGACCCGGAGCGAGCAGTCACGGTAGGCCTCGAAGCGCGGCGCGAGGTAGGCCGCGTTCGGGCAGCGCCGCCGCGCGTCCGCCGTCGGCATCGCCGAGTGCACGCCGAAGACCCGCGCCTCGTAGGACGCGGTCGAGACCACCCCGCGCCCCCCGACCCCGCCGACGACGACGGGCTTCCCGCGCAACGACGGCTTGTGCAGCTGCTCGACGGCGGTGAAGAACGCGTCGAGGTCGAGGTGGAGGATCACCGGCCGCGCACGCACCGCCCCAGTCTCCCTCCCGCCACCGACCGGATGCCCCGTGGCCCCGGCATCCGCCGCGACGACCGGGCAGGTCAGCCGCGGGCGAGCCGCTTCTGCCGGCGGGTGTCACCGGCGTGCAGCGCCCACGCCACGAGCACCGGCTGGAACGCGAGCCGGGCCATCCGCAGCTCGTCGGTGTCGAGGCCGAAGCCGTCCTTGCGTTCCAGCCACTGCGCGACGTTGCCGGGGAAGACCGCGAGGAAGAAGAGGGCACCGGCCCGGCCCGTGCGGGCGCGGGCGGGCTGGCGCCAGGTGAGGAGCGTGGCCGCGCCGAGCGCGATCTCGGCGTAGCCCGACCACGCGACGACGTCGTCCGGGTCGAACGGCATCCAGTCGGGGACCTGCGCCCGGAACTCCTCCCGCTTGTTCGTGAGGTGGGCCGTCCCGGCTCCGACGAGCGCGGCGCCCAGGGCCACCTTGCTCGCGGCCCGCAGGGCGCGCCCCATCCGCTCGCGCAGGGTGGGGGCCGTCTCGTCACCGTCTCGCATGACACCAGTGTGCGAGGTCGCGGGTCGTCGCGGGGGCGTGAGCCGCCGGGGGAACGGGTGATCCGCCCCACGGTCCGACGGCGACACCCACCAGGTCCTCACGGATGGGTGCCGCCGCGTCCTCAGCGGATGACCGGTCCCTCGTCGGGCGCCGGCTCCGTGCTCTTCTCGCACCCGTCGACCAGCGGGTGGACCCGCCACTGGTGCTCGGGCTGCTCCTGGCGACGGACCACGTCGTCACGCTCGCCGGCGTCGAACGCCTCGTCCAGCCGCTTCTGGAGGTCGACGGTCCCGCCCGGCCAGGCGCCGTCCCATCCCCCGATGCGGGTGCAGACCTTGATGGGGTGCAGCTCGTTCCAGCCCTCGTGGAGGGAGTCGAAGACCCACCGTCCGCGCACGTAGAGCAGATCGGCGTTGAGGCCGAGGTCGTCGGGCTGGTGGATCTCGGTGGGCGCCCCGTCGACGTCCCCGGGCGAGCCGGTGTCGCCGAGCCCGACCAGCCCGCCGATGAGCGCCGCGAGGAGGGCGAGGAGGGCCAGCGCGAGCCCGATGATCCACCCGATGACCGGCACCGCCGCGCAGATGAACCAGGCCGCGAGCGCGAGCCCGTAGGCCACGAGAAGCCCGATCCGGAAGTCGTGCATGCCCGCCCCCTCGAACTCGGCGTGCAGGATCGCGCTGCGCGGGAGGGTCTGCTTCTCGTCCTGGGCGAACTCGCCGCGGAAGAACCCGACGTGGTCGCGGACGCCGTCGGTCTCGGCGGCCAGGCGCCCGTAGGGCACGCTCGCCTCGAGGCCGGGCTGGTCGACGCCCGGCATCGTCGGGTGGACGAGCAGGTTGATCGAGTAGTCGGTGTCCATGGCCCCGAGGCCGGACTTCCCGGCCGGTGTCTCGACGCTCATCACCATCCCGACGACGCTCTCGTCGCCCCCGAGGCAGACCAGCCGCACGTTGAGCCACCAGTCGCAGAACGCGATGGTGCCGGCGATGGCGAACGCCTCGATGAGCAGCAGCCCGCAGGGGAAGGTCCCGATGCCCATGACGGCGAACACCGCGGCGATGGCGGCGGTCGCCACGGCGATGTACGCGGCCGGCGACATCCACTGCGACGGCTGGCTGCACCCGGTGTACTGCTTGAACCCGGCCATGGCGCTCACGGCTCCTTGACGACGTCGACGCTGACCCCACCGGCGAGGACGCGTTGGTGGCCCTCGGCGTACAGGGCGTGGATGTTGACCCGCTGGCTGCCGGTGAAGCCGCTCGGCGGGGTGACGGTGGCCGTGACGGACACGAGGGCGCCCGGCGCGAGGAGGGGGCGCTCCGGCGCGAGCTCGACGGTCCAGCCCGGCGGCAGGGGCGTGGCGACGACGTGCTGCGCGAGGTCCGCGCGGTACTTCTCGAGGTCCGCGCAGTCCGGGGTGTGCAGGACGTAGGCGTCGACGTCGAAGGTGTAGTCGTGCTCTCGCCGGGTGTCGTTCCGGAGGGTGAACGCGAAGACGCCGGGGGAGTGCGCCTCGACGACGTCGGTGTTGTGCTGGCCGAGGTTGTTCTGGGTGTTCCGGTCGCTCGCGGGGTCGAGCTGCGCCTGCAGGCAGTAGTGGCCCGGGGTCGCCGGGGTGTGCCAGGTGAACGCGGCGCGCGACGGGTTGTTCGGTCCGCCGAGGACGCCGACGTCGACGAGCCGGGTGCCGACCGGGACGCTCACCGCGCCCATCCCGAAGTCGAGGAACGACAGGTGCACCGGCATCGCGACGACGGGGCAGTCCGTCACGGCGTTCCAGATCCGGACCTCGACCGTGTAGGTGTGGTCCGGCTGGAGCTGGTGGGCACCGACCGGCGTGGAGCCGTCGAGGATCGTGAAGTCGGGGTTGTCCCAGGTCACCGGGAGCCCTCGGGCCCTCAGGTCGTCCTGCGAGTAGACGAGCGGGTCGGGCACCCGCATCGCCGGGTCGTCGATGGGGACGCAGCGGGTCCTCGCCGCCTTGTGCCGCCGGCCGGGTGGGTGCTCGTCGCGGTGGAGGAGGGCGAGGAACAGGCGCCACAACCGACGGAGCAGGGCGAGGAACGCACCGGGGATGGCGAGCAGCGCCCGGAGCAGGTCCGCCAGGGGGCGCATCGTCAGGTCCCGGCGCCCACGGCGACGCGGCGCCAGGCCAGGCCCGCGCCGACGCTCGTGGCGAGGGTGGCGACGCCGGCCCCGAGGGCGAGCGCCCACTCGAGGGCGCCGCTGCCGCCGTCCGGGTCGACACCGGACGTGGCCTCGACCCACGCGGGCTCCAGGAGGGCGGCGACGGTGAGGACGGCGAAGAGGACGGCGAGGGCAGTGCGGACGAGGGCGCGGCGGAGCTCGGTGCGGCGGAGCTCGGTGCGGGGCTGGGGGGACGTGGTGGGCATGGTGACCTCCCGGGTGGGAACGGCGGCCGGGGATGGCGGGCCGTTGCTCGTGAGGAGGACCGCCGGGGAGCGGTGATACCTGCCGCCCGGGTGTGGCCCACGGACTCTCCACACGACCTCCACACCTCGTCCACCGACGACCGTCGTGCTGTCGGTGAGGATGGGGACATGCACCGTCCGGGGGAACGAACTGCTCGACGCGCGGCTGGGCTGGCACTGCTCACCGCGCTCACCACGGCGGCGGGTTGCGCGGTGTCGTCGGGGGACGACCCCGTGGACGCGTCGGCCGTCAACCGGCTGACACGGGTGCTCGACCTCGAGCTGGCCGGACGCGAGATCACCACGCGGTCGGGCTTCGAGGCCCTCGTGGCGGGTGCGCACCCCGCGGTCGCGGCGGGGCTCCCGGGGGTGTTCGCGCCGGGCAACCTCGAGTACGCCGTGTACCGGGGACGCGGTCAGGCCCTCCCGCAGACGTCACCGGTCGCGGTCGCCGTCTGGTACCGGGCCACCGGGGGCGGGGTCTTCGTCGACGATGGCGGCGCGTGGCACGTGACGTGCGCACAGCTGTCGGTCGACCGGTCGGCCGCCACCGTGCGCGGCTCCCACGTCCGCTGCCCGGGGCGGGTCGTGGGGGTGCCCCCGGCCCTCTCCGCCGACGCGCCGGCTCCCACGATGGAGCTGGACGCCCCGACCGACGGCGAGCTGCTGTCCGGCCCTCCCGCGCCCACCGGGGTCGCGTTCGGCGCCGTCCTCCCGCAGTCGCGACCCACCACGACCGCTGCCTGCACCGCGGATCACCTCGGCGGCGCGGTCGAAGCCCTCTCGCCGACGGTCGGCAGCACGGACGCCGGCACGATCCGGGTGGTCAACACGGGCCGCCTCCCCTGCGTGCTCGGCGGACCCGTCGACCTACGACTGTCCCAGGACGGCCACGACGTGCCGATCCGGACGGTGGGGGGACCGGCGGAGCGGGTCGTCCTCGCTCCCAGGGAGTCGGCGACCGCGGGCGTCACGTGGGAGCCCAGCCAGAGGGCCGACCTCACCTCCCCCCAGCGCGTGGCCCTCGGGCCGGACCTGGTGCCGCTGCGCCTCGGCGCCGGGCTGCCGGTCGTCCCGTTCCCCGTCGAGCCGGGTGCGACGCTTCGGCTCACCGGGTGGCGGATGCTGGGCTACGGCGCCCCCGCGGACGACGCCCCCCGGCGGGCTGGACGTGGCTGCGCCCTGCCGCGAGGCGGACCTCGCGGTGATGACGCCGGTGGGGGCGGGCACGAGCACGTCCACCCCACCTCCACCCTCCGTCGAGGTCGTCAACATCGGGACGTCCGTGTGCCGCCTCGCCGCCGAACGCCTGGGTGGCACCTGGCTGGACGGCCTCCCGGCGTTGCGCCCGGCGGCGGTGGTGGTCCTGCGCCCCGGGGACCTCGTCCCGCTGCTCACGGAGGCCGCGGTACCCGCCCGCCCCGGTCAGCTGCGGGTCGACGGAACGTGGGTCCACGTCCGGCCCGGTGGCGCGCCGTGATGGACCGCGGACGCGGGAAACCCCCGGACCGAGGTCCGGGGGTTCGGTGCGCAAGGGGGGATTTGAACCCCCACGCCCTCTCGGACACTGGCACCTGAAGCCAGCGCGTCTGCCGTTCCGCCACTTGCGCGTGGTGCTCGGATGAGCCGTCCCAGTGTGCCCGATACACCCCCGATCGACCAAAGCCGCCCCGGGGGTGACCGGGAGCCTCCCGGAGTCGGGTGCTCTGGTGGCTGCCCCGGCGACGGTGTGGGCACCCGATGCGGGAGGGGTCAGGACATCGCCGGCGGCTCGGCGGAGGGATGTTCGGCAGCCACCGCGCCGGCCCGGTTGCCGCGCGGCCGCAGGCGCACCCCCGGAAGCGCCGGCGCCGGGATGCGGGCGACCTCCCCCCGGTACCCCTCGACGTGCCCGAAGCGCCCTCCGGCGGCGCCCCCACCGGCGGCCTCCCAGGCCTCGCGGGCGGCCTCCACCTCGTCGTGGCTGCGGCCGATGAAGTTCCACCACATGACGACCTCCTCGCGGAACGGCTCGCCCGCGAGGACGAGGACCCGCGCCCCCGCGTCGCCCGCCATGAGGGAGAGCCCACCACCGTGCCCGGCCTCGACGACCCCGAGCTCGGTCGCGGCGAGCGCCGTGCCGTCGAGGACCACCGACCCGGTGTCGACGAGCACTCCCACCTCGAACGCGGCCGCCACCGGCAGCACCACGGACGCCCCGGGGCCGAGCACGACCTCGGCCCCGAGCAGGGGCGACTCGACCCGGACCGGTGAGGACGAGCCCCACAGCGAGCCGACGAACACCCGCGCCGACACGCCCTCGGCGGGCCGCACCACCTCCGGCGCGTGGTGCTCGAACCGGGGCTCGACGGCCGCCGCGGCCGCCGGCAGCACCAGCCACAGCTGCGCCCCGTGGAGCACCGAGGTCCCCGCGGTCGACACCTCCGAGTGCGAGATGCCCCGCCCGGCCGTCATGAGGTTCACCTCGCCCGGCCGCACCCGGGCCACGGTCCCGAGCGAGTCGCGGTGCTCGACCTCACCGCTGAACAGCCACGACACCGTCGCGAGACCGCAGTGCGGGTGGGGCGCGACGTCCATCCCCCCGGTCCGCGTCACGTCGTCCGGCCCGTAGTGGTCCGCGAAGCACCAGGCCCCGACGAAGGACCGCCCGCGCGAGGGCAGCGTGCGCCGGACGGTCATCGCCCGGGGGCCGCCGAGCGGCACCTCCCGCGCGGCGAGAACGTGCACCGTCTCCACCATCCCTCCACGGTACGCACCGAGGACCGGCACACCCCGTCTGCGCGGCCTTCAGGGCTCGCCCAGTGTCGGCAGATAGGCTGGACCGACGTCTGAGCCCGCGACCGAACAGGAGGTGTGCCGTGGGTCTGCTCGACCGCCTGGAGGCGGGCATCGAGCGTGCCGTCCAGGGCACCTTCGCCCGGCACCTCCGCTCGGCCGTCCACCCCGTGGAGATCGCGAGCAACATCCGCCGGGCGATGGACGACCGCGCCGTCACCTCCTCGGGCCGCGCCATCGTGCCCAACGTCTTCGTCATCGAGCTGAGCCCGAGCGACTTCGACCGGCTCTCCCCGGACCTCGCCGGTGTCGAGGAGGACCTCGTCGCCGCGGCCGAGGAGCACTGCGACGGCCAGCACTACCAGCCGGCCGGCCCCATCGACATCGTCTTCGAGGAGCACGACGACCTCGAGACCGGCGTGTTCCGGCTGCGCCCCTCGAAGGCCTCCCGCCCCCGCGCCACCGGGCTCACCGGCCAGGAGCGCGCCGTCGCCGCCCCGGCAGCGCCGGCACCGGCGGCCCCGGCCGCCCCCGTGCCCCCGGCCGCCGCTCCCCACGAGGACGACGAGGGCCCGACCCGCCCGCACGAGCAGCCGGCCCCGCCGCCCGCCCGCCCGCGCCGCGTCAACCCCGCCGACCGGCCGTGGCTCGACGTCGACGGCGAGCGCTACCCGCTCATGGGGGCGATGACGATCCTCGGCCGCGACGACAGCGCCGACATCATCCTCGACGATCCCGGCATCTCGCGCCGGCACAGCGAGCTGCGGGTCACCACGGACGGCCCCCACTTCGTCACGGCGGTGCGCGACCTCGGCTCGACGAACGGCACCTACGTCAACGGCGAGCGGATCACGAGCACCCACCTCGAGGACGGCGACCGCATCACCGTCGGCCGCACCTCGGTCACCTTCCGCGCCGGGCGGCGGTGAACCGGCGATGTTGAGCGAGCTCACCCTCACCGTGCTCCGGCTCGGCCTGCTCGTCGGGCTCTGGGCGTTCATCTTCGCCGTCGTCGGCGTCCTCCGGGGCGACCTCTACGGCACCCGCGTCAACAAGCGCAGCGCCCCGGCGCCGGCCCGTGCCGCCACGCCCGCACCGAGTGGCGGGGGCCGGCGCGGCCGGGCCCAGAAGCCGGCGAAGAAGGGTCCGACCCGGCTCGTCGTCACCGCGGGCCCGCTGTCCGGCACCACGCTCCCGCTCCGCACCTCGGGCACGCTCATCGGTCGCAGCCCCGAGTGCGCGCTCGTCCTCGACGACGACTACGCCTCCGGCCGCCACGCCCGCATCTACCAGGACGACCGCGGGTCCTGGATGGTCGAGGACCTCCGCTCCACGAACGGCACCTACCTCGGCACCACCCGGCTCACCGAGCCCCGTGAGGTCGCCGCGGGCAGCGTCCTGCGGATCGGGCAGACGACGCTCGAGCTGCAGAGGTAGCCGATGCCCTTCGCCTTCCACTACGCGGCCCGCTCCGACGTCGGCATGGTCCGGTCCAACAACGAGGACTCGGGCTACGCCGGCCCACACCTCCTCGCGATGGCCGACGGGATGGGCGGCCACGCGGGCGGCGACGTCGCGAGCTCCACGGTCGTCGCCTCCCTCGTCGACCTCGACGGCGAGTCCCTCTCCGGGCGCGACGCCAGCCAGGCCCTCCTCGACCGGATCCACCGTGCGAACAGCGCGATCGGCGACCAGATCCACGAGAACCCCCGGCTCGAGGGCATGGGGACCACGCTCATCGCGATGCTCCGCACGGGCGACCGGATCGTCCTCGCCCACATCGGCGACTCCCGCGCGTTCCTCGTGCGGGACGGCGAGGTCACCCAGGTCACCAAGGACCACTCCTTCGTCCAGAACCTCGTCGACGAGGGCCGGATCACCGCCGAGGAGGCGACGACGCACCCCCAGCGCTCGCTCGTCACGCGGGTGCTCACCGGGGCCGACGACGACGAGCCCGACCTCGTCGTCCGGCAGGGGAAGGCCGGCGACCGCTACCTCATCGCCTCCGACGGCCTCACCGACTACGTCGCCCGCGACACCGTCTACGACGTCCTGACGACCACCTCCGACCCGGGCGAGTGCGCCGACCGGCTCGTGGCGCTGGCCCTGCGCGCCGGCGCCCCCGACAACGTCACCGTCGTCGTCGGCGACCTCGTCGACATCGCCCGCGTCGACGCACCGCCCACCCAGCCCCAGGTCGTCGGAGCGGCGGCGGCCCGCCGCTCGGGGACCCGGCCGATCCCCGTCACCCCGGCCGAGAAGGCGGCGGCGCTCTCGAAGTCCGCCACGGCGGACGAGGACACCGAGGGCGTCACCCTCGCCGAGGAGGGCCCGCGCACCCGGCGGGGCACCGTCCTGCGCGTCGCGGCTGCGCTCGTCGTGGCGGCGGTCGTCGTCGCCGGCGGCTCGTACGGCGCCTACGCGTGGTCCCAGCGGCAGTACTACCTCGGCGCCGAGGGTGGCGTCGTCACCGTCTTCCGCGGCGTCGACCAGAACCTGGGGCCGATCTCGCTGTCCTCCCCCGAGTACGAGACGACGATCCCGGTCGAGGACCTCCCGGCCTCGTACCAGCAGAGCATCGAGAGTGGCATCGAGGTCGCCGACCGTGCGGCCGCCGAGGCACGGGTCACCGAGCTGCGACTGCAGGCCGAAGCGTGCCGGTACGCCCGCAGCCAGGACGAGCCGTGCCGCACGGTGCCGCCGACGTGGACCCCGCCCAGCCCGTCGCCCTCGCCGACCCCGAGCGGGACCTCCACCGCGCTGCCCAGCCCGGGCGTCCCCACGCCCACCCTCACCCTGCCCGGCCGTGGGTCGAGCCCGACCGTGCCACCCCCGACATGAGCGTCGTCTCCTCCGTCGCCCCCCGGTCCGGGCGCACCACGGAGCTCGTCCTCACCCTGGGTGCGGTCGGCATCGTCGGCCTCGCCTACGTCAACCTGGGCCTCGCGACGACCGGCACGGTGCCGCCCGGGCTCGCCGCGCTCGGGGTCGGCTACCTCGGCGTGGCCCTGGCGTTCCACCTCGTGCTGCGCTGGCGCGCCTCGTACGCCGACCCGCTGATCCTCCCGATCGTCACGCTCCTCAACGGCCTGGGACTCGTGATGATCCACCGCATCGACATCGCCGAGGGTCGCACCATCGCCGAGGGCGTGGCGCTGCGCCAGCTGATGTGGAGCGCCCTCGCGGTCGCGATCGCCGCCGGGGTGCTCGTCGTCGTCCGCGACCACCGGCTCCTGCGCCGCTACACCTTCCTGGCCGGCGCCGTCGGTTTCGGCCTGCTCCTGCTGCCCCTGATCCCCGGCATCGGCAACCAGCAGTACGGGGCCCGCATCTGGATCCGGTTGGGGCAGTTCTCGTTCCAGCCGGGTGAGGTCGCCAAGCTCGCGCTGGCCGTGTTCTTCGCCGGGTACCTCGTCCAGACCCGCGACGCGCTGTCGGTCGCCGGGCGGAAGATCCTCGGGCTCACCCTGCCGCGGGGCCGTGACCTCGCGCCCATCCTCATCGCGTGGCTCGCGAGCCTCGGCGTCCTCGTCTTCGAGAAGGACCTCGGCTCCTCGCTGCTGTTCTTCGGCCTGTTCGTGGCGATGCTCTACATCGCGACCGAACGGGTGTCGTGGATCGCGATCGGCATGAGCCTGTTCTTCGCCGGGGCCTACGTCGCGTACCTCGTCTTCGGTCACGTCCAGACCCGCGTCCTGCTCTGGCTGCACACCTTCAGCCCGCAGGCGCTCGAGACCTCCGACCAGCTCGCCAAGGGGCTCATGGGGATGGCCGCCGGCGGGATGGTCGGCACCGGCCTGGGCCGCGGCCGCCCGGACCTCACCTACCTCGCCGAGTCGGACTTCATCATCCCGAGCTTCGGCGAGGAGCTCGGCATGATCGGCCTCTTCGCGATCCTCGTGCTGTACGCCCTGCTCGTCGAGCGCGGGCTGCGCACCTCCCTCGGCACGCGCGACGGTTTCGGCAAGCTGCTCGCCGCGGGGCTGTCGTTCTCGCTCGCGCTCCAGTGCTTCGTCGTCGTCGGCGGCGTCACCCGGGTCATCCCGCTCACCGGGCTCACGGCGCCCTTCCTCTCCTCGGGAGGGTCCTCGCTGCTCGCGAACTGGACCCTCGTGGCCGTGCTGCTGAGGATCTCCGACCACGCCCGCCGCCCGCTCCCCGAGACCGGCGCCGCGAGCGCCGTCGCGGAGGCCCGCACCGAGGTGGTGAAGCTGCCGTGAACGCCCCCGTCCGCCGGCTCGCCTTCCTCGTCGCGGCCCTCTTCGCCTCGCTCCTGGTGTCGACGACGCTCATCCAGTACGTCTTCGCCGCCGACCTCAACGCCCGGCCGGACAACCGGCGCACCCTGCTGTCCACGTACGCCCGCGAGCGCGGCGAGATCCTCGTGGGCCAGAACCCGGTCGCGAAGTCGGTGCCCACCGACGACGAGTTCAAGTTCCAGCGCACCTACGACGAGGGCGAGCTGTACGCGCACCTCACGGGCTTCTACTCCTTCTACGGCGCGGTCGGCGGTCTCGAGCAGTCGCAGAACGCACTGCTCTCGGGCTCGAGCGACAAGCTGTTCTACCGACGGGTGTCCGACCTCTTCACCGGCCGGCGGGCGCAGGGCGCGACGCTGGAGACGACCCTCGACCCCAAGGTCCAGAAGGCGGCCGCCGACGGCCTCGGCAGCTCGCGCGGTGCGGCCGTGGCCATCGACCCGAAGACCGGGGCGATCCTCGCGATGGTCAGCCACCCCTCGTTCGACCCGAACACCGTCGCCGGGCACGACCTCGGCACGGTCGACAAGAACTACCAGGCGCTCACGAAGGCCACCGACCGGCCGCTCATCAACCGGGCCATCGGCGGCGACCTCTACCCACCGGGGTCGGTGTTCAAGGTCGTCACGGCTGCCGCGGCCCTCTCCGACGGCGAGTACACGGCGGACTCCGTGCTCCCCGGCCCGGCCCAGCTCGACCTCCCGCTCACCGACACCACCCTGCCGAACCACGACGGGCAGGCGTGCAGCCCGAGCGGGGAGGTCACCCTCAAGCAGGCCCTGGTCGTCTCGTGCAACACCGCGTTCGGCGACCTCGGCATGAAGATCGGCGCGGACCGGCTGCGTGAGCAGGCCGCGAAGTTCGGCTTCGGCGACGCCCTGTCCATCCCGATGCGGGTCACGCCGAGCAGCGTCCCCGCCGAGCTCGACGCCCCGCAGCTCGCGCAGTCCGCGATCGGCCAGTACGACGTGCGGGTCTCACCGATGCAGATGGCGATGGTCGCGGCGGGTGTGGCGAACCAGGGCGTCGTGATGCAGCCCTACCTCGTGCAGTCCGTCATCGGCTCGGACCTGTCCGTCATCGAGAGCACCGAGCCCAAGGAGCTGTCCCAGGCGGTCTCCCCGGAGGTCGCGGCGACGCTCACCGACATGATGGTCGCGGTGGTCGACCAGGGCACCGGGCGTCGGGCGCAGATCCCCGGGACGAAGGTCGCGGGCAAGACGGGCACGGCCGAGCACGGCAAGGGGCGTCGCGCCCACGCGTGGTTCATCTCGTTCGCGCCGGCCGAGGACCCGAAGATCGCGGTCGCCGTCGTCGTCGAGGACGGCGGCACGGCCGGCAGCGAGACCAGCGGTGGTGCGGTTGCGGCCCCGATCGCCCAGAAGATGATGGAAGCGCGGTTGACCCGATGAGGAGTGCACGACATGGCTGACGTCCCGGAGCTGCTCGGGGGACGGTACGAGGTGAGCGAACTCCTCGGCCGTGGCGGCATGGCGGAGGTCCACCGTGGGTTCGACACCCGCCTCGGGCGTCCCGTCGCCATCAAGATGCTGCGCAGCGACCTCGCGCGCGACGCCACCTTCCTCAGCCGGTTCCGCCGTGAGGCGCAGTCGGCGGCCGCGCTCAACCACGCCTCCATCGTCGCCGTCTACGACCACGGCGAGGACCACGTCTACACCGAGTCCGGCGGCGCCACGTTCAACATCCCGTACATCGTCATGGAGTACGTCGACGGGCGTACCCTGCGCGAGATCCTCACCGACAGGGGGCAGCTCGAGCCCTACGAGGCGGTCCGCGTCATGGAGAGCGTGCTGGACGCGCTGGCCTACAGCCACCGCCAGGGGATCGTCCACCGTGACATCAAGCCGGCCAACGTCATGATCGGCGAGGACGGCGCCGTCAAGGTGATGGACTTCGGCATCGCGCGCGCGATGGCCGACGCGAACGCCACCGTCACGGCGACGTCGGCGGTCATCGGCACCGCCCAGTACCTGTCCCCGGAGCAGGCGCAGGGGCACTCGGTCGACGCCCGCTCCGACCTGTACTCCGCGGGCTGCATGCTCTTCGAGCTGCTCACCGGGCGGCCGCCGTTCATGGGGGACAGCCCGGTCGCGATCGCCTACCAGCACGTGGGGGAGGCGCCGCTGCCTCCGTCGCGCTACGCGGAGGCCGTCTCCGACGACCTCGACGCCGTCGTCCTGCACTCCCTCGAGAAGCCGCGCGAGGAGCGGTACCAGGACGCCACCGAGTTCCGCGCCGACCTGCAGGCGGTGCGTCTGGGGCGCCCCGTGAGCGTGGCCGCCCGCTCCTCGGCCGCCGCCCTCGCGGGCGCCGCCGGGGTCGCGCTGGCCTCCGGCGCCGGGGCCACCGAGGCCATCCCGGCCGCCGGCTCGGCCCTCTCCGACCGGACCTCCGCGTACGACGCCCCGATCTCCACCCCCACCCCGCCGCCGGACGACGACGAGCTGCTCACGCGGCGCGAGCGGGCCGACGAGGAGCGCGAGCGGGGCCCGGGCAAGTGGATCCTGCTCACGATCGCCGTGCTCGCCGCGCTCGGGCTGCTGGGCTTCGGGCTCGTCAACTACTTCGGCGGGGACGCCGTCCCCCAGGTGACCGTGCCCAACGTCGTCGGGGCCCCGGAGGACTCCGCCAAGGCCCAGCTCACCCGCGTCGGCTTCCAGGTGGAGACCCTCGTGGCCGCGGACGACACCGTGCCCGAGGGCGAGGTCGTCTCCCAGAACCCCCAGGGCGGTCGCAGCGCGGACAAGGGGTCGACCGTGCGGATCACCGTGTCCGGCGGCCCGAACAACGTCGAGGTCCCCGACCTCACCGGGCGCACCCTCGACGACGCCAAGCAGCTGCTCAGCGACCTGACCCTCACCCTCGGCACGGTCACCGAGAAGGACGACCCCGAGGCCGAGAAGGGGCAGGTGCTCTCGAGCGACCCCGCGGCCGGGGTGGGCGTCAAGCCCGGGACGAGGATCAACCTCGTGGTCGCCTCCGGTCAGGTCGAGGTGCCCAACGTCGTCGGGATGACCCAGAACGAGGCCCAGCGCGCGCTGGCCGACGCCAACCTCACCGTCGAGACCGAGTACCGGCAGACCGACACCGTGCCCGAGGGTCAGGTGCTCGACCAGGACCCGAAGGGCCGCACGACGGCCGACATCGGGTCGACGGTCAAGATCACGGTGGCCCAGAAGGAGGCGCCGACGGTCACGCCGACCACCGTGTCCCCGACGCCGTCCGACTCCCCGACCGGGTCACCGAGCCCGAGCGGGTCGCCGCCGCCGTCCCCCTGACGGCGCGGGCCCGGCCGCGGGCCGGACGCGGGTCAGCCCGCGGCGACCATGCGGGCGACGCCCGCCGCGTCGTGGACCAACGGGGAGAGCCCGGCGGAGCGCTCGACGGCGTCGTCCATGCCGGCGGTGGCGAGCCAGTTGGCGAGCATGAGGTGCCCGCCCTCGGTGAGGACCGACTCGGGGTGGAACTGGACGCCGTGGAGTGGCAGGGTCGCGTGCCGCACCGCCATGACGATGCCGGAGTCGGTGCGGCCGTTGGGGACGAGCTCGTCGGGGAGGGTCGACGGCTCGATCGTCAGCGAGTGGTAGCGCGTGGCCGTGAAGGGCTCGGGCACGCCCGCGAGCACCCCGGTGCCGTCGTGGTGGACCCGTGAGGTCTTGCCGTGGAGGAGCTCCGGCGCACGCCCGACCGTGGCGCCCATGACGACACCGAGGGCCTGGTGCCCGAGGCACACGCCGAGCATCGGCTGGGCGCGCTCGGCGCAGGCCTCGATCATCGCCATCGAGACGCCGGCCTCCTCGGGGGTGCCGGGGCCGGGGGAGACGAGGACGCCGTCGAAGTCGGCCGCGTCGGCGGGGGAGACCGCGTCGTTGCGGACCACCTCGCACTCGGCGCCGAGCTGCTCGAGGTAGCCGACGATCGTGAAGACGAAGCTGTCGTAGTTGTCGACGACGAGGACCCGGGTCATGGCATCCATGGTGCCCCGTCGCGGCGGCTCTCGTCACCGCGGTCCGGCATCCCCCGGTCACCAATCGACGAATGTGTCACTTCGTGTACGCCCCCACCCCGAGCCCGTCCGTACACGAATCGTCGAATGTGTCAGTTCGTGTACGCACCCATCGGTCCCGACCGCCGTCCCCCCGGTCACCAATCGACGAATGTGTCACTTCGTGTACGCCCCCACCCCGAGCCCGTCCGTACACGAATCGTCGAATGTGTCAGTTCGTGTACGCCCCCGGTCACGCGCGTGCCGTCACCCGACGGTGTTGTCGTTGAACGGCACGAGCTCGGCCACCGCGGGGAAGACCCACTGGAAGAGGACGGCGACGACGACGACCGCGAGGACGAGGCACTGGACCGCCTTCGCCCACGCCGGCCCGGGCAGGACCCGCCAGAGTGCTCCGTACATCGCTACCCCTTCACCGTCATCCACTCGGAGGCCCGCCACTGCGCCCGCGGCACCGTCTTCACGAGCCGCCCGTGGGTGATGTACCGGTACGTGGCGCTGTACTTCGGGTGGCAGGAGGTCATCGTGAGCAGCGCCTCGGTCGGAGCGGTGCCCGGCTCGTCGGGAACCGGGGCGATGACCTCGGTCTGCCAGGGCCGCACGATCTCGTGGTCGGTCACCTCGTAGACGTAGATCGTCGGCTTGGTCTCGACGATGACGCGGTCACCGGCTCGGAGCGTGTCGATCTCGTGGAACGGCGCGCCGTACGTGGTGCGATGGCCGGCGACCGAGAAGTTGCCGACGGCGCCCGGCTCGGCGGTGTCGTCGTAGTGGCCGACGCCCAGGGCCAGCACGGGCCGGGCGGTGCCCTGGATGACCGGCCGGGCGTAGTCCGCCCCGAAGCGGGGGATCCGGATGATGGCGAAGGCCTTGTCCTGGCCGAGGTCGGGGAAGGCGTCGCTGCCGACCGCGCCGAGACCGTCCTTGCCGCTGAGGAAGTCGTCGCTGAGCGCCTGCACGATCTGGTCCTGCTGCCGGTCGGCGACGATGTCGGTCCACCACAGCTGCCAGGCCACGAAGAGGAGCACGAGCACACCGGCGCTGATGAGCAGCTCGCCGAGCCACCCGAGGAGGCGTCGGGTCACGAGCTCGCGACCTCGGCGTGCGCGGGGGTGATGCTGCCGGAGTACGCGGGGAAGGTCTGGGTGCCGACCTCGGACACGTCGTAGCCGAGCCCCACGGCGACCGACCACTCCCGGATCAGGCCGACGTTGTCGTCGGCGGCGAGCGTCTGGCGCATCCGGTCGGGGTCGCCGATGGCCGTGATGACGTAGGGCGGCGAGTAGACCCGGCCCTGGAGGATCAGGGTGTTGCCGACGCACCGCACCGCGCTCGTCGACACGACCCGCTGGTCCTGGAGCATCATCGCCTCGGCGCCGCCGGCCCACAGGGCGTTGACGACGGCCTGGACGTCCTGCTGGTGGATGACGTAGTTGTCGGGGTCCGCGCCCGGCGGCACCTCGCCGCCGACGAGCTTGGCGTCGTCGAGGCTGACCCGCAGCGCGGGCCCCTCGACCTCGGTGCTCCCGGCCGCCATCGAGATCTCGGCCGCCTGGCGTTCGAGGCGCTGCGTCATGACGTCGCTCGGGGCGAGGGCGGCGGTGGCGGCCTCGACCTTGGCCCGGAGGTCGTCGACCTCGGCGGCGCGGTCGGCGTTGACCTGGGTCTGCTTGCGGATGAGGTCGGGGAGGCGGGTGTAGTCGGCGCGCAGGTCCTCACCCTGCGAGGCGCGCACGCTCGAGGCGAAGAGGGCACCGGCGACCAGGGCCGCGACCGGCACGAGCCACGGCCACGGCGAGGGCCGATTGACCCGACCCGCGTGCGTCCCCACGACCTGCTCCCCTCTGTTTCCGACTGGACCTCTACGCTAGGGCACGAGTCTGTACGAACCGGAGGAGTTCCACGTGCCCGAGTCCAAGGGTCGCAAGAAGCCCGCCTACACGCCGCCGCGGTCGGGCCAGTCGACCGCGCAGGCGCCCAACCCGCGGTGGTTCGTCCCGTTGATGCTCGGGCTCATGGTCGTCGGCCTGCTCTGGGTGGTGACGTTCTACATCTCCGGGGTGCACCAGTACCCGGTGCCGCAGCTCGGTCGCTGGAACCTCGGCGTCGGGTTCGGCCTGATGCTCAGCGGCTTCCTCATGACGACCCGCTGGCGCTGACACCCTCACCGCTCCTCCGGGCCGCGTCGGGCCACGAGGTTGTCCACAGGGGTTGTCCACACTGGGGACGAATGACACCCATGTAATCCACAGGCGGGACGACGGTGGGGACGCAGCGTCAGGACGCGGCGTACTTCACCACCGCGAGCACGACGAGCACCACGCCCAGCCCGACGAGCGCCGCCCAGTGGATGCGCCGGTCGCTCGGCTCCATCGGTCCGCGACTGCGACCGAGGTAGCCGATGGCCGCGGCCCCGACCGCCCCCGTGACGAGGCCGCCGAGGTGCGCCTGCCACGCGATGCCCGGGATGACGAACCCGAGGACCGCGTTGATGCCGATGATGACGTACATCCCCGCGGCGGACCGGCCGAGCCGGCGCTGCAGGACGAGGAAGGCCCCGAACAGCCCGAAGACCGCGCCGGAGGCCCCGACCGCGCCGGTGCACCAGGCGCCGCACTGGCCGATCGCGAGGTCCTGCACCGTGGGGGGAGCGGCGAGCAGGAGGTAGCCGACCGAGCCGCCGAACGCGCTGAGCAGGTAGAGCACCACGAACCGCGCCCGCCCCATCAGCGGCTCGAGGTACTGGCCCATGATCCACAGCGCGTACATGTTGAACGCGATGTGCAGCAGGCCCCCGTGGGCGAAGCCGGAGGTCAGGAAGCGCCACGGCTCGGTGTCGCCGAGGGCCGGCACGAAGGAGATCTGCCGGGTCAGCCCGGGCACCACCATCTGCAGGAGGTAGACGACCGCGCAGATGCCGATGATCGTCATCGTGACGAGCGGCCGGCCATCCGTGGCGGCACCGCCGAACACGGTGCGGGTCTGGCGCATCGTCTTCGCGCCCTCCCGGACGCAGTCGACGCACTGGATGCCCACCGCGGCCGGCCGCTGGCACTCGGGACAGGTCGGCCGGCCGCAGCGCTGGCAGCGCACGTAGGACTCCCGGTCCGGGTGCCGGGGGCAGACCGGGACCTGGCCCGTCTCGGGCTGCGGGGTGATCGGCGGTTGCTCGGCCACGTCGGTCTCCCGGGGAGTCTCGTGCGGGGAGGTTCGGGTCAGTCCTCGATCTCGACGCGCTCGATGACGACGTCCTCGACGGGGCGGTCGCCCGCGCCGGTGGGGACGTTGCCGAGCGCGTCGACGACTGCGCGGCTCTCGGCGTCGGCGACCTCGCCGAAGATCGTGTGCTTGCCGTTGAGCCAGGAGGTGGCCGCGACCGTGATGAAGAACTGCGAGCCGTTCGTGCCCTTGCCCATGCGCTTGCCGGCGTTGGCCATCGCGAGGAGGTAGGGGCGGTCGAACTGCTGGTCGGGGTGGATCTCGTCGTCGAAGGTGTAGCCGGGGCCGCCCATCCCCTGGCCGAGCGGGCAGCCGCCCTGGATCATGAAGTTCGGGATGATCCGGTGGAAGACGAGGCCGTCGTAGAACGGCGTGGGGTTGGTACGGCCGGCGTCGTCCTTGTAGTCCTGCTCGCCCGTGGCGAGGCCGACGAAGTTCTTGACCGTCTTGGGCGCCTCGTTGGGGAAGAGCTCGACGACGATCGGACCGTGGTTCGTGTGCAGGGTTGCCTTCATGCTCCCGATCCTCTCACGCGGGTCCGGACGGTCGCCGGGCGCGGCGCGAGGGCGTCCGCGTCGTGACCATCACGTCCATCGACCGGCCGCTGATGTGCCTCGATCAGGGGAAACAAGGCAGGATGGGGGACAGAGACGTCCAGCATCGAGGAGGACACGTGTTCCGCAGCAAGAGCAGGACCGACCAGGCGAGGGACGCCGTCGCCGACGCCGCCGAGCAGGCGAGCGGACGCGCACAGGACGCTGCCGACAGGGCGGCCGAGCGGGCCCACGACCTGCGGAAGAGGAGCAGGGCCGAGGCCAAGGACCTGCGCAAGCAGGCGAAGAGGACGCAGAAGGACGCGGCCCACCAGTACGAGGCCGCCCGCGACCGGGCACACGACTACGCCGACAAGGCACACGACTACGCCGGCGCCGTCGGGCCGAAGGTGCGCGAGAGCCGCGAGCGCGCCCAGGACGCCGCCGACCTCGCCCGCGAGCGCGCCGAGGAGGCCCTCGAGGCGCTCGCCCCGCGCGTGGAGCAGGCGCGAGAGACCTTCGCCGACGACGTGCTGCCGAAGGTGATGGCCGCGCTGACCGCCATCGCGGCCGGCGCCGCCACCGCCCGCGAGCAGGCGGCCGAGGCCGCCGAGCGGGCGCCCGACGCCTACTCCGTCCTCAAGGGCGACGCCACGGTGAAGCAGAAGAAGGGCAAGGGCCGCTGGGTCCTCGTCCTCGGCGCCGTCGCCGCGGGTGCCGCCGTCATGGCGTACCGCAAGAGCACCGAGCGCCCCGACCCGTGGGCGAGCGCCGGGTCCTACACCCCGCCGAAGTCGGCGTCGGCCCGCGTCAACGACACGGTCGACGCGGCGAAGGACAAGGCCGGCGAGGTCCGCGGCAAGGCCGCCGAGGCCAAGGACGCCGCGGCGGCCAAGGCCACCGAGCTCAAGGGCAAGGCGGCCGACAAGGCCGCCGACGCCAAGGGTGCGGCCGCCTCGAAGGTCGAGGAGGCCAAGGCCAAGTCCGGTGCGGAGGCCGACAAGGGCACCGCCACCTGGAACGACGCGGGCACCGGCGACTCCGAGGTCCCGTCGACCACCGGCACGTCCGAGCACTCGGACCTGTCGACCCCGCACCTCGACGAGGGGTCCGACAAGGGCTGAGCCCACCGGGGCCGTCACCGACTGATCGTCGGGACGGCCCCCACCGCGCGACACGACGCCGACCGCTCCCCCGTGGGGCGGTCGGCGCCGTCGTCCGGGCGGACCGGCCCCCCTGCGGACCGGACTCGACCGGGGCGCGGGCCCTCAGGCACCGCGTCTCTCAGGGACTAGGGGGACGCCCCGGGGCGGTGGAGGGGGGCGCGGTCATGCGCGTCCGCGCCGGTCGACCCGGAGCGTCGACCCTGTCAACTCCACGTGCTCGTGTCCCATTGTCGGAGCGACAGCACGAGGGTAGACCCGGGGGGCGCGGGGCGGTATGGCCCGGTTGAGCCATACCCGCCCATCCACGGGACGGCTCCCGGCCCGGGTCAGCCGGGCTCGCCGCCCCGGGTGGACGGGCGGACGGGTGGCGGCCCTCGATCCGCCCGCCCCGGCACGACGGCGGTGAGAGCCACCCGGGAGGAGCGGGCCACCGCCTCGATGGCCTCGCGCTCTGGTCGCGCCCCGAGCCGGGTCGCGAGGGCGTGGCCGCGGCGCAGGACGTGCGCGGCGCTCCGACGCTCCTCGGCTCCGCCGGTCGCCAGGAGCACCTCGCCCGCTCGGCGGCACGCGTACCGACGCGGCCGGCGCGCCCGGTCGAGTACCCCGCGGAGATGCTCCAGCTCGTCCCCGAGGCGGAGGCCGAGGCCCGCTGCGACGGTTGACACCTCACACCGAGCGCACGGGAGGAGGAAAGTCTCTGGACACCAGGAAAGTTCGCAGGTTGGCCGGTACCGCCGGCGTCCTGCTCCTCCTCCCGCTCACGGCCGCGCCCGCTCCGGCGCGCACCACGCCGGGCGAGCCCGTGCAGCGTGCGCAGGTCGCCACGATGGCCGGCGGCTGCCTGCCCGAGCGGGTGGGGACGCAGCTCGTCCGCTGCGACATCCTGACCGGCAACGGCGTCACGGCGCCGACCTACATCCCCCAGAGGGGGTGACGGCACGCCGCGACTAGGGCGTTGCGGCCGCCGAGGGACCCGGGCGACTCGTCCTCCGCCCGGGTCCTGCCGCGTGCACTGCCGCCCCACACGAATCCCGATCTCTGACCCCCTGCTTGCAAAATCCCCGAATGGGTTCCGCGAGAGGGTGCATAAGCACAGGTCAGGGCGCTGCGAGGCACCCGATCACGCCAATTTCGGCCCCCACTGCAGTACTTTTCTGGGGTACGAATCTGGGGTACTGCCGACGTAGGTTGGAGCCGTGGCGGAGCGGTGGGTCAGCACGAAGGCGGGCGCGCACCTCGCTGGGCGCCGCAAGGTGAACACGGCTCCCGAGGTGCTCCTTCGCCAGGCGGTCCATGCGGCCGGCGGGCGGTTCAGGCTCCACCGGCAGATCGCGAAGGGCTGCACCCCGGACTTCGTCCTGCCGTCGCGCCGCATCGCCGTCTTCGTGGACGGCTGCTTCTGGCACGGGTGTCCCGAGCACGGCCGCAAGACGCCCTGGACCGGACCCAACGCGGAGCTCTGGGCCGACAAGATGCGCCGCAACGCCGAGCGGGACCGCCGGTCCACGCAGCTGGCACAGGATCACGGATGGCACGTCGTGAGGGTGTGGGAGTGCCAGGTGCGTCGGGACCCAGGCGCAGTAGCCCACGCGGTCATGAGTCCACAGGAGCCCGACCGCGGACCTGGTTTCCACAGCCTGTCGGACCCTCTTGATGGAGTACCACCTGCGAGGTGATGCTTCGCCCCTAGCGCATCGGGTCGACCCTGTGGGATGCGCACGACCAGAGGACTCTCCCTCCCATGAACGACGCCCTGCCGCTCCACTTCAACCAGTCCGCGCGGGAGCTTGACTCAGCTGACTCTTCAGCTAAGCTTGCTGGCATGGCGAAGGACTCTGCAGCGTTCAGGTACGCAGATCTCTTCGCCGGCATCGGCGGCTTCCACGCCATGCTCGACCACGCCGGCGGGCGGTGTGTCTACGTCTCGGAGATCGACCGCGAGGCGCGCCAGACCTACCTGCGCAACTGGGTGGAACCGCTGCCGGAGTCGCGGCGCCCCGTCGTCAACACCGACATCACCATGGCCACTCCCGATGACGGCCCGGTCGACGTCCCGCCCCACGACGTCCTCGCCGCGGGGTTCCCTTGCCAGCCGTTCTCGAAGTCCGGGCACCAGCGCGGCATGGACGAGGCACGAGGCACGCTCTTCTGGAACATCGCACGGATCCTCGAAGACCGCACGCCGGCTGTTGTCCTTCTCGAGAACGTGCGGAACATCGCCGGCCCCCGCCACACGCACGAGTGGGACGTCATCATCCAGACGCTGCGCGAGATCGGTTACCGGGTCTCGTCGACACCATCGGTGTTCTCCCCGCACTTCCTCCCACCCTCTCTCGGAGGGACGCCGCAGGTCCGCGACCGCGTCTTCATCCTGGGCACCTACGTGGGCCGGGAGCGTGCGCTGAACGAGACGGACGTTCCGCCGACAGTGGTCCGTGCCCCCGTCGACGGCTGGAACGTTCACGACTGGAATGCCGAATGGATCCTGGACGACGACTCATCCATCGCAGAGCTGTCCAAGTACCAGCTGACGACCGACGAGACAGCCTGGGTTGATGTGTGGGACGACCTCGTCCAGCGGATGTGGTCTGCAAGAGGCGTCCGCCTCCCCGGCTTCCCACTGTGGGCCGACGCGTGGATCCCTGAGCGTGGCCTCGACCCGATCGAGCTGAAGCGCTGCCTCGATGGAAGTCCCAGATCCTGATCAAGAACGCCCGCTTCTACGACGAGCACCGGGACGTGATCCGGGACTGGAAGCGCGCGAACCCCATCTTCGCCACGTTCCCCGAGTCACGACGCAAGCTCGAATGGCAGGCGCAGGACACCGCCTCCCTGTGGGACACGGTCATGCACTTCCGACCCTCCGGGATCCGAGCCAAGGCGCCCACCTACCTCCCCGCACTTGTGGCCATCACGCAGACCTCGGTCATCGGCAGCCGGCGCCGCCGACTCACCCCACACGAGGCAGCGCGGCTGCAGGGCTTCAGTCGGACCCTCTCCTTCACCGGCCAGCGGGACTCTGCGTCGTACAAGCAGGTGGGCAACGGCGTCGCGGTGGGAGCGGCGTGGCATGTGTTCCGTACGCACGTTGAGCGTGATGCGTCAGATCTGCCCCGTCGACTGGTGCGCGCTGTCCTGAATGCGCCTCTCAACCCGACGGGCGACGCGTTGGCCAACGAAGCGATGATTCATGAGGCCAAGGAGCGCTGCAGTCACGCAGACTGTGGCCAGCTGAGCGAGGTCTCCTGTCGGGCAGCCTTCTTGCCTTTCACACGTGTGACGTATTCATCGCACCGACTCAGCTCACGCTTCCCCGCGGTGATGCGGGCGGGCACTACGTTGAGCGAGTGTGCGCCGCGCCAGCCGATCCGATGTTCTTCCTGCCCGCCGCCACGGTCGCGGAGGCCGTAACGCGGATCTTCTCGCTGACGGGTGCTGCGGAAGCTGGCACGCGTGGGGAGAAGCGCGCCATCGTCGCACTGCGTGATGCCCTCGGGCTTGACATCGATGTCGCCCGCACGAACGCGCGCATGGCTCAGCAGATCGCGGAAGTGCTCCGCGTCGAGTGGCGACCCTCCTACGAAGAGCTCAACAGGGTCAACCTCGACGGTCTCAACGCACTGCTCGAAGGCGCGACTGACGCCTACCACGAGAACTCCCTCCGGCGGTTAGCTGGACAGCGACCAGGGAGGCTGAGCGGACCTGAGTGGCTGGCGTTCCAGCCTGCACAGTCAAAGATCGAGGCAGTCAACAGGATCAGCGCGCTGACCAACTCCGGACCTGAATGGCTCGGACCTGGAAGCAAAGAGCACAAGCGCGTCCTCGTCAACCTGGCCAACAGCCTTGCTCCCGAACTTGACACTCGGCTCTCCAAGACGAAGCTTGGGGCTGCCCTGGCGAATGCCTTCGACGCGCCGTGGTCGGCCGAATGTGAATCCACGGGGGAGACGATCTCGCTTGTCGGCCTCAACACACTCCTGGCCGGGGCGGAGCGTCGGCTCGGGAAGCTCGGCAGCGACCGAGCAATGCTCTTGGGTACCCCCGAGGAGGAAGGGAAGGCTCTGGCGGCCGCCCTGCTCGACGCCTGGCGCGCCTCACCTCATCCCGACGGCAGCAAACGGGTCGTCTGGGATGCGCGCAAGTGCATCCACTGGATGCTGGACCAGGGGGTGACGGAGGGCCCCAACCAGAACGAGTGGCAGGGCTTCTACTGGGAGTCGCGCGGGAGAGCAGTTCTCAACGCAGCGTTCACCCCCAACCCCAGCCCGCCGAGAACCCGCTATGGCAACACCGCCTTCGACTACTCGTTGCGGTATGTCTGGGACCTCAAGGCCCACACAGAGGCTTGGCGCTACCCGGTCTCTGGCAGGACCCTGACGGGCCAGGGCGTGGCGCCGCTCAACGACCAGGAGTCGATGAGTGCCTGCATCGAGGACCAGGGACTGGGATTCCTCATGGCTGGGCGGCGTTGCTGTGGCGGACGAGGATGAGACGTTCGTGGAGTGGCACCGGCAATTCAAGGCGGCGCAGGGTGTGAAGTCGAAGCCGTCGAACTCCGGTCGATCGCGACAGCGCAAGGCGGCGTTCGAGCCACTCCACGTCGAGGCCTTCTACTTCCACAACTTGCCAGCGCTTGAGGCAGCGAAGGCGGCGGGCCAGGTTACCGGCTTTCAGCAGGGAAAGCAGGCGCCCGACGAGGAGGGCACCGAGGGCAGGGCACGCCGTCCTAAGTACAACTTGAGCGTGCCCAAAGCCAGGGGATCGCTGCTCGCGGTGGCGCGCTTCGACTGGCCATGGGAGCACTAGTCTGCCGCCCCCCTCCGTAGGCGTGAGTTCCAACGCATCCGCCCCGTGGAAGGTCCCGCCCGCTCGAGGTCGAGGGCGACGACTTCTTCGCCCACTCAGGAGCTCGACACCCGGAGTCAGCAAGAGCCGGAACGTCGTCGAGCCCGGCAATCCGCTGGCAAGGTCTAGGCGAACGCTGTCTTGTCCGGCTCGTTCAGCCACGACGCCGCGGACATCCAGGCGCGGCCAGGCGTCGTCGCGGCTTTTCCAGTAGTCGTCGCACACGACGCGAAAAGGGCACCACTGGCAGGCCTCAGGACCAGGACGGGCATCGACGGTCCCGTCATCCAGCATCTGGTTGAAGGAGTCGATCGCCTCATTTGCCTGGGCGACGACCCGTTGGACCTCCTTGCCCTCGACCTCGCGTTTCTCCTCCCGTCCTCGCACATCCTGAATGACCACGTCGTTCGGAAGGCTGCCGTAGGCCGTCAGGACCAAGTGGGCGTAGATCAGGAGTTGGCGTTGTTGGTCGTCAGAGATACCCGCTTGGCCCACGCCGGACTTTAGGTCGACCACTCGGATCCTCCCGTCCCGTCTTTCGACGCGATCGGGAGTACCGCATAGCCGCGTGGGCATGTCTTCGAGATACCGCTCCACCCAAGGCAGCGAGGGCTGTCCCTGTCGATTCCGGGTGATCCCATGAGCCGGCGGGCCGTCCCTCTCTGCTGGGAGTCCGCCAGCCGTCGGAGCAGACGAACCCGCGTTGCGACGTAGCCTGGCCAGTCCTTCGGAGCAGGCACCTGCCGGTTGGGCCACGCTTGCTCGATGAGGAGGTTCTCCCGCTGGACCAAGGCTTCCCACTGCGCCTCCAGCCACTCCTCTCCGATCGGGAGGCAGGGGCGCCGCGCCCGCGCGACCAGTTCCGTGAGTCGGTGAGCGACCCTCCCAGCGCGGTCCGAGTCGACTCGCGCGACCCAGTCCTTGGTCCGCAGATCACGTTGAAAAGCAAGGCGTTTGGGACATCTCAGGAGCGCGGTGTAAGCCGACGGAGAGATCTGATTTAGCGGCTCGCCACCAGGTTCCGGCCAGGCCAGAGACATCACATGAGCCACCTCAGCAAGGAGAGAGGCCTGCGAAGCGCTTCGAATACGTCGCTCTGCGTGGTTCCCTTGGCGCCAAGCGAGTCCGCGAGTTCGTCGATGGCGATGATCTGTTCGTCAACGGCGTAGTCCTCGTTGCGCTGCCAGAGCGGATGGCCCAAGAGGACCGCCTTACCTTGGTCCCTGTGTGCGAGGTAAGGCACGCCACCTTCTGTCTGCCCAGCCTCAAGGCTCATCAGGCGCGTCGAGGCGATCCCTCGCGCGGTCTCGAGCCCGAGGTCGAACCACCGGGATGGGGCGAGAGCGTCACCGGCTAGCAGGTCCAGCATGTCCAGGGCCAGCCGCCAGTCGAGGGCTCCATGGAGCCGGCGGTTGTCATAAGAGCGGAGGCAGTCGAGGCAGGAGGAGGCGCAGGCTGAGTGAGCCTTCTCGTTCCAGTCCCGCTCCAATGCCAGGCGGGTGGTGCTGAGCAGCTCTCTGAAGTTGTCCTCGCTGCCGAGTTCAGCCGCGTACCCCGCACCGTTGTCGAGGGCATCAGCGATGAACACGGTCATCGACCCCTGGCTCGTCGGGTAGAGACCGAACTCGAGCTCCTGAGGGTCGATGTCGAGAAGGCGCTTGGCGCTTCGGCGAAGCACCTCCGCCAGCGACCAGTAGGCAGCCATGCCTGCGGGAAGCACCTTTGACGAGTACGGCACCAGACCACCCGGCAGGTGTGCGTTGTGAAGTCCCACCGTAAGGACGTCGGTCGTCCGCAGCTCGCCTATGGCGATCTCCTTGAGCGGCGTGAGGTTCGGAGGCCAGCCCTTGACGTCCGGGAACAGAGACGGGTCGGTCACGAGGTAACTGCCATCACCGTCTTTGGCGACCGGGAAGAGCGTGCCGTTGTTGTCATTGACCTGTACCAGTTGCGCCTGGTCGTACGACAGGAGCGTGGAGCCGTCGATGGTTACCTCACGGTCGGGCGGCCCACTCACGGAGATGGAGGGCGCGCCAGCGCTGGGTGACTCGTCGTTCTCGTCGTCGAAGTCTTCCTGCCGATACGTGGTCCGGAAGCCTGAGGGTTGGTGCATGGGGATGAGTCGCAAGGTGGCGGTACAGATCGGACAGACCTCCGTCACTGGCTCGACGAAGCTCGCGCCGCAGGCGTCGCAGGCCCCAACCCGCACCTCCGGACCGATCGGATCGACCGGCGCCATTCCCTTCCATGTGGGCGTCCAGTCCGCGAAGCCAGCGACGGTGTGGAGAGCACCGTCACGAACCACCCTCGCGCCCGGGGCGAACATGGAGACCGCCTGATCGAGGGGCCTGTCGGACACGGACACGGTGTCGAGCTCGCTGACTGCCTTGGGACGCTTCCTGACCAGTCGCCGGACGCGTGTCGGGAAGCCGAACATCGGGAGCACTCCATAGGTCGCAAGGAGTTCGCTGAGCTCAGCCGTGGCCCCACCGTCACGCTGAATCGCATCGTCGATCTCTCCGATGAGTTCTCCGTTGGCGGCCCAATCGACGATCTCGTCACGCTGTGTCTGGTCCAGCCCGGTGTGGGCACAGAACCGCGTCACCGTTGGGCTGACGTTCCCTCGTTCGCGCAGCCATCCCTCGAATCTCAGGTCGGCAGCCCGGCCAGTCTTCTGTTGTGCCGAAAGTGCCGTGGATGCTGCTGCGCGTCCACTTGGGGGGGTCTTGGAGCGCTAGGAATGCGCGGCGGAGCAGTTCGGCAGCAACAACTCGGCGGACGATTCGAGGGCGCTGGAGGTCGAGGAACGGCTGCGGCGGGTCGTCACCGGTCATCCTCTGCGGGTTGGCGTAGTAGTCGTCATCGTGCGTCCGGTCTCGACAGACCGTGACGGCGTAAGAGAACACCTGCCCGGCGCGGCCGACTCGACCCACGCGCTGTTGGTAGTTGAACCGCTGCGGCGGCATGTTGGCCATCAGGGTCGATCTGAGCGAGCCGATGTCGACGCCGACCTCCATCGTCGTGGTGACGCTGAGGACGTCCAAGGGAACTGTCAGGTTGTTCTCGATCGGGTTCGGGAGAAGCACCTCCTTGAAGACCCGCGCACGACGACGCTGCTCACTGAGTGGCTTCGTCTGCCCGGTGAGTTCGGCAGTCGCCATTCGGCGGGGTACCTGCCTCGCGAGCCAGCCGTAGTAGTCGGTCTCGAGGTCATCGTGACGCCTCGCTCTGCGCAGCTACCTTGGGTCGGTAGCAGCCGTGGTTCGCACAAACGCCAGCTGACGCATGGCCGTGGGAGAAGCTGCACACTTCGCAGACGAACTCCTCGCTGCTGCAGGGAACGAGCACAAGGGGGACTGCCAGCGACTTCAGGTCAAGAAGCCAGTCCTGGACGAGACCTGCCTTGACCAGCTCGGTCGAGACCCATTCCTGCAGATCGCCCATGTCGACCGAGTGGAACTCGGCGACTGCCTTGAGGTAACCCTTCACCGCCGGCGGCGGCGAAGCAGTCGGCTTGGCGTCGCCTCCGACCCAGCGCCGTCGTATGCCGAGGACCCTGATGACCGAGCTGAGCACCTGTCCGTCGAGGTCCGCGCTACTCAGGGGCCCTCGAGTCGTGGGCTTTCGTCCGCTGGCGAAGTAGGCGATTCCCATGGCCTCGAGATCCCGGCCGGCCCGACCGAAGAGCGCGGTTGCGAGTGCCGTCGCGAGCCGCTCTCGGTGCATCGCTGCCTGAGGTTCGCGGACACCGGCCGGAAGTGGAGTCCAAAGCCCTGGCCTCGGTGGGGCAAACGCCTCCCACCAGGGGCTGTCATCTTGGTTCTTGGCCGCCGAGGGCCCAGAGCCCGCTGGCGGAATACCCAAAGACACCAGCCGACCTGTTAGTGCCTGCCGTCAGCTCGCCCCACTGGACGCGCGAGTTCCCCTTGGCTGCGTCCGCATCGCCTCGTCGACGATCGACTGCTCGCTCGGAGTCGAGCGGCACGAAGGCGGCCTTCGCCGACAGCTGCGCCGCTTCGGGATAGCGCACCTTGAAGTCCTCGAACACCAGCTGCTCGGCCGCGTCGAGGGGCTCCATGCGAGCGGCCCTGGCGACAAGGTCACCAATGTCCACCGGTCCCTCGGCAAGGATCTGCTGGGTCACCTGTCGGATCACGTCACGGTAGTGGTTCAGTCCGACGCCAGCCGCCGTGCGCGCAGCGTCGTCCCTGCTGTCCGTGAACACGATCGTCCGGCTCTCGACCGGCGTCTCACCCATGCTCCTGACCAGCTGCGAGAGGTACAGCTGGGTGGACTGTGACGCCCCTGAGGTGTGGGCACGGATAGGGCTCCGTACGGTGCCTGAGAAGAACTTGTCTCCTGGGTTCCAGCCTTCGCTGTCGCAGCGGGGGCACCGATCCGGCAGGGCAGGGATCTTGGCTCCGTCGTCATGGGCGTCCACCTTCAGCACCCAGCCGTTCCCGTCATCCAGAGCGCGGACTGATGAGGCCGACGGCGGGGTCAAGGCGTGCTGGAGCAAACGAGAAGGCGACCGTCTTCTTCGATCTCTGGCGTCGTCTTCGTCCAGGAGGGGTCGGCCTCGATGGGCCTGTCTCCCGGCCAGAACCAGACGTAATCCCCGTACAGCCGCCGGAACACTGGAGGCGCCTCCGCGCTGACCACTCCCACGTTTGCCGAACCGATGACGACCCCCTCTCCCTCCCCCGCGTCGGGATTGGCCCGGTCCACGACGAATCCCCCGAGGCTGACGTCACCGCAGGAGTAGCAGTAGAGCAGCTCAAGGACTCGCGACCCACAGGCGTCGCACGCCAATGTGGGGATGCCGAAGACCTTGCCCACGGTGCGGCCCTCGCGCGCAGAGGCTTCAACGCCGCTGCACTCTCGGTTGCTACACGCCCACATGCCGCGCATTGTGCGAACGAACTGATGCGCACGTATCGGCACACCCGCCTGCGCCTTCTCGGATGTCGGCTAGTTCCGCGAGGACTCCCCCGAGTCCTTCCAGGTTCTCGTCGACAGCGCCCAAAGAGCCGCTCGGCAACCACCGGAGCCTCGGTGGCTCGCGCACGCCCGGTGTCCGGGTCGACACAAGCGGCAGCCACGGCCTGCGAGAGAGGTCCTGCCGCGGGCAGGCCAGACCGCCGTATGGAGTTGTGTCGGTCGAGGGTTCGCAGAGGCGGGAGCGTCAGGGGCTTGCCTGCGGTCACGAAGAAGCTTGAGCGGTCGCAGCCAAAGAACTGCTCCAGGTAGCTGAGGCCAGAGGAGTCCTCGGAGAGCGAGGCGCTGGTGGCGATGACTCGAAGCTGCGGCGAGTCGGGCGCGAGGCCAAGCCTGCCCAACAGGTTGCGCACCACCATCGCGACCTCGCTGCCCTGCGTGCCGCGGTACAGGTGGAGCTCGTCGACCACGAGGGTGAAGACGTTGGCGGTGGAGCTCGCCAGCCACGCCCGGGTCTTCTCGAAGACAGCCTCTTCGTGGTGGCGCATCAACATCGCGTTCAGCATTGAGTAGTTGGTGACGAGGATGTCCGGTGGGGTTTCGACCATCTCCCACCGCACGAGGAGCTCGTGGGCAGTCGGATCGGGGAACTGGGAGAGGTCCTCCTCGCTGACCGTCCCCTCGTCGCGAAGCCGTGAGAACTCAGCGGTCTGGTCCCTGAGCTGGCTGAGCACGTCCTCGAAGGCGAAGCCGCCAGCTGAGGGGCGCTTCGTGCTGCCGAGGCTCACGCCGTGTAGCGGCCGAACCACAGCGGGCGCGACGGGAGCTCGTCGCCAATCCGACGCACGGCTCGCCTCAGCCTGGTCATCTGATCCTCGACCAGCGCGTTCGTGGGGTACAGAATCAGAGTTCGAACGGCGGCCTGGCCGTCTTCAGGAGCGCGCATCGGACGCCATTTAGTGGGGTCCGGCTTCGCCCGCCACCACAGATCTGGCGCGGCCTGGAGGCTCCCACGCTCGAGCCTCCTCGGTGAGCCGCAGGAGGGTCGGCAAGAGGAACCTCTCCGTCTTGCCCGAGCCCGTTCCCGAGGTGACCACGACGTTCCGACCGTCGTCGAGCGCCGGGCTTGAAGTGGTGCAGGACAGCCTTGGCCTGGTGCTCGCGCAACCTGATCGGCTCGCCTGGCTTGACGAAGGATCCGAACAGCGCCTTCCCGACAATCAGCGCCGTCTCGTCCGAAATCCCAACCTGCCGGGTCGTGTCTAGCAGGTCCTCCGTAGCGGGGTAGGGCAGCACCGGTTCGAGGAGGCACTCGCTGAGCAGCATGTCCCTGGACTGCAGGACCTGGCGGCGCTCTCGCATGAGCTGTTCGTTGCGAAGCCAGAAGGCGGTGTCGACGTAGCGAAGGTAGGCGGACGCCAAGTCTTCACGAAGGGTGAGCGGGGTGGTCTTCATGACACCTCAGTTCAGGACGCGAGCAAGGAGTTGAGGTCGTCAGCGACCCAGCGGGGAACGTCTCGGTAGCCGATGGAGCGCGTCTTGATAGAGATGACGGGCGCTCGGCCTGAACACAGCGCGCGACGCGTCCGTAGAGTCCCGGCAGGTCAGCGCCGAGCGGGACGAGCAGCATGGACTGCCGCTCGAGGTAGCCAAGCAAGGGTGTCTCTAGACGCGCGCGCGGCGAGATGCTTCACGAGCTGAATGCTGCCGACGCGGGCACGGCGATCCAGCGCACCTCGGTGGTCGACCCACAGCGTTGTGGTCCGGAACGACTGCTCCAAGCGATAGGCGCCGGGAACACCCACTCCAGGTACGGGCCTCCACGCGGCATCGTGCACGTCGAAGAGCGCTGCCTTGGTGTAGTCAGGAATGGGGGCCTCCGTCAGCCCCGCCTCGACCTCGCTCAGCGGCGGAAGTGCAGCCATCATCCGTCTGACGGCGTCGGGAACCACGTACGCCTCGACTCCGAGCTCGTTCACCAGCGCCGTCAAGGTCTCCGCATCGACCCCCCGGGCAAACCAGCTGGTGAGTTGGTCGTCCTGCCTCTCAGGAACCAGCTCACCGCCTTGATCCATCAGCGCCTTGCCCAGTGCGTCTCGAGAGCCCGAGGACCACACGCCCGCGAGGACGAACCCCGACGTGCAGGGTCTCCGCCAGGTAGGCGGGGTTCGCTTCCCAGTCCTTCGGCTGCAGCGCAGAGTCTCGACGCACGTCGATCTGTCCCAAGGTTTCGAGGGTGCGGAGGAACCCGTCAACGAACAGGCTCGACCCCTCGGCTTGGGTCGCTACCCTCTCGAAGGAGCCGATGCTGCCTCCCCCTACGTGGACGAGAGCATCCATGCACTCGTCCCACGCTCGCACCGAGTTCTGTGTGGCTCGGCAACTGGGAGAAGTGGATGGTGGGAGCGTCCTTGGCCTTGGTTCCGGGCTTCTTCCATCGAGGAGTCGCGGGGAGCGACTTCTTGAGGCCGCATGTCTTGCAGACTCCCTGGATCTGCCCCCTGACCCTGCCACCGTAGAAGGTTGGGAAGCTCTAGGTAGTGGGCACCGGTCACTACGCAGGAATTGGGGTCGGCGACGCCGAGAACCACAACCGGCGCTGACGACGACGACGACCGGCGAACGCTCCAGCCTGGCGCCATCGCGCGCCGCGACGGTGGCGAGGGTGCCAGCACGCGCTCCGATCGTGTTGAGGCCGTCAACGATGATGCTGCTGTCCTCGCTTGCCTCCACGGCCGACAACGGGCCGAATTGGCTTCGGTCGATCTCGTAGTTCAGTCGGGTACACGTCGCCCAGTTGACAGCGTCGGGTGTGTCACCCGATCGAAGGCGCAAAGTGCTGAGCGCGATGGCGCTGCCGTTGACGGCGAGCTCGATCTCGTAGTCGCCATCCATCAGACCCAAGCCAGTGAGCGGCACCACCATCGCGGAAACGGCCTCCGTCCAGTTTCGAACGTGCACACGCTCTTCGCCAAGCTCGGTCAAGCGTGATGGACATTTCCTCCGCTTCAGCGACCGCCGCCCGGATCTCGGGAGGATGCAGGCTCGACCACTTGCGGATACGGCCGGGCATCTTCAGGCCACCAGACAGGTTCAACTGCGCGGTGGTCAGTGGAACGAGCGCGTGAAGGTCAAGACGCTGGACGCCTTGGGGAATGGCGTAGAGCTGCACGTCGTCAATCAGGGCCCACCCGTCCGGTAGGCCGGCCAGCGTCGCTTGTTCCGAGTCGGCGGACGATCGGTACACGGTGCCGTGATGTCCGTACTTCCCGACCACCTGGAGGACCTCATCAAGCAGGGTCTTGTCGTCCTTGACGAGCAGCAGGGCATCGTCGGCCAGCTGCACCCGTTCGACCTCTACGAGGATGCCGAGCAGCTCATCCTTCCTGAGCGGGACAACTCGCCTGGGGCGACGGGTGATGGTCTGACCGGAGCCAGGCTCCACGAAGGTGAGAATCGCCCCGACCAGTGAGTTTGGGTCAAGCCTGCTCCCAGGGGTGGGGCGGAGACGTGCGCCGGCGGCGGGGATGACTCCGATCGAGGGCTTGCCCTCGGCGGATTCGATCCGGAGGGAACCGACCGGCACCGGCGTCGGAAGCCGCGCCGCGAACGACAGCTCGAGACTTCTCGACCCGAACTGCTGGCGCAAGAGGGCCGTCAGCTGGACTTCCCCGGATGACTTGACGGCCGTGTCCGATGAGTCACGCACCGTGCCGTCCCAGTGTGCGAGTTCGACAGCGACGACGCCCGCAATGCGTTCCCGCGCTTTGCCGCCGTTCCACAGCCTCCGAAGGTTCGCGGTCACGGGCGTTGGCGTCTGCCGGATCCAAAGATCCAGCAGCCTCTCGAGGTCGGCGGCGATCAGCTCGGACCCTGGCGCGAGCCCGAACTGCCTGAAGAAGGTGGGGAGCCGGCCCCGATCAGTTGCCCGCACCAGGGCCTGAGACTGGGGGATGCCCACGTATCGATGTCCGAGTGCGTAGGCCGTCGGAAGGCCATGACGGCCCTCCTGTGCTTCGAGGTACTCGTTCAAGCCGCGCCAGAACGACTCCGTGACTGGGAACTTCGACACGAGCCGCTTCACGTCCTTGGAATCAAGGTCGAAGAGCTGGCCCAGCCGCGGGTAGTAGGCGTTGGCCGCAAGGCTGGCGTCAGAGCCCATCTTCTCGGCCGCCATCACCAAGGTGGTGAGGAGCGCGACGACCGGCGGCGGTGCGATGTCCTGTGTCAGGCGCTTGCCCCGCGGCCCAGAAGAGCGCAGGAACCTTCGCCGCCAGTCGTTGTAGCGGAGGACGTGGTTCGCGAGCACGAAGTCACCTTCGCCGAGACCAAGGGTGGGGCGAACCGCGGCCACGAGGGCATCGGTTGCTCCCTTGGCTGGCAGCCCCATCCCCTTGGCGCAGTCCTCGATGAGGGAACTGTCGACGTCGATATATGCCGGGAGCTCGGCCTGGTACGCCCCAAAGAACTGCGCCGTCAGCGCCTCGTTCCACCTGCTGTACTCCGACCAAACGCCCTGATCCACCCTGGTCCCTCAATTCTCGTTCTGCCGGTGCTCAGCCATCGCGGCGCGAACCGCCGCCCATCCCCACCCTCTGGTCACTGGATATCGCCAGTCACCCATCGGAGGGCAACCTCTACAGACCCACCAGATGCACCGTATGACAGGACTTGATCGTGCGTGCGGGAATGTGGCGAAGAGTGCTCCGACCGATCGAGACGTCGATGAAGGCCGAGGGTTATATGCCCCAGTGATTCCGCCCCAAGGCCCCCGACCGGTCGCACTCGGCCATCCCTGGTCGAGGCTGGGGTCGATCCCCATCCCACGGACACATCTCACGATGCTTCGTCCAGGCGGCGGGAAACTCGCGCCATGGGAGGTCGAAGAAGACATCCTGGACGCTGGGCAATGACAAGTGCCCGGCCAGCGGCGCTCGACGCCCCGAGCCGGCCGGCCTCCTGCGACAGAGCGCCAGGTCATGACGATCTCGGGCCGCGCCGGCTCTCCCTGCGGTCTCGCGCCTGGCCAATTCGCTCCGGCGTCCGCCTAGGCGAGCGGGCCGCGTGCTGTAGCGATCAACTGACTTGTCTGTGGAGTGGCCGAGCAATGTAGGAGTCGGGAACGAGGCTGGCAGTTGCACGCAGAGATCCGTGCAGTTCGTAGAACCCAGGAACCCGACCAAGGCGGAACACCCTAACCAAGGAGAAGCGTTCGGGTACCTCGGCAGAGAACTCAACTTCATTGGCGCTCACGTAGAACGGCTGGCGTTCTGACCGCACGGTCGTTTTCACCTCGAGGTAGCGCTCTTGTCCCTGGTGGGTGAATGACTTGACGTCGTAGCCAAGCCCGTCTCCGTCCTCGACCGAAACATGCCGTACTCGTTCGGCTAGATCGGGACGTCCGCTCCACGTCAGAACTCTGCGCTCGCGTTCAACGACGAGCAGTTCCCCTGCCCGACCCCGCTCCGAGTTCAATGCCTCAAGAGCGTTGAAGTCAACAGTCCGTGCCACCCGGGACTGGTTCTTCGTCCGATCAGGGACGACTATGTCGTCGGGGACAGGAATGGGGTCCCCTAGGCTGGCCGCAACCTCATCAGGCTCCCGCGAAGCTAAACGGATCATCAGTCGACGAAGCTCAGGGTCCGCTGCGAAGCGTTCTCGAGCCCGCTCGCGCAAGAGACCCTGCACATTTGACATCGGCTTGTATCCCACGATGAACGTCGCGCCCATCTCGGCCAGGACGGCCGAAACGTTGCTGAACTTGTACTCGACAAGCTCCCTCGCTCCGACCGATCTCCTTACTCAGCGGCCGGTAGAAGTCGACCTTCGAGAAGCGTTCGCCCATTAGCTCCAACCGAAACATGGCGAAGTAGGCGTCGAGCGTGCGCTCGACCTCGCTATCCGCCCACCCATCGGCCACAACCACATCCTTCCAGGGAAGAGACGCAACTTATCCGGATCGGCTGGATTGCTGTGTGTTCGCCGATGATCAGCGGCCGAACCCTGGAGCCGGCCGGCCCGCCTCCGGAGAGTGGAGAGATCGCAGGTCCTGGTTACGTTGAGCGGCCGAGAATCTGCTCTCGAGTGGCTCCGGCGCAGCCGTGTAGTGCCCGGCGGCGACAGCACCGTCACCGATGGCAGCCGTCATGCGCTCCAGGTACGGGCCAATCTCTGGGTGGGTACGTAGTGCCTCAGGCACCACGGTTAGCCATGCGCGGGGGCTGATCTCCACTGGTACCGGGCCGCACCTTGAGACGCCACGAGCCAGAACCGTGGCAGGGTCTTCGGAGGCGAGGAGATCGGCCTGGCTCTGCCACCAGGTTGCCTCCTCGACAACCTCCTTCGGGGACTCGCCATCGACCCATCGGAGCGCGATCTGGCCGCGGAGCCCGGCGTAGCCCGGCTGGTTGGTCAGGCCGGGCATCCAACGCTCGAGCGCCGCGTCGAGAGCGCGGATCTTCGAGTCACCGAGGAGGTGCTCGGCGAGCAAGGGCAGGCCATCTTCGTACTGCCGGATGGTCCGCGCGAGCTCTTGGGCCGGGTCGGTAGCCATCGCCCGCGTCGCGGATTCCGCGCGGTCGTCTCGTTCGAGGATCCGGGTGAGCACCTCGCGGGGACCGTGGTCGGCGGGCAGGTCGAGGGCGAATCCATCAGGGACCGGCTCGTCATCCGACAGGTAGAGGTGGTTCGCGTGCCGTCCCCTGGAGAGCGCGACGTACAGCCCCTGTCGACTCTCGGTGCCGGCGATCACGGTGTGAGTCGTGTCTACGGTGGCGCCCTGGGCGCCGTGGATGGTGCTGGCGTACCCGAGCTGTACGTGGTGCCCGACGTATTCGGCCGGCAACCTGAGCCCCTCGCCGAGCCGGCGAGCATGATGACCCGCCCGTGCAACGTGGAGGTCGCCGTTGCGGTCGACGCTTCGAACAACCCAGCGGTCCCCGTTCTTCACCCACGACCCGTCGCGGCCGCGAAGTGAGCGGTCGTTGTGCCGCGTCATGACGACGTCCCCAGCACTGGCTCGAGCGCCGTCGGCAAGCGCGGCCTCCCGGCCCGAACGCCCCGACTGCGAGGCCAGCCGGTCATCGCGGGCCAATTCGTTCAGGCCGCGGACCGTGTCGCGGCTGGCCGCCAGGAGCAGGCTCGACCTGCCGGCGGCAAGGTCAGCTCTCCAGGCGTTGAATGCCTGGTCGACGGCGGCGCCGGCTACCCCGACGTGGACACGACCCTGCGAGAAGTAGTGCTCAAGCGCGGCCGGGTCGCCGCTCCGGATGCCGAGTGTCGCGTCCGCCTCCTCCGCGTCGGAGAAGCGGTGGAGTTCGGTGAGGCGGACGGTCGTCCCCAGCGCAGAGCCCTGCTCGGCCAGGTCGCGGAAGACACCACTCGCGGCGACCGCAGTCAGCTGCTGGTCGTCCCCGACCAGGCGGACGCTGCCGCCTCGCTCGAGGACACGGTCGACGACCGCCGCGAGGTCCTTGGTCCCCACCATCCCCGCCTCGTCGATGACGACGAGAGTGCGCGGCCCGATGGGCGGGAAGGCCGCAACCCGGCCGTCGCTCGCGGCGGCCATGGCGCTGTGGAGGAACTTGGCGATGGTCTCGGCAGGCATGTCGATCGCCTGGCCGAGCTCGTCTGCCGCGACCGCGGTGGGCGCAAGCCCGATGACGTGCCCGCCCCCACTGCGCCAGGCCTTGGCGAGGGTGGTCATCGCAGTGGTCTTGCCGCTCCCGGCAGGTGCCAGGGCCACCTGAATGCGAGCCCCGCTCGTGGCGAGAGCCTTGACCAGGTCGGCCTGACCGGTGTCGAGTACCACTCCATCCGCGGCGTCCCGACGGACGGTGAGGTCGACGAGGATCTCCGGGATGACGTGCCCGTCGGTTCGTTCCGCGGCCTCGAGGAGGCGTCGCTCGGCGTCGAGGATCGCGGCCGAGGTGTACGTCCGACTCCCGTGGACGGTGTAGACCGACGTGCCGTCCGCGCGAAGTAGCCACTCGGGCTCGCCGAGGTCGGGGGCGGCATCCACAGGTAGGGACAATCCTTGGGTCACCCGCTCAACGACGTCCCCGACCGTTTCGTCGAGGGAGGTCAAGGGGATGCCGGCGTACCTGGCCTGGCGGAGCGCCTCGGCCTGGACGTGCCACACCTGCCAGGTCGACCGGGACGACTCCAGGACGTCGACCACACGCCTCGCGAGTTCGTCCCCGGTTTCGTCCCTCCCCCTGACAAGGGTCGTGTCCCCGTCACGACCGAGCACGGTCGCGACCATGTTGGCGACGGTCGTGGGACCAGCTCGGTCGCCGGCGGCCAGGACGGCGTCCGCCTGGGCGCGCCACTGCTCGCGCTGCTCACGCAGGCTGCGCGGCTCGTGCTTGTCGGGGCGCGTCTCGAGGTTGGCCTGCTGGGCAAGGGCGAGGGACTCGATCCGGGTCGGCGCACGGCCGTGGTCAGCCTGGAACGAGGCCGCGAGCTGACGCTGCCGGCTCGTGATGTCGCCACGACGGGAGGACCACTCCTGAAGGAGCCGTGCGTCGAGGCCCTCGATCTCGCGCACGGGGCGGCGTCCCTGTGGGGAGGGACGTTCGGTGAACCGGACGCCGAGCCGCTCGGTGAGCTCCGCCTCGAGCCGGGTGTTGTAGTGCTCGGAGGCCATGACCTTGGCCTTGAACACCATCCGGCCGTCGAGGGTGAGCCACTTGCCTCCTTCGTCCGGCAGGGTCTGCACCTTGTTGGAGATCACGACGTGGGTGTGCAGGTCGGGGTCGCCGGCGCGGGAGTCGCGGTGGTCGAACGCCGCCGCCACGAGCCCGGTGACCGGGACTTGCCGGATGCCGCCCTTGCCGACGCGGGTGAAGGCGACCTCCCGCTCGAGCAGGCCGATCGTCGCCCGGACCGCGGCCTCGTGGGCGGCCTCGACCTCGCGGGCCACCTCAGGCGCGGCGAGCGCCCACAGCGCCGACACGGACTTCACCGGGCTGAAGGTCAGGTCGTAGCCGGCGACCGGCGTCTGCGCCGGCTTCGACGCGGTGGCGACGAACCCGGTGAGCTCGGTGTCGTCACGCGGGGCGCGGCCGTGCGCCCGGGCGAAGGCGCGAGCGATGACCTCGGTCCGGATGTGGGCCCGCTCCTCGGCGGGGATGGGTACGTTCCAGGCCCGACCGCG
>CAWJME010000005.1:0-23106 GCA_963843895.1 uncultured Actinomycetota bacterium | reverse complement strand
GGTGGCCAGGGGCGGGGTCGAACCGCCGACCTTCCGATTTTCAGTCGGACGCTCGTACCAACTGAGCTACCTGGCCGGACCTGCACGTCGGGGCCGGACGAATCCGGCCCCTTCATGAAGGAGCGACCCCGACGGGACTCGAACCCGCGACCTCCGCCGTCAAAGGGCGGCGCGCTAACCAACGCGCTACGGGGCCTTGGCTGAAGCAAGTCCGTATCCCCAACGGGATTCGAACCCGTGCTACCGCCGTGAAAGGGCGGGGTCCTGGGCCGCTAGACGATGGGGACCCGACCTCGGTCGGACCCTCCACGTCACGCAGACCGGAGTTCGGATCCGTCGAGGACTCCGAAAGCATAGGGGACGTCACGCCGCCGACCAAACCGGGCCCCGGGGTCAGCCCCCGCCGGCCTCCGGGGTGGGGTCGTGGCGGATCGCCGCGCGGACGAGGTCGAGGGCCTCGACCTCGCTCAGGCCGTACCGGCGCGCCATACCCGCGTAGTCGAGGCAGCCCGCCGAACGGCGGCGGACGGGGCAAGTGGCCCGGAGGTGACCACCGTCCCGGTGCGCCGGCAGGTCTGGACGAGGCCGGCGGCCTCCAGCTCCCGATAGGCACGGGCGACCGTCCCGGCGGCGATGCCGAGGTCGCCGGCGAGGGCCCGGATCGTCGGCAACCGCTCACCGGGCACCAGCTGGCCGGTCGCGATGTGCCCGGCGACCTGGGTCCGCAGCTGCTCGTACGGAGGCGTCGCGGCGCCGAGGTCGACGGTGAGGGTCGAGGTAGTCCGTGCACCTCGACCGGGGCGGTCTCGGCCGAGGGGGCCGCGGCCGGGTGGGCGGGGGCCGTCGCCGCGGCGAGGGCGAGGACCCCTGCGAGGGCGCCGAGGCCGAAGAGGGCGAAGGCGAGATCCTGGCGCCAGTCCACGGGCGGGTAGAGGGCTGCAGGGGACTCCGTCCCGCGCAGGCCCTGGGCCAGCTCGTGCAGCGACGACCCGGCGACAACGCCACCCCGAGCACCGTGAGCCAGGTCGTCGTCGCGGCGATGCGCAGCAGCCGGGCACTGCTCACCATCCGGGCCGCGGTGTCGAGCGCGGCGTGCCCGGGCTCGAGGGCGGGGCGGGCCTCGACGACGCGCAGGCCCCATTGGGTCGCCGCCGTCAGGAGGGCGAGCGCGATGAGCAGTCCGAGGCCGTCGCGCCAGCCCGGGAAGGGGCTCTGCGCCGCGGCGCCGCCGGGCCACGAGGCGCGGATCGACGTGCCGTCGGAGCCGCCCAGCAGGGCGCCGCCCACGCAGAGCACCGCGAGGGTCGCGGCGGACGAGGTGCGGAGCCACCGCAGCGTCCTCGACGGCTGGGGCGAGGACTGCAACGGCCGTCCGGACGCTCCCACGAGGGCGGGGCCAGGTGAGCTCCACGAAGGTGGCGGCCACGGACATCACGACGCCGATGCCGAGGAGGGTCACGGTCGCCACGGCCGGTGCGGCCTCTGCGTCCGGCCCCAGCGCCCCCGCCACGAGCGCCGCGAGACAGGCGACGGCGGTCGCGCCGACCGTGCGGCGCCGGACGGTGTGGGCGACCGGGTCTCCCTGCGCCTTCCGGAGGCCCGCCGTGACGGACTGCACGATGGCGACGACCGCGACGACGAGGAATGCGGGAAGTGCGATCCCGAGGGCGATGGGCAGGGCGTACATCGGGACTCCTGGGGGAGGAGCAGAGGGTGACGTCGTGGAGCATCCCAGTCAATGATCGATTGTGTCAAGCAATTGACTCAATCAGCTGTCGCCCTCGGGGGTCTGCCTCAGGACGGGGCTGCCCACTCCCGGACGCGGTCGACGTCCCATGTCGTGACGATGCGGTCGGCCGGCACCCCGAGCCGCTCGGCGCGCTCGCAGCCGTAGGCCTTCATGTCGAGCTGGCCCGGGGCGTGCGCGTCGGAGTCGACCGAGAACAGGCAGCCGATCTCGAGGGCGAGGGTGACGAGCTCGTCGGGCGGGTCGCAGCGCTTCCGGGCGGCTGTTGATCTCCACGGCGGTGTCGTGCTCGGCACAGGCCTCGAAGACGGCACGGGCGTCGAACTCGGACTGCGGGCGGGTGCCGCGGGAACCCTCGACGAGCCGCCCGGTGCAGTGGCCGAGGACGTTGACGCGCGGGTTCGAGACCGCGGCGACCATCCGGCGCGTCATCGGGTCGGCGTTCATCCGGAGCTTGCTGTGCACGGAGGCCGTGACGAGGTCGAGGCGGCCGAGCATCTCGTCGTCTGGTCGAGCGAGCCGTCGTCGAGGATGTCGACCTCGATCCCCTTGAGGAGGGTGAACTGGCCTGCAAGGGAACGGTTCACGCCGTCGACGATCTTCAGCTGCTGCCTCAGTCGCTCGACGGTCAGCCCGTTGGCGACCCGCAGCTGCGGGCTGTGGTCGGTGAGCACCATCCACTCGTGCCCGGTCTCGACCCCGGTGAGGACCATCTCGTCGATGGGCGAGCCGCCGTCGCTCCAGTCGGAGTGCAGGTGGCAGTCGCCCCGGAGCGCGGCGTAGAGGTCCGCGCCGCCGTCGACGAGCGGGCCACCGGCCTTCTCCTGGAGCGACCCCAGGTAGGACGGGAGCTCACCGGAGACCGCCTCGGCGATGACGCCCGAGGTCGACTTGCCGATGCCGTCGAGCTCCTGGAGGGTCCCGGCCTCGGCACGCTCGACGAGCTCGTCCGCGTCGAGGGTGCGCAGGGTCTTGACCGCGTTCCGGAACGCCTCGACCCGGTAGGTGCCGGCCCGCGTGCGCTCGAGGAGGAAGGCGATGCGGCGCAGGGCGTCGACCGGGTCGACCGGCGCCCCCAGCGGGTCGAGCAGCGCGACCACGCTCAGCGCTCCCCGCCCACCAGCGCCGTCAGCGCGCCGAGCAGGCGGTCGACGTCGCCCTCGTCCGTGTACGGCGCCAGCCCGACGCGCACGCCGCCGGCGTCACCGAGCCCGAGGTGCCGGGAGCACTCGAGCGCGTAGAAGTTGCTCGCGGGGGCGTTGACGCCGTGCTCGGCGAGGCCGCGGTAGAGGTCCTGCGGGTCGTGGCCCGCCACGGTGAACAGCAGCGTGGGCGTCCGCCGGCCGGCGTTGGAGTGCACCGTCACCCCGGGCATCGCCCGCAGGGCCGGCTCGAGGCGCGCCAGCAGGCCCTCCTCGTGCTTCTCCAGCGCCGCGAAGGAGGTGAGCAGCCGCGCCCGCCGGTCCTCGGGGGTCACGGGGGTGTCGAGGTCGTCCAGGCCCGCGAGGAAGTCGACCGCGGCAGTGACGCCGGCCATCAGCTCGTAGGGCAGGGTCCCGAGCTCGAACCGCTCGGGCACGGCATCCGACGAGGGGGCCAGCTTGTCGGGGTGCAGCGTCTCGAGCAGCTCCGGCGACGCGGCGAGCACCCCGCAGTGCGGCCCGAGGAACTTGTACGGCGAGCACGTCCACGCGTCGGCGCCGAGTGCCTCGAGGTCGACCGACGCGTGCGCCGTGGCGTGGACGCCGTCGACCCAGTGCAGGGCCCCGACCGCGTGCGCCGCGTCGGAGATCTGTCGGGTCGGGGGCCGGGTGCCGATGAGGTTCGACGCGGCGGTCGTCGCCACGAGCCGGGTGCGGTCGGTGAGCACGGCCTCGACGTCCTCGACCATCAGCTCACCGGTGGCGGGGTCGAAGTCGACCCAGCGGACGGTGGCGCCGACGGCCTCGGCGGCCTGGACCCAGGGCCGGATGTTGGAGTCGTGGTCGAGCCGGGTGACGACGACCTCGTCGCCCGGGTCCCACTGCTTCGCGAGCGCGCGGGACACCTCGTAGGTGAGCGCGGTCGAGCTGCGGCCGAAGACGATGCCTCGGGGGTCGGCGCCGAGCAGGTCGGCGAGCGCCTGCCGGCACGCGGCGACGACGTCGGCCGCCCGCCGCTCGGAGGCGGTGACGGTGCCCTTGTTGCTGATGGCGGAGGTCAGGGTGCGGGCGACCGCCTCACCGACGACGGCCGGCACCTGGCTGCCGCCGGGGCCGTCGAAGTGGGCGGCTGCGCCCTCGCCGAGGGCGGGGAAGTGGGAGCGGATGCGCGCGACGTCGTAGGCCATGGCGCCATCCTCCCCCACCCCCTCCCCCGTCTTTTCCCGACTTTTCATGCTCGCGTCCGCGGGACACGCCGTTCAGACGGCGTGTCCCGCGGACGTCGGCATGAAAAGTCGGGAAAGCGGGCCGGGGCATCGGGCTACCAGGAGGAGTGCAGCGGGCGTCCCTCGGCGAACCCGGCGGTCGACTGGAGCCCCACCGTGGCCCGCTCGTGGAACTCCTCGAGGGTCCGCGCGCCGGCGTACGTGCACGAGCTGCGCAGCCCGGCGATGATCTCGTCGATGACGTCCTCGACGCTCGGCCGGGCCGGGTCGACGTACATCCGGGCGCTGCTGATGCCCTCCTCGAAGAGCGCCTTGCGGGCCCGGTCGTACGCCGAGTCGGTGGCGGTGCGGTTGCGGACCGCCCGCGCCGACGCCATCCCGAAGGACTCCTTGTACTGGCGCCCCTTCTCGTCCGTGTAGAGGTCGCCGGGCGACTCCAGCGTCCCGGCGAACCACGAGCCGACCATGACGTTCGACGCGCCCGCTGCGAGCGCCAGCGCGACGTCCCGGGGGTGCCGCACGCCGCCGTCGGCCCAGACGTGCCCGCCGAGCTCCCGTGCCGCCGCTGCGCACTCGAGCACGGCGGAGAACTGCGGGCGGCCGACCGCGGTCATCATCCGGGTCGTGCACATCGCGCCCGGGCCGACCCCGACCTTGACGATGTCGGCGCCCGCCTCGATGAGGTCGCGGGTGCCCTCGGCCGAGACGACGTTGCCGGCGACGACCGGCACCTCCAGGCCGAGCGCGCGCACCCCGCGCAGCACCTCGACCATCTTCTCCTGGTGCCCGTGCGCGGTGTCGATGACGAGGACGTCGGCACCCGCCTCGGCGAGGGCGGCCGCGCGACCCACGACGTCGCCGTTGATGCCGACCGCGGCGGCGATCCGCAGCCGTCCCCCGTCGTCGACCGCCGGCGCGTAGAGGTGGGCCCGCAGCGCCCCGGCCCGGGTGAGCAGCCCGACGAGCCGCCCGTCCGGCGCCACGACCGGCGCCAGCCGGCGCCGCGCGTGCGAGAGCACCTCGAACGCCTTCTCGACGTCGACCCCGTCGTCGAGGGTCACCATCTCGCGGACCATGACGTCGGCGAGCTGGGTGAACCGGTCGACGCCGGTGAGGTCGGTCTCGGTGACGATGCCCACCGGTCGCTCGCCCGCCACGACGACGGCAGCCCCGTGGGCCCGCTTGTGCAGGAGGACGAGCGCCTCACCCGCGGTCGTCGAGGGGTCGAGGGTGATGGGGGTGTCGTAGACGAGGTGGCGCGACTTCTGCCACGCGACGACGTCCGCGACGACCTCGACCGGGATGTCCTGCGGGATGACCGTGAGCGCGCCCCGGCGAGCCGTGGTCTCGGCCATCCGGCGCCCCGCGATCGCCGTCATGTTCGCGACGACGAGCGGGATGGTCGTGCCCGTGCCGTCGGTCGTGGACAGGTCGACGTCGAGCCGGCTCGTGACCGACGAGCGGTTCGGGACCATGAACACGTCGTCGTAGGTGAGGTCGAGCTGGGGCATCAGGCCGTTGAGGAAGCGCACCCCTCCAGCCTAGGTCCGACGGCTCCCGCAGGGCCGTCCGGCGGATGCGGCAGGATCGGGCGGGTGAGCCTCCTGGCACCCTCCCCGGCCGACACCCGTCGGCGCGTCGGCCTGCGCCGGATGCGCGCCCTCGCGCTCTCCCTGCTGCTCCTGGCCGCTGTGGTCTTCCTCCTCACCTTGCGGCTCGACCACGACGGGGTGTGGGGGTACGTCAACACCGGGGCCGAGGCGGCGATGGTCGGCGCGCTCGCCGACTGGTTCGCCGTCACGGCGCTGTTCCGGCACCCGCTCGGGCTGCCGGTGCCGCACACCGCGATCATCCCGAAGCGCAAGAACGAGATCGGCCGCAACCTCCAGGAGTTCGTCACCGAGAACTTCCTCACCGAGGAGATCGCCCGCGAGCGGCTCGCCGCAGCCCGGGTCAGCGAACGGATCGGGCGCTGGCTCGGGATCCGGCGCAACCGGCGCCGGGTCCTCACCGAGGCCGTCCGGGTGGCGCGTGCGGGCCTCGGCCGGCTGCGCGACGACGAGGTGCGCACCATCGTCGAGGACTTCCTCGTGCCCCGCCTCGCCCACGAACCGGTCAGCCCGATCGCCGGCGCGCTGCTCGAGGGGGTCGTCGAGGAGAGCACGCACCACGGGCTCGTCGACCTCGGCCTCGAGCAGCTCCACGACTGGCTCCGCGAGAACCCCGGCACCTACTCGGAGGTGCTGACCACCCGCGCTCCCTGGTGGACACCCCCGTGGCTCGACGAGCGGGTCATCGGCTGGACCTACGAGCAGGTCCTCACCTGGCTGCGCGAGATCCGCCGCGACCCCCGGCATCCTGCTCGGCTCGCGTTCGACGACCTGCTCCGGCGGCTCGCCGACGACCTCCAGCACGACGCCGCCGTGATGGAGCGCGCCGAGTCGCTCAAGGTGCGCCTGCTGACGCACCCGCAGGCGGCCGAGACGGCGGTGGGGCTGTGGCGCTCCTTCCGGACGGCGCTCGAGGCGGCGATGGACGACGAGGGCTCGTATTTCCACACCCGCGGTGACGAGCTGCTCGAGCACCTCGGCCGGCGGCTCACGGTCGACCCGCACTGGACGGCGGTGCTGGACGCCCGAATGGGGGAGGCCGTCTCGTTCGTCGTCAACACCTACGGCAGCGAGCTCGCCGAGGTCATCTCGGTGACCGTCGACCGCTGGGACGGTCGCGAGGCCGCCGAGCGGATCGAGCTGCACGTGGGCCGCGACCTCCAGTTCATCCGCATCAACGGCACGGTCGTCGGGGCCCTGGCCGGGCTCGTCATCCACGGCGTGGCCCAGACGCTGACGTAGCGCAGCCGCCGCGGGCGGTCGCGGAGCGGCACCTACGCTGGGGGGATGGAGACCGCCGACGCCGCCCGCACCGCAGCGCCGTCGGGCCGACGCATGCTGGTGGCGCTCGGGGTCGCCGCAGTGGTGTTCGGCCTGCTCGACGCCCTGTGGCTCACGCTCGGGTCGGGGAACCTCTACGACGACCGGATCGGCCACCTCCTCGCCGAGCGGGCGAACCCCGGTGCGGCGGTGGCCTTCTACGTCGTCTACCTGCTCGGCTTCCTGTACTTCGTCGTGCGTCCGGCGCTGGTCCACGGTCGGGTGTGGCGCGGACTGCTCGACGCCGCGGCGTTCGGTCTGGTCACCTACGCCACCTTCGACCTGACCTCGATGGCGGTGCTGCGCGACTTCCCGCTCGTCGTCGCCCTCGTCGACATCGCGTGGGGAACGGTCCTCTGCACGGTGACCGCAGCCGTCGTCCTCGCCGTCGACGCCCGGCAGCGCCGACCGGTCACGAACTGACACATTCGTCGATTCGTGTACGCCCCGGAGTGAGCTTCCGTCCCCGACCGGTCACGAACTGACACATTCGTCGATTCGTGTACGCCCCGGACTGAGCTTCCGTCCCCGACCGGTCACGAACTGACACATTCGTCGGTTCGTGTACGCCCCATCCGGTACGCCCGCTCCGGTACGCCCGGGGGCGCTGACGTGGCTCAGCCGGTCAGCTTCTCCTTCGTCCCCGGGGGCAGCGGGAAGAACATGCTCGTGCGCTCCTGGTACTCCGGGTAGCCCGGCCGCTTGGCCATCTCGGACTCGAGCAGCCGCGCCCCGGTGGCGAACGCGAGGAAGTACGTCATGACCACGGGGGACAGCACGGTGAGCGCCCCGGGCCACGCGCCGGCGGCGACGACGAACATCCCCCACCAGACGGCGGAGTCGCCGAAGTAGTTCGGGTGCCGGGTCCACGCCCAGAGCCCGCGGTCCATGACCGTGCCCTTGTTGGCGGGGTCGGCCTTGAACGCCTTGAGCTGGGCGTCGCCGACGGACTCGAAGGTCACCCCGAGCAGCCAGACGAGCACGCCGGCCACCGCGACCCAGCCGAGGGCCGAGTCCGTGGCGGCGGCCACCTGGAGCGGCAGCGAGACGAACCACGCCGCGAGGCCCTGGGTGCCGAAGACCTTGACCAGCGCGTACCGGAACCGCTGCTCGGGCGGCTGCCCGGACAGCATCGTCTCGTAGCGGGGGTCCTCGCCCTGGCCGAGCGCCCGTCCGCGGATGTGCCACGCGAGCCGGCCGCCCCACAGGGTGACGAGCACGGCCAGCAGGAGCGAGCGCGCCGAGTGCTGCCCGACGGCGAAGGCCACCCAGCCGATCGCGACGAAGACCAGCCCCCACGTGATGTCGACGACCGCGATCCTGCCCTTTCGCTTCGACACCACCGCCGTGACCCCCATCGCGACGGCCGAGGTGGCGAGCGAGGCGAGGAGGACGACGACGAGCGTGCCGCCCGAGAATGCGTCGCCGTTCATCGGGCCGCGTCCGAGACGACGGCGGGCCCATCGGGGCGGCGGAGCACCGGCTGGTCCACGCCCATCCGGTGGTCGCGGAAGGCCTGCGCGCCCCCGACGAGGTAGAGCCGCCACACCCGCGCGCCCTCCTCGCCGATGAGCCCGACGGCGCGGTCCCAGCTCTCCTCGAGGGTGCGGGCCCAGGCGTCGACGGTCCGGACGTGGTGCTCGCGCAGGGCGTGGACATCGCGGGCCTCGAACCCGGCGTCCTGGAGGAGGTTCAACGCGACGCCGCCGCGGGTGGTCGTCGTGGTGGTGTGGGAGTCGGTCAGCGTCACGGATGCTCCTCGAGGTCGGTGTCCGGCGCGTGGTGCGCGGGTCACGCGGGGCGTTCGGAGCCCGTCGCGCCAGCGGATGCCGCGGCACCGACGGCCATCCGGCGCTCGCGCGCCGCCGTGGTGAGCATCGCGACGTCGGCGACGAGGTCGGGCCCCAGGTGCATGGCGCCGATCTCGTCGAGGACGCGGGGCGTCGTGCCGCGCCCGGCGAGCCACAGCGGGTGCTTCTCGCCGAGCCGCCGCAGGGCCGGGCCGTGCGCCCGGAACCCGGACGGCCGGCGGGAGGCGAGGACGACGGCGTCCGGCCGGGTGAGGTCGGCCGCGGAGGCCAGCGACGAGACGGGGGTGTCCGGGCCGAGGTACCGGATGCGCCACCCGGCCCGGCCGAGGAGCACGCCGAAGCCGAGCAGGATGATGTCGTGGAACTCGCCCGGGGGGCAGGCGAGGACGGCCACCGGGCCGGTGCCGATGCCCCAGGTCATGGAGAGCGCCCCGAGGCGCCGCCGTACGAGGCTGCTCGCGAAGTGCTCCTGCGCGATGCCGATCCGGCCGAGCTCCCACAGCTCCCCGATGCGGACGAAGAAGGGCACGAGCACCTCGATGATCGCGCTCTCGGCGGAGCGCTCGAGGAAGGCGGCGTCGAGGACGGCGTGGGCGCGGTCCTCGTCGAGGGCGGTGACGGCGTCGAGCAGCTGGGCGACGAGGGCGGGAGGGTCGACCCGCGCTCCGCGAGGCTCGTCGCCCGACCCGTCGGTCGACCCCGGGACGTCGAACGCCGCGCCGCCGGCCAGGGCCCCGGCGCGCTCGGCGGCGAGCACCTGCCGGGCGGCCTCCATCGCGCTGACCCCCTGGTCGCGCAGGCTCATCACCTCGCGGACGCGGCGTTCGTCGTCGCTGCCGTACAGGCGGTACCCACCGGGGGACCGCACCGGGCTGAGCAGGCCGTAGCGGGACTCCCAGGCTCGCAGCACGTGGGTGCTGACACCGACCCGGGACGCCAGCTCGCCAATCCGCATCGACGGGGGCACCGAACGTCTCATCCAGCCACCGTATGCGGTGTCCCGAGATTTGACAAACCTTTGACGAACATCGAGGGAAGGTTCTACGGTCATGGGTATGCCCACCACCCCTGCGGAGCGAATCCACGCCCCGGAACGCATCGCCGTCGTCGGAGCGGGGGTCTCCGGCCTCACCGCGGCCCACGTCCTCTCCGCCCGGCACGACGTCACGCTCTACGAGGGCGAGGCCCGCCTCGGCGGTCACGCGCACACCCACACCGTGTCGACCCCGAGCGGCGACCTGAACGTCGACAGCGGCTTCATCGTCCACAACGACCGCACCTACCCCCACCTGCGCCGGCTCTTCCGCGAGCTCGGGGTGGAGGCACGGGACACCGAGATGTCGATGAGCATCCGCGACGAGTCCACGGGTCTCGAGTACGCCGGCGGCCGTGGCGTCAAGGGCTTCGTGGCCCGCCCGCTCCAGCTCCTGGACCGCGAGTTCGTCGGCATGCTCCGGTCGGTCAAGCGCTTCCACGCGCTGGCCACCGCCTTCCTCGAGCAGACCGACGACGAGGACACGACGACCTACGGCGAGTTCATCCGCGACAGCGGCTTCCCGGAGGCCTTCACGCGCCTCTACGCCATCCCGGTCGTGGCCTGCGTCTGGTCCAGCGGCGGCGGCGAGGCCCTCGACTACCCGGCGCGCTACCTCTTCCGCTTCCTCGAGCACCACGGCATGCTCTCGATCGGCGACTCCCCGCAGTGGATGACGGTGGTCGGGGGGTCCCGGACGTACGTCGACCTCCTCGCCGCCCGTCTGCCCGCGGTCCACCAGGGCGACCCCGTCAGCTCGATCGCCCGCACCCCTGACGGTGTCGAGATCCGCACTGCCGGAGGCCGACTCGGCCGTCACGATCGCGTCGTCGTCGCGACCCACGCCGACGACGCCCTCCGCCTGCTCGCCGACGCCACCCCCACGGAGAAGGAGGTGCTCGGCGCCTTCCGCTACTCGAGCAACGAGACGGTCCTGCACCGCGACGGCTCCCTGATGCCGCGTGCCCGCCTGGCTCGCTCCTCGTGGAACTACCTCGTCGGGGACCCCGCGAAGGGTGCCGTCGTCACCTACTGGATGAACCGGCTCCAGGGACTCCCGGCCGACGAGCCGTTCTTCGTCACGCTCAACGCCTCCGAGCGGATCGACCCGGGTAGCGTCGTCGCCACGATGCAGTACACCCACCCCCTGTACGACCTGGCCGCGGTGCGCGCCCAACGCCGGATCCCCGAGATCACGACCGACCGCACCGCCTTCGCCGGCGCCTACCAGGGCTGGGGCTTCCACGAGGACGGCTGCCGCTCCGGCGTCGAGGCCGCCCGCGCCTTCGGGGTGGAGTGGTGACCCCGTGACGACCACCGCTGACCTCCCCGTCCTCCCGGCGCTCGTCGTCGGGACGGTCCACCACACCCGCTTCCGCCCGCTGCGGCACTCGTTCACGAACCGGCACACGCAGTGGCTCGTCGACCTCGACGCGATGCCCCGGGTCCCGCGCTGGCTGCGGGCGGTCGCGACGTTCCGCGGCGAGGACCACCTCGCCGGCAACCCCGGCATCGCCGCGCTCAAGGCCAACGTCCTGCGCGTCCTCGAGCGTGACGGGGTCCCCACCGGCCAGCACGACCGGGTCGTCATGCTGGCCCACGCGCGGGTCCTCGGCCACGTCTTCGACCCGATGAGCGCGTTCTGGGTGTTCGCCCCCGACGGCTCGCTGCGGGCGGTGCTCGTCGAGGTCCACAACACCTACGGCGGGCGGCACGCCTACGTCCTGCGGCCCGACGCCCAGGGCCGCGCGACCATGGACAAGGACTTCTACGTCTCGCCCTTCAACGAGGTCGAGGGCGAGTACGCCATCCGCCTCACGCTGACGCCCGCCACGGTGGGGGCCGCCATCCGGCTGCGCGTCCGCGACGAACCCCTCGTGACCGCGACCGTGACGGGCACCCCGACGCCGGCGACGACCTCGGCGGTGGCCCGGAGCGCGCTGCGGCACCCGTTGATGACCCAGCGGGTCAGCGGGCTCATCCGCGTCCACGGCATCTGGCTGTGGCTGCGGAGGCTGCCCGTCCGGCCCCGCCCCGAGACCTCCCTGGAGAGCGTGCGATGACCGTCGACACCCCCCGCCTCGAGATCGCGATCCCGCGACTCGGCTTCCCCCACCTCCTGACGCGCGGCGCCATCGCCAAGGCGATCACCGAGGTCGCCGTCCGGCCGATGCCGATCCGCATGCGCTACCCCGACGGGACCGAGGTGGGCGCCGGTGTTCCGGGCGCCCCCGTGCTCGAGGTCGTCCGGCCGCGGGCGCTCTTCCGCCGGCTCGAGTCGCACCCGAAGATCGGTCTCGGCGAGGCCTACATGGCCGGCGACTGGAAGGCCGGCGAGGGCACCGACCTCGCGCAGGCGCTCATGCCCTTCGCGGCCCGGATGGGCCAGATCGTGCCGAAGCCGCTGCTGTCGCTGCGCGGCCTCGTCGACCGGGCCATCCCGCGGTACCAGCAGAACACCCTCGAGGGCTCGCGGAGCAACATCTCCGCGCACTACGACCTCTCGAACGACCTGTTCCGCTCGTTCCTCGACCCGTCGCTGTCGTACAGCTCGGCCCTGTTCGACCCGGCGCGGCCGGTCCGCGAGCAGGACCTCCACGGGGCCCAGGTGCGCAAGGTCGAGGCGATCCTCGACGCCGCCGACGTCGGCGAGGGCACCCGCGTCCTCGAGATCGGCACCGGCTGGGGCGAGCTCTCGATCCGCGCCGCCGCCCGCGGTGCCCGGGTCACCTCGGTCACCCTGTCCGCCGAGCAGCGAGACCTCGCCCTCGAGCGGATCGAGGCGGCCGGGTACGCCGACCGCGTCCGGGTGCTGCTCCAGGACTACCGGGAGACGACCGGGCAGTTCGACGCCATCGTCAGCGTCGAGATGATCGAGGCCGTCGGCGAGGAGTACTGGGACACCTACTTCCGGCAGATCGACGCCCTCCTCGCCCCGGGCGGGGTCGTGGCGATCCAGGCCATCCTCATGGAGCACCACCGGCTGCTCGCGACCAAGGGCTCGTTCGGGTGGATCCAGAAGTACATCTTCCCGGGCGGTCTCATCCCCTCGCTCCAGGCGATCCGCGACGTGACGCGTGACTCGACGACGTTGCGGGTAGAGAGGGTGCAGGCCTTCGGCGCCGACTACGCCGAGACCCTGCGCCGCTGGCGCGAGACCTTCACCGCGAACTGGGACGACATCCAGCACCACGGCTTCGACGAGACCTTCCGCCGCATGTGGGAGTTCTACCTCGCGTACTGCGAGGCGGGGTTCGCCACCGGCTACCTCGACGTCGCCCAGATCCGATTCACCAGGAGATGACACGCATGACGATGACCGTCGAACGCACCATCAGCACGACCGCCGCCCCGGCCGACGTGCTGCCCTTCCTCGCCGACTTCCGCAACGCCACCGAGTGGGACGCCGGCACGGTCTCGTGCGAGCGGGTCTCCGGCGACGGCGGCCCCGGGACGGTCTACAAGAACGTCTCGAAGTTCGCCGGCAACACCGTCGAGCTCGAGTACACGACCGAGGAGGTCGCCGAGGACCGCTTCGTCATCGTCGGCCGCAACGAGTCGACGACGAGCCACGACACCATCACGGTCCGGCCCGCCCCGGCCGGCTCGGAGGTCACCTACCGGGCCGACTTCGAGTTCACCGGGATGGCCCGTTTCCTCGGCCCCCTGATGACCCCGCTCCTGGAGCGGCTGGGTGACCGGACGGCCGCCCAGCTCAAGGAGACGCTGGACCGCCGGTGAGCGACCGTCGCGGCACCGGCCGCAGGGCACTCGTCACCGGGGTCACCGGCTACATCGGCTCCCGGCTCGTCCCGGCGCTCCTCGCGGAGGGCTGGACGGTGCGCGTCCTCACCCGGGACGCCCGCAAGGTCCAGGACCGGTGGTGGGTCGGCGACGCCGAGGTCGTCGAGGGCGACGCGACCTCCAGGACGACCCTCGCGGAGGCGCTCGCCGACGTCGACGTCGCCTACTACCTCCTGCACTCGATGGACGGCGAGGGCGGCTTCGTCGAGCGCGACCGGGAGATGGCGACGACCTTCGGGCGGGCCGCCTACGACGCCGAGGTCGGCCGGATGGTCTACCTCTCCGGCCTCCACCCCGACGAGGGGCCGCTGAGCGACCACCTCGCCTCGCGCGTCGAGGTCGGGGACCTGCTCATGGCGAGCGGCGTGCCGACCGCGGTGCTCCAGGCGGCGATCATCCTCGGGTCCGGCTCGGCGTCCTTCGAGATGCTGCGCCACCTCACCTCCCGGCTGCCGGTGATGATCACCCCGAAGTGGCTCGACAACCGCATCCAGCCGATCGCGGTGCGCGACGTCCTGCACTACCTCGTCGCGGCCGCCGACCTGCCGCCGGAGGTCAACCGGACGCTCGACATCGGCGGGACCGAGGTCCTCACGTACCGCGAGATGATCCTGCGCTTCGCCCGGCTCGCCGGGATGTTCCCGCGGACCATCGTCACCGTGCCGGTGCTCACGCCACGGCTGGCCAGCCAGTGGGTGGGGTTCGTGACCCCGGTCCCGACCGGCCTCGCGAAGCCCCTCGTCGAGAGCCTGCTCCACGAGGTGGTCTGTGCGGACCGCGACATCGACGACCTCGTGGGCGGCCCGGACGGCGGCCCGCTCGGTTTCGACCGCGCGGTCACCGATGCCATCGCCGGCGACGACGCCGACCCGCGCCCGGAACCGGGCACCGTCGACCCCGCGCGGGTCACCGCGGCCGACCCGGCGTGGGCCGGAGGTGGCCGCGGGGCTGCGTCGTGAGGTCCGCGGAACGTCCGGTGTCGACGCGATGAGGGCGGTGGCCGAGCTGCGTGCGTTCGTGCGGGCGACCCTCGTCGACCCCGTGCCGCGGGACCACACCGAGTCGGACGCGGCGTTCCGGCGGCGTCGGGTCGCCGCGGTCGTCACGCTGCTCGTGGGGGCCGGGGTGCTCGGGTACGCGCTGCGCATCGAACCGGGCGACCCGACCTTCTACGCGGCCACCCTCGGGCTGGCCGTCGTCTGGGTCGTCGGCGCGGTCGCCTCCGGGCCGCTCCACCTCGGGCGGGCGAACACCCGGGGTGGCAACGGGCAGAGCCGTGCCGTCGTGCAGTCGCTCGCGCTCGGGGGGATGCTGGTCGTCCTGTTCAGCGTGGGGGCGGTCGGCGTCGCGCAGATCCCCGTCCTGCGCGACCCGGTCCTGGAGCTGCTCGACCACGCCGAGTTCGGGTCGCTGGGCGTCGTCGCCGTCATCACCGCCATCAACGGGGTCGCCGAGGAGATGTACTTCCGCGGCGCCCTGTACGCCGGGGTCGGCCGCAAGCATGCGGTGGCCGTGACGACCCTCGTCTACGCCGCGGTGACGGCGACGTCGGGCATCCCGCTCCTCGTCCTCGCGGCGGCCCTCGTCGGCCTCGTCGTCGGGCTGCAGCGCCGGGTGACCGGCGGCATCCTCGGGCCGGTCGTCACGCACCTCACGTGGTCGCTCGGGATGCTCTTCATCCTCCCGCCCCTTCTCGACCGTCTCAGCTGAGGAGCCGCCGATGACCGCCCTGCTGTGGCTGCGCCGCGACCTGCGCCGACGTGACCACCCCGCCCTGCTCGCCGCGCGCGACGCCGCCGACGGCGACCTCGTCGTCGCCTTCGTCGTCGACCCCCGGCTGTGGGACGGTGGCGGTCCGGTGCGGCGCGCCTGGCTGGCCGCGAACCTCCGGGCGCTCGACGAGGCCCTCGACGGCTCGCTGACACTGGTGCACGGCGACCCCCGGCGCGCGGTGCCCGAGCTGGCGCGGCGGGTGTCGGCGTCGTCGGTGCACGTCTCCCGGGAGACCACGCCGGCGGGCGCGCGGCGCGACGCCGCGGTGCGCGAGGAGCTCGGCGGGGAGGCCGAATGGGTCGAGACCGGGACGCCGTACGCGGTGGGTCCCGGCCTCGTCACGAACGGCTCCGGCGACCCGTACAAGGTCTTCACGCCGTTCGCGAGGGCGTGGCGCGGGCACGGGTGGCCAGAGCCCGCCCCCACCCCGCGCGAGCTGCCGCTGCGGCACGCCCGCAACGACGCCGACGCGACCGCGGCGCTCGACGCCGCGCTGTCGGAGCCGGACCTGCCGGACCTGCCGACCGCTGGCGAGGAGGCGGCCCTGCGCCGCTGGCGGTCCTTCCGGGACGACCACCTCACGGGCTACGTCGACGACCGCAACGCGCCGGCCCTCGACGCCACCTCCCGGATGTCGCCCTACCTCAAGCTCGGCGTGGTGCACCCCCGGACCCTGCTGGCGGACCTCGCCGACCGCAGCGGCCCCGGCGTCGAGACCTTCCGTGACGAGCTGGCGTGGCGCGAGTTCTACGCGGACGTGCTGTGGCACAACCCGCGCAGCGCGTGGCACGACCTGCGGCCGGCGCTGTCGGGGATGCGGTACGACCACGAGGAGGACGCCGTCGAGGCGTGGAAGGCGGGGCGCACCGGCTACCCCGTCGTCGACGCCGGGATGCGTCAGCTGCTCGCCGAGGGCTGGATGCACAACCGGGTCCGGATGATCACGGCGAGCTTCCTCACGAAGGACCTCCACGTGTGGTGGCCGGTCGGGGCGCGGCACTTCCTCGACCACCTCGCCGACGGGGACGTCGCGTCGAACAACCACGGCTGGCAGTGGGTCGCCGGCACCGGCACCGACGCCTCGCCGTACTTCCGGGTGTTCAACCCGGTGACGCAGGGGGAGAGGTTCGACCCCGACGGCGAGTACGTCCGGCGCTGGGTGCCCGAGCTGCGGCACCTGGCCGGCAAGGCGGCGCACCAGCCGTGGGAGCACGACGACGGCTACGCGCACGACTACCCCCGGCGCATCGTCGACCATGCCGAGGAGCGCCGCGAGGCCCTCGACCGCCTCGCCGCCACGAAGTCCTGACCCCCGTCGCGTGCACGAATCGTCGAATGTGTCAGTTCGTGTACGCCTGCCGTCCTCGGGCGCGTGCACGAATCGTCGAATGTGTCAGTTCGTGTACGCCTGCGGTCCCCGGTCGCGTGCACGAATCGTCGAATGTGTCAGTTCGTGTACGCCCCCTCCGTCGAAGGTTGGACGCACCGGAGGGGTTTTCCGCACATCGGGTTGGGGAAATCGGGATGCCCTCGGTAGACTCGCCGACGACGAGGGGAGTACTTCCCAAGTCCGTTCCGGTCAGTACGAGCGCCCCGCGGCGCTCCCGGTGCGGCGCCGCCCCCGGGCGGTGAAGGAGACCTCAGGACAGATCATCGTGCCCTGAGGAGCGTCATGCCATCCCTCCCCACCCTCGCGAGCGCCGTCGAGCCCGCCACCGAGGCCTCCGTCGGGACCCCCCTGCTCTGGGGCGTCACCATCGCCGCCGTCCTGGCCCTCTTCGCCCTCGACTTCGTGCTGACGCGAAAGCCCCACGAGGTGTCGATGCGCGAGGCGGTCGGCTGGTCGTCGTTCTACATCGCGCTCCCGCTGGCGTTCGGCGTCTTCGTCTGGACGCAGTACGGCGGCGACCGCGGCCTGGAGTACTACACCGGCTACCTCGTCGAGAAGTCGCTCTCGGTCGACAACCTGTTCGTCTTCATGCTCCTGCTCGCCGCGTTCGCCGTGCCGGAGGCCCTCAAGCAGCGCGTGCTGCTCATCGGCGTCGCCGGTGCGCTGCTCCTGCGCGGGGTCTTCATCGCGCTCGGGGCGCAGATGATCGCGATGTTCTCGTGGACCTTCCTCCTCTTCGGCGCGATCCTGCTCGCGACCGCGGTCAAGCTCCTCCGGGACGCGCTCTCCCACGACGACGCCGCCGTCGACATCGGGGCCCTGCGCACCGTCCGCCTGCTGCGCCGGTTCCGGCCGGTCGTCGAGGACTACCGCGGGACGCGGATGACGGTGATGGAGAACGGCAGGCGTGCCCTCACCCCGCTGGCCCTCGTCGCGGTCGCGATCCTCGGCACCGACATCGTGTTCGCCGTCGACTCCGTGCCGGCGGTCTTCGGCATCACCGGTGACGCCTACCTCGTCTTCGCGACCAACGCCTTCGCGCTGCTCGGCCTGCGGGCCCTCTACTTCGTCCTCGAGGGGCTGCTCGGGGCGCTGGCCCACCTCGCCTACGGGCTCGCCGCGATCCTCGCCTTCATCGGCGTCAAGCTCGTCCTCCACTGGGCGCACGGCGTCTGGCCGGCGACGCCCGAGGTCCCGACGCTCGCGTCGCTCGGTGTCATCCTCGGCATCCTGGCGCTCGTCACCTTTACGAGCCTGGTCGCGAAGCGTCGCGAGGAGGCGCGCCGGGCCGTCGAGGAGGACGCCGGACGGCGGCGCGAGGCGCTGGAGTCCCAGCTGCGGTGAGCAGCCCGGCGGGCCGGGCCCCGCGAGTACCGCTGCGCGCCCGGACTCCGTAGGTTGGGCCCGTGAACGACTCCCCGCGCACCCGCAGCTTCGCCGGACCCAGGTGCTCCGGCGAGGTGCACGACGAGGGCGCGCTCGTGCTGCGGTGGGCTCCCCGCGGCCACGATCCGATCCTCTTCGTCCACCCGACGGCGGGGGTCCGGCCGGGGACGCCGCCCCACGCCGGGATCCCGGTGTGCTGGCCCTGGTTCGGCCCGGGCCCGGCGCCGGAGGCTCCGAGCCACGGGTTCGCGCGCACGGCGCACTGGCGGCACGTCGCCACGACGACGAGCGACGACGTGACCACCGTCGACCTCGAGCTGACGACGGACACCACGACCAGCCCGTGGTGGCCGCACGACAGCCGGGTGGCGCTGCGTGCCGTCCTCGGGGAGGACCTCGCGGTCACCCTGACGACGCACAACACGGGGGAGGTGCCGGTGGTCGTCGGCGAGGCCCTGCACGCCTACCTCGCGGTGGGCGACGTCCGGCGGGTCACGCTCACCGGGCTCGACGGTGCCGCCTTCCACGACAAGGTGACCGGTGCGGACCGCGCCCAGGAGGGTGACCTCGTCCTCACCGGCGAGACCGACCGCGTGTACCGCTCGACGGCTCCGGTCGTGGTCTCCGACCCCGTGCTCGGGCGGCGGCTGCGGGTCGAGACCGAGGGAGCCGCCGACCGGGTCGTCTGGAACCCCTGGGCCGACAAGGGACCCGGCATCGCGGACATCGGGGACGAGTGGCCGCGGTTCGTCTGCGTGGAGGCCGCCAACGTCCTCGACGACACCGTCACCATCGCCCCGGGGGAGACCCACTCGATGACGTACCGCCTCACCGTGGAGGACCTGTGACCAGCTGGCTCGACACCCCCGCCCACCGCGAGTGGCTCGGCCGCGGGCTCTCGGACGTGCTGACCTTCGCGCTCGGCTCGATCCGGCCCGAGGGCGGGTTCCACCACCTCGGGGCGGACGGCGCACCGCTGCCGGGTCGCCGCCCGCAGCTCTTCCTCACGGCCCGGATGGCGTACACGGCCGCCGTCGGTGTGCGGCACGGGGTCCCGGGTGCCGGCGAGCTGCTCGACCACGCCCTGGCGTCGCTGACCGGGCTGCACGCGGATGCCGAGCACGGGGGCTGGTTGTCCGAGCCGGGTACCGAGACGCGCAAGATGACCTACGACCACGTCCACGTCGGGCTCGCCGCGTCGGCGGCGTTCGATGTCGGGCATCCCTCTGCCGCAACCCTGCTCGAACAGGTGAGGGCGGTCGTCGACACCCACCTCTGGGACCCCGCCACCGAGACGCTGCTCGAGTCGTTCGCCCCGGACTGGACCGACCCCGAGGACTACCGCGGCGCCAACGCGAACATGCACGGGCTCGAGGCCTTCCTCGCGATGGGCCGCGCCACCGGCGACCCGGTGTGGCACCGCCGGGGGCTCGCCATCGCCGAGCGCCTCATCGACGGCGCCGCCCGCTCCCACGGCTGGCTGCTCCCCGAGCACTACACGGCCGACTGGGAGGTGCTCCCCGAGTACAACCGGGACGAGCCGATGCACCCGTTCCGCCCGTACGGGGCGACCTTCGGGCACTCCCTCGAGTGGGCCCGCTTCCTCCTCCAGCTCGACGAGTCACCGTTCCTCGACTCGCCCGCCTGGCTGGCCGAGGCCGCTGACGCGCTGACGCGGCGGGCGCTCGACGGAGGCTGGGCGCTGGACGGCCGACCGGGGCTGGTCTACACGGTCGACTGGGACGGGCACCCCGTCGCCGACGTGCGGCTGCACTGGCCGGTCTGCGAGGGCATCCAGCTCACCGCGAGCCTCGTCCGGCGCACCGGCGACCCGCACTGGGAGGGCTGGTACCGCCGGCTCTGGGACCACTCCGCGCGCTTCTTCATCGACGAGCGGGGCACCTGGCGCAACGAGCTCGACGACGACATGCACGAGGCGGGCCGGATCTGGCCGGGCCGCCCGGACGTCTACCACTGCGGTGGGGCGCTCGCGGGTCCGCTCGAGGCCTGACCGTGGCGGCCGTCAGCGAAGGGTGACGAGCTCGTCGGGGTCCTCGACGGGCAGGGCCGGGTCGGCGGTGGCCGTGACGCTGAGCGCCGGCGGGCCGGTGACCGCGCCGAGGGTCGTCATCAGGGCGACGTCGACGGCGTCGCGGCCGGTGCCGGTGCGGATCATCGACCGGCGGGGCGCGAGGCGGGTGGCGTCCAGGAGGTACCAGGTGCCGTCGACGGCGACCTCGACGACGGCGTGGGCGTCCATCGGGTCCAGTCCCGGCGCGTACACGGACACGTAGCGGGCCGGGAGGTCGAGGGCGCGCAGGATCGTCACGGTGAGGTGGGCGTAGTCCCGGCACACCCCCTGCCCGGTGAGCAGCGGGGCCAGGGCGTCGTCGGTGGGCCCGGTGGACCCGGGGATGTACGAGGTGCGCTCGTGGACCCACTCGGCGACGCGGAGGGCCTGCGTCGCGGGGTCGGACTCGGAGCCGAACTGGCCCACCGCCCAACCGGCCAGCTCGTCGCTCGGGCAGTACCGGCTCGGGAGGACGTAGGTGAGCCGGTCGGCGTCGGTGAGGCCGAGCGGCTCACCCGCGTCGCGGTCGACGGTGGCGTGGTACTCGACGTGGAGCGGGCCCAGGGGGGCGTCGACGAGGTGGATGCGGGTGCCGTGCGGCATCGCGAGGACCTCGGCGTCGAGCGGTGCACCGTCCCCCGTGACGGTCAGCCGGTCGTCGGCGCCGAGGTGGTCGGCGACGGCGAGGCAGAACGCGATCCGTCCGGCGGAGGTGACGTCGAACCGGAGGTCGACCGACACCGTGGTCGTGGAGTGCGTCATGCGGCGAGCGTAGTCGGGCCCGGCGCCGCGTCAGAACCCGCCGAGGCCCTCTGCGACGAGCACGATCCCGAAGACCGCGAAGAGCGCGGCGGCCCCGTAGCGGATGACCTTCTCGGGCAGCGTGCGGCCGAGCACGGCCCCGACCCCGATGGCGAGGGCGTCCGCGGCCACCATCCCGACGGTGCTCCCGACCCACGTCCCGAACCAGCCCTCGCGGGTGGCCAGGGTGATCGTCGCGAGCATCGTCTTGTCGCCGAGCTCGGCGAGGAAGAAGGCCCCGCCGACGGCGAGGATCGCGGCGCCGGTGCTGCGGCGGGCCTTGTCGGCCTCCTCGTCGGTCAGCTCGTCGCCGTGCAGGGTCCAGGCGGCGAAGGCGAGGAACGCCAGGCCGGCGACGACCGCGATCGCCCCCTGGTACCGCGCGAAGGCGGTGCCGACGGCCGCGCCGATCCCGACCGACACGAGGTGGACGACCGCCGTCGCGACGGTGATGCCGACGAGGACGTCGCGGACGCGGTAGCGGGCGGCGAAGGTCATCGCCATCAGCTGGCTCTTGTCGCCGAGCTCGGCGACGAAGATCACCGCGGTGCTGAGCAGGAAGGCGTACATGGTGTCGGGCTCTCTCCCCGTGCCGGACGAGGAGCGCCGTGGACGACTCATCGGCCGACACGTCCGTCGTAGGTCGTGAACTGGCCGAAAGTCTCGTCCGCCACCCGAGGTGGCCCGCCGTACCGGACCCGGGGGTCAGCATGTCGACACGGCGATCGGGGACTACTCCCTTTCGGGGCCAACGCTAGCGGGACGGTGCGGCACCGGCGAAATCACGCGTCGGCCCGTCACGGGGTGGTGCGGCTCACGGCATACCCGGGCCGATCCGGTCGTTGGACCCCGACGTGACCCCGTCCCCCCGAGTCGAAGAGGTACCGATGACCGACAGCAGCGCCCGCACCCTCACCGCCCCGCGAGAGGTCCGCCTGGTGGCGCGTCCCGTCGGCTGGCCCACCCACGACGACTTCGAGCTGGCCGAGAGCGCGGTGCCCGAGCTCGGTGACGGCCAGCTGCGGGTGCGCAACGTCGTGATGTCGGTGGACCCGTACATGCGCGGCCGGATGAGCGACGCGAAGTCGTACGCGGCACCGTTCGCGCTGGACGAGGCGATGCAGGGCGGCGCCGTGGGCATCGTCGAGGAGTCGCGCGCCGACGGGTTCGCCGTCGGCGACCATGTCCTCCACGCCCTCGGCTGGCGCGAGGTGGCGGTCGTCGACGCCTCCAGCGCGCGGGTGGTCGACACCGAGATCGCCCCGGCCTCGGCCTACCTCGGCGTCCTCGGGATGACCGGCCTCACCGCGTACGCGGGCCTGACCCGGATCGCGAAGGTCCAGCCCGGCGACGTCGTCTTCGTCTCCGGGGCGGCCGGGGCCGTCGGCAGCGCGGTCGGCCAGATCGCCAAGGCGCTCGGGGCTTCGCGGGTCATCGGCAGCGCGGGCACGGACGAGAAGGTCTCCTGGCTCGTCGACGAGCTCGGGTTCGACGCCGCGTTCAACTACAAGGACGGCAAGGTCTCGAAGCAGCTGCGCGAGGCCGCTCCCGACGGCATCGACGTGTACTTCGACAACGTCGGTGGCGACCACCTCGAGGCGGCCATCGGGTCGCTGCGCCTGAACGGCCGGGTCGCGGTCTGCGGGATGATCTCGGTCTACAACGACACCGAGCCGGCGCCGGGCCCGCGCAACCTGGCCCGCCTCATCCAGACCCGCGGGCGCATCGAGGGCTTCCTCGTCGGCGACCACTGGGACCTCGCCGGTGAGTACGCGCAGAAGGCGGCCGGTTGGATCGGCGAGGGCCGCCTCGCCTCGCGCGAGACCTTCGAGGACGGCATCGAGAACGCGGTGGACGCGTTCCTCGGCGTGCTCAAGGGCGCCAACACGGGGAAGATGCTCGTCCGCCTCTGACCGGCGCGGCTGGAATCCCGTTCGGGTGCGCGGCGATCGGTGGCCGATGCTGTCGAGTCGTCGGGCGCTCCATGGTTGG
>CAWJME010000004.1:0-65416 GCA_963843895.1 uncultured Actinomycetota bacterium | reverse complement strand
CCGCAGGCGATCACGAGTCAATGCAGTACCCCCGGCCACGCACCGTCCGAATCGGGAAGTGGACGCCCAGCCGGCTGCGCAACCGGGCGACGCACACCTCGACCACGTTCGTGCGCGAGCTCCACTCCGACCTCCAGACGTCGTGGAGGAGCTCCTCCTTGCTGCAGGCCTCGCCGGGCCGCCGGGCCAGGTACGCCAGGACCGCGAACTCCAGCTCGCTGAGGTGGACCCGCCCGTGCGGAGTCTCCACGAAGCGACCGGCCGGGTAGAGCACTATGCTCCCGGCCTGCAGGGCGCCCTCGACATCGTGGTGCGAGATACCTTGCGAGAGATGCCGGTTGACTCGGGCGACCAGCTCGGCCATGACGAACGGCTTGACGACGAAGTCGACCGCCCCGGCGTTGAGGGCCTCGATGCGCGCACTCACGTCGACCACTCCCGACATGAGGAGCACGGGTGGGAGCTGTTCGCGGGGAATCGACTTCACCAACGACAGCCCGCTCTCCCGCGGCATCACGAGGTCGAGCAGCGCGAGGTCGACCTGGCCCCCGGTGAGGTGCTCCCGCGCACTGGCGCCGTCGCGCACGACGATGGTCCGGTGCCCGGCACCCGTCAGCGCCCGCCCGACGAGTTCGCGGATGCGGGCATCGTCGTCCGCGACCAGAACCACTGCCATCGTCTGTTCCCCGCTGTTGAGCGCGACCCTGTTGTCGGTCATTCTGCGGTCAGGTTCTCGTCACTGTCCACCATTCCGGGAAGTCGGGGTCTCAGGATCTCCGAGGCGAGGACGGGGCCCGAGACCCGTCGGCGGCGCGCCTCCGAACGGCGCGGGGGCCGAACCTCACCGGAACCTGACAGCAAACCCACAGCCCGCTGTCGTCAGCGTTGCGCGCTGCTGTGGGTTTTTGCCTTTTGCTTGCCGGGGCTTGACCCATGGCCCACCTTTCTCCTCGACGGCCGACTCCCCGGAGCAGGGTCCGTGGAGGCCATTCACGTGGCCGATGCCGTCGTCGCAGAGGGAGATCCAAGATGCGCAGGGCTCGACGAATCCTTCCCCTCGGCCGGCTCGCAGCAGTCCTGGCGGTCGCCGTGGTCCCGATCACCGTGCTGGGTACGGCCGGGGCATCCGCACTGGGGGCAGCGGTGCAGGCCGCCGCTCCGGCGGCCTGGACGGCCCCGACGTACGCCGCTGGGGCGATCCGGCTCGGCGTCGTCAGCGCGCGCGACGTCAACCCGGCCAAGAAGGCGGTGAAGCCGAACGCCGGGGACCCCGTGACGAGCTACGAGTGGATCATCAACGCGGACGACACCGGGAACCCGGGCACCGCCAAGGACCCGCTCCTGTCGAGCTGCCTCCCCTCGACGGCCGCCGGGGCGCACTCCACCGACCCCGCGTTCGCCGACACCTGCCCGTGGCCGAGCACCCGGGCGACGTCCGGGTTCGCCCCGATCATCGCGGAGGGCGACCAGAGCGACTTCGCGGCCGGCAAGAGCCTCGACCTCCCCGGTGGGAAGTACCTCATCTCGGTCAAGGCCTCCGGCTACAAGATCGACGGCGCGCACTTCACCGTCGACGGCACCACCCAGACCCTGAGCGTCGGGCTGAACCCGACCCCCCTACCGCTGGCGACCATCCAGATCCAGGTCTACGACGACTACGCGCCGGTCGACGGCACCTACGAGGTCGACGCCGAGAACGGCGTGGACATGTCCCACTTCCGCGCCCACCTCACCGACGTCTTCGGCGCGGTGAGCGTCGACTACTACGGGAACGCGCTGTGCACGAACTACGTCCACACCGCACCCGCGGACCCCGGCAGCCCGATCGTCTTCGACGCGAACAACAAGCCGGTCGTCGACACGACCAAGGCTCCGGGCTGCGACAGCGACTCCCACGGCGTCATCAGGATCCCGAACCTCGGCCCGAACCGCTATGCCGCCACGGTCGCCGCCCCCGCCCTCACCGGCGGCCGGCGCTGGGTGCAGACGACCACCCTCGAGGGCGGGCACGACCACGACATCTGGGTCCAGGAGGGCGACACCGGCCTCGACACCGAGCAGCTGCGCGGGCAGGAGCCCGTGCCGGCCACCCAGTTCGGCTTCACGAAGTCGATGGCCCTCGCCCCGTCGGCGACGGACACGACCCGGCCGGGCGGCATCAAGGGCGTCGTCGTCCAGGGCCTGCCCTACATCGGCGGCCAGAACGGGGTCGTCGGGCCCGAGGGCGTCGCCGGGACGAAGATCGGCGCCCGCCTCAAGAACGTCTGGGTCGCACTGTCCGACCTGAACAACGGCGACCAGGAGGTGTACCTCGCGCAGGCCCGCTCCGACGGCACGTTCTCCATCGACGGCGTCGCCGACGGCAGCTACCAGGTCACCCTCTGGGACGACGACCAGGACTACATCATCATGAGCTTCAACGCGGAGGTCGACGCGGCGGCGCACAGCGGCTCGGGCGGCTACACCGACGTCGGGCAGCAGATGCTCGTCGGCTGGTTCTCGCACTTCTCGGGCCACGTCTTCATCGACGACAACGGCAACGGCGTGCGGGACCCGGGCGAGCAGGGCGTGCCGAGCTTCGCCCTCACCCTGCGCGAGCGCGACAACACACTCATGGACCAGGCGACGAACACCGTGACGACGAACGACGCGGGCGAGTTCGACATCCGTGAGGGCTACCCGATGGCCAAGTACCTGGTCCTCGAGGCCTTCAACACCCGCTACGCGACGACCGGCGTCACGTGGCAGGGCGACAACGACCCCACGCCGACCACGCAGCTCGGCCAGATGGTCGACCTCAACGTGCTGCCGATCATCGGGCTCCACGGCACCGTCGACTGGGGCGTGCGGCCGTACGACCAGACCGAGAACGGCGGTATCGCGGCGACGATCAGCTACGACACGACCCGCAACGAGCTCGACGCCGCCGACGCGGCGAGCGAGGCCTACCAGCCCGGCATCCCCGGCGTGACCGTCCACCTCTTCACCTCGACGCCGTGCGCGGTCACGGACAAGACCTCGGACACCTACGCCGTCGACGTCGCCAACGAGTGCCGGCAGGGCAAGGAGATCGTGCCGCTGACGGTGAACGGCGCGACCAACCCCGACCCGCAACGCGGTGCGTTCGTCAAGGGCCCCGAGGTCACCGACGCCTACACCTCCGAGACCTGGGGCGCCCCCCGCGGGTGCACCGGCCGGCAGTGGGACGGGTCGGTCCTCGACTCCAGCATCCAGCAGGCCCTCCCGGAGTTCGGGGTGGACGCCAACCAGGCGTGCGTCGAGTCGCCGATGATGGGCTTCCAGGCCGGCGTCAACGACACCTCGGGCGCGCAGTCGGTCAACGGCAACTACGGGTTCAGCGGGATGGCCGCCGGCGACTACATCGTGAGCGTCGACATCCCCAGGACCCCGGTCGGCGACCGCCCGATGTACAAGGTGACCTCCGAGGAGGACGTCAACGTCTTCACCGGTGACACCTACCTGCCGCAGGAGAACTTCCCGCCGTCCACGCAGGCGGCTGCCGACAACCCGGCCGACCCGCCGTCCGCCACCCCCACTCCCCCCTCGCAGCCGCCGTCGCAGCAGGCCGGCATCATCTCCTCCTGCGTCGGCCCGCTGCACACCGTCCACGTGCGCAGCCTGCCGCTCGACGACCCGAGGGACCCCGTCCCCGGTACCTACAACCCGGACTTCAACGCCGCCGGTGGCTCACCGTTCGAGGGCTACGACATGCCGTCGTGCGCCGACAAGCTCGTGACGGTGCGCTCCGGCCAGACCGTGGCGCCGAACTTCAACCTCTTCACCGAGGTCCCGGTCCCGACCCACTTCTGGGGCCTGACGATCAACGACCTCGGGCTCACCCTCGACACCCGCTCGATCGGCTACGGCGAGGCCCAGGGCCTGCCCTTCGTCCCCGTCGGCTTCTACGACTGGGCCGGGCGGCTCGACTACACCGCGCACACCGACTTCAACGGGATGTACGAGGCGCTCATGCCCTCGACCGACACCTACAACTGTCCGGTCCCCGCGGGTCCGTGCCCGAACATGTACCGAACGGTGGGCAACGACCCCGGTGCGCCGGGCGCGCTGAACGCCGACTACAACTCGAGGTTCCGGACCATCGCGGCCAACTTCCAGGGCTGGCCGGGCCTCTACACGGTGACCGACCAGGCGCCGACCCAGGCGGCGGCGACGGTCCTCACCCCGGACGGCGCGGTGGCCGACAACACCGTGTGCAACCTCCCGGACACCACGCCCCAGCTGCTGTCGGTGAGCACGCCCTACGTGCTCGGCACCACCGGCGCCAACCGGTCGGTGACCCTCACCGGGTACGGCTTCGGGACGACGAAGGGCACGCTCACCCTCAAGGACCCCCTCGTCACCTCCATGCCCGAGGTCCCCGCGACGGTCACGTCGTGGAGCCCCCGGAAGATCGTCTTCACGGTGCCCGCGACGTACGGTGCCAACCAGAAGCTCGCCGGCGCGCTCCAGCTGACCCTGAAGAGCTCGTCGGGGACCGCGGCGTACAACACGCTGTCGCTGCTCGCGCTCAACACCACCGGCACCGGGGCGACGCAGAACAACCCCAGGCTCTACGAGGTCGGTCCGACGAAGGCCTACAAGACGGTGCAGGCGGCACTCGACGCAGCCCGGCCCACCGCCGACCGCCAGTACGACGCGGTGGTCGTCTGGCCGAACACCCAGACCGCGAGCAACCCGCAGGGTGACTGGAACGAGAACATCGTCGTCCACAACCAGGTGCGCATCCAGGGCGTGGGGCCCGGTGGCTTCGACGACGCCGGCACCTTCGTCGCCGGGTCGATCATCGACGGCACCGGGTTCGACCTCGACCTCCCGAGCGGCACGAACTGGCTCGCGGCGGTGAACCGCCAGGCCTACCGAGGACTGGCCGAGGTCCCCGACGCGGCGGACGTCACCGTCCTCGCGCCGCTGGCCGGGACGCACCAGCCGCCGGCGACGGGGTCGCCCAACCAGGTCTGGCCGGTCGCGCTCGACGGCCTGCGCATCCGCAACGGCTCGCAGGCCAACATCGCCACGGCCGCCAACGCGGTCACCGGGGCCGTCTCGACCCCGGTCGGCGCCGGAGGCTCGCTCGTCACCCAGGGCGGCGGAGTCTACGCCCACCAGCAGGTCCAGGGCCTGCACCTGACCAACGACGTCTTCGACGGCAACAGCGGCTCGTTCGGCGGCGCCATCCGGATCGGGACGCCGTACGTCGGGAACAACCAGAACTACGGCGCGGTGATCTCGCACGACCAGATCCGCGACAACGGTGGCACCAACCTCGCGGGCGGCATCGGGCTCTTCACCGGGTCCGACGGGTATTCGGTCGACCACAACGCCATCTGCGGCAACCACTCCTCCGAGTACGGCGGCGCGATCACGTCCTTCGGCTACCAGAACACGAACGCGACGTTCGGTGCGAAGAACTCCATCGACCACAACCGGATCTGGTTCAACCAGTCCTACGACGAGGGCGGCGCCATCATGGTCGCCGGTGAGCTGCCCGCCACCCCCGACGCGCTGAGCGCCGGCAGCGGTCCGGTCTCCATCGACGCCAACGTCATCCAGGCCAACCTCGCGAACGACGACGGCGGCGGGATCCGGCTGCTCCAGACGTCCGGCTCGCACGTCGCCACCCCGAACTGCACCACGCGACGCGGTGTCACCACGTGCCCCGCGAACCAGGTCGTCACCGACACGATCGGCATCACGAACAACGACATCGCGAACAACGTGTCGGCCCACGAGGGTGGCGGCATCGCGCTCGACGACGCGGCCTTCGTGAACATCGTCGACAACACCGTCGTCCGCAACATCACGACGGCGACAGCCCTGACGAGCAACGGCCTCCCGGCACCGGCCGGCCTCTCGACCGGGACCCTGAGCGACCCGCTCATCGCCCGGCTCGCGAGCCAGCCCGGCTTCGCGACGATGCTGCACGACGGCACCGCCGTGGCCAGCCCGACGATGTTCGACAACGTCTTCTCGGACAACTACGCCGGTACCTACTACGGCGGCCTCGAGAGCGGCATCACCGATGCCGACGCCAACCGGTGGGACGTCGGAGTCGCCGACAACCCCCACGGGCTGCAGCTGCAGATGAACAGCACGTGGTACCAGAACGCGACGGACACGGTCGGCTCGGGCAACGTCCAGGGGCCCGACTCGGTCAACGCGGTGGGCGTCCGCCAGGACTTCCAGATCGCCGTGAACGTCCTCGCCTCGCGGCAGTTCCCCGCGTTCCGACAAGCCGCGATCGTCACCCCCGTGCTGCCGTACAGCCTCCTGGGGAACGTCGACCTCGCGCCGGGGTCCCCGGCCATCGGCATCGGGACACAGCGGATGGCGGTCGCCTACGGGACCAGCCCCGTGTTCGTCACCGCTCCCCCGACGGACCTGCACGGAGCCCCCCGACCCACCGGAACCCGGTACGACGCCGGCGCCGCCCAGGCCACCCCATGACGCAGCAGGAGCACACCATGAGCACATTCACCGTGGACCGTCGTCGCGTCCTGCTGGGTGCCCTCGGAGCCGGAGGCCTCGTCGCGGCCGCCCGGGTCGTGGCCCCGCAGACCGCTCGCGGTGCCGTCGTGCAGGCGGCGAAGGTCGGGACCGGGCCGACGAAGTCCCTCGCCCTCGCCGGCACGGACGGCTGGGTCTCGATGCCGGACACGGCGCCGGCCGACCCGCCCTTCTTCCCCGACCCCCTCGCCCCGCCCGGTTTCAACACCTACGTGTTCGGGTTCCGGGACGTCTCCGGCCTCAGCGACGCGGACCTGGCCGCCCAGCGCGGCAAGGCCCAGATCTCGGCCCCGATCCTCGTCTTCGACGAGGAGGACGAGATCACGCTGAGCCTGTACAACCTCGGCCTCTCGCAGCGGCCCGACCTCTTCGACGGCCACACCATGCACTGGCACGGCTTCCAGAACGCCATCCCCCTCTTCGACGGCGTCCCCGAGCTGTCGCTCTCGGTGCCCGTGGGCCGCCGGTTCGACTACTTCTACAAGCCGCACGACGCCGGGACGTACATGTACCACTGCCACTTCGAGGACGTCGAGCACGTGCAGATGGGCATGTCGGGAATGGTGTGGGTGCGACCGAGGCAGAACGCCCACCCGGTCGGCACCGACCCCGTCGGGACGACGTACGCCTACAACGACGGCGACGGGTCGACCCGCTACGACCGCGAGTTCGGCATCATCGTCACCGAGCTGTGGTCGGCGGCCCACTACCGCGACGCACACATCCAGGTCAGTGACTGGACCGACTTCGACGCCTCGTTCTGGCTGATGAACGGCCGCGCCTACCCCGACACCTACGCCCCGAACGGTGCGAGCTCGGTGACCCGCGCCGACGGCGGTCTGCAGTACCGTCCCGACCTCGACACGGTGAGCGGCCGCCTGCAGTACCAGCCGAACTCGTCGCACATCACGTGCATGCCCGGCGAGAAGGTGCTCGTGCGCCTGGCGAGCCTGGGCTTCCAGGACCACTCGCTCACCTGCGACGACATCGACCTCACCGTCGTCGCCGAGGACGCGAGCCTGCTGCGCAACGGAGCGGTGTCGAACTACCTCACGACGAACACGGTGGACATCGGCCCGGGTGAGAGCCGGGACGTCATCTTCACCGCTCCGGCGGTCGGCGAGTACCTGTTCTACGACCGCCGGTACAGCTTCCTCAACAACGGCGGAGGCACCGGCTACGGCGGGATGATGACGAAGATCAGCGTCGTCCCGCCGGGCACCCTCCCTGCCCAGTCCCAACCGAACCTGTGAGTGGGGAGACACGACGATGAGAAGGCACTCTGCCACCCCGCCCGGGGAGTCCCGGCGGCTCCCGCGGGCCCCCCGCACCCGGACCGGCCGGCGGCTCCTCGCCGGCGGCGCCGCCGCGGTGCTCGCGCTCGGGGTCGCCGTGACCGCGCAGACCGCGGCCCACGCCGGCGACTACCCCGCCGAGGGCATCGCCTGCGACACCGCGACGAACAACACGTTCACGCTCGGCACCAGGACGGGGGACATCTCGACCCCGGACGGCAACTCGATCTATTCGTGGGGCTTCGCGAACGAGGGGGCGGGACACGGCTTCCAGCTGCCCGGCCCGACACTGTGCGTGAACTCCGGCGAGGCGGTGACGGTGATCCTGCACAACACGCTGACCGAGCCGGTGTCCATCGTCTTCCACGGCCAGACGGGGGTGAAGGCCGCGGGCAACCCCGCGCAGCCCCAGTTCTCCTCCACCGGCACGCTGACCTCGCTCGTCCAGCCCGCCGAGGCGACGAACGGGTCGATGACCTACACCTTCACGGCCGGCGCGCCCGGCACCTACCTCTACTCCTCCGGCACCGACGTCAACAAGCAGACCCAGATGGGTCTGTTCGGGGCGCTCGTGGTCCGCCCGGCGGGTCACGCCGACCAGGTGACCGACAGCGGGACGACCTTCGACACGAACCACGAGTACCTCTTCGTGCTCTCCGAGATCGACCCCGACATCCACCTCGCGGTGGAGCGCGGCGAGACCCCCGACTGGGCCTCGTACAAGCCGCGGTACTTCATGATGAACGGCCGGAGCATGCCGGACACGCTGGCTCCCAACCACGCGTCGTGGCTGCCGGCCCAGCCCTACGGGGCGCTGGTGCACATCCAGCCGTCCCCGGCGGACACCCCTCGGCCCGCGCTGATCCGCTACCTCAACGCCGGGACGGAGAACTACCCGTTCCACCCGCACGGCAGCGACGAGCGCATCGTCAACATCGACGGCCACCCGACGCGCGGTGGGAACGGTGAGGACCTGTCCTACAACAAGTTCGACCTCGACGTGCAGCCCGGCCAGAGCCTCGACGCGACCATGGTCTGGACCGACGTGGACCAGTGGAACCCCACCACGAACCAGATCCCGACCCGGCTGCCGGCCATCACCGACCAGCTCCTCGTCGGCACCGACACCTGGTTCAGCGAGAGCCCCTACCTCGGGGTCAAGGGCAACGTGCCCACCTACATCACCGACAACAACCAGTGCGGCGAGTACTACCACATCGCCCACAGCCACGCACTGCAGCAGGCCACCAACTACGGCGCAACCTTCGGCGGGATGATGACGGTGTACCGCATCGACCCTCCGGGTGGCTGCACGTGAGCCCGAGGGGACGACTGACGATGACCACGCGAACACGAGCCATGGGTGCCTCCCGAGTGGCGGCACTGGCGACGGCGGTGCTGCTCGCCGCCGGGCTGGCCTCGACCTCACCCGCCGCCGCGGCGACCCTCACCGGGCACCTCGCCCGCACGACGACGGCCGCCGCGGGCGCCGCCGCGCCGGCCCTCGCGGCTGCGGGCAGCGGACACCTCGGCGCCCAGGGGTGCTCGACCACCGGGACGACCGCCACCTGTGACCTCTACGCACGCGCCGGGACGGTGACCGTCGTCACCCGGAAGATCCCCATCTGGGGCTGGTCCGGTGCGCCGACCGGCAACCCGACGCTGCCCGGCCCCCTCCTCGTGGTCGACCAGGGCTCGACGGTGGACCTCATCGTGCACAACGAGCTCGCGGCACCCCTGTCGCTCGCCGTTCCCGGCATCCCCGCCGCCGACCTCACGCATGGCTTCGACGCCTCCACGGCAACGACCGGCATCGACGCCGGACAGACCGGTACCTTCACGCTGCACGCCTCCCGCCCCGGCACCTTCGTCTACGAGGCCGGGCACACCGCCGACGGCGCTCGGCAGGTCGCCATGGGCCTCGCCGGCGTGCTCATCGTGCGTCCGGCGGACGGGACGACCGCCTACGGCACCCCGGCATCGGCGTTCGTGGACGAGTCGGTCGTGGCCCTCGGCGAGATCGACCCCGCCCTCAACGCCGACCCCACGGGCTTCGACATGCGGGGCTTCAACCCCCGGTACCGGCTGGTCAACGGCAAGGCGTTCCCCGAGACCGACGTCATCCCCACCGACCAGGGCCACCGCCTGCTGCTGCGCTACGCCGACCTCGGCGCGCTGCCGCACGCGATGAGCGTCCTCGGCTCGGACCAGGTCGCCGTCGCCCGAGACGGCCACCCACTCACCTACCCCGTGGGCGAGGTCGTCGAGCCGCTCACCCCCGGTGAGACGGCCGACACCATCGTGACGGTCCCGACCGGCGCCGACGCCAAGCTCGCGCTCGTCGAGTCCGGGACGCACCTGGACAACAACGCGATGACCACGGCCGACCCGACGCAGACGGCGTTCGGCGGCATGCTCACCTTCCTCGACACCAACGCGCCCCCGGTCCTCGGCGACACCGTCGGTCCGGCCGTGACGCACGTGACGGCGGATCCGAACCCGTCCGACGCGACGACGCCGATGACGGTGACGGCCGACCTCAGCGACGCCACGACCGGCGGCAGCACCGTCGACGCCGCAGAGGTCGTCATCGACGACGCGACGACGATCGGTCCCGGCAACGGCATCGCGATGACGGGCGGCTTCGGCGCCGTGACGGTCACCGGAGCCACGGCGACCATCCCGGCCTCGGTGCTCGCCGACCCGAGCTTCGCCGCCGGCCGCCACGTCATCTACGTCCGCGCACGCGACCACGCCAACAAGTGGGGCACGCTCGGCTCGGTGGCCGTCAACGTGCCGAAGCGGGGACCGCTGACCACGAGCGGCGCCATCACCCCCAACCCGGTCAACGCCTCGACGTCGATGAAGCTCACCGCCACCGGCAACGACAGCGGGTTCGGCGGGCAGATCACCGGTGCGGAGTACTTCCTCGACCCGGCGACCAAACCGGACGGGACCTTCGTCACCGACCCGACGAACGGCACCGGCACCCCGGTCGCCTTCGTGGCCGGACGCACCGTCACGTCCGAGACGGCGACCATCCCGCCGGCCGCCGGGCTCGCCGAGGGCAACCACCACGTGTTCGTCCACAGCAAGGACACCCAGGGCCTGTGGGGTCCCCTGCTCGACGTGCCGTTCACGGTCGACCTCGTCGGCCCCGTGACCATCGCCTCGGCGATGAGCCCGAGTGCCCTCAACGGCGCCATCAGCGACCCGTCGAACCCCGGCTTCGCCAAGGTCACCGCGATCGTCCAGGACAGCCAGAACAACAGCACCGTCTCGAGCCGGATCGTCCAGGCCGTCGCCTTCTTCGACGACCCGGCCGCACCGACCGCCACCCACAAGGGCATGACGCTGCAGGCGACCGACGGGGCCTTCGACTCGAGCACCGAGAACGTCTACGGACTCGTCCCCCTCTCCCAGGTCAAGACCTGGGCCTCGACCCAGGGTGATCACCAGCTCTACGTCTACGGCCAGGACGCGGCCGGCAACTGGGGCGCGACGACCCTGGCCACGTTCGTCGTCGACACCGTCAAGCCGGTGATCTCCTCGCTCACGGTCACGCCGACCGCCGGGTCGTCCCCGGCCACCGTGACGGTCACGGCGGCCCTCAGCGGCACCCAGACCAGCGACATCACCGGCGGGGAGGTGTGGTTCGGCAGCGTCGACCCGGGCGTCGGGCGGGCCACCAAGGTCACGGTGTCCTACACCGGGACGCAGGCGACGTTCACCATCCCCAGGGCCCAGCTCCTGCTCGGCTCGACGACGGTCAACCTGCGGCTGCAGGACAAGGCCGGCAACTGGAGCGTGGCCGCCTCGGGCACCGCGACGGTGAGCGCGACGCCCGTCGACACCCAGACCTTCGACGGGAACACCTTCCCGCCGACCGGCTGGGCCAAGACGAGCGGCAACGGCATCGCCCGGTCGACGACGCAGCCTCGGATGGTCGGCACCGGCTACGTGCGGGCCACCGGGGGCACCAACCCGGCGTACCTCACCAGCCCGACGGCCTCGCCGGCCACCGTGGTGGCCAACGCCCAGTTCGCCCTGCGTGGTGACTCCCTGGCCGTACCCACCGGCACGCGGGTGACGATCTACCAGGGCTACGCCGGCACGACGGCGCGGTTCTCGGTCGTCGCGACGGGCAGCGGTGCGGGCCTGGCCCTCACCCCGGTGCTCGCGGGCCAGACCACCCCGACGGGAACCCCGATCACCATCGGGAACACCGCCATCGTCACCGTGCGGGTGACGATGGACAGCACAGCCGGGCAGCTGACCCTGGCGGTGTACGGCTCCACCGGCAACCTGCTCGGGGTCCAGCAGCTCGGCAACGGCACACCAGCCGCCGGCACGACGAGCATCCGGGTGGGGCTGGTCGACCAGTCCACGGCCGTCCGACCCACCGGGTACGTGTCCCTCGACCAGCTCCAGCGCTGGTGAGGTGGCTCCGGTGAGCAGCACGCTGACGACCCGCGCATCGACCGCTCCGGCGGGAGGCTCCGACCTCCCGCCGGGAGGGGCCGGGGGCACGACGCACGCCCGGCCGGTGCCTGGGCGGACGCCCTCGCTCGGGCGACGGATCGTCGTCGCCGTGGTCGTCCTCGCGCTGGCCGTCGCCGGCGCGGTCGCCCTCGCCACCCGGCACCCGTCCAGCGCGGGCGCGCCGATGCCGACCAACGCCGTCATGGAGAGCCAGCTCGGCATCCGGATCACCCGCGTCGCGCTCGTCGGCGACGGCGGCCTGGTGCAGGTGAACTACCTGTGCCTCGACCCCGCCCGCGCGACGACCTTCCAGTCCGACACGACGCACCCCCCGGTGCTGAGCAGTGAGGTGCGGGACGCCCGGACGAACACGGTCGCGCTCATGAAGAAGGGGCACACGATGACGGCGGGCCAGACGTACTACTTCGTCTACCGCAACGGCGGAGTGGTCCAGGCGGACGAGTTCGCGTCACTGTCCTACGGGGGGCAGACCCTGGCGCACATCCCGGTCCTGTGACGAGCCACGCCCCCGCTGCCCGGGCCCTCCGGGTCTGCGCGGTGGCCCTGCTCGTCCTCGCGGCCCCGGTCCTCGCGGCCGGGGCGGCCCGGGCCCACGCCTTCCTCGTCTCGAGCGACCCGGCCGACGGCAGCGTCCTCGCCTCGGCGCCGCACGAGCTGCACCTCCGGCTCAGCGAGGCCGTCGTCCTCCCCGCGACCCACGTCGTCCTCGTCGGGCACGACGGCACCCCGGTGGCGCTCGGAGCCCCGCGGGCCGAGGACGCACCCGCGCAGCTCACCGATCCCGCTCCGGAGCCGGCCACCGCCCCGAGCCTCGTCCCGGCCCCGGTCGTCGAGGAGGAGCCGCCGGTCTCGCTCGTCGTCCCCGTGCTCGGCACCCTCCCCGTCGGCAGCTACCGGCTCACCGTCGACACCCTGTCGGCCGACGACATGCACCGGACGACGGCCGTCGTCGTGTTCGGGGTGGGACAGCAGGTCGCCCCCGCCGGACGGACCGAGGCGCCGGCCGCCCTCGACCAGGCCTTCCTGCGCTGGCTCGCGCTGCTCGGCGTCGCCGGCGGGCTCGGTCACGCGCTGGTCGTGCGGCTCGCGGCCGGGTCACCCGGCGCGACCGCGGTCCTCGCCCGCTCCCGCCGTCCCGTGCTCACGGTCGTCGTGCTCGCCACGCTCGCCTGCGTCGCCCTGCCCCTCGTCCAGGCCCTCGGGTCGGACGTGCCACTCGGCACGGTGCTCACCGGGTGGTACGCCCTGCGGGTGGGGCTGCGTGCCGTCGGCCTCGCCGCCGTCGCCCTCGGCCTGGCCCGCGCGGGGTGGCGGGTGTCACGGCCCCTGGTCCTCGTCGGTGCGGTCGCCGCGGGGACCGGCACGGCGCTCCTCGGGCACGCCGCCGTGAGCCCCGTGGGGCCGGTGCGGCTGGCCGCCGACGTCCTCCACGTGCTCGCGACCACCACCTGGCTCGGCGGCGTCGCGATGGCCGTGGTCCTCGCGTCCGGCGCCCGCCGAGGACAGGTGTCGCGCGCCGCGGTCCGTGCCGTCATCCGGTCCTTCGCCCGCCCGGCCGCCGTCGCCGTGGCCGTCATGGCGACGACCGGGGTCTTCCTCGCGAGCTCCGCCGTGGCCTCGGTCGACGCCGTCCTGCTCACCACCTACGGGCGGACCCTCCTCCTCAAGGTGGCCCTGGTCGCGGTGGCCGCCCTCCTGGGTCTGCGCCACGTCCGCTGGGCCCGGGCCGAGACGGCGGTTCGTCCGCCGCGGTCGGTGGCTGCCGAGTCCGGCCTGCTCGTCGCGGCGCTGGCGATGTCGGCCCTGCTGTCGAGCGGTCAGCCGGCGACGGCGCCGGAGCTGTCGAGTGCCGGGGACGTCACGCCGTCCGTCGCCGTCGACGCGACCGCGGCCGACCTCGCGGAGCACACCGTGGTGCAGCCGAACCGTCCCGGCGTCAACATCGCGGTCGTCGACGTGCTCGACAGCCGCCGTCCCGCGCCGCCGCGGCCGGTCGCGGTGCGGGTGGAGCGGGTCGACGCCCGCGGCGCGGTGACGGTGAGCGACGGGCAGCGACTGCCCGGTGAGGGCTGGAGCGTGCCGCTCACCGTCGAGACCCCCGGACCCACCCCGCTGCGGGTCGTCGTCGTCCGTCCCGGTCTGCCCGACGCCGTGTCGTCGGTCACCTGGGTGGTGGGCGGCGCGGCCCCCCGTCCGGCGACGGTGGTCTCACGCACCCCCGTCGGCGGGCTGCTGCAGGGACTCTCCGCCGCCCTCCTCGGGCTCGCCCTCGTGGCCCTGGCCGTCGGTGTCCGTCGGCGCCGCGCCGCGGCGCGGGCGGGTGCGTGGGCCGACGAGGTCGAGCCGGCACCGGAGCGGGAGCGCGTCGTCGTGTGACCCCCAGCGGGCGCCGGTCACGTCGCGGAGGCCGCGTAGATGGCCGCCACGGAGGCGTCGAGCGCCTCGTCGAACTCCGTGTCGGACATCTGGGCGGTGAGGCCTTCGGTGAGGGCGCGCGAGAAGCTGGCGATGACTCCCGGGTTCCGTGCGAGGAGGTCGACCGCCGTACCTCGGGAGTAGCCGCCCGAGAGCGCGGCGACGCGCAGGACCCGTGGGTGGTCGAGGAGCTCCCGGTGGTCCCCGTCCACGTCGGGCAGCGTCAGCTTGAGCATGACGTCCTGTCCCTCGCTCAGTCGGTCGAGGTGGGTGAGGAGCGTCGCCTTGAGCAGCTGCTCCGCCGCGGCCTTCCGGGGGTTGTGGATGTCGACCTCGGGCTCGATGATCGGCACGAGCCCGGCGGCCAGGATGCGCCGGGCGATGTCGAACTGCTGCGCGACGACGCCCTCGATCCCCGCGGGGTCCGCCGTACGGACCACCGAGCGCATCTTGGTGCCGAACACGCCGTGGCCCCGGGCGCGCTCCAGGAGCGCGTCGAGGTCCGGCATGGGCTTCATCAGCTTCACGCCGTGCGCCTCGCCCTCGAGGCCCTTGTCGACCTTGAGGAAGGGGACGATGCGCTTGCGGGTCCAGAGGTACTCGGCCGAGCCCAGGCCCTCGACCTCCCGGTCCATGGTCTGCTCGAAGAGGATCGCGGCGAGGATGCGGTCCCCGGTGAAGACCCGGCTCGTGATGACACGGGACCGCATCTGGTGGATGAGGTCGAACATGCCGGCCTCGTCGCTGTACGCCGACCCGGCGATCCCGTAGCGCTCCAAGGCCTTCGGCGTGCTGCCACCGCTCTGGTCCAGGGCGGCGATGAAGCCGGTGCCGGTCCGGATCTTGGCGAGCATGTCCTGGTTCATGGGTTCGTCCTCTCCGGAGACACCCACCGCGCGGTCGCGGTGGCGGGCCACCCGCGTCCTGCCTCCAGCGTCTCCCTCGCCGCGCGGCCCCACAAGGACGCGGGTCACATCTGCACGCGCGCACTCGTGGTCGGTGAGCCGCCGATCCGCGCCGCGCTACCGTCGTGCCATGACCGCGCCGCGCCCCGAGACCCCCAGCGGCCCGGCGCCCGCGGTCTGGCTCACGGAGCACCCGCTCGTCGCTGACGCCCTGCTGGCGCTCGTCCTGCTCGTCCTGCTGGTCGTCGTCCGGCGCGATGGCGGCCACATCCCCGACGCAGTCACGAAGGTGGCCGTCGTGCTCGGGTGTGCCGCGCTCGTGGTCCGGCGACGCCACCCGGAGGCGGTCTGGGCGGCCACCCTCGCGCTGGCTGTCCTCGGCCTGGTCTCCAGCGAGGGACCGACGCCTGCCGTGCTGCCCCTGATCGTCGCCCTCTACACGCTGGCCTCGCTGCGTCGGCGCCGCACCGCCGTCCTGGCCGCCGTGGCCAGCGGCGCGGTCCTCGTCGTCACGGTCGTGCTCGCCCTCGACGCGACGTGGACCGGTCCCGAACCGTGGGCCGTTCTCGCGTGGAGCGGGATGCCTGCGGCCGTCGGTGACGCCGTGCGCAGCCAGCGGGCCATCATCGCCGCCGCCCGGGACCGAGCCGCACGGGCCGAGGCCACGCGTGAGGAGGAGGCCCAACGTCGTGTCGCCGAGGAGCGGGTGCGCATCGCGCGCGAGCTGCACGACGTCGTCGCCCACCACATCGCGGTCATGACGGTGCAGGCGGGCGCCGCGGGGCACCTGCTCGACGCCGACCCCGAGCAGGCGCGTGCGGCACTCGACCACGTCCGTGAGGCGGGGCAGACGGTGCTCACCGAGATGTCGACGATCCTCGGGGTGCTGCGCGAGGCCCCGGGGATGAGCGCCACCCGGCGCCCGGGCTGGTCGGTGTGGACGCGCTGGTACTCGACGCCCGCCGCGCCGGGCTGGCGGTCACCCTCCGGGTCTCCGGGTCGCCGGTGGTTCTGCCACCCGTCGTCGACCTCGCCGCCCACCGGCTGGTGCAGGAGGCGTTGACCAACGCCCGCAAGCACGGCAGCGGCTCGGCGGTCGTGGAGATCGCGCACCGTGATGACGGCGTGCGGATCGAGGTGACCAACCCGCTCGGGCCCACGCCGACCGGGGCGCCCGGTCACGGCCTGGTGGGGATGCGTGAGCGCGTCAACGCGGCCGGCGGAACGCTCGAGGTGGGCCCGCGCGGGGACGGCGCCTTCGGGGTGCACGCCGAGCTCCCTGTCGTTCCCGAGCGCGCGGTCCGGGTCCCATGACCATCCGTGTCCTGATCGCCGACGACCAGGCCCTCATCCGGGCCGGGTTCGCCGCGATCGTCGGCTCGGCGGCAGACCTGGAGGTCGTCGCTCTGGCGGTCGACGGTGCCGAGGCGGTGGCCCTCGCGCGGGACACGCGACCCGACGTCGTCCTCATGGACATCCGGATGCCGGGAACGGACGGGCTCTCCGCGACCGAGCTGATCACCGCGGACCCCGACCTCCGCGACGTGCGCGTGCTCGTGCTGACGACGTTCGAGTCCGACGACGCCGTCGTGGCTGCGCTGCGGGCGGGCGCCAGCGGGTTCCTGGGCAAGGGCGTGGAGCCCACGGCGCTGCTCGAGGCGATCCGGGTCGTGGCGGCCGGCGAGGCACTGCTCTCCCCCTCGGCGACCCGGAGCCTCATCTCGAGGATGCTCGCGGTGCCCACCGGCCCGAGTGCCGGTCCGGGCGCCCTGGAGGGGCTCACCGAGCGGGAGACCGAGGTCGTGAGGCTCGTGGCCCGCGGGCTGACCAACGACGAGATCGCGACCGATCTGTTCGTGTCGCCCCTGACCGCCAAGACCCACGTCAACCGGTCCATGGCGAAGCTGGGTGCGCGAGATCGGGCCCAGCTCGTGGTGATGGCCTACCAGGCCGGCCTCGTCACACCCTGAGGGCGCCGCCGTGCGTCGGCCCGCGCCGTCCCAGGCAGCCGTACTGCGGACGCAGTACGGCTCAGGTGTCTGCGGTGGGACGACGACGTGCAGCGGTGCCACCCGGGAGGCTGGGGACACACCACGACGGAGGCCTCCCCCATGATCGAAGTCCACGAGCTGACGAAGCGGTTCGGCGACAACCTCGCCGTCGACCACCTCACCTTCACCGTCCGGCCGGGCGTCGTCACCGGCTTCCTCGGCCCGAACGGTGCCGGGAAGTCCACCACGATGCGACTCATCCTCGGGCTCGACCGGGCGACGTCGGGCCACGCCCTGGTCAACGGCCGCAACTACGTCGACTCGCCGGCGCCCATTCGCGAGCTCGGGGCCCTGCTCGACGCGCGCAACGCCGACAACGCACGGTCGGCCCGGGCCCACCTGCTGGCACTCGGAGCCACCGTCGGCCTCGGCGCCGGCCGGGTCGACGAGCTGCTCGAGGTGGTCGGGCTGACCGACGTCGCCCGGCAGAAGGCCGGGTCCTTCTCGCTCGGCATGGGACAGCGGCTCGGGATCGCCGCAGCCCTGCTCGGCGACCCGGAGGTCGTCATGCTCGACGAGCCCGTCAACGGGTTGGACCCGGACGGGATCCTGTGGATCCGGAACCTTCTCAAGGAGCTGGCCGACGAAGGACGCACGGTGTTGCTGTCCTCGCACCTGATGAGCGAGATGGAGCTGACCGCGGAGCACCTGCTCGTCGTCGGTCGCGGCCGGTTGATGGCCGACCTGCCGATGCAGCAGTTCATCGCGGACGCGACGGGCAACCACGTGCACGTCGTCACGCCGGACGGTTCGGCCCTGCGCGACCTGCTCGCCGCTCCCGGTGTGGCAGTGACCTCCTCCGAGCCCGGCGTGCTGGACGTCGAAGGGCTCACGGCCCGGGAGATCGGCATCCGCGCGGCACAGGCCGGCGTGGTCCTCCACGAGCTCACCCCCATCGAGCCCTCCTTGGAAGAGGCCTTCATGACCATGACCCGCGATGCCGTCGAGTTCCACGGCAGCCCGACCGACCACCGCCTCGAGACCGGCGCCACCCGCGCCACGGACCAGGACGCAGCATGAGCACCGACCTGCAGACTCCGACCACGTCGGATGCCCCCACGACGCCGACCCGTGCCGTCACCACGCGGCCCGGAGCCGCGCGGCTCACCCTGTGGCACGTGCTCCGCTCGGAGTGGATCAAGCTCTGGTCGGTGCGCTCGACCACGACGATGCTGGTCGTCGTCGTCGGCGTGCTCATCGGCTTCGGAGCCCTCGCGGCCGCGATGTCGACCGGCGAGGTCACCACCGCCGACGGGGACGGCGGGCCGGGCCGGTTCGCCTCCGACCCCTTCTCGCTCGTGATGACGGGCCTGACCTTCGCCGTCCTCCTCGTCGGCACCCTCGGCGCGCTCGTCGGCGCGCGCGAGTTCACCTCCGGCATGATCCGGACGTCCGTCGCCGCCGTCCCACGACGTCTGGCCGTGCTCGGCGCCAAGGCCGTGACGCTGACCGTCGCCCTGCTGCCGGCCGTCGTCGTCGGGGTTCTCGGTGCCTTCTGGATCGGGATGTCCATCCTCTCGAGTGGCGGCGCGGCGACCGTCACGCTCGGGGACGCCGCCTGGGCCGCCGTCGGCACCGTCGCCTACCTCCTCGGGGTCGGGCTGCTCGGCCTGTCGCTCGGCTTCCTCTTCCGCAGCATGGCGGGCAGCATCTCGACCCTCGTCGGCGGGCTCCTCATCCTCCCGGGGATCATCGGCGCCCTGCTCCCGGACTCCTGGAGCGGAGTCCTCAAGTACCTGCCGTCGAACGCCGCCTCGTCCTTCGACTCGATCACGGTCCCCACGGACATGCTCCCGGTCGGCGCGGCCGTGGCCGTGTTCCTCGCATGGCTCGTGCTGGCACTCGGAACCGCCGGCTACGTCTTCCGCCGCCGGGACGTCTGACCTCGGGCTCAGGAGCGGTCCGGGTTCTCGGATGCCCCGCACACGAGTCAGAGCCCCTCGAAAGGGGCTCTGACCTGCGGTGATCTGGTGGGCGATACTGGGTTTGAACCAGTGACCTCTTCCGTGTCAAGGAAGCGCGCTACCACTGCGCCAATCGCCCGAGGGGGGTACTACTCGAGGTGGAGACGGGATTTGAACCCGTGTACGCGGCTTTGCAGGCCGCTGCCTCGCCTCTCGGCCACTCCACCATTGGGGGGCGGCTAACCCTCCGAGCGGATGACCGGGTTCGAACCGGCGACCTCAACCTTGGCAAGGTTGCGCTCTACCAACTGAGCTACATCCGCGCGCGTCCGGCGACGATTCCGGCCGGAATCCCCGCTTGGCGTGCTCCGAGACAGTAGCCGATCCGCGCGGCGAACTCCAAACCGGGACCACCCCGCGCGGCCTCCGGCTCAGTGCTCGGACTCGACCGCCGCCACCGGGTCCTTCGCGGTGCGGGTGCGCCCGTCCGTCGGAGCGTTCGCGAGCGGCGTCAACGGCCGGTTCGCCGCCTCCCGCAGGCTGCGCAGGTCGAGCTCGTCGGACGGCTCGTCCGCGTGCGCGTACCCCTCGAACGGGTCGACGCGCGCGGCGGTCGTCGCCGGCAGCGGCCCGCGCTCACGCAGGTCGCGGACCCGGTCCAGGACCCGGGTGTGCAGCGCTCGTCGCTCCTCGGCGGGCCACAGCTCGCGGATCGCCGCGTTGAGCGCCGCGCCGATGAGGACCGCGATGGCCAACGCGTAGAGCCAGATCAGGATGACGATGGGCGCCGAGAGCGGGCCGTAGATCGAGGCCCCGCCGAGCGAGGCGGCGATGGTGCCCCGGACGACGAACGAGGCGAGCGCCCAGATGACGAGGGTGAGCACCGCGCCGGGTGCATCGCGCAGCCACGGCGAGCGGCGCGGTGTCGACACGTGGTACAGGCTCGTGAGGCCGCCCACGGTGAGCAGCGTGACGAGCGGCCAGTAGAGGATCGTCAGGGTGTCCCAGGGCTTCGGCAGGAGGTCGCCGAGGATCGTCGGACCGAGGAGCACGAGGGGGATCGTGATGATCCCCATGACGAGGGCCACGACGTAGAGCGAGAACGACAGCGCCCGGGTCCGGACGATGCCGCGCACCCCGGACTGCCCGTACATGATCGAGATCGTGTCGACGAAGACGTTGAGCGCGCGCGAGCCCGACCACAGCGACAGGACGAACCCGATGGAGAGCAGGTCCGCGCGGCCACCCTTGAAGACGTCGTCGACGGTCGGACCGAGGACGCTCTGGATGACGTCGGGCGTCAGGAACTGCCCCGCGTAGCGCAGGATGCTGTCGCGGACGTCGACGACGTTGTCGCGACCGAGCGGCCCGCTGAGGTAGCCGAGGCCACCGAAGAGCCCGAGGACCAGCGGCGGCAGCGACAGCAGCGCGAAGAACCCGGCCTCGGAGGCCAGGCCGGTCACCCGGTACCGCAGGCAGACCCGGGTCGTCACGACGGTGAGCCGGGCGATCGGCAACGCCCCCGGGACCTTCGCGATGACCCGGCGCACGCGGTGCTTCGCGTCGGTCATGCGCCCCACGGTATCCGCCGTAGCCTGAAGCAGTGCGCACCCACGACGTGACGAACCAGGTCCCGCCGCTCCCGGCCCATGACGTCCTGGCGTCCGACACCGCCCTCGCCGAGGCCGTCGAACGTTGGGTGTCGCCGGACGACCCGGACGGCGCAGCGGCCCTCCACGACCTCGGGAGGCTCGCCGGGACGGCCGAGGTCCGGGCCTGGGCGGACCAGGCCGACCGGGTGACCCCGGTGCTGCGCACCCACGCCCCGACCGGTGAGCGCCTCGACGAGGTCGAGTACCACCCCGCCTACCACCGGCTCATGGAGGTGGCCGTCGGCGAGGGGCTGACCGCCGAGGCGTGGACCCGCCCCGTGGGCACCGGTGCCCACGCGCGGCGCGCGGCCGGGTTCGTGCTCTGGTCGCAGGTCGAGGCGGGCCACCTGTGCCCGGTCTCGATGACGTACGCCGCCGCCCCGGCGCTGGCGGCCGCCCCCGACCTCGCCGGGCGCTGGCTCCCCGGGCTCGCCTCCCGCGCCTATGACCCGGTGCTGCGGCCCCGCGCCGACAAGCCCGGCCTCACGGTCGGGATGGGGATGACCGAGAAGCAGGGTGGCTCCGACGTGCGGGCCAACACCACCCGTGCCGTGGCGGCGCCCGGCGGCCCGGTCGAGGGCGAGACCTACCGGCTCACCGGCCACAAGTGGTTCTGCTCGGCCCCGATGAGCGACGGGTTCCTCGTCCTGGCCCGGACCGACGCCGGCGTCACGTGCTTCCTCCTCCCCCGCGTCCTCGACGACGGGACGCGCAACGCCATCGGGCTCCAGCGGCTCAAGGACAAGCTCGGCAACCGCTCGAACGCGTCCTCGGAGATCGAGCTCGACGAGGCGTGGGCCCTCCGGGTCGGCGACGAGGGACGCGGGGTGCGCACCATCATCGACATGGTCGCCTCCACCCGGCTCGACTGCGTCCTCGGCTCGACCGCGACGATGCGCGCGGCGCTGACCCGGGCCGTGCACCACGCACGCCACCGCTCCGCCTTCGGCGCCCACCTCGTCGACCAGCCGCTGATGCGCAACGTCCTCACCGACCTCGCGCTGGAGTCCGAGGCCGCGACCGTCCTCGCGATGCGGCTCGCCCACGCGGTCGACCACGGCGAGTCCGACCTCGTCCGGCTCGGCGTGGCGCTCGGCAAGTTCTGGGTCTGCAAGCGCACCTCCCCGATGGTCGCCGAGGCGCTGGAGTGCCTCGGCGGCAACGGCTACGTCGAGGAGAACGGGCTCGCCCGGCTCTACCGGGAGGCCCCGCTCAACTCGATCTGGGAGGGCTCGGGCAACGTCGGGGCGCTCGACGTGCTCCGGGCGATCGCCCGCGAACCGGCCTCCGTGGCCGCGCTCGACAAGGAGCTCGCCCTGGCCCGCGGCCACGACCGCGACCTCGACGCGGCCATCGACGCGTGCGGCGTGGCCGTCGCCGGGGCGCTGGCCGAGGACGCGCCGTGGGGTGCGCGCCGGCTCGTGGAGCTGCTCGCGACGACGCTCCAGGCGAGCCTGCTCGTGCGGCACTCCCCGGCGCCCGTCGCCGACGCGTTCCTCGCCTCCCGGGTGCGGGGTGACCGGGGCGCGGTCTTCGGCACCCTCGACGCCGGGGTGGGCGCCGGGGCTGCTCAGGCCGTCATCGACCGGGCGCTGCCGGCCTGATCGGCACGCGGCGGGCAACCCCGGTCAGGGCGACATCTCCAGCCGGGTCCGTTCGGCCTCGACGTCGAAGTCGGCGGCCGGCCACTGCGGGTCCATCGTCTCCAGCGCCTCGAGCAGCAGGTTCGTCACCGCGAGCCGCGAGTACCACTTGAGGTCGGCGGGGACGACGTGCCAGGGCGCCACGGCCGTCGAGCACTTCTCGAGCGCGGCCTGGTAGGCCTCCATGTACTCGAGCCAGTGCGCCCGCTCGTCGATGTCGCCGGGGTTGTACTTCCAGTACTTGTCCCCCCGCTGGAGGCGCTCCCCGAGGCGAGCCTTCTGCTCCTCCGGCGACAGGTGCAGCATCACCTTGACGATCGTCGTGCCCTCCTCGACGACCCCGTGCTCGAAGTGGTTGATCTGGCTGTAGCGCCGCGCCCACGTCGTGCGCGGGACGAGCTCGTGGACCCGCACGACGAGCACGTCCTCGTAGTGGGACCGGTCGAACACGCCGATCTGGCCGGCGGACGGCAGCGCCCGGCGGATGCGCCACAGGAAGGGGTGCCGCTTCTCCTCCGCCGACGGCGCCTTGAAGGCGGTGATCCGCACCCCCTGGGGGTCCACGGCCCCGACGACGTGGCGCATGATCCCGCCCTTGCCGGAGGTGTCCATCCCCTGGATGACGAGCAGCACCGAGCGCCGGCCACCACCCTTGGACTCGGCGAAGAGCCGTTCCTGGAGGTCGGCGAGGCGCTTCTGGAGGTCGGCCATCACGTCCTCTCCGTCGCTCTCGTCACCGTCGAAGCCGGGCGTCGAGCCCGGGTCGACCGTCGCGAGGTCGAAGCCGGGGCCCGCGCGGAGCAGGTCCGACCACGACGACGCCTCGACGGCGTCGTCGGCGCGCGCCTCGGCGGCCTTGGCCCTCTTCTTGCGCGCCTTCTCGGCCGCCTTGCCCGTCAGCTCGGCGGCGTCGACCCCCGAGGACTTCTCGCTCGACGACTTCTTGGACTTCTTCGACGACTTGCCCTTGCCCATGGCCGCATCCTCGCAGAGCGACGCCTGCGAGGATGCCCACGTGCGCGTCCTCCTCGACCCCCGCCGGCCCGGCGACCCGGGTGCCCGGCTCACCGCCGGCGCCCTGCGCGACCTCTACGCCCCGCCGCGGGGGCGGTGGGTGCGCTCGAACATGGTGACCACCCTCGACGGGTCGGCGGTCGGGTCCGACGGGCGCAGCGGGTCCGTGAACACCCCGCCGGACCACCGTGTCTTCGCGGTGCTGCGCGACGCCGCCGACGCCGTCCTCGTCGGCGCCGGGACGGTGCGGGACGAGGGGTACACGCGGCTGCGGTCGACGCGCCACTCCCCCGTGCCGGCGGCGCTCGTGGCCGTGACGCGCAGCGGACGGGTGCCGGAGGGCCTGCGCACGCCCACCGAGGACCGTGGGGCGGGGCTGCTCGTCACGTGCGCCGCCGCCGGGGAGCGCGCGCTGGTCCGGGCGAGGGGGGCGCTCGGCGACGAGGCGGTGCTCGTGTGCGGTGACGAGACGGTCGACCTCGCGGCGGCGCTCGACGCGCTGGCCGGGCGCGGGCTGCGCCGGGTGCTCCTCGAGGGGGGTCCCTCGCTGCTCGGGACCGCCCTCGCCGCGGGGGTCGTCGACGAGATGGCGCTCACCCTCGCGCCGACGGTCGTGGGTGGGGACTTCCCGCGGATCGTGTCGGGTCCGCCCCTCGGGGCGCCGGAGGGTGTCGCCCTGCGCCCGCACCTGCTCGTCGAGGAGGCCGGCACCCTGCTCGGGCTCTGGCGGGTCCGCCGCTGAGGCCGCCGGCGTGGGCCGCTAGCCGGAGGCGTAGTCGCGGACGAGGGACTCCCAGCGCTCGGGGTCGGTGTTCCACTCCGCGCAGTGCCGGGCGATCCGCCACTCGTGGAAGGTGACGAGGTCGGGCCGGGCCTGGGCGAGGGCGAGGGACGGACCGAACGGGACGAACTCGTCGTCGGCGGAGTGGATGAGCAGGACGCGGTGGTGCAGCTCGTCGGCGCGGCGCACCCAGTCGGTGAGCGCGAGGTCGACCCCCTCGTGCACCCCGACGAGCCGGTGCCCCCACCGCTGGCGCATCATCACCCGCGCCAGCGAGCCCACCGGCCGTGGGATGCGGTGCTCCCGCGCGTGGTGCGAGAGGACGTCACCCCAGTCGACGACCGGAGCGTCGAGGACGACGCGCGACACGAGCGAGGAGAGCCCGGAGCGGTCGAGGACCTGCAGCACGATCGCGCCTCCCATCGACCACCCGCCGAGGAGCAGCTCGGTGGCTCCCCGGCGCACCGCGTACGCCATCGCGGCCTCGACGTCGCGCCACTCGGACAGACCGAGGGCGTAGCGGCGGTCCGGGCCGGGCGGCACCCCCTCGTCGTTGCGGTACGAGGGCACCAGGCACGTCCACCCCGCGGCGAGCAACGGCGCCATCGCGCGGATCGCCTCCTCGCGGCGCGCGCCCCGGCCGTGCACGAGGACCGCCCAGCGTTGCGTCGGCACGCCGTCGGGCGCGACCACCCAGGCCGGCATCGGCCCGAGCTCGCCGTCGTAGACGACCCGCTCGGTCGGCAGTCCCAGGCTCTCGTCGGGTGGGGACCCGTGGAAGTAGGAGTTCCAGCGCGCGGGTCCGGGTGCGAGGACGCCGCGGTCGAGCCCGAGGAGCTCGCGGCGCACCACACCGGCACCCGCGTCGAGCTCGAGCACGTCGCCGAGCCGGGCGTGCCCCTCGCCCTCCTCGAGCCAGAGCCCGTACCGGCCGGGCACGACCGTGTCGGCGGTCGTGTCGAGGGTGACCGAGCCACCGTCGACGGCGCGCACGACGACGTCGTCGGGGCGCCGCGCGTCGGGGGTGAGTACCCGGCGGGCGAAGTAGGCCGCCGCCGCGAGGGACCCGCCGCCGGACGCCAGCGCCGCGGTGCCGCCCACGGCGGCACCGGCCACGGCCGCCCGGCGCACCCGGCCCGGTGAGCGGGTGGACAGAGGGCTCCCGCTCACCCGCGCCCCCCGTCGAGGACGGCGGACAGGTCGTACGAGACCGGTTCGTCGAGCTGGTCGTAGGTGCAGTCGCCGGGGTCCTTGTCGGGGCGCCAGCGCACGAACTGCGCGGTGTGCCGGAAGCGGACCCCCTCCATGTGGTCGTAGCGCACCTCGACGACCCGCTCGGGGCGCAGCGGCGTGAAGGACAGGTCCTTGCCGGCGGCCCAGCGGCTGCCGGCCGCGTTCTGGGGGGTGCGCGTGCCCTCCTCCTGCCGTGCCCACGCCCACGGGTGGCCGCCCCAGTCCGTGACGAGCGGTTGCAGCTCCTCGAACAGCTCGCGGCGGCGGGCCATCGGGAAGGCGCCGATGACCCCGACCGACAGCAGGCTGCCGTCGGCGTCGTGGATGCCGAGCAGCAGGCTCCCGATGGCGTCCGGTCCGGACTTGTGGAGGCGGTACCCGGCGACCACGCAGTCCGCGGTCCGCTCGTGCTTGACCTTGAGCATCGTCCGCTTGTCGGGCTCGTAGGTGCCGTCGACCGGCTTGGCGACGAGCCCGTCGAGCCCGGCCCCCTCGAACTCGGTGAACCACGCGGAGGCCACCGCTCGGTCGCTCGTCGCCGGGGTGAGGTGGATCGGCGCCTCGGCATCGGCGAGGGCCTCCTCGAGGAGCCGCCGGCGCTCGGCGAACGGGCGGCCCATGAGGTCGTCGTCGCCGAGGGCGAGCAGGTCGAAGGCGACGAAGCGTGCGGGCGTCTCGACGGAGAGCTTCGCCACCCGGCTCGCGGCGGGGTGGATGCGCTGGCTCAGCAGCTCGAAGTCGAGCCGGTCCTCCCCCGGGCGCACGACGATGATCTCGCCGTCGACGACGCAGCGCTCGGGCAGGTTGGCCAGCGCCGCCTCGACCACCTCGGGGAAGTAGCGCGTCATCGGCTTCTCGTTGCGGCTGCCGATCTCGACCCGGTCGCCCGAGCGGAAGACGATCGAGCGGAAGCCGTCCCACTTCGGCTCGTAGACGACCTCGGTGTCGCGCAGCGCCGCGGCGTCGAGGCCCTTGACCGGCTTGGCGAGCATCGGCGAGACGGGCGGCACGACCGGCATCCCCCACTCCTCGCGCGCGGCGGCGTCGCGTTCGGCCTTGGGGGCCATGTACTCGTCGTCGGCCTTGTCCTGGCGCCGCTTGCTCGGCTGCACGCGGGGCGGCTCGCCGGGCATCTTCGGGTAGTCGGGCGGGAAGTTCAGCTCGCCGAGGCCGCGCTCCTGGACGTCCCGGTCCCAGAGCCCGATCGCGGTGCTCACGTCGCCGACGGCGTCGCCGATCGAGGCCCACGCGTCGCCGCGGTCCTCGAGGACGTCGGGCACGGTGAGCACCGTGAAGTCGGCCGGCGCGATGGTCGGCAGCTCCTCCCAGGTGACGGGCATCGAGACCGGGGCCCCCGGGAGTGGGCGGGGGCTGTAGGCGGAGGCGATGGTGCGGTCGCGGCAGGCCTGGTTGAAGTCGACGAAGACGCGCTCGCCCCGCTCCTCCTTCCACCACGAGGCGGTCACGAGGTCGGGCAGCCGGCGCTCGAGCTCGCGGGCGATGCCGATGACACCGTGGCGGACGTCGAGGAACTCGTGCGTGGGAGCGACGCGGGCGTAGACGTGCACCCCCCGGTTGCCGCTCGTCTTGGCCCAGGCGGTGAGCCCGAGCTCGGCCATCAGCTCGCGGAGCGCCTGGGCGGCGTCGACGGCGTCGCCGAAGGTGCGGCCGGGCTGGGGGTCGAGGTCGATGCGCAGCTCGTCGGGGTTGTCGTTGTCCGCGGTGCGCACCGGCCACGGGTGGAACGTCACGGTGTTCATCTGGACGGCCCAGACGGCGGTGGCCACCTCGTCGACGACGACCTGGTCGTGGCGGCGCCCGCTGGGGTAGCGGCAGCGCGTGGTGCGCACCCAGTCGGGCATCCCCTTGGGCGGGTTCTTCTGGTAGAACTCCTCGCCCTCGATGCCGTCCGGGAAGCGCTGCAGGGTGACCGGGCGGTCGCCGATGTGCCGGACGAGGCAGTCGCCGACGGCCATGACGTACCCGGCGAGGTCGCCCTTGGTGATCCCGGCATCGGGCCACATGAGGCGGTCGGGGCTGCTCAGCCGGACCTCCCGCACCCCGTGCGGGCCCTCGACCTCGACGATCTGCGCATCCGCCATGGCGCGAGCCTAGCCACGGCGTCCGACGCCCCGGACCTCACGAGGACCTTTCGTCGTCGAGGCCGGGGAACCATCGGGCGCGCCCGCGTGTTGCCACAGGCATGACGATGAAGCCCACCGCCCGCGAGTACGCCGTCCAGAAGTCCGAGGCCGAGTGGCGCGAGGCGCTCTCGCCCGCCGAGTACCAGGTGCTGCGCCAGGCCGGGACCGAGCGCCCGTACGCCGGCGAGTACACCGACAGCCACACGGTCGGGGTCTACGCGTGCCGTGCCTGCGGGGCCGAGCTGTTCGAGTCGGACACCAAGTTCGAGAGCCACTGCGGCTGGCCCTCGTTCTACACCCCGCTCGCCGGCGAGTCGGTCGAGCTCATCGAGGACCGCTCGATGGGGATGACCCGCGTCGAGGTGCGGTGTGCGACGTGCGGCAGCCACCTCGGCCACGTCTTCGAGGGCGAGGGCTTCGACACCCCGACCGACCAGCGCTACTGCATCAACTCCATCAGCCTGACGCTGCGCCCCACCGACTCAACTCCATCGCCGGCGCTCGCCCGACCCTCCCCCCGCGCTCGGCCGCCCCCGGCTGGTTTCTCGGGTCACCCGATACACCCGCTCTTCACCCGAGAAGCCTTCTCGGGTGAAGTGCGGGCTTTCCGGGTGGAGCGGCCACATGAGAGTGCCGGGTGGGCAGTTCGGCCGGGTGCGTCAGCTCGCCGACGGCAGGCCACGCGGGTCCGGGGACGACCGCGCGAGGGCCGCCTGAAGGCGCGCGGTGAGGGCGACGGGCCGGTCGAGGTCGGACCAGATGACGCGCTCGAAGCCGTAGCCCTGACGGCGAATGCGGTCCTCCCGCTGTTTCTCGCGCCACAACGCGTCGGAGCCTTCGCCGTACTTGACCCGGCCGTCGAACTCGAGGAGCAGGTTCGTCCCCTCGACCCCGAGGTCGGCGTAGGCGAAGACCTCGTCGTCGTCGGCGATGGGGAACTGCGGGACGACCGACCACCCCAGGGCGCGCACGAACAACCGGAGGCGGGTCTCACCGACGGACTCGGACCGGCCGTCGACGAACGCGCGCATGGTGCGCACCCGCCCGGCGTCCGGCCACCCCTCCACGGCCAGGATCGCGGCATCGAGCGCATGGAGCGTCGTCAGCTCGTGCTGCAGCGCGTGGTCCCCCGCGACGACCGCGGGCACGTGGCCGTGGTCGAGCGCCGTCTGGACCACGGCGCCGGCGATCCGCTCGGGCGTCCCTTCCGTGTCCGTGCCGGGGCGGATGACCGGGTGGGGCTCCCGGATCCGGCACAGCCCGGTCAGCACCTCGCGATGCACCGGCCTCACGATGTCGGCCCGGCTGGTCTCGACCCCGAAGACGGGGACGTCGCGAAGAGCCAGGCTCGAGGCACCGCAGGGCGCGGCATCCGGGTAGAGCGCCAGAGCGCCGCGGGTGCGGACGGCCAGGCGGTCCGCCTCTCGCTCCGGCCAGGCGGGGGTGAATGCGTACACGGACCGACCGAGCGACACGACCGACCGTTGCCGTCGCAGGCGGGTCAGCGCTCGCTCGCCCACACCGACACCGCGGGCCTGGGCCGTCGTGAAGACGCCGCCCTGCCGCTGGGCCACGAGGTGGAGGTCCGCTTCCATCGCAGCAGCACAGCACGGTGGGACCTCTCCGCACGCGCCTCGGCCGAGGTTGTGGACCGTCGTCGCCGCGAGGGCCACCTGTGGACGACCGCCACACCTCGGCGCTCTCCCCGGGAAGCCCGCGCTTCACCCCGGAAGCCTTCTCGGGTGAAGCGCGGGTTTCTCGGGTCACCCGATACACCCGGCGGGCGGGGCGGGGCGGGGCGGGGCGGCGCGGGGGTCAGCGCAGGCGAGCCAGGAGGTCGCGCACCTCCACGCGCGGACCGGTGTAGAAGGGCACCTCCTCGCGGACGTGCATCCGGGCCTTGGACGCCCGCAGGTCACGCATGAGGTCGACGATGCGGTGCAGCTCGTCCGCCTCGAACGCCAGGACCCACTCGTAGTCGTTGAGGGCGAACGAGGCGATGGTGTTGGCCCGCACGTCCGGGTAGTCGCGGGCCATCTGCCCGTGCTCGACGAGCATGTCGCGCCGCTCCTGGTCCCCCAGCAGGTACCAGTCGTAGGACCGCACGAACGGATAGACGCAGATGTAGCGCCGCGCCTCCTCGCCGGACATGAACGCCGGGATGTGGCTCTTGTTGAACTCCGCGGGCCGGTGCAGCGCGGCGACCGACCACACGGGGTCGAGGTGGCTCCCGAAGTCGGTGCGCAGCAGCCCGTGGTAGGCCTCCTGGAGGGCCTCGATGGTGGGCGCGTGCCACCACACCATGAGGTCGGCGTCGGCCCGGAGGCCGGCCACGTCGTAGACGCCGCGGACGACGACGTCCTGCGCGCCGACCGAGGCGAACAGCTCCTCGACCTCGGCCGCGAGCGCCTCGCGGTCGGCGTCCTCGAGCGCCTCGGCGACGGCGAAGACCGACCACATCGCGTACCGGATGGTGTCGTTGATCTCGCGGATGCGCGCGGCGCCGGGCTTCGCGTTCGGCTTTCCGCCGGGCTGGGACGGGGTGCTCATCGGGACCCTCCTCGGGGTGCGGTGCTGGTGGTGAGGTGCGTGGTGACGCCGCGGGCGGCCGCGGCGGCGGAGGCGATGACGGCGGGGACGCCGACGCCGTCGTAGCCGGCGCCGGCGACCTCGACGCCGTCGAGCCGGGCGACGTCGGCCCGGACGGAGGCGATGCGCTCGACGTGGCCCACGGCGTACTGCGGCAGCCCCCCGCCCCAGCGCTGGACGTGGTGGTCGACGACCGGGGGCAGCGGCCGCCCCAGCGCCTCCCCGATGTCGGCGACGGCGAGGGTCACGAGGTCGGCGTCGTCGCGCTGCAGGACGGCCTCCTCGCGGGCCCGGCCGAGCGAGGCCCGGAGGAGGACGACGTCGGAGGAGAGCCCGCCGACCCACTCCCACTTCGCGGAGCTGAACGTGCTCGCCTTGATGGCGCGCCCCTCGACCGGCGGCACGAGGAACCCCGAGCCGGGCAGCTCGCCGATGCCGTCCCGCCGCACCGCGAGGGTGACGACGGCCATCGACGCCGTCTCGACCTCCCCGAGCGCCCGGGAGGCCGTCGGCGCCAGGTCGGCGAGCAGGCGTGACGCGGGGGCCGGCGGCACCGCGAGGACGACCGCGTCCGCCTCGACGGCGAGCGGGGCGGCGGCCGACCCGACGACGAGGCGCCAGCGACCGTCGGCCCGCTCGAGCCCCCGGACGACGGCGCCGGTCCGCAGCAGCACCCCGCGCGAGCGGAGGACGTCGACGAGCTCGCCGGCCAGCCGGCCCACCCCACCGCGGATGCCGGCGAACGGCGGCCGCTGCGACCCGTCGGGCGCCGGCGCCCGCTCCGGGGCCGGCGTCAGCAACGAGCCGCCACGGACCGCCCGCTCCCACAGCACGGGCATCGTCGCGTGCAGCGAGAGCCGGTCGGCGTGGCCGGCGTACACCCCGCCGAGCAGCGGCTCGACGAGCCGGTCCACGACGGCCCGCCCCAGCCGGCGCGAGACGTACTCCCCCACCGACACGTCGCCGTCGACGGAGCCGCCCGGCCAGGGCTCCTCCGCCGCCGCCCGCTCGACCTCGGTGTCGGAGAGGACCCCCCGGGCCGCTGCAGGGTCGGTGGGCACGCCCATGAGCGTCGCGCGGGGCATCGGGTGCAGGGCTCCGCGGCTCCACACGGACGCGGACGTCGTGGCCGGGGAGACGAGGTCGGCCTCGGCGACCCCGACCCGGCGCGCGAGGTCGAGCGCCTCGGGACGGGTCGCGAGCAGGGACTCGGCGCCGACGTCGACGAGCAGGCCCGCCACCGGGTCGAGGCGCAGCTTGCCGCCGAAGCGGTCACCCGCCTCGAGCAGCGTGACGTGGGCGTCCGGGACGAGGTCGAGGACCTCGAGGGCCGCGGTGAGACCGGCGATCCCGCCCCCGACGACGGCGACGTGCGGCCGGGTCGTCACGGGCGCCGAGGACATGGCCTCAGCGTCTCACGCGGTCTGCGGGCCCCCGGAACCGGTCCCGTGCCGCATTCGTGACCGGATCGAGACGCACGGCCGGGAACGTCCGCGCCGTGAGAGGCACCTCACCCTCGACCGAGCCACCGACGAAGGAGTCACCGTGCGCACCCCGACCCGCCCCCTCCCCCGCCTCGCCGGCACCCTTGCCGCGGGCCTGCTCGCCCTCACCGCCCTCGGCGCCTGCAGCAGCGGCGACTCCTCGAGCAGCGCCGACTCCGAGGCCGGGTCCGCCGGCACCGTCGCCGAGGCCCCGGGTGACGCACGGCAGCAGTCGCTCGCCGCCCCCGACGCCGCCGCACCGGCAGCGGGCCAGGGCACCGCAGCCGTGGCGGCCGCCGTGGCCGAGCGCAAGCTCGCGCGCCGGGCGGACGTCGCGCTGCGGGTCGACGACGTCACCCGGGCCGCCTCCACGCTGCGCACCATCGCCGTGCGGGCCGGGGGGCTCGTCGTCTCCGAGGAGGTCTCCAGCGACCCGGGTGCCACCAGCGACACCCGCCCCCCGACGGAGCCGCCCGCCGGCTGGGGCACGGTGACCGTCTCCGTGCCGACCGAGAAGCTCGACGCCACGCTCGACGAGGTCGCCAAGGTCGGCACCGTCCTCTCCCGGCAGAGCAGCACCGACGACGTCACGGCCCGGTACGTCGACACCGCGGCGCGCGTCGAGACGATGAAGGCCAGCGTCGAGCGGGTCCGGGCGCTCATGGGCAGGGCCGACAAGCTGGCCGACATCGTGAGCCTCGAGGCCGAGCTCTCCCGCCGCCAGGCCGACCTCGAGTCGATGGAGCAGCAGCTCGCCGCGCTCGACGACCAGGTGAGCCTGTCCCCCATCACGGTGCGGCTCAGCACCGACGGCGCCGTCGTGCCCGAGGACCCCACCGGCTTCCTCGCCGGGCTCGCCGCCGGGTGGGAGGCCTTCACGACCTCCGTCCGCCTCGTCCTCACCCTCCTCGGGGCGCTGCTCCCCTTCGCGGTCGCCGGAGCCCTCGCCCTCACCCCCGTGGTGCTCTGGTGGCGCCGCCGTCCGGGTCACGCTCCGTCCGCGACCCCGCCCCAGGCCACGACGACCTGACCGTCAGACCCTCTCGGCATCCTGCGCGAGCACCTGCTCGCGCAGGATGTCGGCGTGTCCCGCGTGCTGGGCGAGCTCGCGGAGCACGTGCAGGTACACCCACCGCAACGGCAACGGGCCGCGGCGGTTCCCCCGGACGAGGTCGTCGAGGGCGAGGCCGGCCACCGCACGGCGGGACGCCTCGCAGGCGAGTCGATGGGCTTCGGTCACCGACGCCACGGTCTCGTCGGCGGTGGGCGCGAACGACTCCTCGACGGTCTCCGGGATCCCGATGTCGGCGCGGCTGCGGCCGGTCACGGCCTCGTCGAACCACACCTGCTCGACGAACGTCGCGTGCGTGACCAGGCCGAGCAGGGTCGTCAGAGAGGGCACGAGCCGGCGGCGGGCCTGCTCCTCGGTGAGCCCGTGGAGGCTCGCGCGCAGGAGGGCACGGTGCTCGTCGAGGAACGCATCGAGCATCGTGCGCTCGTCGGCATGGAACACCGCCGGGTCGTGGGTCATCGCGCGGAGACCTCGTGGACGAGCTCGACGACCCGTGTCAGCACGTCGGGGTCGGTGTCGGGCAGGACCCCGTGGCCGAGGTTGAAGACGTGCCCCGGGGCGGCCCGCCCCTCCTCGACGATCTCGCGGACCCGTCGTCCGAGGGCGTCCCACGGCGCGAACAGCAGGGCCGGGTCGAGGTTGCCCTGGAGGGGCCAGCGGCCACCGGTGCGCTCGAGGGCGTCGCTCAGCGAGACGCGGTAGTCCACGCCGACGACGTCGGCACCGGCCTCGCCCATGAGGGTCAGCAGCTCCCCGGTCCCGACGCCGAAGTGGATGCGGGGGACGCCGAGGTCGGCGACGGCCGCGAGCGCCGTCGCGGAGTGCGGTCGGACGAAGCGCGTGTAGTCGGCGCGGCTCAGGACCCCCGCCCATGAGTCGAAGAGCTGGACGACGGACGCGCCGGCCTCGGCCTGGACCCGCAGGAACGCCCCGGAGATCTGGGCCAGCCGGCCGCACAGGTCGTTCCACAGCTCGGGGTCGCCGTGCATCAGCGCCTTGGTGTGCTCGTGGTTCTTCGAGGGGCCCCCCTCGACGAGGTAGGAGGCGAGGGTGAACGGTGCCCCGGCGAACCCGATGAGCGGGGTGGCGCCGAGCTCGGCGACGAGCATCCGCACGGACTCCGTGATGTCGGTGACGTCCTCCGGCACGAGGTGGCGCAGCCGCTCGACGTCGGCGCGCGTGCGGACCGGCTCGGCGACGACGGGCCCGACCCCGGGGACGATGTCGAGGTCGACGCCCACGGCGGCCAGGGGGACGACGATGTCGGAGAAGAAGATCGCGGCGTCGACACCGTGCCGGCGCACCGGCTGGAGCGTGATCTCGGTGACGAGGTCGGGGCGGCGGCAGGACTCGAGCATCCCGACGCCCTCGCGGACCTTCCGGTACTCCGGCAGCGACCGACCGGCCTGCCGCATGAACCAGACCGGCGTGTGCGAGACCGGCAGGCCGCGGGCAGCCCGGACGAGGGCGGAGTCGGAGGCGGGCGCGGCGGCCGGGGGCGGTGGGGTCGTCACGACGCGACATCCTCCCATCCGGCCGGGCAGGCGGCCGACGGCCGTCGAACCCCCCGCCGCCGTCAGGCCGCGATGAGGACCGCGCCGCCCACCGCGAGCGCCACCCCCACCTGCTGGACCCGCTGGAGCCGCTCGTCGAGGACCACCCGGGCGAGCACCGCGGTGACGACGGGGTAGAGGGAGGCGAGCACCGAGGCGATGCTCACCTCGCCGCGCGAGGAGGCGACGGCGAAGAGGGCGTTGGCCCCGAGGTCGCCGCAGCCGATGACGAGGAGCATCGGCAGGTCGCGGGTCACGACGCCGCCGGCCGAGCGGGCGAGCAGGGCGACGACGAGCAGCACCGTCACCGAGGTGACCCGCATCCCCCACAACGTCATGAGCGTGGAGACCCGGGCCCCGCGGTCGATGAGGTAGAGGGTGAGCCCGAACCCCACGGCGGCCCCGACGGCGAGCGCGACCGGCCGCGCGGACAGCCCGGCCGCGATCTCCGGACCGGAGGCCAGGGTCACGCCGAGCACCGCCACGACCATGCCCACCCACGCCACGGTCGAGGGTCGCTCGCCCCCGGCGACCCCGAGCACGACGGGGACGACCACCCCGAGCCCGGCGATCGGTGCGACGACGCCCATCGTCCCGGAGGACAGTGCGGAGTAGAAGCAGACGAGCCCCACGAGCCCGGAGAGGCCCGCGGCGACCGACCACGGCCCCCACTGCCCGATGGTCGCGAAGCCGGGGCGCGCGAGCACCGCGACGGAGACGACGAGGAGCGCGAGGCCCTGGGTCCAACCGACGACCGCGACCGCCGGGCGCCGGCGGGAGGCCAGGCCGGCGAGGAAGTCCGAGGTTCCCCACACCGCGGAGGACCCCAGCGCGAGGAGGCTGAGCACGTGCGCAGCGTAGCCACCCGTGACGAGGCCGACGAGGGTGCGTCCGGTCGCCCCGGCGTGGCCTCACGCGCTCGACGGCGCGGGCCGCCTACATTGCTGCGTGTGGCGCGTAGCACTCTGACCGGGCGAGAGTCCCCGGAATTCGCCCAGGCTCTCGAGGAGCTGCACCGTGCCCGGCTGCGGCCGGAGATCCGGCTCACCGAGGTCCCGGCCCCCCAGCGCATCGCTCCGCACGCCGTCGCGCTGACCGCCGACGTCATCGACCCGCGGGACCCCGATGACGAGCTGGCCTCGGGCCGCTTCGTCCTCCTCCACGACCCGTCGGCCCCCGAGCCGTGGGGTGGCGAGTGGCGGGCGGTGACCTTCGCGCGCGCCGAGCTCGAGGCGGAGTTCGCCGTCGAGCCCCTCCTCGGCGAGGTCGGCTGGAGCTGGCTCACCGACGCGCTCGAGGCCCGAGGCGTGCCCTTCGCGGCCGAGGCCGGCACGGTGACGCGCGTCGTCTCGGAGAGCTTCGGCGGCCTCTCGGACCGCCCGGCGAGCGTCGAGATGGAGCTGCGCGCCTCGTGGACGCCCCTCGGGCCCGAGGTCGGCGACCACCTCCTCGCGTGGTCCGACCTCCTCTGCACGATCGCCGGCCTGCCCCCGCTGCCCGAGGGCGTCGTCGCCCTCCCGGGTCCGCGCCGGTGACCCGCGGATGAGCTCGACGACCGACGCCCCCGCCGATGGCGAGGACGCTCCCGACCTCGCGCCCACCGTCCCGCTCGAGGAGCCGGCCGAGGGCGTCCCGGCCGTCGTCGAGAGCGAGCGCGGCCTCGACGAGGCGGCGGCGGCCGTCGCCGCGGGGGTCGGCCCGGTCGCGATCGACGCCGAGCGAGCCTCCGGGTACCGCTACGGACAGCGGGCCTACCTGGTCCAGGTGCGGCGTGAGGGTTCGGGCACCTGGCTCATCGACCCCATCGCCGTCCCCGACCTCACGCCGCTCGCGGACGCCATCGGCCCGGCCGAGTGGATCCTCCATGCCGCGACGCAGGACCTCGCGTGCCTCGCGGAGGTCGGCCTGCGGCCCCGGCAGCTCTTCGACACCGAGCTCGCCGCCCGCATCCTCGGGCTGCACCGCGTCGGCCTCGCCGCCGTCGTCGAGCACTACCTCGGGCTCCGGCTCGCGAAGGAGCACTCGGCCGTCGACTGGTCGACCCGGCCGCTGCCCGACCCGTGGCTGCGCTACGCGGCGCTCGACGTCGAGGTGCTCGGCGAGCTGCGCAACCTCATGGGCGTCGACCTCGCGAAGCAGGGCAAGGCCGAGTGGGCCCGCCAGGAGTTCGCGGCGCTGCTCTCCTGGTCCCCCACGGAGCGGGTCGACCCCTGGCGCCGCACCTCGGGCATCAACACGCTGCGGTCGCGGCGGGCCATCGGCGTCATCCGCGAGCTCTGGTACGCCCGCGACGCCATCGCCCGTGACCGCGACACCTCCGTGGGCCGGGTGCTGCCCGACGCCGCGCTCGTCGACATCGCCCGCGAGGCCCCGACCACGACCGAGGACCTCCCCTCCGGGCACCGCGCCATCAAGCGGTACGGGAGGCACTGGGTGGAGGCCGTGGCCCGCGGCACGGCGATCCCCGAGGACGAGCTGCCGCCGCGCACCCTGCCGCCGGACGGTCCCCCGCCGCCGCGGGTGTGGCCCGACAAGAACCCCGTCGCGGCGGAGCGGCTCGGCGCCACCCGCGCGGCGCTCACGGCGTTCGCCGAGGAGCACACCATCCCGGTCGAGAACGTGTGCTCGCCCGACCCGCTGCGCCGCGTCGTCTGGTCGCCGCCGGAGGACCGCTCGGTCGAGGGCTTCACCGCGGCCCTCGAGGCGCTCGGGGTCCGGCGCTGGCAGGCCGACATCGTCGCGCCGATGCTCGCCGACGCGGCGGCCGCGCACCCGGACGCCTGAGGGCCGGTCCTCAGAAGTCCTGGCTGCTGTCGGTGGGGCCCTGCCCGCCGTGGCGCTGCCGGTGCCGCTGCAGATGCACCCGCCGGGACAGCCGGATCGACGGGCGGAGCATCAGCTGGGCCGAGCCGAGGACGAAGAGCCACGTGCCCGCGTAGGCCGTGCTCTCCCGGAAGAACAGGATGCTCCCGATGAGGAACCACACGGCGATGAGCAGGTCGTTGACGATGCTCAGGATCTCGTAGCGGTCACGGAGCACGATCTCGTCGTCGGTGTAGGGGATGTGCAGGTCCACGGGTCTCCTCCGGGCGGGTCGCTGGAGCGGTCGTCGCCCATCGTGGCACCGGCTGCGTGACGCCCCTCACCTCCCCGGCCATCGACGGCTAAGCGACCGCTTAGTACGCTCGCGGTGTGAGCCCGGGACACCCCGGGCCGACCCCGCACCCGACCAGGGAGGCCACCCGTGCCCCGTGAGCTCCAGGAGGTCGTCTTCGTCGACGGCGTCCGCACCCCCTTCGGCAAGGCCGGCGAGAAGGGCATGTACGCCCAGACCCGCGCCGACGACCTCGTCATCAAGTGCGTCCGCGAGCTGCTCCGGCGCCACCCCGAGCTCCCGAAGGACCGCGTCGAGGAGGTCGCCATCGCGGCGACCACCCAGATCGGCGACCAGGGCCTGACCCTGGGCCGGCTCACCGCCCTGCTGTCCGGGCTGCCCAAGAGCACCCCCGGCTACTCCATCGACCGCATGTGCGCGGGCGCCATGACGGCCGTCACGACCATCGCCTCCTCGATCGGCGTCGGCGCCATCGACGTCGCGATCGCCGGCGGTGTCGAGCACATGGGCCGGCACCCGATGGGCGAGGGCGTCGACCCCAACCCGCGGATCGTCGCCGAGCGGATCGTCGACGAGTCGGCGCTGGTCATGGGCAAGACCGCCGAGAACCTCCACGACCGCTTCCCGGAGCTCACCAAGGAGCGCTGCGACGCCTTCGCCGTCGGCAGCCAGCGCAAGCTCGCCGCCGCCTACGCGGCCGGCAAGGTCCAGCCCGACCTCGTCCCCGTCGCCACCCGGCACCAGGAGCTGGGCTGGGGGCTCGCGACGGTCGACGAGCCGCCGCGCCCGGGCACGACGCTCGAGGAGCTCGCGGGGCTGCGCACCCCGTTCCGGCCGCACGGCAACGTCTCCGCCGGCAACGCCGCGGGCCTCAACGACGGTGCGACCGCCTGCCTCCTCGCCTCCGAGGCCGCGGCCGAGGAGCTCGGACTTCCCGTCCGGATGCGGCTCGTCTCGTACGCCTTCGTCGGCGTCGAGCCCGAGGTCATGGGCATCGGCCCGGTCCCGGCCACCGAGAAGGCCCTCGCCAAGGCGGGGCTGACCATCGAGGACATCGGCCTCTTCGAGCTCAACGAGGCCTTCGCGGTCCAGGTGCTGTCCTTCCTCGACCACTTCGGCATCGCCGATGACGACGAGCGGGTCAACCCGTGGGGCGGCGCCATCGCCGTCGGGCACCCCCTCGCCTCGTCCGGCGTGCGGCTCATGAGCCAGCTCGCCCGGCACTTCGAGGAGCACCCGGAGGTGCGCTACGGCCTCACCGCGATGTGCATCGGCATCGGGATGGGCGGCAGCGTCATCTGGGAGAACCCTCAGCACGCCGACTACGGAAAGGACGCGTGAGCGCCATGACCACCACCACGCACGCCCCCGAGCTCCCCGCCGAGGTCGTCACGCGCACCCCGGTCCAGGACGTCGCCCTCCCCGGCGGCGCAGGCACCCTCGCGCTCATCACCCTCGACAACGGCAAGGACCACACCCGGCCGAACACCTTCGGCCCCGAGGGCATCGCCGGGCTGCAGGACGCCCTCGACACCCTCCGGGCGCGCGCCGAGGCCGGGGAGATCCAGGCCGTCGGCGTCACCGGCAAACCGTTCATCTTCGCCGTCGGCGCCGACCTCTCCGGCATCCCCTACGTCACCGAGCGCGGGCAGGCCGTCGAGATCGCCCGGGCGGGGCACCACGCCTTCGCCACCCTGATGGACCTCCCGGTCCCGACGTTCGCGTTCGTCAACGGCGCCGCGATGGGCGGTGGGGTCGAGCTGGCGCTGTCCGCCGACTACCGCACGGTGTCCGCCGGCGTCCCGGCCTTCGCGCTCCCGGAGACCTTCCTCGGCCTGCTCCCCGGCTGGGGCGGCTGCTACCTCCTGCCGAACCTCGTCGGCCCGGAGGCCGCCCTCACGGTCGTCATCGAGAACCCGTTGTCGCAGAACCGGATGCTCAAGGCCAAGGAGGTGGCGCAGCTCGGCATCGCCGACGTCCTGCTCGAGCCCGCCGACTTCCTCGAGGACTCCCTGCGCTGGGCCGCCGGGGTGCTCAGCGGTGCCGTGACGGTGGACCGCCCCGAGGTCGACCGCGACGCGGACGCCTGGGACGCCGCCTGCGACCGGGCCGCGAAGGTCGTGCGGGCCAAGACCGCCGGCCGCTCCCCCGGTGCGCTGCGCGCCGTCGAGCTGGTCCGGGCCGCGCGCACCGCGACCCGCGAGGACGCCTTCGCCGCCGAGGACGAGGCGCTCGGCGACCTCATCATGTCCGACGAGCTGCGGGCCGGCCTCTACGCCTTCGACCTCGTGCAGAAGCGGGCCAAGCGCCCGGCCGGCGCGCCGGACAAGGCCCTCGCCCGACCGGTGACCAAGGTCGGCATCGTCGGCGCCGGCCTCATGGCCAGCCAGCTCGCACTGCTCTTCGCGCGCCGCCTCGGGGTGCCGGTCGTCATGACCGACCTCGACGAGGAGCGCGTGGCCTCGGGCGTCGGCTGGGTCCACCAGGAGGTCCAGGGCCTCCTCGAGAAGCGCCGCGTCTCCCCCGACACGGCCTCGTTCCTCACGCGCCTCGTCACCGGCTCGACGAGCAAGGAGGGTTTCGCCGACGCCGACCTCGTCATCGAGGCGGTCTTCGAGGAGATGTCGGTCAAGCAGCAGGTGTTCGCCGAGGTCGAGGCCGTCGTCTCCGCCGAGTGCGTCCTCATGACGAACACCTCGTCGCTCTCGATCACCGAGATGGCGAGCCGGCTCGAGCACCCCGAGCGGGTCGTCGGGTTCCACTTCTTCAACCCGGTGGCGGTCATGCCGCTGCTCGAGGTGATCCCGGGCGAGCGCACCGACGAGGCCACCCTCGCGACGGCCTTCGCCACGGGCCGGGCGCTGGGCAAGACGTGCATCCGCTCCAAGGACACCGCGTCGTTCATCGTCAACCGCCTCCTCGGCCGGTTCATGGGCGAGTACTCCCGGGTGGTCGACGAGGGGACGCCGGTCGACGTGGCCGACCGGGCGGTCGCGGGCCTGGCCCCGATGCCGCCGTTCGTCCTCGTGGGCCTCGTCGGCCCCGCGATCGCGCTGCACAACAGCGAGACCCTCCACCGCGCCTTCGGCGACCGCTTCCACGTGTCCCCGACGCTGCGACGGATCGTCGAGGCGGGCAAGCGTGGGTACTACCTGATGGAGGACGGCCGGCCGGTCCCCGACCCCGAGGTCGAGGCGATGCGCGTCCGGCCGGAGCACCCGGTCGAGCTGTCGGCCCCGGACGTCCGCGCCCGGGTCCTCGGAGCGATCGCCGAGGAGGTGGGACTGATGCTCTCCGAGGGTGTCGTCGAGGCACCGATGGACATCGACCTCGCGATGATCACCGGGGCCGGCTTCCAGTTCTGGAACGGTGGGATCATCCCCCTGCTGGACCGTGAGGGCGTCACCGAGCGCGTGCTCGGTCGCCGCCTCCTCCCGCACGGGGTGGCGAGCGTCCCGGCCTGACGCGGCCCGAACGTGGGTGAGAACCGTCGCCCGGGCGACGGTTCTCACCCACGTTCGCGGTCGGCGACGGGGTGGGCGGAGCCCTGCGGTCGCCTGAGAGGCGCGCTCAGGACGTCCGCACCGGGACTTCGACATATCTCATATGTGATCTAGCATGGCTGCGTGACGACGACCTCCGACACGTACCTGACCCGCATCGGCACGCTGATCCGTGACGCCCGGCGCCACCAGGGCCTGACCCAGAACGAGCTCGCCGACCTCCTCGGCACGAGCCAGAGCGCGGTCGCCCGGATCGAGCAGGGCAAGCAGAACCTGTCGCTCGAGATGCTCGCCCGCGTCGGCGAGAAGCTCGACAGCGAGTTCGTCTCGCTCGGCCACTCCGGTCCGCAGCACCTGCGGATCGTGGGCGGCAAGAAGCTCTCGGGCTCGATCCCGGTCAAGACGAGCAAGAACGCCGCCGTGGCGCTCCTGTGCGCGAGCCTGCTCAACAAGGGCCGCACGACGCTGCGCAACCTCGCCCGCATCGAGGAGGTCAACCGCATCATCGAGGTCCTCACCTCGATCGGCGTCAGGGTGCGCTGGCTCCCCGACAGCAACGACCTCGAGATCATCCCCCCGGCCCGGCTCGACATCGCCGGCATCGACGTCGAGGCAGCACGCCGCACGCGCACCGTCATCATGTTCCTCGGCCCGCTGCTCGCCGACTACGACCACTTCCAGCTGCCGTACGCGGGGGGCTGCGACCTCGGCACGCGCACCGTCGAGCCCCACCTGTCGGCGCTGCGCCACTTCGGCCTCGACGTGGCGGCGACGCACGGCTTCTACGAGGCCGCCGTCGACCGCAGCCGGCACCCGAAGCGCGCCATCATCCTCACCGAGCGTGGCGACACCGTCACCGAGAACGTGCTCCTGGCCGCGGCCCGCCACGAGGGCACGACGGTCATCCGCAACGCCTCCCCGAACTACATGGTCCAGGACCTCTGCTTCTTCCTCCAGGGCCTCGGGGTGAAGATCGAGGGCATCGGGACGACGACCCTGTCGGTCACCGGTGTCGCTCGGATCGACGTGGACATCGAGTACTCCCCCTCGGAGGACCCCATCGAGGCGATGAGCCTCATCGCGGCCGCCGTCGTCACGAAGTCGACGATCACCATCGAGCGGGTGCCGATCGAGTTCCTCGAGATCGAGCTCGCGACGCTCGAGGAGATGGGTCTCCGGTTCGACCTCACCGACGAGTACCTCGCCAAGAACGGGCAGACCCGGCTCGTCGACCTGACCATCCACCCGAGCCCCCTGAAGGCGCCGGTCGACAAGATCGCCCCGATGCCGTTCCCCGGCCTCAACATCGACAACCTGCCGTTCTTCGCGCTCATCGCGGCGTGCGCCGAGGGCACGACGATGATCCACGACTGGGTCTACGAGAACCGCGCGATCTACCTCACCGAGCTGACCAAGATCGGTGGGCAGGTCCAGCTGCTCGACCCGCACCGCGTGATGATCACCGGGCCGACCCCGAAGTGGCGCGCCGCCGAGGTCATGTGCCCGCCGGCGCTGCGTCCGGGTGTCGTCGTGCTCCTCGCGATGCTCGCCGCCCCCGGGACCTCGGTGCTGCGGAACGTCTACGTCATCAACCGCGGGTACGAGGACCTCGCCGAGCGCCTCAACGCCCTCGGCGCGACGATCGAGACCTTCCGCGACATCTGACCCGACGCCACGGCCGTCCGGCCGGCGCGGGCGGCCCGACCTCTCGACACCGAGCGGGACCAAGCGCAGAATCGGTGGATGGAGCGCCAGCCCGTCCGCGGTCGCAGCGGGGTCGTCGCCGACACCCGCGGCGAGGGACGTGCCCTGCGCGCGACGTGGCACCACGAGGCCGACGTCCTGGTGCTGTCCGTGTGGCGCGACAACGTGTGCGTCGCGACCGTCCGGGTCGACCCGACGGACGTGCCGGACCTCGTCGACGTGCTCGTGAGCGGCCTGGCCGACGGCTACGCGGTCACGGGCCGACCGGAGTCAGTGGCCGGCTGAGGGCACCCGGCGCGTACACGAACTGACACATTCGACGATTCGTGACCACTCGGTCCGTACACGAACTGACACATTCGACGATTCGTGACCACTCGGTCCGTACACGAACTGACACATTCGTCGATTCGTGACCGGGGTGCGTGGTTCAGCCGAGGTGGGTGAGCAGCCGGGAGGCGATGGCGTCGGGAGTGAGGCCGACGGCGTCCAGCACCTGACCGCGCGAGGCGTGGTCGATGAAGCGCTTGGGCAGGCCGAACAGGTCGACGGGCACGTCCAGGCCGGCGTCCCGCAGGCTCTGCGTGACCTGCGACCCGATGCCCCCGACGACGACGTTGTCCTCGACGACGGCGACCCGGTGAGCACTGCGGGCGAGCCCGACCACGGCCTCCGGGACGGGGAGCGCCCACACGGGGTCGACGACCCGGACCCGGTGCCCCTCGGCCGCGAGCTTCTCCGCCGCGGTGAGCGCGGTCGCGGCCATCGAGCCGATCCCGACGACGAGGACGTCGACATCGCCCTCGTCCGGCTCGGCGAGCACGTCGACCCCGCCGACGACGCGGACCGCCTCGATCGGCTCGGCGACGCTGCCCTTGGGGAAGCGCACGACCGACGGCGCGTCGTCGATGGCGACGGCGGCACGGACGGCACGGGCCACCTGCTGGCCGTCGCGGGGCGCCGCGAGGTGCAGGCCCGGCACGACCCCGCTGATCGTCATGTCCCACATCCCGTGGTGCGAGGCGCCGTCCGGGCCGGTGACGCCGGAGCGGTCGAGCACCACGGTGACCCCCGCCTTGTGCAGGGCGCAGTCCATGAGGAGCTGGTCGAAGGCGCGGTTGAGGAAGGTCGCGTACACCGCGACGACGGGGTGCAGGCCGGAGAACGCGAGCCCGGCGGCCATCGTCAGCGCGTGCTGTTCGGCGATGCCGACGTCGAAGGTGCGCTCGGGGAAGCGGTCGGCGAACGGTTGGAGGCCGACCGGCATCATCATCGCGGCGGTGAGGGCGACCACGTCGTCGCGCTCCTCGCCGAGCTCGACCATGGTGTCGGCGAACTCGTCGGTCCAGCTGCGGCCGGCGATCTCGAGCGGCAGGCCGGTCTCGGGGTTGATGACCCCGACGGCGTGGAACTGGTCGGCCTCGTCGGTGATGGCCGGGTCGTAGCCGCGGCCCTTCTGGGTGAGGACGTGGACGAGCACCGGCCCCCCGTAGGCGCGGGCCTTGCGCAGCGCCGCCTCGAGGGCGGGCTCGTCGTGACCGTCGACCGGGCCGATGTACTTGAGGCCGAGGTCCTCGAACATCCCCTGCGGGGCGACGATGTCCTTGATGCCCTTCTTGACGCCGTGCAGCGTCTCGTACATCGCGCCGCCGACGACGGGGGTGCGGGAGACGTTGCGCTTGCCCCAGTCGAGGAAGCGCTCGTAGCCGCGGGTCGTGCGCAGCGTCGCGAGGTGGTCGGCGAGCCCGCCGCGGGTCGGGGCGTAGGAGCGCTCGTTGTCGTTGACGACGAGGACCAGCGGGAGGTCGCCCTCGGCGGCGATGTTGTTGAGGGCCTCCCAGGCCATACCGCCGGTCAGCGCGCCGTCGCCGATGACCGCGACGGTGTGCCGGTTGCGCTCGCCGCGCACCACCCGGCCGGCGGCGATGCCGTGGGCCCAGGACAGCGAGGTCGAGGCGTGCGAGTTCTCGACGACGTCGTGCTCGGACTCGCCCCGGCTCGGGTAGCCGGACAGGCCCCCCTCCTTGCGCAGGGCGGAGAAGTCCTGCCGGCCGGTGAGCAGCTTGTGGACGTAGGACTGGTGCCCGGTGTCGAAGACGACCGCGTCCTTCGGGGAGTCGAACACCCGGTGGATCGCGATGGTGAGCTCGACGACGCCGAGGTTCGGCCCGAGGTGGCCCCCGGTGCGGGAGACCTGGTCGACGAGGAAGGCGCGGACCTCCTCGGCGAGCGCGGGCAGCTGCTCCGCCGGGAGTGCCTTGAGGTCGCGCGGACCGCCGATCCGTTCCAGCAGGCTCACCGCGGGCCCACCTCCTCGTCGCTCTCGGGTCCGGTCGAACCCGACGAGTCTAGGCGCTGGGGCCGTGCGCGCCCGAACCCGTCGAGGGTGCAGCGGCAGATCCTCACCCGGGCTCCACACGGCCTCCACGTCACGGCGCGCAGGCGGCGGCCGTCGAGAGTGCAGGACATGCGCATGGTGCGTGCCCTGACATCGGCATGTCCTGCACTCTCGAGCCGCGCGGGGGCCGGCCGAGTGCTCAGAGCCGGGGGACGAACTCGAGGCCGCGGAGGGCGTCCAGGAGCAGGCAGGCGGCCCGGTGGGCGGCGACGAGCCGGACTCCCTCGCACTCGAGGTCGGCGAGCACCTGGGTGACCCCCTCGGGCCCGATGTCGTCGACGAGGGCGACCCGCACCTCCCGGTAGGACGTGCGCATCGCCTCGAGCTGGGCCTCGAGGTGACGCACCGCCAGCCAGGCCAGGGCGATGGGATGGCGCCGCCACGCCGGGTAGAGCCGGTAGTCGGGCGGGCAGTGGTCGAGCAGCCAGGCGAGCGCGCGGTGCTCCCACCCCCGCTCCCCCGGCGGCGGGACGCCCTGAGGCCACCCGGGCGGGCCGCCGGCTCCGGTGGCCCCGGCACCGGAGCGGCGGCGGGCCGGCGCCGCGGGGGTCGGCGCACGGAGTGGCGGCCCGCCGGCAGCCCCCGCATCATCGAACACGTGTTCGATCATAGGCCCTCCGTCCACTGGGTGGACCCCGGTGGCGAGAATAACGACACGTTATAGGTTGCATGACGCGACGTAACCGACGACTGGATGAGGACGGCTGGCATGACGACGACGACCGATGTACCCCGGCGAGCTCTGCGTCCGCCTCGCCCGGGCCGCTCCAACGGCCAGTGGGCCGTCGACGGGCGGACCCCGCTCAACGCGAACGAGGAGTGGAAGCAGGAGGAGGGCGGCCTCGCGGTCCGGCAGCGGATCGAGGAGGTCTACAGCAGGGAAGGCTTCTCCTCCATCCCGCCCCAGGACCTCGGCGGTCGGTTCCGCTGGTGGGGCCTCTACACCCAGCGCAGGCCCGGCATCGACGGCGGACGCACCGCCCAGCTCGACGACGCCGAGCTCTCCGACGAGTACTTCATGCTCCGCGCCCGCCTCGACGGCGGCGCCCTCACCCTGGCCCAGCTCCGCGTCCTCGCCGACATCTCCGCCGAGTTCGCCCGGGGCACCGCCGACATCAGCGACCGGCAGAACATCCAGTTCCACTGGATCCGGGTCGAGGACGTCCCCGAGATCTGGCGCCGGCTGGAGTCCGTGGGCCTCCAGACCACCGAGGCGTGCGGCGACACCCCGCGCGTCGTCCTCGGCAGCCCGCTCGCCGGGATCGCCGCCGACGAGATCATCGACCCCACCCCCGTCATCGACGAGATCGTCCGCCGGTACGTCGGCGACCCCGAGCTCGCCAACCTGCCCCGGAAGTTCAAGTCGGCGGTCACCGGGCACCCGAGCCTCGACGTCGTCCACGAGGTCAACGACATCTCCCTCGTCGGCGTCGTCCACCCCGAGCTCGGCCCCGGGTACGACCTCTGGGTCGGCGGCGGGCTGTCCACCGCCCCCCGGCTCGCCGAGCGGCTCGGCGCCTTCGTCAGCGCGGACGACGCCGCCGAGGTGTGGCACGGCGTGGTCCGGATCTTCCGCGACCACGGCTACCGGCGGCTGCGCACCAAGGCCCGGCTGAAGTTCCTCCTCGCCGAGTGGGGGACGGCCGAGTTCCGCCGCGTGCTCGAGGAGGACTACCTCGGGCGCGCCCTGCCGGACGGCCCTCCCCCCGCCCCGGCGACCACCCCCGGTGACCACGTCGGCGTGCACCTCCAGAAGGACGGCACCCACTACGTCGGCGCCGCGCCGACCGTCGGGCGGATCAGCGGCGCGGTGCTCACCGGGCTCGCCGACCTCATGGCCGCCGCCGGCACCGACCGGATCCGGCTCACCCCGCACCAGAAGCTCGTCGTGCTCGACGTCTCCCCCGACCGGCTCGACGCGCTCGTCGCCGGGCTCGAGCGCCTCGGTCTCTCGGTGTCCCCGAGCGTGTTCCGGCGCCACGCCATGGCCTGCACCGGCATCGAGTTCTGCAAGCTCGCGATCGTCGAGACCAAGGCCACCGCGGCCACGGCCATCGCCGAGCTCGAGCGCCGGCTCGCCGACGCCACCGCCGACCTCGACACCCCGATCAGCCTGCACGTCAACGGCTGCCCCAACTCGTGCGCCCGCATCCAGGTCGCGGACATCGGGCTCAAGGGCCAGCTCGTCACCATCGACGGCGAGCAGCGGCCCGGCTTCCAGGTGCACCTCGGCGGCGGCCTCGCGTCGGCGGACCGCGACGAGGCCGGGCTCGGCCGCACGGTCCGTGGGCTCCGGGTCACCGCCGACGAGCTCCCGGACCTCGTGGAGCGCCTCGTGCGGCGGTTCCTGGCGCAGCGCGCAGGCGCCGAGACGTTCTCGTCCTGGGCCCACCGGGTCGACGAGGACGAGCTCCGATGACCGCCGTCGCGACCCGCACCCGGCGCTCCACCGAGCAGCTGAGGGCCCTCGCCGAGGACGGAGCCCGCCTCGTCGGCGAGGCCTCGACCGACGCGGTGATCGCCTGGGCGGCGCGCAGCTTCCCCGGCACCCTGGCGGTCGCCTCGAGCATGGAGAACGCGGCTCTCCCCCACCTGGTCTCGCAGCACGCCCCGGGCGTCGACATCCTCTTCCTCGACACCGGCTACCACTTCGCCGAGACGCTGGGAGCGCGGGACGAGGTGGCGTTCTCCCTCGACGTCACGGTCCGCACCGTGCGCCCGCGGCTCTCCGTCGCGGAGCAGGACGCCGCCCACGGCCCGCGCCTCCACGAGCGTGACCCCGGGGCGTGCTGCCGGATGCGCAAGATCGAGCCGCTGCGAGAGGCGCTCACGGGCTACGAGTGCTGGATGTCCGGCCTCCGGCGAGAGGAGTCCCCTGCGCGAGCGGACACCCCGTCCGTGACGTTCGACGAGACCAACGGCATGGTCAAGGTGAACCCGCTCGTCGCGTGGACCGCTGACGAGGTCCTCGGGTACGCCATGCGGCACCACCTCCCGGTCAACCTCCTGCTCTCCGACGAGTACCCGTCGATCGGCTGCGCCCCGTGCACGTCCCGCGTCGAGCCGGGCGCCGACCCGCGGTCGGGACGCTGGGCCGGGACGGGCAGGACGGAGTGCGGCATCCACCAGTGACCCTCCCCGAGCGGGGTCGGACACGGACGAGGCCGCCCGCCCCGGTCGTCCGGGGTGGGGCGGCCTCGTCGACCGGCGGGCTTGACGCCTCGCGAGCTCAGCCCACCAGCGAGCGCAGCACGTACTGGAGGATGCCGCCGTTGCGGTAGTAGTCGGCCTCACCGGGGGTGTCGATCCGGACCACGGCCTCGAAGGTCCGCTCCGCTCCGTCCTCGCCGGTGACCGTCACGGTGACGGTGCTCGGCACGTCTCCGTCGTTCATCGCCTCGACGCCGGACACCGCGAAGGTCTCGGTGCCGGTGATCCCCAGCGACTCCGCCGACTCGCCCTCCGGGAACTGCAGGGGCAGCACGCCCATCCCGATGAGGTTGGAGCGGTGGATGCGCTCGTAGGACTGCGCGATGACCGCCTTGACGCCGAGCAGCGCGGTGCCCTTGGCGGCCCAGTCCCTCGAGGACCCCGAGCCGTACTCCTTGCCGGCGAGGACGACGAGCGGGATGCCCGCCTCCTGGTAGGCGGCCGACGCGTCGAAGATCGTCGTCTGCTCGCCGCCGGCGAGGAAGTTGCGGGTGAACCCGCCCTCGACGCCGTCGAGGAGGAGGTTCCTCAGCCGGATGTTCGCGAACGTGCCGCGGATCATCACCTCGTGGTTGCCGCGCCGCGAGCCGTAGGAGTTGAAGTCCTTGCGCTCGACGCCGTGCTCGGCGAGGTACTTCCCCGCGGGGCTGTCGCCCTTGATGGAGCCGGCCGGGCTGATGTGGTCGGTGGTCACCGAGTCACCGAGCAGGGCCAGCACGCGGGCGCCGCTGATGTCCGAGACCGGGTCCGGCTCGGCGCCCATCCCGTCGAAGTACGGGGGCTTGCGGACGTACGTGGAGTCGGCGTCCCAGGCGAAGGTGTCGCCCTCCGGCGTCGGCAGCGACTGCCAGCGCTCGTCGCCGGCGAAGACGTCGGAGTAGTCGTCGGTGAACATCTTGGTGCTGATGCTCTCCACGATCGTCCGCTCGACGTCCGCCGGGGCGGGCCAGATGTCCTTGAGGAAGACGTCGTTCCCGGCCTCGTCCTGCCCGAGGGGCTCGGTGTCGAAGTCGAAGTCCATCGTCCCGGCCAGGGCGTACGCGATGACCAGCGGCGGGGACGCCAGGTAGTTCATCTTCACGTCGGGGTTGATCCGGCCCTCGAAGTTGCGGTTGCCCGAGAGCACCGAGACCACGGCGAGGTCGTTGTCGTTGACGGCCTGGCTGACCTCGTCGATGATCGGCCCCGAGTTCCCGATGCACGTGGTGCACCCGTAGCCGACGAGGAAGAACCCGAGCTTCTCGAGGTAGGGCCACATGCCGGCCTTCTCGTAGTAGCCGGTGACGACCTTGGAGCCGGGCGCCATCGAGGTCTTGACCCACGGCGGGACCGTCAGGCCCTTCTCGACGGCGTTCTTCGCCAGCATGGCCGCGGCCATCATCACCGACGGGTTCGAGGTGTTGGTGCACGAGGTGATCGAGGCGATCGCGACGTGCCCGTGGTCGATGGTCACCTCCTGCCCGTCGATGCTCACGGTGGCGGGGTTGCTCGCCCGGTCGCCGTTGTCACGTCGGGTCGAGTGGCTGGGTCGCCCCGCGCTCTCGGACGCCTCGAGCGCGTCGTGGCTGGGCGCGTCGGACGCCGGGAAGGTGTCGGCGAGCTCGCTGTCGACGCTGCTCTTCTCGATACCGGCGCCGTCGACGACGTAGTTCTGGAGGTCGCCACGGAACTGGCGCTTGGCGCCGGTCAGCTCGATGCGGTCCTGGGGGCGCTTCGGCCCGGCGATCGAGGGGACGACCGTCGACAGGTCGAGCTCGAGGTACTCGCTGTAGCGGGCCTCGGGCTGGTCCGGTCCGGCCTGGAGCCACATGCCCTGCTCCTTGGCGTACGCCTCGACGAGCGCGACCTGCTCGTCGGAACGGCCGGTGAGGCGGAGGTACTCGAGCGTGACGTCGTCGATCGGGAAGATCGCACAGGTGGAGCCGAACTCGGGGCTCATGTTGCCGATCGTCGCCCGGTTGGCGAGCGGCACGGCCGAGACGCCCTCGCCGTAGAACTCGACGAACTTGCCGACCACACCGTGCTCGCGGAGCATCTCGGTGATCGTCAGGACGACGTCGGTGGCCGTGGCGCCGTCGGGGATCGAGCCGGAGAGCCTGAAGCCGACGACGCGCGGGATGAGCATCGAGACGGGCTGGCCGAGCATGGCCGCCTCGGCCTCGATGCCGCCGACGCCCCAGCCGAGGACGCCGAGGCCGTTGACCATCGTCGTGTGGCTGTCGGTGCCGACGCAGGTGTCGGGGTAGGCGACGCCGTCGCGGACCATGACGGTGCGGGCGAGGTGCTCGATGTTGACCTGGTGGACGATGCCGGTGCCGGGCGGGACGACCTTGAAGTCGTCGAAGGCGGTCTGGCCCCAGCGGAGGAACTTGTAGCGCTCCTCGTTGCGCTCGTACTCGATGGCGACGTTGCGCTCGAAGGCGTCGGCGCGCCCGAAGACGTCGATGATCACCGAGTGGTCGATGACGAGCTCGGCCGGGGCGAGGGGGTTGATCTTCGTCGCGTCGCCGCCGAGGTCGGCCACCGCCTCGCGCATCGTCGCGAGGTCGACGATGCAGGGCACGCCGGTGAAGTCCTGCATGATGACGCGCGCCGGGGTGAACTGGATCTCGGTGTCGGGCTGGGCGTTCTCGTCCCAGGCGCCGACGGCGCGGATGTGGTCGGCGGTGATGTTGGCGCCGTCCTCGGTGCGCAGCAGGTTCTCGAGAAGCACCTTGAGGCTGTACGGGAGGGACTCGCTGCCCTCGACCGCGCCCAGCCGGTAGATCTCGTAGGACTGCTCACCCACCTCGAGCGTTCCGTGGGCGTCGAAGCTGTTCGTGCTGGCCACCGGGGCTCCCTTCAGGTCGTTGCGTCGTCGCGACGATGTCGTCCCGCGATTTATCTTGACGTCAAGATATCTAACCACACGGTCCGTTCCCGGTCGAGCCTATGCCCGGCGTCGGTGTGCCGCGAGGGGCGAGGGCGTCGGCTGCCCGCGGGCATGGTGCGGCGGGGTCCGGCACCCGCTGCGCCTCACGCCGGGATCGGCTCGAAGTGGGCGACGCACTCGACGTGGTGGGTCATCGGGAAGGCGTCGAACGCGCGCAGGCCTGCGAGCCGGTACCCCTGCTCGGCGAAGGTGGCGGCGTCGCGGGCCAGCGCCGCCGGGTCGCAGGCCACGTAGGCGATGGCGCGCGGCCGCAGGGCGGTGACCGCCCGGACCACGGCCGCCCCGGCGCCGGTGCGCGGCGGGTCGAGGACGACGACGTCGGCGCGCTGCGGGAGCAGCGGCGACCGCACGGATCGGCGCGCCCGGCCCCGGCGCCGGTCGGCCCGAGGCAGACCGAACGCCTCGTCGACCCGCGCGCCGACGACGACGACGTTGCCGGCGGCGGCGAGGCCGGCCGTGGCCCGCTCGACGGCGTCCCGGTCGGACTCGACCGCCACGACCTGCCCCGTCGACCCGACGGCCTCGGACAGCGCGGCCGCGAACAGCCCCACGCCCGCGTAGAGGTCGAGCGCCCGCTCCCCCGGCCGGACGTCGAGCACCCCCATGACCGCCTCGAGGAAGGTCGAGGCCGCCCCGGGGTGGACCTGCCAGAACCCGCGCGCCGAGACCTCGTGCCCGTGCGCGTACGCGACCAACCCGTCGCCCCGGGCCCACGTGGCCTCGACGTGCTCGACGACCTCGGGCACGTCACCGCCGGGTACGACGACGGCCACGGGGTCGCCGACCGAGGGCGCGACGACGTCGACCGCCTCGGCACCGGGCCAGTCGCGCTCCGTGACCGCGAGCCCGCTGACGCCCGGGGCCGCGATCCGGCAGCGGTCGACCGGGACGAGCTCGTGCGAGCGGTGCCGGCGCAGCCCGGCGCGCCCGTCCGGCCCGACCGCGAACTCGACCCGCGTCCGCCAGCCCAGGCCGTCGGCGTCCCCCGGGACCGGCTCGACCTCGACGTCGACCTCGAGCCGGGCGAGGCGCGCCATCTGCTCACGGACCACGCCCGCCTTGAGCCGCCGCTGGGCCGTGAGCCCGACGTGCTGGAGGTCGCAGCCGCCACAGGCCCCCGGACCGCTCCAGGGGCACGGCGGCTCGACGCGGTCCGGGGAGGCCGCGACCACCTCGACCGCGTCGGCGCGCACGAACCGCGCGCCGGACCCGACCTCGGTGACCCGCGCCCGCACCCGCTCCCCCGGGAGCGTGTGCCGGACGAAGAGGACCTGGCCGTCGTGCCGGGCGACGCAGTGCCCGCCGTGCGCGAACGCGGTGACCTCGACCTCGACCTCGTCGTCGACCGCGAGCCCGGGGCCTCCGGGCGTCATCAGAGGTCGCCGCGGCGGACGTCGCCCACGACCGGGCCGTCCATCCGCTCCTCGGCGCCCTCCGAGGAGGCGAGCTGCCAGGGCACCGAGGAGACCATGACCCCGGGGGTGAAGAGCAGGCGGGTCCGCAGGCGCAGCGCGCTCTGGTTGTGCAGGATCTGCTCCCACCAGTGCCCCACGACGTACTGCGGGATGTAGACGACGACGATGTCCCGGGGGTTGTCGCTGCGGATCGAACGGACGTAGTCGAGCACGGGCCGGGTGATCTCCCGGTACGGGCTGTCGAGCGCCTTGAGCGGGACGGGGATGTCGCGCCGGTCCCACTCCGCCTGGAGGGCGCGGGTCTCGTCCGGGTCGACCGCGACACTGATCGCCTCGAGCACCGACGGGCGGGTCGCCCGTGCGTACGCGAGGGCCCGCAGGGTGGGCTTGTGGATCTTCGCGACGAGCACGATGGCGTGGACCCGCGAGGGCAGCATCTGGGCCTTGGTGTCCCCCTCCTCGACACTCAGCTCGTCGCGCACGTGGTCGTAGTGCTTCCGGACCCCGAGCATGAGGAAGAAGAGCACCCCCATCGCCGCGATGGCGTACCCGGCGCCGTGGACGAACTTCGTCGCGAGGACGACGAGCAGCACCAGGCCGGACATCGCCGCACCGACGCCGTTGATGACCCGGCTGCGGAGCATCCGGGAGCGGGCCGCCGGGTCCCTCTCGACGCGCAGGAACCGGTTCCAGTGCCGGACCATCCCGACCTGCGACAGCGTGAAGGAGACGAACACCCCGACGATGTACAGCTGGATGAGGCGGGTGACGTCGGCGTTGAAGATCACGACGAGGAAGGCGGCGGCGCCGGCGAGGATGAGGATGCCGTTGGAGAACGCGAGCCGGTCACCCCGGGTGTGGAGCTGGCGCGGGAGGAAGCCGTCGCGGGCGAGGATCGAGCCGAGCACCGGGAAGCCGTTGAAGGCGGTGTTCGCCGCGAGCACGAGGATGAGCCCGGTGACGATCGAGACGACGACCACGCCGAGGTGGAAGTCCGAGAAGACGGCCTTGGACACCTGGCCCATCACGGTGTCCTGGACGTAGCCGTCGCCGACCGGCACCCCGTCGCGCAGCAGCTGGTTCGCCTCGTCGTCGGCGTACTTGACCCCCGTCCACGACGCGAGGGCGACCATGGACATGAGCATGGTCACCGAGATCGTGCCCATGAGGAGCAGGGTCGAGGCCGCGTTGCGGCTCTTGGGCTTCTTGAAGGCCGGGACGCCGTTGGAGATCGCCTCGACACCGGTGAGGGCGGCACAGCCGGAGGAGAACGCCCGCAGGAAGAGGAACGCCATCGCGATCGACCCGAGCTCCGCGAACCCGGTCTCCGGGCGGAGCTGGAGGGTCGCGCTCTCGGCGGGCGGCAGGTCCCCCGCCACCTTCCGGTAGAAGCCGAACGCGGCCATCCCGAGGATCGCGGTCATGAAGAGGTAGGTCGGGATGGCAAAGGCCGTCCCGGACTCGCGCACCCCGCGCAGGTTCATCGCGGTGAGCAGCACGATGATCGCCACCGCCGCGAGCGCCTCGTGGCCACGCAGGAACGTGAACGCGGAGGCGGCGTTCTGCACCCCGGAGGAGACCGAGACGGCCACGGTGAGCACGTAGTCGACGAGGAGGGCGCTCGCGACGGTCAGGCCGGCGCGCGGCCCGAGGTTGACGCTCGCGACCTCGTAGTCACCGCCACCACTCGGGTAGGCGTGGACGTTCTGCCGGTAGCTCATGATGACGACGCCCATCACGACCACGACGACGAGGGCGATCTTCCACGACTGGGTCAGCGCCAGCGTGCCGCCGGCCAGGCCGAGGGTGAGGAGGATCTCGTCGGGGGCGTAGGCCACCGACGAGAGCGCGTCGCTCGCGAAGACCGGCAGCGCCAGCTTCTTCGGCAGCAGGGTCTCCCCGAGCCGGTCACTGCGCATCGCGCGGCCCACGAGGACACGCTTGACCAGACGTCCGGGCGTAGACACGAGGACAACTGTAGGCAGACGGACCCCCGAAGGGGTGCACGTCCCGGACACCGGCTCGGGGCGAGGTGGCGCGTAGTAGCGTCGGCGTCGTGCACTTCGTCATCATGGGCTGCGGCCGGGTCGGCGCCTCGCTCGCCCGCGCCATCGAGCGCGCCGGCCACGAGGTGGCCGTCGTCGACCAGGACGAGGCGGCCTTCCGACGGCTGGGCACCTCCTTCGAGGGCCGCACGGTCACCGGCGTCGGGTTCGACCGGGACTGCCTCCGGGCGGCCGGCATCGAGGACGCCTACGCCTTCGCGGCGGTCTCCAGCGGCGACAACTCGAACATCCTCGCGGCGCGGGTCGCGCGCGAGAAGTTCGGCGTCGAGAACGTCGTCGCCCGCATCTACGACCCAGGCCGCGCGGAGATCTACCAGCGCCTCGGCATCCCCACCGTCGCCACGGTCAAGTGGACCAGCGACCAGATGCTCCGCCGGCTGCTCCCCCAGGGACACGTCCCCGAGTACTCCGACCCCTCGGGCCGCGTCGTCATCGCCGAGATGCCGGTCACCGCGCAGTGGATCGGCCACCGGCTCACCGAGATCGAGGCGGCGACGTCGGGCCGGCTGGCCTACGTGACCCGGCTCGGCGACGCCTTCCTCCCGGATGCGGACACCGTCTACCAGGAGGGTGACCTCGTCCACCTCGCCCTCCTGAGGGACGACCTCGCCGGCGCCGAACGCGTCCTCGACGCGCCGCCCCCCGCCCACTGACCCCCGAAAGGCCCACCTGCATGCGCGTCGTCATCGCCGGAGCCGGAAGCGTCGGGCGCTCCATCGCCCGGGAGCTGATCCGCAACGGCCACCACGTGCTCCTCGTCGACCGCGACGCCGACGGCGAGCGGGTCAACAAGGTCCCGGACGCGAGCTGGCTCCAGGCCGACGCGTGCGAGATCGAGGCGCTCTCCGAGGCCGGGCTCGCCGACTGTGACGTCGTCGTCGCGGCCACCGGCGACGACAAGGTCAACCTCGTCCTCTCGCTCCTCGCGAAGACCGAGTTCGGGGTGCCCCGCACCGTCGCGCGCGTCAACAACCCGAAGAACGAGTGGATGTTCGACGAGGCGTGGGGGGTCGACGTCGCGGTGTCCACGCCCCGGCTCATGACCGCCCTCGTCGAGGAGGCCGTGAGCGTCGGCGACCTCGTGCGCATCTTCGAGTTCCAGCAGGGCCGGGCGATGATGGTCGAGATGACCCTGCCGGTCGGCAGCCCCTACGCCGGGTCGCGGGTCGGTGACGTGCCGTTCCCCGGCGACACCGTGCTCACCGGCATCATCCGCGACGGCGCGCCCATCGCCCCGAGCCGCGACGACGCCCTCGAGCCCCTCGACGAGCTGCTCTTCGTCACGACGCCCGAGGCGGAGGCGGAGCTGGAGTCGCTGCTCTCCCCCGGCCAGCGCCACAAGCGCGAGGACGACGACGAGGGCTGACGCCCGCGGCTCCGTCAGGGGTGGTGCGCGCCGTCGTCGGCGCCGGGGCCCTCGCCCGGCTCCAGCGGCGTGTGCCCGGACACGAGCATCCAGGCCATGACCGCGAGGGCGCCGACGTAGAGCGGCCACCCGAGGACGATCTTCGCGACCGCGAGGAGCTCGACCTGCGCCCCGAGGTAGAGCGGCACCATGATGACGAGCCGCACGACGTACAGCCCGACGAGGACCCAGGTGAGCCGGGCGCAGACGCGGACCATCCCGCGGTCACGACGCCACCCGAACGGGTCCTCCTGGGCCCGCGGGTCCCCCGCGCCGACGATGAAGCCGACGACCGGCCACCCGACGAGGACCGAGATGACCGTGCCGACGAAGAACCCGGCGCTCGTGAGGATGCCGGGGAGGAAGGCGTCCTGCGCCTCGCCCGAACGCAGCGCGAAGAACGCGGCGACGGCCGTGGCGACGAGCGCCCCGAGCACGTGCTGGAGCGAGGAGCGCTGCAGCACCCGCACCACCGCGAGGACGAGGGCGACGCCGATCGCCGCGATGGCCGCGGTCCGCACGTCGTGGCCGGTGGCCGACCAGACGCCGACGAAGACGACGGTCGGCAGGGCCGTCTCGACCGAGCCGCGCCACCCGCCGAGGGCGGTCGAGAGCCGATGGCGGATCAGCGCCTCGACGGTCTCGGCGGTGGGGGCCTCGGGGGCGCGCTCGTCGGCCGTCACTGCTTCGGGAGGATCTCGTAGGCGGGGTTGAAGATCGTCGGGACGCCCTTGAAGGTCGCGACCCGGCCGCGCGCGCGCACGAACGTGCCGGGCTCGATGCCGCCGATCGCGCGACGGCCGACCCAGATGAGGTTGACCGAGCCCTTGCCGTCCCAGACCTCCGCGACGAGCGCGGGGACGCTGCTCCGAGGCGGGAGGGTCACGGTGCGGACCGTGCCGCACACGCACGCGGGGTGCCGGGGGGCCAGCGCCCGGAGGTCGTCGCCGCCCTCGACGACGCTCTGCCGGTGCAGCTCGTCGGCGTCCTGCTCGAGCGGGGTGCGGGTGAGGTCGTGCAGCCGCGAGCGGACGCCCATCAGCGGATCTCGGTGATCTCGGGACCACGCTCGAACGGGCCGAGGTCGCCGTCGTCGGGCTCCGCCTCGTCGGCCTCGCCACTCTCGGTGCGGGCGTCCTGGGGCAGCTGGAGGGGCAGCAGCTCGCGCGGCGCCATCGGCTCGACCCCACGGACGACGACGACGTCGCGGAGCACCTCGAGCAGCTCCTCGGCGGCGGCCTCGTCGATGGCGGCGCGCCCGGAGACGACGGCGCGCAGGAACCAGCGCGGCCCGTCGACGCCGACGAAGGTGGCGGGGGCGAAGACCGTGCGGCCGTCCGGGCCGACCGAGGGCATGCGGGTGCGGAGCTGGGTGCCGAAGGCCGTGTCGCTCTCCTCGACCGTCCCGCCCTGCTTCTCGACCGCCATCGCGATCTCGCGGCGGATCTCGGTCCACACGCCACCGGAGCGGGGCGCGGCGAAGGCCTGGAGCTGGAGGGCGGACTCGCCGAGCACGGCGGTCGCGGCGTTGACCTGCTGGGTCTCCTGCTCGACCTCGAGGCGCAGCTCCATCCCGGGCACGCCGCGGACCCACAGGGCTCCGAGGTCGATGCGGCCGTCGCGGCCCTCCACCTCGGCGACGTCGAACGGCCCGCCCTCACGGGCCACCGGCTCCGCGCCCGGGCCGCCCTCGGCGGCGGCGGTCTCGGCAGCGGTCTCGGCGGCGTCCTCGGAGGCCCCGGTCGTGGGCTCGGTGGCCTCGGGGGCGGCCTCGGCGCCCTTGTTCCTGCGGAAGATGCTCACTGCGGTGTCGTCCTCGGGTGTCGGGGGGTCGAGCGGGTCACCGACGTGCGACGGGGCCGAAGCCCCCGGTGGACCCGTGGCCAGTGTCCCCCCGGGCGCTGTCGGGAAGCGAATCGGCCTCGGTGAAGTCGCCGTGCAGGTACTCCTGGACGACGAGCTGGGCGATGCGGTCGCCGACCCGCACCGTGAAGGGCTCGGTGGGGTCGAGGTTGACGAGGTTGACGAGGACCTCGCCGCGGTACCCGGAGTCGACGGTTCCGGGGGCGTTGACGATGCTCACGCCGTGGCGGGCGGCGAGCCCGGACCGCGGGTGCACGAGCCCGACGGTCCCGGGCGGCAGGGCGAGGGCGAGGCCGGTGGGGACCAGGGCCCGGGCGCCCGGCGGGAGCGTCACCTCGGCGACGCTCGTGAGGTCCGCGCCGGCGTCGCCCTCGGTGCTGTACCGCGGGAGGACGGCGTCCGCGTGGAGCCGCCGGACGGCGACGGGGACGCGGTGCGCGGAGCTCACGGGTAGGCCGACACCGCCGGTCAGGCGGCGCACTCCCGGCACACGAGGACGCCGCCCTTCTCGCTCGCGAGCTGGCTGCGGTGGTGCACGAGGAAGCAGCGCGAGCACGTGAACTCGTCGGCCTGGCGCGGGAGCACGCGCACCGAGAGCTCCTCGCCGGAGAGGTCTGCGCCCGGGAGCTCGAAGCCCTCGGCCTGCTCGGTCTCGTCGACGTCCACGCTCGAGGTGGTCTTGTCCACGCGGCGGTTCTTCAGCTCCTCGATGGAGTCCTCGGACAGCTCGTCGTCGGTCTTGCGCGGTGCGTCGTAGTCGGTTGCCATCGTTGCTCGTCCACCCTTCATCGTGCTGATCGGCCCTGACAACGCACGGGGGGCCGAGTTTGTGCCCCGAGCGACCGACGTGCGCGCCAGATTGTGCACCATGGTGGGGAGGCCCTGCCACACGGGTCCACGCCGCGACCGCGGGCGGCCGCGCCGGGGGCTCAGCGGGGGTCGCCGACGGAGCCGACGAGCCGTGCCGTCAGCTCCCTGACCAGCGCGGACAGCGCCTGCGCGACCCCCGGCGCGGCGGCCCAGGTGAGGTCGCGCGTGGGCACGTCGTCGACCGGCCCTCCGAGGACCGCACCGGCCTCGGTGGCGACGAGCTCACCGGCCGCGCGGTCCCAGGGGTGGAGCCCGGTCTCGTAGTAGGCGTCGAGGCGGCCGCAGGCCACGGCGCAGAGGTCGAGCGCCGCGCTGCCGTGGCGGCGCAGGTCGCGGATCCGGGGCAGCAGCTCGACGAGCAGCCGGGCCTGGCGCTCGCGCACCTCGGCCGCGTACCCGAAGCCGGTGCCGACGAGCGAGAGCCCGAGGTCGTCCGTGGCGTTCACGCGCAGGGTGTGGGACCCCGCCGGGGTGCTCAGGCGGGCACCACCTCCCCGGTGGGCGTGGAAGAGCTCACCGCTCGGCGGGTTGAACACGGCCGCGGCGACCGCCTGCCACTCCCCCGGCAGCCCGGGGTCCCCGACGACCGCCGCGACGGAGACCGAGTAGTCGGGCACCCCGTAGAGGTAGTTCGTCGTGCCGTCGATGGGGTCGACGACCCAGGTGACGCCGCTGGTCCCCCGGCGGCCCCCCTCCTCCTCGCCGAGCACGGCGTCGTCGGGGCGCAGGTCCGCCAGCCGGTCCAGGAGCAGCTGCTGGCTGCGCTGGTCCATCTCGGTGACGACGTCGGTCCGCGACGACTTCGCGGTGAACCCGAGATCGGCGGGCCGCTCGTCGAGGACCAGGCGACCGGCGTCCCGGGCCACGTCGCACGCGACGCGCTCGAGGTCGGCGGGGTCGACCCCCTCGGGCACGGGCAGGACCGCCATCAGTCGCGCCCGCACAGCGCGGGCTTGGCGACGCGCAGGTTGGGGCAGCAGCCCGGCGCGCAGACCGAGGGGCGCACGTCCCCCGCGAGCCAGGTGGCCGGGACCACGACCTCGCCGCGGGCCTCGGCGGCCCGCTCGAGGAGGAGGTCGACGAGCGCCTCGACGAACTCCGGGTCGGCGTGCGGTGTCGCGACCCGGACGAACGGGACCCCCACCCGGTCCGCGGTCTCGGCGGCCTCGGTGTCGAGGTCGTGGACGACCTCCATGTGGTCGGACACGAACCCGATGGGGACGACGACCACGGGCGCCGAGGTCGACTCCGCCGCGAGCTCCTCGATCCGGTGGTTGACATCGGGTTCCAGCCAGGGCTGGCTCGGCGGTCCCGAGCGCGAGCAGAAGACGAGCTCACCGCTCAGCTCGATGCCGAGCTCGGTCCCCACCGCCTCGTCGAGGCGCCGGGCCAGCCGCACGTGCTGGTCGGAGTAGAGGTTGCCCTCGCCGTCGCCCGGGCCGGAGGTGTCGTCCATCGCGAGGGGGATCGAGTGCGTCACGTAGAGGACGCGTGCCGCGGAGGGGTCCTCGAGCCCGCCGAGCGCGGCGACCATCGCCCGGACCCAGGCCCGGCCGAGCCCGGGGTGGTGGACGTACTGGCGCACCTTGTCGATCTCGAGCCCGTCGCCGGCCGGACCCACCTCGTCGACCGCGGCCGCGAGGTCCTCGCGGTACTGCCGGCACGAGGAGTAGCACGAGTACGCGCTCGTGAAGAGGCTGACGACCCGCGTCCCGCCCTGGTCCAGGGCCTCGTGGAGGGCGTCGACGAAGAACGGCTCGGAGTTGCGGTTCCCCCACACCACGGGCACCTCGAGGCCGCGCCGCTCGAGCTCGGCGCGCAGCCGGGCCAGCAGGTCGCGGTTGAGGTCGTTGATCGGGCTGCGCCCGCCCCGGGCGTGGTAGTGCTCACCGACCGCGGCGAGCCGCTCGTCGGGGATGCCCCGCCCGGCGGTGACGCGCCGCAGGAACGGCATGACCTCGTCCTCGCCCTCGGGGCCCCCGAAGGAGCCGAGGAGGACGACGTCGTACGGGGCGAGGTCTGCGGGCGCGTCGGGCATGGACCCACGCTATCCGGGCAATCGCGGCACACCCGGCGTGGGCTCCACGATCCGGGCGGTGCGTGGTGGCATCGTCGGAGCGACGACGAGCGACCCGGGAGACCGACATGCAGGACCTTCGCCTCATCGGCGTCCACGAGGACGGTCAGCACCTCCTGCTCGCGGACGCCGACGGAGGGCGCTTCCGCCTCTCCCTCGACGAGCCGCTGCGGGCCGCTGCCCGCCGGGACCGGCCGCGTCTGGGCCAGCTGCAGATCGAGATGGACGGCGGGATGCGGCCCCGCGAGGTGCAGGCCCTGATCCGTCGGGGCCTGTCCGCCGAGGAGGTCGCCGACCGCTCGGGCTGGACGGTCGAGAAGGTCCGCCGCTTCGAGGGCCCGATCCTCGCCGAGCGCGAGCACGTCGCCGGGCGCGCCCGCTCGTGCGCCGTCGGCACCCGCGGCCCGGCCCCGGTCACCCTCGCCGAGCGGGTCTCGGAGCGGCTCCGCGACCGTGGCGTCGACCGCGACCAGGTCGAGTGGGACTCCGCCCGCGACGAGGAGGGCGTCTGGCAGCTGTCGATGACCTTCGCCGCCGGCGGGCGCCGCCGCACCGCGACGTGGCACTACGAGCCCCTCGGCGGGTCGGTGGCCCCGACGAACGACGAGGCGCGCTGGCTCAGCGAGGAGACCACCTCCGGGCTCATCCCCACCCCGCACCAGGCCCCCACGTCGACCGACCTCGACGTCTACGACGTCGACGCCGACGGCGGCATCGAGCGGTCGACCCCCGTCGCGGTCGACGACCACGAGCCGATCGACCTCATGGCGGCGATGCGCGAGCACAGCGCCCGCGGGCGGAGGACCCGGCGCCGGTCCTCCCCCACGCACACACCGGGCGAGGACCGCCCGCGCGACGACGCCCTCCCCATCGAGGAGCTCGCCGGTGACCCCGCCCAGGCCGGTCCGCCCCCGGCCTCGCGCGCCCGCAAGCCGGCCCGGGAGCACCTCGAGGGGCCGAGCCGCTCGCGCACCCTCGTCGGCGGGTGGCCCGAGGACGACGAGCCGCAGCGCCCCGAGACCGACTCCTCCCGGCGCGACGTCGCCTCCCCCGCGCGCGAGACCACGAGCGCCCGCGCCTCCGTCGACGAGTCGGCACGGCCCTCCGCCGCCACGTCGCGGCGGGGCCGCCCGAGTGTGCCCAGCTGGGACGACATCGTCTTCGGCACCAAGGGCTCCGGACCGGCCTGAGCCGCGGGCCGGCCCGCGCCGCTCGCTCAGCGGGGCGGGACCGGGCAGGCGTCCAGGTCGAACGGCAGCGTGTCCGGTGTCGGCGACGCCGACCGGGCGGCGTGGCTGTTCATCCGGCGCATGTGGTGCCGACGGCACAGCACCTCGTACTCCACGACCCCCTCGCGCGCCGCCGCGGTGTCGCCGACGACCACCTGCTCCCCCTCGACGACCATGGTGCCGTCGACGATGCGGGCGTTGTGCGTCGCCCGCCGGCCGCACCAGCAGAGCGCCTCGACCTGGAGCACCTCGACCCGGTCGGCGAGCTCGATGAGCCGCCGGGAGCCGGGGAACAGCTCGGTGCGGAAGTCGGCGGTGATCCCGAACGCGGTGACGTCGATCCCGAGCTCGTCGACGATCCGGGCGAGCTGCTCGACCTGCCGCGGGGTGTAGAACTGCGCCTCGTCGCAGATGACGTAGTCGACCCGCGCCCCCGCGGTGAGGCGGTCCACGACGTCGTCCCAGAAGTCGAGCGCGTCGTCGACCTCGACGGCGGGGGTCACGAGGCCGAGCCGCGAGGAGAGCACCGACTCGCCCGCCCGGTCGAGCTTGGTGAAGATCAGCCCCTGCCGGTCACGGGCGCGCTGGTTGTGGTCGATCTGCAGGGCAAGGGTCGACTTGCCGCAGTCCATCGTTCCCGAGAAGAAGACCAGATCCGCCACGGGCGCCAACCCTAGGCGACGCGCGCGGGGACGTGGACGACCGGCACGTCGAGCTCCTCGCTGCTCAGCGAGCCGTGCATCCCGACGAGCGCGAGCAGCTGGGGCCGCATCCGTGACGAGTCGACGACGGCCAGGTCGTCGGCCGCGGCGACGACGACGTCGCCGATCCGGTCGAGGTTGACCGGCGCCACCGGGCCGAACCAGCCCGCGGCGACCGCCTGCTCCCGGGTGCGCACCCAGGCCCGGTCCCCGAACCGCGCGGACCACGCCGCGGCGACGTCGGCGGCGGCACCCGGGCGGCAGTACACGTGGGTGGCACGCGGCTCGCCCCCGAGGAGGTGGACCCCCGCCCGCAACGACGGCTCGTCGGCCACGTCGACCCGCGTCTCGTGCGGGCAGGCGACCATGCCGTGGTCCGCGGTGACGGTCAGCGAGGCGTCCGCGGGCAGCCCCGCTGCGAGCCGCGCGAGCTCGCGGTCGACCGACTCCACCTCCTCGGTCCACTCGAAGGACTCGGGGCCGTGGACGTGGCCGAGCTTGTCGACCTCGCCCCAGTAGAGGTAGACGAGCGCCCGCGGGGACGAGCGGACCGCCTGCAGCGCGACGTCGACGCGCGCTGAGAGGGTGTCCGCGGCGGTGAAGCGGCCCCCGCGCAGCGCCGCCCGGGTCAGCCCGGACCCGTCGAAGAACCCGGGCCCGATCCGCACCACCTCGAGCCCGGCCGCGACCGCCCGCTCGAACCAGGTCGTCCCGGGCTGCCACAGCTCGGGCACGGGACCGTCCTCCCAGGACAGCTCGTTGAAGACCCGGTCCTCCCCCGGGACGAGCACCTCGTACCCGAGCATGCCGTGGGCTCCCGGGGGCGTACCGGTGCCGAAGCTCCCCATCGAGGTCGCCGTGGTCGCCGGGAAGCCGGCCGGGACGGTGCGGGTCCCGGCCGCGTGCGCCCGCAGCCACGGTGCGTGGCCGAGCCGGCGTGCCAGCTGGTCCGCCCCGAGCCCGTCGACGAGCACGACGACACCGCGTCGCGCCTCCGGCAGGGCGAGCCGCCCGGCCCAGGTCCGCTCCCCGGAGGGCGAGGGCACGCCGAGGCTCGCGCAGACGCTCGGGAGGACGTCGGCGAGGCTGCCGGCCGCGTAGTCGGGGGCGACGGGCTGCGGCACCTCAGCCCTTGCCGATGGCGGCGGAGAGGTCGCGCGCGAAGCCCAGCGCGCCCGCCAGCTTGTCCTCGCCGTCGGCGGCTGCGGAGATGCGCAGGGCGATGTCGTCGCCCGTCACGGTGCCCTCGTAGCCGTGGTCGGCGTCGCAGTCGGGGTCGCTGCACGAGGCGGGGACGAGGTCGAGGCGGGCCACCGTGCCCCAGCCGAGGGTGAGCGTCACCTCACGACCGAGCGATCCCGGGACGTAGCTCTCGGGGTCCTCGACGACGTGGGTGAGCATGACGCCCTTGACGGCGGACAGCGGGATCGACTCGGTGGTGGCCGTCGCGACCTCCTGCGGGGCCGGCGGCTCGTCGGCGTGGTCGTCGGCGTGGGCGATGAGCAGCCGCGAGGGCGTGAGCACGAGCACCGTGATGTGGCGCCGCACGACGTCCCGGTCGAACGTCGTCTCGAGGTGGACGAGGTGGTTCTCGATCCGCTCCTGGGCGAGAGCCGCCGCGACGACGTCCGCCACGAGCGCCGGGTAGTAGCCGGCCCGCACGATGGACGCGGTGAGGTCCTCGGGGAGGACGGGAGCGTGGTGGGCGCTGGTCATGGTCTCCATTGTGCCGTTTCCCCGCCCCACCCCGGTGCGGGACCGGTCTCGTCAGGGAGCGCCGGCCGGGGTCGATGCGCCGCGGCGCCGGGGCGAGGGTGATCTCGGCGCCGAGCACCTCGATCCCGCCGGGGTGGGCGTTGACCGGGTTGAGGACGAGGGAGGCGATCTCGGGCATGTCGTCGGCGAGCACCGAGACCCGCGCGATGAGGTCGGCGAGCGCCGCCCGGTGCACGGGGGTCTGGCCGCGGTAGCCGTGCAGCACCGGGGCCGCCTTGACCGAGGAGATGAGCTCGGAGACGGTGACGTCGGTGAGCGGCGGGATCCGGTAGGCCACGTCGTCGAGGAGCTCGGTCGGCAGGCCGGCGATGGAGAACCCGATGACCGGCCCGAAGAGCGGGTCCTCCTCGGAGGTGACGACGCACGCG
>CAWJME010000003.1:0-32488 GCA_963843895.1 uncultured Actinomycetota bacterium | reverse complement strand
CCGCCGAGGACCGCGACCGGATCTGGGAGGTGCTCAAGAGCTTCGCGTCCTTCGGGTTCTGCAAGGCCCACGCGGCCGCGTTCGCGCTGCCGACCTACCACTCCGCCTGGCTCAAGACCCACCACCCGGCGGCCTTCCTCTCCGGCATCCTCACCCACGACCCGGGGATGTACCCCAAGCGCCTGCTCCTCGACGACGCCCGGTCCTTCGGCATCCCCGTCCTCGGCCTCGACGTCAACGCCTCCGGCGACACCTACCGCATCGAGCGGGTCGAGGACCCCGGCGCCGACCCCGAGAACCCCGTCGAGAGAACAGAACACGCCGTGTGCGAGGGGGCTGACACGGCGTGTCCTGTTCACTCGACGGGTGGGGGGCCCGAGGGGGTGGCCGGGCGTGACGAGGTCCCGGGGTGGAAGCGCGACCCGCAGCCGTACGGCATCCGGCTCTCGCTCGCCGACGTCAAGGGCATCAGCGAGGCCGAGGTCGCCCGGGTCGTGGCCGGGGCAGCCCTTCTCCGACCTGGGCGACTTCTGGACCCGCGCCCGGGTCAGCCGCCCGGTCACCGAGCGGCTCGTCCTCGCCGGGGCGTTGGACGCCCTGCCACGGCACCGCGACCGGGGGCCTTGGGCGGCGCGGCCGGGTCACCCGCCGCGACCTGCTCCTCCACATCCGCGCGGAGCTCGACCACTGGGAGCGCGGCAGCGGCCGGCCCCGCACCAGCCGCCGGAAGGCCCTCCCGACCTCGGCCGCCCGCGAGGTCGAGTGGCGGGGTCGACGTCCAGCTGCCAGGGAGGCCGCCCCGAGGCCCAGACGGCCCGAGCAGCCATGTTCCGCGGCGGAGCAGCCCGCCCGCTGACCCTCGACCTGGGCGACCGGCCGCGCCTCGTCGCCGGCGCCGGCCTGCCCCAGATGACCGGCCCGGAGCGGGTCCGCGCCGAGCTCGACGTCCTCGGCCTCGACGTCTCCGCCCACGTCATCGCGTTCTACGAGCCCCTGCTCGCCGCCCTCGGGGTCACCCGCAGCCGCGACCTGCTCTCGGCGCGCAGCCGCTCCGAGGTGTGGGTCTCCGGCGTCAAGGTGGCCACCCAGACCCCGCCGGTGCGCTCCGGGCGCCGGAGCGTTTCCTCACCCTCGACGACGGCACCGGCCCCTCCGGCTGCAGCTTCTTGAGGACAGTCCAGGGGCCCTACGCCGGGGTCGTCTTCCACTGGTGGATGCTCCTCGTGCGCGGCGTCGTCCGCCGCACCGGCAACCGGGGGGTCTCGATCCGCGCCACCGGGGCCTGGGAGCTCGCCGCGCTGTGGGACGCCTGGCAGCTCGGCGGGCTCGCCGCGGTCCGGGCCGCGGTCGCCGCGGGGGAGGCCGATGCCGTGGCCCGGGCCGAGGCGGCCGAGCCGCGGCCCGCGAGGCCGACGCCCGCACCGGGCGCCGGGTCCTCGTCCACGCCTCGGGCTTCCGGCAGTCGCCGTACGCCGACACCCGCCCGCCGGGGGCCGACCCGCGCTCCGGGCGCGGCACCCCGGTGGCGCCCGCGAGCCCCGCGAGCCCCGCGGCGGCGCTCCCGTCGCGCAAGCTGTGGCACGCGAGCCCGGGCAGCTCGGGACACTAGGGTGGGCAGCGCACCAGCCCCGACCCGCCGCCGACGAGGAGACCGACCGTGTCCGAGCACCGTGGCAGCCGTCCCGGCCCCGCGGGCGGCTCGCGGACGACGGCCGTCCAGCGCGTCCTCGACGCCCACGCCGCGCGTCGCGCGGCCGAGCTCGGGCGCCCGCTGCGGGTCCTCGACCTCGGGGGCGGCACCGGCGGCACGGCCGTCCCGCTCGCCGTCGCCGGGCACGACCTCACCGTCGTCGACCCCAGCCCCGACGCCCTGTTCTCGCTGCGCCGCCGGGCCACCGAGAACGGCGCCCTCGAGCGCGTCCGGGCCCTCCAGGGCGACGCCGACACCGTCCGCGACCTCGTCGGCGCCGACGCCGCGTTCGACCTCGTCTGCCTCCACGGCACCCTCGAGGTCGTCGACGACCCCGAGGCCGCGGTCGGCGCGGTCGCGGCCCTGCTCGCCCCCGGCGGCACCTTCTCGCTCGTCGTCGCCCAGCGGCTGCACGCCGTCCTCTCCCGCGCCCTCGCCGGCCAGCTCGACCGCGCCCGGGCGGTCCTCGAGCGCCCGGACGGCCGGTGGGGCGACGACGACCCCGCACCCCGCCGGTTCGACGAGTCCGCCGTCGTGGCGCTCCTCGAGGCGCACGGCCTCACCCCGGTCCACGTCCAGGGGGTGCGGGTCCTCACCGACCTCGTCCCCTCGGCCCTGCTCGACTCCGAGGCCGACCGGGCGGCCCTGGCGGCCCTCGAGGAGGCCGTCGCGGCCGCGACCGAGCACCCCCTCCTCGGGAGCCTCGGCAGCGCCCTGCACGTCCTCGCGACCCGCGGCTGAGCGCCGGGGGAGCCCGCGATGAGCCGGCGCCAGTTCGCCCTGCCCGAGCGGCTCGCCGCCGCGCCGCCCGACGACACCGGCTGCACGGTGCTCCACGTCGACATGGACGCCTTCTACGCGTCCGCGACCCTGCTCTCCCACCCCGAGCTCGTCGGCACGCCGGTCATCATCGGCGGCGGCACCCGGGGGGTCGTCCTCTCCGCCACGTACGAGGCGCGCCGCTTCGGGGTCGCCTCGGCGATGCCGATGGGCCGCGCCCGGCGGCTGTGCCCGCAGGCCACGGTGCTCCCGCCCCAGCACGACCTCTACGCGACGATCTCGGCCGGGGTGATGGAGACCTTCCGGTCGGTCACCCCCGTCGTCGAGCCGCTCTCCCTCGACGAGGCCTTCCTCGACGTCTCGGGCGCGGTCCGGCGGCTCGGCAGCCCCGCGACGATCGGGCAGCTGCTCCGCGACACCGTCCACGACGAGCAGGGCATCACCTGCTCGGTCGGGGTCGCCCCGAGCAAGTTCGTCGCCAAGCTCGCCTCGAACCTCGCCAAACCCGACGGCATGGTCGTCGTCCCGCGCGACGAGGTCGTCCCGTTCGTCCAGCAGCTGCCCGTGGCCGCGCTCTGGGGCGTGGGGGACCGGACGGAGGAGGCACTCGTGCGGCTCGGGCTGCACACGGTCGCCGACATCGCCCACACCCCGGTGGCGACGCTGGTCCGCGGCCTCGGGGAGGCCACCGGCCGCCACCTCCACGAGCTCGCGTGGGGCCGCGACCCCCGGCCGGTCCAGCGCGAGCAGCGCGAGAAGAGCGTCGGTAGCGACGAGACCTTCGAGGCCGACCTCGACGACGCCGTGCTCATCCGCCGCCACCTGCTCGCGCTCAGCGAGCGCACGGCGGCTCGGATGCGGGCCGCCGGGACGACCGGCCGGACCGTCACCCTCAAGGTGAGGTTCAGCGACTTCACGACGATCACCCGGGCCCGCACCCTGCGCGAACCCACCGACAGCGGACGGACCATCCACGAGACCGCCGTGGGGCTCTTCGACGCCCTCGGGCTGCAACGGGCCCGGATCCGGCTCGTCGGGGTCCGTCTGACCGGGCTCACCCCGACCCACCAGGCCCCCATCCAGGGCGTCATCGGGGAGCCGGAGCACGGCTGGCGGGACGCCGACCGGGCGGTCGACCGGGCCCGCGCGCGGTTCGGGTCGGGGGTGGTCCGCCCGGCGAGTCTCATCGAACGTGACACATCGGCTTCCGTGCGGCGAGCTCGCGGCCTATCCTGAGGGTTCAGGGACAACAGGGGCGTCCACCGGGCGTCTCGGGCCGACCGCGGGAGGATCAGTGCCCCTCTCAGACCATGAGCAGAAGATGCTCGACCAGCTGGAGCAGGCCCTCGCCGCCGAGGACCCGAAGTTCGCTTCGCAGATGCAGGGCAGCGGTCTCGCCGCGCTGCAGCGGCGGCGGTGGGTCGTCGGTGTCATCGGCGTGCTCGCGGGTCTCGGGCTCGTGCTCGTGGGCATCAACACGACGATGTGGGTCGGCGCGGTCGGCTTCGCCGTGATGGTGGCCGCCGCCGCGTACGCCGTCACCCCGCCCCGCAAGGCCAAGCTGGGGGTCGTGGGCGACACCGGCGAGGTCCAGCCGTCCAAGGGCGGTCGGGGCCGGCGCAAGGGCGGCTCCCTCATCGACCGCCTCGACCAGCGCTGGGAGCGTCGCGAGAACAAGTGGTGACGGGCACCGCGCCCCACCCCGCAGGACCCCGGCTCAGGTGACGAGCAGCCCCACGACGTAGAGCCCGGCCACCCCGAGGGCCGCGGCGAGCTCGATGCCCCACCCCTGGAGGATGGCGACGACGGCGTGCCGCGTCCGCGACCACGCCTCCTGCCGCGAGGCCCCCCGGCCGTGCTCGACGAGCCAGATGCCGAGGACGAACCCGAGCACCGCACCGACGACCGGGATGACGAAGAAGCCGACCGCCGCGAGGAGGACGGCCAGCGCCAGGGTGGAGGTGCGCACCCCCTGCCGCTTCATCCGCCGGCCGGGGACGAGGTACTGGAGCACCATCCCGGTGAGGCCCACGAGGACCCCGAGGGCGAGCACCACCCAGCCGGTGACGCTGTTCTCGGTGAGGGCCCAGACGAGCAGGCCGAGCACGGTGAGCAGCAGTCCGGGCAGGACGGGGACGACGATCCCGACGATCCCGGCGAGGATCAGCAGTGGCGGCAGGACGAGCCAGGTGTCGTCCGCCAGGGCGGACACCTCAGTCGTCGACGACGGCCGGGCCCACCGGCTCGACGAGGCGCTCGCTCTCGTCGTGGATCTCGGCCTTGTCGGCGAGGGCAGGGGTGTGCTCACGGCCGTGGTGGGCGCAGAAGAGCAGCTCACCGCCCGCGTGGAGGCGGACCCGGACGTAGGCCTGGGCGCCACAGCGGTCGCAACGGTCCGCGGTGGTCAGGGTGGGTGCCAGTGCGGCGTTCACGTCGGCCTCCTCGGGGCGCTCGGGGTCCTGCCGGTGGTGCAGGACGACGACCCTGTTGGGGTCGGCGACCTGTGCAACAGTCAAGCACGCCGGATCCTTCCCCGGGTGCACGGGTCGAGATCCCCGGCGCGTCATCACCGGATCGTGACCTTTCGGCCGACCGGTCCGGGGGCCGGACGGTGCGCCTGTCGGGCGCGGTCGGGGGCCCCGGTTACCCTTCCGAACGTGACTGTGACCGCTGCGAAGAAGACCGCGACGAGCAAGTCCGCGTCCGAGTACACCGCCCACCACCTCCAGGTCCTCGAGGGGCTGGAGGCCGTGCGCAAGCGCCCCGGCATGTACATCGGGTCCACCGACTCGCGTGGGCTCATGCACTGCCTCTGGGAGATCATCGACAACGCGGTCGACGAGGCGCTCGGCGGGCACTGCGACCACATCGAGGTCATCCTCCTGGCCGACGGCTCGGTCGAGGTCCGCGACAACGGCCGCGGCGTCCCCGTCGACATCGAGCCTCGGACCGGCCTCACCGGGGTCGAGCTCGTCTACACCCGCCTGCACGCGGGCGGCAAGTTCGGCGGCGGCTCGTACACCGCCTCCGGCGGCCTCCACGGGGTCGGTGCCTCGGTCGTCAACGCCCTCTCCTCCCGCCTCGACGTCGAGGTCGACCGGGCCGGCAAGACCTACGCGATGAGCTTCCGCCGCGGCGAGCCGGGGTCCTTCTCGGACGTCGCCGGTGCCGCCGGCCGCAAGGACCCCGACCACGAGTTCACGCCATACATCAAGACCAGCGCCCTCGAGGTCATCGGCAAGGCCAAGCGCGGCGTCACCGGCACCCGGGTGCGCTACTGGGCCGACCGCCAGATCTTCCTCAAGGACGCCACCTTCGACCTCGACGGCCTGCTCGGCCGGGCCCGGCAGACCTCGTTCCTCGTTCCGGGCCTCACCCTCGTCGTCCGCGACGAGCGCGGCGAGGAGACCATCGAGGAGGTGTTCCTCCACGACGGCGGCATCTCCGAGTTCTGCGAGTACCTCGCGCCCGACACGGCCGTCACCGACGTGTGGCGGCTCCAGGGCAGCGGCACGTTCACCGAGACCGTCCCCGTCCTCGACGCCAAGGGGCACATGACCCCCACGGAGGTCGAGCGCGAGTGCGGCGTCGACGTCGCCGTGCGCTGGGGGACCGGCTACGACACGACGGTGCGCTCCTTCGTCAACATCATCGCGACGCCCAAGGGCGGCACCCACCTCGCCGGCTTCGACCAGGCGCTGCTCAAGGTGCTGCGCAAGCAGGTCGAGACCAACGCCCGCCGGCTCAAGGCGGGCACCGACAAGGTCGAGAAGGACGACGCGCTCGCCGGGCTCACCGCGGTCGTCACCGTCCGGCTCGCCGAGCCGCAGTTCGAGGGGCAGACCAAGGAGGTGCTCGGCACCTCGGCGGTGCGCCAGATCGTCGCCAAGGTGGTCGAGACCGAGCTCACGGCGCTGCTCACCTCGACCAAGCGGCCGTACAAGCAGCAGGCGAACACCCTCCTCGAGAAGGTCGTCGCCGAGATGAAGTCGCGCATCAGCGCACGGATGCACAAGGAGACCCAGCGCCGGAAGACGGCGCTGGAGTCCTCCTCGCTGCCCGCCAAGCTGGCCGACTGCCGCAGCAGCGACCCCGAGCACACCGAGCTGTTCATCGTCGAGGGCGACAGCGCCCTCGGCACCGCCAAGCTCGCGCGCAGCAGCGACCACCAGGCGCTGCTGCCGATCCGCGGCAAGATCCTCAACGTCCAGAAGGCCTCGGTCACGGACATGCTCGGCAACGCCGAGTGCGCCGCGATCATCCAGGTCATCGGCGCCGGCTCGGGCCGCACCTTCGACCTCGAGTCCGCCCGCTACGGCAAGGTCATCATCATGACCGACGCCGACGTCGACGGCGCCCACATCCGCACCCTCCTGCTCACCCTGTTCTTCCGGTACATGCGACCGCTCGTCGAGGCCGGCCGGGTCTACGCCGCCGTCCCGCCGCTGCACCGCATCGAGGTGGTCAACCCGGGCAGCAGGCCCAACGAGGTCATCTACACCTACTCCGAGGCCGAGATGCGCCGGACCCTGGCCACCCTCGCGAAGCGGGGCCGCAAGACCAAGCCGCTGCAGCGCTACAAGGGCCTCGGGGAGATGGACGCCGACCAGCTCGCGGAGACCACGATGGACCCGGGCCAGCGCACGCTGCGCAAGGTGACGCTGCGCGACATCGAGTCCGCCGGCACCGTGTTCGAGCTGCTCATGGGCGGTGAGGTGGGTCCCCGCAAGGACTTCATCATCGACAGCGCCGGAGCCCTCGACCGCGAACGCATCGACGCCTGACCGGCGGACGGAGCAGGCGATGGGCGCCGCGGCCGACCGGGCGGGGGAGCCCGGGGCGCCCGTCGCGGGCGAGGAGCAGACCCCGCTGAAGCGGGCCATCGGGCCACGGCTGCTGCTGCTCTTCATCGTCGGGGACATCCTCGGCACGGGCGTCTACACGCTGACCGGGAAGATCGCCGCCGAGGTCGGGGGAGCCGCGTGGGCGCCCTTCGTCGTCGCGTTCTCCGTCGCCCTCGTCACGGCGTTCTCCTACCTCGAGCTCGTGACGAAGTACCCGCGGGCCGCCGGCGCGGCCCTGTACGCGCACAAGGCCTTCGGCATCCACTTCGTGACGTTCGTCGTGGCCTTCGCGGTGATGTCCTCCGGCATCACCTCGGCGTCCACGGCGAGCAAGGCGTTCGCGGCGAACCTCGTCGACGGCTTCGGGCTCGACACGGGCAGCCCCACGCTCGTCCTGCTCGTGGCGCTCGCCTTCGTCCTGCTCGTCGCCGTGGTCAACCTCCGCGGGGTGGGGGAGAGCGTCCGGGCCAACGTCGTGCTCACCTGCGTCGAGCTGTCCGGGCTGCTCCTCGTGATCCTCGTCGGCGTGTACGCGGCGACCGCGGGGAAGGCCGACTTCTCCCGAACCGTCGTGTTCGACACCTCGGGCGACAAGAACGTCTTCCTCGCCGTCACCACCGCCACCTCGCTCGCGTTCTTCGCGATGGTCGGCTTCGAGGACGCCGTGAACATGGCCGAGGAGACCCGCGACCCGGTGCGGACCTTCCCCCGGATGATGCTCACCGGGCTCGGTGTCACGGGCCTCATCTACGTGCTCGTCGCGGTCTTCGCCGTGGCCCTGGTCCCCGTCGGCGACCTGGGGGAGGGGGACACCCCACTGACGCGGGTCGTGGCGACCGGTCTGCCGGACTTCCCGGTCGACGCGGTGATGCCGTTCATCGCGATGTTCGCGGTCGCCAACTCCGCCCTCATCAACATGCTCATGGCGAGCCGCCTGCTCTACGGGCTGGCCACCCAGGGCGTGCTGCCCGCCGTGCTCGGCAGGGTCCACCCTCGCCGGCAGACCCCGTGGGTGGCGATCCTCCTCACGACGGCGATCGCGCTGGGGCTCGTCGTGCTCGTCACGGAGAACAGCGGGGACGCGGTGGCCGCCCTCGGCGGGACGACCGCCCTGCTCCTGCTCGGCGTCTTCACGGTCGTCAACATCGCCGTGCTCGTCCTGCGGCGGGACCCGGTCGACCGCGCGCACTTCGTGACCCCCACGGCGCTGCCGGTCGTCGGGGCGGCGGCGTGCTTCTTCCTCACCCTCCCCGTGACCGGCCGGGACCCGGTCGAGTACGCCATCGCGGGCTGGATGCTGGGTCTCGGGGTGGTGCTCTGGGCCGTGACGTGGCTCGCGAACCGGGCTCTGCGCGGCCGCGGGACCTCCCTGCGCGACCCGGGGGACCTCACCGGCGGGGGCCGGGCGCGCTGACCGGGGCCGGCCCGGTGGACTCCCGGCACACCAGCTCGGTCGGCATGACGACCACCTCGTCCGACACGACCTGTCCGTCGTCGGTCAGGGCGCGCAGCAGGAGCCGGGCAGCCTCCCGACCCTGCGCCGCGACGTCCTGACGGACGGTGGTGAGGCCCAGCACCCCGGAGAGCACGTAGTCGTCGATCCCGATGACGGAGAGGTCCTCGGGGACCCGGACGCCGAGCCGGCGGGCGCTCTCCTGCACCCCGATCGCCATCTCGTCCGAGGCGGCGACGACGGCGGTGGGGCGGTCGGGGCGGCCGAGCAGCTCGGTGCTGTCGCGGGCGGCGGCATCAGCGGTCCAGTCCGACCCCAGGACCCATTCCTCGACGACGGGGAGGCCGGCCTCGGCCATGGTCTCCCGGAACGCGATGAGGCGGTCCTGGGGGGTCTGGATGTGCGCGACGTTCTGCGGCACGTCGCCGATGTAGCCGATCCGTTCGTGACCGAGCCCGATGAGGTGCTGGACGGCGGTGCGCATCGTCGTGCGGTCGTCGATGCGTACGCACGGACGCCCGGGGACGGCCGAGCCGATGGCCACGAGGGGCAGGCCGAGCCGGTCGACGAGCGCGACCTCCTCGGGGTCCATCGGCACGTTGAGGGTGATGACACCGTCGACCCGCTTCCAGAGCATGTTCTGGGTCAGGGGCAGCCGCTGGTCGTAGCTGTCGTCCTCGAGGTCGAAGAGGATCGCGTGGTGCCCGGACGAGCGCAGCTCCTTCTCGATGGCGCTGACCAGCGTCGCGAAGAACCACCGGGTGAGGAACGGAGCGACGACGGCGATGACCCGGGTGCGGCCCGAGGCGAGTGAGGTCGCCGTCGGGGAGGCGACGTAGTGCAGCTCCTCGGCGACGTCGAGGACGCGCTGCCGGGTCTCGGGGGAGACCCGGTCCAGGCCGCGGAGGGCGCGGGAGACCGTGGCGACCGACACCCCGGCCACCCGCGCCACGTCCGTGATCGTGCTGATGGCGGCGTCCTTCCGTCCGTCGGGCGGCCTCAGCCCTTGAGACCGCCGGCGAGGAGGCCGCGGACGAAGTACCGCTGCAGCGACAGGAACACCAGGACCGGGACGATGATCGAGATGAACGCCCCCGCCGAGAGCAGGTACCACGCGCTCCCTCGGGTTCCGGAGAGCTGTGCGATGGCCACGGTGATCGGCGCGACGTCTCTGGTCCCGCCGAGGAAGACCAGCGAGACGAGCAGGTCGTTCCACACCCAGAGGAACTGGAAGATGCCGAACGCCGCGATGGCCGGGGTGAGCAGGGGCAGGAGGATCTTGAAGAAGATCGTGACGTGCCCCGCACCGTCGACGCGGGCGGCCTCCATGAGCTCGCCGGGGAGCTCGCGCATGAAGTTGTGGATGAGGAAGGTCGCCAGTGGCAGCGCGAAGATCGTGTGGGACAGCCACACGCTCCAGTACGACGCCCCGATGCCGAGGGTGTTGACGTAGATGTCGAGCAGCGGCACGAGCGCGACCTGGAGTGGCACGATCTGCAGCGCGAAGACCGCGACGAAGAGCGCGTCGCGTCCACGGAAGGGCATCCACGCGAAGGCGTAGGCCGCCAGCGACGCGAGGAAGATCGGCAGGATGACCGCCGGCACGGTGATGACGATGGTGTTGATGAAGTACGACCCCAGGCCACCGGAGCCGGTCAGCGCCTGCTTGTAGTTGGCGAGGGTGTAGTCCCCGATCTGGGTGAAGGAGGTCCACCACCCAGATCGGTTGATGTCGATGGGCTTGCGGAAGGAGGTGACGAGCAGGCCGATCGTCGGGACGGTCCACACCACGGCGATGACGACGGCGACGAGGCTCGCCCACGGGGACGTGATGGAGGCGGCGGCGTTGCCGGCCGCCGACTTGCGCCGCTTGCGTGGCTCGGTCGTCTTCTCCATGTCCTTCGAGACGTTCTCCGGCATGGCGGTGGGCTCGAGAGTGCTCACGGCTCAGGCCTCCTTTCGCATCTGCACGACGTTGTAGGCGACGATCGGGATGACGAGGATGAAGAGCAGGACCGCCAACGCGGCGCCGAGCCCCCCGGCGTCGTAGACGAACACCTGGTTGTAGAACTCGTTGGCGACGACCGAGGTGTCGAACTGCCCGCCGGTCATCGTCCGGACGACGTCGAACACCTTGAGTGTGCCGATGCCGATCGTCGTGAGCACCACGACGAGGGCCGAGCGGATGCTGGGGAGCGTGATGAACCGGAACATCTTGAAGCCCTTGACACCGTCGAGCTTGGCGGCCTCGATGATGTCGTCCGGGATCGCCTTGATCGCCGCGGAGAGCACCGTCATCGCGAACCCGGCCTGGATCCAGACCATGACGATGATGAGCATGAAGGTGTTGCGTGGAGCGTCGAGGATGAACTGCTGGGTCTCGAAGCCGGCGCCCTTGACGATCGCGTTGAGCAGGCCGATCTGGGGGGACCCGGTCGGCTTGTACTGGTAGACGAACTTCCAGATGATGCTCGCGCCCACCATGGAGATCGCCATCGGCAGGAAGATCAGGGCCTTGGCGAAGGCCTCGCCCCGGGCGCGGTCGATGAGGATCGCGTAGAGCAGGCCGATGGACGTCGCGAGGAGCGGGACGAGGACGACCCAGAGCGCCGTGTTGCGGAGCACCGTGAGGAGCTCGGGCTGGGTGAACATGTCGACGTAGTTCTGGAGGGTGTACGCGCCGTCACCGCGACGCCCCTTGAGGGACTGGTTGATCGTGAGGATGGCCGGGTAGAGCAGCCCCACCGCCAGCAGGAAGACCGCCGGGAACACGAACAGGGCTCCTTGCACCCTCTCGCCCTGCCGGCCCCTGAACAGGGAGGCCAGGAAGAGGATGAGGCCGAAGATCGCGCCGAACACCGCGACCGCGAAGAACATCAGGAAGAACTTGCCCCAGACGCTCTCTGCGCGCAGCAGGGGCTCGGGGATGGCGGCGACCACGCCGCTGAACGTGCTGGACACCATTGTCTCGACCTCCGGGGGTGTCGCGGGAGAAGAGGAGACGGGGTGGGGCGGAGCGTTCCGCCCCACCCCGTCTCGGTGGGCCTAGGTCAGGACTTCGGCCAGGACTGCTCGATGTAGTCGAGGACTTCCTTGTCGCTCTTGCCGGTGATCCAGTCCGTCATGCCCTTCCAGAAGGTGCCCGAACCCACGGCGCCCGGCATGAGGTCCGACCCGTCGAAGCGGAACACGGCGTTCGGGTCCTGCAGCTGCTCGGCCGACAGCTTGTCGATCGGGGTCTTGAGCTTGGTGATGTCCAGGCCCTTGTTCGCCGAGAGCCAGCCTCCGGCGTCCGGGGTGGTGTCGGCCTTGAGGTTGGCCCAGGTGTCCGAGGAGAGGAAGGTCTGGAAGGCCTTGACCTCGGGCCGGTCGGCGAAGGCGGCGACGAACTCACCACCACCGAGGACGGGGTGCTCGTCGGCGGTCTTGGCCGGGAAGTAGAAGGCCCAGATGTCGCCGTCCTCGGCGACCTTGGTGCCCTCGGGCCAGTTGGCGGCGTAGAACGAGGCCTGACGGTGCATGTAGCAGGTGCCGTCGAGGATCGGGAGGCCGGCGTCCTGGAAGGACGTCGAGGCGATCGTCTTGACGTTGCCGAGGCCACCGTTGACGTACTTGTCGTCCTTGAGGATGGCGCCGATCTTGGCCATCGCCTCCTGGACGGACGGGTCGTTGAACGGGATCTCGTGCTTGACCCACTTGTCGTAGGTCTCGGCGCCCGCGAAGCGGAGCATCGCGTCTTCCATCCAGTCCGTGGCCGGCCACCCGGTGGCGTTGCCCGACTCGATGCCGGCGCACCACGGCTTGGTGGTGCCGTCGTTGTTGTCGGCCGCGATCTTGGCCGTGAGCGTCATCATCTCGTCCCAGGTCTTGGGGACGGTGTAGCCCTTGTCGGCGAAGGCCGACGGTGAGTACCAGACGAAGGACTTGACGTTGGCGCCGAGCGGTGCGGCGTAGAAGGTGCCGTCGACGGTGCCGTAGGCCTTCCAGTCCGTGCCGAACCACTTGTCGACGTTCGCGGCCGTCTCCGGCGGTGCGGCGATGACCTTGCCGGTCGCGACCATGGTCTGGAGCAGGCCGGGCTGCGGGATGATCGCGAGGTCGGGGGCGTTGCCGCCCTTGACCCGGACCGGGAGCTGGGCCTCGAACTCCTTGGAGCCCTCGTACTTGACGGTGATGCCGGTGCAGTCCTCGAACGGCTTGTAGGAGTCGATCTGGGACTGGTCCTCGGGCGCGGTGATCGACGTGTAGATCGACACCGACTTGCCCTTGAGGTCGCCGAACGCCGTGTAGGGCGCGCAGTCGATGCTGCTGGTGGTGCCGTCGGAGCCGCCGCCGGAGTCACCGGAGTCGCTGGATCCGCAGGCCGTCGCGGTGAGAGCCACCGCGACCACTCCGGAGAGCGCCGCGGCGCGACGCGTCGAGATGAGGGCCATATGCCCGCCTCCAATTCACTGGGTGCGCCGAGGCGGAGATGCCTCGACGACGAGGGGAACCGGAAGTAAACGTAAAAGCGTTTACACAGGCGGGTCAACGGATCGCCGGGCCTCAGCGGTAACGATTCCGTAACACGGGGGCCGCCCCGGGGCCGGTACCGCCGTCGATCCCGTCAGCGGACGGGAGCGCCGATCCCGGCGATGACCGCGCCGTGCGCCGTCCCGGACCCGTCCCGGCGACCCTCGGCCGCGGGAAGCTCGAGGGGGACCCCGCCGGCACCCGACGCGCGGGCCGGAAGGGGGCCCACCCAGGCCAGGACGAGGGCGTCCTCGCCCCGCAGGAACCGGTGTGCACGAACGCCGCCCGTGGCGCGGCCCTTGGCGGGGTACTCCCCGTAGGGGGTGACCTTGAGCGACCCCGGCTCGGTGCCGGGCAGGGCGTCGGACGACCCGGAGGAGGTGACGACGACGTTCTCGGCGGCGGGGTCGACGGCGCCGAAGAAGACGACGGAGGCTCCCGGGGAGAGGCGGATCCCGGCCATCCCCCCGGCCGCCCTGCCCTGCGGACGGACCGCGGACGCCGGGAAGCGGAGCAGCTGGGCGTCGCTCGTGACGAAGACGAGGTCCTCCTCGCCGTCGCGCAGGGCCACCGCACCCACGACGGTGTCGCCGTCCTTGAGGGAGACCACCTCCCAGTCCGGGCGGCTCGGGTGGTCGGGGGTGACCCGCTTGACGACGCCCTGGGCGGTGCCGAGCGCGATGCCGGGGCCGTCGGCCTCGAGCGAGGCGATGGTCAGGGGTTCCTCGCCGCGCGGGAGGTCGACGTAGACCGCGAGCGGGGCCCCGCCGGACAGGCTCGGCGCCCCCCCGAGGGGTGGCAGGGCGGGGAGCTCGAGGGCGGACATCCGGATCATCCGCCCTCGGGAGGTGACGAGACCGAACTCGCCTCTCGCCGTGGTCCGCACGGCCCCGACGATGGCGTCGTGCTTGGCGCGCGCACCCTCCGCCGGGACGGGCTCGTCGCCGGAGGTGCGGGCGAGCAGGCCGGTCGAGGAGAGCAGCACCCAGCACGGGTCGTCGGCGACCTCGAGCGGGGTGGACTGGGTGGCCGGGCTCCCGGCGGACTCGAGCAGGACGGTGCGGCGCGGCGTGCCGTGGGCCTTCGCGACGTCGGCGAGCTCGCCGGAGACGGTGCGCCGCAGCAGCTTCTCGTCGCCGAGGATCGCCTCGAGCTGCTCGATGAGCCGCTGCAGCTCGTCGCGTTCGGCCTCGAGCTCGATCCGGGAGAACTTCGTGAGGCGGCGCAGCTGGAGCTCGAGGATGTAGTCGGCCTGGGCGTCGGAGAGGTCGAACACCTCGATGAGCCGGGCCTTCGCCGTGGCGGCGTCGTCGCTGGCCCGGATCAGCTGGATCACCTCGTCGATGTCGACGATGGCGATGAGCAGCCCCTCGACGAGGTGCAGGCGGTCCTTGCGCCGGCCGAGGCGGTACTCGGTGCGGCGGCGCACGACGTCGACCCGGAAGTCGACGTAGGTGCGCAGGAGGTCCTTGAGGCCGAGGGTCTGCGGCTGGCCGTCGACGAGGGCCACGTTGTTGATGCCGAAGGAGTCCTCCATCGGCGTGTGCTTGTAGAGCTGCTCGAGGACGGCGTCGGGGTTGAAGCCGTTCTTGACCTCGAAGACGAGACGGAGCCCGTTCTTGCGGTCGGTGAGGTCCTTGACGTCGGAGATGCCCTGGAGCTTCTTGGACTGCACGAGGGTCTTGACCCGCTCGATGACCTTCTCCGGGCCGATGAGGTACGGGAGCTCGGTGACGACGATGCCCATCCGGCGCGGCGTGATCTTCTCGACCCGGGCCGTCGCGCGGGTCAGGAACTTGCCGCGGCCGGTGAGGTAGGCGTCGCGGATGCCCTCGAGCCCGACGATCCGCCCACCGCCGGGCAGGTCGGGGCCGGGGACGAAGCGCATGAGGTCGTCGAGCGAGCAGTCCGGGTGGTCGAGGAGGTGGCGGGCCGCCCCGATCACCTCGACGAGGTTGTGCGGCGCCATGTTCGTCGCCATGCCGACCGCGATGCCGCTCGTGCCGTTGACGAGCAGGTTCGGGAACGCCGCGGGGAGCACCCCCGGCTGGGTCAGGGAGTCGTCGTAGTTCGGGACGTAGTCGACGGTGTCCTCGTCGAGTGCGGTGACCATGAGGAGCGCGGCGGGGGCCATCCGGGCCTCGGTGTAGCGGGAGGCCGCCGGGCCGTCGTCGAGGGAGCCGAAGTTGCCGTGGCCGTCGACCAGCGGCAGGCGCATCGTCCAGGGCTGGGCCTGCCGGACGAGGGCGTCGTAGATCGCCTGGTCCCCGTGCGGGTGGTACTTGCCCATCACCTCGCCGACGACCCGGCTGGACTTCACGTGCGGGCGGTCCGGGCGCAGCCCGAGCTCGGACATCCCGTAGAGGATGCGGCGCTGGACCGGCTTGAGGCCGTCGCGGGCGTCCGGGAGGGCCCGGGAGTAGATGACGCTGTACGAGTACTCGAGGAACGCCGTGCGCATCTCGTCCTCGACGTCGATGTCGACGACCTTCCCGAGGCCGTCCTCGGGCGGGGGAGTGCTCGTGCGCTTGGCCATGGGGTGTCGTGCTACCTCGTCCGTGTGGGGGCCGGGGACGTGCTCCCGGCAGGGGTCGTCCCCATCCTCACAAACGCCCGGCCCGGGGTCGTCACGACACTCCGAACCGGCCGACGTGCAGCACCTCGTCGACCCCGCGACGGCGGCGGGTGCGGGCCGAGCCGCGGACCCGTTCGGCCTCGGCGCCGAGGGCCACGACCCCGACGAGCCGCCGGTCGGCCGGGACGCCGAGCGCCTCCCTGACGGCGTCGTGGCGCGGGCCGGGCACCCCGAAGAAGAGGGCGCCGAGCCCGCGGTCCTCTGCCCCGAGCAGGACGAGCATCGCGGCCATCGCCGTGTCGGTGTCCCAGTAGGGGACCGGCCAGCGGTCGAGGGACCGGTCGGTCCACCCCTTGTCCGGCTCGGCGTAGCGGTCGAGGTAGGCGCCCGGGTCCGACAGGCAGAGCAGGAGGGCGGGGGCGGCCGAGACCCCCTGCAGCCAGGCGTCACCGGCCCCCGGCTCCGTCGCGGCGGCCCAGAACAGCTCCCGGTCGGCGGCCTCGAGCAGCGCGACGAAGTCCCAGCCCTGGCTGAACCCGGCGCTCGGGGCCCGCACGGCCAACCCGACCAGCTCGCGCACCACCTCCTGCGGGACCGGGACCGACGGGTCGAACCGCCGCACCATCCGCCGACTCCGGACCACCTCACCCAGCTCCACCGGGCCAGTGTGCACGCCCCACGCCGTTCCCGGCGGATGGCAGGATGGCGCCCATGGCGGAGGACACACTCCCTCCCGGATACCCCACCTCCTGGGAGGCCGACGTCGTGCTGCGTGACGGCACGGTCGCGAGCCTGCGCCCGATCCGGCCGGCCGACGGCGACGCGCTGCAGCGCTTCCACAACGCGCAGTCCGACGAGTCGATCTACCTGCGCTTCTTCGCGCCCCTGCGACGGCTCTCCGACAGCGACGTCCACCGCTTCACCCACGTCGACTACGTCGACCGGGTGGCGCTCGTCGTCACGATGCGCGAGGAGATCATCGGCATCGGGCGCTTCGACCGGATCGACGGCCGCAGCGCCGAGGTCGCCTTCAACATCAGCGACCACTACCAGGGCAAGGGCATCGGCTCGGTCCTGCTCGAGCACCTGGCCGCGATCGCCCGCGACCTCGGGATCGCCCGGTTCACCGCCGAGGTGCTGCCGCAGAACCGGAAGATGCTCGCCGTCTTCTCCGACGCCGGCTACGAGGTGACCCGTCGGGTCGAGGACGGTGTCGTCGAGGTCGGCTTCGACATCGAGCCCACCGACCGGTCCCGCGCGGTGGAGATGAGCCGCGAGCACCGGGCCGAGGCCCAGAGCCTGCGGACGCTGCTCAACCCCGGGACCATCGCGGTCGTCGGCGCCAGCCGCAGCCGCGACACCGTCGGCGGCCAGCTGCTCGACCGGCTCCTCGAGGCGAAGTTCACCGGCCGGGTCGTTCCCGTCAACCCCCACGTCAAGCGGCTGCGCCGGCTCACGTCGTACCCGTCCGTCACCGACGTGCCGGACGAGGTCGACCTCGCGATCGTCGCGGTCCCCGCCGCGGCCGTGCTCGACGTCGTCGACGAGTGCGCCGAGAAGGGGGTCAAGGCGCTGCTCGTCGTCTCGTCCGGGTTCGCCGAGGACAGCCCCGAGGGCGCGGCCCGCCAGGTCGAGCTCGTCCGCCGGGCCCGGGGCGCCGGGATGCGGGTCATCGGCCCCAACTCGTTCGGGATCATCAACAACGACCCCGAGGTGTGCCTCAACGCCTCGCTCGCGCCGACCCTGCCACCGCCCGGCCACCTCGGGCTCTTCTCCCAGTCCGGTGCCCTCGGGATCGCGGTCCTCGCGTCGGCCGCCCGGCGCAACCTCGGCATCTCGACCTTCGGCTCGGCCGGGAACCGCGCCGACGTGTCCGGCAACGACTTCATGCAGTACTGGATCGACGACGCGTCCACGGAGGCCGTCGGCCTGTACCTCGAGTCGATGGGCAACCCCCGCAAGTTCTCCCGCATCGCCCGCAAGCTCGCCCTCATCAAGCCCGTCATCGTCATCAAGTCCGGTGTCTCACGGTTCGGGGTGCCGCCGGGGCACACGGTGCGCGAGACCCAGGCCCGGCCCGCCGTGTTCTCCGCGATGCTCAAGCAGGCCGGTGTCATCCGGGTCGAGAACGTCCACCAGCTCTTCGACGTCGCCCAGCTCGTCGTCCACCAGCCACTGCCCGCGGGGGACCGGATCGCCGTCGTCGGCAACTCGGCGGCCCTCGGGGCGCTGACCGGCGACGCCTGCTCGAGCTGGGGCCTCACCGTGGCGCACGGCCCGGTGTGCCTCCCGAGCGAGGCCTCCGCCGAGGACTTCCGCGCCGCCCTCGACCACGCGTTCCAGGACCCGGGGGTCGACTCGGTCATCTCGTGCTTCATCCCGCCGCTCGGCACCGGGGACGCGGAGGTCGCCACCGCGGTCCGCGATGCCGCCGCCGCGTCCGACAAGCCGTGCGTGGCCACCTTCCTCGGCCTGCGTGGGGTCGACGACGGCCACAACTCGGTCAAGGGCACCGGTGGCCGCACCGGCGCGATCCCCGTGTACGCGATGCCCGAGGACGCCGTGCGGGCGCTCGCCGCCGCGACCCGCTACGGGCAGTGGCGGGCCCGCGACCACGGCACCCCGGTGGCCCCCGTCGGCATCAACCGGCGGATCGCCGAGGACGTCGTCGGGACCGTGCTCTCGGTCACTCCGCAGGGCCGGCGGCTCACGCACGACGAGGCCACCGCGCTGCTCGCGGCCTACGGCGTCGACGTGTGGGCCCAGGTGGAGGTCGACGGCCCCGACGACGCCGTCGCGGCGGCCGAGCGGCTCGGGTACCCCGTCGTCCTCAAGTCGGTCGCCCCGGTGGTGCGTCACCAGGGGGGCAGCGGCGGCGTCCGGGTCGACCTCGCGGACGAGCGCGACGTCCGGGCCGCCTGGGCCACCCTCAGCCAACGCCTGGCCCCGCTGCGTGCGGACCGCTTCGTCGTCCAGAGAATGGCCAGCCAGGGGGTCGCGTGCGTCGTCACCTCCGAGGAGGACCCGCTCTTCGGGCCGGTCATCGGGTTCTCCATCGCCGGCCTGCCGACCGAGCTCCTCGACGACGTGGCCTACCGGATCCCGCCGCTCACCGACGTCACCGTCTCCGAGCTCATCTCCTCGGTCAAGGCGGCCCCGGTGCTGCACGGCTACCGCGGCCAGACCCCCGTGCACCGGGCGGCGCTCGCCGACCTCATCGCGCGGGTCTCGGTGCTCGCCGACGACATGCCCGAGATCGCCTCCCTCGTCCTCAACCCGGTCAACGCCCACCCCGGCGGGATCGAGGTGCTCGGCGCCGAGATCACCCTCGCCCCGGCGCCGCGGCGCATCGACCCCGGCCGGCGCTCCCTGACGTAGACCCGGTCCCGCACCGGGGTGGGGCGGGGAAACGGCACAATGGAGACCATGACCAGCGCCCACCACGCTCCCGTCCTCCCCGAGGACCTCACCGCGTCCATCGTGCGGGCCGGCTACTACCCGGCGCTCGTGGCGGACGTCGTCGCGGCGGCTCTCGCCCAGGAGCGGATCGAGAACCACCTCGTCCACCTCGAGACGACGTTCGACCGGGACGTCGTGCGGCGCCACATCACGGTGCTCGTGCTCACGCCCTCGCGGCTGCTCATCGCCCACGCCGACGACCACGCCGACGAGCCGCCGGCCCCGCAGGAGGTCGCGACGGCCACCACCGAGTCGATCCCGCTGTCCGCCGTCAAGGGCGTCATGCTCACCCACGTCGTCGAGGACCCCGAGAGCTACGTCCCGGGATCGCTCGGTCGTGAGGTGACGCTCACCCTCGGCTGGGGCACGGTGGCCCGCCTCGACCTCGTCCCCGCCTCGTGCAGCGACCCCGACTGCGACGCCGACCACGGCTACGAGGGCACCGTGACGGGCGACGACATCGCCCTGCGCATCTCCGCAGCCGCCGACGGCGAGGACAAGCTGGCGGGCGCGCTGGGCTTCGCGCGCGACCTCTCCGCCGCCATCGGCAAGGGCTGAGGTGCCGCAGCCCGTCGCCCCCGACTACGCGGCCGGCAGCCTCGCCGACGTCCTCCCGAGCGTCTGCGCGAGCCTCGGCGTGCCCTCGCCCTCCGGGGAGCGGACCTGGGCCGGGCGGCTCGCCCTGCCGGAGGCGCGACGCGGTGTCGTCGTGCTCGTCGACGGGCTCGGGGCGGACCAGCTGGCACGCCGGCTCGGCCACGCACCGTGGCTGCGGGCGCACGCGGCCGGGACCCGCACCGTCCCGGCCGGCTTCCCGGCGACCACGGCGACCTCGATGGGGAGCTTCGGCACCGGTACGCCCCCGGGAGCCCACGGCATGCTCGGGTACGAGGTGCTCGTCCCGGGGGAGGACCGGGTCTTCAACGAGCTGTCCTGGGAGGACGGTCCCGTGCCCGAGCTGTGGCAGCCCGGGACGACCTGGTTCGAGCGGGCGGTCGCGGCCGGGCTCGAGGTGGTGCGGATCGGGCCCGGGTTCTTCGACGGGTCCGGGCTGACCCGGGCGGCGCTGCGCGGGGGCCGCTTCACCGCCGCGGACACCCTCTCAGCGCGCGTCGACGTCGCGCTGCAGGCGGTCCGCTCGTCCCCGCGGGCGCTCGTCTACCTCTACTGGGGCGAGGTCGACAAGCTCGGCCACGTCCACGGCCCCGAGTCCTTCGAGTGGACCGAGGAGGTGGAGTCGGTCGACCGCGAGCTCGCGCGGCTCGCAGCGGGGCTGCCCGCGGACGCCTCGCTGACCGTCACCGCGGACCACGGCATGGTCGCCTGCCCGCACGAGACGCGGGTCGACGTGGCCGACGAGCCGTCGTTGCGGGCGGGGGTCCACCTCCTCGGGGGCGAGCCGCGTGCCACCCACGTGTACTGCCGCCCGGGTGCCGCCGCCGACGTCGCCGCGGCGTGGTCCGCGCGGTTCGGGGACCGGGCCTGGGTGCGCACCCGGGAGCAGGCGGTCGCCGCGGGCTGGTTCGGCCCGGTGGCGCCGGTCAACCTCGACCGGATCGGCGACGTCGTCGTCGCCGCGGCCGACGACCTGGCCGTCGTCGACTCGTCACGGATGCGGCCCCAGCTGCTCGCGCTCGTCGGGATGCACGGCTCGCTGAGCAGCGAGGAGCTCGACGTGCCGGTCGTCCACGTCCCCGCGCGCGTCGCCTAGGGTTGGCGCCCGTGGCGGATCTGGTCTTCTTCTCGGGAACGATGGACTGCGGCAAGTCGACCCTTGCCCTGCAGATCGACCACAACCAGCGCGCCCGTGACCGGCAGGGGCTGATCTTCACCAAGCTCGACCGGGCGGGCGAGTCGGTGCTCTCCTCGCGGCTCGGCCTCGTGACCCCCGCCGTCGAGGTCGACGACGCGCTCGACTTCTGGGACGACGTCGTGGACCGCCTCACCGCGGGGGCGCGGGTCGACTACGTCATCTGCGACGAGGCGCAGTTCTACACCCCGCGGCAGGTCGAGCAGCTCGCCCGGATCGTCGACGAGCTCGGGATCGACGTCACCGCGTTCGGGATCACCGCCGACTTCCGCACCGAGCTGTTCCCCGGCTCCCGGCGGCTCATCGAGCTCGCCGACCGGGTCGAGGTGCTCCAGGTCGAGGCGCTCTGCTGGTGCGGCCGGCGGGCGACGCACAACGCCCGCATCGTCGACGGCACCATGGTCGTCGAGGGGGAGCAGGTGGTCGTCGGCGACACCGCGGCGGCGCGCGAGGGGGTCGTGGAGTACGAGGTGCTGTGCCGTCGGCACCACATGCGCCGGATGAACAGCCACGCCGCCCGGTCGGCGTCGCCGACACCGGACACGCTGCCGTTCGACCTGGACGCCTGCCCGGTCCCGCCCCGCTGAGCGAGCGGCGCGGGCCGGCCCGCGGCTCAGGCCGGTCCGGAGCCCTTGGTGCCGAAGACGATGTCGTCCCAGCTGGGCACACTCGGGCGGCCCCGCCGCGACGTGGCGGCGGAGGGCCGTGCCGACTCGTCGACGGAGGCGCGGGCGCTCGTGGTCTCGCGCGCGGGGGAGGCGACGTCGCGCCGGGAGGAGTCGGTCTCGGGGCGCTGCGGCTCGTCGTCCTCGGGCCACCCGCCGACGAGGGTGCGCGAGCGGCTCGGCCCCTCGAGGTGCTCCCGGGCCGGCTTGCGGGCGCGCGAGGCCGGGGGCGGACCGGCCTGGGCGGGGTCACCGGCGAGCTCCTCGATGGGGAGGGCGTCGTCGCGCGGGCGGTCCTCGCCCGGTGTGTGCGTGGGGGAGGACCGGCGCCGGGTCCTCCGCCCGCGGGCGCTGTGCTCGCGCATCGCCGCCATGAGGTCGATCGGCTCGTGGTCGTCGACCGCGACGGGGGTCGACCGCTCGATGCCGCCGTCGGCGTCGACGTCGTAGACGTCGAGGTCGGTCGACGTGGGGGCCTGGTGCGGGGTGGGGATGAGCCCGGAGGTGGTCTCCTCGCTGAGCCAGCGCGCCTCGTCGTTCGTCGGGGCCACCGACCCGCCGAGGGGCTCGTAGTGCCACGTCGCGGTGCGGCGGCGCCCGCCGGCGGCGAAGGTCATCGACAGCTGCCAGACGCCCTCCTCGTCGCGGGCGGAGTCCCACTCGACCTGGTCGCGGTCGACGCCACGGTCGCGGAGCCGCTCCGAGACCCGCTCGGCGAGGGTGACCGGGGCCGGGCCGCGGGTGCCGACGGCACACGAGCGGGCGCGCCCGGCGACGTGCTCGCGCTCGGCGAGGATCGGGCCCTCGAAGCGGCGGACCTTCTCGACCGTCCAGCCCGAGCGGTCGGCGACCTCCTCGGCGGACAGGCCCCGACGGATCAGGGCCTGCACCTCGCGGGGCCGCATCCCGCCGTCCATCTCGATCTGCAGCTGGCCCAGACGCGGCCGGTCCCGGCGGGCAGCGGCCCGCAGCGGCTCGTCGAGGGAGAGGCGGAAGCGCCCTCCGTCGGCGTCCGCGAGCAGGAGGTGCTGACCGTCCTCGTGGACGCCGATGAGGCGAAGGTCCTGCATGTCGGTCTCCCGGGTCGCTCGTCGTCGCTCCGACGATGCCACCACGCACCGCCCGGATCGTGGAGCCCACGCCGGGTGTGCCGCGATTGCCCGGATAGCGTGGGTCCATGCCCGACGCGCCCGCAGACCTCGCCCCGTACGACGTCGTCCTCCTCGGCTCCTTCGGGGGCCCCGAGGGCGAGGACGAGGTCATGCCGTTCCTGCGGCGCGTCACCGCCGGGCGGGGCATCCCCGACGAGCGGCTCGCCGCGGTTGGTGAGCACTACCACGCCCGGGGCGGGCGCAGCCCGATCAACGACCTCAACCGCGACCTGCTGGCCCGGCTGCGCGCCGAGCTCGAGCGGCGCGGCCTCGAGGTGCCCGTGGTGTGGGGGAACCGCAACTCCGAGCCGTTCTTCGTCGACGCCCTCCACGAGGCCCTGGACCAGGGCGGGACGCGGGTCGTCAGCCTCTTCACGAGCGCGTACTCGTGCTACTCCTCGTGCCGGCAGTACCGCGAGGACCTCGCGGCCGCGGTCGACGAGGTGGGTCCGGCCGGCGACGGGCTCGAGATCGACAAGGTGCGCCAGTACGTCCACCACCCCGGGCTCGGCCGGGCCTGGGTCCGGGCGATGGTCGCCGCGCTCGGCGGGCTCGAGGACCCCTCCGCGGCACGCGTCCTCTACGTGACGCACTCGATCCCCCTCGCGATGGACGACACCTCCGGCCCGGGCGACGGCGAGGGCAACCTCTACTCCGACCAGCACGTGCGGCTGGCCCGGCGCCTCGACGAGGCGGTGGGGACCGAGCTCGGCATCGAGCTGAGCGGTGAGCTCGTCTTCTGCTCGCGCTCGGGACCGCCGAGCCAGCCCTGGCTGGAACCCGATGTCAACCACCGGATCGAGGAGCTCGCGGCGGAGTCGACCTCGGCGCCCGTGGTCGTCGTCCCCATCGGGTTCGTGTCCGACCACATGGAGGTCGTCCACGACCTCGACACCGAGGCCGCCGAGACCGCGGACCGGGTGGGGGTCCCGTTCGTCCGGGTCGCGACACCGCACGCCGACCCGGAGTTCGTCGAGGCGCTCGTCGACCTCCTCCTCGAGCGGGCCGCCGAGGCCCGCGGCGAGGTCGTGGTCCCGGCCACCTGGCTCGCGGGGGACGTGCGCCCCTCGGTCTGCGCGCCGGGCTGCTGCCCCAACCTGCGCGTCGCCAAGCCCGCGCTGTGCGGGCGCGACTGATGGCGGTCCTGCCCGTGCCCGAGGGGGTCGACCCCGCCGACCTCGAGCGCGTCGCGTGCGACGTGGCCCGGGACGCCGGTCGCCTGGTCCTCGACGAGCGGCCCGCCGATCTCGGGTTCACCGCGAAGTCGTCGCGGACCGACGTCGTCACCGAGATGGACCAGCGCAGCCAGCAGCTGCTCCTGGACCGGCTGGCGGACCTGCGCCCCGACGACGCCGTGCTCGGCGAGGAGGAGGGGGGCCGCCGGGGGACCAGCGGCGTCACCTGGGTCGTCGACCCCATCGACGGCACGACGAACTACCTCTACGGGGTGCCCGACTACTCGGTCTCCGTCGCGGCGGTCGTCGGGGACCCCGGGCTGCCGGGGGAGTGGCAGGCGGTCGCCGCGGCCGTGTTCAACCCGCCGAGCGGTGAGCTCTTCCACGCCCACCGGGGAGGTGGTGCCCGCCTGAGCACCCCGGCGGGGTCCCACACCCTGCGCGTGAACGCCACGGACGACCTCGGGCTCTCGCTCGTCGGCACCGGCTTCGGGTACGCGGCCGAGGTGCGCGAGCGCCAGGCCCGGCTGCTCGTCGAGCTGCTGCCCCGGATCCGCGACCTGCGCCGCCACGGCAGCGCGGCGCTCGACCTCTGCGCCGTGGCCTGCGGCCGCCTCGACGCCTACTACGAGACCGGGCTCCACCCCTGGGACCGCGCGGCCGGTGAGCTCGTCGCCACCGAGGCCGGTGCGGTCCTCGGAGGGCCGGTCGACGACGTGCCCACGCGCGACCTCACCTGGGCCGCCGCGCCGGGGGTCGCGCAGGCGCTGTCCGCGCTGGTCAGGGAGCTGACGGCACGGCTCGTCGGCTCCGTCGGCGACCCCCGCTGAGCCCCCGGCGCGGCCGCCCGCGGTCGCGGCGTGGACCCGTGTGGCAGGGCCTCCCCACCATGGTGCACAATCTGGCGCGCACGTCGGTCGCTCGGGGCACAAACTCGGCCCCCCGTGCGTTGTCAGGGCCGATCAGCACGATGAAGGGTGGACGAGCAACGATGGCAACCGACTACGACGCACCGCGCAAGACCGACGACGAGCTGTCCGAGGACTCCATCGAGGAGCTGAAGAACCGCCGCGTGGACAAGACCACCTCGAGCGTGGACGTCGACGAGACCGAGCAGGCCGAGGGCTTCGAGCTCCCGGGCGCAGACCTCTCCGGCGAGGAGCTCTCGGTGCGCGTGCTCCCGCGCCAGGCCGACGAGTTCACGTGCTCGCGCTGCTTCCTCGTGCACCACCGCAGCCAGCTCGCGAGCGAGAAGGGCGGCGTCCTCGTGTGCCGGGAGTGCGCCGCCTGACCGGCGGTGTCGGCCTACCCGTGAGCTCCGCGCACCGCGTCCCCGTCGCCGTCCGGCGGCTCCACGCGGACGCCGTCCTCCCGCGGTACAGCACCGAGGGCGACGCCGGCGCGGACCTCACGAGCGTCGCCGAGGTGACGCTCCCGCCGGGCGCCCGGGCCCTGGTCCCCACCGGCCTCGCCCTCGCCCTGCCGCCCGGGACCGTCGGGCTCGTGCACCCGCGGTCCGGGCTCGCCGCCCGCCACGGCGTGAGCATCGTCAACGCCCCCGGAACCGTCGACTCCGGGTACCGCGGCGAGGTCCTCGTCAACCTCGTCAACCTCGACCCCACCGAGCCCTTCACGGTGCGGGTCGGCGACCGCATCGCCCAGCTCGTCGTCCAGGAGTACCTGCACGGCGACTTCACCGAGGCCGATTCGCTTCCCGACAGCGCCCGGGGGGACACTGGCCACGGGTCCACCGGGGGCTTCGGCCCCGTCGCACGTCGGTGACCCGCTCGACCCCCCGACACCCGAGGACGACACCGCAGTGAGCATCTTCCGCAGGAACAAGGGCGCCGAGGCCGCCCCCGAGGCCACCGAGCCCACGACCGGGGCCTCCGAGGACGCCGCCGAGACCGCTGCCGAGACCGCCGCCGCCGAGGGCGGCCCGGGCGCGGAGCCGGTGGCCCGTGAGGGCGGGCCGTTCGACGTCGCCGAGGTGGAGGGCCGCGACGGCCGCATCGACCTCGGAGCCCTGTGGGTCCGCGGCGTGCCCGGGATGGAGCTGCGCCTCGAGGTCGAGCAGGAGACCCAGCAGGTCAACGCCGCGACCGCCGTGCTCGGCGAGTCCGCCCTCCAGCTCCAGGCCTTCGCCGCGCCCCGCTCCGGTGGCGTGTGGACCGAGATCCGCCGCGAGATCGCGATGGCGGTCGAGAAGCAGGGCGGGACGGTCGAGGAGAGCGACACGGCCTTCGGCACCCAGCTCCGCACCCGCATGCCCTCGGTCGGCCCGGACGGCCGCACGGTCTTCGCCCCCGCCACCTTCGTCGGCGTCGACGGGCCGCGCTGGTTCCTGCGCGCCGTCGTCTCCGGGCGCGCCGCCATCGACGAGGCCGCCGCCGAGGAGCTGCTCGAGGTGCTCCGCGACGTCGTCGTCGTCCGTGGGGTCGAGCCGATGGCGCCGCGCGAGCTGCTGCCCCTCCAGCTGCCCCAGGACGCCCGCACCGAGAGTGGCGAGGCCGACGAGGCGGAGCCCGACGACGGCGACCTCGGCCCGTTCGAGCGTGGTCCCGAGATCACCGAGATCCGCTGATGGGCGTCCGCTCGCGGCTGCACGACCTCACCCGCACCCCGCTCGAGCAGGACGCCGACGAGCTGCACCGGCAGAGCGTCGTCGAGGGCGGCGACGACCTCCGGGCGCTGGCCCCCCGGCACCCCGCGTGCGTGTGCGGCACGGTCCGCACCGTGACCCTCCCGCCTCGGAGCAGCGTCCCCGCGCTCGTCGCGGAGGTCTGGGACGGCAAGGGCTCGGTCAACCTCATCTGGGTCGGCCGTCGCGCGATCGGCGGCATCGAGCCCGGCACGTTCGTGCGCGCGCGCGGCCGGGTCGCGACCTTCAAGGGCGTCCCGACGATCTTCAACCCCGCCTACGAGATCCTCCCGAAGCAGTGACGGCCGACGAGCGCGCCCCCGAGGCCCCCACCGCCGAGACCGTCGAGGCGCTGATCCGCCATCGGCTCTCGACCGCCCTCGGCGGGTGGCGCGGCTCGGTCGAGACGGCCCTGCCGACCGTCGTCTTCGTCGGCGTCTGGTCGGCCACCGGCCACGACGTGCGGACCGCGGCCATCGCGGCGATCGGCGTCGCCCTCGTCCTCGCGGTGGTGCGGGTGCTGCAGCGCTCCTCGCTCCAGCACGTGCTCGGGGCGCTCGTCGCCACGGCCGTCGCCGCGTTCTTCGCGCTGCGTTCGGGCGAGGCGCAGGACGCCTTCCTCCCCGGCATCCTCACGAGCGCCGGGTTCTTCGTCGGCACGGTCATCTCGGTCCTCGTCGGGTGGCCGGTCGTCGGCTTCATCGTCGGCGCGGGGGACCCGCGGGCCCAGGAGGACCCGTTCGGGTGGCGTCGTGACCGCGGGATGGTCCGCGTCTGCGCCCGGCTCACCTGGGTCCTCGTCGGGCTGTACGTCGTGCGGCTCGTCATCATGGTGCCGCTCTACCTCGGGGCGCAGGTCGAGCTCCTCGCGGTCGCGAAGATCGTCCTCGGGTGGCCGCTCTACGTCGGCGCCCTCGCGGTCATGGCCTGGATGCTCGTGTCCGGGCACACGCCGCTGGAGCCGGGCGAGGGCCCCGGCGCCGACGACGGCGCGCACCACCCCTGACGGAGCCGCGGGCGTCAGCCCTCGTCGTCGTCCTCGCGCTTGTGGCGCTGGCCGGGGGAGAGCAGCGACTCCAGCTCCGCCTCCGCCTCGGGCGTCGTGACGAAGAGCAGCTCGTCGAGCGGCTCGAGGGCGTCGTCGCGGCTCGGGGCGATGGGCGCGCCGTCGCGGATGATGCCGGTGAGCACGGTGTCGCCGGGGAACGGCACGTCACCGACCCGCGACCCGGCGTAGGGGCTGCCGACCGGCAGGGTCATCTCGACCATCATCGCCCGGCCCTGCTGGAACTCGAAGATGCGCACGAGGTCGCCGACGCTCACGGCCTCCTCGACGAGGGCGGTCATGAGCCGGGGCGTGGACACCGCGACGTCGACCCCCCACGCCTCGTCGAACATCCACTCGTTCTTCGGGTTGTTGACGCGCGCGACGGTGCGGGGCACCCCGAACTCGGTCTTCGCGAGGAGCGAGAGGACGAGGTTGACCTTGTCGTCGCCGGTGGCCGCGACGACGACGTCACAGTCGGCGAGCCCGGCCTCGGAGAGCGCCTCGATCTCGCACGCGTCGGCCTGGAGCCAGCTCGCGTCCGGGACCTTGTTGACCCGCTCGCCGTCGGCGTCGCGGTCGACGAGGAGCACGTGGTGGCCGTTGCGGATCAGCTCCCGGGCGATGGAGCGCCCGACGCTTCCGGCTCCGGCGATGACGACGCGCATGCAGGTGGGCCTTTCGGGGGTCAGTGGGCGGGGGGCGGCGCGTCGAGGACGCGTTCGGCGCCGGCGAGGTCGTCCCTCAGGAGGGCGAGGTGGACGAGGTCACCCTCCTGGTAGACGGTGTCCGCATCCGGGAGGAAGGCGTCGCCGAGCCGGGTCACGTAGGCCAGCCGGCCCGACGTCGCCGCCTCGATCTCGGTGAGCCGGTGGCCGATCCACTGCGCGGTGACCGGCATCTCGGCGATGACGACGCGGCCCGAGGGGTCGGAGTACTCGGGGACGTGTCCCTGGGGGAGCAGCCGGCGGAGCATCTGGTCGCTGGTCCACTTGACCGTGGCGACGGTGGGGATGCCGAGGCGCTGGTAGATCTCCGCGCGGCCTGGGTCGTAGATGCGGGCGACGACGTTCTCGACGCCGAACTTCTCGCGCGCGACCCGCGCCGCGAGGATGTTCGAGTTGTCGCCGCTGGAGACCGCCGCGAAGGCGTAGGCGTCCTCGATGCCGGCCGCCCGGAGGCAGTCCCGGTCGAACCCGACGCCGGTGACCGTGCGGCCCTCGAAGGAGGTGCCCAGCCGTCGGAAGGCCGCCTCGTCCTGGTCGACGACGGCCACCTCGTGGCCGGCGCGCTCGATGGCGCGGGCGAGCGAGGCGCCGACCCGGCCGCAGCCCATGATGACGAAGTGCACGACGCCGACGCTACTACGCGCCACCTCGCCCCGAGCCGGTGTCCGGGACGTGCACCCCTTCGGGGGTCCGTCTGCCTACAGTTGTCCTCGTGTCTACGCCCGGACGTCTGGTCAAGCGTGTCCTCGTGGGCCGCGCGATGCGCAGTGACCGGCTCGGGGAGACCCTGCTGCCGAAGAAGCTGGCGCTGCCGGTCTTCGCGAGCGACGCGCTCTCGTCGGTGGCCTACGCCCCCGACGAGATCCTCCTCACCCTCGGCCTGGCCGGCGGCACGCTGGCGCTGACCCAGTCGTGGAAGATCGCCCTCGTCGTCGTGGTCGTCATGGGCGTCGTCATCATGAGCTACCGGCAGAACGTCCACGCCTACCCGAGTGGTGGCGGTGACTACGAGGTCGCGAGCGTCAACCTCGGGCCGCGCGCCGGCCTGACCGTCGCGAGCGCCCTCCTCGTCGACTACGTGCTCACCGTGGCCGTCTCGGTCTCCTCCGGGGTGCAGAACGCCGCCTCCGCGTTCACGTTCCTGCGTGGCCACGAGGCGCTCGCGGCGGTGGCGATCATCGTGCTGCTCACCGCGATGAACCTGCGCGGGGTGCGCGAGTCCGGGACGGCCTTTGCCATCCCGACCTACCTCTTCATGACCGCGATCCTCGGGATGGCCGCGTTCGGCTTCTACCGGAAGGTGGCGGGGGACCTGCCGCCCGCCGAGAGCGCGACCCTCCAGCTCCGCCCGGAGACCGGGTTCGCGGAGCTCGGGTCGATCGCGATGGCGTTCCTCTTCCTGCGGGCGTTCTCCTCCGGCTGCGCCGCCCTCACCGGTGTCGAGGCGATCTCCAACGGCGTCCCGGCCTTCAAGAAGCCCAAGAGCCGCAACGCGGCCTCGACCCTGCTCCTCATGGGCACGATCTCGGTGACCATGCTCATGTCCATGGTCGCCCTCGCGTCGTGGACGGGGGTCAAGTACGCCGACGACGAGGCGAACCAGCTGCTGCGCGACGGGGTGCCGGTCGGCGACGGCTACGTCCAGGACACCGTGATGGGCCAGGTGTCCAAGGCCGTCTTCTCGGACTTCCACCTCGGCGTGGTCGTCGTCTCGATCGTCACCGGGCTCATCCTCGTGCTCGCGGCGAACACCGCCTTCAACGGCTTCCCGGTGCTCGGCTCGATCCTCGCCCGCGACGGCTTCCTCCCGCGCCAGCTCCACACCCGGGGTGACCGGCTCGCGTTCTCCAACGGCATCCTCATCCTCGCCGGCGCCGCCGCCTTCCTCGTCGTGATCTTCAACGCCGACGTCACCCGCCTCATCCAGCTGTACATCGTCGGGGTGTTCGTCTCCTTCACGCTGTCGCAGGTCGGGATGGTCCGGCACTGGAACCGGTTCCTGCGCGTCGAGAGGGACCCGGCGGCCCGCTCCCGGATGCTCCGCAGCCGGGTCATCAACGGCGTCGGTGCGGCGATGTCCGGCCTGGTGCTGCTCGTCGTCCTCGCGACGAAGTTCGTCCACGGCGCCGGGTACGCCATCGCGGCGATGGGGGTGCTCTTCTTCCTCATGCTCGGGGTCCGGAAGCACTACGACCACGTGCGCGACGAGCTGAGTGTCGAGGAGGGGGACACCAAGGCCCAGATGCTGCCCTCGCGGGTCCACGCCATCGTGCTCGTCGCGAAGATCCACAAGCCCACCCTGCGGGCCCTCGCGTACGCACGGGCGACCCGCCCGTCGGTGCTCGAGGCGATCAGTGTCGCGGTCGACCCGGACGAGACCCGCGCCCTCCAGGCGGAGTGGGACCGGCGCGACATCCCCGTCCCGCTCAAGGCGCTCGACAGCCCGTACCGGGAGATCACCCGGCCCGTGCTCGACTACGTCCGTTCGATCCGCAGCGACAACCCCCGGGACATCGTGGTCGTCTACATCCCGCAGTACGTCGTGGGGCACTGGTGGGAGCAGATCCTGCACAACCAGAGCGCGCTGCGCCTGCGGACCCGCCTGCTCTTCACCCCCGGGGTCATGGTCTCCTCGGTGCCCTGGCAGCTCGCCTCCTCGGAGGGCGCCGAGGAGCGGATGGACGGCCCGGTCGTGGGCGACGTCCGCCGCGGCGACCTCTGATGACGCCCGGAGGCCCCGGGCTCGCGGTCGACGACGAGGTCGAGGTCGAGGTCACCGCGTTCGCGCACGGCGGGCACTGCGTCGCCCGGCACGACGGCCAGGTCCTCTTCGTCCGGCACACGCTCCCGGGGGAGCGGGTGCGGGCGCGGGTCACCGAGGTCGGGTCCGGCGCGCGGTTCGTGCGCGCCGACGCGGTCGAGGTGGTCGCGGCCTCCCCGGACCGCGTCGAGCCGCCGTGCCCCTGGAGCGGTCCGGGGGCCTGTGGCGGCTGCGACCTCCAGCACGTCGGGCTCACGGCCCAGCGGCGGCTCAAGGCGGGCGTGGTCCGTGAGCAGATGGCGCGCCTCGCCCGGCTCGAGGTCGACGTCGAGGTCGAGCCGGTCCCGGGGGACGCCGACGGCCTGGGCTGGCGGACGCGGGTCGAGTTCGCGGTCGGGCCGGACGGGCGCGCCGGGCTGCGCCGGCACCGCTCGCACGAGCTCGTCCCGGTCGACCGCTGCCGGATCGCGGCCCCGGGCGTCAGCGGGCTCGCGGTCACGGAGCGCGACTGGCCCGGTGCCGAGGCGGTCGACGTCGTCGCGCCCTCGGTCGGCGACCCCGTGGCCGTCGTCGTACCCGGCGGTGACGTGCCCGAGGTCGTCGAGCACGTCGAGGCCACGTGGGCCCGGGGCGACGGGTTGGTCGCGTACGCGCACGGGCACGAGGTCTCGGCGCGCGGGTTCTGGCAGGTCCACCCCGGGGCGGCCTCGACCTTCCTCGAGGCGGTCATGGGGGTGCTCGACGTCCGGCCGGGGGAGCGGGCGCTCGACCTCTACGCGGGCGTGGGGCTGTTCGCGGCCGCGCTGTCCGAGGCCGTCGGGTCGACGGGGCAGGTCGTGGCGGTCGAGTCCGACCGGGACGCCGTCGAGCGGGCCACGGCCGGCCTCGCCGCCGCCGGCAACGTCGTCGTCGTCGGCGCGCGGGTCGACGAGGCGTTCGGTCTGCCTCGGGCCGACCGGCGCCGGGGCCGGGCGCGCCGATCCGTGCGGTCGCAGCTGCTCCCGCAGCGCGCCGACGTCGTCGTCCTCGACCCGCCGCGCACCGGCGCCGGGGCGGCCGTGGTCCGGGCGGTCACCGCCCTGCGGCCGCGCGCCATCGCCTACGTGGCCTGCGACCCGGCGGCGCTGGCCCGCGACGCCGCCACCTTCGCCGAGCAGGGGTACCGGCTCGCAGGCCTGCGCGTGCGTTCGACGCCTTCC
>CAWJME010000002.1:0-5063 GCA_963843895.1 uncultured Actinomycetota bacterium | reverse complement strand
GGAACCGGTCCGGGGCGAGACGCCCGGGCCAGGGGCGGGCCGTGGCTATGCTGCGGTTGACCGCGTCGCCCAGGGGGCGGCACCACGGCCACCGACGGAAGGGCTGACCTGGCGTGCAGATCCGGGCCATCCACCGCTACTTCTGGCCGGACCCCCCGCCGTACGCGACGTTCCTCCGGGAGATGACCTCCGACTGGGTCGCCCACGGCCACGACGTGGAGGTGGTCACGTCCCGACCGGCCGACGGCACCGGGGAGCGACCCCCCTCCACGGTCGACCGGCCCCGCATCGTGCGCGTGCCCGTGGTGCCCGAGGGCGGTCGCCTGCCCGGCCAGCTGCTCAACCTCGTCGTCTTCCCCGTCGGCGCCGCCCTGCGGCTCCTGCGCGGTCCCCGGCCCGATGTGGTGATGTGCTCGACGGCCCCGCAGGTGACCCTCGGGGTCGCCGCGTCCCTCGTGGCCCGCCTCCGCAGGGCCGACTTCGTCTACCACTGCCTGGACCTCCACCCCGAGATCGGACGCCTCTCGGGGGAGTTCGCCCACCCCGTGGTCCACCGGGCCCTGTTGCGCCTCGACACCGCCACCATGCGCCGCGCCTCGCGCGTCGTCGTCCTCAGCGAGGACATGAGAGCCGCCGTGCTCGCTCGCGACCCCGCCCTCCGCGACCGCGTCGTGGTCCTCAACAACTTCGCCCTCGGCGACGACCGGGTGGAGGGGGCGAGCCCCCTCCCCGGGCCGTCGTCCGGAACGCTGCGGGTGGTGTTCACCGGCAACCTCGGCCGCTTCCAGGCCCTCCCGGACCTCGTCCGTAGCCTGCCTCTCATCGGTGACGACGTCGACGTCGAGCTCGTCTTCATGGGGAGCGGGCGGGCTCGTTCCGACGTCGTGCGGGCGGTGGATGCACTTCCCGACGTCCTGCGGGACCGGGTGGTCCTCCTCCCTCCCGGGCCGCCCAGCGCCGCGAAGGCCCTGATGCGGACCGCCCACGTCGGGGTGGTGTCCCTCGCACCGGAGGTCGCTCGCTACGCCTATCCGAGCAAGACGGCGACCTACGCCGAGCAGGGGTTGCCTCTCCTGGTGGTCTGCGAGCCCGACACCGAGCTGGCGACGACCTCGGTGCGTGCGGGACTCGGCTGGTCGGTCGCGCCCGGGGACCTCGCGGGCATCGCCGCCGCCTTGTCGGAGGCCGGCCGCGAGCTCGCCGCCGGCGGGCACGAGGGCCGTCGGCGCAAGGTGCTGGACCACTTCGCCCTGGCCTTCGACCGCGACCGGGTCCTGGCGCGCTGGACCTCCCTGCTCGACGAGGTGGCCCGGGACCGCGGCGACGTGGAGGTGCGGTCGTGAGCGAGTACGTCATCATCGTCGGCGCCCCGAGGTCGGGGACGAACATGCTCCGGGACGTGCTGGCGTCCGCTCCGGGCATCGGCACGTGGGCCTGCGACGAGATCAACCTGCTGTGGAAGCACGGGAACCTCGACGTCCCTCACGACGAGCTGCCACCGGAGCGGGCGACCCCCGCCGTGTCCCGGTACCTCCATCGTCGCTTCGAGGCGTTGGGTCGGCACCAGGGCAGTGAGGTCGTCGTCGAGAAGACCTGCGCGGTCTCGCTGCGGGTGCCCTTCACCCGCGCCCTGTTCCCGGAGGCGAAGTACGTGTTCATCCACCGTGACGGCATCGATGCCGCCGCCTCGACGATGCGGCGGTGGAACGCGCCGTTCGAGCTGGGATACACGCTGCGCAAGGCCCGGTACGTCCCCGTCCTCGACCTCCCTCGCCACGTCGGATCACTCGTGCGCAAGCGCGCGACCCAGCGCGTCCGACGGGAGGTCCGCCGGGCCGACCGCGACCTGCGGGTCGGTACGTGGTGGGGCCCGCGGCCGCGCGACTTCCGCGAGCTGCAGCGCACTCATCCGCTGGAGGAGCTGGCGTTCGTGCAGTGGCAGCGGTGCGTCGAGCAGGCGGCGGACGGGCTCGCCGGCCTCCCCGAGAACCAGTTGCTCGAGGTTCGGTACGAGGACTTCGTGGCGGACCCCACGGGCGGGACCGCCCGGGTCCTCGACTTCATCGGTCGTCCCGGGCTGCTGGCGGCCACCGACACGGCGCGGGTGTCCTCCGGGAGCGTCGGCAAGGGACGGAGCCAGCTGGGTCCCGACGCCGTGGCCCGGCTCGAGGACCTCGGCCGTCAGACACTGGACCGGTTCGGTCGTGCCTGACGGAGCCGGCCCTCGCCTGACCCCCCGGCAGGCCGCCGTCAAGCGCGCCCTCGACCTGACGGTCGGAGGGGTCGCGCTGGTGCTCACCGCTCCGGTCACGGTCGCCGCCGTGCTGGTGGCGCGGCGCGACACCGGGGAGACCGGGGTCTTCGCCCAGAAGCGGGTCGGGCGTGACGGCCGCCCGGTCACCATCCACAAGATCCGCACGATGCGCCCGTCGGCTGCGGTGACCACCCACGTCACGACGTCCGGCGACCCCAGGATCACCCCCTGGGGTCGGCGGTTCCGCGCGTGGAAGGTGGACGAGCTGCCGCAGCTGGTCGATGTCGTGTGGGGCCGGATGAGCCTCGTCGGACCTCGTCCGGACGTGGCCGGGTGGGCGGACCTGCTCACCGGGCCCGACCGTGTGGTCCTCAGCGTCCGGCCGGGGATCACGGGGCCGGCGTCCCTCGCCTTCCGGCACGAGGAGGCGCTCCTCGCGGCCGCCGACGACCCGGAGACCTACAACCGCGAGGTCATCTGGCCGGAGAAGGTCAGGATCAACCGGGAGTACGTCGAGACGTGGTCGCTCCGCGGCGACCTCCGCTACCTCGCCCTCACCGTCCTCGCCGTGCTGCACCGCGACGCAGACGCCTGACGAGGCTCAGCCCCGGGCGCCGACCGCGCCCACGACGGCCTCGATGACTCGGTCCACATCGTCACCGACGAGGGCGGAACCGCTGGGCAGCGTGACACCGCGGGCGAACAGCTCCGCGCTCGCCCCGGTGTCGACCATCCCGGCCTCGCGGTACATCGGCTGGAGGTGCATGGGCTTCCACAGGTGCCGCGCCTCGATACCGGCCGCCGCCAGGTCCGCGACGACGGAATCCGGGGTGGCGGGTGTGGCGGCGGGGTCGAGGACCAGGCAGGTGAGCCAGCAGTTGTCCTCGGCGTCCCCACGCACGCCGCGACGTCCGAGGAGGGAGACCCCGGCGAGGTCGGCAAGGGCCGTCGCGTAGCGCTCGCGGATCGCGCGCCGGCGGGCGATCATCTCGTCGAGCCGGGACAGCTGGCCGACCCCGAGGGCGGCGAGCAGGTTCGACAGCCGGTAGTTGTAGCCGGCCTCGGTGTGCTCGTACCAGGGCGCCGGCTGTCTGGCCTGCGTGGCGAGGTAACGGGCCCGGCTGACCAGCTCGGCATCGTCGGACAGCAGCATGCCCCCGCCGGACGTCGTCATGATCTTGTTGCCGTTGAACGACAGCGCCGCCGACTGCCCGAAGGAGCCCGCCGCTCGCCCGTGGAGGGTGGCACCGAGGGCCTCGGCGGCGTCCTCGACGTGGGGAACGCCGAGATCGGCGAGACCGGGGTCGATGACGCCGTGGTCCGCCGCGCGCCCGAAGAGGTCGACCGTGACGACAGCGGCCACGTCCCGTCCGTCCCGGAGCAGCCCGGCCACCGTCTCGAGCAGGAGCTGCGGGTCGACGTTGGCGTCGTCCGGACGGGAGTCGACGAAGACGGGCTCGGCGCCGGTGTAGAGCACGGCGTTGGCGGTGGCCGCGAACGTCATCGACGGCAGGACGACGACCCGGCCGGGCCCGGCCCCGGCGTGGAGGAGGGCGAGGTGGAGGGCGGCGGTCCCCGATGACAGGGCGACCGCGGAGCTCACCCCCACCCGTTGGGCGACGGCGTCCTCGAAGCGGTCGACGAAGGGCCCGAGGGGCGCGACCCAGCCGGAGCGCAGGGCCTCGAGGACGAGCTCCTCCTCGACGGTGGTGACGTCGGCCTGTGAGAGCAGCACCCGCCGGACGGGGTGGGGGTCGGGGTCGCTCACGGTGTCGGAGTCTAGGCGAGTCGGTCGGCGGCCACGGGTGGACACATCGGCGCGGTCCGCCGGGTCCGTCTGACACCATGTGCCCCATGGATCTGCGGAGGGTGGGTGTGGTCGTCGGGCTCGTGCTGCTGCTCGTCGTCGACGCGGCCGTCGTCGGCTGGGCGCTGTGGCCGCGAACCACGAACGAGGCTCCGACCGCGGTCGCCCCCTCCGACCCCGCACCGTCGGGGACCGCTGTGCCGTCGCCCTCACCGAGCCCCACCGCTGCCCCCGCCACGCCGATCGCGGCGCCCCTGTCGGCCTTCGTCGTCGCGCTCTCGGCGTCCGAGGCGTGGTTCGCCACCGTCGGCTCGTGCGGAAAGCCGGGCACCGGGGCGACGACCACCGACGCCGGCAAGACCTGGACCGAGTTCACCCCGCCGGGCACGCTGACCCGTCTCAAGCCGTCATCGCGCACCCAGGCCTTCGTCATCGGCGGAAACAAGGACTGCGACCTGCGGTTGTGGACCACCGCCGACGGAGGTCAGTCGTGGAGCGATCCCGGCTCCGCCGGCAAGGGGTGGGCCCGGAACCCGCTCAAGGCGGTCGAGGTGCACTCGCCGCGCGATGAGATGGTGCGGCCGTGCGGCGACGCGCAGGTGCTCGACCTCTCGGCGGACGGGGGGACACGCGCGACGGCCCTGTGCGAGGGCGGTCGGCTGCGGACGACCCCCGACAACGGAGACACCTGGGCCGACGTGCTCACGAGCAAGGGAGCGGTGTCCGTCTCGGGTCGCGCCGACGGCACCGGCGTCATCGCCCTCGTCGACCCGGAGTGCGCCGGCGTGGTGGTGCAGCCGTACGCGGGCACCCAGCTCGGCACGGGCCAGTGTGTCGAGAAGGCCGTTCCGGCGAGCGGGCGCACGTCCGTCTCGGCGAGCGGGCGAGTGATCTGGCTGCTGGCCGGGACGGACGTCTGGACCACCAAGGACCTCGGCACCGACTGGGTGGCCGCCGGCAGCGTGAACTGAGGCCAGGAGCGCCCTCACCGGGTCACCCCAG
>CAWJME010000001.1:0-128312 GCA_963843895.1 uncultured Actinomycetota bacterium | reverse complement strand
CGGATCAGAAGGTTAGGGGTTCGAATCCCTTCGGGCGCGCTCTGTGTTGAGACAGACGACGGGCCCCCGGCCAGCGGAAACGCTGTCGGGGGCTTACTCGTGTCCGACATCCGGACGGTGCCTGATGGGGGTCTGGGCCCCACAATGGGCCCCAAAATTCGCGCCGGGGTGCTCGGGTCGCCTGGGGTGACACTGAGGTCGTGAGCACAACGAATCGGGTCGTGACTGACCACATGGCCCACCCTCGGCGGCTTTGGGGGGCATGGACAGTGCACCCCACACCCAGCCCACCCTCCTGCTCAACCTCAACGAGGTCGCGACCCAGCTGCGCTGGACCCGCCGCAGCGTCGAGCGCCAGATCTCGGGCCGCCGGCTGCGCGCGGTCCACCTCGGCCGCTCGGTGCGGGTCGAGCGGGCCGAGCTCGACCGGTTCGTCGCGTCGATGCGAGACGCCGAGGCGGGGTAGGCCGGATGCGCGGTAGGCCACGCGCCGCGACCGGCGACAGCGCCACGACGAGGTACCGCGGCGCCGACGGCCGGTGGCACGCCCGGGTGACCGTCGGGCGGCGCCTGGACGGGGAGCGCGACCGCCGGCACCTCAGCCGGGCGACCAAACGCGAGCTCGATGCCGCGGTGCGCGAGCTGGAGAACGCCCGCGACAGCGGGCAGCGACCTTGGCTGCTCGACAACATCACCGTTGAGCAGTGGCTCGAGCACTGGCTGGAGGAGATCCTGCCGCTCTCAGTGCGGTGGAAGACCCGCTCCGGCTACGCCAGCCACGTGCGCGTGCACGTCATCCCGTCCATCGGCGCCGCGCGGCTGACCGACCTGCGGCCCGAGACCCTGGAGCGGCTCTACCGGCAGCTGATCGACGACGGCCGGTCTACGCACGTCGTCCACGGCGTGCACCGTGTCCTGCGCTCCAGCCTCAACGAGGCCGTCAGGCGCCAGCGGCTGGTGACCAACCCGGCCGCCCTGGCACGGCCGCCGCGGGTGGAGCGGACCGAGATCGAGCCGCTGACCGCGGACGAGTGCCGGGCCATCCTGCAGGCGGCGCAGGGACGGCTGAACGGCGCCCGCTGGTCGGTCGCGCTGTCGCTCGGACTGCGCCAGGGCGAGGCGCTCGGGCTGATGTGGGAGGACGTCGACCTCGACGCCGGCGTCCTGCGCGTGCGACGTGCCGTGCAGCGACGCACCTGGAGCCACGGCTGCAGCCCTCGACGGCGGGCGGAACCGGCGTGTGGCCACCTCCGCGGCGCGGAGTGCCCGCAGCGACGCGACGGGGGACTGGTGCTGGTCGAGCCCAAGACCCGCTCGTCACGACGCTCGGTGGCCCTTCCGCCGCCGCTCGTGGCCGAGCTGCGGGCCCACCGGGCCGCCCAGCTGCGGCTCAAGCTCGAGCGGGCCAACGTCTGGGACCACACCCACGACCTCGTCTTCTGCACCGACTGGGGCGCGCTCATCGACTCCCACGCCGACTACCGCGACTGGAAGCAGATCCTGCGCGACGCGGGCGTGCGCCAGGTGCGCCTGCACGATGCCCGGCACACCGCGGCCACGCTCCTTCTCCTCCAGGGCGTCGACATCCGCACCGTCATGGCGATCATGGGATGGACCGAGATGGCCACCGCCCAGCGCTACGTGCACGCCGTCGACGAGCTCCGCCACGAAGCCGCCCGACGCATGGGAGCGGCCCTGTGGGGCGGCGTCGCCGCGGCTCCGACCAGTGGCCATCAGCTGCCGGGCTGACACCCGGCGCGCCCGTCAGTGGTGTTCGATCCGTCGCTGAAGGGCGTCGATCAGCGCGTTGGCCGCCGGGATCAGCACCGGCAGGTCGCGGTCGTAGACCCGCCCCCTGTCGAGCTTTGCGGCGAGCTCCTCCAGCACTCGCGCCCACTCATGCGCACTCGCGGGCTGCACGGCGACAGGCACCGTCGTGCGGTGGTGCTGCACCACAGTCTGGGTGCGCACCGTCTCCACGACGCGGTCCACCACGGTGACGGCCGCACGCCCGGACGCGGCAGCCCGCGCCTGCTCCCACGCCCGGTGCCGGCAGGTCCCCGAGCACCACTTGGGAACGCGACCGCGGGCCGGGACGGCCACCTGCACGCCGCACCAGCCGCATGCGACGACCTGCCCCGGAACCCGCGGCGCAGGCCGTGTGTGGACGCTCGGCGAGGTGTGTTCCCTGGCCTCCGGAGGATGTCCGGGCTCTGACGTCATCGCTCCATCCCCTTCGTTCGCCGCATTCTTATTCGTACCAACGATAGAGCGCGACCCCGGAGTGCAAGAGGTGTGTGGGCCATGAGTTTTCTGGATTTCGAGGGAGGGACGTTGTCGGTGGCGCTGTCGAGTGGGCCGTCGCGGTGACGGCGTGTGGCGGGGGGCGGCGGGCGTCGACGTTACGAGGGTTGGCGACGACGGATGCGCACGCAGCGTGAAGTGAGCCTCGGGGGCCTGGCGCGGCGAACGAAGGCGTCCCCGTCCGGATGGTCGGGTGGCGGCGGGTGATTTGGCTCCGGACATCGAGCTTCCCCTCGCCCCTCGCCCCCGCCCGCGGATGTCGGCAGGCTCAAGTTGGCGTCATGTGCTCGGCGCCGTATGGGCAGGGCTCAGGCACGACCTCCGCCGGCACAGGAGGCGAGAGCGGGGTTCGGCGATCATCCCGGCGTGGGATCCGACCCTCCCCGAGGGCATGGCGTCGTACACACGAAGTCCAGGAAAGCGGCCCCCGTCGGTGACGGAGTCCCCGCCCGTCAGGTGCCGAAGAGACCCACATTGATGTTCCGCCTCGGTCGCCGAGAGGAGACGCATTTCCTCCGGTCGCGCCGGGTGGCTTTTGGTCATATCGTGACTTACGTCACATCGCTGGCCAGGCGACATTCATCCATGGATCTCCCCGGTGGCCGCTTCAGCGGCTGGCCCACCAGGTCCCGCCTCGCGCGGGACCGTCCAACACATCTTCTCTCGTTGTTCGGACCGGCAGGTCCGGTCTGGGGCGACGAGGGACGCCTTCTCACGGAGATGACCATGTCCTTTTTCCTTCGATCCCGCGCCCGTGCGGTACCAATCGCCTCGACCGTGTTGATCGGGCTGGTGGCGGTGGCGCTACCAGCCTCTGCGGCACCGCCGCCCGCCCCGCCAGGTGTGGTGGCCTCCGAGCGAGTCCCCGCCGCCAAACAGACCATGGGCGTGAGCAGCGCCACGATCGACGCGTCCGCGGCCTACAGTCCACGGGACAACTTCACCGCCACGTGGAAGCGGGCCGACGCCCTCAAGGTGCGACCTGACGCCACCACGACGACGCCCGTAATCCCCGAGAACTTCCCGATCATGACCAACCAGGTCTGGGTCTGGGATACCTGGCCACTCACCGGCCTGGACATGGAACCGTTGTCCTACAAAGGTTGGAGCGTGATCTTCAGCCTTGTCGCACCGCGAGACATCCCCTTTGGCGACAGGCACTGGCAGGCGCGGATCGGGTACTTCTTCTCCAAGGACGGCCACAACTGGACCTACGGCGGCCATCTGTTCCCCGACGGCTACTCCAAGGGCTCACGTGAATGGGCCGGGACCGCGATCCTGACCGGTTCCAACACGGTGAGCCAGTTCTATACCGCCAGCGGCAGGGACAACGGCGGCATCAACAACACGGACTTCCTCCAGCGACTCGCCATGGCATCGGGGAAGATCCACGCCGACAGCCACGGCGTCTGGTTCACCGGTTTCCGCAAACACCGCATCATCGCCGAGGCGGACGGCACCTACTATCAGAGCAAGGAACAGAGCGAAGGCACACCCATCATCTACGCCTTCCGCGACCCGTTCGTCTTCAGGGATCCCGCCGACGGCAAGGTCTACGCACTCTTCGAGGGCAACACCGCGGGCGTGGGCGGCACGTACCAGTGCACCAAGCGCGACCTGGGCAACTTGCCCCCGGGCCACACGGTCCCGGCCGACGCCAACCTCTACACCGGAAACATCGGGCTCATGGAGGCCACCAACGCCAAGATGACCAAGTGGAGACTCCTCCCACCGGTCCTGTCGGCCAACTGCGTCAACCAGCAGACCGAACGACCGCACCTGGTCATCAGGAATGGCCGCTACCACCTGTTCACCATCAGCCACCAGTTCACCTATGCACCGGGCCTGACCGGACCGGACGGCCTCTATGGTTTCGTCGGCCCGGCGCTGCGCAGCAACTACCGGCCGCTCAACGCCAGCGCACTCGTCTTGGGCAACCCGCCCGAGGCCCCGGTGCAGAACTACAGCCATGAAGTCATGCCGAACCTGCTCGTGCAGAGCTTCATCGACACCATCCCAGGCCCGAACGGGCCCATCTTCGGCGGAACGCTCGCCCCCACCCTCAAGATCAACATCCGGGGAGCAAGCACGTACCTCACCCGCGTGCTTCCCTACGCCTACATCCCGCCCATGAAGGCCGTCGGCTGAGGCCTCGAGCCTGAGGCCGCCTCCGGCCTTGCGGCACCCGACTGGTCGCTCCTCGATCGATGGCGAGCGGCCAGTCGGGCGTGGCGTCGTGGGGTGCCGGTGGGGAGTCACCGCAGCTGCAGCCGCGGTCCGGGCAACCTATCCACGCCGGGGACATGCGCGACGCGGACCGGCGAGGCCACTCTCGGCGCCGTGGTTGCGCTCGGCGAGCGCATGGTGGGCGAGGGATGGACGCCGTGCGGGATGTGGCCCGCCTGATCTCGCACACCCCGGGTCTGACACTCCGGCGACATGCGTCCTCGGGGCAGCTACTTTTCGTGAGCGCGGCCCAGTGTCAGCGACGGGTGAAAACTGACCCCTGATCGACCTTGGGTTCCACGACTCGACGCAACGCCCCGACTTGGATGAGGGGGTGGAGATGGGACAACCTGGACGCAAGCTGGCATCTGTGCCACGAGACGATCTACCAGGGCCTGTTCGTCGGTGGCGTGGACGGGCTCTCCCGCGAGCTGACGAAGAACCTGCGCACCGGACGCTCGCTGCGGCGGCGTCGGCGACGCCGTGAACACGGCCCGAGGTTCGAGGCCCCCTGGAAGACCATCGACCCGTGGCCTGCGGTGGTCGAGGAGCGGTCCCGGATCGGGGACTTCGAGGGCGACCTGATCATCGGCCGCGGCGGCGCCTCCAGCATCGGCACCCTGGTCGACCGCACCAGCCGGTACCTCCGCCTGATCCGGCTCCCGGCGACCCGCTCCGGAGAGGACTTCGCCGCCGCCCTCCTCGCCGGGCTCGCCGACCTCCCCGCCGAGCGGCTGCTCACCCTCACCTGGGACCAGGGCAACGAGATGGCCCGCCACGACCTGGTCGCCCACCTCTTCCCCGAAGGCGTCTTCTTCGCCTACGCCGGCTGCCCGTGGCAGCGGGGCACCAACGAGAACAGCAACGGCCTCGCCCGCCAGTACCTGCCCCGCAACAGCGACCTCAGCGTCCACACGGACGAGGACCTGCGCCGCATCGAGACCCTGCTCAACACCCGACCCCGCAAGACCCTCGGCTGGCGAACCCCGGCCGAGGTCTTCACCACCGGCCTACGATGACGATCACTCGGTGTCGCGACGACCACCCGAATCCGCCGCGGAACCCAAGGTCGATCACGGGTCCATTTCCGGCCTACGTTGACACCCGGACCGATGAGCAGGGATGCCGAGCAGCTCAGGCCGGACCCACCCACGACTGGTTCTGTCCCCCCACACAGTCCCAGACGATGAGCTGTCGACCATTTGTCGTGTTGCCGACGTCGAGGTCGAGGCACCGGTTGGCTGCCACGTTCCTCAACTGCCCCTGTGAGGAGCGGCTCCACCGCTGGTTCGGTCCTGTGAGAGAGCACCTTTCCGCATTCACTACTGCCCCGTTGCCCAACGAGGTGGGAGAAAGCTGCATGCAGACGCCCGCCGTCCGGATGGTTCCGTCGCGCTCTAGTCGCCAGGTTTGGTTGAAGCGCCGGTTGCACGACCAGATCTGCACCCGGCCGCTCGCTACGTCGAGGTCCACACAGGAGGACGAGGTGCTCCATGAGATCTGGCCATCGGCGACGGTGTAGGGGGGCCCGATCCAGCTCTGGTTGCGAGTTCCGACGCAGTCGTAGACCTGCAGCTGGCGGCCGCTGACGAAGTCTGCCTCAGGGACGTCGAGGCAGCGTTCGGACGCGAGGTTGACGAGTGAGCCGTAGTTTCCCGCGTGCCACTTCTGGTGTGCCGTGTCGGTACACGTCGCGACCGTGACCGGGGTCCGGTTCGCGGTCTGCCCGGGCGGAGTCTGCAGGCAGACGCCGTCGGTCACGAGGTGTCCGTAGGTGTCGAGATGCCACGTCTGGTTGGAGTTCCCGAGGCATCGCCACAGCTGGGCCCGCCCACTCGCGACATCGCGGTCCAGGCACAGGTCCTGGTGACCGGTTGCTGCGATGGCGCTTGCGGGGGCGAGCCCCTGTGGTGCCGGTGTCCATGCCGACCCCAGCGGCGAGAACGACAGCGACGCGAGCGTCACAGAGCCACCGGTCGCAAACAGGTGGAGGCCGCGACTGTCGGGTCCGGAGTCGAAGTCGACGTTGTCGCTGAAGACGGCCTTTCCACCGTTGCCGAAGACGTCGAGCTGGCCACGGTCGACGAGGAGTCGTACCTTCACCTGCCCGTTCTCGGGCGGGACCGACATCCCGTAGAGGGTCTGTGCGGCCCGCCTGTAGGCAACGGTTCGGTCGCTGGATCCGTCGCTCCGAGCGTGCACCCGGAAACCGAACTCCGACGCCGTCGCGCCGTTGAGGGAGAAGACGGCGTTGATCTCGTAGGTGTCCGCGGAGAGCCCGCTCAGGGGGTCGCTCGCAGGGTCGGTCGTGATCGTGCGCACGCCCCAGTTCTTGGTCGACGTGCGGAGCGCCGCGATCTCGCCGACGGGGTTGCGGGTCAGCCGGATGCCTTCTGGGTAGGTGTTGAGGCCGAGCTGCAGGGGGAACGAGGCGTTGCCTGTCCAGGTGACACCGGCGTTGCTCGGCTGCCAACCCATCTGCACGACTCGACCGCCGGGAAGCTGGTTGAAGGTCTGCGAGGCGTACCAGACGCTCGGGGCGAAGGCTGCGTCGGACTTCCCCCACTCCATACGCTGCGGCGTCGACCAGTCGGAGACGAAGACGCCGGCCCCGTCCAGCGTCCCGATCACGTACTCGCCGCTCGCGTCCTGGAGCACCCACTTCGTCACGGTGCTTCCGTGGACGGCGAGGCGATAGAGGTCGGGGCACTCGACGAACCATGAGGCCCTGTAGGCACCTCGGTACGTCCATGTCAGCAAGTCGGTCGACGTGTAGAAGGCGGCGCCTGTGCCGGCTCGGTATGTCACCATGACCCAGCGGTTGCCGGACGCATCCCACTGCACCTTCGGGTCGCGGCTCTCGACGCTGTCGGTCACGACCTTGGCGCCGCCGTTGTACATGCGGAAGGTGCGGGCTCCGTCGGTTGAGTACGCGATGCTCACGCCTCCGGTGTTCGTGAAGAGCATGATCGGGTCGTCATCGCCGGTCTTCAGCCCGGTGACGTTGTCGACGTCCACCCACCCGGAGCCAGACCACAGCCGGCCGGTGTGGACGCCAGGCTCGAGGGCGATCGGCTGTTGCGTCCAGTGCACGAGATCGGGGCTGGTCGCGTGCCCCCAGTGCATCGTGTCCCACGCCAGTCCGTGCGGGTTGTGCTGGAAGAACACGTGGTAGGCGCCTCGGTAGTACAAGAGTGCGTTCACATCGTTCATGAAGCCGCTCTGCGGACTGAAGTGGAACTGCCCTCGGAATGGCTCGGTGTAGTCGGTTGCCGGGTAGGGGTACTCGGGATAGTTCGTCGGTGTTCCGGCCCTCGCCGGCGGGACGGGCGCCAGGGACAGGACGGCCAGGCAGGCGAGGGCCGCCAAGGCGAGCGCGGTGTAGGCCCGGGAGGGCGGGATGAGGTACTCCATGGCTGCCTCCTGTGGCAGGCGGGCGCGGGCGTGATGGTGACAGAGGGTCCTGTGACGTCGGACGGCCCCGGGCGCACGATCGCCCCGAGGGCGGGCTACGGGGTGGCGCGGAAGCCGTAGGTGGCTCCGCCCAGTGCCTGGAACTCGCTGACGCTGCCACAGTCCAGGATCGTGGTGTTGACGGTGCTGTCGTCGAGCACGACCGTCTTGACACTCACGGTGGCGATCGTGTGGTTCGTCGCGACGTAGTTGTTGGTGCCGGACTTCACGAGGACCATCGTGGGCGTGGCCCCGGAGGGCAGGACGTGCTGGCTGGGCACCTCGTAGCTGAAGTGATTGCTCACGATGGTGTTGCCGTCGCCGTTGACGTGAACGAGGCCGAAGCGGTCGTCGAGACCGTTGCTGTCGCTCTGGAACGGAGGAAAGCCCTCGCGTTGCCGCAGGAAGTGGTTGGACGCGACGAGGTTGTTCGTGCAGGACCCCTCGAAGTGCACCATGCCGGGGTAGAAGGCATGGAGCCGGTTCGCCGCGACGGAGGAGTTGCTGCAGTTCTTTAGGTGTATCGAGCTCCTTCCGCGGGGGAAGATGTTGTTCCCCGAGACGAGCAGGCCGACGTGGTTCTCGGCGAAGATCGAGAAGCCGACGAAGCCGGCCCCGATATGGTTGTCGTTGATCAGGCACGCCTGTCCAGAGCCGACGAGCTCGATGCAGCTTCCGCACTCGGCGAGGAAGTTGTTCGTCACGGCGAGCGCGTCAGCGCCGGTGAGGACGACGCCTCTCTCGAGGTAGACGAGTCCGAGGCCCGTGATACGTAGCGAGTCGGTGTCAGTGGTCGCGCGGATGCCGGTCTTGCCGTTGCGGTAGCTGTTCTGGTTCGGAGTGAACGAGATCCCGTCGAGGCAGAAGTCCAGCAGCTCGATCGAGCTGAGGCGGGGGTCGCCGTCGCGGTGGATGAGGATGGCCTCGGCGTTACCGTCGGTGTTCTCGACACGGATGCGGCTCCCGCCGGGCCACACCTCGCGCCATCCGGAGGTGTTGGAGTTGTATCGGATGCTCGACGAGCTGAAGCCGTGCCCGGACCCCTTGATCTGCAGGTAGCTGAGATCAATGACGATGCGTGTCTTGAGGGAGTAGTCACCAGGCGGGACGTAGATGACCGCGCCGGGTCTGGACGTCGAGTCGGGCTGCTTCGCCTTGACGTCGGCGATGATGCTGTTCACCACCGCGCCGATGTCGGTGTAGGCGGTCGTACCGGGACTGCCCGGAATGGTCCAGGTGGTGACGTCGTAGATCGTGGAGGGCATCGTTGACCTCTCTGCGGGGTGGGCGATCAGAGCACGCCGAGCAGCGTGCGGTGGGGGCGCGTCGGCGCCCCGGCGGCCGACATGGGACCGGCGCCGGCCCGGACCGGCTCGGCCCGGGCACGAGAGGCGGGCCCAACGGAGAGCCCAGCGGATGCAGCGCCGGCTGCGAGGAGCAGGACGCCGCGACGCGACACGGGTGGCACCAGTCGGCGAGGGACGTGCGCAGACGGTGACATGACGGGTCCCTTCCTCGACATTGAGGACAAATCGATTTGGCACTCCCTTGGTTTCTGACGTTAGGCCCTCCGTAGCTGTGGAGTCAAGAGTGGCCGGTGGCGCGATAGGGCTCTTTGGTGGCTGACCAATGGATGTCGGACCCGTCACAGATCCTGCGGCCCCTCGCGCAGGGAAAGGGAGTCGAGCCACCCCGGGGTGCGGCCCCGAGCCGCTGCGAGCGCGCCGTCCGCCCGCGCCTGTGAGAAGTTCGGTCCGGACCCTTGACGACGCGGCTCGGATGGCCATACGTTTCTGCCGAAACGTTTTGCCCAAACGGTTGGGCACAAAAGAAGGAGTCGAACATGACCACTCGACGTACCACCTCGGCGGTGGCGTCCAGGCCACGTCTGTGGCCCGCTCTCGTGGGCGGCGGCGCGGCGGCCGCGATGGCGCTCTCGTCCTGCGCGGCCGGAGGGACGGACGCCTCAACCGCATCCGGCGGCACCAGCGGCAGCGGTCAGCTGACCGTCCTCGTCGAAGGCGGCGGCCACGGAGAGCTCCAGCCGATCGCCGACAAGTTCACCGAAGAGACCGGTACGAGTGTCACCTTCGTCGAGCTGCCCTATGACGGTCTCTACGATCGCGTCAACAGCGAGCTCTCCTCGGGGACGGTCTCCTTCGACGTCGCGGCCCTCGACGCGATCTGGTTGCCGGCGTTCAAGGACGGGCTGGCACCGCTCGACGACCTCATGACACCGGACGTGCAGGCGAACCTCTTCCCGGCTCTGGTGACGGAGGCCAAGCCCGGGGACAAGTTCGTGGGGATGCCCGCGTGGACCAATGCCGAGCTGCTCTTCTACCGGACGGACCTGTTCCAGGACGCGAAGAACAAGGTGGCCTTCAAGGCCGAGTACGGGTACGACCTCGCGGCGCCGACGACGTGGGACCAGTACGACGACATCGCCGTCTTCTTCACCGACAACGCCAAGAAGACCGGTGTGAAGTACGGCGCGGACGTCAAGGGCAAGGTCGAGACCGAGTGGCTCGCCACCGTCCTCCAGGCGGGCAGCCCCTCGGTCGTCCTCGGCGCCGACGGCGCGGTCGTCGTCAATGACGCCGCGCACAAGAAGGCGCTCGACTACTACGTGTCGCTGGCGAGGGAGAGCAAGGCGCCCTCCGGCGCGTCGCAGGTCGATTGGGCCGCAGCGCAGAACCTGTTCAACCAGGGGCAGCTCGCGATGACCCGGTTCTGGGCGCACGCGTACACGCAGATCCCCGCCGACTCCCCGGTCTCCGGAAAGGTCGGAGTGGCTCCGATGCCGGCTGGTCCCGGCGGCGTGGCGGCCATCCCCGGCGCCTGGTACCTCTCGGTGCCGGTCAAGGGCCAACAGCAGGACCTCGCGAAGAAGTTCATCTCCTTCGCCTACGACAACAACGCGATGGGCCTCGACACCGACCTCGGCCTTGCCGCCACGAAGTCGGCGCTCGAGGAGTACGCCGGCAAGGAGGGGCACGAGAACCTCGCTCCCCTCATCGCAACCCTCGATGCCGCGGGCACACAGCCGCGCCCGGCCAACCCCAAGTGGCAGGAGATCGTCGACACGGTCCTCGTCCCCACGATCCAGAAGGCCGTGGACGGCGGCGACACACAGCAGCTGCTCGACGACGCCAAGGTCCAGATCGAGGACCTGCTGCAGTAGTGCCCCGGTCCGGCCCTGCGGGTGCATGCCGCAGGGCCGGACCAAGCACCACCGCGTTCTGCCACACCACCCGACTCGCCATCCGGCGCGCCCGACCAAGGAGGTTCGATGCGCCTGCCCGACAAGCGTTTCGCCGCCCTGCTCATGACGCCGGCTGCGCTCTTCCTCTTGGCGTTCGTCGCGCTGCCGATCCTGCGGCTTGTCGTCGACAGCCTCTACGACATCACCCCGATCAGCGGCGACCGCACCTTCGTGGGGCTCCAAAACTACGCAGACGCCCTGACGAGCTCGGCCTTCCAGGACGCATCCCTGCGCACCCTGGCCTACACGCTGGGTGTTGTGGCCGCCGAGTTCCTCCTTGGCCTCGGCACCGCACTGCTGTTTACCGTCCTCGGACAGCGGTCGAGGATCTTTCGCACCGTCTTCCTCTACCCCTTGATGATCGCCCCGGTCGTCGCGGGTCTCCTCTGGCGCTTCCTGCTCATCGACAACTCCGGAATCGTCGGAAAACTCCTCGCCGACGCCGGGGTGATCTCCGACCCGAACGCGGTCGGGTGGCTCAGCGATCCCGACCTCGTCCTGTTCTCCGTCGCCATCCCGGACGTGTGGCTCACGACGGCGTTCATGACTCTGGTCCTCTTCGCCGGGCTGCAGAACGTCCCCGCAGAGCTCGTGGAGGCGGCCCGACTGGACGGCGCCGGCTTCGCCAGGACTCTCTGGTCGGTCATCCTGCCGCTGTTGCGGCCCGTCATCGCCGTAGCGCTCATCGTCCGGGGCATCGACGCCGCCAAGGCCTTCGACATCATCCTCATCCAGACCGGCGGCGGACCCGAGAACGCCTCGACGACGCTGAGCCTCCTGATCTACCGGACGATGATCCGGTTCGCCGAGCCCGGCCTGGCCTCGGCCATGGCGACCCTCTTTCTCGCCGCGACGATGATGGTCGCCGTCGTGGCCGTCACCACGATCTGGCGTCCGGGAGACGACCGGTGACCGGCCTCGAGGCCCGACGCCCGCTGAGCCGAGGCCTGCTGTGGACCGTGCTCGGGACCGTCATCATCCTGTACGGCTTCCCATTCGCGTACCTGCTGCTGACCTCGTTCAAGACGCCACTGGACGCGCTCGCCGTGCCCCCGTCGGTCCTGCCGAGCACGTGGACCCTCGAGAACTACGGGGGCGCGCTCGGTCGTGATGGCGTCGTCGCCTCGTTCGTGAACTCGCTGTCGACGGCGACGATCAGCACGATCCTGTCGCTCGCGCTCGCCGTTCCCGCGGCCTACGGCGTCACCAGGTTCGGAACACGCTCGGGGCGGGTCTTCATCATGGCCGCGCTGGTCACCCGCATGGTGCCTCCGGTCGCCCTCGGCATCCCGCTGCAGTCGACGATCTCCTCGCTCGGGCTCTCGGACACCCCGACCGGGCTGGCCATCACGCACACGACCATCTCGCTCCCGCTCTCGGTCTGGTTGCTCGCCAGCTTCTTCGAGGCGGTGCCCCGCGAGCTCGAGGAGGCCGCCCTCGTGGACGGCTGCGGACGGCTTCGGGCGCTCTGGTCGGTCGTCCTGCCTGTCGTTACCGGCGGGATCGCGGTGACTGCCATCTTCGCCTTCCTCGCATCGTGGAACGAGTTCCTCTTCGCGCTGCTCATCACGAGCGTCCGCGGCCAGACCACGCCCATCGTCATCGCCAACTTCCAGACCCAGTTCGGCCTCGACTGGGGCCCGATGACCGCTCTCGCGACGGTCTACAGCGTCCCCGTCATCCTGCTCACCCTCGTCCTCCAGCGCCACATCGTCGCCGGGCTCACGCTCGGTGCCGTGAAGGGCTGAAGGCCACACCGAAAGGAACCCTTCTCCATGGACTTCTGGCAGCCCAACAGCCCGCTCGGCGGTCTCGCCCACGTCAAGCCGGGCCGTTCCCTGCGGGAGTCCAGCTGGGACCGGACCGGGGGCAACCGCGACTTTCGGGTCGTCCCCCCGGGTGAGACCTTCGTCATGGCCGACATCGAAGGCGCCGGCCGGATCGAGCACCTCTGGATCACCACCCGCTGCTACTCCGAGAAGTACCTGCGCAAGCTTGTCATCGAGATGTTCTGGGACGGTGAGGACAACCCCTCGGTGCGGGCGCCGCTCGGTGACTTCTTCGGTGTCGGGCATGCAGTCGCCAAGCACTATGTCTCCCTCCCGATCGCCTGCGTCTTCGGACCGCGGCGCGGGCCGAAGGGCCCGTTCGCGGCCGCGATGAACATGTTCTTCCCGATGCCGTTCGGGTCCGGGGCGCGGATCCAGATCCGCAACGAGTCCGACATGCCGATCGAGAACCTCTTCTACTACATCGACTACGCCCTCTCCGAGACCCCGGTCCCGGACGACGTCGGACGGTTCCACGCGTACTACCGGCAGGAGCGCCCGACCGAGAAGGTCGTCCACCCCACCGATCTCGAGAACCCGGCGCCGTGGGACCTGCCGGGAACGAACCTCACCGGCGACGACAACTACCTCATTCTCGAGGCCCAGGGCACGGGCCACTACGTCGGGTGCGTCCTGTCGATCGACAACTTCGACTCCTCCAACCAGGCCTTCAGCTGGCCCGGCGAGGGCGACGACATGTTCTTCGTCGACGGTGAGACCTGGCCACCCTCCCTGCACGGCACCGGCACAGAGGACTACTTCGGTGCCGCCTGGGGCTACCCGAGCGGCGAGTACGCCGGCCCGTACCACGGCATCAGCCTGGGCTCCAGCCCCCAGGAGCACGCTGGCCTCTGGTCGATGTACCGCTTTCACCTCGAGGACCCGGTGCGCTTCAAGAAGTCCCTCAAGGTCTCCATCGAGCACGGTCACGCCAATGACCAGGGCAACGACTACTCCAGCGTCGCCTACTGGTACCAGCTCCACCCTCACGCCCACCACGACGAGCTCCCACCCACGGAGGAGCGGCTCCCGCGCCGCTGGCCCGAGCACGGGCTCTGGGATGAGTGAGCCCCCCAGCGAAGACCCGCACGCTGGCGGCGCCACTAGGTTGGCCGGTGACATGCACCGCTCGACGGCTAGAGGACACGTGGCCCGACGTACTGGGATCAAGGACGTCGCCAAGGAGGCGGGCGTCTCCTTGACGACGGTTTCGCACATCCTCAACGACAACCCGCGGGCCCGGGCGTCCGTCGAGACCCGGCAACGGGTTCTCGAAGCCGCGGCGCGGCTCAGGTATCGGCCGAACCGGATGGCGCGGGGCCTGCGGACGCAGACCTCGGAGATGGTCGGACTGCTCACCGAGGAGATCGCGGCCACCCCGCACGCGGGGCGCATCATCCTCGGCGCCCAGGAGGCCGCGAGCCGGCACGGCCTCACATTGGCCATCATCAACAGCCCGCTGCAGGCCGACGCCGACGAGCGGCGTGACGACGTGCACGCCATGCTCGACCGTCAGGTCGACGGCATGATCTACGCGACGGTCTACCACGATGTCGTCTCACCACCCGATGAGCTCCGGTCGGTTCCGTCGGTCCTGATCGGGGCCACCGACCGCCGAGGAAGCCTCCCTGCGGTGCTGCCCGACGAGCACCAAGGCGCCTTCGACGCGGTCTCCATCCTCGTGGAGGCAGGCCACCAACGCATCGCGTTCGTCGGCAACTCGCTCGATGTCCCGGCTACCCGGGGGCGCCGCATCGGGTACTTCCGGGCGCTCGAGGCGGCCGGATTGCCGGTCGACGAGCGACTCGTCGCCGACGCCGAGGGAGAGGCCCGGGGCGGATACACCGCGACGAAGCGCGTGCTGGCTGCCGGGGGCGAGCCGACCGCGGTCTTCGCGTACAACGACCGGATGGCCATGGGCGTCTACCGTGCTCTCCAGGAGAAGGGGCTCAGCGTCCCCCACGATGTGTCAGTCGTTGGGTTCGACAACCAGGACCCCATCCCTGAAAGCCTCTTCCCCCCACTGACCACCGTCGCGCTGCCGCACTACGAGATGGGTGCATGGGCCGTCGACACGTTGGCCGCTCGAATGGCCAGTGACGAGGCCAGCCCAACGGAAGGGCAGCCTGTCCGGCTGCCGTGCGCCATCATCCGGCGCGACTCGGTCGCGCCGCCCCCCGCACATGGGTGACCTCTCGGCCGCCTCGCACCGACCGCTCGTGCACCTCACGCCAGCGTCCGGCTGGATCAACGACCCCCTGGCCCTCACGTGGCACGGTGGGCGCTACCACCTGTTCACCCAGTTCGTTCCCGGCCGCGTCGAGTGGGCTCCAGCCTGCCACTGGGCGCACGACGTGAGCGACGACCTCCTGACGTGGGTGCCGCGCCCCGTGGCGCTCGCACCGGGGGACGGTGATGGGGGTGCGTGGTCGGGCAACATCGCGGTGCCTGTCGCCACGGACGACCCGGTGGGAAGGCAGCTGTTCTACACGTCGGTCGACCTCGATGACTTCTCGGTCGGCCGGGTGCGGGTCGCCACCCCGCTGACCGACGACTGGGATGACTGGACCAAGGGCGATGTTGTCGCGACGCTGCCGGCGGGCGTCGACGCCGTCGCCTTCAGGGATCCTTACGTGTTCCACGACGGCACGTGTTGGCGGATGCTCGTCGGCGGTGGGCTGCGTGATGGCACGGCCGTCGCGTGGACCTGGACCTCGGCCGACCGCCTGACGTGGACGTACTTGGGCGAGCTCGTGAGGCGACCCTCGGGGGAGCGGGAGCCGGTATGGACCGGGGAGGTCTGGGAGTGTCCGGTGCTCTTCCCCCTCGACGGGCGGTGGGTGCTCGTCTTCTCGGTCTGGGAGCCGTGGGTGCCGCACTGGGTCGGGTACGCGATCGGAGACCTCGCCGACGGACGCTTCGAACCGTCGACGTGGGGGCGCCTCAGCTTCGGGACGTCGTACTACGCGGCATCGACCTTCGTCGACGCCGACGGGCGACGCGGGCTGATCCACTGGTTGCGAGGCGTGGTGGACCCCGGCGGGGAGTGGGCCGGCGCCGCAAGCATCCCGCACGTCGTCCACCTTCAAGGGAACGCCCTCGTCGCGAGGCCTCACCCCGCAACCACGACTGATCCGCACCCCTCGGTCGCGCGGGACGGAGAGTACCTCCAGCTGCCGGCGGCATGCTGGATCGGGATCGAGACCGTCCGTGGGCAAGGCGTCGGACCGGAAGACGGGCCCGTGCTCGAGCTCGTGGACGGGATGGCGAAGATCGTCCTCGGCCTCGCCGTGGGCGGCGGCCAGCTCGTCGTCACCTCGTCGGAGCACACGGTGACCATGCCACTGCGCGACCCGGGGTCAATCGGGGTCTTCGTCGACCATCTCGTCGTCGAGGTCTTCGGCGACGGGGGGATCTGCGCGGTCCCGGTCGGGGAGGTCGGGGAGGTCCGGCTTGTCGTCCGCGGGGCGACGGTGGCGGAGGTCCGGTCGGTGGCGACGTGCGACTCGGCCCCGACAGCGAGGCGCGCATGAGGGAGGTGAGCGGCCGGTGATGTTCATATGCAGCGTCGGGCCGAGGGCGGCCAAACACCAGGTCCGCTGGTCGACCGAGGGCGATCGAGCGCTTGCTGGCGTGTCTCACACATTCTGAACCGCCCCGGTGAGGTGCGAGCAGCGACATTGTGGGCGGTATGCAGCAGGTCTCGGCCGGCGCTCCGGGCGTCAGGACGCATGTCGCTTGCTGGGCGCGGTTGCTCCAGGCTCCTTGAGGGGCTGCGAACCTCACGCTGAAGCAGCGATAGCAGTTGCTATACTCACTGCATGGAAACGCGGCTCGCGGAGGTTGCTCAGAGGAGCGATGCCGCCGTACGCCGGGCGAGGAACGAACTGGTGCGGGCCGTGCGGGAGGCGTCCCTCTCCGGGATGAGCCAGGCGCAGATCGCGCAGGAGATCGGGCGGAGCCAGCCTGAGGTGTCGCGGTTGTTGCGGTTCCATGGAACGACGCCGTTGGCTCGGCGCCTGCGGGCGGCGCGTGGCGAGGTGCTGCGCCTGGTGGGCGAGGCCGGGGGGAGCCAGGTGCGCGTGTTCGGGTCCGTCGCTCGGGGCGAGGACGACGAGGACTCGGACGTCGACCTGCTGTTCGCCATGGGGCGGCCGCTGAGCCTGATGGAGCTGGGCCGGCTGGAGGAGCAGGTGTCCGCTGCGGTGGGGATGTCTGTCGACCTGGTCCCGGAGAGCTCGTTGCGCCCCGCACTGCGCGAACGGGCCTTGGCCGAAGCGGTGGCGCTGTGAGGAGGCGGCCGCCCAGGCAGCTGCTCGTCGACTACCACTGACAAAGGACCATCGCGCCGATCCAGGCCGCCTCCCGCGAGGCGCACCGCGACGCCGAGCTCACCGACCAGGTCGGCCTTGACCTTCGCCACGGTCAGCTTCTCCCGCCGTCGCGGTCGGGCTGTCAGCGGGTCTGCTGTCAGAGGCACCTTCTCGCTCCTAGAGTCACGACCTCAATCGCGGCGCCGAGACGGCCGGGCTGGTCACCAAACGCTGCTGCGCGCGGATGCCAGGTGCGGCTCAGAAGAGGAGGGTCAGCGCCAAGGGCGCCAGCACTAGAAGCCCGAGCGCCGGGTGGCCGCGCCGTACCGTGTTGTGGCTGTCCCAGCTGAAGAGGAACAGTGCCAGGCCAAACCCGAGGGTCCCGCAGGCCAGAAGCGACACGATCGAGACCCACGGGTTGAAATCGGCGGTCTCGCCCATCGCCAACCCCCGAAAGGCATTCATCGCCTGGGTGGCCGGTAGGAGTTGTGAGGCTTTGGCCACCCCGGGAGCCAGCTCCCCATAGGGGATCATGATTCCGCCCAACAGCATCGAGGGGATGAACACCAGCTGCGACCAGAGGATCACCACGCGCGAGTTGGATGAAGCCACCCCGATCAGGAGGGCCATCCCGGCCGTGGCGACCAGGATGGCGACCATCGAAACCAGGAAGCCCGCCCAGTTGACTGGCAAGGGGGCATCGAAGAGGGCCGGCGCGGTGGCGGTGATGATGGCTGACACGATCACTGCGTGAACCCCGGTGGTCAGGGAAGGGATGCTGAGAATCGACGAGGGCGGCACCCCGTTGATCTTGTAGCTGCGGAAGATGCCCTTCTCGCGGGCGCCGACCAGCTGTTCGGGGATACCGAGAAGGTAGGCAGCCATCGCCGCGACCACCAACATGCCCGGGATGACCACCTTCTGGAAGAAGGGGTTCAGTCCGATCAGGGTGAACCCCAGCATCAGGTAGAGGCCCAACGGGAAGAGGTAGTTCAGGAACAGGAGCGTCTTGTTGCGAACCCCGGTGCGGAACTCGAAGGCGAAGTGGGCGGCAAAGGCGCTCACGATCCGCCGCCCGAGGTGGCGATCTCGAGGAAGCGATCCTCCAGCGACGGCCGTTCGACCCGCAGGTCGACCAAGGTGTCCTCGTGGACTTCAACGAAGGTGATGATGGCGCTGACCGTCGGGCCGACGTCCGAGCTGAGGTATATCGAGTAGTCCTCCTCCTGGTGGTGGCGCTCCACCGCCGGGAAGGTGAGGCCGGCAGTGCCAAGGCTGTTGTTCTCGGTGCGCACGCTCACCTTGGTGAGCTCGGATCCCTTCGATGTGATCTCGCGGGGCGTGCCGATGGCTGCCAGCTCACCCGCCAACAGGATGGCAACCCGATCGGCAAGTTCCTCGGCCTCGGCCATGTCGTGGGTGGCGACGAGGACGGTGGTGCCGGCGGCTCGCAGCTCGCGTACCAGCCGGTGCAGGTCGGCCCGGGAAGGAACGTCGAGTCCGGCGGTGGGCTCGTCCAGGAAGAGGACCTGAGGATCGTGGGCGATCGCCAGGGCCAGTTCGAGACGACGCTGCTGGCCACCGGACAGCTCCACGTACTGGGCGTCGGCCTTGTCGGCCAGGCCGAGGCGACTCAACAGATCGTTCCGGGGGGCGACGCGGTGGTAGGCACAGAAAATCCTCATCGCCTCGGTCGGGGTGATGGTCTCTGGCAGAGCCGCCGCCTGGAGTTGCACGCCGATCACACCGCGCAACCTGCGTGGCTCCAGGGTTGGGTTGATACCAGCCACCCGCAAAGCGCCATCCGTGGGTGGGCGCAGACCTTCCAGGCTTTCGAGAGTGCTGGTCTTGCCGGCCCCATTCGGTCCAAGCAAACCGAAGATCTCACCGGGTTGCACCTCGAACGAGATCCCGTCAACCGCCACGAAGTCTCCGTACAGCTTCCGGAAGTTGGTTACCTCAACCGCTGCGGCCATGCCGTTCCTCCGACCCGCGCTGTCGTCATCTTGGCATACAGGTGAGCCGTCCTGACTCATCCATGGGTCACCTCTGGCCCGGGAGGGCGGGGGAGGTGGCCGTCGAGGCTGTCCATAGCCCGGGGCTCGGGTGACCCGAATCCGAACCCGCCCCGGCGACAGCCCTGGCCGCAACGTCTGTCCGTGCGCGAGATCCCGCAAGACCCGTCCGGTGGAGATCACCGCGCAGGTCCCTGCTGCGGAGCGATCGGAAGCGGGGACCTTGTTGAGAAGTTCCCGAAATCCGCTCGCCGCGGTTCTCGGACTGCCGAGGCGTGGGTACCCCTATCTGGTGCCGGTATGCAGTGCCTCAGAGACGCGCCCTGTCGGGCGAGAGGACGCATGCTGCTCGCTGGTCGAGGTTGCTCAGAGCCGGCGGTCGAGTGCAGCACCGTGGAGCGCGACCTCCCGGCCATGGTGAACGCCGTCAACAGCGCTATCGACCGGCTGCGCTGACCCACCCACTTCGTGACAGGTCCGGGTGGCCGCCGGGGGCCCCACAACGGGCCCAAGTTCGCTTTCGGTATCGGTACGGATCAGAAGGTCAGGAGTTCAAGTCCCTTCGGGCGCGCTCTCCTGCGATGTGACAGACGACGGCCCCCGAGCAGCGTCAACGCGCAGGGGCTGACTCGTGCCCGGGCCCGGTAGCCCGACCAGCCGGGCCCCGCGCGGTGGAGCCTGCACCTCCCGGTGCGTAGGTCGCGCCGTACGCCGGCCGTCGAGCGAGCTCGCCCGTCATCCTGCTTGTCGACAGCGCTCGCCGGCACGGACATGCTGGTGGCGTGGCCCTCGCCTCCAGGGCGTGGGAACAGCCTTCCGAGGGGACGTGGTCGAGGTGGACTCCTTCGTATCCGACGAGGGGCTCGTCGTACCGGCCGTCACCAGCCAGCAGATGCGCGAGGTGGACCGGGTGGCGATCGAGGGGGTCGGCCCGAACCTCTACCAGATGATGGAGAACGCCGGCCGGAACCTGGCGTCGTCGTGCGTGGAGATGCTGGGGGTGGGGTGGGCCACCTCGCCGGTCGTCGTGCTGGCGGGCACCGGCGGCAACGGGGGCGGCGGCATCTGCGCCGCTCGGCACCTGGCCAACCACGGGGGCCAGGTGACGTTGGTGGTCACGGACGTCGCGCGCCTGGCCGGCGTCCCTGCCGAACAGCTCGCGCTCTTCCGAGCCAGTGGCGGTCGGCTGGCCGAGACCGGGGACCTCCGGACCCTCGAGTCCGCGCTGACGGTGGATGCCGTGCTGGGGTACAGCCTCGCGGGCGCACCGCACGGCGCTGCCTCGGACCTGATCACGTGGATGTCCCAGGGTGATGCTCCCGTGCTGGCGCTCGATGTCCCCTCCGGGGTCGACGCCACCAGCGGGGACTCGCCAGGGGTACACGTCCGCGCGGCGACCACGATGACCCTGGCGCTGCCCAAGACGGGGCTCGCTGTGGATGCGGTGGGGGATCTCTGGGTGGCCGACATCGGCATCCCTCGTGGCGTCCTGGAGCGGGCCGGGGTCGCACCTCCGCCCCCCGGCCTCTTCGCGCGGGGGTACCGGGCGCGCCTCGTCACACCTCCTGGCCCGTGAGCAGTGCCCGACCCTGCAGCAGGAAGGAGCGAGCCGCGGCGGCCGGGTCGGCCTCGGTGACGAGGTCGGCGTACCTGAGGACCGCCATCCGCCCCGCGGACCAGAAGTCGCCGGGCGGCTTCTCGTCCGGGTGCCACGGAGCCACGTAGACGTAGGGCAACGGCTCGGAGCCTGCGCTCGCGTCGACGGAGACGTCCCCCGGAGAGAACCCGTAGCTGGCCCGGGTGGTCCCGGCCGGATCGCCGATCTCGATGGCGGGGTCGAAGTGTTCGGGCCAGAGCTGGGGTTCGCTGGCGTGCGGGGAGTCGCCGTCGGAGGAGAGTGCGTCCAGGATTCCCCAACCGAACCTGAACCACGCGGCGAGCGCTGCCGCGTCATCGGGGTCGACGGCGAGGTCTGCGTCGAGTGGGCCGGGTTCGGGGATGTCGAGCCCCGCCGCCCACGCCACGTCGGGCTCGATGCCGACGAGGGACCCGGCGGCCGCCAGCGTCGAGAGACGTTGGTGTCGGCGGCCGGCATCGGAGTGGACGACGAGGTCGACCCCTGCGACGGCGACCGTGGTCATCCCCTCCGGTCCGGCGAAGGTCGGCGTGGCGAGACCGCCGGGCGCTGCGCGCAGCCCCATCCGGCCCATGGCCTGCCGGCGCGCGGGGCTGACGACGTACGCGGCGACGCGGTGCATCGCGAGCCGGGTTGCGGGGAACGAGTCCGAGAGTGGGACGAGTGGAGCGTTCATGGCGGGCGACCCGTCGTTCGAGGGCGGGGGAGGGGTGGCGGTGGACACGGCTCCCGGGTTGACGTCAGACGCTCCGCTTCACATCAGGAGCGGATCGGTGACGACCTCGACGAGGGACGGGCCGTCGTGGGCGAGGGCGGCCGCGACCGCGTCGTGGAGCTGGTCGAGCTGCGTGACGCGGGCCCCGTGTGCACCGCAGAGCTGCGCGAAGGCGGCGAAGTCGGGGTTGTGCAGGCTGGTCGCCCACACGTCGAACTCGGCTGCTCGCTGCTCCTTGCTGATCTTGCCCAGCTCGCTGTTGTTGAGCAGCACGTGGGTGATGTTCATGCCGTACTTGACGGCCGTCGTCAGCTCCATCGCGTACTGGCCGAAGCCTCCGTCGCCCGACACCGACACGACCTTGCGCGTGTCTCCGACGGCGGCCCACGCGCCCATGGCGGCAGGGAACGCGAATCCGATCGAGCCGAGGTAGCCGGACATGAGGACCTCCTGCCGGGCCACCTCGAAGTAGCGGCCGAAGGAGTAGGTGTTGTTGCCGACGTCGACGCAGATCACCGCATCGTGCGGGACGAGCTCGGACAGCTCGGCGAAGACCGAGGCCGCGTTCATGCCCGCGCCGTGGTCGTCGGCGCGGCGGCTGGCCTTCTCCTCGCGCCAGATCTGCCACCGCTCCGCGATGACGGAGCGCTGGTCGACGCACGTGTGCCGACCCTCGAGACCTCCGGCGAGCAGCCTGGCGGTCGTGGCCACGGCCCCCTGGAGGCCGATGGCCACGGGGTGGTGCCGGCCCAGGGCCATCGGGTCGTGGTCGACCTGGATGATCGGCTTGTAGGGCGCGATCCCGGTGTGGTTCGAGAAGGAGGCGCCGAACGCGACGACGAGGTCGGACTCGTTCATCAGCCAGCTCGCGACGGGGGTGCCGCTCCGGCCGAGGACGCCGCAGCCGAGCGGGTGGTGGTCCGAGATCGCCCCCTTGGCCTTGAACGTCGTGATCACCGGTGCACCGATCAGCTCGGCGAGCTCGATGACGCCGTCGATGTCGGCGCGCGCGCCCTGGCCGACCACGATGACGGGACGCCGTGACCGGCGGATGCTCTCGATCGCCTCCGCGAGGACCGCAGCAGGCGGGGCGATCTCGCGGGACCCGGTGCGGCCGTCGGGTCCGGACGCCTCCTGGTTCGAGGGCTCGACCTGCACCTCGTCGGGGAGGATCAGGTGGGCGACGTCCTTGTCGACGATCGCGGTCTTGCACGCGAGCGTCATCAGCTCGGCGTGGTCGGCCGCCGACAGCACCACCTCACCGAAGCGGGCCACGTCCTTGAAGGCGTTGGCCAGGTCCAGGTCCTGGAACGCGCCCCGCCCCTTGGTCTTCGACGGGACCTGCCCCGAGAGCGCGAGCACCGGCGCCCGGTCGACCTTGGCGTCGTAGAGGCCGGTCAGCAGGTTGGTCGAGCCGGGACCGGCGATGCCGAAGCAGGCGGCGAGGCGGCCGGTGAGCTTGCCGTACGCCGTGGCGGCGAACGACGCTGCGCCTTCGTGGCGGATCCCGACGTAGCGCAGGTCACCGCGTTGCTCGGCGCGATGCATCGCGTCGGCGAACCCGAGGTTGGAGTGGCCGACCATCCCGAACACGGTGCCGACTCCCCAGTTGACCATCGTCTCGACCATGACGTCCGAGACGGTGCGCGGGTGGTCGACCTCCGCGGGGAGCGCCACGTAGACGCCGTCGCCGCGCACCTCGCTCGCGTACGCCTCGGGGGCGTCGGTGAAGCCCTCCGGGGGTTCGCCGTTGCACGGGCTGTAGTCGTAGCCGTGCCATGGACACCGCAGCCAGCCCTTCTCGATCGACCCCTCGCCGAGCGGGCCACCCTGGTGCGGACATCGGTTGCTCATGATCCCGAACCGGCCGTCGACGTGGGTGACCGCGAGCGTGCGGCGACCCACGCTCACGGTGGTCACCCGGCCCTCCGGGAGCTCATCGGGGTCGAGCACCTTGTGCCATGCGTGCGCGCCCTCGGGCACGGTGACGGGTTCGGTCGATGGGCCTCGGCTGTCGGTCATGGGGATCGCGTCCTGTCGCAGCTGGATGGAGTGACGCTATCGCTGTGCCGTCAAGCGGTCACCTGGCCGTCATCCGATCCCTGGCGCGGCGTGCGGTTGCCGGCGATGTAGAAGGGCAGGGCGACGAGGAAGAAGGCACCGATGACGTTGCCGATCGCCGCGGGCAGCACCGACCACAGCAGGCCGTGGCCCGGCGCCTCAGAGCATGGATCCCAGGTCGGACCCGACCGTGGGGTAGGCCGCGGTGGCGGACTTGAGCTGGCGGGTCGTGAGGCCGAGCTTGATGGCCAGCCCGAGGGTGTTGACCAGTTCGCCGTACTCGGGGCCGAGGAGGTGGGCGCCGACGATCTGGTCGGTCGACCGGTCGACGAGGATCTTCGCGGCCGCGGTGGTCTCACCGATCCGGTAGTTGGAGTACCAGCCGCTGGTGTCGGAGTAGCGGACGGCGAGGTCGATTCCGTCCGCGCGGGCTTCGGCCTCGAGCCTGCCGACGCGGGCGAGCTCGGGAATGGTGAAGACCGCTGTGGGGATGCCCGCGTAGTCCGGGGCGGTGGTGGTGCCCTTGATCATGTTGGAGGCTGCGACCTTGGCTTCGGAGACCGCGACCGGGGTGAGGGGCATCCCTGCGGTGTCGGCGGAGTCCCCGGCGGCCCAGACGGCCGGGTTCGTGCTGCTCTGCAGGTGCTCGGCGACCGTGATGCCGTGCTCGCCCCACTCGACGCCGGCCGCGTCGAGGCCCAGGTCGGCCAGCTCCGCGACGCGTCCTGCGCCGTGGACCACGAGGTCGGTCTCGAGCGTCTCCTGCGCGCCGGCCCGGTCGAGGGTGACCTGGTAGCCGCCGCCGGCCGGCCGCACGTCCGCGACGGTGGTGGTGCGGCGCAGGTCGATGCCGACCTGCGTGCCGCGGTTGACCAGGAGCTCGACGAGGTCGGGGTCGAAGCCCTTGAGCGGGCGCTCGCCGCGGTCGACGATGACCGGCGAGCTGCCGGCCCGGGCGGCGATGTGGGCGAACTCGAAGGAGATGAAACCGCCCCCGACGAACAGGATCCGGGACGGGAGCTCCTCGAGATCCAGGAAGCCGGTGCTGTCGATCACGTGCTCGTGTCCCGGGAAGTCCAGCGGGCGGGGTCGGGCGCCGGTGGCGACCAGGAAGCGGTCCGCGTCGTAGGCGGACCCGTCGATCTCGAGCTGTCGGGGACCGGTGAACCTCGCGTGCCCGTGCAGGGTGGTCACGCCGCTGCCGGTCAGTCCGTCCTCCATGTTCTGGGGGACCGGGTCGGTGAAGCCGTGCTTGTGCGTCATCAGGTCGGCCCAGTTGATCGAGAGCCCCGCGTCGTCGATCCCCTTGCCGCGCATCAGGCGTGCGCTGTCGATGATCTCGGCACCACGGCGCAGGATCTTCTTCGGGTCACACCCGCGCAGTGCGCACGTGCCGCCATAGGGGAGCGCGTCGACGATGGCCACCTGCCATCCCCGGGCCGCGCACTTGTTCGCAGCCGCGGCACCGGCCATGCCGGCGCCGATGACGATCAGGTCGAAGTGCTTGCTCATCGGTGGTTCTCCCTCGGGGCGGCGTCAGTACTGCTGTTCGTGGTCCGTCCGGCACGCATCGCCGAGGCCCGCCCGCAGCACCCGTGACGCTAGACCTTGAACCGTGGTGCATGGTCAAGTCCTAGAATGACGTCATGCGTATCGGAGAGGCCGCCGAGGCCGCTGGCGTGCCCACGCAGACCATCCGCTTCTACGAGCGCCGGGGCCTGCTCCCCCGGCCGGCGCGGGGTGCCAACGGGTACCGCGAGTACGACGCTTCGGTGCTGACCCGGCTCGCGTTCATCCGGAGCGGACAGGCGGCCGGACTCACCCTCGTCGAGGTGGCCAGCATCCTCGACCTGCGTCGCGACGGCGCCGTGCCGTGTGCACACGTCCACTCCCTGCTCGTGGCCAAGCTGGAGGGCATCCGGAGCCGGCAACGTGAGCTCGTCGTCCTCCAGGCGGAGCTCGAAGGTCTCATCAGCCGCAGTGACCGTCTCGATCCCGCGGACTGCACCGACGCCCAGATCTGCAACATCATCGCGCCGGATGGCTGATCCGGCGGCGAGATGGGCCGCCGCGGCGGTGGGACCCGCGGGTCGCGAGCCGGCTCGGGCCCGCTCGAACGGGTCTACCCTCGCCGCATGAGACGCGTCGTCCTCGTCGCGGCGGGTGTGTACGTGACCGCCGCCATCGGGACACGCGCCGCGGAGGCGGTCGGGCTCCAGCGGTGCCACTGCTCGTCGTCGTGCTGGTGTCGCCGACCGGCCCTCAGCGCCTTCCGCTGGGTGACGCCCGTCGGCCACCGGTAGGCGCGGCCACTCCGCCGGCCCCCGCGGCTCGCCCGCCCCCCGCGGCCAGGGCGGTCAGGTCGAGGATCGACACCCAACCCCTCGCGAGCGCCACGAGCTCCCGGTCGGCGTGGAGGCGCGGCGCGACGATCGACTGGACCCAGCCCGTCGCGGCGCGTACAAGGCGCAGGGAAGCGTCGGCCGCGCGTCACCGCTGGTGTCGTGGGTGGGCGAGGTGCGTCAAGCGACAGGAGTCCATCGACGCGGACACCGCGGGCGCCCGGCAACCCGGGGCGAGCTCCTCGTTCACCACACGGGCCTGCGGAGCGTCTGGCGGAACAGGGGGTTTCCGACCCGAGAGCGGACCCGGGCGAGGGGATGACCTCCCCAACCCCCTCGCGGGAGCGTCGACCGACCGGTGACCGGACTGTGATGTGCGGATGCGCGACAAGTCCTTGACGGCGGGCCGCTCTCCAGTTACTTTGAGTCTAAATTTAGCATCGAACAAAGGAGTTCCGGCCATGTCCCCGCATGCATCGAGCACCCCCCGGGGCGACGTGGTTCGCGCCGCTGTGCTCGGACTGCTGGGTACCCGCGGCCCGTCCTCACGGGCCGACATCGGCCGGGCCCTCGGGGTGAGCCCCGCCACGGTGACCCAGACGACCAAGGAGCTGATCGTCCGCGAACTGGTCGTCGAGCTCGAGTCGGTTCCGAGCCAGGGTGGTCGACCCGCGCGGTTGCTCGGGCTCGCCGACGCGGCCACCGGTGCCATCGGGGCGAAGGTGACGGCCGACCACGTCCGGGTCGTCTCGGTCGGCTTGGACGGCACGGTTCGCACGTCCACGTCGGTCGCCCTCGACGCCTTCCGGCCGCGGGCTCTCGACGGGCTGACCGACATCCTCGCCGAGGCAGTCGCCTCCCACGAGGGGCCACTGCTGGGGATCGGGGTGGGGCTTCCCGGTGCGGTCGACGGGTTGGGGTCGGGGATCGTGGACGCCCCCACTCTCGGCTGGGACCGAGTACCTGTCGGTCCCCGCCTGCGGTCGGCCCTGGAACTGCCCGTGCTGGTCGACAACGACGTCAACACCCTCGCGGCGGCCGAGACCCTGTACGGCACGGGCCGCGACCACGACGACTTCCTCGTGGTGACTATCGGGCGCGGTGTCGGGCTCGGCATCGTCCAGGCGGGCGTCGTGACGCGGGGTGCGCATGGTGGCGCGGGTGAGTTCGGGCACACCCCGGTCGCCGCGGACGGACCGCGGTGCGGGTGTGGCAACACCGGTTGCCTCGAGGCGTTCACCGGCGAGTCCGGGCTGCTGGCCGCGGCCCACAGTGCCGGCGTCCTCGGCTCGGACGACACGATCGCCGACCTCGCCCGGGCCGCCCACGCCGGCGACGCCGGGGCCCGTGCTGTCTACGCCGGCGCGGGGACGTTGCTCGGCCGGGCGCTCGCGGGCGCCGTCCATCTGCTCGACCCGGAGGTCGTGGTTCTGTTGGGCGAGGGGATCGGGGAGTGGGTGTTCTGGCAGGACGCATTCGAGGACGCCCTGCGCAGGCACCTGATGCCGACGCGTCGTGGTGTGCCCGTCCTCGTCGAGCCCTGGACGGAGGACCAGTGGGCCGTCGGGGCGGCGTCTCTGGTCATCGCCTCACCGTTCGACGCCGGATCAGGCGGACGCGAGGGCGAGCTCGTGCGGGCGCGCCTGCAGACCTCGGGGGTCGGTCGATGAGCGTCCTGACGGCGGTGCGCCACACTCGCCGCACAGCACCGCTCACCGGCGGAGCGAAGGGCTCGCCGTGGAAGAACCGTGGGTGGGTGCTGCTCTTTCTCGCACCGAGCGCCGTCCCGCTGCTCCTGTTCACGGTCGTGCCGATGGTCGGCTCGATGTGGGTGTCCCTGCACTCGTGGAACCTCATCTCTCCGATGCAGTGGCTCGGACTCGAGAACTACCGCGGACTGCTCGAGGACCCGACGACCCGCAAGGTCTTCCGCAACACCCTCCTGTACTGCGCCGGCTACCTGCCCCTGGTCTACGCCGGCGGCCTCGGGCTCGCGCTGCTCCTGAACCAGCGGCTGCGAGGACGGAGCATGTTCCGGGCCGCGTTCTTCCTCCCGGTCGTCACGAGCTGGGTCGTCGTCGCCCTGGTGTGGAAGTGGCTGCTCAACCCGACCAATGGCCTGGTCAACACCCTCCTCGGCGCGGTGGGCCTACCGCAGCCCGGCTGGTGGACGGACCCGACGTGGGCACTGCCCGCGGTCATCCTCAGCTCGGCGTGGAAGGACCTCGGCTTCGTCATGGTGATCATGCTCGCCGGTCTGCAGGCCATCCCGCGAGACGTCCTGGAGGCCGCGTGGGCCGACGGCGCGAATGCGTGGCAGCGGTTCTGGCGGATCACCTTGCCGCTGCTGTCGCCCTCGACGTTCTTCGTCGTCGTCATCAGTCTCATCAACGGCTTCCAAGTCTTCGACCAGGTCTACGTCATGACCGGCGGCGGGCCGTCCGGCTCGAGCCAGGTCGTGGTGGGCCAGGTCTACGACCTGACCTTCCGCTACGGCCGGGCCGGTGAGGCCAGTGCCCTGTCGTGGTTGTTGTTCGCGGTCATCCTGGCCATCACCGCCGTCCAGATACGCGGCCAGAAGCGGTGGGTCCACCATGCCTGACACTCTCGCCCGCAGCGCCGGGAAGGCCGTCGCCGGTCCTCGGCCCGAGCCGGCAGGGCCCGCCGCGCGGCGAAACCTCCACCGCAACCGCGTGCTGCGGCCCTCGCGCCTCGCGACGTACGTGCTCGTGCTGGTCGGCGCGGTCGTCATGCTCTTCCCGTTCCTGTGGACGGTGATCACCTCGATCACTCCCGGCGGGAGTCTCGCGGGCGAGCCGACGCTCTTCGTGAAGAACCCGACCCTGGAGGCGTACCGGACACTGCTCGACACGCTCCCGATGTGGCGGATCGTCCTCAACTCGTTGTGGGTCGCAGTCGCCTCCACGGTGCTGCAACTGATCACGGGCGCGCTGGCCGCCTACGCCTTCGCGCGCCTTCAGTTCCGCGGCAAGAACGTCGTCTTCGCTCTCTACCTCGCAACTCTCATGGTCCCCCTGCAGGTCCTCGTCGTCCCCCTCTTCATCGAGATGAAGACCCTGGGCCTCCAGGACACCTACGCGGGCCTGCTCGCGCCCAGCATCGCCTCCGCGTTCGGGGTCTTTCTCCTCAAGCAGGCCATCGAGGGCGTCCCCCGGGAGCTCGACGAGGCAGCCACCATCGACGGTGCCAGCCACCTGCGCATCTTCCTCCAGGTCATCGTCCCGCTGATCCGGCCTGCTCTCGCGACGGCTGCGGTCTTCGCGTTCATGGCGAGCTGGAACAACTTCCTGTGGCCGCTCGTCATCATCCGCTCCCCCGAGTTCATGACCCTCCCCCTCGGGCTGGCCACCCTGCAGGGTCAGTTCACCACCGCGTGGGACGTCGTCATGGCCGGCTCGGTCTTCTCGATCGTCCCCATCGCCCTCGTCTACCTCTTCGCGCAACGCCACATCATCGCGGGCGTCGCGCACACCGGCATCAAGTGACGTCCAGCAGCACCCGTCCCCAGGCACCACCACCGAAAGGAATCACCATGCGGAACCTCGCCAGGCGCAGCGCCGCGCCTGTCTCTCTCGCCCTCGTCCTCGCGCTCGGAGCCTGTGCCCAAGGCTCGGCGACCCGCACCGACGAGCCCGCCGCATCGGGCGGTCCGGTCACCGTCCGCTACATGAACTTCTCGGCCAACGGCGGCCACGAGGGGGACCTCGACGCCATCAAGGCAGCCTTCGAGGCGGCCAACCCCGACGTCAAGGTCCAGATCGAGACCACGCCCTACGACGACTACTTCACCAAGCTCCAGACGGCCGTGGCCGGTGGCACGGCCGGTGACGCCTTCGAGCTCAACTACGAGAACTTCGTGACGTACTCCTCCAACGGCTCTCTCGCGCCGCTGAAGAACGTCGAGGCGTCCTCGTACAAGCCCTCGCTCCTCGAGGCGTTCTCGGCCGACGGCACCCAGTACGGGCTGCCCGAGTCCTTCTCCAACGTCGTCCTCTTCTACAACAAGGACCTGTTCGCCAAGGCCGGCGTCGACGCCCCCACGGCCGACTGGACGTGGAAGGACGAGCAGGCCGCCGCGGAGAAGCTCACCGACAAGAAGGCCGGCGTCTGGGGCGACTACCAGCCCATCTCGTTCTTCGAGTACTACAAGGCCGTCGCCCAAGCCGGGGGGGAGTTCCTCAACGCCGACAAGACGCAAGCGGCGTTCGACTCCGACGCCGGTCGCGCGGCCGCGCAGTGGCTGGTCGGCAAGTCCGGCACCACGATGCCCACCGAGGCCGACGGTGCAGGCACCCCGGACTTCGACTCCAAGCTCTTCAAGGACGGCAAGCTCGCGATGTGGCACACCGGCATCTGGATGTTCTCCGGTATGGCCGATGTCCCCTTCGCCTGGGACGTCGCCGTCGAGCCGGGGAACACCCAGAAGGCGTCGGCGATGTTCACGAACGGAGTCGTCGTCAACGCCAAGAGCGCGAACCAGGAGGCGGCCGAGAAGTGGGTCTCCTTCCTCACCAGTTCCGACGCGATGGTCCAGAAGCGTCTCAACACGAGCTGGGAGCTTCCTCCGGTGGCCGACGAGAGCAAGCTGGCCAGCTACCTCGACGCCGGCAAGCCCGCCAACCGGCAGGCCGTCTTCGACTCGCTCAAGGCCACTGTCCTCCCGCCGGTCATCGAGCGGCAGCAGGAGATGCAGGACGCCGTCGGCAAGGAGCTGAGCGCCGCGGCGGCCGGGCGGACGCCCGTCGCCGGGGCCGTCGCGAACGCGGCGAAGGCCGTGGACGCGCTGCTCAAGTGACCGACTGACCGCTGACACGACCGTCCGCCGGGCCGGGCCCCGCGCCCGGCCCGGCGGACCGATGAGGGACCCCCATGACGACACTCGATCGCCACCCCACCGCTGATCTCGTGGCGCTGGCGCAACGGTGCCACGCGGTGATCCGCGAGCACCAGCACGCGACGGGCGCCTACCCGGCGTCGCCCACCTTCTCCGCGTACCGCGGCTACGCCTGGCTGCGGGACGGCGGGTTCACGGCGGAGGGGATGTCGCGGTTCGGCGACGTCGCGTCTGTCAACGCCTTCCACGACTGGGTCGACCGCACGCTCACGGCCCGCCGGGGACGGCTCGATGAGGCCCTCGGCCTCCGCGCGGCCCGCCGTGACGTCCCGGGCCACCTCCTGCTCCCGACGCGCTTCACCCTCGACGGCGAGGACGGCGAGGACGAATGGTGGGACTTCCAGACCGACGGCTACGGCACGTGGCTCTGGTCCGTTGTCACCCACGCCCGCCGCCACGGCGTCGACCTCGACCGCTGGCGTCAGGGCATCGAGGTGGCCGTCGACTTCACCACGGGCTTCTGGGACCTCCCCTGCTACGACTGGTGGGAGGAGCACGATGAGCACCGGCACGTCTCGACGCTCGGTGCCCTCGTCGGCGGGCTCGAGGCGGTCGCCGGCACCGGCGTGCTCGACCCCACGCGCGTCGCGACCTGCCGGGACGTCGCGGCCCGGGCCCGATCCCTCGCCCTCGCCGAGGGGGTCGTCGACGGACACCTGACGAAGTGGCTCGGCACTGACGCCGTCGACGGCTCCCTGCCGGCCTGCATCGTGCCGTTCGGCCTTGTCACCCTCGGCTCGCCGCTCGCGGCCGCAACGCTTGCGGCCGTCGCGGGCGACCTCGAGGCCGACCTCGGCGTGCACCGCTATCTCGCCGACGTCTTCTACGGGGGCGGACAGTGGCTCCTCCTGTCCTGCCTGCTCGGCTGGAACCTTGCGGCCGAAGGCGACACCGGGGGAGCCCGACGGTTGCTCGACTGGGTCGCCGACCAGGCGACCGACACCGGCGAGATGCCAGAGCAGGTCGGCCGCCATCTCCTGCACCCGGAGTCCCGCCAGGACTGGGTCGACCGCTGGGGCGAGGTCGCCACCCCGCTCCTCTGGTCGCACGGGATGTACCTCATCCTGGCCCACGAGCTCGGCCTGCTCGACGAGGCCCCGGCATGACCGGCCCCCTCGTCGTCCACCGGCCGTACGGCATCGAGCACCCCTACGCCACCTCGCTCGACCAGCGCGTCCCGGTGCTCCCCCTGAGCGGCGAGCCCGTCCTCCTCGGGGTGCAGGCGGACCCGGACGTCGTCGCCGTCACGTGCACGTGGGCGCCGCTGCGCCACGACGGGTCGGAGGGCATGCCGGCGACCCTCGATCTCGCCCCGCGCGAAGCAACCGAGGCCGACGCCGCCGCTCTCGCTGGCGGCGAGGGGCACCTCGCCGAGGCGCAGGCGGCACAGCTCGGCGGAGACGGTGGCTGGGCCGTGACGACGCCTCCGGTCGACGCGCCGCACACGTACCGCTTCACCGCGCGCACCGCCGACGGCCGCGAGGAGTCGACGGCGGACGTCGTCGTCCGGCCGGCCCGCTGGGTCCACGCGGTCCCGGACGGGATGGTCGCGGCGTTTCTGTGCCACGACGTTCGAGTCATCCCGGGCTCGGTGGAGTGGCTCGTGACCGACGTCGGCGTCGAGCGAGCCCGTTTCGCGCTGCGGCTCGCCGCTGGAGACCACGTCGTCGGGTTCGGCGAGCGCTACGACGCGCTTGATCAGGCCGGCCGAACCCTCGACGCCGTCGTCTTCGAGCAGTACAAGTCCCAGGGCAAGCACCGCCGCACCTACCTGCCGATGCCTTTCGCGCACGTGGTCGGCGCCGACGGGTCGTCGTGGGGGTTCCACGTCCGGACCTCCCGGCGTACCTGGTACGACGTCGGCGCCACCGACCCGGAGCGCCTGCTCGTCGAGGTCGCGCTCGGCGGCAGCGCCCACGAAACCGTCGACGTCGGGATCCACGAGGGGTCACCCACCGAGATCCTCACCGCCTTCCTCGACGAGGTGGGCCGGGCCGAGGAGCTGCCGTCATGGGTCTTCCGGCTCTGGGCATCGGGGAACGAGTGGAACACTCAGGAGCTCGTTCGGGACAGGATGGCCGGGCACGCCGAGCTGGACATCCCGGTCGGCGTGGTCGTCATCGAGGCGTGGTCCGACGAGGAGGGGATCATGATCTTCCGCGATGCCCGGTACCGCGTCCGTCCGGACGGGGCGCCCTTCTCCGGGAACGACTTCGAGTTCCCCGACGGTGGGGCGTGGCCGGACCCGCGCGCCATGGTCGATGATCTGCACGCACGTGGGATCAAGGTCGTTCTCTGGCAGATCCCGCTGCTCAAGACCGCCGCCTCGGAGGACGGCCTGCACGAACAGGTCCTCGCGGAGGGTGCGGCGATGGTCGAGGGTGACCACGCAGTCCGCGAGGCCGACGGGTCGCCGTACCTCAACCGCGGATGGTGGTTCCCGAACAGCCTCATGCCCGACCTGTCGGTGCAGCGGACCCGCGACTGGTGGACCGCCAAGCGCGACTACCTCGTCCGGGACCTCGACGTCGACGGGTTCAAGACCGACGGGGGCGAGCACGCGTGGGGCCACGACCTGCGCTACGCCGACGGCCGCCGCGGTGACGAGGGCAACAACCTCTACCCCGTCCATTACGCGCGTGCGTTCGGCGATCTGCTGCGAAAGCACGGCAAGGCGCCGATCACGTTCTCGCGCAGTGGGTTCGCTGGGTCGCAGGCGCACGGCCTGTTCTGGGCGGGCGACGAGGACTCGACGTGGGAGGCGTTCCGGCACTCCGTGACCGCCGGCCTCACCGCTGCTTCGTGCGGCATCGTCTATTGGGGCTGGGACCTCGCCGGGTTCTCGGGTCCGGTCCCCGATTCCGAGCTGTACCTGCGGGCCACCGCCTCGTCGGCGTTCATGCCCGTCATGCAGTATCACTCCGAGTTCAACCACCACCATCCGCCGCTACGTGACCGGACACCGTGGCACGTCGCCGAGACGACCGGCGACGACCGGGTCGTCCCCGTCTTCCGCCGCTTCGCCCGGCTCCGTGAGGCGCTCGTCGACCACCTCGCCGCCGAGGCCGCCCGCACCGTCGCCACCGACCGGCCGCTCATGCGGGCGCTGTTCTTCGACCACCCCGGCGAGCCGGCGGTCTGGGAGCACCCGCACCAGTGGATGCTCGGCGACGATCTGCTCGTCAGCCCGGTCACCGAGCCCGGCGCCACGGAGTGGCCGACCTGGCTGCCGCCGGGGGAGTGGGTCGACGTCTGGACCGGGCGGTCGCGGTCTGTCGCCGCTGGCGGCGAGGTCGCCCTCCGGCCGGTGCCGATCGACGAGGTCCCGGTCTGGTGTCGTGCGTCGGCCTGGGAGCGTCTACGCAGTGTCTTCGCGGACGAGGATGCGAACTGATTGACGGTGACGTCGCTGCTGACGAGGACGACCTGACAGGGGCTGTGTGACCTATCGGGTGCGAACGTCGTGGGCCGTCCAGTGCTGGTCCTCGGTCAGGGAGTTGTCCAGCACGATCCCCTTCGGGGGCGCTTCGTCGTGAGACAGACGACGGGCCCCGGTCGGCGGAGAGGCTGCAGGAGCCTCGTCGTGCCCCGGACGAGGAGGGGCTGTTCCAGCCCCGGGGGTGGCCGTCGCCCTCCGTGCAGAGGCCCCGCGGCGGGTTTCTCGGGTGACCCGATACACCCGCACTTCACCCGGGAAGCGTTCCCCCGCGAAGTGCTGGCTTCCCGGGTGAAGCACCGCGATGTGCCGTGCACCCGTGGCGGCGCCGAGCCTCACCCCACGGGTAGCGGGGTCCCCCGGGTCAGGAAGTCCGTGAGTGCACGACGGGAGACGGCCTCCGTGGTCTGCAGGAGCTGATCGCTGGGCGATGCGTCCTCGCGCAGCTGACGGCCCACCTCCCGCACCAGCGCCTCGACGTCAGCCGCCGACACGGCGCCGGCGTACCCCAGGGCGAGGCGCGCTCCGAGCGCGCGCTCCGCATCCCGCAGCTCGGTGGCTGCGGGTGCCACCACCACCAGGCGCTCCGAGGTCGCCGATGTCCCTGCGCTCGCCGAGGCGGCAGGGCCCGCGACGAGGGCCGAGACGACGAGGGCGAGCGCCGTTGCGGCCCGCTTTCCCCGAGGCGCGAGCGTCCCCAGCCGGTTCCGCAGCGACCGGCGGGATGTCGACGGATCCGGCGACGCAGCAGAGGTGGCAGGGGTCGAACGGCGGTGCAGGTCCATGGCCTGAGGGTCGCGCCCGTCCCTGTCAGGAGCCTCTGTCCCTCCTGTGGACCGCCCCGGAGGAGCAAGACCCGACCGGCCGCCCCGGCAGGGTGCCGGGGCGGCCGGTCGGCGCGTCGACGCTCAGCCGACCGGAGTCGTGAGGTCGTACATCGTGACCCCGTCCACCGTCTGGGCGGTGAAGTTCTCCGCCACCCAGGTGGCGATCGTCGAGGTGTCGCCCCCGACCATCCGACCGCCGCCGCCGATGCTCGAGCTGCCGGCGATGTAGTAGTGGATCCGACCGTCGGAGACGTAGGTCTGGAACTGCTCGAGGGTCGGCGACGGGTCTCCTCCGTTGAAGCCGCCGATCGGCATGACCGAACGCTCCGTCGGGAGCTGGTAGCTCGCAGCGTTCTCCGAACCCGTCGTCGCCGCGACCCAGGTGTAGGAGTCCGCGTCCTCGAGCAGCATCCCGATGACCGTGTCGCTGGCCGTCGTGGTGCCTCCGCCGGGGGTCGCGGCCGTGGCTCCGGAGGGCGTGCTGGCCGCACCGTCGGTGCCCTGCGCCGCGCCCGTGCCGATGGCGGCCTGCGCGGGGGGCTGGCCGGCCTGGCCGCCCTGACCCCCGGGGCCACCGCCGGCGCCGGGGCCGGAGGAGTCACCTCCCACCACGGCCGGCCCGGTCGTCACGGCTCCGCCGGTGTGCGGGGTGAGGACGGTCTGGATCGTCCACGCCGTCGGGCCGGCGAGGGCCGCGGCCAGAGCGAGAGCCAGGCCCGTGCGGGTGGCGGCCGCCCCGAACCGTCGGCCCAGGACCAGCCCGGCCGCGGCCAGCAGGCCGACGGCGAGGACCACCCAGCGCAGCCACGGGTTCCAGTCCGGGGACCGGGTGAGGACGACGAAGGCCCAGCCCGTGGTGACGAGCGAGGTGCCGGCGAGCACCGGGAGGGCCCACCGTTCGGCGCGGCGCGTCCAGACGAGCCACCCACCGATGCCGACGAGCGCCGCGATCGACGGCGCCAGCGCCACGGTGTAGTACTGGTGGAAGGTGCCGTCCATGAGGGAGAACGTGAGCCCGGTGACGACGAGCGTTGCACCCCAGAGGAGCAGCGCTGCCCGGCGGGCGTCGGTGCGCGCGGCGCGGCCCACGACCCACAGGCCCACGAGCCCGAGGACCAGCGCGGCCGGGATGAGCCAGGCGATGTGCCCGCCGAGGTCACCGGTGAACATGCGCCCCAGGCCGACGTTCGAGGAGAACATCCCACCGCTGGTCCCACCGGGAGGGCCGCCGACCGCGGCGGTACCGGCAGCGGTGCCGCTCGCACCGGTTCCGGCGGTGGCCGCGGGCTCGGTGCGACCGAAGATCCGGCCGAGGCCGTTGTAGCCCAGGGTCAGGTCGAGGAAGGAGTTGGTCGTCGACCCGCCGATGTAGGGCCGGTTCGCCGCCGGGGTGAGCTCGACGATCGCGACCCACCAGCCGGCCGAGGCGACCATCGCCGCCACGGCGAGCAGGCCGTCCCGGACGCGCCTGGCGACCGAGACCGGTGCGGCCACCAGGTAGACCGCGGCGATGCCCGGGACGACGAGCACGGCCTGGAGCTGCTTGGTGAGGAACCCGAGGCCGACCAGCACGCCCGCGAGCACCATCCACCGGGTGCGGCCGTCCTCGACCGCCCGGAGGGTCACGTAGACCGCGAGGGTCAGCAGGAGGGCGAGCAGCGCATCCGGGTTGTTGTAGCGGAACATCAGTGCCGCCACCGGCGTGAGCGCCAGGACCGCACCCGCGACCAGGGCCGCCTGGGCGCTGAAGTAGCGGCGCACCGAGGCGTACACGACGCCGACCGTCGCCACACCCATGAGCGCCTGCGGCACGAGGATCGACCACGAGCTCAGGCCGAAGATCCGCACCGCGAGGCCCATCACCCAGAGGGAGGCCGGCGGCTTGTCGACGGTGATCGAGCCGGCGGCATCCGATGCCCCGAAGAGGAAGGCGCTCCAGCTCTCGGACCCGGCCTGCACGGCTGCGGAGTAGAAGGAGTTGGCCCACCCGGAGGCGGACAGGTCCCACAGGTACAGCGCGCCGGTGACCAGCAGGAGGGTCAGCAGCGCTGGACGTTCCCACCGCTCGCGGGGCGCCGGGACGAATCGCTCGGTGACGGAACGCTTCGGGGGGACGACGGGCAGTGCGGGCGAGGACCGTGCGTCGTCGAGGACGTCGGTCCGTGCTGAGGCGGTCATCGGTGTGCTCCTTGGCTGAGGCCGGCCGTGGCGTGCTCGCCTGCCGGGTCGGTCACTGCAGACGGGTGCGTCGTCGCCCCTGCTGGGGGCCCGAACACCCACTGCCGCAACAGGACGAAACGCAGGACGGTGGCAGCGAGGTTCGCGACCACGAGGACGGCGAGCTCGACGGAGTGCGGAGCCGTCGGGGCCGTGGTGGCGAGGAGGGCGAGCGAACCGGAGGTCAGTGCCCAGCCGAGGAAGAAGACGAGCAGCCCCTGCCCCTGGTGGCGGGCGGCGTGCTCCGGCCCGCGGAACCCGAAGGTCACCCGGCGGTTGGCCGCCGTGTTGGCGACCGCGGTGAGCAGCAGCGCACCGAAGTTCGCTGCCTGGGCGCCCACCGGGTCGCGCAGCAGGAGGAAGATCACCGCGTAGGCGAGGGTCGACGCGACGCCGACGACGCCGAACCGGACGAGCTGGTGCAGCAGCGCCGTCCGGGGCGGCACGTCGGCCGGCTCGACGACGCCCTGGACGACGCGCGTCCTCGAGTCGCCGACGAGCGGCAGGTGCGCGCCGATCTCGTGCAGCGGGAGGTCCCCGCTCATGAGCTCGCGGCCCACCCGCACGACGCCCTTGAGGTCCTCGACCGCCGTGGCGACGATGTCCACCCGCGAGTCCGGGTCGTCGACCCAGTCGACGGGGACCTCGTGGATGCGTAGCCCGGCCCGCTCGGCGAGGACCAGCAGCTCGGTGTCGAAGAACCAGCCGGTGTCCTGCACGAGCGGGAGGAGCTCGCGCGCGGCGTCGGCACGGATCGCCTTGAACCCGCACTGGGCGTCCGAGAACCGCGCGGCGAGCGAGGTCCGGAGGATGAGGTTGTAGGAGCGCGAGATGAGCTCGCGCTTCGGGCCGCGGACCACCCGGGAGGAGCGCGCGAGCCGCGTGCCGATCGCGAGGTGCGAGTGGCCGGAGACCAGGGGGGCGACCAGCGGCAGCAGCGCGGACAGGTCCGTCGAGAGGTCGACGTCGCAGTACGCCAGCACCTGGGCGTCCGAGATCGACCAGGCCGTGCTCAGGGCGTGGCCGCGGCCCTTCGCATCCAGGTGGACGACCCTGACCTGCGGCAGCTCGGCGGCGAGGCGTTCGGCCAGGGCGAGCGTGCCGTCCGTCGAGGCGTTGTCGGCGATGGTCACCCGTGCCGTGAAGGGCAGCTCGGTGGCCAGGTGGGCGCAGACGGCGCGCACGGAGGCCTCGAGGCCGGCTGCCTCGTTGTACACGGGGATCACCAGGTCGAGGACCGGGCCCTCGGCGGCGACGGTGCCGTCGCGCTCGGGCCGGGGGTCGATGGCGCTGCGGGGGGCGCTCTGTGTCGTCGTCATGACCCCAGCGTCGAGGGAGGTCCTAGCGGAGGACCCAGCCACCGTTGTGCGTGGCCTGTGCATCGCGCCTGCCCACGGCGACAGCCGCGCCGGGGGTGACCGCATGGTCGGGTCACGGGAGCAGCCGGGTGGTCGTCCACGCGAGGCCGACGAGGCCGGCCCCCACGCACACCCCCGTCCGGAGGATGGTCCGGCGCTCGTGCAGGACCCGGCCGGCCAGCCAGATCGCCCTCCGCCCCTGATCTGCCCTCGCCGGGCAGGCGGCGCGTCTGCGGTGGCGTCGACGGGCGTATCGTCGGGGCCGGAGGTGGTGCGGCGATGGAGTCGTTCTCGATCGGGCAGTGGGTCGACGAGGCCCTGGCCCTCGCACTTCAGGAACAGAGCGGGCGGTCCGCCGTGACCATCCACGGAGGGCAGGACCGGGCGCTCCGGGAGACCGTCATCGCCCTGCTCGCCGGGCACGAGCTCGCCGAGCACGACAGCCCGGGCGAGGCGACCCTCCAGGTGCTCCGGGGAAGGGTCCGGCTCACGAGCGGCGACCAGCGCTGGGACGGGAGCGAGGGCGACCACGTCATCATCCCGCGTGCCCGGCACGCCCTCCTGGCGCTCGAGGACGCCGCCGTCCTCCTCACCGTCGTCAAGGTGCCGTGACCGCGGGACCCGGTGCGACGGCCGACGGCGTCTCCGAGGACCTGCTGCGGGTGACCCGGTGGGAGGTCTCCGGCGGAGTCTGGCAGGTGCTCTCCCGCAGCGAACGCGGGGCAGTGGTCTCCTTGTGCCGCTGCGACGCCGGCGAGGAGGTCGAGCGCTTCTCCTCGACCGACCCGGCCCTGCTCGCCCACCTGGCCGGCCGCACCCGCTCCGACGAGGGCTGACCGCGGCCGACGCGTCTGGACTCGGTCAGGACGGCACGCCGCAACCGGCGAGCAGGTACCTCGCGGCCTCGGCGGCGGACCAGCCGGCCGGGTGGTGCTCCAGCAGCTCCTCTGCCCCGGCGAGGTCGGTCCCGAGGGTGACGAGCGCCGGCTCGTCGTAGCCGTCCCGGCGGGTCTGGCCGAGTCCGACGGTGGCGGTGAGCGCGTTGCACAGGCAGTGGCGCCCCTCCGTGTCGGACGCGAGGCCCCCCTTGCGGACGTAGGTGCTGACCGGCTCTCCGGCGCAGCGGTATCCGACCTTGCCCGGCTCGCGCTCGTAGGGGACCCGGAGGTACCCCAGGTCGCACAAGCGGGGCCTCGACTCGTACGTGTCGGCGTCGGACAGCGTCCCCGGGAGCGAGACCACCTTGAACGGGAACCCCGTCGGCGAGGCGAGCGGGTCGGTGCGGACCGTGAGGTCCCCGGTGTCGAGTCGGTCGAGCAGCTCACGGCGCAGCACCGGGTCGATCCCCGACTCCTGCGCCAGCGCGAACGGGGTCCCGACCTGCACGCCCTGGGCGCCGTGGGCGAGGGCCTCCCGGACCCGCTCTGGCGTCGAGTACCCGCCGGCGAGCCAGAACGGCAGTCCCACCGCGGCCACCCGGCCCAGGTCGGCCTGGTCCCGCGGCCCGAAGACGGGCTGTCCGAGCTCATCCAGGACGGGGCGGCCGCGGGGCGGCGCGTTGTGCCCACCCGCTGGCGGCCCCTCGATGACGAAGCCGTCGGGCCGGGTCGCGTCCTCGCGCGCCAGGTATGCCGCGAGCACGTGGGCGGAGACGATGGCCAGGAAGCGCGGTCGGGGGAGGGGCGCCAGACGGCTCTGGGTGAGGGCCCGTGGGTCCAGCTCGACACCGTAGGAGGTGGTCGCGCCGTCGACGTGGGCGGTCAGCCGCACGGGGTCGTGCCGGGAGAGCCGGTCCAGCATCTGGGGGATCTCGGCGGGGATCCCGGCCCCCATGAGGACGTAGTCCACCCCGGCGAGCATCGCGCCGTAGGCGGCGCTCGGCGTCGCCATCTGGACCTTCTCCAGGAAGTTGATGCCCACCAGGCCGTCGTGGCCCTCCTTCGCCAGCCAGACCTCGACGAAGTTCGCCACCACGGACAGCTCGAGGACCGCTGCGGACGGGTCCAGGCGCAGCTTCGGCACGGGGGTGTACGGCTGACTCGGGCCCCGTCCGCCGGGGCGGTGGTAGCGCCGCAGCACCCGGTCGGCCATGGCGGGCACGGGGAAGTGCTCGAGCGCGCGTCGGACGTGACCGCCGTCGTCGCCGTCCTGCAGCCGGCGTGCGACCACGACGTCGAGGGCGGTCCCGGAGACCACGCCGAGCTGCCCGGCCCGCGACACCTCCCGGGCCAGCGCCCAGGACGAGACGGCGACTCCCATGCCGCCCTGGATGATCACGGGCAGCGCGTCGTGCAGTGCCTCACGCGGGTGGTTCGCGGTGGTGACGGTCATGGGACGGAGCCTCCGGAGGAGCGGCTGGAACGTAACCTACGTTTGCGTAGGTTACGTTACCGTAGGTTGTGGTCTGCGGGCAATTCCGGGTCCGGGTCCCACCAGGCGGAGCGGAGGCCGGGTGCCGGCACCGATGGCAGGGCGAGGGGGTGCGCGTGGGGCGGGCCGACGGGGTGCGGGTGGGTGCTCACGGCGTCACCGTGAGGAGGCCCTTGGCCCCGCGCTCGGCGTCGGCCATCACATGCGAGACGAAGGGGTAGTGGCCGGGCTCGCTCGCGGTCAGCTCGACGAACCCCCCCTGCGCCGCTGCGAGGTCGAGGACCTGGGAGCCGCCCCCGGTCGACCCCCCGGCGCCGCGCCCACGGTCCAGGAGGTAGGTGCCTTCCTTCCACACCGTGTCGAACTGCCCTCCGACGACGTGGAAGGCGGTCCCGCGGTTCGGACCGGCAGCGAGCACCCAGAACCGGACCCGGTCACCGACCCGGGCGGGGAGCGGCTGGGCGGCGTACTGACCGGCGACCCCGTTGAAGACCACCGCGTCCGGCTCGTCCTTCGCCGCAGCGGCGGCATCGACCTCGGCGACGGAGGAGCGGCCGTCCCCGTCGAGGTACACCTCGGACTGCACGAGCACGTAGCTGTGGTCGACGGCCGGGAGCCCGTCCGGCTCGATGACCACGGCACCGTGCATGCCCGCGGCGATGTGGGCGCTCATCGGCATGGTCGAACAGTGGTACATCCAGATCCCGGCTCGTCGCGCGGTGAACCGGTAGGTCAGGGACCCCCCGGGCGGGATGGTGCGCATCACCTCGTCCGGCGCGCGTTCGCCGGCGTGGAAGTCGACGGAGTGGCCCATCGACCCGTCGTTGACGAGCGTGACGACGAAGGTGTCCCCGACCCGACCGTGGAGGGTGGGCCCCGGGACGGTGCCGTCGAAGGTCCAGCGCTTCTGCCGGATGCCGGGCGCCACCTCGAGCTCGACCTCCCGCACGTGCAGCGTGACGCGGTGCGTGCGGTCGTCCGTGAGCGGGGGAAGGGACGCGTCGACCGCGGTGAAGTCGGTGTCGAACCGGCCGGCCAGGTCGGCCGGGGTGAGCCCGGCGGCCTCCGTCGCACCCGTCGGGGCGGCTGCGGGTGCTGCTGCCACGTGCGTGCCGTTCCCGCCCGAGACCACGACGCGCAGGACCATTCCCATCTGCCGGTGGCCGACGATCGTGCACCAGCCCTCGGCGTCGCCGACGACCACCCCGACGTCCAGTGTCTCGGACCGGCCGGGCATGACCCGGTGGGTGCCCACGTCGCCGCCGAAGGTCAGGTCGTGCGGCGACCCGTCGTCGGTGTTCACGAGGTCGATGACGAGGCGGTCGCCGCGGGGGACCTCGATGGTCGAGGGGACGTAGACCATGTCGTGCGCCTCGACCCGCACCCGGGTCGTGTGTCCGGTCGGGGGAGCCGCCGCGCCCGCGGCCTGGATCCCGGCGGACGTGCCTCCGGCAGTGGGGGATCCGAGGCCCGCGGCCGACGGGTCGGCCGCGACGCCGAGGGACACCGCCAGGGCGAGGCTCGCGACGGCGGCGACCAGCTGGGCGGTCGCCGCGGTGCCCGGATGGGCCGCAGAGCCGTCGGTGGTGGACGAGGCGGTCGGTGTCGGTGCGCCGATCTGCCGGGTGGCGACCTCGGCCAGCAACCGCCGACGAGCGCCCACCGCCGCGCGCACGGCACCGAGCAGCAGGGGCACGAACACGGCGAGGGCGCCGAGCACGACGACGGAGACCGTGACGCGCACGGTGCCCGGGACGGGAAGGAGGCCCAGCAGGAGGCCCGCGTTGACGACGACGACCCGCCACACCCACCACCGGTCGAACACGGCGGTGGCGGCCCGCACCACCGACGGGCCACCCCCGAGCACCACCGGGATGAGGTGGGACAGGGCGCCGAAGAGGAGCTGGGCGGCGAACCCGACCGCCACGACCGCGGCGACGGCGTCGTACCCGTCGGCGACGTCGGCCCAGGCCGGCGCCGTCGCCAGGCGCCCGCCGACGAGCAGGAGGGCCACGACGGCCCAGCCCGACGCGGCCGTCACCGAGACGGTCGCGAAGCTCCGAGGAGGCGCCTTGCGTGCCGGTGCGACGAGTGCGCGGCCCCACCACCCGAGCCCCGCGAGATATCCCACCAGCCCGGCCAGGGCCACGAGGCGCAGCCCGGCCACCGCCCCGCCGGCGAGCACGGCGACTCCCCCGACGAGCACGGGCAGGGACTGCCGGGCCAGGCGCTCGGCACGGTCGTCCATCCGGGTCCGGAGCATCGTGGGCCAGAGCGTCACGAGCGTCCCGGTGACGGTGAGGCCGAGCCAGCCGAGGACCATGACCATCGAGTGCGCCACGAGCACGCGGCCGTCCCACTCGTCGTCGAGGCCGCGGGCGAGCCACGCGCCGAGCGAGGCGCCGACCGGCACGCACGCCGCGGCGGCCAGGTAGTAGCGCACCGTGATGCGGAACCGGCCCGGCAGCGCATGGCGGAGGCGTCGCCAGAGCGCGACTCCGTGCCACGTCACCGCGGCCGAGACGGCGGCGGCCCCGGTGACGGTGAGCGGCCAGAGACCGCTCGGGACCCCGACCAGCACCGCGGTGGCTCCGACGAGGAGCAGCAGGATGCGGCGGTTCTGCCGGGCCCGGTCGTCCAGGGCCTCCGGCGTCTTGAGCAGGGCCTGCGTGAAGTGGGTGCTCCACACCATCGCCGAGTGGGTCAGCGCGCCGAGCAGCACGAGGTGGACGAGGAGCCACGTCGCCGCGGGGACGAACGGGTGGAGCAGGGCGACGGCCACGGCGAGGGTCAGCCAGACGACCCCGGGCCGGTCCCGGAGGGGGAAGCGACCGCGGCTGGGGGACGGTCGGGCGGCGGTGGTCACGACGGAACGCTCCGGAGGGTCGGACGGGACGTGGACCGGTCTCGTGCGGCGAGGACCGAGCTCGTGGCGACGGTGAGGGGCAGGAGGAGCAGGGCCGCGGCGGTGCCGGTGCCCCCGACCACGACGAGCTGCTGGTTCCCCAGGAGGTCGCCGACCACGCGCACGGCGAGCGCCAGGTGCAGCACCACCAGCGGTGCCCAGAAGGCCCGCCGGTAGGGCACGGCCCGGCGGAGCACGGCGGGCAGGATGACCGGTGCGTGGGCGAGGACCATGCTCATCGCGAAGCCGAGGAAGAGGGCGTGGACGACGAGGTCGTGCGCGCGGGCGCTGCTCGTCGCCCCGACGAGGACCCACGCGGTGGCAGCCACGCCGAGCCAGGCATGGCCCGCGAGCATCGCGGCCGCCGCGAAGCGTGGGAGACCGGTGGTCCGCACCATCCGGACGGCGACGTCGCGAGGAGCGAGCCAGAGCACGAGCAGGGCCAGCGACGCGCCGAACGCCCGTGCGCCGACGTCGGGACGGACCACCGCGGCGGTGGCTGACGCCGCCACGGGCAGCGAGAGGAGGACGAGGACCCGGGACGCACCCACGGGCAGGTGCAGCGCGGCGAGCTCGACGCGCTCCGCCGCGACCGTGAGCACGATGAAACCGGCCAGGAGCGGCACGACGACCGAGGCCTCGACGCGGACCCAGAGCAGCGCCGCCAGCAGGGCGAGGGTGGCGCCGAGCACCTCGACGAGGACGGCGTCGTCCCTCCGGCGCTGCCACAGCGCGGCCAGGACGGCGACGAGGGCGACGCAGCCGTCGAGGAGCAGCACCTGACCGAGGGGGCGGGGGGCTGGTGAGAGCAGCGCGAGTGCTCCGAGACCCAGCAGCGCCGGGGCGGCGTAGCCCCACGGTGCGCGGAGGGCGACCGCGCGCTCGAGGGCGATGAGCGTGCCGAGGAACCCGAGGACCATGACCGGGCCGTGCACCTCGCCGAGGCGCGGCGACGCCACCGGAGCGGGTCCCCCGAGGAGGACCAGTCCGGCATCCAGCCCGCCGAGCAGGCTGAGCCCCGCCGGGAGGAGCAGCGCTGCGCGACCCGCACCCCTCACGCCGGCGCCGGGTCGGTGGCCGGGGGCGTGAGGGCGACGACGCGGTCCCACTCCGGGCCGGCGAACGCGATCGCTGCCGCGGGGAAGAGCCCGTTCTCCTCACGGTCGATGTGCACCCGCAGGGCACGCTCGAAGGCCGGCATCGTCGCCGTCCGGCCCTCCCCGATCTCGTCGAGCATCGCGTCCAGCGTGACGTGCTCGGCGCACAGGGAGCGCACGTGCTCGGTGAACTCGGGGTCCTCGGCGAGGACGGTGAACATCCCGGCCTCCTCGGCGGAGGTGTGGGGACGCAGGAGGGTCCGCAGCCGCTCGACCGCACGGGACGTCTCGTCGGCATCGGCACCGGAGCAGGCGCGCCGCAGGTCTCCGCCGGCGTTGATGATGTCGACGTGCTCGGCCATGAACCGGCCGACCACGGTCACGCTCTCGCACCCGCAGTACGAGCACATGGGCCGTCCTCCGTCCGGGTCAGGCGCGGGTGATCCGCAGGCGCCAGGCCTCGGGCCCCTCGTCGAGGTAGGTGACGGTGACCGGGCCCTCGCGCTCGGCGATCTGCGCGAGGAGTGGCTTGGGGTCGTGGGGTGCGACGAGCACGATCGACCCGCCTGCGGGGATGGCGGAGAGGGCCCCGAACACGGTCGCGTGGCGGATCGCGTGCGGGATGGCGCGCACGTCGAGCTCCGGGTCGCCGTGGGCGGAGTCGGAGCAGCCGCAGACGTGGCCGTGCGGCGTCTCGGTGACGGGGATCTCGGTGCGTTGGTGCATGGGGTGGCCTCCGGCCTCGATGTTTTCTACAATGACATTGTGAAAAATACTCCTCCGTTGGGCCCGGCACCAACTCCGCCCTCCGGCGACGGTGCTGCGCCGGACCTCGACCCCGCGCGCAGGCGGGTGCTCGAGGCGATTCCGGCAGCCGGCGGGGTGGCGGTCGCCGACCTCGTCGAGGTGCTGGGAGGGCACCCCAACACGGCCCGTCACCACGTGGCGGCCCTCGTGGCCTCCGGCCTGGTGGCCGAGGAGCGGGTCCCGCCGACCGGACGGAAGGGGCGTCCCGCCACCCGGTTCGTGACGACCGGGGCGGGCCGGGCAGCGCTTCGCCCGGGCGAGGCCATGGCGGACGAGTACATCGCTCTCGCAGGGGTCTTCGCCGAGCGGCTCGCCGAGGCGGGTGGGGACCCGGGCGGTGACGCCCGGGCCGTCGGCCGGGCCTGGGGAACGAGCCTGGCAGGCAGGGGCGATCGGCCCACGGACCCCGGCGGAGGGGTGGTCGAGCTCCTCGACCACCTCGGTTTCGCCCCGGAGCGAACCGACCCCGCGGACGGTGGCGAGGTGCTGCTGCGGACCTGCCCGCTGCTCGACTCCGCCCGCCGCTACCCCGACGTCGTCTGCTCGGTGCACCGAGGGCTGGCCGAGGCGGCGTACGAGGCCTTCGGGGGTGAGCGTCGGGACGTGGGGCTCGTTCCGTTCGCGCTCCCGGGGGCGTGCGTGCTCACCCTCCCCGGCCCTCCCTCGTCCGGAACGGCGTGACCTGGGCCGGGGCCGCCGCCGAGGACTCCCTCCGGGGGCGGGTGGGCCGGGCCGTCGAGTCGCTGACGCCCGGCTACTTCGCCCTCGTCATGGCGAGCGGGATCATCTCCCTCGGCATGGCCCTCGAGGGGTTCGTGTGGCTCTCCGACGCCCTCCTCGGGGTCACCGCACTCGCGTTCGTCGTGCTCCTCGTCCTCTTCGGGTGGCGGGCCGTGGCGTACTGGAACGCGGTCCGCGCCGATTTCGCCGACCCCGCACGGGCCTTCGGCTTCTTCACGTTCGTCGCCGGGACCAACGTCCTGGGAGCACGCCTGGCGATGGCCGGGCTGCCGAGGATGACCGCGGTCCTCCTCGCCGTCGCGGCCCTCGCGTGGTTCGTGCTCGGCTACGTCGTGCCGTGGACCGCGGTGCTCGGACGTACCGAACGTCCCGTCATCCGGTCGGCGAACGGGACGTGGTTCATCTGGGTGGTCGGGAGCCAGTCGGTCGCGGTGGCCGCTGCGACGATCGAGCCGGTGTTCGACGACGCCCGGCGGTGGCTCGCCGTCCTGAGCATCCTCTGCTGGTCGGTCGGCGTGTTCCTGTACGCCGCGGCCGGAGTCCTCGTCACGCTGCGGCTGCTCACCCATCCGGTCCGTCCGGAGGACCTGACGCCGCCGTACTGGGTCGCCATGGGGGCGCTGGCGATCACCGTTCTCGCCGGTGCCCGCATCGTGGAGATGGCCGACGCGCCGATGGTCACGGTGACCCGGGAGCTGGTCGCGGGACTCGCGGTGGTGTTCTGGGCCTTCGCGACCTGGCTCGTCCCGGTGCTCGTCGCCGCCGGGTGGTGGCGGCACGTGCGCAGGCGGGTCCCGCTCCGGTACGAGGCCACCCTGTGGAGCATCGTCTTCCCGCTGGGCATGTACGCCGTCGCGGGCATCTACCTCGGTACCGCGGACTCCCTCCCGATCGTCGGCGCCGTGGGCAGGTACGAGCTGTGGGTCGCCTTCGCGGCGTGGACGCTCACGTTCCTCGCCATGCTGCGGCACCTGGTGGTGACCGTTCTCCGGCCACCACCGCACGCCTGACCTGACGGGTCCTGGAACCCTCCGGGGGAGGGCTGCGGGTCGGTCAGCTGACCTTCGGCGCACCCGGCCGGGCGTAGCGCCACCACGTGATGCCGACGCACATCACGGCCCAGGCGATGCCGACGGAGTAGAAGGCGACCGGCCCGAGGGTCGTGACGCCGAGGCCGAAGAAGAACGGCCCGAAGGCGGCGATCGCGGCGGTCCAGCCGATCACCCCGCCGGCCTGGCGGCGCTCGAAGATCATCGGCATCTGCTTGAAGGTCGAGGCGTTGCCGATCCCGCTGAACAGGAAGATCGCGAGCATGCCGTAGAGGAACTGCCGGAACCCGCTGTCGAGGGAGGCGGCCGAGGTCACGTCCGGGGTGAGCGCCGGGATCGTGTAGGCGATCGAGGCGATGAGCCCGATGCCCGAGATCAGCGTCCACCTGGCGCCGCCCATCCGGTCGGTGAGGGGGGAGAAGACGACGCGGGCGGCGGCCCCGATGAGCGGGCCGAGGAAGACGAACTTCACGACGTCCGGCACGGCGTAGCCCTCGACGAGCACCGTGGCGCTGGCGCCGGCGCCCTGGACGATCTCGCCGTTGCCGCTGCCGTAGAGGTTGGCCATGAGGAGCCCGAACTGAGCGGCCAGGCCGGAGAAGGTGCCGAAGCTCATGATGTAGAGCACCGTCATCCACCAGGTGTCCTGGTTGCTGAAGATGTCGAACTGCTGGCGGAAGTTCGCCTTGACCGGGACCGAGCGAAGCATCGTCCACGCGAGGATCGCGCCGACCACCATCAAGGGGATCCACACGAAGGCCGCGTTCTGGTACCAGACGGTGGCGGGGGGCTTGCCGGCCACCGCGAGCTGCTGGCTGCCACCGAAGACCGCCAGCGCGGACAGGGCGATGAGGTACGGCGTGAGGAGCTGGACGAGCGAGACCCCGAAGTTGCCGATGCCGGCCTGCAGGCCGAGCGCCGTGCCCTGCATGCGGCGCGGGAAGAAGTACGACGTGCTCGGCATGAAGCCGGAGAAGGCGCCGCCCCCGATGCCGGCGAGGAAGGCCAGCACCATGAGCTCCCAGTAGGGAGCGGTCGGGGACTGCACCCGCACGCCCCAGCCGAGGGTCGAGGCGATGAGCAGGAGGCTGGTCAGCGAGACCATCCGACGCGTCCCCATGATGGGCGGCAGGACCATCCACACCAGCCGGAGCAGCCCGGCGGCCAGGCCGGGCATCGCCGCCATCCAGTACAGCTGGTTCTTCGAGAAGTCGTAGCCGAGGGCGTTGAGCTTGGGGATGATCGCGCTCGGCAGGAACCACGCCACGAAGGCGAGGGTCAGGCAGAACGTCGTGATCCACAGGGTGCGCCAGGCGAGGGACTTGTCCCACGTCTTCTCGTCCTCGGGGTCCCAGGACTCCAGCCAACCGCCCGGGTTCTTCGCCGTCGTGGTGCTCATGTCGTGCTCCTGTGGTGCGGGCGGTCAGCGAGCGGCCGCGGAGGGGGCGGTGGTCTCGAGCCGGCGGGCCAGCTCGGGGGACTCGGCGTGCAGCATCCGCACGACGGTCCAGTGCATCCACATCGCACAGACCGCGATGAGGAGGAACAGCACGAAGAACGTGGAGGTCGGGAAGCCCGACCATGCCTTGGTGTAGGCGAAGAGCGGCGGGAGGAAGAAGCCGCCGAGGCCGCCGAGCATCCCGACGAGGCCGCCGACGGAGCCGACGTTCTCGGGGAAGTACTCGGGGATGTGCTTGTAGACCGCGGCCTTGCCGACACCCATCGCGCTGCCGAGGACGATGAGCAGGAGGGTGAACGGGATGATGCCGAGGGAGTAGCCGAGGTGCGAGGTCTCGCGACCGTCGGCGTGGTCGATGACGATGTGCCCGTTCGGCATCATGAGCAGTGCGGAGGCGCCGAGCATGACGGCGAAGACCCAGTACATGACGCGACGGGCCCCCCACCGGTCCGAGAACCAGCCACCGACCGGCCGCAACAGGGATGCCGGGAAGATGTACAGCGCCGTGAGCAGCCCGGCGACGGTGAGGCTCACGTCGAAGTTGTCGACGTAGTACTTCGGCAGCCAGGCCGCGAGCGCGACGTAGGCGCCGAAGAACGCGACGTAGTAGAGGCTGAACCGCCACACGCGGAGCTGTCGCAGCGGGGCGAGCTGCGCCGCGAGGGTCGCCGACCGACCGGGCATCCGGTCGGTGGACGGCGTGCCGAACCACAGGACGGCAGCCATGACGAGCAGCAGCCCGGCGTAGATGACAGGAACGAGCCGCCAGCCGCCGTCGACCGCGCCACCGAGGTAGACCGCTCCCGCGGTGCCGGCGATCAGGGGCGGGCCGATGAACTTGGTCACCGACGCTCCGACGTTCCCGGCGCCGAAGAGGCCCAGGGCGAACCCCTGGTGCTCGCGCGGCTGCCACGCGGCGTTCCACGCGATCCCGGAGCTGAACGAGTTGCCCGCGAAGCCCACGAGGAAGGCCAGCGCGAGGATCGCCCCGTAGCTCTGGGCGTGGGCGACGAACCAGGCCGGGACCGCGGTGAGGACGAGCAGGGCCGTCATGACCTTGCGCCCGCCGATCCGGTCGGTGAGCATCCCGGCGGGAAGCCGCCAGAGGGAGCCGTTGAGGACGGCGACGGCGCTGATCCAGGCGAGCTCGGTGTCGGAGAGCCCGAGCTCCTTCTGGATGGGGACGCCGAGGATGCCGAACATCAGCCAGGCGGCGAACATCAGGGTGAACGCGGTGGTCGAGAGCCACAGCACGCGACGTGCTCCCGGGTGCGGGGCCCGGACGGGGTCGGGGCCGGGTCGGGACTCGAGGGCGGTCGCCGTCATTGGGGTCTCCATTTGGCGGATCTGTGTCCTTCAAATTCTGTCAACGGGCACAGTAGTGGTCGCGTGCACGTTCGTCAAACTACACTGTGTAGTTGATCTTTCACGGTGTGGCGGAGCCGTTTCTCCGGACGCACGGGTGGGTTCCGGGCTCTGGCGCGGAGGTGGGGGACTGTGGTTATATGGCGCATCGAAATCCTGCAAATTAGGAGGAGCGGCATGCCGGCGACGGGCGAGCACGACGCGGCAGCGCTGCTGGCGTCCCCCGTGCGTCGGTCGCTGGTCGAGGTCCTGGAGCAGCAGCCGGTCGACGACGACGGAGGGGAGCGGGGCCTGACCGCGGCCGAGCTGGCCCTGCAGGTGGGACTGCACGTCAGCACGGTCCGCTTCCACCTGGACCAGCTCGTCGCGGCGGGCGTCCTGCTCGCCGAGTTCCGGCGCCGCGCGAGCGCGGGTCGGCCTCGGAAGGTCTACCGCACCGCGGGTCGGCCGCTCTCGCAGGGCACCGAGCCGCTCCGGCTGCTCACCCGGCTCCTCGCCGAGGCGATGACGGCCTCGGTCCAGGGCGAACCGATCACCCCCGACGAGGCGGGTCGGCGGTGGGCGCGCGAGCACCTCGAGGCGCACCCGGACCGCGCTCCCGCCGACAGTCCCGGCGCCTGGCTCGGTCGGGTCGGCGAGGTCATCGACGTGCTCGAGGAGTGGGGGTACCAGCCGGAGGTCTCGACCTCCGAGGGGGGCCGGACGGCCCGGGTCGAGCTCACCGACTGTCCCTTCCTGGACCTGGCGCGTGACAACCAGGCCGTCGTCTGCGGGGTCCATCGCGGGCTGATCGCCGAGGCGATGAACCAGATGGGCGAGGCCGACGCCGACGTGACCCTCGAACCGTTCGTGGCCGCCGACCGCTGTCGCGCGCACATCCGCACCACCACCCCCTTCCGATCCGCGTAGACCACGACCCGCTCGAGGAGAGCCATGACGACCTCTGGACTGGACGGCCCCCTGACCGACGCGCTCGTCGGCACGCGACGGTTCTTCACCCGGGCGGAGGTCTCGAACGACAAGCGGACCCTCCATCGTGAGGGAGGGCGCTCGGGGGACTCCTTCTACCGTGACCGCTGGAGCCACGACAAGGTCGTGCGCTCCACCCACGGGGTGAACTGCACCGGGTCCTGCTCGTGGAAGGTGTACGTCAAGGACGGCATCATCACCTGGGAGGCGCAGCAGACGGACTACCCCTCCACGGGTGCCGACAAGCCCGAGTACGAGCCGCGGGGGTGCCCCCGTGGCGCGGCGTTCTCCTGGTACACCTACTCGCCCACCCGGGTGCGGTACCCGTACGTGCGCGGGGTGCTGCTCGACCTCTACCGCGCGGCGAAGCAGCGCTACGGAGACCCCGTGCTCGCCTGGGCCTCCATCGTGCAGGACCCCGAACAGCGCGCGGCCTACACCTCGGCCCGGGGCAAGGGGGGCCTGGTCCGCGCCACCTGGGGTGAGGTCACCGAGCTCGTCGCGGCGGCCAACGTCTACACGATCAAGCGCTGGGGCCCGGACCGCATCGCCGGGTTCTCCCCGATCCCGGCGATGTCGATGGTCTCCTACGCCAGTGGGTCGCGGTTCATCGAGCTGGTCGGCGGGTCGATGCTCAGCTTCTACGACTGGTACGCGGACCTGCCGGTCGCCAGCCCGCAGATGTTCGGGGACCAGACCGACGTCCCGGAGTCGGGGGACTGGTGGGACGCCGGGTACCTCATCATGTGGGGCTCCAACGTGCCGCTCACCCGCACCCCGGACGCGCACTGGATGACGGAGGCGCGCTACCGCGGGCAGAAGGTCGTCGTCATGAGCCCGGACTACGCCGAGAACGTGAAGTTCGCCGACGAGTGGCTGGCCATGGCGCCCGGCACCGACGGGGCCCTGGCGATGGCGATGGGCCACGTCATCCTCAAGGAGTTCTTCGTCGACACCCAGGTCGACTTCTTCACCGACTACTGCCGCACCTTCACCGACCTGCCGTACCTCGTCGCCCTCGATCGTGCCGAGGACGGCACCTGGCGCCCCGGCAAGTTCGTCGTCGCCGGCGACCTGGACCACCCGGAGCGCACGTCCGAGAACGCGATGTTCAAGCCCGCCCTCATCGACGACGCCACGGGCGAGGTCGTCATCCCGGACGGTGCGCTCGGGCACCGGTTCGGCGCCGAGGGGGAGGGCCACTGGAACCTCGAGCTGGGCGACGTGCGGCCCCGGATGAGCATGTACGCGGGGGCGGACGGTGCGGCCGTCGAGGTCGAGCTGCCGCGCTTCGACGCCCTCGACGGGCAGGCCACGACGCTGCCACGCGGTGTGCCGGTGCGCACCGTGGGCGACCTCGTCGTGACGACGGTCTTCGACCTCATGCTGGCCCAGTACGGCGTGGGTCGCGACGGGCTGCCCGGCCAGTGGCCCAGCGGCTACGACGACCCCCTGGCTCCGTACACCCCCGCGTGGCAGGAGGACATCACCTCGGTCCCTGCCGAGCACATCGCCCGGATCGCGCGGGAGTTCGCGCAGAACGCGATCGACACGCAGGGCCGCTCGATGATCCTCATGGGAGCGGGCACCAACCACTGGTACCACTCCGACCTCATCTACCGCGCGATGCTCATGCTCACGACGATCACCGGCTGTCAGGGGCGCAACGGCGGTGGCTGGGCGCACTACGTCGGGCAGGAGAAGATCCGTCCCCTCACCGGCTTCCAGCACACGGCGTTCGCCCTGGACTGGCAGCGCCCGCCGCGGCACATGGCCCAGACCGCCTTCTGGTACCTGCACACCAGCCAGTACCGCTACGACACCTTCTCCGCCGACGACGTGGGTGCCGGCCGGGGGGCGTTCCCGGGGCGCACGGTGGCCGACCTGCTCGCCCAGTCGGCGCGCCTGGGCTGGATGCCGTCCTACCCGACGTTCAACCAGAGCTCCCTCTCCGTGTGCGACGAGGCCGCCAAGGCCGGGCAGGAGCCCGCCGCCTGGGCGGTGGACCAGCTGAGGTCGGGGGACCTCCGCTTCGCCGCCGAGGACCCCGAGGCCGAGGAGAACTGGCCGCGCGTGCTCATGCTGTGGCGCGCGAACCTCTTCGGGTCCAGCGCCAAGGGCGACGAGTACTTCCTCAAGCACCTCCTGGGCACCGACAACAGCGTCACCGCCGAGCAGGCGCCGCCGGAGAAGCGGCCGAAGGACATCGAGTGGCCCGAGGAGGCGCCCGAGGGCAAGCTCGACCTGCTGATGACGATCGACTTCCGGATGACGAGCTCGACGATGCTCTCCGACGTCGTGCTGCCGGCGGCCACGTGGTACGAGAAGCACGACCTCAACACCACCGACATGCACCCCTTCGTGAACTCGTTCAACCCCGCGATCTCCCCGCCGTGGCAGAGCAAGACGGACTGGGAGGCGTTCAAGGAGATCGCCCGCGTCTTCTCCGACCTCGCGGTCGACCACCTCGGCACCCGCAAGGACCTCGTCGCGAAGCCGCTGTGGCAGGACACCCCCGAGTCGATGGCCACGGTCCACGGCAAAGTCCTGGACTGGAAGACCGGGGAGTGCGAACCGGTGCCGGGCAAGACCATGCCGGTCCTGGCGGTGGTCGAGCGCGACTACCCCGCCACGTTCGAGAAGATGACCTCCATCGGCCCGCTGCTGGACACCCTCGGCACCACGACCAAGGGCGTCACCTACGACGTGACCCGGGAGATCGACTACCTCAAGCACAAGAACGGCGTCGTGCGCGGCGGCGTGGGGGACGGTCGCCCACAGCTCGTCACCGACATCCAGGTCGCCGAGACGATCCTCGCGCTGTCCGGCACGACGAACGGACACCTCGCCACCCAGGGGTTCACGACCCTCGAGAAGCGCACCGGCACACCGCTGCACGACCTGGCGGCCGAGCACGAGGGCAAGCAGGTCAGCTTCGCCGACACCCAGGCCGCCCCCGTGCCGGTGATCACCTCACCGGAGTGGTCCGGGTCGGAGTCGGGCGGACGGCGCTACAGCCCGTTCACGATCAACATCGAGCGGCACAAGCCGTTCCACACCCTCACGGGGCGGCAGCACTTCTACCTGGACCACGACTGGATCCAGGCCATGGGTGAGAGCCTGCCGGTCTACCGGCCACCGTTGAACATGACCCAGCTCTTCGGCGAGACGGCGCTGGGTGAGCAGAACGCGCTGGGCGTCTCGGTGCGCTACCTCACCCCGCACAACAAGTGGTCCATCCACTCCGAGTACCAGGACAACCTCTTCATGCTCAGCCTCTCCCGGGGCGGGCAGGGGATCTGGATGTCGGACAAGGACGCCGACAAGATCGGGGTCTCGGACAACGACTGGGTCGAGGCGGTCAACCGCAACGGCGTCGTCGTCGCGCGGGCGATCGTCAGCCACCGGATGCCGGAGGGCACGGTCTACATGCACCATGCCCAGGACCGGCTCATCGACGTGCCGCTCACCGAGCAGAACGGGCGGCGCGGCGGCATCCACAACTCGATGACCAGGATCATGCTCAAGCCGAGCCACCTCATCGGTGGCTACGCCCAGCTGTCCTTCTTCTTCAACTACATCGGTCCGACGGGCAACAACCGCGACGAGGTCACGATGATCCGGCGCCGGAGCCAGAAGGTGGAGTACTGACATGCGCGTCATGGCACAGATGGCCATGGTCATGAACCTCGACAAGTGCATCGGGTGCCACACCTGCTCGGTCACCTGCAAGCAGGCGTGGACCAACCGGGCGGGCACCGAGTACGTCTGGTTCAACAACGTCGAGACCCGTCCGGGGCTGGGCTACCCACGCGGCTACCAGGACCAGGAGAAGTGGCAGGGCGGGTGGGTGCGCAAGCCCAACGGTCGTCTCGTGCTCAAGGCGGGTGGGCGCTTCAAGAAGCTCGCGACGATCTTCTCCAACCCCAAGATGCCGAGCATCCAGGACTACTACGAGCCGTGGACCTACGACTACGACACGCTCCTCAACGCGCCGGCCCAGAAGCACTTCCCCGTCGCCCGCCCGCACAGCCTCATCTCGGGCAAGCCGATGAACGTGTCCTGGTCGGCCAACTGGGACGACGACCTCGGGGGCAGCCGCCAGCACGCCACCGCGGACCCGATGCTCAAGGGCATCGAGGACAAGGTGAAGATGGAGTTCGAGCAGACCTTCATGTTCTACCTGCCACGCATCTGCGAGCACTGCCTCAACCCCTCGTGCGCCGCCTCGTGCCCGAGCGGGGCGATCTACAAGCGCGAGGAGGACGGCATCGTCCTGGTCGACCAGGACCGGTGCCGCGGGTGGCGGATGTGCATCACCGGCTGCCCGTACAAGAAGGTCTACTTCAACCACAAGACCGGCAAGGCCGAGAAGTGCACCTTCTGCTACCCCCGCGTGGAGGTCGGTATCCCGACGGTCTGCTCCGAGACGTGCGTGGGACGCCTGCGCTACATCGGGCTGATGCTCTACGACGCCGATGCCGTGCTGGAGGCCGCGTCGGCCGAGGACGACCACGACCTCTACGAGGCCCAGCGTGGTGTCTTCCTCGACCCCTTCGACCCCGAGGTCCAGCGCGCCGCGGAGGCGGCCGGCATCCCGGGCGACTGGGTGGAGGCCGCGAAGAAGTCCCCGGTGCGGCGGCTCATCATGGACTACCGGGTCGCGCTGCCCCTGCACCCGGAGTACCGCACCATGCCCATGGTCTGGTACATCCCGCCGCTCTCGCCGGTCGCGGACGCCCTCAAGGACACCGGCCACGACGCCGAGGACCACGACAACCTCTTCCACGCGATCGACACCCTGCGCATCCCCGTCGAGTACCTCGCGAACCTCTTCACCGCCGGTGACGTCGCGCCGGTCGACGCGGTGCTCAAGAAGCTCGCGGCGATGCGCTCGTACATGCGGGACATCAACCTCGGACGGGACCCGCGCGAGGAGATCCCGGCGTCGGTGGGCATGGACGGCGAGGACATGTACGACATGTTCCGGCTGCTCGCCATCGCGAAGTACGAGGAGCGCTACGTCATCCCCACCGCGCACTCCGAGCAGGCCCACGCGCTCGAGGAGCTCGCGACGGACTGCGCCGTGAGCGAGTACGGCGGCGGTGCGGGCGAGATCTTCGGGGAGGGCTCGGGGGTGCTGACCGGCGTGGCCGCGGAGAACTTCGAGATGCTCAAGGAGCGTCAGACCTCCGGGGACCTCCTCTCCGGCGGGTCGACCCGCGGCCGGGTCAACCTCCTCAACTGGGACGGCAAGGGAGTGCCCGAGGGCATGTTCCCCAAGGACGGTGACTGATGCAGTGGCGACGTGACCGACGCAGCCGTTCCACGCTCGACCCGGCGCACCGCGCGACCGTCTGGCAGGTGGTCTCCCTCCTGCTGGACTACCCCTCCGAGGAGCTCGTGGGTCGGGTCCCGGTGATGCGGGATGCCCTGGCCCAGGTCCCCGAGAGGCACAGCGCCGAGCTCACCGCGTTCCTGGACGTGCTCGCGGACAGCCCCTTGCGTGACCTCCAGGTGGACTACGTCGACACCTTCGACGTCACCCGCCGCTGTGCCCTGCACCTGACCTACTTCACCGACGGCGACACCCGCAAGCGAGGCGTCTCGCTCGTGCGCTTCAAGCAGGCCTACAGCGCGGCGGGCCTCGAGCTGGAGTCCGCGGAGCTGCCCGACTTCCTGCCCGTCCTCCTGGAGTTCGGGGCCCTGTACGACGGCGACGTGGCCTGGCGGCTCCTCAACGACCACCGGGTCGGGATCGAGCTGCTCGCCCAGGCGCTGCACCACCGTGGGTCCCGGTGGGCGGGGGTGGTCGACGGCCTGCGGTCCACGCTGCCACAGCTCGACGGTGACTCGGAGGAGGCGCTGCGTCGCCTCATCGCCGCCGGCCCGCCGAGCGAGGACGTCGGCCTCGACACCGCGCCCTACGGCTCGGACATGCACATGGACCCCGCGCTCGACGAGCGCCGGGGCCCCCGCCCCGTGCCCCGGTCGGTCACCGACCTCGGCCTCGACATCCCGGTAGGAGCACCGCGATGAGCACCGTTCTCTGGGTGATCTTCCCCTACGTCTGCCTGGCCGTCTTCGTCGTCGGCCACGTGTGGCGCTACCAGTACGACAAGTTCGGCTGGACGACGCGGTCCTCCCAGCTCTACGAGGACCGGCTGCTGCGCATCGGCAGCCCGCTGTTCCACCTCGGGATGCTCGGCGTCCTCGCCGGCCACATCATCGGCCTGGTCATCCCCCAGGTGTGGACCAACGCCCTCGGGCTGAGCGAGCACGCCTATCACGTCATCGCGCTCGCGGGTGGCATCCCGGCAGGGCTGGCGGCCCTCGCGGGGCTGGTCATCCTCATCTACCGGCGGCGCACGGTGGGGCCGGTCTTCAGTGCGACCACCCGCAACGACAAGGCCATGTATGCCGTGCTCGGTCTGGTCATCGTGCTGGGCATGTGGAACACGATCGCGGGGAGCGTGCTGAACTTCGGCGGGGAGTACAACTACCGCGAGGGCGTCAGCCCGTGGTTCCGCAGCATCTTCCTGCTCCAGCCCGAGCCCGAGCTGATGGTCGGGGCGCCCCTGGGCTTCCAGCTGCACGCCGTCCTCGCGTTCCTGCTCTTCGCGATGTGGCCGTTCACCCGTCTGGTGCACGTCTTCTCGGCGCCCATCGGATACCTCAACCGGCCCTACATCGTCTACCGCTCCCGCGACGCGCGGTCCGGTCGGGCCACCGGCACCCGGGCGCCGAAGCGCGGCTGGGAACGCTCCGAGCTGCAGAAGAAGTGACACCGACCCCGCTCGAGCACCGACCGACCCCCGGAGGAGACCACCCCATGAGCGACCTCGCCGCCGCCGAGCAGCAGTGGCACGACTGGATCGTCGAGGCGTGCCGGTCGGTCGACGTCGACCCTCACGACGTCGACGTCACGAGCATCCACGGCCTCACCAAGGAGATCGCGCACGGCTTCGCCCGTCCGATGGCGCCCATCGGCTCCTACATCCTGGGCCTCGCCGTCGGTGCCCGCGCCGCGCAGGGCCGGGACGTCTCGCAGGAGGCCCTGTACCGGGCCATCCGTTCGACCTTCCCGTCGTCGAGCTGAGGGACCCGGCTCCGGTCTCGGACGCGCGCGACGCGTCGAGCGTCAGCCGAGGCTTCGCCGGGTGGGGAGCTCGGTCGCCGGGCCCCGCTCGGCCACGTCGGGGTGGGCGGAGGACAGCCGCGTCCCCAGGCGGGCCGCCCAGGGGCTCGCGCTCACCCCGTGGGCGTAGATGCTGGCCAGGACCGTCCACACGGCGATCTCGAGGATCGTGTCGACATGGGGGCTGTCGAGCTCCTGGGACACGAGCAGCGCGAAGAGGATCGAGGCGAGCCCCCGCGGCCCGAACCACCCGAGGAACAGCCGGGTCTCCAGGAGGGTGCCCGAGCGGGCGAGCGCGATGAGCACGGGCACCACCCTGACCACGGTGAGCGAGGCGAGCGCGTACAGGCCGATCTCCCAGCTCCAGTTGTCGAGGCGTGGCCCGGCGATCGCGGCCCCGAAGACGAAGAAGGTCACCGCCGTCAGCAGCTCGCCCTCGTCCTCGGTGAAGTCCTGGACGTCGGCGCCCTCCGTGGTGGCGGCGCGGGCGAAGGCCAGGCCCGCGACGAAGGCGGCGATGAAGCCGTTGCCGCCGAGGCTCTCCGCTGCGGCGAAGGCGCCCGCGGCCACGGCCAACGTCGCCAGCTGACGGTAGATCCCGTCCACCGCCCCGGCTGCCGACCTCCGGTGCAGCAGAAGCCCTCCGGCGGCACCCACCACGACGCCGGCGAGGAGCCCGACGCCGATCTGGCGCGCGACGAACCCGCTCCAGCCGCCCGCGCCGGCCGACTCGGCCTCGGCCGCGGCGATCGCCAGCAGGACGGTGACGACCGGGACCATGATCCCGTCGTTGAGGCCGCTCTCGACGTTGAGGGTCTGGCGCACCCGCACCGGCAGCCGGCGGTCGCTCACCACGGCCTGGCCGAGTGCGGCGTCGGTGGGCGCGAGCACGGCGGCCACGAGGCCGCACTCGACGAGGGTCAGGTCGCGGAAGAGCAGGGCGCCCACGGCGGTGCCGGCGAGGATCGTGAGCGGGAGCCCGACTCCGAGCAGCCGACCGGGCAGCCCGGCGTTGGAGCGCAGCGCTCGCAGGTCGATCCGGGCGGCGTCGGTGAAGAGGACGAGCACGAGCGTCGCCTCGACGAGGGTCGCGACGACCTCGCCGTCCAGCGACAGGTCGAACAGGTCGGCGCCGACCGTGCCGACGAGCAGGCCGGCGCCGGTGAAGACCATGGGTGCGGTGACCGAGGACAGCGCGGCGCGGCGCGAGACCATGGCGAACCCGAAGACGCACAGCGCCATCACCAGCAGCTCGACCATGCGTCATCGTGGCACTACCGGCAGGCGCCGCGCTGTCCAGGATGGCCGGGAGGCCGCAGGCCCGTGCCCGGGCCGCGCATGCCGACGGATCGCGCCCTGCCTCGACCACAGGGACCCCCGAGAGCGTCAGGGCACTGCTTGACGGCGGTGGCGACGTGGCTTAACCTAACGATGTTCGTATATCCGAACGAAGTTAGGATCTCAATGACCGATCGGGTCGCCGAGAGGCGCAGCCGGACTCGCGACGAGGTGGTCGCCGCCGCCTGGCGCCTCGCCGAGCGGGACGGCTTGGTGTCGCTGACGCTGCGCGACCTCGCGGCCGAGGTCGACATGCGGGCCCCTTCGCTCTACGGCTACTTCGCCAGCAAGGCCGCGATCTACGACGCGATGTTCGCGCAGGGCTACCGAGACCTGGATGCCGCCCTGTGGGCCACGGAGGCGACGTCGGCCGCCGACTCCGCCGACGATGCCCGAGCGTGGCTCGTCGCAGGGGCGCGGCAGTGGCTGGCGTTCTGCCAGGCGTCGGTTCCGCGGTACCAGCTGATGTTCACCCGCGCCGTTCCCGGCTGGGCGCCGTCCCCCGAGGCCTACGCGGCGAGCACTGAGAGCTTCGCGCGCATGCGTGAGGGATTGTCGCGGGTCGGGATCTCCGACGACCGCGACATCGACCTCTGGACGGCACTGGTCTCGGGTCTGGCTGCCCAGCAGATCGCGAACGAGCCGACCGGACGACGCTGGGTGGACCTCACCGACCGTGCCGTCCGCATGTTCCTGCACGACGTCAACCGAAGGACCACGTCATGACCACGACCCACGTCGACATCGCCACCGTCCCCCGGATCCGGCGCGGCCCCGAGGCCGACCGTCTCGCGACCGCCGTGTACGACCGGGTGATCGAGCTCCTCGGGGCCCTCCCGGCCGATGCCTGGGCGCGCGACACGGACTGCGCGGCCTGGACCGTGCACGACGTCGTCGCCCATCTCGTCGGCGCTGCGCGCGGCCACGCGTCGCCCCTGGAGTTCGCCCGCCAGGCCGTTCACGGTCAGCGGGAGAAGAGCGCCTTCGACGGCAACGACATGGATGCCATGAACGCCTACCAGGTGCGGTGCAACGCGCACCTGACCCCGCCCGAGCTCGTCGCGGAGCTGCGCAGGCTGGCACCTCGCGCCGTGCGCGGTCGCCGGCGGGTGCCCGGCCTGCTCCGTGGCCGACGGATCCCCATGGCGCCCAGCGGGTCCGTGTCGGAGGGGACGCCGGAGTCCATCGGGCTCGGGGAGCTGATGGACGTCATCCTCACCCGCGACGTGTGGCTGCACCGCATCGACATCTGCCGAGCCACCGGTCAGGAGCCCGTCCTGGACCAGACCGTCGATGGCCGGATCGTCGCTGACGTCGTGGCCGACTGGGCCGCCCGGCACGGCCGGCCGGTCGACCTCAACCTCACCGGTCCGGCCGGCGGCCGCTATGTGCAGGGAGACGGGGGTGATCGCGTGGAGATGGACGCCGTCGACTTCTGCCGCGTCCTGTCCGGTCGGGCCGTCGGCGACGGACTGCTGCGGACCAAGGTCGTGTTCTGAGCCGTCCCGGCGCACAGCGGCCCCACAGGTCGGCCCGAGTACGTTCGCGCCATGCGAACCTCGGGCGCCGTCGGGCGAGACCTCCTCGAGGGCTACGTGGCCGAGGCGACCGGCAAGGGGCACCGCCCCGACCCCGTCCTGCCGACGACCGGTGGCCCGGCCGGGAACGCCGTCCTCACCGCATGGACCGGGCTCGTCCTGCTGGTCCTGTTCCTGGCCGAGCTGCTCACGTTGTTCGACGTCCGGGGGCTCATCTCCTGGCACGTGGCCGTGGGGGCGATCCTCGTGCCGCCGGCCCTGCTCAAGACCGCCACCACCGGGTGGCGGGTCGTGCAGTACTACCGGGGGCACGAGCACTACGGCGCCGCCGGCCCGCCCCCGACGGTGCTCCGGTGGCTCGGGCCCCTCGTCGTCGCGTCCACCCTCGGCCTGCTCGCGTCGGGGGCGCTGCTCATCCTCCTGGGGGAGCAGGCCGGCCGCCAGGAGCTCTTCTCCGTCGTCGGCCAGCGGGTCGGCTGGGTCACGGTGCACCAGGGGCTGTTCGTCGTGTGGGGCGTGGCCACGGGCCTGCACCTGCTGGGGCGGATCGTCCCGGCCCTGCGGCTGACCATGCGGCGCGGGGCGGCGGTTCCGGTCCCCGGAGCGCTCACGCGTATCGGCCTGCTGGTGGTCGCTGCAGCGCTGGCCGTCGTCCTCGCCGTCGTCCTCGTCCGGGCCGACGGCTCCTGGCAGCACGACGACCGGTTCCGCCCCGACCGAACGGCGTCGCAGGCGGCCGTGACGCCTCTCCGCTGACCCGGCGGCGCGCGTCACGTCTGGCCCGAGACGGCGGAAGGGTGTAGGCAGGGGGTGGGCGCGGCTCGCGCGTCAGTGCACCGAGGAGGACCCATGGCCACACTCGACTACGCCCAGCTGCTCGCCGCGCTCGAACCCACGGTCGAGGAGAACCTCAACCGGCACATGGCCATCGCGCAGGAGTGGATGCCGCACGAGTACGTCCCGTGGTCCCTCGGGCGCGACTTCAAGGAGCTCGGCGGCGAGCCGTGGTCGGTCGATCAGTCCCAGCTCTCCCCCATCGCGCGCACCGCCCTCGAGGTCAACCTGCTCACCGAGGACAACCTGCCGAGCTACCACCGCGAGATCGATCGGGCCTTCGGCCGCGACAGCGCGTGGGGTGCGTGGGTCAACCGCTGGACGGCCGAGGAGGGCCGGCACGCGTTCTGCATCCGCGACTACCTGCTCGTCACCCGCGGCGTCGACCCCGACGAGCTCGAGCGGGCCCGGATGGACACCATGGAGACCGGCTACGACTCGGGCGACAAGCCGCTCCTCAACATCTGTGCCTACGTCTCGTTCCAGGAGCTCGCCACCCGTGTCTCTCACCGGAACACCGGTCGGTACACGGAGGAGCCGGTCGCCGAGAAGCTGCTGACCCGGGTGGCCAAGGACGAGAACCTCCACATGATCTTCTACCGGAACATCGTCCAGGCGGCGCTCGAACTCACCCCGAGCCAGACGATGCGGGCGATCACCGACGAGGTCGTGAACTTCCAGATGCCCGGCGCGATCATCCCCGGGTTCGGGCGCAAGGCCGTGCAGATGGCGATGGCCGGCATCTACGACCTGCGGATCCACCACGACGACATCGTCGCCCCGCTGCTGCGCCAGTGGGGCATCTGGGAGCTCGAAGGCCTCGACGCCGACGGTGAGCGGGCACGCGACGAGCTGGCCGCGGCAGTGGGCGCGCTCGACCAGGAGGCCGCGCGCTTCGTCGCGAAGCGGGAGGAGCGGGCGGCGAAGAAGGCGGCCCGCCAGGAGGCGTAGCCGCCGCGTGCTCGGCGAGCCGGACCTCGCCCGGCGGCGCCCCGCTGCTCGCGGGCGAGGTCGCCACCCACCCCTGGTCCCGGTCTCCGTCGGCCGAGGAGCCGACGGAGACCGCCCCTCCAGGCTCAGGCCACGGTCTGCAGGGACTTCACCTCGTCGCGCGCGGCCGTGATGGCGGTGTACTGGCGCTGGACGACAGCACGGAAGCCGTCGCTGAGGTCCTGCTCGAGCGCCTTCTCGTACTCGGAGACGGCGTGGTCCTCGCCGGTGACGGCCGCGCCGAGCACACCGGAGGGGTCGTCGCCCGTCACGGCGTCCTTCATCGCGATCCAGCCGCGGTGCAGGCGGGCCGCGAGGGAGCCGCCCTCGTCGACGTCGTCCCCGTACGAGTGGCCCATCTCGACGATCTCGCGCACGAACTCATCGCGCTGCTCCGACAGGCGCTGCAGCACCGCGGCCCACTCGGGGTGCTCGCTCTCGCGGAGCTTCTGCGCGGCCGCCTCGAAACCGGTGCGTCCGTCCTTCAGGGTCTCCACCAGGTCCTCGGCAACCTTCTCGTCGGTCGACATGGGTCCTCCTTCGCTCGTGTGGAACAGGTCGAGGAAGGGGCTACCCGGCACCCACGGGCCGCAAACCCCGCTCAGTTGAGGGCGCGCACGCCCTCGGGGAGCCCGTGCCCCTCGTGCACCCCCTCGACGAGCTGCTGCAGGGCCGTGAGCGCGACGCGCTGCGACCACGGGCCGTACGAGACCCGGGCCACGCCCAGCGACTCCAGCTCGGCGAGCGGCAGCGCGCCGGGGCCGCCGATGAGGGTCAGCCGCTGCGGCCCGAGCGCCTCGACGAGCGCCTCGATGTGTGCCCGCTCGCTGACGCGCGGGACGAACACCAGCGGGGCCCCTGCGTCGAGGAACGCGCGGCCGCGCTCGACCGCGACGGCGAGGCACTCCTCCGGGGAGCGGCCCTCGGCGCGCACGAACGCGTCGGTCCGCGCATTGAGGCAGAAGTCCGGGACGCCGGCCCGCTGCGCGACGGCCATGACCTCCTCGACGGCACGCACCGCCTCGGGGAGGGGTCGCATCCCGTCCTCGATGTTCGCCCCGACCACCCCGAGGTCGATCGCACGACCCACCGTGCCGCCCGGGTCGCCGTAGCCGGACTCCAGGTCGGCCGTCACCGGGAGGTCGGTGGCCCGTGTGATGCGCCCGACCATGTCGAGCATCTCGTCGAGCGGGATGTTCTCGCCGTCCTCGTAGCCCAGCGTGGCGGCGATGGAGTGCGAGGCGGTGGCCAGTGCCGTGGTCCCCGGCACGTCGGCGACGACCTTCGCGGTGACGACGTCCCAGACGTTGACGACCGTGAGCAGCTCGGGGGCGCGGTGCAGGGCGAGGAACCGGGAGGCGAGGGCGGGGGTGTTGGAGGTCATCCCGTCATCGTCGTCGCCCGCGCAACGCTCGACAAGCCCCGGGCGGGCGGGGAGAGGGCCGCCCGGGCCGCGACCTAGAGTGGGGTGGCCCGGACACGCCGGGCCCCCGCCACGGCGGGACGACCGGATGGGAGCGGGATGGACGTCGACCTCGGGATGCTCGTGCTGCGGCTGGCCCTCGGCCCGATGCTCGTCCTGCACGGCGCGAACAAGGTGTGGGGCGGTGGTGGCCTCAGCGGGACGGCCGGCTGGTTCGAGTCGCTCGGGCTCCGGCCCGGCCGGCTGCACGCACGCGTCGCCGCCGCCACCGAGCTGGTGGCCGGCGTGCTCGTGACCCTGGGTCTGTTCACCGGCCTCGCCGCCACGGCCTTCGTCGGGCTGATGACCGTCGCCGCGCTCACCGACCACCGGGGCAAGGGCTTCTTCGTGTTCAAGGGCGGCTGGGAGTACGTCGCCGTCGTCGCGATGGTGGCCGTGGCCCTCGCCGTCGTCGGTCCGGGGGCCTGGTCGCTCGACGCCGCTCTCGGCCTCCCGCTCTCCGGGCCGTGGTGGGGGCTCGTGGCCGCGGTCGGAGGCGTCGCGGCCGCCGGCGCCCTCCTCGCGCTCTTCCGTCGCCCGGACCCCGGCACCGCCTGATGCCGGTCCGCACCGTCGCGTGGGACGCCCGTGGGCTCGACCAGCTGCTGGCGGCCAAGGGGGACACGACGGTGAGCGTCGTCATCCCCGCCCGCGACGAGGAGGCGACGGTGGGCGCCGTCGTCGCCGGGGTCCACCGGGCGTGGGTCGAGGAGGTCCCGCTCGTCGACGAGCTCGTCGTCATGGACTCCGACTCCACCGACGGCACCGCGGCCGTGGCGGCCGCTGCCGGGGCCACGGTGCACGCGGCGCGCGACGTGCTCCCGGGGCTCGGGGCGGCGCGGGGCAAGGGCGAGGCGCTCTGGAAGGCGCTCCACGTGACGACCGGCGACGTCCTCGTCTTCCTCGACGCCGACCTCATCGAGTGGGGTCCGCACTTCGTGAGCGGGCTGCTCGGGCCGCTCCTCACCGACCCCGCCATCGCGCTCGTCAAGGCCGTCTACGACCGGCCGCTGCTCGACGAACGGGGGCGCGAGGCCGAGACGGGCGGGCGGGTCACGGAGCTGGTGGCCCGGCCGCTCATCGCGCTGCACCACCCGGAGCTGGCGGGTCTGGTGCAGCCCCTCGCCGGGGAGTGGGCCGTCCGCCGCACCGCGATGGAGCGCTTCTCGGTGCCCGTCGGCTACGGCGTCGAGATCGCCGCCCTCGTCGACACCGCCGACCTGCTGGGCGCGGACGCCATCGCCCAGGTCGATCTCGGCCGCCGCACCCACCGCCACCACCGGCACGACACGCTCGGGCCGATGGCGGTGCAGGTGCTGGCCGCCGTCGAGGCCCGGCTGGGCCGCTCCGCCGACGTGGCCCGCGGGTCGGCCACGCTGGTGCAGTACGACCGGACGGCCGAGGGGTTCACCGCCCGGCCGCGCGAGGTCGACCTGTCCGAGCGCCCGCCCGCGGTCGGCGTCGAGGGCTACCTGTCGTCGCGGGGGGCGGCGCGATGAGCCCTGGGGCGGTGCTCCGTCTCGGTCGGCACGAGTACGCGCCGACCGACCGACTCGTCATGGCGATCGTCAACCGGACGCCGGACTCGTTCTACGACAAGGGCATCAGCTGGGCCGAGGACGCCGCGCTCGACCGCGTGCACCGGGTCGTGGCCGAGGGTGCGGACATCGTCGACATCGGCGGCATCAAGGCGGCCCCCGGTGCGGAGATCGACTCCGACGAGGAGAAGCGCCGGGTCGTCGGCTTCGTCGAGCGGGTGCGCGCCGACCACCCGGACCTCGTGATCAGCGTCGACACGTGGCGCAGCGAGGTGGCGCGTGCCGTCTGCGAGGTCGGTGCCGACCTCATCAACGACGCCTGGGGTGGTGCGGACCCCGAGCTCCCCACGGTGGCTGCCGAGTTCGGCGCGTCGCTGGTCTGCACCCACACCGGTGGGGTCACGCCGCGCACCCGACCACACCGTATCGAGTACGACGACGTGGTCGCCGACGTCCGCGCCTCCCTGCTGCGGCAGGCCGAGCGGGCGGTGTCGATGGGGGTCGAGCGGGAGCGCGTCATCATCGACCCGGCCCACGACTTCGGCAAGAACACGTGGCACTCGATCGAGGTCACGAGGCGCCTCGACGAGCTGACGACGCTCGGCTGGCCGACGTTGGTCTCGCTGTCCAACAAGGACTTCGTGGGCGAGTCCCTCGACCTGCCGGTGGGCGAGCGGCTCACCGGGACCCTCGCCGCGACGGCCCTCTGCGCATGGCACGGCGCGCAGGTCTACCGGGTGCACGAGGTCGTCGAGACGCGTCAGGTGCTCGACATGGTCTCGGTCATCGCGGGCGACCTTTCGCCGGCACGCACGGTCCGGGGGCTCGCATGACCCGCTCCGTGGTGGTCGTGCCGAGCGCGCCGTTCCTGCTTCCGGAGTACACCGGCCGGGTCGACGCCGCGGCCGGGCTGCGGGAGCGGGCGGTCGCCGCGGTCCGGGGGGGCGCAGCCGAGGGAGGGCGCGGCGTGGTCCTCGTCGTCGCCACCGACCGTGAGCAGCGGGGGACGCGTCCGCCGCTGGGCCAGCGGGTCGGGGCGCACCTCGCCGGCCTCGCGGGGGTCGCGGTCGAGGGCGTCGTGGCGGTCGCGTGGGACGCACCCGTCGAGGAGTGCCGGGCCACGGGGGAGCACCTGGCGCGCACGCCCGGCGAGGCCACCCTCGTCGTCGTCGCCGACGGCAGTGCCCGGCGGAGCGAGAAGGCCCCCGGGCACCTCGACGAGCGGGCGTTCGCCGTCGACGACGCCCTTGTCGGAGCGCTGCGGGCCGGGGACCCCGACGCGCTGCTCGCTCTCGAGCCGGGGCTCTGCGCGGACCTGCTCCTCCACGGCCGGGCGCCGCTGCAGGTGCTCGCGGCCGCACTGACGGGTGGGCCTGCCGTGACGTGCACCGCGCTCGAGGCCGACGACACCTTCGGCGTGCTCCACGTCGTCGCTGGCCTCGTCGCCGGCTGACGCCGTCCCGGCACTCCCCGGCCCCCGCATCCCCGTGGCGAGCTGCGACAAAATCAACTTGACGGTTGATCAATCTGGTGATTGAGTACGCGCATGGATGACGAGCTGGTGGACCTGGCATTCACCGCCCTCGCCGACCCCGTCCGCCGGGCGCTGGTCGCCCGGCTGAGCCGCGGCCCGGCGACGGTCAACGAGCTCGCCGAACCCTTCGAGATCTCCCTCCAGGCGGTCTCGAAGCACATCCAGGTCCTCGAGCACGCGGGCCTGGTCACCAAGGAGCGGGAGGCCCAACGCCGCCCGGTCCACCTCGTGCCCGAGGCCCTCGAGCGGCTGACGGCGTGGATCGACGGGTACCGGCTCGCCCACGAGCGCGCGTACCGCCGGCTCGATGCGCTGCTCACCGAGCAGCCGGACCCCCAGGAGTGATCCCGATGGCGAACGCCCTCCAGCTCGACGTCCCGGCCGGTGTGCCGTGGATCGACTTCACCCGCGAGTTCGACGCCCCGGTCGCGGCCGTCTTCGCGGCGCACAGTGACCCGGAGAGGGTCCGACAGTGGCTCGGACCGCACGGCTACGACATGGACGTGCTCCGCTGGGAGTGCACGGACGGCGGCGGCTACCGCTACGTCCACCGGAGCCCCGCGGGGGAGGAGTTCGGCTTCCGCGGCGTCTTCCACACGGTGCGCCGCGACGAGCTCATCCTCCAGACCTTCGAGTTCGAGGGCATGCCCGACGAGGTCGCCCTCGAGTTCCTCCACTTCGAGGACCTCGGCGACGGCCGCACCCGGCTGCGCGGCCGGAGCATCGGGCGCACCGTCGAGGGCCGCGACGCGATGGTCGAGTCGGGTATGGAGGGCGGGATGACCGAGGGCTACGTCAAGCTCGACGCCCTCCTCGCGGGGGTGCGCGCGTGAGCGGCATGGACTGGACCCTCGAGGTCGTCGTCGTCCCCGTCTCCGATGTCGACGCCGCCATCGCCTTCTACCGCGACCGCCTCGGGTTCCACCTCGACCACGACACCGACGCGGGGTACGGCCGGGTGGTCCAGCTGACGCCGACCGGCTCGGGCTGCTCGGTCGTCGTCGGGACGATGCCGAACCTGCAGTCGATGGCGCCGGGCAGCCTCCACGGGCTCCAGCTCGTCGTCGCCGACGCGGAGGCCGCGCGCGCCGAGCTGGTGGGGCGAGGCGTCGAGTGCGACGAGATCTCGTCCTTCGACGACCGCGACGGCGCCACGTTCTTCGGCTTCCGCGACCCCGACGGCAACTCGTGGGCGGTCCAGCAGATCCGGGCCCGGGCCGAGCAGCCGCTCATCCCCCGAGCCGACGCGGGCGGGAGCGACTGACTCCCCCGGCCGAAGCGTGCACGAATCGTCGAATGTGTCAGTTCGTGTACGGGGTCGGCCCGGCCGGGGTGTGCACGAATCGTCGAATGTGTCAGTTCGTGTACGGGGTCGGCCCGGCCGGGGTGTGCACGAATCGTCGAATGTGTCAGTTCGTGTACGGGGTGGACCCGTCGGCCGGGCGCTCGGCCTCGTCGAGCCGCTGCCGCAGCCGTTCGCGGACCTCGTCGGGGGAGTAGGCGCGGCGCGTGCGCTCGTCCCGGGCGACGAGCACCCCGGTCGCGACGACACCGGCCAGCGAGGCGATGCCCAGCAGCTTCCACCGGCGGTTCGGGTCCACGTCGCCACCCTAGCGAGCGGCGGCCCGGCACACTGGCTCCATGGCGCGCACCGGGACCCGAGCGGTCCCCTTCGACGAGGCGGTCGCCGCCAGCCGGACCGGTGACCTCTGGATCTTCCGCGGCGGAACCGTCGCCGACCGGCTCATCCAGACCGCGAGCAACGCCCCCGTCAACCACGTCGGGATGGCCGTCGTCCTCGACGACCTGCCGCCGCTCATGTGGCACGCCGAGCTCGGCCGCTCGCTGCGCGACCAGTGGACCGGCGACCACCACCGCGGCGTGCAGCTCCACGACCTTGCCGAGGCGGTGCGGACGTGGCAGGAGCGGTACGGACAGCGGGCCTGGCTGCGCCAGCTCGAGCCGGGGGTCGCACGAGAGCAGGAGGACGCCGCGATGCGCACGGTCGCGCGCCTCGACGGCGTCTCCTTCCCGTCGACGCTGCGCCTCGGCTGGCGCTGGCTCAAGGGCCGCGACGCCCACCTGGGCCGCAAGGCGCTGGAGCGCAAGGGCCTGCGCCCCGAGGACGCCTACTGCGCGGAGGTGGTGGCGGTGACGCTCGAGGAGATGGGGATCCTGCGGCCCGACGTGCCGACGAGCTGGTACGACCCGGGCCGGTTCTGGAGCGGTGACAGCCTGCCGCTCCTCGACGGCTGGACCTACCGCACCGAGGTCGAGGTCGCCCGCCCGGAGGCCTGAGAAGTACCCCGAGCTCCGCGCACTCCTCCGGTCGCGCACCGGCCCTCCCGGACCTACGGTGCCTGACGGGCGCAACGACGCGCCCATCCCGTACGGAGGAGACAACGAATGCGACGATCTCGCATGGTCGCCCTGACCGGAGCCGTGGCCCTGGCCACGAGCGCCCTCGGCGCGACGACCACCGCGGCATCAGCCCAGGAGGCGGCCGCGTCCGCCACGACGGCCCCGACCGGGTACGCGGTGCTCGCGAAGGACGGCACCGACGTGCGCGTCCTGGCGCAGCGGCTCGAGCAGGCCGGGGGCACGGTGACCTCGGTGAACACCGACATCGGCCTCGTCTCGGTCGAGTCCACGAAGACCGGTTTCGCGGCGTCGGCCCGCTCCGTCGCCGGCGTCGCCGCGGCGGCCACCGACGGTGTCGTGGGCCGCTCACCCGACGCCGGAAGGGTCAAGGACCGCGTGGTCCGCGAGAACCAGGAGTCCGCCGCGCGCACCGCGACGCGCGGACGTGACGACCGCGGCCACGGCAAGGGCCCGAAGGGCGCCACGGCCGACCCGCTCGACTCCCTCCTCTGGGGGATGGACATGATCAACGCCCCCCAGGCCCACAAGACCGAGCTCGGAGACAAGCGTGTCCGGGTGGGGATCATGGACACCGGCGTCGACGGGACCCATCCCGACCTCGCGCCCAACTTCGACAGCCGGCTCTCCCGGAACTTCGTCACGGACATCCCCGCGATCGACGGTCCGTGCGAGTACACCGGGTGCGTCGACCCGGCGAACCACGACGACAACGGCCACGGCACGCACGTCGCCGGCACCATCGCGGGAGCCCTCAACGGCATCGGCGTCTCGGGGGTTGCCCCGAACGTGGACGTCGTCAACGTGCGGGCCGGTCAGGACAGCGGGTACTTCTTCCTCACTCCGACCGTCAACGCGCTGACCTACTCCGGCGACGCCGGCATCGACGTCGTGAACATGTCGTTCTACGTCGACCCCTGGGCCTACAACTGCCAGGGCGGCGCACCGGAGGACAGCCCGGAGCAGGCGGCCGAGCAGGACCTCATCATCCAGTCGATGACCCGCGCGCTCGACTACGCGCACCGCAAGGGCGTCACGCTCGTCGCGGCGCTGGGCAACGGCCACGAGGACCTCGCGAACCCGCGCACCGACACCTCGAGCCCGGACTACCCCGGTGGGACCGAGCACCCGCGCACGATCGACAACGCGACCTGCCTCGACCTGCCGGTGGAGGGCCCGCACGTGCTGGGCGTCTCGGCGCTCGGCCCCTCGGAGCGCAAGGCCGACTTCTCCAACTACACGACCGACCTGCGCTCCGGCGAGATCGAGGTCTCGGCTCCCGGCGGCTGGTACCGCGACGGGCTCGGCACCGACACGTACCGCACCAACGGCAACCTCATCCTCTCCGCCGCACCGCTCAACGTGCTGCAGGACGAGGGCCAGGTCGACGCCGACGGCAACATCACCCCGCTGGGCGAGTCCTTCGGGACGATGAAGGACTGCCGGGTCGTCACGGGCCGCGACCACCGCGGCGGCAAGGAGGTGTGCGGGTACTACCAGTACCTCCAGGGCACCTCGATGGCCTCGCCGCACGCCGCGGGTGTCGCGGCGCTCGCGGTCTCGGCACACGGCCGCACCCAGGGCCGGAACGGCTTCGGGCTCGCCCCCGACACCGTCCGGAGCATCATGATGCGCACCGCGACCGACCACGCCTGCCCCGACGGCGGCGTGCAGTCCTACACGGACGTGGGTCGGTCGGCGGAGTTCACCGCGCAGTGCGTCGGTGACGCCCGCTTCAACGGGTTCTACGGCGCCGGCATCGTCGACGCCGCGGGCGTCGTGGCGAAGGGCCGCGGCCACCACGAGGGTCGCGACGACTGAGCCGCCCCACGCGGCAGGTCGGCGACTCGACGCGCCGTCCGTCCCCCACCCGGGGACGGGCGGCGCGTCCGTGGCTCGCAGCTGACGGGGTCGACGCGCTCGGATGTGCGGACCCCCCGAGCCTCCCGACCCTACGCTTCGTCCGTGTCGTCGGCGGGACTGGACGGCCGGGCGGCCCGGCAGTGGGTCGCCCGTGCCGACGTGCGGTGGCGTCGGGCGGTCCTGCTCGTCGCGGGTGTCGCTGCCTTCGCCGCGTCAGTGGCCGGTGACGACCGCCCGTGCTCGGTGGCCGACCCCACGATCTGTGGCCCTGATCTCGGGATGTCTGCGTCCGTCGTGGCGGCCTTCGGCGCCACCCTCCTCGTGTGGTGGTTTCCCGCGGCCGCGGCCGCGTGTGCCGTGCTGTTCGCAGGCCTCGACGTCTGGTTGGACCCGGTCACGGCGGCCAACGTCGCGTGGCCGGTCCTCGCGCTCCTGCACCTCGGGCACCTGTGGCTCATGGCGCGGGACCGTGCGGCGCAGCGCGCCACAGCCGCGCGCGCATCGGAACCCCTGCCGCGCTCCGCTGACGAGGCATTGCGGCGCGCGGCGCTGACTGTCGCCCCCACGGCGCCGGTGGGGGCCGTGCACGTCGGTGTCGTCGCGCTCCTGCTCGCGGCGGTCGTGGCGGGTGCTTCCTACCTCCACGCGCGGGACACGGACGAGCGTCACACGGCCCTGTCGCGGGTGGTGACCGCACGGGTCACCGGCCAGGACGATGAGACCGGTCAGACGCTGTTCAGCGTGCAGGGAGCGGAAGCGGGCGTGCCCGGAACCGTCCGGATCGAGACGCTGGGCGAGTACCGGGACGGCGACGTGGTCCAGCTGAGGGTCGACCCCGATGCGCCGGGCTGGACCCACCTCGTCGCAGAACCCCCTGACCCGACGTGGTGGGTGACCCTGGCCCTCGGGGCCCTCCTCGTTGCCGGCTTGCTCTCGTGGCGCCTGCTCACCGGCCGGGTGCACCGCTCGCGGGTCGTCGCGGCGCCACCACGCTCCGGAGTCCGGGTGCGGTTCGCCGCCGGGGACGACCTCGTCCCCGTCCTGTGCACCGACACCGACCGCGTGGCTGCGGAGCTGGAGGCCCTGCCCCGTCCCCGGTACGCACTCGCGTGGCCGCGCCTCGAGGCCGCGACGGAGACCGGCTGGCTGGTCGGTGACGTGCGTCCGGGCGGCTGGGCCAGTCTCGTCCATCTCGGCGGCGTGGACCTCGCGGTGTCGCCGCTGCGGGCCTTGCCGGATCTGCCGCTGATCGACGACACGGCCTTCGACCCCGACCTCGAGGACGACCCGTTCCACGACACCCTGCCGGTGCCACCCGATGCCGACCCCGAGCCGCTGCCTGCGGTCCTCCGCCCGACCTCATGGCGCCGGGCGGTCGGCTGGGTCGGTGCCGCCGCGGTCCCGGCGGCGCTCTGGTGGGTGCTGGACCCGCAGGAGGTGGGCTGGTTCCAGGCCCTGGGTCTGGGCGGTGTTGCCCTGAGCCTCGTCACGGGCGCCTTGGAGTGGGCCGCAGCGCGGGTCGAGGTACGCCCTGATGGCGTGGCTCTCAGCGGTGCGGTGCTCCGTCGCTTCGTGCCCATGGCGGAGGTCGCTGACGTGCGGGTCACCGGTGACGTCGTGGTCCTCGTCCTCGAGGACGGCGACTGGGTCGACCTCGGCCCGTGGCCGGGCCGGTCCCCGGGGGCACCCGCCGCCGCAGTCGATACCCGGGAGCCGTCGGCCCTCGGGGTCGCGGCAGCGGTCGACCGACAGCGTCTGGTGGCGCGGGCGACCCCCACGGGGCAGCGTGGGCTGAGGTCCGGGCCCGGTCCGCAGAGTGCATTCCTCGTGCCCGTGGTGGCCGTGCTCCTCGTGCGCCTCGTGACGATCGTGGTCGGCGGCTGAGTCGTCCGTGGCCCTGCCCGGAGCCGGTGCCCGCGGCGGCGTGCCCGTACCCCGACGCGGGCTGTCGGTCACGTGGGGCACGGCGGCACCGGATCAGGCGGCGAGGAGGTAGCCGAGGACGGCCGCGCCGATGCCGAGGGCGAGCGAGAGCGCGACGATGCCGACGGCCTCGGTCCGGCGCCGCTCGAGCAGGGCGTCCCAGACCTCCAGCGCCAGCGACGAGAACGTCGTGAACGCCCCGCAGAACCCCGTGCCGACGAGCGCCAGCCAACCGCCCTCGACCCCGGCCCCCACGAACATCCCGAGCACGAACGAGCCGAGCACGTTGACGACGAGCGTTCCGGCCGGGGTGGGGGCGCCGAAGCGGTCGCGGACCCACTCGGCGACGAGCATCCGGGCCGGGGCCCCGACGGCGGCGCCGAGGGCGACGAGCAGGGCGTGGGTGGCGGTCACGGGCCGGGCCAGACGCGCCGGCCGAGGCCGATCCCGGCGGCCACGGCGAGGGTGCCGACGAGGAACGTCCCGGTGACGTAGAGCAGGGCTTCCTGGACGTGGTGGCTCTCCCCGAGCTGCACCGCGTCGACGGCGAGCGCGGAGAACGTCGTCCACCCGCCGAGGACCCCGACCCCGAGGAAGGGCCTCGCGAGCCGGTGAACACCGGGCCGGTCGACGAGGTAGGAGACGAGCAGGCCCATCGCGAAGGCACCCGTGACGTTGACGAGCAGGGTGCCCCACGGCACCGACCCCGCTCCGTGGGGCAGGGCCAGGCCGACGAGCCAGCGGCCCAGCGAGCCCAGGGCCCCGCCCACCGCGACCGACCCGAGGAGGTGGTGGTCGAGACCCGTGGGAGCAGCGGGCATCGGGTCAGCCCCGGAGGGTCGCGAGGTGCTCCGCGATCCGCCCGATCGCCTCGGTGAGCGTCTCCTCGTCGGGGAGCGTGACGAGCCGGAAGTGGTCCGGCTCGAACCAGTTGAACCCGGTGCCGTGGGTGACGAGGATCTTCTTCGCCCGCAGCAGGTCGATGACGAAGGCCTCGTCCGACTCGATGGGGTACACCGCGGGGTCGAGGCGCGGGAAGCAGTACAGGGCGCCCCGCGGCTCGACGCACGAGACGCCGGGGATCTCGTTGAGCAGCCGCGACGCGAGCTTGCTCTGCTCACGGAACCGCCCGCCCGGCCCGATCAGCTCGTTGACGGACTGGTAGCCGCCGAGCGCGGTCTGGATGGCGTGCTGGGCCGGGACGTTCGCGCACATCCGCATGTTCGCCAGCAGCGTCAGGCCCTCGAGGAAGTCCTGGGCGAGGTGCTTCGGGCCGCTGATCATCACCCAGCCGGCGCGGTAGCCGCACACGCGGTAGGCCTTGGACAGCCCGCTGAAGGTGAGGCAGAGGACGTCCTCCCCGCCGAACGTCGCGGCGTGGTGGTGCACGGCGTCGTCGAAGAGGATCTTCTCGTAGATCTCGTCGGCCATGACGACGAGGTCGTGGCGCCGCGCGATGTCGACGAGCGCTCGCACCGTCTCCTCCGAGTACACGGCCCCGGTCGGGTTGTTCGGGTTGATGATGACGATCGCGTGGGTGTTCTCGGTGATCTTGGACTCGATGTCCGCGAGGTCGGGGTTCCAGCCGTCGGACTCGTCGCACCGGTAGTGCACCGGCGTGCCGCCGGACAGCGACACGGCGCCGGTCCACAGCGGGTAGTCGGGCGCGGGGACGAGGACCTCGTTGCCGTCGTCGACGAAGGCCTGGAGCACCATCGTGATGAGCTCGGAGACGCCGTTGCCGATGAAGACGTCCTCGACGCCGGTGTCCTTGAGCCCGCGCGACTGGTAGTACTGCGCCACCGCGGTGCGGGCCGAGTAGATGCCCTTGGAGTCGGCGTAGCCCTGGCTGTCCGGCAGGTTGTGCACCATGTCGGCGACGATCGCCTCGGGCGCCTCGAAGCCGAACGGGGCGGTGTTGCCGATGTTGAGCTTGAGGATCTTGTGGCCCTCGGCCTCGAGCCGCTGGGCCTCGACGAGGATCGGGCCGCGCACGTCGTAGCGCACGTGCTGGAGCTTCTGGCTCTGGACGATCCGACGCATGGACCCATCCTGACAGTCCGACCCCGGTCGGCGCGTCGCCATCCCGCCCTCGCCCCCCGACCTGTCGTGCCAGCGTCCGCGTGACACCCCGCCGGTGCGGGGTGTCACGCGGACCTCGGTATGAAAGGTCGGGGATTGCGGGGGGATTACCGGGGGACGCCGGATGGACGCGCCGGTGGGACCGTCGCCCTAGCCTTGGCGGGTGGCCCGCATCCTGCTCGTCGAGGACGACACGACCGTCCGCGAGACGGTCGCGGCGTACCTGACGCGAGCCGGACACGAGGTCGACGCCGTGGGCGACGGCGCCGAGGCGGTCGACCGCTACGCCGCAGCCCCGGCCGACCTCGTCCTCCTCGACCTCATGCTCCCCGGCCTCGGGGGCTTCGAGGTGACCCGCCGGCTGCGTTCGATGCGCCGCGACCTGCCGCTCATCATGGTCACCGCCCGGGGCCAGGAGCACGAGCGCGTCCAGGGTCTGCAGCACGGCGCCGACGACTACGTGAGCAAGCCGTTCAGCCTCCGTGAGCTCGAGCTGCGGGTGCGCTCGCTGCTCCGCCGGACCAGCGCGCCGCCGGCCGACGTCGTCGACGTCCTGCGCGACGGGGACCTCGTCATCGACCTCGGCGCCCGCTCGGTGACCCGCGGGGGTACGCCGGTGCAGGTCACGGCGCGCGAGCTCGACCTGCTCGCCTGGTTCGTCCAGCAGCCGGGCGTCGTCTGGTCCCGGGACCAGCTGATCCGCGAGGTGTGGGGCTGGGAGGTCGGCGACGCCTCGACCGTCACCGTCCACGTCCGGCGGGTGCGCGAGAAGGTCGAGGACGACCCGAGCGCGCCGACCCGCCTCGCCACCGTCTTCGGGCGGGGCTACCGCTGGGACCCCACTCCCCCCGAGGGTGGCGGATGACGCCGGAGACCAGCGCCGTCGCCGTCTCGGCGGTCGTCACCGCCCTCGCCGGCACGGCCGGTGCGCTCGCCCTGGCACGGATCGCCCGTGCCCGGGCCGTGGTGGCCGCGCTCGGGGCTCCGCTCGTGCTCGTCGGGTCGCTCGCCGCGGGGGTGGCCGTCGCGACCCGGTCGATGCTCATCGCCGAGGACGACTACCGGACCCTCCTCTTCGTCCTCCTCGCCGGCGCGCCGATGGCCGTCATCGTCGGGCTCGTCCTCGCCCGGCGGGTCTGGCGCCTGGAGCGCGACGCCGCCGGGGAGCGGGCCGGGAGGGACCGCGACCGGGAGGTCGAGGAGTCCCGCCGGGAGACCATCCGCTGGCTCTCCCACGACCTGCGCACGCCGCTGGCGGGCATCCGGGTGCTCGCGGAGTCGCTCGAGGACGACGCCGTGGCCGACCCGCACGACGCCCACGCGCGCATCGTCCACGAGGTCGACCGGATCGACGGGATGGTCGACGACATCGCCGAGCTCTCCCGGCTCCACACACCCGCCGCGGTGCGGCGCGACCCCGTCGAGCTCGACGACCTCGTCTCGGACGCCGTGACGGGTGTCGGCCCGCTCGCCGACGCGGCGGGCGTCACGGTCGTCGGCGGGGACCTCGCCGGTGCCACGGTCGTCGGGGACGCCGGGGCGCTGACCCGGGCGGTGACGAACATCGTCCGGAACGCCGTGCAGCACACGCCCGCCGGTGGCACCGTGCGGGTGGAGACCCTCCGGCGCGACGGGCGGGTCGTCGTCGAGGTGGCAGATGGGTGCGGTGGCCTGCCTGACGAGCACCTGGCCCGGGTCTTCGAGCCGGGCTGGCGCGGGGACCCGTCGCGGCACGAACGCGGCATGGGACTCGGGCTCACCATCACCCGCGAGGTCGCTCGCGCCCACGGCGGGGAGGCCACCGCCGTGAACGCCCCGGACGGTGCCGGCTGCGTCATCGCCCTGGCCGTGCCCGCCAGCGGCCCCCCGGCGCCGCGACCGGGCGGCTCCGCCTGACCGCACTCCTTACCCGGTCCTCACGGCGCCCCCCGAGCGCTGGCCCGAGGGGCCGGACCTGGGGTCGACTGGGGCCCCACCCCACGTCAAGGAGCCACCATGCGCACTCGTCCCTCGACCGCGCCCGCCGCGACCGCCGCGGCCGCGCTCGCCGTGGCCGCCCTGGTCCTGTCGGCGTGCGGCGGCACGACGACGGAGGCGGATGCCGGTGCCTCCTCCGCTCCGGCCGCCGCCTCGTCCGCTCCGCCGGCTGCCTCCTCGGCCCCGGCCGGTGACGCCACGCCCACGGCCGGAAGCGAGTCCTCGGCCGGCGGCGCGTACGTCACCCGGGCCGAGTACGACGCGGACCCCGCCGCCTACTCCGGCACCACGGTCGTCTACTTCTTCCACGCCTCCTGGTGCCCCAGCTGCCGGGCCACCGAGAAGGCCATCGACGCCGAGGGCGTCCCCGCAGGCCTGACCGTCGTCAAGGTCGACTACGACAGCGAGACCGACCTCCGCAAGACGTACGGGGTGACCCAGCAGCACACCTTCGTCCAGGTCGACGACGCCGGCAAGGAGCTCGCGAAGTGGTCCGGGAGCGGCGACGGCGCGGCCATCCTGGCCGAGACCGTCTGACGTGCTCGCGGCCCTCGCGGGCGCCCTGCTCGCCGGGGCGCTGACCACCCTGGCCCCCTGCGCGCTGTCGCTGCTGCCGGTCGTCGTCGGCGGCTCCGTCGGGGCGGCGGGCGAACGCGGCGCCACGCCTCGCGCCCTCGTCGTGACGCTCTCGCTCGGGGCGTCGGTGTTCGTCTTCACCCTGGCGCTGCGGGCCACGACGGCGCTCATCGACATCCCGCCGTCGGTGTGGCAGTGGGTGAGCGGTGGCCTGCTCATCGCCCTGGGTGTGGCCCAGGCGGTCCCGGAGCTGTGGGACCGCGTCTCCGTCGCGACCGGGCTGTCCGGGGGCAGCGCCCGTGGCCTGGCGGCGGCGCACCGTCGTGGCGGGATGACCGGTGCGGTCCTCACCGGAGCGGCGCTCGGGCCGGTCTTCACGTCGTGCAGCCCGCTGTACGCGTACGTCGTCGTCACGGTGCTTCCCGCGGAGCCGGCCCGCGGGCTGCTGCTCCTCACGACGTACGTCGTGGGGCTCGTCGCGGTGCTCCTCGTCGTGGCGGTCGGGGGGCAGCGGGCGGTGCGGCGGATGCGGTGGGCCGCCGACCCGCACTCGTGGTTCCGCCGGGGGCTCGGGGTGCTGTTCGTCGTCATCGGGCTGCTCATCGGCACCGGCCTCATGCAGGGGCTCGAGACGTGGGTCCTCGACCACTCGCCGGTCGCGCCGTGGGAGATCGGTTCCGAGATCGGCCGCTGACCCGGGCCGCGCGGGTCAGGCGCCCTCGAACCCGCTGAGCAGGAGGAAGAACGCGAGGAGCCCGACGAGCGCGGCGACCACGCCCACGCCCGCGCCGGCCACCGCGGTGCGGCCCCTGGAGGGCGCCGGGTCCGGAGCGGGGAGGGCGCGCCAGACCAGGGCGCCGACGACCGCCATGACGACGAGGTCGAGCGGGATGATGAGGTTCTCCGTGCCCTGGCCGTCGAGGACCGACGCGAGGAGCGGCAGGGCGAGGACGCCGAGGACGAGCAGGGCCAGCACCGCGAGCACCCGGGGGAGGGACATGACGACCACCACCTTCTGGTCCCTCGGCGGGGACCGCCTTCCGAGGATAGGACGGGCGGTGACCCGTGACCATCCTCCGGACCGAGGCGCTGTTCGGGCACACTCGGCGGGGTGGACGATCTCGTCGTGGAGCGCGTGCTGCGGGCCGTGGAGCAGGTGCCGCGGGGGCGCGTCGTGTCGTACGGCGATGTGGCGACCCTCGTCGGCATCGGTCCGCGCCAGGTGGGGTCGATCATGAAGGCCTACGGCGGGAACGTCACGTGGTGGCGGGTGACCAACGCCGCCGGGGACCTCCCCAAGCCCCTCCTCGCCCGGGCCCGGGACACCTGGGCGGAGGAGGGCATCCTCGTGAAGCCGAACGGTCTCGGCTGCCGCATCGCCGACCACCGGGCCGACCTCCACGCGCTCGCCACCGCCTACGAGCGGGCGGTCGGGGACCTGACGGGCTGACCGGCTGACCGCGGGCGATGAGCCGTCGAACCATGGCGGCTGTCGACGGGGTTCCGGCACACGGGATGTGAGACTGGGGTATGCGCCGCCGTGCCGTCCGCCAGCCCCGTGCTCGGGGTGCCGTCGCCGTGGCCGCCACGGGCCTCGTTGCCGGCCTCGTCGCCCTCACCGGCTGCGGGTCCTCCGACGAGGGGTACGGGGAGGTGCCACCGCAGCCCAGCGCGGCGGGCGGCTCCGACCCGGGCTCGCCGACTCCCGCGCCACGCAGCACGGCCGTCCCGGCGCTCGCCGTCGAGGAGGTCGTGGACGGTCTCGAGCACGGGTGGGACGTCGGGTTCCTCCCGGACGGGACGGCGCTGGTCACCGAGCGGCCGGGTCGCATCCAGCACGTCTCGTCGCTGCGGAAGGGCGCGACGCTCACCCGGGTGGACGCCGACCTCGACGACGTCTACGTGAACTCCGAGGGCGGCCTCATGGGGATGGTCGTGCACCCCGACTTCGCCGCCTCGCGCGAGTTCACCACGTGCCAGACCCACCAGGAGGGCGGCACCCCGGTCGACATCCGACTCGTCACGTGGCGCCTCTCGGCCGACGGCGCGTCCGCGGAACGGGTGCGCACACTGCTCGACGGCCTGCCCCTGTCGTCCGGGCGGCACTCGGGCTGCCGCCCGGAGCTCGATGCCGGGGGTGCCCTCGTGGTCGGCACCGGCGACACCGCCGTCGGGAGCATCCCGCAGGACCTCACGAGCCTCGGAGGCAAGACCCTCCGGCTCGACCTCAAGACCGGGAAGCCGTTGCCGGACAACCCCTTCGCCGATGCGAAGAACGAGAACCAGCGGTACGTCACGAGCTTCGGGCACCGGAACGTCCAGGGCGTGGCGCTGCAGCCGGAGACCGGGCGGATCTTCACCGCCGAGCACGGGCCGTCGTCGAACGACGAGGTGAACGTCATCGAGCCGGGCGCCAACTACGGCTGGGACCCGGCGCAGGGCGGCACCGTCGGCGGCTACGACGAGAGCGTCCCGATGACCGACACGACGCGCTACCCGGACGCCGTCCCCGCGATCTGGCAGTCGGGGAAGACGACGCAGGCGGTGTGCGCCGCGGAGTTCCTCGAGGGCGAGCAGTGGGGGGCCTTCGACGGCGCCCTCGTCATCACCGCGCTCAAGGGCGCCAAGCTGCTCGTCCTCACGCTGGAGGAGGACGGGTCGGTCGCGGAGGTCTCGGTGCCGGAGCCGACGAACGGGCCCTACGGCCGGCTGCGCGCCGCCCGGCTCGGGCCCGACGGGGCGCTCTTCGTCACGACGACCAACGGCGACGACGACACGCTGCTGCGCATCACCCCCAGCGCCTGACCCGGGGGGCTGGCTCCTCCGTCCATCCCCGCCGGTGCCGCGCCCCATCGAGAGTGCAGGACATGCGGAGCGAGCGGGTCGTGGCATCCGCGTGTCCTGCACTCTCGACCGGGCCTGTGGATGACGGCGCCGCCCCGACGGCGCTCTGGCCCACAGTGGGGCGGTGGGGACGGTCGGCCTGCCGCCGGAGCTCCGCGCGAGTCCGTTCACGGTCGGGCAGGCGCGGGCTGCCGGGCTGCGCCACTGCGACCTGCGGGCCCACGGCCTGCACCGGCCGACCCGGGCGGTGCGCACGGTCGAGCCGCCCCGGTCCCTCGCCGAGCGGGCCCGGGCGTTCGCGGCGGCGCTACCCGGGGACGTCGCCTTCTCCCACGTCACCGCGGCCCGGCTGCTCGGGCTCCCGCTCCCGGGGCCGCTCGAGGTGGACCCGGTCCTCGACGTGATGCGGCCCACCGGCAGCGCCGTCACCCGGCGGGCGGGCTGTCGGGGCCACCGGGGCCTGGAGTCACGAGAGGTCGTCGTGTGCGAGGGGGTACGGGTCGTGGGCCAGGCCGACACCTGGTGCGACCTCGGCGAGCTCCTCGGCGGAGCGCTCGGGGCGGACGACCTCGTCGTGGCCGGTGACGCCCTCGTCGGACGGCTCGGGACCGCTGCCACCTCCCTGCTGGCCGGCACCCTCGGCGCCCGGACCCGGCCCCGGGGTGGGCGCGCGCTCGTCGACGCGCTCGCCCTCGTCCGGCCGGGCGTGCGGTCCCCGATGGAGAGCCGAGCCCGGCTGATGTTCGTGCGCGCCGGGTTCCCCGAGCCCGAGGTCAACCGGCCGGTGCTCGACGCGGCGGGGGGCTGGCTGCTCGAGGGCGACCTCGTGTGGCGCGAGCAGCGCGTCGTCGGCGAGTACCAGGGCGCGGACCACGCCGACCGGAGACGGCGCAGCGCGGATGCGCACCGGGCTGGACTCGCTCGCGACGAGGACTGGACGGTGCTCGAGCTGTGGGCCGAGGACGTCCGGGTCGCGCCGCGGCGCCGGACCACGCTGCGCCGCTTCGCCCGGGCCCTCGGACTGGACCTGTCGGATCTGCGCATCGAGTGAGCCGCGTGTCCATCGCGCCCGTCGAGAGTGCAGGACATGCGGACGCAGCACCCGGTTCGGTCCGCATGTCCTGCACTCTCGACGAGGGTCGAGGGGCGAGCGAGGGGTGAGGGGTCAGGCGGTGTCGACGATGGTCGTCGTCACCTCGGTGACCGAGGGGCGCCGCGGCGTCGACGAGAAGCCGAAGCGGCACGGGGGGTCCACCGGCGCCAGCGCACCGAGGTCGACGCCGTCGAACGTCCCGCTCATCGACGTCACGGCGCGGACGTCCGTGGCGCCGTAGTACTCGCGCCGCCCCGCGCGGGCCACGCCGCGCGTCCGCACCCCCCGCAGCGCGATCCGGGCCACGGGGTCGGCGAGGGTCGCGAAGGCCGGGCTGGTCGCCACCCGCTCCGGGACCAGGCGCAGCAGCCGCCCGAGACCCGTCCGGTCCCCGACCTCGAGCGACAGCGACAGGGACGGCGACGACGGTCCCCACGACCGGACCCGGGTGTCGCCGTCAGCCATCCCCGCGAACACCTCGACCGGCTCGATCCGCACCTCGTCGAACGTGTACGTCGTCGCCACGAGCTCGGCCACCTGCTCGGTCGGCGCGAGCAGCACGCGGTGCCCGTCGGCCCGCTCGACCATGGCGTCGGCGAACGGCCCGAACGGCGTCTCGAGCCACCAGCCGACGACGACCCGCACCCCGGAGGTCGACCCGACGCCCGCGATGCGCCCCCGGAACCTCCGACGCATACCCACGCGGGCATTCTCCCCGTTAGGGTCCGAGCATGGCAGCGCGGCTCTCGTCCTCGGCGCGGCGTGGTTACGGGCTCGGCTCGGTCGCCACGGGCTCGTTCGGCACCGTGCCGGGGCTGCTGCTCCTCCCGTACCTCACCGACCGCCTCGGCGTGGCGGCGGGCCTCGCGGGGCTGGTCGTCTTCCTCCCGAAGGCCTGGGACGTCCTCCTCAACCCGGTCGCCGGCCGGATCAGCGACCGGTCCACGAACCCCGCCGGGCGCCGCCGCCCCTTCCTCCTGCGCGCCGGGCTCGTGCTGGCCGTGGCCTTCGTCCTGCTGTTCTCGGGCCCGACCTCACCCACTGGTCTCGCGACCGCCTGGGTCGTCGTCCTCTTCCTCGTCTGTGCCACCGCCTACGCGTTCTTCCAGGTCCCCTACGTCGCGATGCCGGCCGAGATGACCGACGACTACGACGAGCGGACGCGCCTCATGACGTGGCGGGTCGCCGTGCTCGCGCTCGCCATCCTCGTCAGCGGGGGCCTCTCGCCGGTCGTCCGCGACGCGCTCGGCACGACGTGGGGGTACCGCGGCGTCGGCCTCTTCGTCGGCGCGCTCATCGTCGTCGGCACCGTGGGGGCCTGGCGGGGCACCCGCTCCGCCCCGATGAGCCAGGCCGCCACCGCCGGCGGGAGCCTGCGCGACCAGCTGCGCGTCGTCGCGGCCTCGGCCGAGTTCCGCACCCTGCTCGTCGTCTTCGTCCTGCAGGCCCTCGCGACCGGGGCGATGCTCGCCGGCGTCGACTACGTCGCCCGCGTGCTGCTCGGGCAGGCCGGTGCCTCGACGATCCTCTTCGTCTGCTTCGTCGGGCCGGCCCTGCTCGTCACCCCGCTGTGGCAGCGCGTCGGCGAGCGGCACGGGAAGCGCACGGGGTACGTGTGGGGCTCGGTCCTCCTCGGCGCGGGCGCCCTCGCCACCCTGTTCGCGACCCGCAGCGGTGTCGTCGCGACGGCGGTCACCGTCGGGGTCGTCGGCGTCGGGTACGCGGCCTGCCAGATGTTCCCCCTCGCGATGCTCCCCGACGTCGCCGCGGCCGACACCGCGCGCACCGGCGAGGACCGCGCCGGCACGTACACCGGGGTCTGGACCGCGGGCGAGACCCTCGGCCTCGCCCTCGGCCCGCTGCTCTACGCGGGCGTCCTGGCCCTCGGCGGGTACGTCTCGTCCACCGACGCGGCTGCCGCACAGCCCGACTCGGCCCACACGGCCGTCGCCCTGGGCTTCACCGTCCTGCCCGCCATCCTCGTGGCGGTCTCACTGCTCGTCCTGCGCCGGTACCGGCTCGACCCGGAGGTGTCCCGATGACCCACGACCCGACCTCGACCGCCGCCGCCGGGGAGGTGCTCGCGGCCCTGCGGACGATGCAGGCCGGAGACCTCCCGACGCACGGCGGCCACACCCTCGCCTACGTCTACGACTCCGGGCTCGCCGACGCCGACGCGCTCGGCCGCGAGGCGCTGTCGATGTACGCCGCGTCGAACGGGTTGGACCCCACCGCCTTCCCCTCCCTGCTGCGGATGGAGAACGACCTCGTCGCCGCCGCCGGGGCGCTGCTCGACGCCCCTGCCGGGTTCGTCGGCTCGGTGAGCTCCGGCGGCACCGAGTCGATCCTGCTCGCCGTGCTCGCCGCCCGCGAGGGTGCCCCGCACGTCCCGGCCCCGAGCATGGTGCTCCCCGCCTCGGCGCACGCTGCCTTCCTCAAGGCCGCGAAGTACCTCGGCGTCCGGCCGGTCGTCGTCGACGTCGACCCGAGGACCCTGCGCGCCGACCCGGCCGCGATGGCCGCCGCGGTCGACGACACGACCGTCCTCGTCGTCGCCTCCGCGCCCTCGTACGCCCACGGCGTCGTCGACCCGGTGGCCGAGGTCGCCGCGCTCGCGGCCGCGCGCGGCATCCGCTGCCACGTCGACGCCTGCATCGGCGGGTGGGTCCTCCCGCACCTCGACGACGTGCCGCCGTGGACCTTCGCGGTCGACGGGGTCACGAGCATCAGCGTCGACCTCCACAAGTACGCGTACACGCCGAAGGGCGTCTCGCTCGTCCTGCACCGCGACGCCGCCCTCCGTCGCGGGCACTTCTTCGCCTCCGCCGACTGGCCGGGCTACACGATGCTCAACAGCACGATGCAGTCGACGAAGTCGGGGGGTCCGCTCGCCGCCGCGTGGGCCGTGACGCGGCACATCGGCACCGACGGGTATGCCCGGCTCGCGCGGCAGGCCCGGGCGGCGACACTCGAGCTGGCCGAGGCGGTGACGGCCACGGACGCGCTCCACGTGGTGGCCGCGCCCGACTCGACCCTGCTGGCCCTCGCCACCGACGGGTCGTGCGACGTCTTCACCATCGCCGACGAGATGCTGGCGCGCGGGTGGTTCGTCCAGCCGCAGATGGCCTTTCGCGACCTGCCGCCGACCCTCCACCTCACCCTCTCGGCGGCCACCGCACCATCGGTGCCCGACTTCGTCGTGGCCCTGCGCGAGGCGGTCGACGCGGCCTGCTCGGCCGGTCCCGTCGCCGTCGACCCGGGGCTCGCCGGGATGCTCGCCGGCCTCGACCCCGCCACGCTCGACGACGAGGCCTTCGGCGGCCTCCTCGCCGCGGCGGGCCTCGCCGGGGACGACGGGGACATCGCGCTCCCCGCCCGGATGGCCCCCGTCAACGCGCTCCTCGACGCCTGCCCGCCGGCGCTGCGGGAGGCCCTGCTCCTCGGGGTCCTCGACCGCCTGTCCCGCCCGACGCCCCCCTGAGCCGGCGGGGGCCCGGGTGCGCTTGCCGCGGGCGCGCGCGCCGTGTTGGCTGGGGCCGACAGGCACGGCCGCCGAGAGGAGCACGATGAGCACCACGCCCGACCCGCAGCTCTCGCACACGGTGGGTCCGCTCGAGCCGCCGCTGCTCGAGCAGACCATCGGCGACAACCTCGACGCCGCGGTCGAGGCGCATCCCGGACGTGACGCCCTCGTCGACCGGGCCCAGGGCGTGCGGATGACGTACGCGGAGCTCGGCGCCGAGGTCGACCGGCTGGCGCGCGCCCTCGTCGCGGCCGGCCTCGCTGCCGGCGACCGCGTCGGCATCTGGGCCCCGAACTGCACCGAGTGGGTCCTCACCCAGTTCGCGACGGCGAAGATCGGCGCCATCCTCGTCAACATCAACCCGGCGTACCGCACCCACGAGCTCACCTACGTCCTGGGCCAGGCGGGCATCCGGATGCTCGTGACGGTCGAGTCGTTCAAGACCTCCGACTACGTGGCGATGGTCGAGTCGGCCCGCCCGGAGTGCCCCGCGCTCGAGCAGGTGGTCGTCGTCGGCCAGGAGTCGTGGACCGACCTGCTCTCCCGGGCCGACGAGGTGAGCCCGGAGCGGCTGACGATGCTCCAGCACGAGCTCGACCCGCACGACCCGATCAACATCCAGTACACGTCCGGCACGACGGGCTTCCCCAAGGGCGCGACCCTCTCGCACCACAACATCCTCAACAACGGCTACCTCGTCGGTGAGCTGTGCGGCTACACCGAGGCCGACCGGATCTGCATCCCCGTGCCCTTCTACCACTGCTTCGGGATGGTCATGGGCAACCTCGCGGCCGTCTCGCACGGCGCCTGCATGGTCATCCCGGCGCCGGGCTTCGAGCCCGCGGCGACCCTCGCGGCCGTCGCCGAGGAGCGGTGCACCTCGCTCTACGGCGTGCCGACGATGTTCATCGCCGAGTGGGCCCTGCCGGACTTCGCCGAGTACGACATCAGCTCCGTGCGCACCGGGATCATGGCGGGCTCGCCATGTCCCGCGTCGATGATGACGAAGCTCATCGAGGCCGGCATCGAGGAGATGACGATCTGCTACGGCATGACCGAGACCTCGCCGGTGTCGACGCAGAACCGCACCGACGACACCTTCGAGCAGAAGGTGCAGACCGTCGGCTCGGTGCATCCGCACCTCGAGATCAAGGTCGTCGACCCGGTCACCGGCGAGACCGTGCCGCGGGGGACGCCCGGCGAGTTCTGCACGAAGGGGTACTCGGTGATGCTCGGGTACTGGGAGGAGCCGGAGAAGACCGCGGACGTCCTCGTCGACGGGTGGATGCACACCGGTGACATCGCGGTGATGGACGAGGACGGCTTCGTCCAGATCACCGGCCGGATCAAGGACATGGTGATCCGGGGTGGCGAGAACGTGTACCCCCGCGAGATCGAGGAGTTCCTCTACACCCACCCCGACGTCCAGGACGTCCAGGTCATCGGGGTCCCGGACGCCCGGTACGGCGAGGAGCTGTGCGCCTGGGTCCGGATGAAGGAGGGCGCCGACCCGCTCACGGTGGAGGCGCTCCGGGAGTTCTGCACCGGCCGGCTCGCGCACTACAAGATCCCGCGCTACGTCAAGGTCGTCGAGGACTTCCCGATGACCGTCACGGGCAAGGTCCGCAAGGTCGAGATGCGCCAGCGGACGGTCGAGGAGCTGGGGCTCTGACGTGCGACGACGCCACGTCGGCGGTGCGGGCGGTCGCGGACGGCTGAGGCGTGGGCGGGGTCTGGCGCGGCGTGGCCGTCAGGCCCTAGGTTGGCCGACCGCAGGGGAATGGGCGGGCGTCACCCGAGCGGGTGTGTCCCCCGTCCCGACGGTAGGTTGTCCGCCGACACCGATGCCGACTCACCGGTGTCCCGACGACAGGAACTCCCATGAACACCGCACAGCTGCTGATCCTCCTCCTCGTCATCGTCGTCGCACTCGTGCTCGTGTGGCTGCTGGTGCGGCGCTCGTCGGCCCGCAAGGAGGAGGCGCGCCTCGAGGCGGCCGGCCTGCGCGCCGAGGCAGAGCAGGTCGCGAGCACGGTGGCGGGGCAGCAGGCCTTCGCGCAGCAGGCGGAGGAGCGCGCGAGCGTCGCGCGGGCCGAGGCCGAGCGCCTCGCCGACGCCGCCGGTGAGCACCGCGCCGCGGCCGAGGCGACCCGCACCGACTACGAGTCGATGCTCGCCCGGGCCGACGAGATCGACCCCGACGTGAGCTCCTCCGGCGAACGCGACGAGGACGACCGCCCGATGACCCGCGCCGAGGCCCGCCAGCTGCGCGAGGAGGCCGAGCGCACGGCGTGGGCGGGCAGCCCGTCCGCCCCCGTGCCCGGGGCCGCGGGGGCCGCGGTGCTCGGGGCCTCGACCTGGTCCGACCCGGAGCCGGAGGACGCGCCGGTGGACGCGCCGGTGGACGCGCCGGTGGACGCGCAGACGGACGCGCCGAGGGACGCCGAGCCGGTGGTCGTCGAGGAGCCCGTGGACGGGCAGGAGCCGGTCGCTGACGAGTCGGTGGACGCTGACGGGCCGGTCGTCGAGGAGACCGTGGTCGTCACCGAGGTCGTCGACGAGCCGCAGGCCGGCGACCCCGTCGCCCACGACCCGGTCGAGGCCGCCGAGGATGGCCCGGTGGGGGACGAGCCGGCAGCCGACGTCGACCCGGCCGACGAGGAGCGCAGCGCACGCATCGCCGCCGCTGCGGACTACCGCGACGACGACGCCCCCGAGGGCACGCCCACCCCCGACGTGTGGAGCGCGCCCGAGGTGGGTACTGAGGGCGACATGGACGAGAGCACCGTCGAGGACGAGGCGCCCTCCGCGGCGACCGACGCGCAGGCACCGACGAACGAGTGGGGTGGCCCGCGCGACACGAGCGCCGACCATCCGGCGGAGGAGGCCGCGGCACCCGTCACCGGGACCGAGCCCTCCGCGGAGGAGTCCCACGACCCGTACGACCCCACCCCGGAGCGCGACTGGGCGGCCGACGAGGGTGCCCTGCTCGCGGAGAACGCCGCGCGCGGCGACGAGCTCGCCGAGGAGCGCGCCGCGATGGACCGCGAGGCGGCCGAGGCCGGGATGGAGCCGGTGCACCCCGAGTCGGCCGAGCCGCTCGAGGCCGAGGAGCCGGAGGAGGACGCCGCCGACGCTGTCGAGCCGGAGTCTGCCGTCGAGCCGGAGGGCGTTGTCGAGCCGGAGGAGACCGCCGCCGACGCCGTCGAGCCGGAGGGTGCTGTCGAGCCGGAGGGGGCCGTCGAGCCGGAGGAGGCCGTCGAGCCGGAGGAGACCGCGTCCGTGGAGGCCGAGCAGCAGGAGCCGGCCGGTGCCGCGCGCCGGGTCTCGGAGTTCCACGAGATCCGCGACGGCGGCTACGGGATGGGCTCGGCCGCTCCCATCGACGACGGCGCCCAGCCGCTCGACCACCCGGTGCAGGCGTACCGGGACACGATGACCTACCGCCTGCCCGAGGACCCCGGCTACGACGAGGCCTCCGCGGACGTCTGGTTCTACGACGCCGGCGCCGCCGAGCGCAGCGGGTTCCGCCGCTCCGAGGGCTGACCCCAGAGCACCCACGACGCGCCGGGTCCCGCACGGGGCCCGGCGCGTCCGCACGTGACTGGTACGACACACCTCGTGCCCCGGCGCGCCCGACCCGCTAGGTTCGGACCGGACCGACCCCCGCCGGAGAGGAAGCCCAGTGCGCATCGGTGTGCCCCGTGAATCCCGACCCGGGGAGACCCGTGTCGCCGCGACCCCCAAGACCGTCGAGCAGCTCGTCGCCCTCGGCTACACGGTCTTCGTCCAGCGGGGCGCGGGCACGCTGTCGAGCTTCTCCGACGACGCCTACGTCGGGGCCGGCGCCGACGTCATCGACGACGCCGTGTGGAACGCGGACGTGGTCCTCAAGGTCAACGCCCCGTCCGACGCCGAGCTCGCGCTCCTGCGGTCGGGCCAGCTCATCGCCTCGCTGATGTCCCCGGCGCTCTCGCCCGAGCTCGTCGAGAAGCTGGCGGCGCGGGGCGTCACGGCGATGGCGATGGACGCCGTGCCCCGCATCTCCCGCGCCCAGTCCCTCGACGTGCTGTCCTCGATGGCGAACATCGGCGGCTACCGCGCGGTCGTCGAGGCGGCGCACGAGTTCGGCTCCTTCTTCACCGGCCAGGTCACGGCCGCCGGCAAGGTCCCCCCGGCCAAGGTCCTCGTCGTGGGCGCGGGCGTCGCCGGTCTGGCCGCCATCGGCACGGCGAGCAGCCTCGGCGCCGTCGTGCGGGCCTTCGACGCTCGACCCGAGGTGGCCGAGCAGGTCGAGTCGATGGGGGCCGAGTTCCTCCGCATCGACGTCGACGACGAGGGCCCCTCGGCCGACGGCTACGCCAAGGAGACCAGCGCCGACTTCGACGCCAAGGCCGCCGAGCTCTACGCGCGGCAGGCGGCCGACGTCGACATCGTCATCACGACCGCGCTCATCCCCGGCCGTCCGGCGCCGCGCCTGCTCACCGAGGAGATGGTCGCCACGATGAAGCCGGGCTCGGTCGTCGTCGACATGGCCGCGGCCAACGGCGGCAACGTGGCGGGCACGGTCGCCGGCGAGAAGGTCGTCACCGCGAACGGCGTGACGATCCTCGGCTACACGGACCTGCCGGGACGCCTCCCCACCCAGGCCTCCCAGCTGTTCGGCACCAACCTCGTCAACCTCATGAAGCTGCTGACTCCCGAGAAGGACGGCGAGGTCCACCTCGACCTCGACGACGTGGTCCAGCGCGGGATGACCGTGGTCCGTGACGGCGAGGTGCTCTGGCCACCCCCGCCGGTCCAGGTCTCGGCGGCGCCGGCCCCGGGCACGGACGTCGTCACCGTCGACACCTCGGCGAAGCCGCCGAAGGAGCCGATGAGCCGGACGACGAAGCTCGCGCTCGCCGGAGCCGGGGCGGCGCTGTTCCTCCTCGTCTCGGCCTTCGCGCCGCAGCCGTTCCTCGGCCACTTCATGGTCTTCATGCTCTCGGTGGTCATCGGCTTCTACGTCATCGGCAACGTCCACCACGCGCTGCACACCCCGCTGATGTCCGTGACCAACGCGATCAGCGGCATCATCGTCGTCGGGGCGCTGCTGCAGGTGGGCCACGACAGCGTGTGGATCTCGGTGCTGGCCTTCGTCGGCATCCTCGTCGCGAGCATCAACGTCTTCGGCGGCTTCCGCGTCACGGCCCGAATGCTCGAGATGTTCAAGCGCGAGGAGGTGGCCCGATGAGCGCCACCCTCGTCCAGGGCGCCTACATCATCGCCGGACTGCTCTTCATCCTCGCCCTCGCGGGCCTGTCCCGGCACGAGTCGGCGCGCCAGGGCAACCGGTTCGGCATCGTCGGGATGACCATCGCGCTCGTGTTCACGATCCTCGCGGCCACGGCCGGTGACGGCGGTTCCGGGTGGACGGGCCTGCTGCTCATCGCCGTCGCGATGGCGATCGGTGCCGCCATCGGCCTCGACCGCGCGCGCAAGGTCGAGATGACCGGCATGCCGGAGCTCATCGCGATGCTGCACAGCTTCGTCGGGCTGGCGGCCGTGTTGGTGGGCTGGAACTCGTCGTACGAGACGGTGCAGTACGCGAAGATCCACGACGTCGAGGTGTTCGTCGGGGTCTTCATCGGCGCCGTGACGTTCACCGGGTCGATCGTCGCGTTCCTCAAGCTCTCGGCGCGCATCCCCTCCAGGCCGCTCATGCTGCCGTTCCGCAACTGGATCAACCTCGGCGCGATCGCGGGCTTCGTCGTCCTGACGGTCGTGTACGTCATGCTCCCGGGCGACGCGGTCTTCGGGCGGCACCTCCTCCTGGGCGTCGTCACGGTGCTGGCGCTCGCCCTCGGCTGGCATCTCGTGGCCTCGATCGGCGGCGGCGACATGCCCGTCGTCGTGTCGATGCTCAACAGCTACTCGGGGTGGGCGGCGGCCGCGGCCGGCTTCCTCCTGAGCAACGACCTGCTCATCATCACCGGCGCGCTCGTCGGCTCCTCGGGTGCGTACCTCTCGTACATCATGTGCCGCGCGATGAACCGCTCGTTCATCTCGGTCATCGCGGGTGGGTTCGGCGTCGAGGGCGGCACCACGGCCGACGACACCGACTACGGCGAGCACCGGGAGATCACGGCCGAGGGCGTCGCGGCGCTGCTCGAGACCGCGTCGTCGGTCGTCATCACCCCGGGCTACGGGATGGCGGTGGCGCAGGCGCAGTACCCCGTGGCGTCGTTGACGAAGACGCTGCGGGAGCGGGGCGTCGACGTGCGCTTCGGCATCCACCCGGTCGCGGGCCGGCTCCCCGGGCACATGAACGTGCTGCTCGCCGAGGCCAAGGTGCCCTACGACATCGTGCTCGAGATGGACGAGGTCAACGACGACCTCGCCGACACCGACGTCGTGCTCGTCATCGGCGCCAACGACACGGTCAACCCCGCCGCGGCCGAGGACCCCACCTCGCCGATCGCCGGGATGCCGGTGATCCGGGTGTGGGAGGCGCGCGACGTCATCGTCTTCAAGCGGTCCATGGCCACCGGCTACGCGGGGGTGCAGAACCCGCTGTTCTTCCGGGAGAACACCCAGATGCTCTTCGGCGACGCCAAGGAGCGGGTCGAGGACATCCTCAAGGCCCTCTGACCCCGGGGTGCTCCCCGAGTCGGGTGCCACCTGAGCACCCGACTCGGGGTGGGCGCGGGGTCGGTAGGCTTCCGGGCGTGAGCGAGCCGAGCACGCCCGACCAGCCCACCGCCATCACCTACGCGGCGGCCGGGGTCGACGTCGAGGCCGGCGACCGCGCCGTCGAGCTCATGAAGGAGTCGGTGCGCCGCGCGACCCGCCCCGAGGTGCTCGGCGGGCTCGGCGGCTTCGCCGGGATGTTCGACGCCAGCGGGCTCGCCGCCTACCGGCGTCCCGTGCTCGCCACGTCCACCGACGGCGTCGGCACGAAGGTCGCCATCGCGCAGGCGCTCGACCGGCACGACACCATCGGCTTCGACCTCGTCGGGATGGTCGTCGACGACATCGTCGTGTGCGGCGCCGAGGCGCTCTTCATGACCGACTACATCGCCTGCGGCAAGGTCGTCCCCGAGCGGATCGCGGCCATCGTCTCCGGCATCGCCCGGGCCTGCGAGCAGGCCCGGGTCGCCCTGGTCGGTGGCGAGACCGCCGAGCACCCGGGTCTCCTGGACCCCGACGAGTACGACGTGGCGGGGGCTGCGACCGGGGTCGTCGAGCACGACGAGGTGCTCGGACCGCAGCGGGTCCGGGCGGGAGACGTCGTGCTCGGGCTGGCGTCGAGCGGGCTGCACTCCAACGGGTACTCCCTCGTGCGCCGGGTCGTGGCGCACGCCGGATGGGCGCTCGACCGGCACGTCGACGAGTTCGGCCGCACCCTGGGCGAGGAGCTGCTCGAACCCACCCGGGTCTACGCCGCGGACCTGCTGGACCTCGTCCGCACCGAGGGCGTCGACGTCCACGCCCTCTCGCACGTCACCGGGGGTGGGCTCGCCGCCAACCTGGCCCGCGTCCTCCCCGACTCGGTGCACGCCCGGCTCGACCGCGCCTCGTGGACCCCGCCGCCGGTGTTCTCGACCGTGGGGTCGCTCGGCAACGTCCCCCGGGCCGACCTCGAGCGCACCCTCAACATGGGCGTCGGGTTCGTCGCCGTGCTGCCGGCCGACTCCGTCGACGCCGCGACCGCGCACCTCGAGGCGCGGGGCATCGGCACGTGGGTGATGGGCCAGGTGTCGGAGGCCTCGGCCGCGGAGGCCGCGACCGGCGACGTCGTGCGCGGCGCCAAGGGCGTCGACGGCGGCTCCGTCGAGCTCGTCGGCGACCACCCGGGCCACTGACCCGCGCCCCCCGGGGCGGGAGGGTGGTCGGCCCGTGGACCGGCTCAGCTCCAGATGGCGTCGGCCCACTCCGGGTGGTCGATGAAGGGGTTTCGGTTGTGCTGCCACGTCGAGTAGATCCGGTCGTTGCGACGCATCTCGAAGCTGTCGACGGGGTCCTCGGCGTTCCACCGGAGCAGCACCGAGACGCGGCCCATGAGGGGCGCGCTGCCGTTGCCGACGACGTCGTCGAGCTCGAGGTCGGGCCAGCCGTCGCCACCCTCGTAGCGGACCGCCATGTAGAAGATCATCCGGGCCACGTCGCCCTTGACGGCATCCCGTGGCTCGAAGGAGTCCGAGTCCGAGGAGCACCCGGCGCACTGGCTCACCGGGCTCCCACCCTCGTCGAAGTCCTTGTTGCCGCGCGTGGAGTTGACCGTGACGTCCTCGGGGCGCAGGTGGTGCACATCGGTGCCCGGTCCGGTCGCGGTCCCGAAGTCGCCGTGTGACTTGGCCCAGACGTGCTCGCGGTTCCAGTCGTCGACCCCGCCGCCGTTCGTCGACTTCGGAAGGGACAGTCCGGAGTACAGGGTGATGACGTCGTTGGTGTTGTTCGGGTCCTCGTCGGTGTCCTTGAGCGCCGTCCACACCTGGTCGTACGTGAGCGTCGTCTGGTCGTCGATGATGTCGTGGAGCGAGGCCTTGAGCGCGCTGCCGGTCTTCCCGACCGCCGGGGCGTAGTAGGTGCCGTCCCACGGGCTGGTGCCCCCCGTGCCACCGCCGCCTCCACCATCACCGCCGCCGGCGTCCGCGAAGGCGCTCGCGGACTTCAGCCCGGGGTGGGAGAAGTACGCCGCGAGCACCCCGGTGACGTCGAGCTGCCGGCCCATGAGGCCGGGGTTGGACTTCAGGCCCCACTGCGCGCGGAAGGTCGAGGGGATCTGGACGTACAGCATCCGGGACGTCGAGGTCTCCGACGCCGAGTCGGCGAGGGCCAGCGCGTAGTCGTTGGGGAAGCCCGAGCGCACGACGGTGCTCGTCGCGGTCGGCTGGCCGACGACGTAGCCGCGGACCGTGTGGGAGGCGCCGTCCTGGCCCGCGACGGCCTGCGCCACCGTGAGCGGGGTCGCGGCCTGCGAGGCGGGGGCCGAGAGGCCGAGGAGGACGAGCAGGGCGGTGGCCAGGGCGAGCCCCGGGACGAAGCGGCGGCGGGTGGTGGTGTGCGTGGTCACGGTCCCCGACCCTGCCGGAGGGTGGGTCGGCGGTGGGTGATCCGCGGGTCAGGACTCGGTCAGGAGTCACCAAGGCGCGGGTCAGCGCCGGAGGGCCAGGCTGAGTACGGGGACTCATGACACGTGGTGGTGGCTCAGCCACGCTCAGGGACATGAGCATGTCCTTGCCTCGAGCGGCCCGGATCGGTCTGTCCTCCCCGGCCGGCGCGACCCCGCGCCACGCCGACCTCGGTGACTCCCGCTACCGGAGGGCTCGCCGGTGGACGGTCGGCGTCCTCGTCGCCGCAACCCTCGCCCTTGCCGTCTGGGTGGCCCTCCTCCTCCTCGGGGCCTGGCTCGTGGGCTCCGCGTACGACCTGCTCACCGGGAAGTCCTCCGGAGGAGTCGACCTCGCCGTCGTGGCTGCCGACGTCCTGCCGGGCCTCCTGGTCGGATGGTGCGCCGGTCTGGCGTCCCTCGCCGTCATCGTCCGGGGCGAGGCGCTCGGGCCCCGGGCCTGTGGACTGGCGTCGGGTGCCCTCGGAACGGCCGTCGGCGCAGCGCTCCTCTCCGCGACCTCCTGGTGGTGAGCACGGCATGACCGGGGCCCGGACCGCCTCGTCGCGCACGCCGGACGCCGACCTGCGGCTGCGGACCGCCCGGCAGGCGGCGACCTGGGTCCTGGGCGCCGTCACGGCCCTGCTCACCGCCGCGGTCGCCACCCTCCTGTACGCCGTGGACCAGATGTCGGCGCGCTCGGGGTTGGAGTGGCAGGAGGGGGTGGTCCTGGTTCTCCGGGTCCTGCCCGCGGTCGGTGTCGCATGGGTCCTCGGCGTCCGGGTCGCGGACCGGTGGAGCCGGACGCACACCAGCCGGCCGCGGCTGACGGGTGTCCTTGCGGCACTGGCGGGGATCCTGGCCGGTGTGCCGGTCCTGTGGCTCGCCTTCGAGGTGTGAGCCGGTCAGACGAGCGTGATCTGGGGCCCGTAGAGCGCCATCGCGGCGAGGGCTCGCTCGTGGTTCTCGGGCGTCGACCCGGCGCAGGCGCCCGCATCCACCGCGACGGTGACCCCCGCGTCGGCCATCGGCAGCGCGGTCGAGATGACGCAGCAGTCGGTGGCGACGCCGGCGAGGGTCACCCGGGCGTCCGAGCCGACGAGGCCCCGCAGCACCGGCCACTTCCCGAACGTGCCGGCCGTGACGACGTGCCCGGCCACCCCGGCGAGCTCCGGCACCACCGCGTACAGGGGGTCGTCGCCCGGCACGAGGGCGAACGGCCACTCCTCGTAGTAGGGGCCCCACGACCCACCGAGCGAGGGGTCCGCGACGAACCGGGTGACGATGGTGCGCTCCGGCCCGAACTCGCGGGCCAGCGACGCCATCCGCCCCACGGTGTCGGCGAACATCGGTGAGCCCCACGGCGACGCCCCGGGGTCGGCGAAGACCACCTGGGGGTCGACGACGACGAGCCAGCCGTCTCGCTCGGCCATCAGCGCACCGACTCGGGCACCACCGCGTCCGCGGCACCCGCCCGCTCCTGCCGGCGGACCGTGCCCCGCCGCGCGAGGTAGGTGACCCCGAACCCGAGGACCAGGGCGAGCAGCACGCCGATGTTGGCGTACGGCCAGTTGCCGTCCCAGTACGGGGCCCCCTCGCCCTCGGCGACGAACCGGCCCAGGCCGAGCGGCTCGATGAGGTAGCCCTGCCAGTTGTTCCACGCCGCGTCCTCGGCGAAGGAGTTGACGACCAGGCCCCAGCCGATGACCGAGGCGACCACCATCGTCCCGACCGACACCCAGTCCCACGACCCGTACCGGCCGCGGGCGTCGAAGAGTGCCTCCGCACCGCCCGGACCGGCGTCGTAGTCGGTGCGCCGCAGCAGCAGGTCGGCGATGAAGATGCCCGCCCACGCGGCGAGCGGGACGCCGAGGGTGATGAGGAAGGACTGGAAGGGCCCGAGGAAGTCCTGGGCGAAGAAGACAACCCAGATGGTGCCGAGGGTGAGGATGACGCCGTCGACCGCCGCCGCCGCGGGTCGGGGGATCCGCACGCCGAGCGAGAGCAGCGTCAGCCCCGAGGAGTAGATGCCGAGCACCGCGCCGGAGACGAGCGAGAGGATGACCGCGACGAGGAAGGGCACGAGGAACCACGTCGGGAGGATCGTCGCGAGCGTGCCGATGGGGTCGCTCGGGATGCCGGCCAACACCGCCTGGTCGGAGGCGGCGAGCAGCAGCCCGAAGAGGACGAGGAGCACCGGGGCGATCGCGCCGCCGAAGGTGTTCCAGAAGACGATCCGACCGCTCGGGGCGTCGCGGCGCTGGTAGCGCGACCAGTCGGCGGCGATGTTGACCCACCCGAGCCCGAAACCGGTCATCAGCATGACGAAGGCCCCGACGACGGCCTGGGGCGGGCCGGACTCGACCGCTGCGACCGCCGTCCAGTCGATGTGCCCCGCCGCGACGACGACGAAGAGGAGGGTGACGATGCCGGTGAGCCAGGTGAGGACCGACTGCATCCGCATGATGATGTGGTAGCCGGCGACCGACGCGCTGACGATGAGGGCGGCGACGACGAGCGCCGCGACGACCTTGGTGCCGGTGCCGCCGCCCCAGCCGAGCTGCTCGAAGATCGTCGAGGTCGCGAGCACCGCGAGGATGGCGAGGAAGGTCTCCCAGCCGATCGAGGTCAGCCACGAGATGACGCCGGGGACCTTCTGCCCGGTGACGCCGAAGGACGCCCGGGACAGGATCATCGTCGGGGCCGAGCCGCGCTTCCCGCCGACCGCGACGAGCCCGCACAGCAGGAACGACACGACGATGCCGAGCACCGTGACGACGGCGCCCTGCCACACGGAGATGCCGAACTGGAGGACGAAGGCGGCGTAGGAGATGCCGAAGACCGAGACGTTGGCCGCGAACCACGGCCAGAAGAGGTCTCGGGGGACGGCGGTGCGCTCGGCCTCGTCGATGATCTCGATGCCGGTGGTCTCGACGCCGAGGCGACGGGTCTCGTCAGCGGTGGACGTGCTCATGGGGGGAGCATGTCAGACCGCCGGGGCGCGCAGCGAGGACGGTGCACGCCGTGCGGAGATGCCTCCGGCGCGCGGGGCGCCGGCACGAGGTCAGGGCGACGTCCTACCGTCGCCCGGTGGACCAGGAGTCGTAGTCGTCCTCGTCGTCATAGCTGCGCTCGGAGGCGGAGTCGCCCTGGCGCGTCTGTGAGTGGAGTTCCTGCTCAAGCGCGGAGAGGTCGGTGTCGGGGCTGAAGTACTTCAGCTCGCGTGCGACCTTCGTCTGCTTGGCCTTAGCTCGGCCGCGCCCCATGGCGTGACCCCCTCGTGCGTCTGCCGGGGCGGCATCGCTGGTGGGACGGCCCCGGTGTCAGGGTCATCCCACGTCGCGGAGCGGCTCCGGGAATGGTGTGCATATCGTGCCGTCAACGATACATGCCCGAGAGGCCCTTCGGCGACGCGACGGCGATCGGACCGACACCCCGAGGGGGTGTGCGCCCCGAGGAGGCCACGCCGCCGCCCCGAGGAGGCCACGCCGCCGCCCCTACGAGGCCGCGCCGCCGCCCCCGGGGAGCCACGGGGGCGTCCCGCCGGCGGCGATACGGCGCTCCGCGAGCCGGTCCGCGGCGACGGCCGGGGTGACCCCCTCGGCCTCGGCGGACCGCAGCACCTCGAGCGTGCTGTCGAAGATCGTGCGGGTGCGGCCGCGGGCGCGCTCCACGTCGAAGCCGTGCAGCTCGTCGCTCACCTGGATGACCCCGCCGGCGTTGACGAGGAAGTCGGGGGCGTAGACGATGCCGCGGTCGGCGAGCGCCCGGGCGCTGTCGTCACCGGCGAGCTGGTTGTTCGCGCCGCCGCAGACCACCCGCGCCCGGAGGGTGGCCACGGTGTCGTCGTCGAGGGCCCCGCCGAGGGCGTTCGGGCTGAACACGTCGAGCTCGGTGCGGACCAGGGCCTCGACGTCCTCGACCGTGCCGACCTGCGGGTGCCGCTCGACGAGCCGGGCGACGGCGTCGGAGTCGACGTCGGTGACGACCACCTCGGCGCCGTCCTCGAGGAGGTGCTCCGCGAGCCGTGAGCCGACCTTGCCGACCCCGGCGATGCCGACCCGGCGGCCGGAGAGCGTGGGCTCGCCCCAGACGTGCTGCGCGGCCGCGCGCATCCCCTGGAACACCCCGAACGCCGTGAGCACCGAGGAGTCGCCGGCGCCGCCGCGCTCGGGGGAGCGCCCGGTGGCCCAGCGGGTCTCCTCCGCGATGACGTCCATGTCGGCGACGTAGGTGCCGACGTCGCACGCCGTGACGTACCGGCCCCCGAGCGACTCGACGAACCGCCCGTACGCCCGCAGCAGCGCGGGCGTCTTGTCGCGGTGCGGGTCCCCGATGATGACGGCCTTCCCGCCCCCGTGGTCGAGCCCCGCGAGGGCGTTCTTCGACGACATCGCGCGGGACAGGCGCAGCGCGTCGGCCAGCGCGGCGTCCATCGAGGGATACGGGTGGAAGCGGGTGCCGCCGAGGGCCGGCCCGAGGGCCGTGGAGTGCAGCGCGATGACCGCGCGCAGCCCGGTGGCGGCGTCGGAGCAGAAGACCACCTGCTCGTGGCCCGCGAGGTCGATCAGGTCGGTGGGGGCCATGGCTCCACGGTAGCGCCGTCAGCCGCCGGCGGTGCTCGCGCCGGCGCTCCCGGCGAGGCCCACGACGAGGTTGATCGTGGTCGCCACGATCACGGTGCCGAAGAGGTAGGACAGCAGCGTGTGCCCGAGCACGAGGCGGCGGACCGTGGGGGTCCTCAGGTCGGTGTCGGACACCTGGAAGGTCATCCCGAGGGTGAAGGACAGGTAGGCGAAGTCGGACAGCGGCGGGTGGTCGTCGTCGGAGCCGAAGTCGATGCACCCCGGCTCGCTGAGCAGGTAGTGGCGGGCGTAGCGGAGCGTGTAGACGGTGTGCACCGCCACCCAGCTCGCGGCCACCGCGAGGACGGCCAGTGCCGCCTCGAACGGCGTGGCCGGGCTGCCCGACCCGCCGCCGAGGAGCATCACACCGACGGCGCCGAGGCTCACGAGCGCGGCGAGGACGACGACGACGTCGGTCTCGGTCCGGCCGCCGTCGGCACCCTCGAACAGCGCGGCCGTCCCGGGGCCGTCGAGCCGGTGCACCTCCCGCAGCACCGGCACGCAGAGCACCGCGACGGCGACGACCCACCCGACGAGCAGGTGCTCGGGCCACGAGCTGCCGCGGGGGAGGGGCACGAGCAGTGCCACGAGCAGGAAGAGGACGACGGCGGCGGCGAGCAGCGGCCGGCGTCGTCTCACGCCCCCACGCTAGACCTGCGGCACGGCGGCGGAGCCGGCCGCGACGGGCTCGGTGGCCGCGGGCGCGGCCCGGCGCAGGTGGGCTCAGTGCGGGGTTCCTCCGAGGAGGTGGCACACGAGCGGGGCCTCGAGGGCGCCCTCCGGGGTCACGAACTCCGCGAGCGCCTCCTGGGCGTCGGCCCGGATCCGGTCGTACGTCTCGGTGCTGATCCGGTCGACGAGGGGCGAGCCCTCCACCTCGGTCGCGACGAGGGCCGCCACCGACGGGAAGGACGCGGTGCCCGTCACCGTGCGGGCCTCGACATCCTCGAGGCCGGCGGCGCAGGACAGTGCCCGAAGCCGGTCGAGGTCGCCCGCCGACCAGTACGCCATGAGCAGGTCGGCGCCGTCCGGGCCGGCGTGCGTCGCCACGATCTCGGTGAGCCGCGAGTACGCCGGCTGGTCGCCGATCGCCGCCGGGACGAGCACGGCCACCCGGCGCCGGGCGACGCGGGCCATCTCGGCGAGCGCCGCACCCCGGTCGGGGACGAACATCAGCCCCATCTGGCAGGTGACGACGTCGACGGCGTCGTCGGGCAGCGGCAGGGCGGCGGCGTCACCCTGCCGCCACTCCACGTCCGGGCGGACCCGCCGGGCGACGTCGAGCATCGCCGGGTTGAGGTCCAGCCCGGTCACCGAGCCGCCGGGGCCGACGGCGTCGGCCGCGGTCCGGGCGACGATGCCGGTGCCGCACGCGACGTCGAGGACGGTGTCGCCCGGCGCGACCTCCGCGAAGGCGACGAGCCGCGGGGCCCACTCGGCGAAGATGCCGGGGACGAACCGCTCCTCGTAGACCTCCGCCTGCTCGGGCGTGATCTGGAAGGCCTCACCGGGTGCCGGGTCGGGTGCGGGTGACGGCTGGGTGGGGGTGGTCATGGCGCTCCCTGCCGGCGGGAGGGTCCCGCCCGGCCACCACCGTGTCCCGCGACGCGGCCCGGGACATCGGGGAGGTCACCCATCCCGGGGCGCGAGCGTCGGCTCAGCGCCCGGGAGTGGGGCGGCGCACGGCGAACGCCGCGGCCTCGGCCCGGTTGCGCAGGCCGAGCTTGTCGAGGACGCGGCTCACGTGGTGCTCGACGGTCTTGCGGCTGATGACGAGACGCTCGGCGATCTCGGGGTTGCTCAGGCCGTGCCCGAGCAGCCCGAGGACCTCGGCCTCGCGGCCGGTGAGCGACGCCGGGCCGCGGGGGCCCCCGCCCGGTGGGGCGCCGAGGGCCCGGAGCAGGGCGGCGGCCCGGTCGGCGTGCCGGCCGGCGCCGAGCATCGTGCACGCCTCGTACGCCAGGCGGGCCTCGGCGACGGCGACCTCGGGCTGGTCGCCGGTGCAGGCCTCGGCGAGGTCGAGCCGGGCCAGCGCGAGCTCGAGCGGCATCCGGGCCCGGGCGAAGCCGGCCAGCGCGTCGCGGAGGCAGGCCCGGGCGTCCGGCGAGCCCCGGGTGACGCAGACCCGGCCCCGGGCCAGCGCGGCGACCGCGTCGAGGTAGCGGCTGCGACCCCGTGCCGCGAGATCGGCGAGGGTGCTCGCGGTGACGGCCGCGTCGTCGACGTCGCCCGCCGCGAGCTGCACGTCGACGAGCAGCGCGAGCAGCCGGCCGCGGACGACACCGGCCGCCCCGGGCAGGGCGCGGTCGATCCGCTCCCGCGCGAGCACCGGCTCCCCGCGGGCCAGGAGCAGGGCGGCGAGCGGGTGGGCGGCGTCGGGGTGCTCCTCGAGCCCGCGGAGCAGCTCGGCCGCCGCCTCGAGCGACCCCTGGCGCAGGCGGAGGTCGGCGAGCCGCACGAGCGCGCCGTCGCGGGCGAGGGCGTACCCGCGCTCGAGACGGCGCACGGTGTCGGTGAGCGCCTCCTCCGCCTCGGCGTACCGCCCGGCGGCGATGAGGATGCCGCCGAGGTAGCCCCGGCACAGGGCGCCGAGGGAGCCGAGGCCGCGCTCTCGGGTCAGGTCCTCGCCGACGACGGTCCACCACTCGGCGCGGCGCAGGTCCTGGGTGGTCTCGCAGGCCCCGAGCATGAGGCAGAACGCGCCCTCGACGACGACGAGCTCGTCGACCTCGCCGGCCCGGATGGCCGCGAGCACCTCGTCGAGGAGGGCCAGCCCCTCCTCGAGCCGGCCGTCGTCGACGCACATCCGCCCGAGCAGGGCGCGGGCGTCGTGCTCGAGGTTGCGGTCGCCGAGGCGGCGTCCGGCCTCGACGAGCTCGCGCAGCCGGCGCTCACGGGAGGCGGGGTCGCGGTCGGCGAAGGCGCCGAACAGCTCGGCCCACCACCACTCGACGGAGTCGGTGGCCCCCGCCGCGAGCCGCCGGGCCCGCTCGGTCCACCCGGTGACGAGGGCCCCGTCCCCGTGCAGGGCGTGCTGGTAGGCGAGGGTGCGGGCGACGCGCGCCGCGTCGAGCGGTCGGCCCTCGTCCTCGTAGGCGGTGAAGGCGCGCCCGTACAGTTCGCGCGCCGCGGGGAAGTCGACGGTCCGGTAGGTCGCCTCGGCGAGACCGGCGAGCACCTCGCCGCTCTGCGCGTGGGTCGCGGCCTCGGCGAAGGCGGCCCGGGCCGCGTCGAGGTCTCCGTCGCGGAGGGCGGCGTGGCCCCGGGCGACGAGCCGGTGCGTGGACTCACCCACACGTCGATGGTCCCACCCGGCCGTGGCCGTGACCACGGCATCGGGCGGCGCAGCGGATTCACAGCGATGTCGTAGCGGCTCCCGGCAGGCTCACCGCAACGCGCCGTCGGGGGAGACGGCGGCGCGGGACCCGTGCCGCCGGGGGTTGGCGGCACGGGACGCACCACCACCACGGGGTGCGGACCGTTTCGAGGGGGACGGTCCGCACCCCGACGTGCGTCCGGTGCGCCCCGCGCGTGGCCTCGTGGTCGGCGGGGGTACAGGATGGGCGGCATGACGGCAGCAGGCGGCATCAGGGTCGGGTACAAGGCGTCGGCGGAGCAGTTCGCCCCCGGGGAGCTCGCGGGGTACGCGGTGCTCGCCGAGGAGCTCGGGCTGGACTCGGTGACCATCTCGGACCACTTCCAGCCCTGGCGGCTCGAGGGCGGGCACGCGCCCAACTCGATCGCGTGGATGTCGTGGGTGCTGGCCCGCACCGAGCGGATCATGCTCGGGACGTCCGTGATGACCCCGACGTTCCGGTACAACCCGCCGGTCGTCGCGCAGACCTTCGCGACGATGGCGTGCCTGGCGCCCGGGCGCGTGATGCTCGGCGTCGGCACCGGTGAGGCGCTCAACGAGATCGCGGTCGGGTCGGTCGCCGAGGGGGAGTGGCCGGAGTTCAAGGAGCGGTTCGGTCGGCTCCGGGAGGCCGTCGTCCTCATGCGCCGGCTCTGGGCGGAGGACCGGGTGACGTTCGAGGGCGAGTTCTACCGCACCGAGGACGCCGCGATCTACGACCGCCCCGACCAGCCGGTGCCCGTCTACATCGCGGCGGGCGGCCCGATGGTCGCGCGCTACGCCGGGCGCCACGGCGACGGCTTCATCTGCACCTCCGGCAAGGGCGAGGAGCTCTACCGCGACCAGCTCGTCCCGTCCGTCGACGAGGGGCTCGACAAGGCGGGGCGCGCCCACGACGACATCGACCGGATGATCGAGATCAAGGTCTCGTACGACCCGGACCCCGAGCGCGCCCTCGAGAACACCCGGTTCTGGGCGCCGCTGTCGCTGAGCGCCGAGCAGAAGCACTCCATCCACTCCCCGGAGGAGATGGAGCGCGCCGCCGACGAGCTGCCGATCGAGCAGGTCGCGAAGCGCTGGGTCGTGGCGTCCGAGCCGGAGCAGGTCGTCGAGGCGCTGCGGTTCTACACCGACCTCGGCTTCGACCACCTCGTCGTGCACGGGCCCGGCCACGACCAGGAGCGCTTCCTGCGCAGCTTCACCGAGCAGGTGCTGCCGGGCCTGCGCGAGCTCGTCCCCGCCGCCCGGTGAGCGCGGGCGCGACCGGGGCGGGGCGCGGGTCCGGCCCGCTCGCCGGCATCCGCGTCGTCGAGCTCGGCGGCATCGGGCCCTCGCCCTTCGCCGCGATGTACCTCGCCGAGATGGGTGCCGACGTCGTCCGGGTGGACCGGCCGGGGGAGTCCACCCTGCTCGCGACCGCCGGCGGGCTGCGGCGCTCGCGGCCGAGCATCGCCGTGGACCTCAAGCACCCCGACGGGGTCGCGCTGGTACGGCGGCTGCTCGAGGACGCCGACGTCCTCCTCGAGGGTTTCCGGCCCGGGGTGCTCGAACGGCTCGGCCTCGGACCGGAGGAGCTGCTGGAGCGGTCGCCGCGGCTCGTCGTCGGCCGGATGACCGGCTGGGGGCAGGACGGGCCGTGGGCACAGCGCGCCGGGCACGACCTCACCTACGCGGCGGTGTCCGGCACGCTGCACGCCCTGGGGCCGAAGGAGCGTCCGATCACGCCGGTGCCCTCGCTCGGGGACTTCGCCGGCGGCGCGATGTACCTCGTGGCCGGGGTGCTCGCCGCGCTGGTGTCGCGGGGGACGACGGGCCGGGGGCAGGTCGTCGACGCCGCGGTGGTCGACGGGGCGGCGCACCTGCTGACGATGGCCCACTCGATGCTCGGTTCCGGGACCTGGCGCGACGAGCGCGCCGCGAACCTGCTCGACGGCGGGGCGCCGTTCTACGACGTGTACGAGTGCTCCGACGGCCGGTTCCTCGCGGTCGGCGCGCTCGAACCGAAGTTCTGGGTCGAGCTCGTGGGGCTGCTCGGGGTCGAGGTGCCGGGGGAGCAGTACGACCCCGCGACGTGGCCGGCGCAGCGGGAGGCGTTCAGGGCGGCCTTCGCGGGGCGGACGCGGGACGAGTGGGCGGCGGTGTTCGAGGGGTCGGACGCGTGTGTGGCGCCGGTGCTCTCGCTCGCCGAGGCGGGGGACCACCCGCAGCTGGCGGCGCGGGGGTCGTTCGTGCCGGGGCCGGGGCCGGGGTCGGGGTCGGGGTCGGGCGGTGGGCGGGTGCCGCGGCCGACGCCCAGGTTGTCCGGGACGCCCCAGCGCGAGCCGGGCCCCGAGCCGGAACCCGGGGCGGACACGACCTCGTGGCTGCGGGCGAACGGGGTGTCGGCGGAGGAGGTCGAGGCGCTGCTCGCATCCGGCGCGGTGCACCAGGCCTGACCCGCGCGGCGGCGCGCGGCGGTCCGCGGCGGCGGCGACCGCGGGCGGATGGGGTTGGATGGCGGGATGAGCACCCCACGGGTCCGCGTCGAGGCGGACGGCCCCATCGGACGGATCACCCTGGACGCCCCGGAGCGGCTCAACGCCGTCGACCCGGAGATGTGCGCGGCGGTCGTCGAGGCCGTCCGCGCGTTCGACGACGACCCGGCCGTGCGGGTCATCGCGCTCGGTGGTGAGGGCCGGGGCTTCTGCTCGGGGGCGCCGCTGACCGCCGAGGGGGCGCAGATGGGGGTGCTCGAGGCGGGGGCCGACCTCGTCCGGGCGCTGCTCGGGGCGCGGACGCCGGTCGTGGCGCTGGTGCACGGCGTCGCCGCGGGCATCGGGGTGCCGATGGCGCTGGCGTGCGACTACGTCCTCGCCGCCGAGGAGGCGCCGTTCGTGCTCGCGTTCAGCCGGATCGGGCTGATGCCGGACGGCGGCGCGACCGCGCTCGTGGCGGCCTCGGTGGGTCGGGCCCGGGCGATGCGGCTGGCCCTCACCGGCGAGAAGCTCGACGGCGCGACGGCGGCATCCTGGGGGCTCGTGGCGGAGAGCGTGCCGGCCGACCGGTTCGCCGACCGCGCCGCGGAGCTGCTGGGGGCGTTCGCGGGCGGTGCGACGCTCGCGCTGGCGGAGACCAAGGCCGCCGTCAACGCGGCCTCCGTGGACGTCGAGGGCGCGCTGGCCCGGGAGGACGCCGGCCAGCGGATGCTCGGCGCGACCGAGGACCACCGCGAGGGTGCCGCGGCGTTCACCGCGAAGCGCCCCGCCGACTTCCGCGGCCGCTGACCCCCCGGGCGGGTTTATCGGGTGACCCGAGAAACCCGCACTTCACCCGGGAAGCCTTCTCGGGTGAAGCGCGGCCGTATCGGGTGACCCGAGAAACCGGCCGGGGCCCCTGCAGGGTCGCTCAGCGGGTGAGGCGCTCGGCGAGCTGGGTGAGGGAGTCGACGGTGAGCTCGGGCGCGCGCATCGTCGCCGGGTAAGGGGCCCCCGTCCGGGCGACGTATGCGGCGCGCAGGCCGGCGCACACCGCGCCGTGGGTGTCCCACGGGTGCACCGCGACGAGCATCGCGTCCTGCGCCTCGACCCCGCACACGTCCAGCGCGTACCGGTAGGCGGAGGCGTCGGGCTTCCACCGCGGGGCGTCGCCCACCGACAGGATGCGCTCGAACACCCCGTCGAGGCCGGCCCGCTCGACGAGCCCCTCGGCGACCGCGGCGGACCCGTTGCTCAGGGTGACCAGCCGGATGCCGGCAGCCGCGAGCGCCCGCAGGCCCGGAGCCACGTCGGGGTGCAGCGACAGCCCCATGAACGCCTCGACGACCCGGCCGGCCGCCGCGTCCACGTCGGCCGGCGCGTCGGCTCGGCCGTGCACCACCGCGTGGAAGGAGGCGCGGGCCAGGTCGGCGAACGCCGGGTTGTCGCCGGTGATCGTGAGCGCCATCCCGTCGCGCAGGACCCCGGCGAACCAGGGCGCCGCGAGGTGCTCGGGCAGTCCGAGCTCGGCGAACCGCGCGCCCACCGGCGTCAGGTCCGACAGCGTCTCGTTGACGTCGAAGACGAGGAGGCGGGGCGGGCCGGCGGCATCCGTGGTGCTCATCGGTCCATCCTCGCCCTCCTCACCACCGGATGGGGCGGGCGGGGCCGGTCGTAGGGTGACGGCGTGCCCGTCGTCCGCAGCGTTCCGACCGCCGAGCTGCCCGCCACGACCCTGTACGACCTGATGGCTCTGCGGCAGGACGTCTTCGTCCTCGAGCAGCAGTGCCTCTACCCGGACCTCGACGGACGCGACCTCGAGCCGGGCACGCTGCAGTTCTGGGCCGAGGACGAGGCGGGCGCCGTGGTCGCGACGCTCCGGGTGCTCGTGGAGCCGGGCGGGGTGAGACGCATCGGCCGGGTGGCGACCGTGCCGGCCGCGCGCGGTGCCGGGGTGGCCCGGCTGCTCGTGGAGGCGGCGCTCGCGGCGACGGAGGGGCCGGTGGTGCTCGACGCCCAGAGCCACCTTGCCGGGTGGTACGAGCGGCTCGGGTTCGTCGTGGACGGCCCCGAGTTCGTCGAGGACGGCATCCCGCACCTGCCGATGCGCCTCACGCGCTGACCCCCGGGCGCGGGCGTACACGAATCGTCGAATGTGTCAGTTCGTGTACGCGAGAGGTCCGGGCCCCGGGCGCGGGCGTACACGAATCGTCGAATGTGTCAGTTCGTGTACGCGAGAGGTCCGGGCCCCGGGCGCGGGCGTACACGAATCGTCGAATGTGTCAGTTCGTGTACGCGAGGGTGCCCCTCCATGTCGGTGGGGCCCGGCAGGATGACGGGATGCCCGTCGCGCTGGCCGACCTCGTCGCCGTCTCCCGCGAGGTCTCCGCCACGCGGTCGCGCACCGCGAAGACCGAGGCCATCGCCGCCCTGCTCGCCCGCGCGAATGCCGCCGAGGTCGGCACCGTCGTCGCGTTCCTGTCCGGCGTCCTCCCGCAGCGCCGGCTCGGCGTCGGGTACCGCTCGCTCGGGTCGCTCCCCGACCCTGCCCCGGAGCCCGCGCTCACCGTCGCCGACGTCGACGCCGCCTTCGACCGCCTCGCCGCCACGACCGGCTCCGGGTCGGCCGCCACCCGTCGCGCCGAGCTCGTCGCGCTCATGGGCCGGGCCACCGCCGACGAGCAGCGCTTCCTCCGCGACCTGATGACCGGCAACCTCCGGCAGGGGGCCCTGGACGGCGTCGTGCTGGCCGCCGTGGCCCGCGCCCACGACCTCCCCGACACCGTCGTCCGCCGGGCCGTGATGCTCGCCGGCTTCACGCACGTCGTCGCGGGCATCGCCGCCCGGGGCGGGCAGGAGGCCCTCGAGGAGGTCGGCCTCGTCGTCGGGCGCCCGCTGCGCCCGATGCTGGCCGCTGCCGCAAAGACCACCGCCGAGGCGGTCGACGGGTTCGCGGGGGCGAGCATGCTCGTCGACGGCAAGCTCGACGGCATCCGCGTGCAGGTGCACCGCCGTGACGGCGAGGTCACCGTGTTCACCCGCAGCCTCGACGAGATCACCGAGCGGCTCCCCGAGGTGGTCGAGGCGGTGGCCGCGCTGCCCGGGGGCGACCTCGTGCTCGACGGCGAGGCGATCGTCCTCGAGGAGGGCGGACGCCCGGCGCCGTTCCAGGTCACCGGGGCCCGCACCGCGAGCTCGGCCGACGTCGACCGTCTCCGCGCCGAGGTTCCGCTCACCACCTTCCTCTTCGACGTGCTGCACGCCGACGGCCGCGACCTCGTCGACGCCACCGCGCTCGAGCGGCACGAGGTCCTCACCTCGGTCGCGCCGCACCTCGTCGTCCCGAGGCTCCTCACCGACGACGCCACGGAGGCGGCGCGCTTCTTCGACGAGCTCGTGGCGGCCGGGCACGAGGGCGTCGTCGTCAAGGACGCCGCGGCGCCGTACGCCGCGGGCCGCCGGGGCAGCGGCTGGGTCAAGGTCAAGCCGACCCACACCCTCGACCTCGTCGTGCTCGCGGTCGAGCGCGGCTCGGGGCGGCGCACGGGGTGGCTGTCCAACATCCACCTCGGCGCCCGCGACCCCGACACCGGGGGCTTCGTCATGGTCGGCAAGACCTTCAAGGGGATGACCGACGAGATGCTCCGCTGGCAGACCGAGCGGTTCACCGCGCTCGCCGACGGGCCCACGGACGGCTACGTCGTCAGGGTCCGCCCCGAGCAGGTCGTCGAGATCGCCCTCGACGGCATCCAGCGGTCGAGCCGCTACCCCGGTGGCATCGCCCTGCGGTTCGCACGTGTCCTGCGCTACCGCGACGACAAGACCGCCGACGAGGCCGACACCCTGGATGCGGTCCGCCGGCTGGGCCCGGCCTGAACCGCCATCGGGGTCAGCGCGTTCCCGCGGTCGTCCCGACCGCCCGGATGAGCCGCCACAGGGCGCTCGCGACCCCGATCACGCTGCCGACGAGGCCCACGACGAGGAGCGTCCGCGCGACGACGACCCAGCCCGGCGACAGGTCGACGGGGAAGACCTCCCAGATCCGCGCCAGCGCGGCAAGGCCCACCGACGTCGTCGCGAGGTCGCCGAGTGCCCGGACCCAGCCGCGGTCCCGCACGACGTAGACGGCCTCGGCGACGACCGACACCCAGAGCGAGGCGTTGACGAGACCGAGGACCAGTGTGGTGTCGGCCGTGAGGAAGGGCAGCGCCGACCACCCGGGACGCACGTTGAGGAGGTAGAGCACGAGGAGGTTGACGAGGATGCCGAGGACGTGGCCGAACCGTCGGGCGCCCGACCAGGGCCCGGGCGTCACACGTGGTCCCGCCGTGGACGGGTGCATCGTCTCCATGTCCGCCTCCCGATGCCGGCGGTGCCCGACCTCCCGCGGGTCGGCGGGTCGCGCGTCCGCCCTTCCCATCGTCCCCTCGCCGAGCTCCGCCGGCACGCACCCGAGGGCAGCGTCACACCGGCCCGCGGCCGACGCTGCGGCACCGTGGTGCCGGGTGCGGCTGGCACGATGACCGGATGGACGAGGCGCGCGGCATCTGGACCTGCACGGCGGACCTCGACCTGCTGCGCCGGCTGGCCCGCTCGGGCTTCGACTGGCTGGCCCTCGACGCCCAGCACGGGCCCGTCGACCGGGCCGCCCTGCACCACCTCGGCCGAGGGCTCGCGGACTCCCCGGTGCCGTGGCTCGTGCGGGTGCCGGGGGTCGACCCGGTCTGGATCGGAGCGGCCCTCGACGCCGGGGCCGCGGGGGTCGTCGTCCCGTCGGTCACCGGGGCCGCCGACGCCGAGCGTGCGGCCCTCGCCTCCCGCTACCCCCCGCTCGGGGAACGCAGCTGGGGGCCCTTCGCGCCGCTCTGGGGTGGCACGGTGCCGACCCCGGAGGACGCCAACGAGGCCGTTCGCTGCTGGGTGATGGTCGAGACGCCGGGTGCGCTCGACGAGGTCGACGCCATCGCCGCGACCCCCGGCGTCGACGGCCTGTTCATCGGGCCGTTCGACCTCGCGCTCTCGCACGGCACCACGGTCGACGCGCTGCTCGACGACCACTCCGAGGGCAACCCGGTCGGCCGGGTCGTGTCCGCCGCGGCCCGCCAGGGCATCGCGGTCGGCGCCTTCGGGGGCAGCCCGGAGAACGCCCGCCGGCTGCGCGCCCACGGCATCGGCCACCTCGCCGTGACGACCGACGCCGCCGTGGTGGCCGCCGGGGCCCGCGCCACACTCGACGCGTTCGAGGCGCTCGACGGCTGAGGCGCCGAGCCGGGCAGGTCCGTGTCGAGAGTGCAGGACATGCCGAAGGACGGGTCTGCCACGTCGGCATGTCCTGCACTCTCGAGGACCCCGCGACCTCGGACCTGCTCCCGCCGCCGCCCGACGCACCAACCCAGCAGCGCCAGCCCCCCGACCGGTACCTCCATCCCCACGACGAGGGCGCGGTACAGCAGCACCCCGGCGGCCGCCGCGACCGGCACCACACCGAGGCCCCCCAGCACCCCGACCATCCCCACCTCCACGGGGCCCACCGCCCCGGGGGTGAGCACCAGCATCGACAGCACCCGTTCCACCGCGAACGCCGAGGCGACGACGACCGGTGAGACCCCGGCCCCGACCGCCCGCAGGCACGCCCAGAGCAGCAGCGCCTGGAGCGCGGCGTAGGCGACCTTGCCGCCGAGCATCCGGCCCCACCCGTCCCGGACGAGCCGGGCCGACTCCCGCCGGAAGCCCGCGGCCCGCTCCCCGTACCCCTCCGGGGCGACCGGCAGCCAGCGCACCCGGGACGCGACGGCATCTGCCACCCGGCCGCCGCGCCGCACGGCGCGCTCGTCACGGACGGCGAGGGCGACCAGCAGCACCACCACGAGCAGCAGCCCGGCGCCCACGACGGCCGCGGTGACCATCGGCTTGCTGGTCGCTGTGCCGGAGGCGACGACCCAGCCCAGGACGGCACCGGGCAACGCGACCTTGACCACGGTGTCCGCGAGGTTGGTGAGCACGGCCCACCGTGCGAAGGCCGACGAGCCGAAGCCCCACGTGCGTGCCATCCGCCAGTTCACGACCGTCCCCGCGGCGCCGCCGAGCGGGAGCAGGTTCGAGACGCACGAGCCGGTGAGGTTGAGCAGCAACGCCCGTCGGTGCGACAGGCCGGGCAGCGCGGCGGTGAGGGACGGCGTGTGCACCCAGAGCCCGGCCAGCCACAGGGCGGCCAGGGGGAGGAGCTGGAGGAGACCCACGTGGGCGAGCGTCGCGCCGATCTCGTCCCAGCGGGCGCCGGAGACCGCGGGCACGGCGAGGGCCACCAGGGCCACTGCGGTCCCCCCGCAGAGCACCACCCGGGCCATCGGCCGCGTGAAGGTCTTCACGTCGCACAGGGTGATCCTCCTGCGGCCCGTCGCGCATCAGGTTTTCGCCGGGGATCAACCCCGAACCCGTGGCCGGGGTCTCAGGGTCGCGCCCGGAGACGCGGGCTCGCGTGCCCGTCGGCAGAGCGGTCGGGAGTGGGCTCGGGCCAGGGCTAGAAGCCGGTCGGCTCCCGGGGGGTGTAGCCCGCCTCGAGTACCGCGACCTCGTCCTCGGTGAGCTCGAGACCGAGCGCGGCCACCGCGTCCGTGAGGTGGTGGGGCTTCGTCGCGCCGACGATCGGCGCGTCCACCACCGGGTTGCGGAGCACCCACGCGAGCGCGACGGAGGCCATCGGGACGCCGCGGCCGGCCGCGACCTGCTCGACGGCCGCGACGATCTGCTCGTCCGCGTCCCGGTACAGGCGCTTGCCGAACTCGTCGGTGCCGGAGCGGTCGGTCTGCTCACCCCACGGGCGGGCGACGCGGCCCCGGGCGAGCGGGCTCCACGGGATGGCGCCGACGCCCTGGTCGGCGAGCAGCGGGAACATCTCGCGCTCCTCCTCGCGCATCAGGAGGTTGTACTGGTCCTGCATCGAGACGAAGCGCGTCCAGCCGCCGAGGTCCGCCGCGTGCTGCATCGTCGCGAACTGCCACGCCCACATCGAGGACGCCCCGACGTACCGCGCCTTGCCGGCCCGGACCACGTCGTGGAGCGCCTCCATCGTCTCCTCGACCGGTGTCTCCGGGTCGAAGCGGTGGATCTGGTAGAGGTCGATGTAGTCCGTGCCGAGGCGGACGAGCGAGGCGTCCACCTGCTCGAGGACCGCCTTGCGCGACAGGCCCTTCCCGCCGGGGCCGTCGTGCATCGTCCCGTTGACCTTGGTGGCGAGCACGATGTCCTCGCGGCGGCTGTACTCGCGGACGGCCCGGCCGGTGAACTCCTCGGAGGAACCGCCGCTGTAGACGTTCGCGGTGTCCCAGAACGTGATGCCGAGCTCGACGGCCTGGCGGAAGTAGGTGCCCGCCGACTCCTCGTCCATCGCCCACGGGTGGCCCCCACGGGAGGCGTCGCCGTAGCTCATGCAGCCCAGGGCGATGCGGCTGACGGTGAGGCCGGTGCGGCCGAGACGGGTGTACTCCATGGATGCTCCTCGCGGGTCGGGGTTCTCCTGCATCCTCTCCCGTCACACGCAGCGAGTGGATGGACGGCACCGAGTGGACGGGCAGGCCCGGGTTCAGTCCACGGGTACGGCGACGGGCACGTGCGCCGCGCCGAGCCGGGCGATGAGACGCCGGGCGTCGTGGGGTGCGTGGCCCCGGGCGTCGTTGTCGAAGTAGACGACGACGTCGCCGTGCTCGGCCCAGCCGCGGCAACGGTCGGCCCAGGCGTCGAGGGCGGCGTCGTCGTACCCGCTCGCGTAGAGCTCGGTGTCGCCGTGGAGCCGGACGTAGACGAGGTCGCTCGTGACCGTCTCGGCCATCGGCCAGCGACCCGCGGTGTCGGCGACGACGGTGGCGATGTCGTGCGCACGCAGCAGCGCGGCGGCCTCGTCGGTGCAGAACGAGCGGTGGCGGAACTCCAGGGCGTGCCGGATGCGCCGGTCCGCGAACCCGCGCGGTGCCGTCGTCAGCGCCCGGTCCTCGGTCACCTTGCCGTCGTGGCGACGGGCCAGCGCGGCGGCCTCCCCGATCGTGCGGGGGAGGAGCTCGAAGAACGTGGCCAGCCGCTCGGGGTGGAGCTCGACCCGCTCCGGGAGCTGCCACAGGACCGGGCCGAGCTTCCCGGCGAGCGCGAGCACCCCCGAGGCGAAGAAGTTCGCGAGCGGGGTCTCGACGTCACGCAACCGCTTCATGTGCGTGATGAACCGACCGCCCTTGACCGCGAGCACGAAGTCGTCGGGGGTCTGGTCGCGCCAGAGGGCGTAGGCGCTGGGCCGCTGGAGGGAGTAGAAGGACCCGTTGACCTCCACCGAGCCCATGCGCTCGGCGGCGTACGCGAGCTCACGGCGCTGGAGGAGCCCGCTGGGGTAGAAGTCGCCGCGCCACGAGGGGTAGGTCCAGCCGGAGATCCCGACCCGGATCGTGCCGGGCGAGGTGGTGGTCCGGGAGCCGGTCATGTCGATCACCTACCCCGGTGGCGGAACGGGCACCCGTCGCGACGGCGTGGACGGGCGTGGAACGCGATGAGCCGCAGGTCAGCGGCTGCTGCCTGCGGCGTCGGTGGTGGCCAGGGGCGGGGTCGAACCGCCGACCTTCCGATTTTCAGTCGGACGCTCGTACCAACTGAGCTACCTGGCCGGACCTGCACGTCGGGGCCGGACGAATCCGGCCCCTTCATGAAGGAGCGACCCCGACGGGACTCGAACCCGCGACCTCCGCCGTGACAGGGCGGCGCGCTAACCAACTGCGCTACGGGGCCTTGGCTGAAGCAAGACCGTATCCCCAACGGGATTCGAACCCGTGCTACCGCCGTGAAAGGGCGGGGTCCTGGGCCGCTAGACGATGGGGACCCGACCTCGGTCGGACCCTCCACGTCACGCAGACCGGAGTTCGGATCCGTCGAGGACTCCGAAAGCATAGGGGACGTCACGCCGCCGACCAAAACCGGGCCCCGGGGTCAGCCCCCGCCGGCCTCCGGGGTGGGGTCGTGGCGGATCGCCGCGCGGACGAGGTCGAGGGCCTCGACCTCGCTCAGGCCGTACCGGCGCGCCATACCCGCGTAGTCGGAGGCAGCCCGCCGGACGGCGGCGGACGGGGCAAGTGGCCCGGAGGTGACCACCGTCCCGGTGCGCCGGCGGGTCTGGACGAGGCCGGCGGCCTCCAGCTCCCGATAGGCACGGGCGACCGTCCCGGCGGCGATGCCGAGGTCGCCGGCGAGGGCCCGGATCGTCGGCAACCGCTCACCGGGCACCAGCTGGCCGGTCGCGATGTGCCCGGCGACCTGGGTCCGCAGCTGCTCGTACGGAGGCGTCGCGGCGCCGAGGTCGACGGTGAGGGTCGAGGTCATCCGTGCACCTCGACCGGGGCGGTCTCGGCCGAGGGGGCCGCGGCCGGGTGGGCGGGGGCCGTCGCCGCGGCGAGGGCGAGGACCCCTGCGAGGGCGCCGAGGCCGAAGAGGGCGAAGGCGAGATCCTGGCGCCAGTCCACGGGCGGGTAGAGGGCTGCAGGGGACTCCGTCCCGCGCAGGCCCTGGGCCAGCTCGTGCAGCGACGACCCGGCGACGAACGCCACCCCGAGCACCGTGAGCCAGGTCGTCGTGGCGGCGATGCGCAGCAGCCGGGCACTGCTCACCATCCGGGCCGCGGTGTCGAGCGCGGCGTGCCCGGGCTCGAGGGCGGGGCGGGCCTCGACGACGCGCAGGCCCCATTGGGTCGCCGCCGTCAGGAGGGCGAGCGCGATGAGCAGTCCGAGGCCGTAGCGCCAGCCCGGGAAGGGGCTCTGCGCCGCGGCGCCGCCGGGCCACGAGGCGCGGATCGACGTGCCGTCGGAGCCGCCCAGCAGGGCGCCGCCCACGCAGAGCACCGCGAGGGTCGCGGCGGACGAGGTGCGGAGCCACCGCAGCGTCCTCGACGGCTGGGGGCGAGGACTCGCGACGGCCGTCCGGACGCTCCCACGAGGGCGGGGCCAGGTGAGCTCCACGAAGGTGGCGGCCACGGACATCACGACGCCGATGCCGAGGAGGGTCACGGTCGCCACGGCCGGTGCGGCCTCTGCGTCCGGCCCCAGCACCCCCGCCACGAGCGCCGCGAGACAGGCGACGGCGGTCGCGCCGACCGTGCGGCGCCGGACGGTGTGGGCGACCGGGTCTCCCTGCGCCTTCCGGAGGCCCGCCGTGACGGACTGCACGATGGCGACGACCGCGACGACGAGGAATGCGGGAAGTGCGATCCCGAGGGCGATGGGCAGGGCGTACATCGGGACTCCTGGGGGAGGAGCAGAGGGTGACGTCGTGGAGCGTCCCAGTCAATGATCGATTGTGTCAAGCAATTGACTCAATCAGCTGTCGCCCTCGGGGGTCTGCCTCAGGACGGGGCTGCCCACTCCCGGACGCGGTCGACGTCCCACGTCGTGACGATGCGGTCGGCCGGCACCCCGAGCCGCTCGGCGCGCTCGCAGCCGTAGGCCTTCATGTCGAGCTGGCCCGGGGCGTGCGCGTCGGAGTCGACCGAGAACAGGCAGCCGATCTCGAGGGCGAGCGTGACGAGCTCGTCGGGCGGGTCGCAGCGCTCCGGGCGGCTGTTGATCTCCACGGCGGTGTCGTGCTCGGCACAGGCCTCGAAGACGGCACGGGCGTCGAAGTCGGACTGCGGGCGGGTGCCGCGGGAACCCTCGACGAGCCGCCCGGTGCAGTGGCCGAGGACGTTGACGCGCGGGTTCGAGACCGCGGCGACCATCCGGCGCGTCATCGGGTCGGCGTTCATCCGGAGCTTGCTGTGCACGGAGGCCGTGACGAGGTCGAGGCGGCCGAGCATCTCGTCGGTCTGGTCGAGCGAGCCGTCGTCGAGGATGTCGACCTCGATCCCCTTGAGGAGGGTGAACTGACCTGCGAGGGAACGGTTCACGCCGTCGACGATCTTCAGCTGCTGCCTCAGTCGCTCGACGGTCAGCCCGTTGGCGACCCGCAGCTGCGGGCTGTGGTCGGTGAGCACCATCCACTCGTGCCCGGTCTCGACCCCGGTGAGGACCATCTCGTCGATGGGCGAGCCGCCGTCGCTCCAGTCGGAGTGCAGGTGGCAGTCGCCCCGGAGCGCGGCGTAGAGGTCCGCGCCGCCGTCGACGAGCGGGCCGCCGGCCTTCTCCTGGAGCGACCCCAGGTAGGACGGGAGCTCACCGGAGACCGCCTCGGCGATGACGCCCGAGGTCGACTTGCCGATGCCGTCGAGCTCCTGGAGGGTCCCGGCCTCGGCACGCTCGACGAGCTCGTCCGCGTCGAGGGTGCGCAGGGTCTTGACCGCGTTCCGGAACGCCTCGACCCGGTAGGTGCCGGCCCGCGTGCGCTCGAGGAGGAAGGCGATGCGGCGCAGGGCGTCGACCGGGTCGACCGGCGGCTCCAGCGGGTCGAGCAGCGCGACCACGCTCAGCGCTCCCCGCCCACCAGCGCCGTCAGCGCGCCGAGCAGGCGGTCGACGTCGCTCTCGTCCGTGTACGGCGCCAGCCCGACGCGCACGCCGCCGGCGTCACCGAGCCCGAGGTGCCGGGAGCACTCGAGCGCGTAGAAGTTGCTCGCGGGGGCGTTGACGCCGTGCTCGGCGAGGCCGCGGTAGAGGTCCTGCGGGTCGTGGCCCGCCACGGTGAACAGCAGCGTGGGCGTCCGCCGGCCGGCGTTGGAGTGCACCGTCACCCCGGGCATCGCCCGCAGGGCCGGCTCGAGGCGCGCCAGCAGGCCCTCCTCGTGCTTCTCCAGCGCCGCGAAGGAGGTGAGCAGCCGCGCCCGCCGGTCCTCGGGGGTCACGGGGGTGTCGAGGTCGTCCAGGCCCGCGAGGAAGTCGACCGCGGCAGTGACGCCGGCCATCAGCTCGTAGGGCAGGGTCCCGAGCTCGAACCGCTCGGGCACGGCATCCGACGAGGGGGCCAGCTTGTCGGGGTGCAGCGTCTCGAGCAGCTCCGGCGACGCGGCGAGCACCCCGCAGTGCGGCCCGAGGAACTTGTACGGCGAGCACGTCCACGCGTCGGCGCCGAGTGCCTCGAGGTCGACCGACGCGTGCGCCGTGGCGTGGACGCCGTCGACCCAGTGCAGGGCCCCGACCGCGTGCGCCGCGTCGGAGATCTGTCGGGTCGGGGGCCGGGTGCCGATGAGGTTCGACGCGGCGGTCGTCGCCACGAGCCGGGTGCGGTCGGTGAGCACGGCCTCGACGTCCTCGACCATCAGCTCACCGGTGGCGGGGTCGAAGTCGACCCAGCGGACGGTGGCGCCGACGGCCTCGGCGGCCTGGACCCAGGGCCGGATGTTGGAGTCGTGGTCGAGCCGGGTGACGACGACCTCGTCGCCCGGGTCCCACTGCTTCGCGAGCGCGCGGGACACCTCGTAGGTGAGCGCGGTCGAGCTGCGGCCGAAGACGATGCCTCGGGGGTCGGCGCCGAGCAGGTCGGCGAGCGCCTGCCGGCACGCGGCGACGACGTCGGCCGCCCGCCGCTCGGAGGCGGTGACGGTGCCCTTGTTGCTGATGGCGGAGGTCAGGGTGCGGGCGACCGCCTCACCGACGACGGCCGGCACCTGGCTGCCGCCGGGGCCGTCGAAGTGGGCGGCTGCGCCCTCGCCGAGGGCGGGGAAGTGGGAGCGGATGCGCGCGACGTCGTAGGCCATGGCGCCATCCTCCCCCACCCCCTCCCCCGTCTTTTCCCGACTTTTCATGCTCGCGTCCGCGGGACACGCCGTTCAGACGGCGTGTCCCGCGGACGTCGGCATGAAAAGTCGGGAAAGCGGGCCGGGGCATCGGGCTACCAGGAGGAGTGCAGCGGGCGTCCCTCGGCGAACCCGGCGGTCGACTGGAGCCCCACCGTGGCCCGCTCGTGGAACTCCTCGAGGGTCCGCGCGCCGGCGTACGTGCACGAGCTGCGCAGCCCGGCGATGATCTCGTCGATGACGTCCTCGACGCTCGGCCGGGCCGGGTCGACGTACATCCGGGCGCTGCTGATGCCCTCCTCGAAGAGCGCCTTGCGGGCCCGGTCGTACGCCGAGTCGGTGGCGGTGCGGTTGCGGACCGCCCGCGCCGACGCCATCCCGAAGGACTCCTTGTACTGGCGCCCCTTCTCGTCCGTGTAGAGGTCGCCGGGCGACTCCAGCGTCCCGGCGAACCACGAGCCGACCATGACGTTCGACGCGCCCGCTGCGAGCGCCAGCGCGACGTCCCGGGGGTGCCGCACGCCGCCGTCGGCCCAGACGTGCCCGCCGAGCTCCCGTGCCGCCGCTGCGCACTCGAGCACGGCGGAGAACTGCGGGCGGCCGACCGCCGTCATCATCCGGGTCGTGCACATCGCGCCCGGGCCGACCCCGACCTTGACGATGTCGGCGCCCGCCTCGATGAGGTCGCGGGTGCCCTCGGCCGAGACGACGTTGCCGGCGACGACCGGCACCTCCAGGCCGAGCGCGCGCACCCCGCGCAGCACCTCGACCATCTTCTCCTGGTGCCCGTGCGCGGTGTCGATGACGAGGACGTCGGCACCCGCCTCGGCGAGGGCGGCCGCGCGACCCACGACGTCGCCGTTGATGCCGACCGCGGCGGCGATCCGCAGCCGTCCCCCGTCGTCGACCGCCGGCGCGTAGAGGTGGGCCCGCAGCGCCCCGGCCCGGGTGAGCAGCCCGACGAGCCGCCCGTCCGGCGCCACGACCGGCGCCAGCCGGCGCCGCGCGTGCGAGAGCACCTCGAACGCCTTCTCGACGTCGACCCCGTCGTCGAGGGTCACCATCTCGCGGACCATGACGTCGGCGAGCTGGGTGAACCGGTCGACGCCGGTGAGGTCGGTCTCGGTGACGATGCCCACCGGTCGCTCGCCCGCCACGACGACGGCAGCCCCGTGGGCCCGCTTGTGCAGGAGGACGAGCGCCTCACCCGCGGTCGTCGAGGGGTCGAGGGTGATGGGGGTGTCGTAGACGAGGTGGCGCGACTTCTGCCACGCGACGACGTCCGCGACGACCTCGACCGGGATGTCCTGCGGGATGACCGTGAGCGCGCCCCGGCGAGCCGTGGTCTCGGCCATCCGGCGCCCCGCGATCGCCGTCATGTTCGCGACGACGAGCGGGATGGTCGTGCCCGTGCCGTCGGTCGTGGACAGGTCGACGTCGAGCCGGCTCGTGACCGACGAGCGGTTCGGGACCATGAACACGTCGTCGTAGGTGAGGTCGAGCTGGGGCATCAGGCCGTTGAGGAAGCGCACCCCTCCAGCCTAGGTCCGACGGCTCCCGCAGGGCCGTCCGGCGGATGCGGCAGGATCGGGCGGGTGAGCCTCCTGGCACCCTCCCCGGCCGACACCCGTCGGCGCGTCGGCCTGCGCCGGATGCGCGCCCTCGCGCTCTCCCTGCTGCTCCTGGCCGCTGTGGTCTTCCTCCTCACCTTGCGGCTCGACCACGACGGGGTGTGGGGGTACGTCAACACCGGGGCCGAGGCGGCGATGGTCGGCGCGCTCGCCGACTGGTTCGCCGTCACGGCGCTGTTCCGGCACCCGCTCGGGCTGCCGGTGCCGCACACCGCGATCATCCCGAAGCGCAAGAACGAGATCGGCCGCAACCTCCAGGAGTTCGTCACCGAGAACTTCCTCACCGAGGAGATCGCCCGCGAGCGGCTCGCCGCAGCCCGGGTCAGCGAACGGATCGGGCGCTGGCTCGGGGTCCGGCGCAACCGGCGCCGGGTCCTCACCGAGGCCGTCCGGGTGGCGCGTGCGGGCCTCGGCCGGCTGCGCGACGACGAGGTGCGCACCATCGTCGAGGACTTCCTCGTGCCCCGCCTCGCCCACGAACCGGTCAGCCCGATCGCCGGCGCGCTGCTCGAGGGGGTCGTCGAGGAGAGCACGCACCACGGGCTCGTCGACCTGGGCCTCGAGCAGCTCCACGACTGGCTCCGCGAGAACCCCGGCACCTACTCGGAGGTGCTGACCACCCGCGCCCCCTGGTGGACACCCCCGTGGCTCGACGAGCGGGTCATCGGCTGGACCTACGAGCAGGTCCTCACCTGGCTGCGCGAGATCCGCCGCGACCCCCGGCATCCTGCTCGGCTCGCGTTCGACGACCTGCTCCGGCGGCTCGCCGACGACCTCCAGCACGACGCCGCCGTGATGGAGCGCGCCGAGTCGCTCAAGGTGCGCCTGCTGACGCACCCGCAGGCGGCCGAGACGGCGGTGGGGCTGTGGCGCTCCTTCCGGACGGCGCTCGAGGCGGCGATGGACGACGAGGGCTCGTATTTCCACACCCGCGGTGACGAGCTGCTCGAGCACCTCGGCCGGCGGCTCACGGTCGACCCGCACTGGACGGCGGTGCTGGACGCCCGAATGGGGGAGGCCGTCTCGTTCGTCGTCAACACCTACGGCAGCGAGCTCGCCGAGGTCATCTCGGTGACCGTCGACCGCTGGGACGGTCGCGAGGCCGCCGAGCGGATCGAGCTGCACGTGGGCCGCGACCTCCAGTTCATCCGCATCAACGGCACGGTCGTCGGGGCCCTGGCCGGGCTCGTCATCCACGGCGTGGCCCAGACGCTGACGTAGCGCAGCCGCCGCGGGCGGTCGCGGAGCGGCACCTACGCTGGGGGGATGGAGACCGCCGACGCCGCCCGCACCGCAGCGCCGTCGGGCCGACGCATGCTGGTGGCGCTCGGGGTCGCCGCAGTGGTGTTCGGCCTGCTCGACGCCCTGTGGCTCACGCTCGGGTCGGGGAACCTCTACGACGACCGGATCGGCCACCTCCTCGCCGAGCGGGCGAACCCCGGTGCGGCGGTGGCCTTCTACGTCGTCTACCTGCTCGGCTTCCTGTACTTCGTCGTGCGTCCGGCGCTGGTCCACGGTCGGGTGCGGCGCGGACTGCTCGACGCCGCGGCGTTCGGTCTGGTCACCTACGCCACCTTCGACCTGACCTCGATGGCGGTGCTGCGCGACTTCCCGCTCGTCGTCGCCCTCGTGGACATCGCGTGGGGAACGGTCCTCTGCACGGTGACCGCAGCCGTCGTCCTCGCCGTCGACGCCCGGCAGCGCCGACCGGTCACGAACTGACACATTCGTCGATTCGTGTACGCCCCGGAGTGAGCTTCCGTCCCCGACCGGTCACGAACTGACACATTCGTCGATTCGTGTACGCCCCGGACTGAGCTTCCGTCCCCGACCGGTCACGAACTGACACATTCGTCGGTTCGTGTACGCCCCATCCGGTACGCCCGCTCCGGTACGCCCGGGGGCGCTGACGTGGCTCAGCCGGTCAGCTTCTCCTTCGTCCCCGGGGGCAGCGGGAAGAACATGCTCGTGCGCTCCTGGTACTCCGGGTAGCCCGGCCGCTTGGCCATCTCGGACTCGAGCAGCCGCGCCCCGGTGGCGAACGCGAGGAAGTACGTCATGACCACGGGGGACAGCACGGTGAGCGCCCCGGGCCACGCGCCGGCGGCGACGACGAACATCCCCCACCAGACGGCGGAGTCGCCGAAGTAGTTCGGGTGCCGGGTCCACGCCCAGAGCCCGCGGTCCATGACCGTGCCCTTGTTGGCGGGGTCAGCCTTGAACGCCTTGAGCTGGGCGTCGCCGACGGACTCGAAGGTCACCCCGAGCAGCCAGACGAGCACGCCGGCCACCGCGACCCAGCCGAGGGCCGAGTCCGTGGCGGCGGCCACCTGGAGCGGCAGCGAGACGAACCACGCCGCGAGGCCCTGGGTGCCGAAGACCTTGACCAGCGCGTACCGGAACCGCTGCTCGGGCGGCTGCCCGGACAGCATCGTCTCGTAGCGGGGGTCCTCGCCCTGGCCGAGCGCCCGTCCGCGGATGTGCCACGCGAGCCGGCCGCCCCACAGGGTGACGAGCACGGCCAGCAGGAGCGAGCGCGCCGAGTGCTGCCCGACGGCGAAGGCCACCCAGCCGATCGCGACGAAGACCAGCCCCCACGTGATGTCGACGACCGCGATCCTGCCCTTTCGCTTCGACACCACCGCCGTGACCCCCATCGCGACGGCCGAGGTGGCGAGCGAGGCGAGGAGGACGACGACGAGCGTGCCGCCCGAGAATGCGTCGCCGTTCATCGGGCCGCGTCCGAGACGACGGCGGGCCCATCGGGGCGGCGGAGCACCGGCTGGTCCACGCCCATCCGGTGGTCGCGGAAGGCCTGCGCGCCCCCGACGAGGTAGAGCCGCCACACCCGCGCGCCCTCCTCGCCGATGAGCCCGACGGCGCGGTCCCAGCTCTCCTCGAGGGTGCGGGCCCAGGCGTCGACGGTCCGGACGTGGTGCTCGCGCAGGGCGTGGACATCGCGGGCCTCGAACCCGGCGTCCTGGAGGAGGTTCAACGCGACGCCGCCGCGGGTGGTCGTCGTGGTGGTGTGGGAGTCGGTCAGCGTCACGGATGCTCCTCGAGGTCGGTGTCCGGCGCGTGGTGCGCGGGTCACGCGGGGCGTTCGGAGCCCGTCGCGCCAGCGGATGCCGCGGCACCGACGGCCATCCGGCGCTCGCGCGCCGCCGTGGTGAGCATCGCGACGTCGGCGACGAGGTCGGGCCCCAGGTGCATGGCGCCGATCTCGTCGAGGACGCGGGGCGTCGTGCCGCGCCCGGCGAGCCACAGCGGGTGCTTCTCGCCGAGCCGCCGCAGGGCCGGGCCGTGCGCCCGGAACCCGGACGGCCGGCGGGAGGCGAGGACGACGGCGTCCGGCCGGGTGAGGTCGGCCGCGGAGGCCAGCGACGAGACGGGGGTGTCCGGGCCGAGGTACCGGATGCGCCACCCGGCCCGGCCGAGGAGCACGCCGAAGCCGAGCAGGATGATGTCGTGGAACTCGCCCGGGGGGCAGGCGAGGACGGCCACCGGGCCGGTGCCGATGCCCCAGGTCATGGAGAGCGCCCCGAGGCGCCGCCGTACGAGGCTGCTCGCGAAGTGCTCCTGCGCGATGCCGATCCGGCCGAGCTCCCACAGCTCCCCGATGCGGACGAAGAAGGGCACGAGCACCTCGATGATCGCGCTCTCGGCGGAGCGCTCGAGGAAGGCGGCGTCGAGGACGGCGTGGGCGCGGTCCTCGTCGAGGGCGGTGACGGCGTCGAGCAGCTGGGCGACGAGGGCGGGAGGGTCGACCCGCGCTCCGCGAGGCTCGTCGCCCGACCCGTCGGTCGACCCCGGGACGTCGAACGCCGCGCCGCCGGCCAGGGCCCCGGCGCGCTCGGCGGCGAGCACCTGCCGGGCGGCCTCCATCGCGCTGACCCCCTGGTCGCGCAGGCTCATCACCTCGCGGACGCGGCGTTCGTCGTCGCTGCCGTACAGGCGGTACCCACCGGGGGACCGCACCGGGCTGAGCAGGCCGTAGCGGGACTCCCAGGCTCGCAGCACGTGGGTGCTGACACCGACCCGGGACGCCAGCTCGCCAATCCGCATCGACGGGGGCACCGAACGTCTCATCCAGCCACCGTATGCGGTGTCCCGAGATTTGACAAACCTTTGACGAACATCGAGGGAAGGTTCTACGGTCATGGGTATGCCCACCACCCCTGCGGAGCGAATCCACGCCCCGGAACGCATCGCCGTCGTCGGAGCGGGGGTCTCCGGCCTCACCGCGGCCCACGTCCTCTCCGCCCGGCACGACGTCACGCTCTACGAGGGCGAGGCCCGCCTCGGCGGTCACGCGCACACCCACACCGTGTCGACCCCGAGCGGCGACCTGAACGTCGACAGCGGCTTCATCGTCCACAACGACCGCACCTACCCCCACCTGCGCCGGCTCTTCCGCGAGCTCGGGGTGGAGGCACGGGACACCGAGATGTCGATGAGCATCCGCGACGAGTCCACGGGTCTCGAGTACGCCGGCGGCCGTGGCGTCAAGGGCTTCGTGGCCCGCCCGCTCCAGCTCCTGGACCGCGAGTTCGTCGGCATGCTCCGGTCGGTCAAGCGCTTCCACGCGCTGGCCACCGCCTTCCTCGAGCAGACCGACGACGAGGACACGACGACCTACGGCGAGTTCATCCGCGACAGCGGCTTCCCGGAGGCCTTCACGCGCCTCTACGCCATCCCGGTCGTGGCCTGCGTCTGGTCCAGCGGCGGCGGCGAGGCCCTCGACTACCCGGCGCGCTACCTCTTCCGCTTCCTCGAGCACCACGGCATGCTCTCGATCGGCGACTCCCCGCAGTGGATGACGGTGGTCGGGGGGTCCCGGACGTACGTCGACCTCCTCGCCGCCCGTCTGCCCGCGGTCCACCAGGGCGACCCCGTCAGCTCGATCGCCCGCACCCCTGACGGTGTCGAGATCCGCACTGCCGGAGGCCGACTCGGCCGTCACGATCGCGTCGTCGTCGCGACCCACGCCGACGACGCCCTCCGCCTGCTCGCCGACGCCACCCCCACGGAGAAGGAGGTGCTCGGCGCCTTCCGCTACTCGAGCAACGAGACGGTCCTGCACCGCGACGGCTCCCTGATGCCGCGTGCCCGCCTGGCTCGCTCCTCGTGGAACTACCTCGTCGGGGACCCCGCGAAGGGTGCCGTCGTCACCTACTGGATGAACCGGCTCCAGGGACTCCCGGCCGACGAGCCGTTCTTCGTCACGCTCAACGCCTCCGAGCGGATCGACCCGGGTAGCGTCGTCGCCACGATGCAGTACACCCACCCCCTGTACGACCTGGCCGCGGTGCGCGCCCAACGCCGGATCCCCGAGATCACGACCGACCGCACCGCCTTCGCCGGCGCCTACCAGGGCTGGGGCTTCCACGAGGACGGCTGCCGCTCCGGCGTCGAGGCCGCCCGCGCCTTCGGGGTGGAGTGGTGACCCCGTGACGACCACCGCTGACCTCCCCGTCCTCCCGGCGCTCGTCGTCGGGACGGTCCACCACACCCGCTTCCGCCCGCTGCGGCACTCGTTCACGAACCGGCACACGCAGTGGCTCGTCGACCTCGACGCGATGCCCCGGGTCCCGCGCTGGCTGCGGGCGGTCGCGACGTTCCGCGGCGAGGACCACCTCGCCGGCAACCCCGGCATCGCCGCGCTCAAGGCCAACGTCCTGCGCGTCCTCGAGCGTGACGGGGTCCCCACCGGCCAGCACGACCGGGTCGTCATGCTGGCCCACGCGCGGGTCCTCGGCCACGTCTTCGACCCGATGAGCGCGTTCTGGGTGTTCGCCCCCGACGGCTCGCTGCGGGCGGTGCTCGTCGAGGTCCACAACACCTACGGCGGGCGGCACGCCTACGTCCTGCGGCCCGACGCCCAGGGCCGCGCGACCATGGACAAGGACTTCTACGTCTCGCCCTTCAACGAGGTCGAGGGCGAGTACGCCATCCGCCTCACGCTGACGCCCGCCACGGTGGGGGCCGCCATCCGGCTGCGCGTCCGCGACGAACCCCTCGTGACCGCGACCGTGACGGGCACCCCGACGCCGGCGACGACCTCGGCGGTGGCCCGGAGCGCGCTGCGGCACCCGTTGATGACCCAGCGGGTCAGCGGGCTCATCCGCGTCCACGGCATCTGGCTGTGGCTGCGGAGGCTGCCCGTCCGGCCCCGCCCCGAGACCTCCCTGGAGAGCGTGCGATGACCGTCGACACCCCCCGCCTCGAGATCGCGATCCCGCGACTCGGCTTCCCCCACCTCCTGACGCGCGGCGCCATCGCCAAGGCGATCACCGAGGTCGCCGTCCGGCCGATGCCGATCCGCATGCGCTACCCCGACGGGACCGAGGTGGGCGCCGGTGTTCCGGGCGCCCCCGTGCTCGAGGTCGTCCGGCCGCGGGCGCTCTTCCGCCGGCTCGAGTCGCACCCGAAGATCGGTCTCGGCGAGGCCTACATGGCCGGCGACTGGAAGGCCGGCGAGGGCACCGACCTCGCGCAGGCGCTCATGCCCTTCGCGGCCCGGATGGGCCAGATCGTGCCGAAGCCGCTGCTGTCGCTGCGCGGCCTCGTCGACCGGGCCATCCCGCGGTACCAGCAGAACACCCTCGAGGGCTCGCGGAGCAACATCTCCGCGCACTACGACCTCTCGAACGACCTGTTCCGCTCGTTCCTCGACCCGTCGCTGTCGTACAGCTCGGCCCTGTTCGACCCGGCGCGGCCGGTCCGCGAGCAGGACCTCCATGGGGCCCAGGTGCGCAAGGTCGAGGCGATCCTCGACGCCGCCGACGTCGGCGAGGGCACCCGCGTCCTCGAGATCGGCACCGGCTGGGGCGAGCTCTCGATCCGCGCCGCCGCCCGCGGTGCCCGGGTCACCTCGGTCACCCTGTCCGCCGAGCAGCGAGACCTCGCCCTCGAGCGGATCGAGGCGGCCGGGTACGCCGACCGCGTCCGGGTGCTGCTCCAGGACTACCGGGAGACGACCGGGCAGTTCGACGCCATCGTCAGCGTCGAGATGATCGAGGCCGTCGGCGAGGAGTACTGGGACACCTACTTCCGGCAGATCGACGCCCTCCTCGCCCCGGGCGGGGTCGTGGCGATCCAGGCCATCCTCATGGAGCACCACCGGCTGCTCGCGACCAAGGGCTCGTTCGGGTGGATCCAGAAGTACATCTTCCCGGGCGGTCTCATCCCCTCGCTCCAGGCGATCCGCGACGTGACGCGTGACTCGACGACGTTGCGGGTAGAGAGGGTGCAGGCCTTCGGCGCCGACTACGCCGAGACCCTGCGCCGCTGGCGCGAGACCTTCACCGCGAACTGGGACGACATCCAGCACCACGGCTTCGACGAGACCTTCCGCCGCATGTGGGAGTTCGACCTCGCGTACTGCGAGGCGGGGTTCGCCACCGGCTACCTCGACGTCGCCCAGATCCGATTCACCAGGAGATGACACGCATGACGATGACCGTCGAACGCACCATCAGCACGACCGCCGCCCCGGCCGACGTGCTGCCCTTCCTCGCCGACTTCCGCAACGCCACCGAGTGGGACGCCGGCACGGTCTCGCGCGAGCGGGTCTCCGGCGACGGCGGCCCCGGGACGGTCTACAAGAACGTCTCGAAGTTCGCCGGCAACACCGTCGACTCGAGTACACGACCGAGGAGGTCGCCGAGGACCGCTTCGTCATCGTCGGCCGCAACGAGTCGACGACGAGCCACGACACCATCACGGTCCGGCCCGCCCCGGCCGGCTCGGAGGTCACCTACCGGGCCGACTTCGAGTTCACCGGGATGGCCCGTTTCCTCGGCCCCCTGATGACCCCGCTCCTGGAGCGGCTGGGTGACCGGACGGCCGCCCAGCTCAAGGAGACGCTGGACCGCCGGTGAGCGACCGTCGCGGCACCGGCCGCATCCACTCGTCACCGGGGTCACCGGCTACATCGGCTCCCGGCTCGTCCCGGCGCTCCTCGCGGAGGGCTGGACGGTGCGCGTCCTCACCCGGGACGCCCGCAAGGTCCAGGACCGGTGGTGGGTCGGCGACGCCGAGGTCGTCGAGGGCGACGCGACCTCCAGGACGACCCTCGCGGAGGCGCTCGCCGACGTCGACGTCGCCTACTACCTCCTGCACTCGATGGACGGCGAGGGCGGCTTCGTCGAGCGCGACC